>NZ_PIBL01000001.1:0-1327429 GCF_002806645.1 Klebsiella sp. H-Nf2
GCTTCGGCTTCGCGGAGAATACTGATGATCTGTTCGTCGGAAAAACGCTTCTTCATGGGGATGTCCTCATGTGGCTTATGAAGACATTACTAACATCGGGGTGTACTAATCAACGGGGAGCAGGTCATAACCGCTGTTATCATCGCTATAACAATCCTGCTGGCCTCCAACGTGATTTCGTGGCGCTCAGGCTGGAGTTCTCACGCTGATCACATCAAGGCTCAGGCTTCAAAGAAGAGAGAGAAGGCCGAGAATACTATTAAGCCTGTAGAGGAAAAGGCCGCTACTGCTAACGAAGCGGGTAAGGTCATCTACAAAACAATAACCCGTGACGTGGTGAAATATGTTCAGTCTCCGAATCGTATTGTATGTAGGTTTGATGATGATGCTGTGCAGCTGCGTCAGCGCGCCATCGATGCTGCCAACTCCATCCCCGGATTTGATGAGCCCCCCGTGCAAAGCAAGTGACGCCGCGAAGGACAGCGACGAAGATCTGCAGGCTGATATTGAAAGCACTCAGTGCTTGCGGCAACTGAGATTGGATAAGTACCGCTGGCAGGCTTATTATAAAGCGATAGCCCGATAGGTTATTTTCTTGTTGAACTCAGTCCCTGCCTTGCTTATATTCTACCTAAAAATGAGTGGGTGGGTTGTGATTAGAAAATGTTATGTAAGAATGTCTGATCGAGCTTCAGGTGACAAACTGTCATTGGAAGTACTTGTATCAGATGGTGGACTTAAGATTTTCATCTATGATTTTAATAAAGGCGTGGCGACTCTCTCTCATGGTATAAAAGATAAGCAGAGTAAGTATATTTTACAAGGTGAACGGAATGCCGGGCATATCAATCTTGTCAGAAATAACACGATTGATTACACTCTTTTGGTGGTTAATAATTACACCGGTGGGAATGGTGATTCCGATAAATCCTCTCCTGTGCTTTGCGCATTGTGCGAGGGGCAGATACTCATTATCGAATGCAAAAAGACTTTTATAAGAAAACCATTAAGGCTTGATGAGCTCAGGTTTGAATATAACTAATCATGATACGCTCCTTATATGTTAGAAGGACATAACAACTCTTAGGTATCCTGTTTCTAGATATCCTGGAAATGTGCTGCTGGTGGGCTTTGTTCTTGGAGCCTTTTGTCCAGCAGCTTCAGGTTATAAAAAACCCCGTGGAGTAAATCCGACAAATTGACGGGGTGCTGCAGGGGCAGCCAATGTCGGAGTTTAGTCAGATTGCGGGATGTTTTTCTACTGGTTTTGAGTAAAAATGGAAGGTCAGACACTACAGGAAGTGGCTCATCCCTGAGCTCACGGGTAGAACGACGGACTTTGTCATGGCAGAGCAAAGTCATTAGATAGTTTAGACAACACTCCGGATACAACAAGCGTAGCGGGTGTAAATCAGTTAACGGGGCTCAGCGGCTAAGGCATCAAGCATTCACTAAGTGGCTTTGATATTGCTATAGTTCGCCAGAAAGAACAGATTGCATGGTGTCATGCGATACAGCTCATATTTAGAACGTCAGGGTTAAGTTAGCGGTGAATACAACTATTAATAGTGGATTTTTTGGTTATTTGCTTTTGTTATTGACTATGTGGCCAGTTTTTATAACGCTGTGTCTAGCAATGTCTATAGCATTTTACGGAGTCTTAATGAAGAAAACTGCGCTTGCCTGGCTGCTTGCTGCTTTATTTTTTGGCATATTTGGGGGGGTGTATGGGTATTAATTTACTGATATTGAAGTTTTTTTCGAAGTCTGCAAGAATTCATTGCTGCCGTCATCCATCGAATTCATGTATGCTGATTAAGGATTTTTAAAGGAAAAGGAATGGATGATGAATACCCATAAGCTTCTGGATACATACATGTTAGTTGGTGCCGGTCTTTCTCGCGTCAAATATGAGATTTTCTCAGGAGATGAAGGTTCATATGCGTTTATTACGATTTATGCATATGAGCCTCATTTCCATATTAAGGGCTATGACTCCTTAAAGTTAGACGAAACTGTTGATGTCAGATCTCAGATCGAAGGGCATTTCGCAGATACCTACCAGTAGCCAAAACCATATTTCTGAATCTACAGCCCCGCTTATGCGGGGCTTTTTATTGGGGTGAATATGGTATCAAGTTCACCCTGGCATCATCCCTGTAACACAAAACGGTGTTAACGACTGCGTTATCACTAACTTCGGAAAAAGTTATGCCACCACGCGCTAAACGACCTTGCCGGCACAGAGGATGCACGGCAGTAACGAATGATGTCAGTGGGTTCTGTGAGATCCATCGGCAGCAACACGCCGGTGATGGCTGGCGTAACTATCAGCCCGGAAAAACTCGGCAGGAACGTGGTTATGGTCGTCCGTGGGAAATTAAACGGGCCCGTATCATGAAGAGGGATAAATACCTTTGTCAGAACTGCAGGCGAGACGGTATTGCCACGAAAGCCTCAAGTGTCGACCACATTATTCCTAAAGCTCATGGCGGTACGGACGATGACTTTAATCTCGAGTCGTTGTGCTGGAGCTGCCACAGCAAGAAAACAGCAACAGAGAGAACCCGATGAAGAATTTCAAAATTGAATACGTTGATGGCACTTTGACCGTTCTGGAAACGGATGGTCAGTCACGGATGAATGAAGCCGTACATGGGATCCAATTTGAGCATGTTCAGGGCAGCCGTCCCCTGCTTAAACTTACGATTGCACATGATATTGCTCCGGCCCCTGCTTCATCACCTGCTCAGGAACAGGAGCCTTTAGAGGGTGAGCTGGTACAGGAACAACAGACGACGGCTCCCGGTGGTCGCCGCTCACGTCATCGCCGTGGAGGTAAGCAATGATGTATCAACGCTCGGATCTGACGCTCTCCATGTTCTATGCATCCAGCGCTGATGCAGACGGGAACAAAGTGGCTACGTTGACGATGCAGGTCATTGCGGCAGAGGTTGGAGCCGTCCAGACCAGCCAGCTGCGATGTATCACCGATAGCGCAAAGAAAAAAACGTATAGCGTAGGTGAACAATCTGTCAGTAATGGTTCCGATCCGTTGCTGGTCGCGATTGAGAATTACTGGCGTCAGAGTACGGATGTCGTCGTTAAAGGATTGATCGCCGAGGTGACCGACTTCATCGCAGGGAACATCAACTCAGTCAGCACCTGGATCGGTCAATTTGGGATGAAGGTGTTCGAGAACCAGCCATTAGATGAACGGCTTCCAGAAAGCGTACTGCAGGCCGATGGAGGCTCCGCTACAGCGACAGGATCCTGACCACCGGTATAACAACTGGTGTTCATTGAACGTCTGAGATATGCCGGCCCACGCAATGTGAACCGTATTCGCCGCCGGCGCTGCCGGAATGACGACCTCCACCTCGACCGAGGCAGCTGCAGCCAGGGGTAGGGGGGAGCAAATCCCTGACCCCTTTCGCGCTTCGGGACTGCCCGTTGAAGTCTATTTTTACACGCCAGAAATAAGAAACTTTTTTCCGGAAGGTTTCATCTATCAAAGGAACGTTTATGGCCGGAGGAATTCGATCGTCCGGTGGTGGCCGAAAACCCACTTTACCCACCGGGCAAAAAAGCAAATTAACACGTATTGCGCCTCCCGCTGAGTTAATGGGGGAGGCGGCAATAAGAATGTGGAAGACGCAAAGCAAAATACTCATCGACCGAGGGGTGTTTGAGCTGGAGGACGCACCTTTGTTACTGGCTTACTGCAATGCTTTTCATCTGATGCTCGAAGCCGAAAAAATGCTGGCCAGCGGACTGACCTCAGAAAGTGAAATGGGGGGGCTGAAAAAACACCCTGCAGTTAATGTCCGGAATGACTCGGTTTCCCAGCTTGCCCGCCTGGGCTCTCTGTTGGGGTTAGATCCGCTCAGTCGTCTTCGCATGACCAGCGGACAAAAGGATCCGGACGATGACGGGAATGAATTCGATGAGTTTGACTGATGGCAACCTATCCGAACGTCAATGCAGCGAACCAGTATGCGCGGGATATCGTTGGCGGGAAGATTCTGGCGTGTCAGTTAACGATACTTGCCTGTCAGCGACATCTGGACGACCTCGAACGAGCAAAGGATCCCCGCTGGCCCTACCGCTTCGATAAAAACAAAGCAGAACGATTTCTTCGTTTTGCCCAGAAAATGCCTCATACCTCAGGGGAATGGGCCCGGCGTAAACTCCGGATTGAATTTGAAGCCTGGCAGAAGTTCGCTCTTGGCGTACCGTTTGGATGGGTACACAAGAAGACAGGCCTGCGTCGTTTCTCTGAAATCTATATCGAGGTGCCCAGGAAGAACGGGAAATCCGCTATTGCCGCTGCTGTAGGAAATTATATGTTTTGTGCAGATGGCGAGCATGGTGCAGAAGTCTATTGCGGCGCCACGACTGAAAAACAGGCATGGAAGGTATTTTCTCCGGCGCTGCAAATGGTGAAAAAGCTGCCGGCATTGCGGCAAAAATTCTCGATAAAACCTTGGGCAAAAAAAATGACGCGCCCTGACGGTTCGGTTTTTGCGCCTGTGATCGGTGACCCGGGGGATGGTGATTCGCCATCATGCGCCATCATTGATGAATATCACGAACATACTACTGATGCGCTTTACACCACCATGACCACCGGTATGGGGGCTCGTGAACAACCGATGACACTGATCATCACCACTGCCGGCTATGACATTACATCCCCTTGCTATGAAAAGCGTACTCAGGTTGTCGAGATCCTGCGGAGAACCCGTAATGGCGAGGAAAATGAAACCATATTTGGGCTGATTTATGGCCTTGATGACGATGATGACTGGACGACTCCTGAGGCATTAATCAAGGCAAACCCCAACTATGGCATTTCGGTAAAAGCAGATTTTCTCCGGGCTAAACAATTATTGGGTATGTCGACGCCCGGGCAGACAAACAAGATTCTGACCAAGCATTTCAATCGCTGGGTAAGCGCAAAATCAGCTTATTACGACCTGAGAAAATGGATGGATGCAGCCGATAAAAACCTTAAGTTGTCAGATTTTGAAGGGGAAGAATGCTGGCTGGGTATCGATCTGGCCTCGAAAGTTGACCTCAATGCCGTGGTTCCAGTTTTTCGTCGTGAAATAGACGGAATAACACATTTTTACTGTGTTTCTCCTCTGTTTTGGGCACCAGAAGAAACCATTTACTCGCAGGAGACCGCGCTGAAAAGTACCGCAGAACGTTATCAGTCCTTTGTCCGGCAGGGTAAGTTGATCCCGACCGATGGTGGCGAAGTTGATTACAGGCTGATATTTGAAACGATCCTGAAGCTGCGGAATACCGTAAAAATTGCCCAATGCCCCATTGATCCTTATGGCGCGACTTCATTACGTCACATGCTTGAGGAAGAGGGGCTTGAGCCTGTCGAGATAAGACAAAATTTTACCCATATGAGTGATCCTATGAGAGAGATTGAGGCTGCGCTCATCTCGGGGAGATTCCATCATGACGGACACCCTGTCATGAACTGGTGTATTTCCAATATCGTCGGCCAGTACCTTCCCGGAAGTGACGATATTGTGCGTCCCGGGAAAGAAGGGCGGCAGAACAAGATAGATGGTGCGGTTGGTTTAATGATGGGGCTGGGGCGCGCCATGCTTAACAGTTCAGTGATGACATCCGTATACGATGAGGAAGATATAGCATGCTAATTTCAGTTCTGAGTTTTATTGTCGGCCTCACTGGTGCTGGATTGTTATCCGCAGGTGCCTGGCTTATTTCTCCATCAGTGGGATTGATAACAGGAGGAATTATTTGTCTGGGCTGGTCATATATGACAACCCGGGCCTTTTCCTCCGGCGTCAGCAATGGCGGAGGTAAATAATGTTCCTACCCCAGATGTTCAGGGGCCGACAATACTCTGGTAATAGCTTCTGGGAAGCCATGCTGGGCGGGGTTCGTTCAAGCCAGAGCAAAACTGGCATCATAATCACGCCGGAAACCGCTCTTGGACTTTCAGCGGTCCGGGCCTGTGTCACCCTCCTGGCGGAGTCAGTCGCGCAGCTGCCGTGCGAACTCTACCGGCGGGATAAAAATGGCGGGCGCCAGCGTGCGACGGACCACCCGGTTTATGACCTGATTCACTCCCAGCCCAACAGGAAAGACACCTCATTCGAGTATTTCGAGCAGCAGCAGGGGTTGCTGGGGCTTGAGGGAAATTGCTACTCGATCATCGAACGGGACGGAAAAGGCTACCCGAAAGAGCTGATCCCCATTAACCCGAAAAAGGTCATTGTGCTGAAGGGGCCGGACGGTATGCCGTATTACGAACTCCCGGAAGTCGGTGAAATTCTGCCGATGCGCATGATGCACCATGTGAAGGTCTTTTCTCTGGATGGCTATATCGGCAGTTCCCCCATTCAGACGAACGCCGATGTCTTGGGGCTGAATCTGGCCGTTGAGGAGCATGCGGCAGCGACATTTCGGCGCGGGACAACGATGAGCGGGGTGATAGAGCGTCCGAAAGAGGCTGCGACCATTAAAAGCCAGGATGCTATTGATCGCCTGCTGGCGAAATGGACCGAACGCCATTCCGGTATTCACAATATGTTCTCTGTGGCACTGCTGCAGGAGGGCATGAGCTACAAACAACTGTCGCAGGATAACGAAAAGGCGCAGCTGCTACAGTCGCGGCAGTGGGGCGTGGAAGAGGTCTGCCGGCTCTATAAAATCCCGCCACATATGGTGCAGATGCTGGCGAAAGCGACCAACAACAACATCGAGCACCAGGGCCTGCAGTTCGTGATGTATACGCTGCTGGCCTGGCTGAAACGCCATGAGGGTGCGATGCAGCGCGATCTGCTTCTGCCCAGCGAACGCCGCGATTTGTACATCGAGTTCAACGTTTCCGGGCTGCTGCGAGGCGACCAGAAGTCACGCTATGAATCGTATGCGCTGGGCCGCCAGTGGGGATGGCTATCCACTAACGATATCCGGCGTATGGAGAATCTACCGCCAATTGCTGGCGGGGACAAATACCTGACGCCGCTCAATATGGTCGACAGCGCGAAGATCCTTCCTGGCGATAAGTCGCCGACAGCAAAACAGCTGGCCGAAATAGAATCCCTTCTGGCCAGAGCCTGATTATTTCCCGCCGCGCGGGATGACCTGGAAGACAACATGACAACGAAATTAATTAACCTGCCGCACCTGGCAGATATGGTCTTTGGCGTGCCGCATTACGTGACGCGGCAAACAATGGACTCCGTGAAAGCGGTGCTCATCCCCCGCATTCAGGGGATCACCGAAGATGCCGTCATTCAGATGGCGCTGAATCCGGGTAAATCACCTGCAGCTGAGCAGGTTCAGCCCACCGGCGGGGTGGCAGTGATCCCCGTTCACGGCATTCTTGTTCCACGCCGGGGGCAGATTACGGCGATGTGCTCCGAGCTGACCAGCTACGAGCGGATCCGCGGGCAGCTGCAGGCGGCATTAAACGACCCCTCAATCAGCGAAATCGTTCTGGATATTAACTCCGGCGGCGGCGCAGCGGTGGGGTGCAAGGAGCTGGCCGATTACATTTATCAGTCTCGCGACACGAAACCCATCACGGCGATTGTGAACTACAGCGCGTATTCCGCCGCGTATTTCATCGCATCGGCCTGCAGCAAAATCATCGTCAGCCAGACCAGTGGCGTGGGGTCGATTGGTGTGATCATGGAGCACCTCGATACGTCGAAGATGGAAGAAAAAATGGGGCTGACGTTCACCACCATTTACCGGGGAGATAACAAAAATAACGGCACCCAACATGAACCACTGAGTGAAGAGTCGCTGGGTATGTTCCAGGGCATGATCGACGAAATGTACGAGACGTTTACGGGGTCGGTGGCCGAATATCGCGGCCTGAATCAGCAGGCCGTCATTGATACGCAGGCGGGGCTGTATTTTGGCCCTGGCGCTGTGTCCGCCGGCCTGGCGGATGAAGTCTCTGACCCCCAGGCGGCGATCAATGCTATCGCGGCAAAGTATCAGCAAGCCCGTCAAAAAACCTCCATTCAGATGCAGGCAGCCGCGATGGATCTGCAAACCAAAATGTAACCCGGCGCAAACATAAACCGCGTCACCTTAAGCAGCCAGCAGGCTGCTTTTTTTATGTCTAAAAAGAGAGAAATAAAATGCCACATATTGAAGAATTGCGTCGTCAGCGTGCGGGTATCAACGAACAGGTTCAGGCCCTGGCAACCATTGACGCCAGCGGCAGCACGCTGACTGCGGAGCAGCTGACGGAGTTTGCGAACCTGCAGCAGCAGTTCACTGATATCAGCGCCAAAATTGAACGCCTGGAAGCCGCCGAACGTGCTGCGGCGCTGGTCGCAAAACCCGTGAAAGCGACTCAGCAGGCCCCCGGCATTATTGTTAAGCAGGAGCCGAAACAGTACACCGGTGCTGGCATGACCCGACTGGTTATGTCTGTCGCCGCAGGCGCAGGGAATCTGCAGGACGCGGCAAAATTCGCTTCAGAAGAACTGAATGACCAGTCCGTATCGATGGCCATTTCCACCGCAGCGGCGTCCGGGGGTGTGCTTATTCCGCAGAACCTCCACAGTGAGGTGATCGAGCTACTGAGCGACCGAACCATCGTCCGCAAGCTGGGTGCCCGTCCCGTTCCGCTGCCTAACGGTAATATGACGCTACCACGCGTGGCCGGTGGAGCAACGGCAAGCTACACAGGAGAAAACAAAGACGCCAAGACATCAGAAACACGCTTTGATGATGTAAAACTTACGGCGAAAACTCTGATTGCGATGGTGCCTATTTCCAATGCACTGATTGGCCGCGCCGGATTCAACGTCGAGCAGCTGGTCCTGCAGGATATTCTGACCGCCATCTCAGTGCGTGAGGATAAAGCCTTTATGCGCGATGACGGTACCGGCGATACACCGATTGGTATGAAGGCGCGCGCGACGCAGTGGAACCGCCTGCTGCCGTGGGAAGCTGATGCAGCGATCAACCTGAACACGGTTGACGAGTACCTGGACAAGATCATTTTGATGGCGATGGACGGCAACAGCAATATGATCAGCAGCGGCTGGGGCATGTCGAACCGTACCTATATGAAGTTGTTTGGGCTGCGTGACGGCAACGGCAACAAAGTCTATCCGGAAATGGCTCAGGGATTACTTAAAGGATATCCGGTTCAGCGTACCAGCGCGATCCCTGCGAATCTGGGGACCGGGGGTAAGGAGACTGAGATTTACTTTGCTGACTTTAATGATGTGGTTATCGCTGAAGACGGCAATATGAAAGTCGACTTCTCGAAGGAAGCCTCTTACATCGATGCCGATGGCACCCTGGTATCTGCGTTTTCCCGTAACCAGTCGCTAATCCGCGTTGTTACTGAGCATGATATTGGCTTCCGTCATCCGGAAGGCCTGGTGCTGGGTACCGGCGTCCTGTTCTAACCCATCCCTCAGTAAATACGGCCCGCATATGCGGGCTTTTCCCTTTCAGGAGAATGTTATGGCTGCGAAAAATAAAGCAGTGGAGCCGGAAGAAACAGGCACACAGGACAACCATGCGACCGTGGTCGCACAGGCAGAGCGTAAATCCGTTGTGTTCCTTGGGCCGCACCACCGTTATTCCCGTGGAGATATCGCGTGCTTTGAAGGATCGCGCGCCGAAGAACTGGTTAAGCGGCGTATCGCGGTATGGCCGGAGGATGCCGAACGTGCGCTGAAACCGAAGCCGGGAGACATCGATTTTGATACTGACATTGGATGATGTGAAAAACCAGCTACGCCTGGAACTGGATTTCACGGAGCATGACGCCATGCTCACGCAAATGGTGAACGCCGCGCAGCGGAGCATCGAGCGTGATTATTACTGCAAGCTGGTCACCAGTGATGAGGAGCTGCAGGCACTCCCGGAAACCGTCCGCGGATTTATCGCGGATGAAGATATCCGTCTGGCCATTCAGTTTCTGGTCAGCGATGCGTATCTGAATGGCCATACCGGACAGTGGCTGGAAACCGCTGCGGTGAGGCATCTTCTTTTCCCCCTGCAGGAGCATACGCTATGAGCCTGAAACCGGGTGATATGGACTGTCGCATTGCGATTAGCTACGTACAGTCCGGTCGGGGGCCGCTGGGCGAACCGCTACCGGAAAAGCAGGTTGAATCGGGAAAAGCGTGGGCAAAACGGGAGCTGGTATCGGGGCGGAAAGTCCGCACGCTGGATCAGCAGCAGGTGGTGGAAACCTGCCTGTTTACGGTCTATCCGGGTGTGCTGGTTGATATCGACTGGAAAATCACGACGAAAAATCTGGTTTATACCGTCCGTAATATCGACCGCAAAACGGACCGGATCATTATCACGGGGGAGGCTGACGGGCGGCATGATAGAGCTGGCGATTAAGGGTGCGCTGGAGCGCATCACCGGCATGAATGCGTATCCGCTTTTACTGCCGGACACGGTCCAGGAAGGAGCGACCTTTCAGCGTATCTCTGACCCGGAAATGGTCTCGGGAATGTTGCGAACGGGGATCGTATCTGCCCGTATCCAGGTGAATCTGTACCGTCTCGATGATTACACCTCACTGCTGCAGCTGGATAAAAAAATCTGGACGGAACTGAAGTCCGTCGTTCATGGCCAGCTGGAGGGTATTCCGGTTCAGTATGTGGAACGAGGCGGCATCCATCAGGATAAAAACCAGCTGACGAATCGTCGCATTCAGTATCGCCTGACCCGCGATTTCATCATTCACTACGTGGAGGACTCCTCGTGATCCGAATGGAAGTTAAAGGGCTGGATGAGCTGGAGCGGCAGTTAATGGCCCTGGGCGAAAAAGTGGCGACGAAGGTATTGCGGGATGCCGGGCGCGAAGCGCTAAAGGTCGTCGAGGAAGATATGAAGCAGCATGCCGGCTTTGACGAAACGTCTGCCGGGCCGCACATGCGGGACTCAATCAAAATCCGCTCTTCCACCCGCAAGGGTAAAGGGAACGCGGTTGTAACGCTCCGTGTCGGCCCCAGCAAGCAGCACCATATGAAGGCGCTGGCGCAGGAGTTTGGCACGGTTAAACAGGTTGCAGACCCCTTTATCCGACCCGCCCTGGATTACAACCTCCAGACCGTTTTGCGCGTGTTAACCGTGGAAATCCGAAACGGCATTGAAAACAGGTAGCATCCGCTGCCGTATAAAAAGAGAGAGAAACATGGCTGATAAAACTTCGCCTGAATATGCGATGTTGCCGGCGGGCACCATTGTGAAATACGGAGAGCCTGGCGCTGCCACGTCAGCGCTGAAACCGCTGATTAACTGTAAAGCGCTGGGTGCAATGGGGCAGACGGGGGGCTTTGTCGACTGCACCACGTTACTGGATAAGCAGAAACAGTCCATCAGCGATCTGCCTGACGGGCCTGAAAAGTCGCTGGGCTTCATTGATGATCCGGGCAATACCGATTTTGCCGCGCTGCTGAACGCAGCAGAGGCCCGCAAGACCATCCAGTTATACGTCGAATTACCCAACAAGCGAACAGCGACGATGCTCCTGGCGCTGTCCGGGTGGCAGATGAATGAAATCGCCGCTCCGGCGAATGAGGTCATCCAGATCACTGTTCAGGGTAAACAGAACAAGATCGCCTGGGGAACCGTCGCTGTCTCCGGCGGTGCCTGATTAACTTAACCTTTAAACAGCCACCTTCGGGTGGCTTTTTATTTTTAAGGACTACCTGTGAAAGATAAAGATTACCTGTCCACGCTGAAATCCGCGTTGCTTAAATCGGAGCCAACCGTCATTAAAACCGAGTTATTTGGCGCCACCGTATTCATCCGCCGCCTGACCGGGGATTACCTCATCAGCTACGAAGAGAAAATGGCTGAAACCGCAAAAGCTGGCGCAGCGCGCGAGGCATCGGAGCAAGTCATCCAGATCGTCATCGATGCACTGGTTCAGCCGGATGGAACGGCCATTCCGGATGAGTTTAAACCCACGGCAGCCGAACTGCTGAAGGCCCATGAAAACCCCGAACTGCTGGCCGCAGTGGAAAAAGTGAAGCAACACGCAATCGGCAAGCTGGAGGAAGCGGAAAAAAACTGAGTGACTCGCCCTGGCTGGAGCTGATTTTCTGGCTGGCCGACCGCTGGGGCGAGCCTGACCCATCCAAAATTGCCGCATTGCCGGCAAACACGCTGTACCACTGGCGAGCCTACTTCCTGAAACAGGGCATTTTCCGCCGTCCTGGCGATGAAAACGCGCCACCTACCGAAACCACACCTGCGCCATCCCGGGTCGATGATGAATGCGCGGCAGTCATGAGGGCATTAATGTAATGGCAGACGTCGCATCTTTAGCGGTCGGGCTGCACCTGAACGCAGCCAGTTTTAAATCCCAGCTGCTGGGAGCGTATGGCGATGCGGAGAACCAGTCACGACGGTTTAACCGTAATGCCCAGGCGGACGCGAAAAAGACGGAGGACGCCTATAAGAAGGTCGGTCTGTCGATATCCGGGATGGCCAGCCGGCTGGCGGGGCTGGCAGGAGCCGGCCTTTCCATCGGCACGATCGTCACCACGTCCAGACAATATGGACAGGCGTTATCAGACCTGCAGGCCATCACCGGTGCGACTGCAGCTGAAATGAAAGCGCTGGATCTGGCTGCGCAGGAAATGGGACGCACGACAGAGTACAGCGCCAGCCAGGCCGCCGAAGCGCTAAAGCTGATGGCGTCGGCTAAACCGGAGCTTTTAAAAACGTCCGATGGACTGCAGAAGGCTACGAACAGCGCGCTTATCCTGGCGCAGGCCGCCGGCACAACGTTGCCCGATGCGACCAGAACGCTGGCGCTCTCCTTAAACCAGTACGGGGCGAGCGCGCAGGAGGCGGATCGTTATATTAACGTGCTGGCCGCCGGCGCGAAGTACGGGTCGTCGGAGATTGTTGATACGGCGGCTGCCATTAAAAATGGTGGCGTCGCAGCCGCACAGGCCGGCGTTGGTTTTGAGCAGCTGAATGCCGCGATTCAGGTGCTGGCAGAGCGTGAAATTAAAGGCGGTGAAGCCGGCACGGCGCTGCGTAACGTCATCCTGAATCTGGAAAAGGGCACGGACAAGAGCCTCAAGCCGTCCGTGGTTGGTCTCAGCCAGGCGCTGACCAATCTTTCCGGGAAAAATCTCTCCACGGCCCAGGCCGTAAAACTGTTTGGCGTGGAGAACCTGAATGCGGCGTCTATCCTGGTCCAGAACTGTTCAAAGCTTGATGAACTGACCGCTTCCCTGACCGGTACCAAAACGGCGCATGAGCAGGCATCCATCAGGGTTAACAACCTGAACGGCGATTTGCTGGGGCTGAGCAGTGCGTTTGAAGGGATGGTCATTAAGATCGGCCAGAGCAGTAACGGGCCACTCCGCAGCGGGATTCAGGTTGCCACGGAGGCACTGAACAGCCTGGCAGACAATTTCAACACCGTCTCCAGCGTGGCGCTTTACAGCCTGATCCCCGTGTTATCCACGAAACTGACTGCAGGGCTGCGGGAGAATATCGCGGCCTGGCGGGAAAGCCAGGCGGCGGTAAAAGCGCGGGCGCAGGCTGATGCGGATATTGCCCGCAAAACGCTGGATTCGACAGCGGCCATCCTGAAACAGAACGACGCTGAGTTTGGCCACTACCGGCAGATGGAGCGGACGGCTAAACAGTATGGGATGAATATCAGTTACCAGGATGAGTTTACCCGGCTTATCCGGCAGGAAACTGAGCAAACCAATCTGGCCAGCCAGGCGAAACTGAAACTGGCAGCGGCAAACCGGCAGATGTCGATATCGGCCCGCGCGGCTTCCGTTGCGGTGGGGCTGGCAAGAGGCGCATTAAATTTAATCGGTGGTCCGTTCGGCGCCGCGATGCTGGCCGGCTCAGGCATTCTTTACTTTCATGAGAAGGCAAAGGAAGCCCGGCAGTCAGCCATTGATTTAAAAGATGCCGTAGTGGAAACCAGTGAAGCGCTGATGCGCCTCTCGCTTAACCAGTTAAATGTGAAGCAGTTCGACCTGGAGGATCAGTACGAAAACCAGGTCGTGCAGCGTAACCAGCTGATAAAAGAAATTCAGGATGCCGACAGCCGTATCGGCAGCCTGAAAGCGTTTGACCCATTCGGCCAGCTGGAAGGGGTGACAAAAGACCAGACGCGGGCGCGGGCGGATCTCGATAGCGTTAACGAGGGACTCCGCAAAACCGAAGAAAACATTAAGCGTGTCAGTGATGCAAAAACACTGGCTCAGCTGGGTTTATCGGGAAAAATAACCTCCCTTACGGACGATCTGAAAGGAGCGTTAAGCACGCCCCCCAAAGAGACCGGAGATGGAAATCCCTGGGGCGGCGATGGCGGTACTGGCACGGGGAAAGGCAGTAAGTCCCAGGTCGACCAGTTCAAAACGCTACGGCAGCAAATTGAAGAAGCCCATGCATCCAGCCTGGCCAGAATTAACCTGCAGGAAAAGGACAGCAACAGGGAGCTGCAGGAAGCGGCGAAGAAAAATGGCGCCAGTGATGCTGACCTGCAGCGCGCGCTGTTAATGAATGCAGAGAACTACCAGAAACAGCGACTGGATCTGGCCGCGCAGTATTCCCCCGCCCAGGAAACCCTGCGAAAAGAGCAGGAAGCCAGCCGGGACCTGGCTGAGCTTTTCAAAGCCCGCCTTCTTGATGAAAAAGAGTACCAGGCCGCACGAATAACGCTGGCCAGAGATACTGCGAAAGAGCTGCTGCAGGCGCATGCCGATGAAATCGCTGCGCCGGCACTGGATATCGCCGGCGAAGTTGATCCACTGGTCTCGCTGCGCAATCAGCTTGCGCAGCGGCAGGCATTGCTGCAGGCGTACTACCAGGGCAGCGCGATCAACAAAGAACAGTACGAAATGCTGATGCAGAAGGCGACGAAAGAATCCGCCGATGCGCAGTATCAGACGTCACTGGAGTTATACCGATCACAGGGAGAATTCCAGAGCCTGGCCGTCGGGTTATTTGAAACGGCCCATGAGCGCTCAAGCAACTTCCTGACGAGCATGCTGACGCGGACGAGAAGCTTTAAGGAGAACATGGCTGACCTGTTTTCCTCGCTCACGCAGTCGATCATAAAAAACCTCGTTGATATGGCCGCTCAGGCGCTGGTCACCAGTTCCGTCATGCAAACCATTATGGGCGTGGTGGGCGTCGGGACCAGCGTTGTCACGGGCGCTGCGGGCGCAGGCTCGGGGACGGCGATCCAGAATGCCGCCAGTAACTTCCAGTTCAACGCCAAAGGCGGCGTTTACGACTCACCGTCGCTGAGCGCATACAGCAACCAGGTCTACGACTCTCCGCAGTTCTTCGCTTTCGCAAAAGGGGCCGGCGTATTTGGCGAGGCCGGGCCGGAGGCCATCATGCCGCTGACGCGTGCCGGCGATGGTTCGCTGGGTGTACGCGCTGTCGGTGGTGTTCAGAACGCCGGCGCGTCGGAAGGGCCAAAAGTCTATATCACGATTGAAGGCGGAAACACCTCAACGCAGGCGCCGTCTGGTTTTGAGCAGTTTGGCCAGCAGATCGGCTCGTTTGTGGAGAAAAAATACAGGGAGCTGATGGCGCAGGATATGCGCCCTGGCGGGATGGTCTGGAATGCAGTTAAAGGGCAACGTTGATGGCTATTGAGATATTCACCTGGAGTCCGCGGGTTAATCCCCAGCAGACCGTTAACTTTCGTGTCCGGAAGGCGCAGTTCGGTGACGGGTATGCGCAGGTATCCGGCGATGGTATTAACACCCGATCACAGGATTGGGAGCTGAGTTTTGTCGGTACGGAGGACTATATCCGTCCGATTAAGCAGTTCTTCGACCGTCATGCCGGCACCCGCGCGTTTCAGTGGACCCCGCCTCTGGAAGAGGTGGGGCTTTACCGCTGCGAACAATATAAACCGGTGCCGCTGGGCGGCGGAAATTACTCACTTTCAGCCACTTTTATTCAGGCATTTAAACCATGAGCCTTAACGCGAATTATCAGAAGTTAGAGCCAGGCGATGAGGTTCGTCTCCTGGAGATCGATGGCCAGGCGTTTGGCCTGGATGAGGTTTTGTATTTCCACGGCTATAACGTTCCCCATACTGCAGCCGAAATCCTCGCCGCTGGCGGCGACCTGGATAAGCTGCCGGCGAAAAGCATCTGGTGGCAGGGGCGGGAGTATAAAGCCTGGCCATGCGAAATCGAAGGGATCGAGTCCTCCACCACGGGCAGTGACGCGCAGCCAACGCTGCGGGTAGGGAACATCGACGGGAAGATATCCGCGCTTTGTCTTCATTACGACGATCTGGCTCTGGCGCGGGTTGTCATCCACGACACGCAAAAACAGTATCTCGATGCGAAGAACTTTCCGGACGGGAATGCCTCAGCTGATCCGACGCAGGAGAAACGGCGCCTTTTCTTCATTGACGTAAAGCATTATGAAGACGATGAGAAGGTGGAATTTACTCTCTCCAGCCCGTTTGCCCTGCAGGGGATGATGATCCCGACTCGCCAGCTGCATGCGATTTGCACCTGGTGTATCCGCAATCAGTACCGCAGCGGTAACGGGTGCGACTATGCCGGCACCCGGTATTTTGACAGGAACAATCAGCCAGTTGATGACCCGTCGCAGGATGTCTGCAACGGCACGCTCACGGCCTGTAAATTACGTCATGGTGAGAATAGTGAACTGCCGTTTGGCGGGTTCCCCGGCACCTCATTAATCAGGAGCTGATATGCGTCAGAAAACGATTAAGGCCATCCAGGAACATGCGGCCGCAGAATATCCGCGCGAGGCCTGCGGCCTCGTCGCCCAGAGGGGCCGAGCGGAGCGTTATTTCCCCTGCCGGAACCTGGCCACAGAGTCGAAAGATAATTTTGTGCTGGCGCCGGAGGATTATGCGGAGGTTGAGGAATGGGGAACGATCACCGGTATTGTTCACAGCCATCCTGATGCCACCACCCAGCCGAGCGAACTGGATAAAGCGCAATGCGACGCGACCCTTCTCCCCTGGCATATTATCAGCTGGCCAGAAGGCGATCTCCGTACCATCCACCCGCGTGGTGAGTTGCCGCTCCTCGAGCGACCATTCGTGCTGGGCCACTACGATTGCTGGGGCCTGGTGATGAGCTATTTTCGGCAAACCCACGGCATCGAGCTGCACGATTACCGCGTCGATTATCCGTGGTGGGAAAAGGAGTATCCGGACAATTTTTATCAGGACTGCTGGTATGAATGCGGGTTCCGTGAGTTTGATGGTCCACCGCAACCGGGTGATATGGTGATCATGCAGGTGCAGGCGGATAAGTGGAACCACGCCGGGATTCTGCTGGAAGGGAATATGCTGCTGCATCACCTGTATGGCCATCTCAGCAAGCGCGTGCCGTATGGTGGATACTGGTTAGACAGGACGATGAAAATCGTCCGATACCATTCTCTGTGTTAATCTCTTGTGGAATTTTAACTATAAATCCAAGGGACACTGAAATGAAAAAAATAGCTCTAGCATTGGCAATTGTCACAGTAACAGGTTGTTCGACAACAGTTGTACCTCCCAGCCAAGCTATTTCCGCCTCAAAAGAGCATATTTTTAAATATCAAGAAAACGATGGTAATAACGGTAGCCTGACAATCGTTCGTGATTCAGGATTCGTGGGGGCAGGATGCTATGCAACAGTTTATTTGAATGGTGAACGAGTAGCGAAACTGGATCCGAAAGAAAAAGCGACATTTTATTTATCAGAAGGAGAGTGGGCTGTCGGTGCTAATCTTGAAGGAAAAGGACTTTGCAGTTTAAACCGAGAGAGGCAAGAACGATTTTTCAATATTAAAGCTGGAGAGAAAAAAGCAGCAAGAGTCTTTACAGATGCTAATGGCGATTTGGATATAAGGCCAACCACTATTAATTAACTCGTTTCCCACCAACTGGAGCTATTATGCAGGAAATAATGACAAGAATTGAGCTTTCTGGAATTCTTGGCAAAACTTTCGGGAAGGTTCATCATCGGTTGATTTCAACAGTCCAAGAAGCAGGAATAGCGCTGGCTGCCACCATCCCTGGATTTGAACATTTCATGAATAACAGCAAAGAAAAAGGGTTGACCTTTGCTGTTTTCAAAGGAAAGAAAAATATTGGCAAGGATGATTTAGGATTCCCTGTTGGTGGTGAAGTTATCCGAATTGTTCCTGTTTTAATTGGTAGTAAAAAGGCGGGACTGCTTCAAACAATTCTTGGAGCAGTTATTATTGTTGCCTCTGCTGTCGGCTCTTACTTTGTTCCTGGCAACCCCGTGTCAGCATTTGGTTATAAAATGGGGGCTGCGATGATGCTCGGCGGTGTCGTTCAGATGCTTTCCCCACAGCCAGCAGGTCTGGCACGAAAAGAATCTGCTGACAATAAGGCCAGCTATGCTTTTGGCGGTGTAACTAATACCGCCTCACAGGGATACCCAGTCCCTTTGCTTTATGGCAAACGCCGAATTGGCGGCGCCATTATATCTGCCGGTATTTACGTAGAAGACCAGCAATAAGTTTTATTCAGTAAACCATCCAATTCAGGCCACCTTGCGGTGGCTTTTTTTATGGGCGTAATATGGCAAATAACATAATTAAAGGGCGCAAGGGTGGCGACTCAAAACCGCGTACACCGACGGAACAGCCGAATGATTTACAGTCCGCTGCGAAAGCCAAAATTCTGATCGCATTAGGTGAGGGGGAATTTGCAGGTGGTTTAACTGGGAAGAATATTTATCGCGATGGTACCCCGCTTGAAAATGCTGATGGTTCGCAAAACTTCAGTGGCGTGTACTGGGAATTTCGCCCCGGTACGCAGGCTCAGACGTATATTCAGGGTATTCCCGGTACTGAAAATGAAATAAGTGTAGGAACGGAAGTTTCCAGCAAGACAGCCTGGACCCATACCTTTACCAATACCCAGCTATCCGCCGTTCGCGTCCGCCTGAAATGGCCGTCCCTGATGAAACAGGAAGATGACGGCGACGTGGTGGGCAATACCGTCGAGTATGCGATTGACCTGCAGACCGATGGCGGCGCCTGGCAGACGGTACTGGAAACCGCTGTCACGGGTAAAGCCACCTCCGGCTATGAGCGGAGCCATCGTATTGATCTGCCCCAGGCCGGCAGTACCTGGACGCTACGCCTGCGTAAAATCACTCCGGATGCGAACAGTGTCAAAGTCGGCGACGTGATGACGCTGCAGAGCTACACCGAAGTGATTGATGCCAAACTGCGTTATCCCAACACCGCGTTGCTTTATATCGAGTTCGACGCCAGCCAGTTGAATGGCAGCATTCCGCAAATTTCCTGTGAGCCGCGTGGGCGCGTGATTCGTGTGCCGGATAACTACAATCCGGAAACTCGTGAATATACCGGGGTCTGGACCGGCGGGTTTAAATGGGCCTGGACGGATAACCCGGCCTGGATCTATTACGACATTGTTACAGCTGACCGTTTTGGTCTCGGTAATCGTCTGAGCAGCGCCAATATTTCGAAATGGACGTTGTACCAGATTGCACAGTACTGCGATCAGCTGGTTCCTGACGGGCGTGGTGGTGACGGCATGGAGCCGCGCTATACCTGTAACGTCTATGTCCAGGAACGCAACGATGCTTACACCGTGCTGCGAGACTTTGCCGCCATTTTCCGGGGCATGACCTGCTGGAACGGTGAGCAGATTGTTGTGCAGGCTGATATGCCGCGTGATGTCGATTTTACCTATACGCGCGCCAATATTGTCGGCAAACCCCGTTATTCGAGCAGCAGCAGCCAGGTTCGGTACACCAACGCCCTGATTTCCTGGTCTGATCCGGATAATGCTTATGCTGATGCAATGGAGCCGGCGTTTATCCCGGAACTGGTTTCCCGCTACAGTTTTAACCAGCTCGAAATGACGGCGATTGGCTGTACGCGCCAGAGCGAAGCTCACCGTAAGGGGCTGTGGGGCATACTGACCAACAACAAAGACCGGGTCGTTGAGTTTGATGTGGGGCTGGACGGTCGCATTCCTCAACCCGGTTATATCATTGCCCTGGCGGATGAGTTGCTGGCCGGACGGGTCAACGGCGGGCGAATCAGCGCGGTGAATGGCCGGGTGATTACACTGGATCGTGAGGTGGATGCCAAACCTGGCGACCGCCTCCAGCTAAACCTGCCATCCGGGATCTCACAGAGCCGGACTATTCAGGCTGTTAACGGGCGCCGGCAGATTACGGTCACAACGGCGTACAGTGAGACGCCAGAACGGGAATGCGTCTGGGCCATTGAATCCGATGATCTCTTCCTGCAGCAGTACCGGGTTACAGGAGTAAAAGAGAACAGCGATGCCACCCTCACGATCACCGGCGTAGCACATGACCCGGATAAATTCGCCCGCATCGATACCGGCGCTATTATCGACCAGCGCCCGGTTAGCGTATTGCCGGCGGGCAACCAGTCACCTCCTGACGATATTGTCATCACATCCCGCTCGGTCGTGAATCAGGGGATCAGCGTCGAAACGATGCAGGTTACCTGGTCAGCGGTCAGCGGCGCTATTGCCTACGAGGCGCAGTGGCGCCGTAACGACGGGAACTGGATTAATGTGCCGCGCAGCTCGACCACCTCGTTTGAGGTCAGCGGCATTTATGCCGGTCGTTACCTGGTTCGCGTCCGTGCGATCAATGCGGTGGAGATCTCGAGCGGCTGGGCGTATTCCGAAGAGAAAACCCTGACCGGCAAGGTCGGCGAGCCGCTGGCACCGCTGGCGCTGGCAACCCGTTCGCTGGTTCATGGGGTCCAGGTTAGCTGGGAGTTCCCGACCGGCTCCGGGGATACGCTGCGCACAGAACTGCAGTACAGCAAAAATCAGGATGGCAGTGCACCGATGCCGTTATCAGACGTGGCCTATCCGGGGAAAAGCTATCAGCAGATGGGCCTCAGTATGGGCGCCGAATTCTGGTATCGGGCGCGCCTTGTGGATCGTCTTGGCAATGAAAGCCCGTGGACCGGCTGGGTCCAGGGGATGGCCAGCGATAACTTTGATGACTACTACGAAAACCTGACTGACGCGATCAAGGATACGGCTGCCTGGGAGGAAACGCAGCGCATCATTAGCGAAACGCAGGAAGGTATCCGCAATACGCAGCAGGAACTGGAGCAGACCGCTGAAGCTCTGCGTAAGGAAGCTGAAGACCAGGCGAAGCAGGTCAGCCAGGATATTGATGCATCGGCGAAAAACATCACTGCTGATGTCGACGGGAAGATCTCCGCCGCGAATAAAACCATCACGGATGAGATCACCTCGGTCAATGAGGCTCTCGATTCTGGTCTGGCTCAGGCAAACAAAGGCATTCAGGAGGCAAAATCCGCCGTCGCAGATGCGAACAAGCAGATCGCAACTGTGAACAAGTCGCTGACCGACAGCATCACCCAGGTCAGACAGTCAGTCACTGATACGGCTGCGGAAATCAACGCCACCATCGACCTGGAGATTGCCAGGGTCAGCAAAACGCTGGCCGACGGCGATGCCGCATTGAATGCGCAGATAAAGACTGCCGAAAATGGCCTGAAGCAGTCGCTGTCTCAGGTCAACACCACGCTGACCAATGCGGTGAAGCAGGAGACCGCGGATCGTATCGCCGATGTTAACGCGAAGGCGTCACAGGCCGCTGATGAACTGCTGGCGGCAACGCAGGGGATTGAGGCGAGTATCGAGAGCCTGACTCAGGTGATGAAGACCGCCGATGAAAATCTGGCGCGGGAAATGTCCAGCCTCGCTGCCGGCGCTAATATCCAGTTCGATTCGCAGGTTATCTGGCATTTCAACAATCAGACGACCGAGGGCTGGACCGGCAGCGCCGGCGTACCGGGTGTGTCACAGGATGGCTGGTTACGCCCGGCGGACAGCGCCACCGATCCGTACATTACCTCTCCTGGCGGGCTGGCTGTCGATGGTGCGGCGTACCGTTTCATCATGCTGCGCTTTCGTAAAACCGGCAAACCAGTCTGGGCGGGTGAGATCCGCTGGGTGTCTGCCGGCGAAAACTTCAATAACACGAAGCGATACATTGTTGCTGAGCCGGAATATGCCGATGGGGTGGCAACCCTGACGGTGCGTGATATTCCGTGGACAGGGAACATTGATCGTATTCGCCTGGACCTGACGAACCAGCAGGATGCCAGCAACTTTATCGAATTCGACTGGATCGCCGTTGGCCGGCCAGCACCCGGTGCCAGTACGGCGGCTCTGCAGGATGTGCGCAGTACGCTGAGTAACGCGCTGACCGCCGAAGCGCAGGCACGCAGCACGCTGGCGGCGCAGATGCGTGGCTCCTATGATGGGAGCGATCTGGAGAAAGTCACCTCCGGGCTGCTGTACCAGGAAAAAACTGCGCGCGTTACCGCCATCTCGGCGGAAGTTAAGGCCAGAGAGTCCCTGCAGACGCAGTTTAACGACAACAAAGCTGCTGTTTCTGGTGAACTGAGTTCTCTGACGACAGAGCTGAGCGCGCAGGCGAGCCGTATCGGTGGCCTGGAAACCAGCCTCGGGAAAAAAGCCGATGCGGCCGCGCTGACGTCCCTGACGCAGAAAGTTGAGCAACAGGGCACCACGCTGACATCGCAGGGCGCCGCGTTAACATCGCTCACTAACCGCGTTGGTCAGACGGAAACGGGCCTGGCTGGTACGAATGAGGCACTGAGCGGGCTGCAGTCGGTTGTTACCCAGCAGGGCGACAGGATAACCAGCCAGGGTCAGTCCATCACGAAACTGACGAGCGATTTGGGCACGACAAATGCCGCGCTGGCGAAGAAAGCGGAGGCGACTGCGGTCACCGCTTTGACGCAGCAGGTAGAGCAAAACGGGCGGGATATTCGCAGCAATACTGACAGCATCACCAGCCTGTCGAATCAACTGGTCAATGGCCAGCCGAATCGCTGGTCCCGTCGACTCTATCCTGTGCAGCTGGCTAACGCCGGGACAGTCCCGTCATTCAGCGATGTTCGCGCCGTGGCGCCAACGGTCGTGGATGAGGTGGCCGACGCGGCCAAGCTGGACTTTACGTCCGCCGGCAGCTATCTGATCGCGCTGTATTCCTGCCAGGTGAAAGTGGCCGCAGATACCACCATCACACTGGCGCCCGGCGCCAGGGTTTTTGATGATACCGGCGCCATATTTGTGAATGGGGTGCAGGTCGCCTGGGGTAACGCCAGCTGGAATACCGTCAGTTTTGAACTGAAAGCCGGCTGGAACACCGTTGAGTTTCTGGTGACTCAGTGGACCGGCCAGGCGTATATCAACCTGGGCCTGAAGCTGTCAGACCAGGTTGCTGAGATGTACTCCGGTCTCGGGGTTTCCGCGCTGGCAAACGCAGCCAGCGTGATCAGCTCGAATGTCAGCCAGATTGGCAACGATGTGGTCAGCAATTCGCAGAACATCACCCAGCTCCGGAATGCGCTGGCGCAGACGGACGCGAACGTGGCCAGCAAAGCGGATCAGACGGCGATGAACTCGCTAACCGGACGAGTGGAGAAGACGGAATCCGGGCTGACGGCTGCTAACGCCAACATTACCTCGCTGAAATCCGCTGTACGGGCCGGAAACGCATCAGGCGGGGATTTAATTCCCAACCCGACGTTTGACCCGGCGTATGACCAGATGGGGTTCAGCGTGGTAGCCACGACGGCTGAGGAGGTCCCGCTGGGCTGCCCGTATGGTTATGCGGCCCGAATTGCCAGCCGGGATCACCATCCTAACTTTGCCGCGTTCCCGGCCACGCTTAACGATGTGATTGAGATCAGCGCACTGGTTGCCTGCGGCGCCGGCACGGCGAATTTTAATCTGTATGTTGGCACCGCCGTTCGGCCAGATACGAGCACCGGTGCGCCACTCATGGCGGGGGGCGGGAAATCACCCTCCGCGACCTGGCAGAGAACCACCTGGCGCTTCAAGGTCACGCAGGCGATGGTGGACAGGGGTTATATCCGCCCGTTCCTGCAGATCTCGCAGAACAGCCCGTATGGCACCGTATGGTTCGTTACGGACTGGCATATGCGAAATGTGACAGCGGCGCAAAAGGTTCAGGATACTGCGGATGCCACGGCGGCGGCGGTTGACTCCCTGACCACCACCGTGACGCAACAGGGTAATCTGCTGACCTCGACCGGCAACCGGACAACTCAGCTGGAAAACGGGCTGGCAACCACCAATGCCGCAGTGGCCAAAAAGGCTGATGCGACAGCGGTGCAGGATTTGACCAATACCGTCACACAGCTGGGCAACGACCTGACTGCTGCGAACAGCGCCATCACGAAACTGACCGGAAATCTGGCGAATACCGATAAAGCGCTGGCGCAGAAAGCCGATGCGACAGCGCTGGCCACGCTCGACACGAAAGTGACGCAGCAGGGCAAAACGCTGGAGAGCCAGAGCAATTCGCTGACGAACCTGTCGAACAGCCTCTCGCAGGTCGCGGCAGATATCGATGCCAGCGGGCAGATACCGGGTAACCTGGTCGTGAATCCCTCGTTTGAACGTGGGCTGGATGGTTACACCGGGCGGTCAACCGCGACCAGTGTGGTGGAGGTTTCCGTTCCTCATAGCGGGACGCGGGCGCTGAAGGTTGATCCGGGGAATGTGACTCCGGGGCAATACATCCCGTTTGTTCAGGGGCGCACCTATGAAATCGGGGTGTGGGTCAAGGAACCCGGAGCGACGACGGATAATGGCGCGGGGAACAACAAGCTGCGGATCGGCAACTCTGCCGGCCAGCCGGTTTTTGAGCGTCCATACAACAGCGGTACGGTGGGGACAAACTGGACCCTGATTTCCGGTCGCTGGAAAGCGACGGAGACAGCCAGCCTGCCGGTGACGCTGAGTAACTATCTGATTAGCGGCAGCCGCTACTTCGATGATTTTTACGTCACTGACGTTACCGACCGGGTGGACATCGATGCCACCGCCGACGCCGTTACCGGACTGACGAGCCGGGTCAGCACAGCGGAAGGGGCCATCACCTCACAAAGCCAGCAGCTGACGAACCTGCAGAACAGCCTGAACACGACCAACAGCAATGTGTCGAAGAAGGCCGATGCAACGGCACTGACTTCGGTCGATAACCGGGTGACAGAGGCGGAAGGGAAACTGACCACACAGAGCCAGCAGCTGACAAATCTGGCGAATGTGCTGACGGCCACCCGCAACGCCGGCGACAACCTGATCCCAAACTTTGATTTTCTGCAGGGCAGCACTGCCTGGGATATTCAGTATCCAGCCGGTGTGACCTTTGGCGATTTCGGGGACGGGAAAGCGGGGGTCCGGCTGAACCGGACGACCACTACCAGCCCAGGCATTTTCTCCAACAACAACAAGCCGGTGCCGCTGAATGGCCAGCGCAAGTATCGGGTGGTGGTGAAGGCCAAAGGTGTTTCCGGCGCGATGAGTCTGCTGATCCGTCGCCAGAACAAAATCGGCCAGACGGACAGAACGTATGAGGATAAAACGGTCACGCTGACCACTGACTGGCAAACCATCACCTGGGAAACCGGATTGACGGCTGCCGGCGCGGACGGGCAGAACTTCAAACTTTATTCTCATCCGACAAATGGTGAAATCTGGCTCGATTCCGTCCGGGTGTTTGATATCACCGATGAAACCAACATCAAGGCGACCAGCGATGCTGTTTCGTCTCTGACCGGGACGGTGACGAACCAGGGGAACATCCTGACATCACAGGGGCAATCCATCACGGCGCTGAATAACGCGCTGGAAGGGGTCAAAGGCGATGTGGCGAAGAAGGCTGATGCGTCGGCGGTCAGTTCACTGACCAACCGGGTTACCCAGACTGAAAAGGATATCCGTAGCCAGGCCGACAGCCTGACCAGCCTGAATACATCGCTGAAGCAGCAGGCGACACGGGGAGCCAACGTACTGCCGGACGGCAGTTTTGAATCCTATGCCGTCGGCGATGTTCTCAGTAATGCCCGCGCCGTTATCACCAGTGAAGCTGCGCACAGCGGGACCAAAAGCCTGCGTGTTACGCGCAGTACGGAGTACAACCCGAACGCGACGGATAATAACGATACCCATATCTTTTCGGGCATGCAGGTTCGCGATAACGCGGTCTATTACGTGGAGGCGTGGGTTAAGTTGCCGGCTGGCTCGACCGCCGATCCGACCGTTTATATGGTGCTCGGATTTTCCTTCCAGGATTCTGCCAATGGCTGGTCGTGGCCTGGCCTGAACGTGAAAGTCTCCGAGTTGTCGGTGGACAACTGGACAAAAGTCAGTGGCTATCTGACCAACAACCGAACCGCGCTGAAACAGGCAATGGTGAGGATCTCCATCCCGAATACACCAAAAGTTCGCCTGGGTGACGCCTTCCTGATTGATGATCTGATCATCACTGACGTGACCGATGCAAAAGCGGCGCTCGATGCCGCCGATGCGAATGCGCAGGCGCTTTCCAGTCTGTCCGCGTCAGTCACGCAGAACGGGAAGAATATTACGTCTCAGGGCAGCGCGATCACGAAACTGCAGTCGGATGTGACGCAACTTGGTAAGGATATCAGCGGCAAGGCCGATGCCAGCGCGCTGACGAATCTGACGACCCGCGTGACGGCTACCGAAGGCGGTCTGAAATCGCAGGGAGACAGCCTGACCAGCCTGCAAAACAGCCTGAACACGACCAACAGCAATGTGGCGAAGAAGGCTGATGCAACGGCGCTGCAGAGCCTGCAGAACACCGTTGAACAGCATGGCAGGGATCTGACCACGCAAAGCAGCGCGCTGACGAACCTGGAAAACAACTTTTCCTCCCTGGCCGTGGGCGGGACCAACCTTATCCGCAATGCGGACACACTGGAAGGATGGAGCAGCCGCCACGCCACAGAGACCTATCTGGGCGACCGCGTGGCCTACACCCGGCTGGCGAAAGGTGCATCCGGTTATACCCAGCTGGATGAACAGACGCTGGACGTTACCGGGCGTACGGAATTTGTATTCAGCTTCTATGCGAAAGGGGCTTATGACGGGCAGGAGATGGCGAGTTATTTCTATAACCCGTCGAACACCACCACCACGGAAACCAGCCAGGGGGTTAAAGGCGGGGCCGGTGACGGCAAGGCGGTCACGAAACTGACCACCGCATGGGCGCGTTACTGGGTGAAATGGGTTATTCCTGCCACCAGTGGCACCAAACGGCTGATTGCCGCGCGTCTGGAAAGCGCGACGTCTGCCGACAAAGAAGTCTGGCTCTGCCGCCCTCAGCTGGAAACCGGGACCGTGATGACCGACTGGTCACCGAGTCCGGATGATGCGGCCAGCGGTATTACCGCGAACACATCGGCCATTAACAGCCTTACCAGTCGGGTGACGAATGCCGAGGGGCAGCTGACCGCGCAGTCTCAGAGCATCACGAATCTGCAGAACAGCCTGAACACCACCAACAACAACGTGGCACAAAAGGCCAGCGCGCAGTCGGTGAGTGATCTCACCAGCCGGGTCAGCAGTGCGGAAGGCAAAATCACCTCCCAGGGGCAGGCTATCACGAAGCTGCAGGGCGATTTGAGCAGCACTACCGATAAGGTCAACACCAAAGCGGATCAGACGGCGCTTAACGCGCTGACTGGCCGGGTGGAGAAAACCGAGGCAGGCCTCACGGCAGCCAACAGCAACATCGTCAGCCTGACGGCAGCGGTGAACGCCGGGAATGCTGCCGGGGATGATTACATTCCAAACCCGTCATTTGATCCGGCGTATGACCGCATGGGTTATGACGTGGTGGAGACCACCGCCGATGGTGTGCCGGCTGACTGCCCGTTCAGGTATGCCGTCCGGCTGGCCGGGCGAGACCATGTGCCAAAAATTAACAACATCGCCGTGACGCCGGGCGACGTTTTCGAAATGTCTGCTCTGGTAGCGTGTGGTACCGGCAGCGCTGACTTTAACTTCTATATCGGTCGGGCCACCACTGCTACTGGTGGTATTGGGGCGAGAGCGTCCGGGGGAAACACCAAGACCACCACCGCGTGGAAACGAGCCACCTGGCGCTTTACTGTGCCGGCAGACACGAACTTCCTGCGACCGTTCCTGCAGGTTAATCAGAGCAGCCCGTTCGGCACTGTCTGGTACGCTGCCGACTGGCATATGCGTAACGTGACGGCGGCGAACAGTGCGCAGAAAACCGCAGATGCGACCGCAAAAGCGGTGGATTCACTGACCACCACGGTTATCCAGCAGGGCGATACGCTCAGCAGCATCGGCACGCGGACCACCTCGCTGGAGAACAGCCTCCGGTCGACACACGATACGGTGAGTAAAAAGGCTGACACGACAGCGGTGACGCAGCTGCAGGGCACGGTGACGCAGCAGGGGAATGACATCGCGGCAGCTAACAGCGCGCTGACAAAACTCAGCAGCGATCTGGCCACGACGAATGCGAACGTGAACAAAAAAGCGGACGCAAGCGCGATGAACACCCTGCAGAACCAGGTCACGGAGCAGGGCAAAACACTCAGTGCGCAGGGAGATTCTCTGACGCAACTGAGTAACAGCCTGAGCCAGACGGCAGCGGATATTGACGCCAGCGGGAAAATGCCGGGCAACCTGATTGTCAACGGCAGTTTTGAGCGCGGCGCGGCGGGCTTTACCGGCTGGAGCAGTACCGCGACGGTAGCCGATTTACAGGTTCCGCACTCGGGTAACAAGGCGCTGAAAATGTCCGCCGGCCAGTCGAACCTGGTCGGACAGGAAATCAGTATCACGCAGGGCCGTACCTACCGCATGGGGGTATGGGCGAAGCAGGACTCGGGGACCACGATTAAAGATGCGGGTAACACGAAGTTTCGTGTGGCTGACAGCACTGGCCTGCTGGTCGGCTCAAACTACGGACCGTTTAGTTCTGGCTGGCAACTGGTAACGTTTGACTGGAAAGCCACGAAGACCACGACGGCCAGTTTCCAGCTGACGACCTTCCTCAGCGCGGGGGCAATGTATTTCGATGATTTCCATGTCCTCGATGTTACGGATGAAAAGGATATCGCAGCTAATGCCGGGGCCATTTCTCAGATGAATACGCGCGTCACCGCTGCTGAAGGGGCTATCACCACCCAGGCGCAGCAGCTGACGAAACTCAGCGGCGATCTGGCCGTCACGAATGCGGCGGTCAGTAAGAAGGCCGAGCAAAGCGCTGTCACCGGGTTGACCACCCGGATGACGTCTGCCGAGGGTAAACTGGATTCGCAGTCGCAGCAGCTCACCAGTCTGCAGAACAGCTTGACCACGATGAATACTGAGCTGGGTAAAAAGGCTGACACGTCCGCGGTGAGTTCACTGACCGGTCGCGTAAGCCAGGTGGAAAACACCATCACCAGCCAGTCGCAGAGCATCACGTCGCTGACCAGCACCATCAATACCATCCGCACTCAGGGAGCTAATCCGTGGGTTGACGGTACGTTTGAAAGCTACAGCGATGGCCAGGTGCTGGGCGGGAACGGCACAGCCGTTGTGGTGGCGTCTCAGAAATTCACCGGCGGTAAGAGCCTGAAGTTGAGACGGGATGAGAACAACAGCGGCAACAGTGATAAACAGCTTGGCACCTGGCAGTCAGTCCGTGAGGACGCGAAGTTCCGGTTTGAGTTCTGGGCCATGATGCCGGCGGATCAGGCGCCCTCCTCCGGGTGGACAACGCTGGTCGGTATCCAGTCGCAGAATGCTGCCGGGCAAAATGCGTGGCAGGCGGCGGTCACTGTCAGCGAAGCCTCTCTGGGCGCGCGCGATAAGTGGGTGAAATTCACGGGTATCGCCAGTAACAACGGGGCAGGAAGAACACGCGCGGTGGTCTGGATCTCCACCCGTGGCGCCACCGGCAACGGTACCCCTGGCTATTCACTGTATCTCGACGATCTGGTCATCACGGATGTTACCGATGCGAAAGCGGCACAGGATGCCTCTGACGCGACGGCGAGCGCCGTGAGCGGCCTGACGGCGCGCGTAACGGATGCCGAAGGGAAAATCACTGCCCAGGCGCAGCAGCAGACAGCACTGGCCTCGAAAGTGGATAACGCCAACTCCCGCGTCGATAACATGGCGAAGACGCTGAGCGACAGCCAGAGCACACAGGCCAGCCTGAATACCTCGCTTCAGTCGCAGATTGACGCGCAGGCGGCCGCCAACATCAAAAACCAGACGACGCTGGACAACACGATTAAATCGGTGGCCAGTATCACCAGTACCCAGCAGACGCATGCAACGGCACTGGAGGCGCTGGCAGCGCAGCAGACGACCCTGACATCCAGTGTCGGGGATCTCAGCGCTTCCGTTCAAAACACCGCTAAAACCGTGGCGGATGTGAATGGTACGGTGAGTTCGCTGTGGTCGATGAAGGTTGAGACGGTTAACGGGAAGAATGTTGGCGCGGGGATTACGCTGGGCAGCAATGGTGAAACAAGCGACATGATCCTCTACGCCGACCGCTTCTCGCTGTTTAACCGTAACAATGCGACGGCAGTGCCGGTGATGATTGCCGAAGGCAATGAACTGTATATCGATACGGCACGTATCAAAAACAGTTCCCTGACCTCAACCAAAATCGCGGACGGTTCCATCACGAACGCGAAGATCGGCAACGAGATCCGCTCGAATAACTTTGTTGACGGGTCGCAAGGCTGGCGTATCGCCAAGGATGGCTCTTCGCAGTTCAATAACGTGATCGTTCGCGGCAGGGTCGAAGCGAATAGCGGCGTGTTCCGTGGCACTGTCCAGGCGGATGCGTTCATCGGTGACATTGCGGTGGCAAAAGGTTACGACAGCCTGACCTTCCGCCGCAACCAGACGGTACAGCGGAACGGTGCGTATCAGAACAGGGGGTATAGCATGACAGTGGTTCTGGCCTGCACCCTGGTGTGCCAGACCTATGGGACGGGCAGTGGCCTGGGGTATACCTCTGATATTACGTTCAACATTGGTGGGCAGGAGGTAACCCGCCGTATCTTCGTCGATGCCGGTAATATCACAGCTGGCACCACGGCCTTTGAATTGCGGTTTGCCGCGCGCCTGGATGCTGACTACAACAATGTCGGCTTCTTTATCAAGGCTACAGGTCGAAATGCCGCGATTGATTACACCTGCACAGTCGAGAACATCACCGCAACCGCCTTCCGAACGGACAGCAGTTCATTTAGCTAACAAAGGCCCCGCTAGGGGCCTTTTCTTTTTCCAGGGAAAACCATCCAGGAGGAATTTTATTATGGCGATGTATGAAGTCGGCACCGTCACGGGTGCAGCGTCGCAGGCACGGGTGACAGGTGCGACAACAAAATGGTCACAGGAGGCGCTGGGGATACTGCCCGGGTCGATTCTGGTGGTCTACCGCAGCGGTAGTGCTGACCTGTATGCGATCAAATCTGTGGATAGCGACACGCAACTGACGCTGACCCGGAATATCACCACCGCATTTTCCGGTGCCTGTTACGGCATTATTACCGCTGAAACCGCCAGCACCTCGTCGTTTGCTAACCAGCTGGCCAGCGCATTTGCATTCTGGCGTAGTGTGGTGGAGGGCTGGTCGATGGCCCTGACCGGCAGCGGCAATATCACCCTGACTGACCCGATCACCGGAAAGCAGGTGACCGTACCGGCGATAGCCGGGATGGCGAAGGCATCGGATCTTAACGCACTGGCAAAACTCACTGGAGGAAACGACCTCGACGGCTCGCAGGTTATAACCAGCGATAATGCCGGTTTTATTCTTGGCAGGAACAACGATATTGGACTGGTCAAAAAATCAGGCACCTACGGGAAGCTGATGGTGGGCAGCGGAACGCGCTTCAGCGTGGTGAAAGGAAATAAGGCGACCATCAGCCCTGAAGATACCCAGACGGAGATTATGGGGGTCGATAGCGCCGGCAATCTGGCTGTTCCGGGCAACATCAGCGCGGGGAAATATTTTGCGCAGGCCATTGAGCTATCGATGAGTACGCCATACATCGACTTTCATTTCAACGATAGTACCGCCGATTACACAACACGGCTTATCGAGAACGTAGCAGGTGAGCTGACTCTCGAAGGGGCCTTTATGTGTAAAAAGCATCTATACGCCTGGGGAGCACTCATGGCGAGAAGCGTTGCCCCGAGCAATCCAGCGAATGGACAACTGATCACCGGCGCACCGTTCCAGTCGATGATTCAAGGGCGTGGCGGCTTTGGCGATGCCCGTGGTGCGGTAGCAAACTATTATGTTGAAGAGTCTGTGGGTTCGGAGCACAGGGCGGTTGTCTATCTCGATGGTTATGGCCGAACTGATGCATGGATCTTCCGTGCTGGCGGCACCATTTCCACTGGCAAAGGGGACGTCCTGACCACCGGCTCAGACGTGCGGCTTAAAGAGGATTTTACGGAATCTCGGGAAGGTGCCTCCAGGCGCATTAACGCGCTGGGGGTATGCGAGTTCAACATGAAGGGTGAAACGCGCCGGAGGCGTGGATTTATCGCCCAGCAGGCTGAAAAAGCTGACGATCTGTATACTTTCCTCGGCATCGAGCAGGAGATTGATGGCGAAAAATTCAGAGTGATGAATGTGGATTACACGGCAATCATCGCCGATTTGGTGACCGTGGTACAGGATTTGCTTAGGCGAGTTGACGCCCTAGAAAGTTGAGGAGCATAAAAAATCCCCCGGAGGCACTTGCCGGGGGCAACTGAAACGACATTAATTGCTGTGTACATCACAGAATAATTTGAAGTAAACGATAAGTAAGTTCAAGTAAACTTCTACTGGTCAGATGTTGTGTCGTTTTTTAATAACCTACCAAAATTAATAATGCAATAGTGCTAAATCCTGTTGGGTTTTCATGTTTAAGGATTTAAAACTAAAGTATTACTTTCCATCAGATAGAAATCATAAAGATAGATTCAGGGTAATGGATGCTAAATATTATTATTGACACGTTTATAATTAATTGAGGTGCAATCTTGTAATTTTTACACCCATGTTATAAATTTGTAATGCAGGGCGGTTTTATCTTGTTATTTAGTGGGTTGTAGTGATATCGGTTCTTAGCGATTTTTAATAGGCTTTCTATGTTAACAAATTTCCCGGATGAAAAATACATTTCTGATAGAAATTCATCGTTTATTAAACGAGTATATTTTTTACGTCAGATAGGTGTCGTTCTTTGCTTTCTCCCTATATACTCTGTCCTCCAGGAGCAGTCACATCAAAAAATAACAATAGCCTTGTTAATTCTTAATGCACTCATCTGGCCATCGGTTGCTTATCTGGCAAGCATGATGTCGAAGGATATGCTGGGTACTGAAAAAAAGAATATGATACTTGATTCATTCTGGGCTGGTATCTGGATAGCCGTAATGCAAGTTAGTCCAATTCCATCATTATTCATAATTTCAGTTCAAATAGCTGATCGCTATGCTGCTGGTGGATGGAAAATTTTAAAACCAGCATTAACGTGTATGATGATTAGTTTCCTGACAGTTTGGTTAGCAAATGATTTCAGATATACGATTGAATTCAGTACCCGAACGGTATTGCTTTCTTTACCCTTGGCAACCTGCTATCCCATTGTATTGAGTGTAGTTTCAAGACATTTATCTATAAAGTTGAGGAAAAGAAGGGAGTTACTGGAAAAGCAGGCCCTGATGGATCCTGGTCTAGATCTTCCAAATCGCCGTTTTTTTGAGCAGAAAATGGAAAGTGCTTTTCGTGCGACGCGTAAAAAAAGAATTCATTCATATCTTATGCTCATTGATGTTGATAATTTTAAAAAAATTAATGATACCTATGGTCATGAAGTAGGCGATGCGGTGTTATCTCGTATATCAACAATATTACGAGAGTGCGCTGGTGTGAAGGACGTGCCAGCAAGAATTGGTGGCGATGAGTTGGCTATTATTGTTAACAACAGTAATAACAAGCTTGTTATAGCTATGGTTCATTTAATTCAAAAAAATATTAAAGATCTTTCATTGCCTTCCCACAAAGATATGTACTGTACTGTCAGTATCGGTATTTCTTGTGCAGAAAATAAAGAATCAATCATCGAGTGGATCAAAGAGGCTGATGAAATGCTATATGAAGTTAAACGTAACGGAAAGAATGGATATTGCATGCCAAATAATTGAAGAAGATATGATTTCTTTTCTCATGATTTTATACATATATATGTTTAAGCACGTTTATTATCCACAATTATAACAAGGATAAATCTCTTCGAAACCATAAGCGCCTTTCAACTTACATTGGACATCTGCCACCCAAGTCATTCGCGTAATGCAACTATCTGATCCAAATAGCTTTAATATTGAAATCATGTTTCTTTTTTAACCTTCCTTTTCATTTGATTTGAATGATCGATCGATACTCAAAGTATGATAGTTTTTGTCTATCATTAGATCGTTATCGATCATTTTAAACTATTTCTCTTTCATATTTAATTATGACACGATTAGGATTATTCTTAGTTCCGGTGTTTTTTTAATGATAAAGAACAGTGTGGAAATAGAATCCTGTAGATTTGTTTTAGAACCATCTTACAAAAAAGATGGTTCTGTACATTCTTGGGAAATTCTCACGAAAAATGTTAAAAAAAAGAATGCTAATGGTTATCTTGCTAATGAAAGTGCTTTTTGTTTCAGCACACTAAGTGACAAAGAAAAAATCGATTTGTTTAATAAACAGATATTGATAATTGAAGAAATTGATGCTTCTAAATTGAAGTTAAAGCCAGTTTCGTTGAATGTTGACAGTCTAATTAGCGATTATATCTTGAATGATAAATATATTAGCGATTACTTAAAAAAACAAAAAAACATTGCCTTTGAGATTAACGAAGAGTTTCATGAATTTAATACTAAATGCTGTATGATTGACTTAAAGTGTCTTTCGAAATTGTGTCCAGTATGGCTGGATGATTTTGGGAGGGGTTTAACAAGTATTACAATTATTCAGATGTTTAATTTTGAATGTATAAAAATCGATAAAGATTATTTCTGGGAAATACAGTATGAGAGTAAATTATTTAAGATATTAAATGAAGTAAAATCATACTGCAATTTCGTAATTGTTGAGGGAGTTGAGACAATAGAACAAAAAAATAAAGTACATTCTGTTGTTGATTGCGCTTGCCAGGGAAGGTTGTGGATGAGCGATTACTATTATGTCGAGATTTAAAATAAATGATAACAAAAGATAAAAAATGTCCATTTTGTGGTGCATATTTAATTGCTGAGGACCACTGCCAAAGTTGCCATGCATTTCAGATTAAAGGATATGTATCAAGAGACGCTCGCACAAGAATTAATTTGGTATCTATCGGCACGTCTTTACTGGTTGCGCTCTTTGGAATCTTAGTTGTGTTTCTGGTATCTTTCGGTATCGGTGCATATATTGCTATAATTGCGTTTTCTCTTGTTTTTTATTTTATTATGAAAAAGATTCTGTATTTAAAAGAAGAGAAAAAAGGGAAGATGGTTTGGAAAAGAGCAATAATCACATGGTAGATAATTATTAAAATAATATTATAGTGATGGTGCTTTCAATGAAAGCCTCGAATTTCGAGGCTTTTTTATAGTATTTTTATAATGCTTTCAAAGCATGAATTAGAACATCCGAAATATTTAACCCGACTCACAGGGAGTGAGTATTATTGGCTAATAATTCACCCTCCAGATGAGCTGAAAAACTCAAAGCCAGTTATCAAAACTGAAAATATACTAATGAATTTCAATAGGTTAGGGCTTAGGCTAAAAACATTAACCACATATCAAAAACACCTATTTTTCTTTTTAAATCAATAAGTAATGATGTTGTTAGTTAACTACTGCTGCGTCACATGCAGTGGTTCGAAGCCGCAGACCTGATCGTCAAAGGCATGGAAGGCGCTATCGCCGCCAAGACCGTGACCTATGACTTCGAACGTCTGATGGAAGGCGCTAAGCTGCTGAAATGTTCAGAGTTTGGCGACGCGATCATCGCGAACATGTAATCTGGCCCCCAGATTATGTCAGAACGGGAACCTGGTGGTTCCCGTTTTTGTTATTAGTTTTTGAACGGCTATCAAAACGCCCTCCCGAAAAACCTCATAAACCACTTTTGTTCACCCCATCCTCGATGATCATGGTATCTATCCGTTTGCTGTTGAGTTTTATGAGGGCGGGTAAGAGAGGAGGTGAGGCCCCTCACGTAAAGCATCAGGACATTCATGCTGGCGAGGTATGAAGTGCAGTTGATGCTTTACCTGAGTTTATGACAATGTATGCCTAAGCGAAGGGGGGCTTGTCTTGAGTGAAAATCTTACTACAGTGGGGACACATCAGCGCAGAACCTTTTTGGACTCGGGTGTGACTATGTTCTGATTGGTTGGTGCAGTTAGGGCAGGTACATTTGATGAGATAGTTGCGATTGTTTTTTGAATTATTGCGTTGTTGCATATGATTTTTCCGATAATAAATGGACCGTAACCATACACTATCAACAGACATATAGCCCGTACTGAATTTCACAACTACCTCATCAATGAAGGGTCTATTTGCAACAGTACTTCAACCGAATTAAAACAACATCCAAACCATAGGGTGTTGAATGAGTCGTCTGCGATAGGTATGCCAGCCAGCCCTCTGTATATTTCATTAGGATAAACAAAGGGAAGGCGGCGCTCAGGATTACACTGCCTTCCCGATGTATTGCGGTACAGACAGAGCAAATCGTTTTTTCAGTACGCGGGCAATATCGCCTTCCGTTAGTTGCTGCTTCTCTACGCCCTCTGCGGTGATTATTTTCAACACATTACCTAGCAAAATCAGGCGCCCCTCGGAGCTGTGCTGCACGATAAGTAGCTTCTGCACAAAGATGGCATCAGGATGGGTGGAGTTGAGGTAATTGGCTGGGACGAAATCAATCCACTCCTGGGGTGATAGATCAAAACTGTATTGATTGGCCCATTCACCCTCCACCTTCGCTTGTAGCAGGTACTCGCTATTAACGTCACGGATAAGTCGGAAGGTGTCGAAATCCTGTTCAATATCGGTATCTAGCATGTCTAAGGCGATCGGTGCGCGAATACCATAGCTGCCGAACCCTAGATCGCAAAGCCACAGGCGGTCATCGACTTCAGCAATTAATGCCATATGCGTTTTTGGTCGGCGTGCTGGGTAGAACATCGGACGAGCTGCAACGAAACGGTAGGAAATACCTAAAGCGCCTAACGCCATTGCAAAGAGCCCATTGACCTCATAGCAGTATCCACCACGACCTTGTTGTAGCAGCTTGTCTGCAATGTCTTCTGGTACCAGGGAGACGATTTTGCCAGCTTGTACATCCAGATTCTCGAAGGGCACTGAAAAGAGTTGATGACGCATGAGCGCGTGCAGCGTGGCGGTATCGGCAGCTGCATGCCCAGTGTAGTTTATACGACGGAAATAAGTTGAAAGGTCGAAGTTGTCGCTATGCATAATGCCACCTTGATTAATCGGGTTCGGCATTACTATAGAAGGGTCGCATTATTGCCTGTATAGTCAGATCTATCGAAAATCAGACTGTACAGTTCGCAATGTCCGTCCCACGTATGTTGTCCCCGCATTACCGCCGGATTGCTGACATGCTGCGCTTTACGCTTTCATCAGGTGTATTGCGCGTCGGCGACAGGATGATCTCCGCGCGTAAACTGGCCGAACGCGAGCAAGTTAGCCTCCCAACGGCACTGGAAGCACTACGTTGCCTTGAGGCCGAAGGCCTGATTGTTGCGCGTCCGCGTTCCGGCTACTTCGTTTGCCAGATATACACACCTCAGAACATACAGTCTTCCCATCATTTACCTGGCCCCGTCCCCGTGACAATGTCAGCAGTAGCCCGTTCACTATTCAGTAGCGCAGAAGCCCGCCTGGTACCACTTGGCGCAGCGTTACCCGATCCCATATGGCTGCCAACAGAAACGTTACAGCGGACACTGCAGACAGCAAGCCGCCGCCTGGAAGCACATGGGCAGAGCTACAGCCTCCCCCCGGGAAGGGCAGACCTGCGTAGAAATATAGCTGTACGCGCTGCACAGTGGGGTGCCTGTTTTGGTCCGGATGATCTCGTCATCACGGCGGGAGCGACGCAGGCACTGCGTCTGGCTCTGAGGGCTGTATGTCAGCCTGGCGATGTAGTGGCAATTGAGCAACCCGTATACTTCGGTACGCTCCTGTTGCTGGAGGACTTAGGCCTCAAGGCATTGCAAATACCCACGGATCCCGCTGAAGGTTTGTTGCTGGCACCTCTGGGTGAAGCTATCCAGCGCCATCGTCCTGCAGCCGTGTTAGCCTCGCCCACGGTGCAAAACCCACTCGGCGCCAGTATGCCCGTCACGCGCAAGCAGGAACTTGTGGCTCTGATTGAACGTGCAGGCATCCCTTTAATTGAGGACGATGTGTATGGTGATCTTGCTGGTGAGGGGCAGCGTCCTCCGGCCTGCAAGGCGTTCGACCAGAGTGGGTGTGTGATTTATTGCAGTTCATTATCAAAAACCCTTGCCCCGGGCTGGAGAATCGGTTGGGTTGCGGCAGGCCGCTACCACACACAGGTTTTGCAGGCTCGCATGTCCGGGGATTGGGCAGGCGCACCGCTGCTTGAAGCAGCCGCGAGTGATATACTGGCAAGTGGTGACTACGAGCGTCATCTGCGACGCTTGAAGCTCAGGGTCTCGGAGGGGGTACAAGCTGTTATCGCTCGGGTCAAAGCTAGCTTCCCTCCGGGCACTCGTGTTGCCATGCCGACAGCCGGTTTCTTGTTGTGGATAGAACTTCCGCATCCGCTGAATGCATTGGAGGTACATCGTCGCGCGCTGGCGCTGGGTATTGGTGTCAGTCCTGGCCTCCTGTTTTCCCCGGGGGCGGAATTTCAGAACTTCCTGCGGTTAAATTGTGCAAATGAACCCTCGCCCAGGTTGCTAAACGCAGTGGAACAGATCGGTACGCTTTGCCATGAACTGGCTGGTCAGGGCTAATGACTCATAAAATAATCCCTTTACTATCCCTGATACGGCAGAGGATAAAAGTGGGCTTGTCTTCTCTATGAGATTAATTAAGCATGATGTTAGTCACGTCCTTTTTTGGCTGTGAGTTCAATGGGCCACTTTAAGCGAAATACTCTCTAATACTGCCGTAAAAATAAAAAAAACACGCAAAAGTGGTATCTTTTACATTGTAAATTGATCTTAAAATCTTATTTTTAAACTAAATCAAAGAGTTCAAGTGCCCCATAAATATTATGTTTGGCTACGCATGGCTTAATGCGAGATAGTTTATTTTCTTTAATGAATTTATGATGCCTGTAAATCCAACAGTCAAATCTTTCGTCCCCTAAAGGGACAGACAATCGGGATTATTTGTAATACAATTAATCACGTAATTGTTATGAGGTTTTTGTATGAAAATTTATCAAGCCCAACCACATGATGTGGATACCCTCCTTCCTCTGTATCTCGGTTATCGTCGTTTCTACGAGGTCGAAGAAAACGCATCGCAAGCCAGAGATTTTATTCTCAAGCGCCTGCAGCTTAATGAATCCGTGATTTTTTACGCCGAGGTTGATGGAAAAGCGGTAGGCTTTACGCAACTCTATCCTTTGTTTTGCTCTCTCGAGATGAAGCGTATCTGGTTACTTTATGATCTGTTTGTTGATGAATCCGCTCGCAAGCTCGGTGTCGCACAGACGTTAATCTCCCGGGCGGAGCAACTGGCGAAGGAGAGCGATTCGGCATTTATTATGCTTAGTACCGCGACAGATAATACCCGAGCACAAGCGCTGTATGAGCGTAATGGCTTTGAACGGGATACTCAATTTTACGTCTATAACAAGCTGCTGTAATTTGCCTGCGCTATAACGCGAGCCGATGGGCTCGCGTTTTTTGCACGCGTTAAGTGATATTTCATGATTGATTTTGCAGGCATGATGGCAGAGCAAACGCCAGGGATATTATTCGTTTTCTGCTAAGGAGCGAGAATGGCTTTGGCTATCCGCTCACTTTCAGATTAAACAGCCGGGACAACGCCGCTTTGCCGCTATCCGTCACTCGCACTTCCCGATATCCCGGCGTGCGGGTTATCCATCCTTTCTGCTCAAACAGTGCCATCAGCGCCGATCCGGCATCGCCTCCCAGATGAAAACGTCTTTCGCTCCAGTCAAGACAGGGGCAGCAAGGCTTACGCCGTGGGCGGGCATTAAGCTCTGCGCCAAGGCGTTCAAGCTGCATTTTACCGGCTGGCGTCAGGGCCAGGCCATCGGTCGCCAGCCATTTTTCCCGCAGCATAAACTCATAAATGGTCACCGCCAGTTCACCAGCCAGATGGTCGTAGCAGGTTCGGGCGTAACGAAGATTAACCGGCGTGCTGGGGAGAAGCGTCTTATGCGCCTGCATAGAGACGCCCATCAGGTTTTCCAGCAGCGCGGCGATATGCGCGCCCGCCAGGCGGTAATAGCGGTGACGCCCCTGCGCGAGACACACCACCAGCCCGTTGCTGAGCAGTCGGGCAAGATGCCCGCTGGTGGTGGAGGCAGACACCTCGGCGACTGTGCTAAGCTCCGTGGCCGTCCATGCGCGCCCGTCCATCAGCGCGCACAGAATACTGACCCTTGACGGGTCAGAGAGGGCTGAGGCTACCATCGCCATAGAGGTTTCCAGCGCCTCCTCTGGCTCACTGTCTTGCTGCGTTTTCAGGCGATTCATTCAGAGAGTATGGCCCATTTTTTGGTCATTTCCGCTGCCCGGGTGTCATCATCGGTAATGAGAATGAGCCGGTTACGGTGGTCGCTGTACTGTACCAGAATATTAATGCCATTGCGGGCAAGGGTGTCTGCGATGTCGCCGAGTTCCCCTGGTCGTTCCTGAGGTAACTTTCTGATCAGAGGATGGCATACGCTGCTGACGACAAAGCCGGCCTCGATCAGTACCCTGCGGGCTTTCTCACCGTCTTCCACCAGAAAATGCGCATGTCCGGCCTCAGGCGTAGTGAATACGCCGCCGCCTTCGAGGCCCACGCCGTTGTTACCCAGCGCCATACCCATTGCGCCTAGTGAGCCCGGCGTGTTGCTGAGAATTACGTGAATGTCATACATCTGGCTGCGCTCCCCGATCCGATGCGTAATCCCGGAACACGCGGGCGACGCGTATTCTGTAGTAAGAAAAAATGGATGCTTTACCTTCGCGCTGGGCAGCCAGATGCCGCTCATTTTGCTGCCAGTTGGCCACCGATGCTTCATCTTCCCACCAGGATAGCGAGAGGATTTTGCCGGGCGTACTCAGGCTCTGAAAGCGCTCAATGGCAATAAACCCCGGCGTGTCTGAAAGCAAAGGCGTCAGCCCGGCCGCAAGCTGTAAATATCTTTCCTGTGCTTCTGGTAAGGCGTCGGCTTCAAAAAGTACCGCAATCATCAGTCTGCTCCGTGGTGAATGTCCCCGCAGTCTACTGACGGCCCGAGCAGGATGCTTCGGTCTGTAGCGAAGTATGCCTGAGGGGGATACCCTCAGCCACCGCGCCTGCGCGCCGAATTACCGTCCCAGAAACGCGTTACTCTGCGTTAAAGATAATAAATTCAGGCTGGTAACTGACCGGGAAATTGACCGATCGGGCGATAAAACAGACGTGATGGATCTGCTGATGAATGGCCGTGGCGGCGTCGAGATCGGTACCTGGTAATACGGTGATTTTCGGCCTGAGGGTAGCAGAAATAAAGCGACCCGCGCCCCCTTTTAACACTTCACCCGTTGCCACCGGCGAGTCCTGATATTCCATGACCGTAATGCCGGCATCGGAGGCCAGATGTAAGTACCACAGCATGTGACAGGCTGAGAGAGAAGAGAGCAGGAGATCTTCCGGGTTCATTTTGCCGGGATCGCCGCCCAGCAATGGGTCATTTGAACAATGAATGGGTTCTTTTCCCTTTACCGCGATATCCCAGGTCCGGGCATAAGCCTTGTAACCCGAAGTACCCGTGCCCTGATTGCCGGTCCATGTGATATGGCTGGTATAAGCATGTTCCATAGATTTGCCTTTTCTCTGTGGAGGGGGGGGTATGCGCTTTTCATCGCTGAGGCATCTTCCCGTTTTATTGCGTTGCCTGAACGAAGCTGCCGTTGGAATCGCAAGGTTGTCATGACGCTGATGTCAATGGCATAATGGTATACCATTTATGCGTGATGTAAAGAGAGCCAAATGAACACCGCTTCCCGTTCGACCGCCGATATTCTTGCCGGTGAGCTAAAAATCTTAATCAACAAGGGTTCATTGCGAGATGGCGACCGTCTTGTTGAGAGGGATCTGGCCAGCCAGTTTGCGGTCAGCCGTATCCCAATGAGAGAAGCGATACAGCAGCTTGAGCGCGAAGGTCTGGTTGAGATTTACAGAAATCGTGGCGCGGTGGTGAAAACGCTGACGGCCGCAGATGTCGATGAAATTTATCAGCTGCGGGCACTCCTGGAAGGTGAAGCCATTTTTTATAGCCTACAGAATATGGACCCGGAAACGCTTGCCCGGGCGGAGCTGGTGCATCAGTTGCTGAGCAGCGCCTCTGAACCCGAGCAGCAAGGGAGATATAACCGGGAGTTTCATGAACTGCTGTATGGGAAGTGTAATAATCAGCGCCTGCTGAAGATGATCGGTGAATTGCGCGAGCAGATTGAAAGATATGAGCTTTTTCAGAACAGACTGCTGTCGGATACGCTGAAATTCCAGGATGAGCATCAGCAGATCCTGATGGCCTGCCAGCAAAATAATCCACAGGAGGCGCGGGCGTATACCGTGAAACATATTCTCTCAGCAGGTGAAATCCTTCGCGCCTATATTGTAAGCCGTTAATGGTTGCGTAATGCGGCTGCGTTGTTCGCGCATAAATTGCCATCCGTATCTGCTCAGTGCTATAAGAAAAGAGCCGTTTTAATGGTGCGTATGTTTTATATGTAAGGAACAAGTGAAGGTCAGATAATGATTACGTCAGTTCAGCCAACGACCACCGTCACCACCACTACCGTAACCTGCGGTGGTGTGGGCGTATCTGTGACCGGCTCCTGACAAACAGATCCTCACTCCCCGCCAATGTGGACGGGGAGAGACCTCTCCGTTCGTGACACACTGAATGGAGACCCATCATGATTTCATCTGAGAATGCACTTTTAATTATCGATATGCAGCAGGGGCTTTTCCATGGCCCGGTATCTCCGTATCAGGCCGATGCGCTTCTGGCGAACGTTTGCCTGGTGATTGAAAAAGCGAGACAGGCTGAGGTGCCCGTCTTCTTTGCCCGCCATACCGGACCTGACGACTCTCCGTTCTCAGCACAAAGTCCATTAACTCAACTGCTGCCTGAGATGGGTGTTAACGGCGAGCGGGATATCGTCTTTATTAAAAAGTACCCTTCCTGTTTCCAGCAAACTGACCTTGCGCATCGGCTCGCCCAGGCCGGCGTAAAACAGCTGGTTATTGCCGGGATGAAAACCGAATTCTGCGTGGACACGACCTGCCGTGCGGCATCGGCGCTGGGATGGCGGACGGTGTTGATCTCGGATGCGCACTCAACCATGGATAACGAACGGTTGTCAGCGCCTGACATTATCGGCCATCACAATATCACGCTTGCCGGGCCATTTGTGACGCTATCGACTGCCGCAGAGTGGCACTTTTCTGCAGAGAAATAAGGGTGAAGAAAGGGAGCCCAATGGCTCCCGTTTGCCACGCCAATTTATCCGGTTTTACTGTGCATGGCGGCGCAGGGTGGAGGCGGGGTGCCGCCGCAGCGCCTCTTCCGGACGCACAGGGCGCCGCACCAGTTCGCCGCCACAGTTTGGGCAACGACCGTGCAGCCGCGCCGTCATGCAGTCCCGGCAAAAAGTACACTCGAACGAGCAGATAAACGCCTCGGGTGAGTCTGGCGGCAGATCTTTATCACAGCATTCGCAATTCGGGCGTAACTCGAGCATTAACTTCTCCTGTGGTTAACGGCTGTATCAGCGACGGCGGGTCAACGCATGCTGTTTTTATATCACGGCCCGAACTGGCTGCCGAGAAGGGCGGATTAACTTCTGCCTCAAAGCGTTGCCTTCCCGGGCCGCATCCCCGGCACAAGGATGACTTTGCGGCATGCCTCTTCGCGTTTCTCAAAGATCTGATAGCCGCGCGCGGCCTCCTCCAGCGGCATATGGTGAGTGACGATCTCCTCCGGGGTGAGCAGCCCTTGCTCAATTAGCGCCAGCAGGTCCGGCAGCCAGGCATGGACGTGGGTTTGCCCCATCCTGAAGGTCAGCCCCTTATCAAAGGCATCACCAAACATAAACCCATGAATGAAACCGGCGTAAACCCCGGGCACGCTGACGATACCGCCGCGGCGCACGGCGGCGATGCACTGGCGCAGGGCTTTTCCGCTGCTGCCCTCGATTTTCAGGTTGCTGAGGACGGTTTCCGTGAGGCTGCCTTTCGCCTCGAAGCCCACGGCGTCAATCACCGCGTCGACGCCGCGATGTCCCGGCGTGTTATCGATAATCCACTGCGCCGGGTCGTCATGGGTGTCGAAGTTTATCGGGATCGCGCCATAGCGCTGCTGCGCGAAATCGAGTCGGTAATCGTTATGATCGATGATAAATATCTGCTCTGCGCCATTGAGCCTGGCGCAGGAGGCGCACAGCAGGCCTACCGGGCCGGCGCCAAAAATAGCCACGCTGCTGCCGGGTTTGATCTCGGCGTTTTTTACTGCCTGCCAGGCGGTGGGCAGAATATCTGACAGAAACAGCACCTTTTCATCGGGTAAGGTGTCAGGCACTTTAAATGGTCCGGTATTGGCTTTGGGGACCCGTACATATTCTGCCTGGCCGCCCGGGATGCCGCCGTACAAATCGCTATAGCCAAACAGGGCCGCCGGTGGCGAAATGCCTTTTCGGTTGAGCGTCGCCCCCTGGCCGCTATTGGTGCTTTCGCAGGCGGCATACTGCTGCAGACGACAAAAGAAGCAGTCTCCGCAGGCGATCACAAACGGGATAACCACCCGGTCGCCTTTGCGGACCGCGGTGACCTCGGAACCCGCTTCCACCACTTCCCCCATAAATTCATGGCCGAAAATATCGCCGTGGTGCGTGCCGGGGATCTTTCCGCGGTAAAGATGGAGATCGGAACCGCAAATCGCCGTCGCGGTGACGCGCAGTATAATATCGTCCGGCGCTTCAAGGGCCGGGTCGGGCATGGTGTCGACGCTGACATGATGGGGACCATGATAAGTGAGTGCTTTCATAGCGTAGTCTCCTGGAGAAAACGGCTGACCGCATCAGGCGCAAAGGCATATTGACCTGACGCGATGGCCACCGATAAACCACCGTAAAAATAAAGCGTAGAGTACAAATAATGGAAGCGTGTGATATTTAAGTTGCTGAATGGATTTTACGCTTCGCTTATTTCACGTTTGGTTTGTTGGGTTATTTGCATATTCGGATGAAGAAGGCTAGCCTTAATCAGGCATGATATTTGCTCCATTTTTTATTTGATAGCCGCTCCCCCAGCGGCTTTTTTATTGGTCATCTTTAGAAAACTTCTGAATTTCATGCTGACGAAGCCTCGCCGCGCCGCTTCGTTATATACCTCAACAGGGGTACTTCGTCTGTATAGATAATATGAGGACTGCAGGTATTATTTCCCTGAACACAGTAAGTTAGCGGTAATGTGCCGTCTGGTTATTTTTAATGTGTTTTGTAGAATTATTCCGAATTACTGCTGAAAGATGTTGGGAAAACGGAATAATAATTTGACTCACCAGCATTACCCGCTAGATTTAAATATCGAACGACGAGTGATACGGAATGTTTTCGTATCGTACTGACATAACCAATATACATGAGGTGAAATATGGCAGAGCATCGTGGTGGTTCCGGTAATTTTGCTGAAGACCGTGAAAAAGCTTCTGAAGCAGGTCGTAAAGGTGGTCAGCACAGCGGCGGGAACTTTAAAAATGATCCGCAGCGTGCGTCCGAAGCGGGTAAAAAAGGCGGACAAAACAGCCACGGCGGTGGCCGCAAGTCCGATAATTCCTGATTATCCTTTTCCTTGCACCCTGAAGTGAAAGTATCTCCTGCGAGTCTGTACAGACTCGCAGTTATTTTCTGACTCCAGAAGGTATTTCTATGAATATGAAAAGCATTGAAGATGTATTTATTCACCTGCTCTCAGATACCTACAGCGCAGAGAAACAATTAACCCGCGGGCTGGCTAAACTGGCCAGAGCGGCGTCCAGTGAAAAACTCAGCGCGGCGTTCAATGCTCATCTCGAAGAAACCCAGGGCCAGATTGAACGTATTGACCAGATTATTGAGCAGGAATCCGGCCTGAAAATCAAACGCATGAAATGCGTGGCCATGGAAGGATTAATCGAAGAGGCCAATGAAGTTGTTGAGAGCACGGAAAAAAATGAGGTACGAGATGCTGCGCTAATTGCCGCTGCGCAAAAGGTCGAGCATTACGAAATAGCCAGTTACGGTACCCTGGTCACCCTGGCAGAACAGCTGGGCTATAAAAAAACGGTCAAATTGCTAGCCGAAACGCTGGAAGAAGAAAAGCAAACCGATGTTAAATTAACCGATTTGGCGGTAGGTAATATTAATAAAAAAGCGGAAAAATAAACGCTCCCTGACACGAGGAAATGACGATGAATCACGTTGAACATTATCATGACTGGCTACGCGATGCGCATGCCATGGAAAAGCAGGCAGAATCCATGCTGGAATCGATGGCTGGCCGTATCGATAATTATCCGGATCTCCGTGCCAGAATTGAACAGCATATTAATGAGACCAAACGGCAAATTACCGTGCTGGAAGAGATCCTCGACCGCAACGATATTTCGCGCTCGGTGATAAAAGACTCGATGAGTAAAATGGCGGCCCTTGGTCAGTCCATTGGCGGGATCTTTCCTTCCGATGAAATCGTCAAAGGCTCGATCAGCGGGTACGTCTTCGAGCAATTTGAGATCGCCTGCTACACCTCTCTGCTGGCGGCGGCTGAAAAAGCGGGCGATACCGCCGCCATCCCGGCTATCGAAGCCATTCTGGCAGAAGAGCAGGCCATGGCTGACTGGCTGATCAAACATATTCCTCAGACCACGGAACAGTTTCTCCTGCGTTCAGATGCTGACGGCGTAGAAGCGAAAAAATAACCCAGGAGGCAGGCCTATGTTTCGTCATGTGAAACAACTGCAGTATACCGTGCGCGTTGCTGAACCCAATCCGGGGCTCGCGAATTTACTGCTCGAACAGTTTGGCGGTCCTCAGGGCGAGCTGGCCGCCGCGTGTCGTTATTTCACCCAGGGATTAAGCGATGACGATCCCGGCCGCAAAGATATGCTGATGGATATCGCGACAGAAGAGCTGAGCCATCTGGAGATCATTGGCACCCTGGTCGGCATGCTGAATAAAGGGGCCAAAGGAGCCCTGGCGGAGGGTACCGAGAGCGAGGCGGAACTCTATCGTTCGCTCACCGCCAATGGCAATGACAGCCATATTACCTCGCTGCTGTACGGCGGCGGTCCCCCGCTGACCAACTCGGCGGGCGTGCCGTGGACGGCGGCCTACATTGATACTATCGGTGAACCCACCGCCGACCTGCGGTCGAATGTCGCCGCGGAGGCGAGGGCGAAGATCGTCTATGAACGCCTGATCAACGTTACCGACGATCCTGGCGTGAAAGACGCGCTGGCGTTCCTGATGACCCGCGAAGCGGCGCATCAGCTCTCTTTTGAGAAGGCGCTGCAGTCGATTCGCAACAACTATCCGCCGGGCAAACTGCCGCCCATTAGCGAGTACGCTAACACCTACTACAATATGTCTGAAGGTGGAGAAGTACGCGGCAGCTGGAACAGTGACAAACACTTCGATTATGTCAAGGAGCCGCAGCCGGCCGTGGATGGCGGAGATGGCAGCGCTTCTGTCGGCCTGACGCCAGAGCAGGAAGCGCTGTGCAAAGCGATGCTGAAGCGAACGCAGTCTGACCCGCAGGGTGATCCTTTGACCGGCGCCGAACTCGGTGCCGGTAAGCAAAACACGTCATCATCGGCTAAGTGATGTTCGCATGAGCCCCGGCTGCCGCTGGGGCGATTCACAATGATGGGTGCGGATTATGTTTGAATTTGACGCGTTTCATCTGGCCCGACTGCAATTTGCCTTTACCGTTTCCTTCCATATCCTCTTTCCGGCTATCACTATCGGCCTCGCCAGCTACCTGGTGGTGCTTGAGGGGATGTGGCTGCGAACCCGGGATAATGTCTGGCGTTCACTCTACAATTTCTGGCTGAAAATTTTCGCCGTCAATTTTGGGATGGGCGTGGTCTCCGGATTAGTCATGTCCTATCAGTTCGGCACCAACTGGAGCGGATTTTCCCAGTTTGCCGGCAGCATTACCGGCCCGCTGCTGCTGTACGAAGTGCTGACCGCCTTTTTCCTCGAAGCGGGATTCCTCGGGGTGATGCTGTTTGGCTGGAATAAAGTGCCGCCGGCGCTGCATTTTTTTACTACCTGCATGGTGGCGCTTGGCACCCTGGTCTCCACTTTCTGGATCCTCGCCTCCAACAGCTGGATGCAGACACCGCAGGGTTTTACCATCGAAAATGGCCATCTCATTCCGCAAGACTGGCTGGCGATTATCTTTAACCCCTCGTTCCCGTATCGTTTGTTTCATATGGCGATAGCCGCGTTTCTCAGCAGCGCCATGTTCGTCGGGGCCTCTGCCGCGTGGCATCTTCTGCGCGGCAACGACTCGCCGGCCATCCGCAAAATGCTGTCGATGGCGATGTGGATGGCGCTGCTGGTGGCGCCAATCCAGGCGGTGGTGGGGGATATGCATGGTCTTAACACCCTTGAGCATCAGCCAGCGAAGATCGCCGCCATTGAGGGGCACTGGGAAAACCGACCCGGCGAGGCCACGCCGCTGCTGCTGTTTGGTCTGCCGGATATGGAACAGGAGCGCACCCGCTATGGTCTGGAAATCCCCGCTCTCGGCAGCCTGATCCTCACCCACAGTCTGCATAAACAGGTGCCGGCCCTGAAAGACTTCCCGAAAGAGGACCGACCCTATTCGCCCGCCGTTTTCTGGTCGTTTCGCATCATGGTTGGGATGGGAATGTTGATGATCGCCTTGGGGATCTGCAGCGCCTGGCTGCGCTATCGGCGGCGGCTGTATCACTCGCGTCCCTTTCAGTGGTTTGCGCTCTGCATGGGGCCTGCCGGCCTTATTGCCCTGGTCGCCGGGTGGGTGACCACCGAGATGGGCCGCCAGCCGTGGGTGATCTACGGCTTGCTGCGCACCCGGGATGCGGTGTCGTTGCACAGCACGCTGCAGATGGCCATCAGCCTGCTGGTGTTTATCGTGGTCTACTGCGCGGTATTTGGGGTGGGGTATTACTACATTTTCCGGCTGATTAAAAAAGGGCCGCAACCGGTGACGGAGCTGACCTCGCAAACCGCCGGCACCCCGGCGCGGCCGCTCTCGGCGGCAGAGCCGGTGCGGGATGAGGAGAACGCATCATGAGCATCGATATCTCGGTGATTTGGTTTGTCATCATCGTCTTCGCCACGCTGATGTATATCGTGATGGATGGTTTCGATTTAGGTATTGGGATGCTGTTCAGCGTGGTGCATGATGGCGAAGAGCGCGACGTGATGGTCAACAGCGTGGCGCCCGTCTGGGATGGAAATGAAACCTGGCTGGTACTCGGCGGGGCAGGGCTGTTCGGCGCCTTTCCGCTGGCCTATGCGGTGATCACCGATGCGCTGGTCATCCCGCTGACGGCGATGCTCATCGGCCTGATTTTTCGCGGCGTGGCGTTTGAATTTCGTTTTAAAGCGGTTCCCTCGCATCGCACCTTCTGGGACTCTGCCTTCGCCGGCGGCTCGCTGCTGGCGACCTTCAGCCAGGGGATTGTCGTCGGCGCGTTTATCAACGGCTTTGCGGTGGCTGACCGCCGCTTCGCCGGTTCGACGCTGGACTGGCTTACCCCCTTTAACCTGTTCTGCGGTCTGGGGCTGGTGGTGGCCTATCTGCTGCTCGGCACCACGTGGCTGATCATGAAAAGCGAAGGCGCGCTGCAGCAGCGGATGCGCGCGCTGACCCGCAAGGTGCTGCTGGCGCTGATGGTGGTGATCGCGGTGGTCAGCGTCTGGACGCCGTTGGGCTGGCGCTACGTGGCGGAGCGCTGGTTCACGCTGCCCAATTTCTTCTGGTTCGTGCCGGTACCGATTCTGGTATTGGCGCTGAGCCTGTGGATCTGGCGCCTGAGCGCGCGCCCCGCCAGCCACGCTCGTCCCTTTATCCTGACGCTGGGCCTGATTTTCCTCGGCTTCAGCGGGTTGGGGATCAGCGTCTGGCCGAACATTATCCCGCCGCATATCTCCCTTTGGGATGCCGCCGCGCCGCCCTCCAGCCAGGTATTTATGCTGCCGGGGGCGCTGCTCATTATCCCGGTGATCCTGATGTATACCGCCTGGAGCTATTACGTCTTTCGCGGCAAAGTCTCCGGCAGCGAAGGCTATCACTGAGCCTGATTCGCGCCGGCAGGTGAGGATTTGCCGGCGCGTCGCGCCAATCGCGCGGGAATGACCGAGATAGTCGCGGACAAACCGGCGACCCGTTCCACCCCCTCGGGCAGGGTATCGATATGGATGCGCACTGGCACACGCTGCGCCAGCCGCACCCAGCTGAAGGTCGGCTCGACCTGCGGCAGGCCCAGAGCGCCGGTCTCATCATTGGTATCGCCGATCCCGTGTCCGATACTCTCCACATGGCCGGTAATGACCGGATCATACCCCATCAGCGTGATGTGTGCGGTATCGCCAACGTGGATGTGGCGCAGGCGGGTCTCTTCAAAATACCCCACCACCCAGAAACTCTGGCCATCGATAATGGCCACTTTCGTCACCCCGGCGGTGGCATAGTCGCCCGGGCGTAGCCGCAGATGGGTGACGTACCCGGCCACCGGCGTCCGCACGGTGGCATGCGCTAAATTCAGTTGCGCCAGCGCCAGTGCCGCCAGCGCGCCCTGGTAGTTAGCGGCCGCGACGCTGGCCGCGCTGGTGGTCTGTTTTAGATCTTCGCTGGAGATGACGCCCTGGATCTGCGCCCGTCGTCTGGCGGCATCCTGGCGCATCGCCATCTCCTGGCGTCGGGCTTCCACCTCCGCCTGGGCGCTACTGACCGCCAGCTTCAGCCAGCGCGGATCGATGGAATAGAGCACATCTCCCCGATTAACCCACTGGTTGTCTTTCACCGCCACGCTGGCCACCGGCCCCGAGACATCGGGGGCGATCTGCACCACGTCGGCCCGCATCCGGCCATCGCGGGTCCAGGGCGTTTGCGCCTCCTGTTTCCAGAGAATGAAAGCCAGTAGCGCGGCGGCGGCAACGGCGCCTAAGGTCAGGGCGTAGCGGCCCAGAAGAGTGAGATAGACTGTCATACGGCAAACCCCAGCGTGTTAACCTCCTGCAGGAGCAGGAAAAAGAGTGCGATATAGAGGGAAAGCCCCCACATCGGGCGGCAGGGCAAGCGGCCCAGTCCCCGGGTGGAGAAAATAAGCGGTTGCAACAGCAGCGTCGCGAGCAGGGCGATAAGGCCGACAACCAGCAGGCCGGGCAAAAATACCCCGCCCATCGCGAGATCACGCATGGCTTTGGCTCTCCTCAGGCCGGTGTAAGGCGCAATACAGGGAAATGAGCGCTTCCGCGCGCTCATATGAGGCGGCATCAGCCGGTAAACCGTGGGCCAACAGCGCGTCAACAGGCTGCGCGAGGGCCTCTATGTCCGGCTCCTGTTTAAGGGCGTCAAGCAGCGTCTGCACAGCGGTAGCCGCTTCTCGAACCACCGGCTGATAGCTACGGCGCAGGTGGATCACCGCCAGGCCGGTACGAATATCGTGCAGCATCTTGTCCAGCAGTTGACCTGCGGCCGGCCCGCTCTGCGGTAGCCGCGGCAGCAGTAAAGCGGTCCGGTCGATCATCAGATTGGTCCAGCGGTGGGCATTGTGCGCCAGTCGGCCCCGCGCGGCGCGGCGGATATCGCGACGGCACAGCGTCAGCAGACGATGGACAGCGGCATCGGCCTGCACGGTTTGCAGCAGGCGCATACCAAACGCGGCATAGCCGATGGCGACAAACAGCGCGATAGAGGTATTCATCGCCGTCGCGAAATCCCCCTGGTAGCTGGGGCCCAGTTCGCACAATATCGGCAGCGTCAGGGTGATGCCCATCGCCATAAAGGTGGTGGGCGGTCGCGCCTGCAGCGAACCGGCCAGCAGATAGACCGGGGCGAGCATCGCCGCCAGCAGGGCAAATTCGCTCACCTGCGGCAGCAGGGCGAAGCTATACAGCAGGCTGAACAGCACGCCCCACACGCAGCCGATCAGATATTTCACCAGATGCGCCGCCGGTGCATCGAAGCTGGCGAACAGGCTACAGCAGACCCCGAGGATCGAGACCGCGGTGCCGCCATCGGGCCAGGCAGAGCCTATCCAGATCAGGCAGCCGCTGAGGATGATGACGAAGGCGCCGAAGGCGGTCCGCAGGGCGCTGAGCGGATCGCGATGGAAAACATAGCCCTTTGCCGAGCGGGCGTCAGGGGGAAGGGCTGGCGAGCGCCGGTGATAAATCGCCTTCGCCAGCCGTTCGCTCTGCTGCAGGAGACGGATGGCTTCCGCCAGGTGGCGCACCAGGCTAACGCGCAGCGCCTCGTTCAGCGTCTGCGCAGGGGTGTACCGGTTGATGAGCGGCTCGCAGCGGGAGAGTAGTTCGTCGGCGGAGAGCGCCGTTCTGTCGGCTTCCGGGCCTCTCAGCCAGGTCTCTGCTTCCGCCAGCAGCATCTGCAGGTCAGCTGGCCGCTTTCCGGCTCTCTGTAAACGGTCGTGCAATTCGCCATTGACAATCAACAGTCGTGCCAGCCGGTCGTGGATCGCTTTTCTGGCCTGGCGGTGGGGAACCGAGAGGTCGTCATCCCAGGGAAGATGGTGGTTGATGCCCTGCAAAAACTGCAGGCTCAGTGCCAGCCGCAGCGTTTCCGCCGCCACCGGCTTACCGGCCAGCGTATCGGCGATCCGCTGCCGGGCGGTTGCCAGCGTCTGTGCCAGCGTGCTGTTAAACCGCCCGGCGATGCGCACCGGCAGCACGAAGCGGTGAATCAATCCGGCGCACAAGATACCGATGGCGATCTCTTCCACCCGAGTGACCGCGAGGTCAAAGATCGTCCCGGGGGCGGAGACGGCGGGAAAGCCAATCAGGCTCGCGGTGTAACCTGCCAGCAAAAAAGCGTATCCGCGCGGCGTGCGCTCAAGCAGCGACAGACACAGGCAACCCGCGATCCACAGGGCCAGCATGGCGCTACACAGGATCGGCTGGTTAACGAAGGTGGGCACGATGAAGACGGTGGCCGCCGCGCCGACGAGGGTCCCGACCAGGCGATAGACGCTGCGGCTTAGCGATGCGCCCACCGAGGTCTGCGACACAATATAGACAGTGATGATGGCCCAGGAAGGCCTTTGCAGACCGATGGATAGCGCGAGATAGTACGCCAGCATCGCCGCAGCGAAACTCTTTGCGGAAAAGAGTACCGCCTGGGCATCACTGCGCAGGACGGCTGAAGTCGATTGCGGCATGAAAGGGCGCGCGACGGCGCCTGCGGCACGCAGCCAGGAGGCCTGGCGAAAGAGGTTGATGTTCATGCTGCGGATTATTGCTGGCTTGCGCTTGCGGCGAAATACTCTATTCTGTCAAAAAATACCTGAATCTGGCCAATCGTATGCCATCACCTTTTGCCAATACGCTGTACGATCCGGACGCCGCGTCCTGTCCGGCCGTCGCCTGTCATCTTGATTTTGTCGAGTATGAAGCGGAAGTGCCGGTGCATACCCATCGCAAAGGGCAGTTGATTATTGTGCTGTATGGTGCGGTGAGCTGTCGGGCGGAAAATAACCTGTGGATTGTGCCGCCTCGCTGCGCGGTATGGATCCCGGGCGGTATTCCGCACAGTGTGTCCGCCACCTGGAACGCGCGCCTTAATTATCTGTTTATTGAACCCGGCGCTGCCGCGCTGCCTGGCAGCTGCTGCACCCTGGCGCTCTCTCCCCTGATCCACGAGCTGGTGGAGCGACTCACTCGTGAGGGGGCGGATTATGTGGCGGATAGCCATGCCGGGAGACTCACCCGGGTGACCCTTGACGAACTGGCGACCATGCCGGCGCAGCGCCTGAATCTGCCCGTCTCTGCACATCCCAAAATTCGTGCGATGGCCGACCGGCTGGTCAGCCATCCTGACGATCGCAGCACCCTGTCGGTGTGGGCGAAGCGTCTGGCGCTGAGTGAGCGCTCTCTGGCACGGGTGATGCTGCGGGAGACCGGCCTCACCTTCGGGCGCTGGCGCCAGCAGCTGCATTTGATTATTGCCCTGCAGGAGCTGGCCAGCGGCGTTTCGGTACAAAACGTGGCGACTAAGCTGGGGTATGAATCGGTAAATGCCTTTATTACCATGTTCAAAAAAACGATGGGGACGACACCAGCGCACTATTTTGCCGAACGTCAGACCGCGGCTCGTTAAGAAAACCTTGTCGGGCCGCGACGGCTGGCGTGACGCCCAACAAGGTGGCAGGGGGGCGTTTACCCTTTCGGCGACTTGATTTTAATAATAAATCGCTCGTTAACCCGGGTGATCTTCGCGCCAATATCGCCAAACTCGGTGGCGATTTTAAAAAAATCGTCCGCGTCGACATCAAAATCGAGTTCGATTTTCGGGTGTTGTCCTGTCGCCAGTAATTCATAGAAATGGTCAAGACTGCGGGCTTTTTCGCTGGGCATCTTATTTCTCCATGGTAAACCAATCAGCAGGGCGTTTATTGTTTAAAGCGTTTTCCGGATTATTCAGCAGGATGACAGAGGCGCCTGATATAAGATGATGCAATGTCATTAAGGATACGGTGGGGCGATATTATTCCATGTTGTTAAACCTGTGGCCGCGCGTTTCTCCTGGATGCCATGAGGCGCGGGGCAACCCTGCGGCGCGGGTTGATGATAGACATTTTATGATGACAAATTGATGACAGTGAAATGAACGTACAATAGCGCCGGGGTTTCTTTTCACTAAATAATGTTATTCGGTGGCTGTTAAGGCAGAACTTAACTACTTTATGGTGATAGGGCGTCATTTGGCTATGGCTAACAGTGAGGGAGCAACGATGCAATTACTTGATTTATTCGCAGGTTTATTGTGGTTAAGCAGCGTTATTTTCCTGCTGTATGTCCTTGATGTGGTCATCACCCGTTATCTGTATCGTAAATAACCGGGAAGGGGATACGCGAGGGCGCTCGGCATAGGGTACTGCGCCAGAGGATGTTATTATGACGCCGGACTGATTCAGAAAGGAATGCGCGGTGGCCGGGAGAATTGATTACGATATTGAAAAATACCAGTTTACCGAAGCCGGTGAGTCGCCACGGCTCAGAGCGCAGTGGCGTGAGGTCTTTCTGGAGTGTCGTCAGCTGCAGGCCGGGGCTGAGGAGCGTCTGCGCATTGCGCTATTGAACGTCGACTATGTCACCAGCTTCGAACTGCCTTTTCGCCTGCAGCTGGTGCGCGCGCCACAGCTGATCGCGGATGTGCGCGAGGCGCTGCAGCTCAACCGTAAAGCCGCCGTTTTCAACGGCAAACGCTACGGTTGTGTCTACAGTCTGAAGCAGGATTTACAGGCGATTCCGGAGACCTTCCAGTACCACCTGTCAAACCGTATCCGTCGCGTCGATCCGCAGGGACCGACGGCGGCCCCGTACCAGCAGATTGCCCGCGAGATAAAGCCGGCCCGGGAGCGACTTCGCCATGCGCTACTTGCCGGCTTGCCGGTTACCGCGCTTGATGCGCTATTCTGGTTCGGCAGTCAGCGGGTGGCGGCGGACATTGCGCAATTGCGTCGGTCCGGCATGGGAATTGTCACCGAAGAGGTGGAAGTCAGCGACAATCTGTTCAACACCCTCCGGCGGGTACCGGTTTATCGTCTGACCAGCGAATGATGCGGTGAGCCTTCGCCAAGCCGTTGCTTTTGCAGGCAGCTCACCATTGCCCCGTCAAACCAAACGCACTGCATTCTGCCGGTGTGCTGCGGCGCAGGTCCCAGCCACGCGCTGGCGATGAGCATTAATAGCATCAGCCCCAGCGGAATCACGTTTATTTTTTTCACTGCCTGTCATCCACTTCACTCTTCCTCGTTGCAGGGTAGCGGTAAAGTATGACGTTTTGTCGACGGGATCACATTTTTTTATTGAGGATTCATGACATGCCAGGCGAAGAGTCGCCGCAGAGATCGGCGTTATTCATATTCGGCATAATGATATGACTAAAATTGGCGGCTTGTATTTTTCATTTTTATTACACCGCTCTTTTTTACCTGGCGGGACAACGCGTGAAGTGACCATGCTTTACGCAGATTGCTCTGGTAACTGGCTGGTTTGAAACGATATTTTAATTGACATTTAAGAGAGTGTTACAGCAGTGGCTAATTTATATTAATTCAATTTACCGATCAATAAATTATATCTTGATAGCTTTTAACTATCGAATGATTATTATCGATCACTTTAAACTATTTTTGTTGGCGGAAAATATATGACATGCTTTAACCCTTTCTTATTTTTGGTATTTTTTAAATGGTTGAAGAAAACGTGAAAAATACCTCTTATCGCTTCGTTCTGGAGCCCGCTATTAGTGACGATGGCGGCTACCACTCGTGGGAATTGCTCACTAAAGATATTATAGCACCTGCACAAAATACCACCTCTGCGTCGACGTTTTCTTTCTCCACGCTCACCGAACGCGACAAGCTTGCTCTATTTATTCGGCAAATCGAGTTACTTTCCGTATTTGATTTTGCCCGGGTCGATAATAAGCCGATATCGCTGAACATTGATGATTTATTAAGCCACTTTATTCTGACGGATCGCTATCTCTGTGATTTCCTGCGCTCCTGTAAACACATTGCTCTGGAAATAAATGAGAACTTTCACGAGTTTATCGCCGGACGTGAGCTGACGGCGCTGAGCACGCTGGCGGCGCTTTGCCCGGTCTGGCTGGATGATTTTGGCCGCGGACGGACGTCCTTCCCGCTGCTCGAGCGCTTCCGCTTCGATTGTGTCAAAGTGGATAAAGATTACTTCTGGGATAAAGAAAACGACCCCGCTTTTCCCGGGCTGTTGCAGTCTATTCATACCCTGACCAGCCATGTGATCGTTGAGGGTATTGAAACCGAAAAGCAAAAACAGTTAATCAGCGCCGCCGGGGATATCATTGGACAGGGCCGTTACTGGAAGGATGAATATATCTTTCTGTGCTGCTGACCCGGGATCTGATTTCTGTTTCTTACCATCCTTTTTTTATCCAGTTTTAAATTAACCCTTTGTTACAGATAGTCTTTATTAGCGCAGTGATAATCGCCTCTCATTTTCTTTTCTGAAGGATCATTCACTGTGAATACTCGCTTGCGTAACACCCTGCTCGCCATTGCGCTGACCACCTGCTTTACGGCAGCCAGCCAGGCGTCGACCTCCGCCGACGTACCGTCTGTCTCGCAGGATCCGGTCGTCCAGCACCTGAAGCTGAGTGAAGAGCAGGTCGCCAAAATCCAGACGCTGCGTCAGGGATTCGAAAATAATGTAATCCAGATTAAAATCAGCGGCTATCAGGATGGTGCCCTGGCAGACGTTATTCACTCCGGAAAATGGGACGACGCTAAGGTCAAACAGCAGCTGGCCGCCTTTGGCCAGTTGGACCAGCAGGTGCGATATTATCGTGTGAAATACTACTTCGACGTGAGCCAGGTGCTGACCCCCGAGCAGCGTGAGCAGGTGAAAAAAGACCTTTCCGCCGCGATCAACTAACCCTGCGTCAGCCACCCGTTGCAGGTGATACTGGCTCGGAAGATGCCGCCGTGCTCCGGCGGCTATCACCTGATTTTACTGACCGTGGTTTTTTTCCAGCCGGGCAAAATACTCCGGCGCAAACGGACGCGGATCGACATCGGCAAACGGTGCGCGCTCGAAGTGTGATTTTAGCGCCCACGGCACCGTGCAATCGAAAATCGTCTTGCAACTGATACCCTCTCCGCGGATCGACGTGCTGTATGCCGGGGTCTGGGAAGGATCCAACTGGTGACCACGAATGCCGGGGATCGTCGTGATGCTGACATCCCCCTGCATGCGGGTGGTCATGGCCCACAGGATATCGTCGCTGTCAAAGATATCGACATCTTCATCGACCAGAATGATATTTTTCAGCTCGGAATAGGTCGCCAGTGCTACCAGCGCGGCCTGCCCCTGACGCCCTTCGTCGGCGGGCTGGCGTTTTTTCACCTGCAGGATCCCGAGGAATTTACCGCCGCCCGCGGTGTGGGCGTAGACATTTTGTAAAAAGCCCGGGATAGCGGCTTCAACGGCATTCCAGATACTGGCTTCCGTTGGCAGCCCGGCGAGGGTGGTATGCTCTTCGCCCGGCCCTACCAGCGTCTGCAGAATCGCATTGTTTCGCATGGTCACCGCTTTGACTTTTATCACCGGCAGCGACGGATTGGCGCCGCCGCAGTAGCCAGGAAACTCCGGCATCGCGTGGCCGCTGTTGGTGTGCTGATCCTCTCTGACGCGTACGCCCGGCAGCAGTTCCCCTTCGATAACGATCTCGGCGCGAGCGATGGCTTTCTCCGGGACGCTGACGCCCTGTACCAGCTCTACCGGACGCTGACGCAGCGCGCCGGCGACGCCCAGTTCGTTATAGCCAAACGGGGTGGTCGGCGCTTCAAAGCAGGCGCCGATATAGATAGCCGGATCGAGTCCCATATTGATGGTTATCGGCAGCGGTTTGCCAGCGGCCTCGGCTTTCTGGCGAAACACTTCGATATGGCGGCCAGCGGCGAGAAACATCGACAGCTCATCCCGGCCCTGGACGCACAAGCGGTGGATGGTGACGTCGGTGAGCGAGGCGTCGTCGGGATCGCTGGCCAGCGCCAGGCCCAGGCAGAAGAAGGGACCGGCGTCGATCGGGGTGTTGGTGGGCGCCGGGAGCAGGGTGCGCAAATCAAAATCCGGATCGTCGGCCAGAAAGACCTGTTCCTGACAGGGGGCGCTGCTGGCCGGAACGACCACCGGCGCGACCGGTTTTTTCACCGCTTTGCCTACTTCCAGCGCCAGCTGTGAGGCTTCGCAGCCCAGCAGCAGCGCGGCCCGCTGGCGGCTGGCGTGCATGCCCACCAGGATGCGCGAGTGCGGATAGCCCTTAATATTGTTAAACATCATCGCCGGGCCGATGCGGGTGGGGCGCTTCACGGTGCCGCCCGCGCCGATGTGGCGATAGACGCCGGCCAGCTCAGCGTTAGGGTCAACCGGATGATCGGTTTCGAGGTACTGATTGTCATGCTGTTGCAGCAGCGCGATAGCGTCGCGCAGATCCTGAATCGGTGCGGTCATGATGTTCTCCTTAGCGTGTCGATGCGGATAGTATGCTTCGCAGGCTAATGGTTATCAATTGCATCATTCATGCGTTATTGATAAGATTTTTATTATCAATTTACTCCGCGGAGTTCGGCCATGTCTTTTCGAGCGTTACGCCATTTTGTGGTCGTTGCTGAAGAATTACATATGCATCGGGCGGCGGAGCGGTTACATATCGCCCAACCCGCCCTCAGCCAGCAGATTAAACAACTCGAGCAGCGCCTGGGCGTGGTGCTCTTCTCTCGCGCTAACCGGCGCTTGACCCTTACCGCCGCGGGCGAGGCCTTCTTGCAGAAGACGCGGCTGGCGCTGGAGATGGCCGATCAGGCGGTCCTGGACGCCCAGCGCACCGCGCGAGGCGAGCAGGGGAGATTGCATCTGGGTTATGTCTCCAGTGCGATGTATGACAGCAAACTGCCGGGGCTCCTGCGCGAGCTGCGCGCCGACTGGCCGGGGATTGAGCTGTCGCTGGTGCAGGGTGATGTGCAAATGCTGTATGAAGCGCTGCTGGATCTGCGTCTGGATATCGCTATCATCCGCGCGCCGTTGGCTTCACCACCGGACGCGTTGGTGGTCAGGCCATTTGTGCGGGAAAAACTGTGTCTGGCGCTCTATCAACAGCATCCGCTGGCAGGCGTGGGGGCGCTCAATCTCGCCTCGCTGCGCACTGACAACTGGATCTCGCTTGACGATCCGCAGGGCACCGGACTGGAGCAGGTGTTTATTGACGCCTGTCGCGTCGCGGGCTTTACGCCGCAGGTGGTGCAGCGAATTAACGACGTCACCTCGATGATTAGCCTGGTCTCCGCTGGGGTGGGGGTGGCGCTGGTTCCGGTCTCGGCGCGGGCCTTACGCCTTGATAACGTGGTGTATATCGATCTCCAGGACCGGCTGGCGGAGAGCGAGCTGAGCATGGTTTACCACCGCCATCTCCGTTCGGCGGTGGTGCGGAAAGTTATCTCGCTGCTCAATGCCACTGAGCCATCATCCCGGTTAGCCGGTCTTCAGGCGACCAAAGCTGACAATTCTTGAGCGGCCCAGCTCTTTCGCCCGGTACAGCGCGGCGTCCGCTGCGCGCAGCAGGCTGTCGCTTTGGGTGTGCTGCGGGTAGCTGGCGATGCCAATCGATACATCCACCTGGCCTATCTCGGTCAGACCATCGCGCAGCGTCATATTGTGCACCTGGGTGTAGATCTCGCTGGCGCACTGGTGCGCCTCGGCTTCGTCAATGCCGGGTAGCAACACTAAAAACTCCTCGCCGCCGTAGCGGAAAGCCATGCCGATATCGCGCACCGCGCGCTGCACAATGGTCGCGACGCTCTTAATCACCAGATCCCCGGCCTCATGGCCGTAGCGGTCATTGATGGCTTTGAAGTGATCGATGTCAATCATCAGGCAGCTCAGCGGGGTGTGGGTATGGACCGCCAGCGCCATCTGCGAGTGCAGCGCTTCATCAAGATGATGGCGATTACGCAGGCCGGTCAGCGAATCGAACAGCGCTTTTTCCAGCAGGGCGCTGCGTAAACGCTGATTGGCGAGCGCCAGCCCCAGCGCTTCGGCCATCAGCTCCAGGTAAGCCCGGGAAGGGGCGTCACTGGCGGTGACGTTCTGAAAGCTCAGCAGACCGATCGCTTCGCCCTGGGCGATGAGCGGTACGCAGAGGGACTGGCCGGCGTGCGCCTCCGGCAGATGATAGCAGGTGATATCGGGCTCACCCTGCACCGGCGGATGGCTGAGTCCCCGACGTATCGCCCAGCAGTCGTCGGGAGCAAAGGGCGTCGTCTCCTCGGCGGGCGACAGCCACTGCGCCACGCAGCGCATCTGCCACGGATCGGTATCCAGAATATACAGTTTACCGGGGATCGTCGGGGCGATGTTCGGCGCGAACAGCTCCGCCACCTTAATCACATCCTCAATGGTTTCACAGCCCTGCAGGCGCTGGGTCATACGCGCCAGCAGTTCACGGATCGCCCAGTCGGCGTCGCGTTGCTGTTCCAGCTGCTGGCGGGCCAGACCGTTCTCGCGAAAAATGCGGATAGCCTGAGCCATATCGCCAATCTCATCCACCTGGGTGAACTGCGGCGTCTCCACCGCATAATCCTGGGAGGCGAGACGCTGCACCACATCGCTCAGGCGCACCACCGGATACAGTACCCGGCGTTTGAGAATGAAGCCGAGGACAAACAAAAACATCAGGGCGGTCAGGCCGACCATGATTTCCGACAGGGTGCGCCAGGTCCGCGAGCGCTCGGTGGCTTGGTCAATGGCGGCGGCGGCGCGATGCTCAAGCATCAGGCGGAAGTGATCGATCTGCGTCTGCATTCGTTCCAGTTCGGTCTCATACGCTTTGCCGTACAGCACGGCGATGGCCGCTGGCGCATCGCCGCGGGCGACATGCGTCAGGGCCGCCTGCTGCTCATCCTGCAGCTCATCGGCGATCTGCAGGCCATCGTGCAGTAGTGCCAGCTCCTCGCGGCTGGCGCCGTTATCTTTCAGCCTGGCCAGCCGCTGCTCAATGCTCTTGTTGGCCTGCTGCAGCTGCTGATACTGCGTAAGCGTCTCCGGCGAAGGCTTAACCACGTACAGCCGGGCGAGGTCAGACTGCGCCCAGGCGTCGTTTTCCACCTCGTCGGAGAGGGTATCAAAGACCTGGCGCTGCTGTACCGCCTGGCGTTCGACGCGGTCGGCGCTGGAGGCCATGAGCATGGCGCTGCCGGATGCCAGCGTCAGGCCGACGGTGATCCCGTAAGCCCAGTTGGTGATGGTGGCGATTCTCACCCTGTATTTCCTTGCATGCAGATGAAGCTGTTTTAATTATAGAACTCGCCCCCCGCCTTGACGGGGCCCGCTTCAGGGGCGGTGCTCGCTGCGGGGGTGTTCGAGGGCCTGAAGAATGATGGCGTGCAGCGTTTCTGCATGGTGGCGCAAAACGAGAAAGACATCGCTATCCAGAGCGCCATTTATAACATCCGCTTCGATGATCTGTAAGGCCTCCTGCCAGGCCATCCCTTTGCGATAAGGGCGATCTTCGGTCAGCGCGGTGAAAATATCGGCGATAGAGATAATACGGTCGGCGAGGGTCAGATGATTTTTTTCGAGATGCAGAGGGTAGCCGCTGCCGTCCAGTTTTTCATGGTGATTTGACGCCCAGTTAATAATGTCGCCAAGTTCGCTGTAGTCGCTGAGGATTTCGCCGGTCATATAGCTGTGCTCGCGCACCTGGTTCAGTTCGTCCTCATCCAGCTCGCCCTCTTTTTCGAGGATGGAGAGCGGGATATAGACCTTACCAATATCATGCAGGTAGCCGGCAATCTGAATTTGCTGGCAGGTGGGCTCCGGCAGCGGCATCCAGCGGGCAAGCTGGCGGGCAATTTCCCCCACCATGATGCTATGGCTGGCGGTAAAGCTGCTGTAGGTGTCGACAATTTTGGCAATCAGCAGGCAGACATCTTTCAGACCATGAATATCCAGATACAGCGTGTTGATAGGGGCAATGATCTCCAGCAGCCGTTGAATATGGCCGGGATGAAGATGCTGCCAGAAGTTCGCATTTTCAGCGACCTCACATAGCATATCGCACAGCGGTGGATCGATTTCCCGGTGCAAAGACACGAACTGCTCCACTACTGCCCGCGTGGGCCAGGTGGCCACGTGACTCCCGGCAGGCAGCAGCCGTTCAAAGGCATCGGCAAAGTAGACAATATGCTGTTCGCGGCTACCCCGGTGGTCCGGGCTAAAATGGTGATCGCGAATGAAGGGGACAATGGGCAGAAAGGTCACTAACCCTTCCAGCATCGCCGCTCCCTGGCGCTGATGCGGATCGTAGATGTTATCGATGGCATCCAGCGAATGAATGGTGCGTTTATCTCCCAGCACGCCGATATCATGCAGCAGCGCGGCGCAAAAAATGGTCTGTTGCCGCTCGGCAGGCAGCCCCAGCCTCTGCGCCAGTGTTAGGGCGATTAAGGCCGTTCGTTGCATATGCCGGTGCAGTTCAGGGTTAATGATCTGAATGACTCTGGTCGTCAGCATCAGCGCTGACTTCAGGGCAATACGCATTTCTGTTCTCCGTACGCGTTACCTGGCGGGCAAAAATGACCTCGCGGGTGACGGAAGTGTCGATAATCTGATCGCAATGCGTGTTGTGTTGTTTGTTGCTGAACAGGTTAGTACCCAGAATGTATCAGGTTCATAGCGCCTGCCCGGTTCAGAGCCAGCCATGCACCAGATTTGGGCGATGTTGATGCGAGAACCTTATTATTGTCTGATAGTTAACCATTTCCCCCCCAAAAAATAAATAAATTCTGGCAAGCCCTTTGCATTAAGCAAGCGTTAGTTTGATTAATGTCTATGAAGGGAGTGGCCTGTATGAATTTTAGAGCATTACTTACCATTGCGTTACTGACGATGAGCAGCCTGGCGTTTAGCGAGACGCGTCTACCGCATATCGTTATTTTAGCCACCGGCGGGACGATTGCCGGTTCGGCGGCCAGCAATACCCAGACAACGGGTTATAAAGCCGGGGCGATTGGGGTGCAGACGCTGATTAACGCCGTGCCGGAAATGAGTAAAATCGCCCACGTCGAAGGCGAGCAGGTGGCGAATATCGGCAGTGAGAATATGACCAGTGACATTATTCTGGAACTCTCGAAGCGGGTGAATGCGTTATTGGCCCGGGATGATGTCGATGGCGTGGTGATCACCCACGGCACGGACACCCTCGATGAAACTCCTTATTTCCTCAATCTGACGGTGAAAAGCAACAAGCCGGTGGTCTTTACCGCGGCGATGCGTCCGGCGACGGCGATCAGCGCCGACGGGCCGATGAACCTGCTGGAAGCGGTCACGGTCGCTGCCGATCCTGATGCCCGGGGACGCGGGGTGATGGTGGTGCTGAACGACCGCATCGGCGCGGCGCGCTTCGTCACCAAAACCAATGCCACTTCGCTGGATACCTTCCGGGCGCCGGAGGAGGGCTACCTTGGCGTCGTGGTGGGCGGAAAACCCCAGTTCGAGACGCGAGTGGATAAAATTCACACGCTGCGCTCGGTGTTCGATGTCCGCCAGTTGAAGACCCTGCCGAAGGTGGTGATCATTTATGGTTACCAGGACGACCCGGAGTATATGTACGATGCGGCGATCGCCCATCATGCCGACGGTATTATCTATGCCGGAACCGGGGCGGGGTCGGTGTCGGTACGTAGCGCTGCGGGCATCAAAAAAGCGCAGCAGGCGGGTATCGTGGTGGTTCGCGCCTCCCGTACCGGCAGCGGTGTCGTGCCGCCGGATGACAGCCAGCCCGGGCTGGTGTCCGACTCCCTCAACCCAGCGAAAGCGCGTATTCTGTTGATGACCGCGCTGACGCAAACGAAAGATCCGCAGCTGATCCAGCAATATTTCCACACCTACTGATCCTCTGCGGCCAGGGCGTCGTTCACGCCTTCGCTGCGGTTTGCCCCACAGTGACCCGATGCCGGGTCACTGTCCGCGCTAAATGCCGCGCTTTATGCGTATAAGGCGTAAAGAAATATTTTTTTTACGGCGGGTGAGGGCGGTATTACAGTGCAAACAACTGGCAAGACGCTTATTTTTAAAGCATCTTTAAATAAGTCTATTCTTAATTATTCCCTTAAGGCGATTTTAATATTCCTTATGCCGACGGATAAAAAATGTTTCACTCTGAAGCGGGAGCGCTTTTATTCTTTCGCGGCACAGACGACGATCTTGTGGACGCGGGCAGGCTGCGGGCCACGTGGCTGAGCGGGCTCAGTCCCCGGCAGACAAGGCGTCCTCGCGGCGGGTTTCGGTTATGCCTGTTAGTAACGCTGATGATTAGCGTGAAAATGATATGCACGATGAATATATTAAGGAGAGGATAAGATTTAAGTTTACATTTGGTAACATTTGTGCCGCAATTATGTTTTTTTGTCAGCAAGTTGTTTTTTACTTGCCGGAGTGAATTTCAGCGGATTAGTATTGTCGAACTTGCTGTACGTACCGCCTAATGATGATAAATGGATTCTGTTTTCCTTAAGCGTTACCACATAATGAATGTTTACAGGAAAAATCATGGCCTGCGTATTTAATAAACAACTTTTACACCCGCGCAACTGGCTGACCTGGTTTGGGCTCGGCATCCTCTGGTTAATCGTGCAACTGCCTTATCCGCTGCTGCATTTTATTGGCACCAGCGCGGGTCGCCTCTCCCGACGCTTTCTCAAACGCCGCGAACATATCGCCCGGCGCAATATTGAGCTCTGCTTCCCGGACATGTCGCCGGCGGCGCGCGAGACCCTGATCGATCAAAACTTTATGTCGCTGGGAATGGGGCTTATCGAAACCGGCATGGCCTGGTTCTGGAGCGACGAGCGGGTCAAGAAATGGTTTGATGTCGAAGGATTCGCCAATCTTAATCATGCGCTTAGCGGCGGCAAAGGGGTGATGGTGGTCGGCGTGCATTTTATGTCGCTGGAGCTGGGCGGACGCGCGATGGGACTGTGCCGTCCAATGATGGCCACTTATCGTCCGCACAACAGCCCGCTGATGGAGTGGGTGCAAACCCGTGGTCGCCTGCGTTCGAACAAAGCGATGATCGATCGCAACAACCTGACCGGTCTGGTGCATGCCTTAAAATCAGGCGAAGCGGTGTGGTTTGCTCCCGACCAGGATTACGGTCCTAAGGGCAGCGTGTTTGCGCCGTTTTTCTCTGTCCCGCAGGCGGCGACCACTAACGGCACCTATGTCCTGTCCCGTTTATCGGGTGCGAAAATGCTGAGCATCAGTATGGTCCGCAAGCTGGGTCGCAAGGGCTACAGTCTGCACATTAGCGAAGTGATGAATGATTATCCGGGTGAAGATAAGCAGATCGCTGCCGGCTATATCAACAAGGTCATCGAGCGCGAGATTTTGCGCGCCCCCGAGCAGTATCTGTGGGTACACCGTCGATTTAAAACCCGCCCGCTGGGTGAACCTTCCGTCTATTAACCTTCCCGCACAGGCTGCGCTTTCAAAATCCCGACAGTTGGGGTAACGTGAGCCGGATCATGTTTTAGTCGTGCGCGAAGGAGTGCAGAGTGTTCGCTGAGTTTGGTGTTCTGAATTATTTGACCTACCTGGTCGGGGCGGTGTTTATCATCCTCGTCCCTGGCCCTAATACGTTTTTTGTGCTGAAGACGGGCATTGCCCACGGCGTGAAGAAAGGCTATCTGGCAGCGGCGGGCGTCTTTATTGGCGACGCGGTGCTGATGTTTCTGGCCTTTGCCGGCGTGGCGACGCTGATTAAGACCACGCCGGTGCTGTTTAACGTCGTCCGCTACCTCGGGGCGATCTACCTGCTGTGGCTGGGGGGCAAAATGCTCTACGCGGTGCTGACCCAGCGCGATGGCCAGACCGATGCCAGCGCGGAGCCGGCGAGCGCGATCCTCAAGCGCTCTCTGACCCTGAGTCTGACCAATCCGAAAGCGATTCTGTTCTATGTGTCGTTTTTCGTGCAGTTTATCGATGTCAACGCCAAAGCGCCCGGCGTGGCGTTCTTTATTCTGGCGCTGACCCTCGAGGTGATTAGCTTCTGCTATATGAGCTTTTTGATCCTCTCCGGCTCGTTTGTCACCCGCTACGTCAAAACCCGTAAGAAGCTGGCCAAACTTGGCAACAGCCTGATTGGTCTGGTTTTCGTTGGGTTTGCCGCGCGCCTGGCTACTCTGCAGTCCTGATCCCCACGGGCCGGTTACCTGCTGACCGGCCCGCCATCTCTTATTCTGCCCTGTAACAAAAACCCTTCATTTTTTATTGCATTGGTGTTACATATACAGCCGTTTATCGCTCAGCAAAAAGGAAGCCCCGATGATTCTGCAAAAACTCCTCAGCAATAAAAACTGCAAAAAATACTGTCTGTCGCTCGCGGCGGTGTTTGCTATCGCGCTGGCGGTAGTGGGGCGGGCGACCTTCGGGGGCGTGGTGAGCGAGTACAATATGCCGTACTCGGAGTGGACGACGTCCATGTTCTTCCTGCAGGGGGCGATGGTGACGGTTTACAGCATTGTCTTTACCGCGCTCTTCGCTATTCCTCTCGGCTTTATTTTCCTCGACGATGAGCGTCAGGATTAAGCGTCAACGGGCGAACCGTGGTTCGCCCTGTCTTATCGGCCCATCAACAGCCTGAAGGATTAATCATCGTCATGATAGTGATGATGGTGGTGATGGCGATGGGCGTGGTACCCATCGTCAATAATGCATCCCGATAACAGCGTGCACAGCGCAATAATCAACGGTAACACGATCGGTTTTTTCATCCCTTACTTCTCCCGCTATTCTGCTTTCCCCGGGGCAGAGAATGCCGCGGTGGATAACGTGAGTGTAAAGGGTTAACTTGTTGATGGGATAGGATAACTCCGCAATATCGCCGCCGCGATCACCACCAGCCGAACTGGGTGCCAGCCACCGCCACGATGGCGACAACCAGCATGATAATGGTGCTTTTTTTCATTATGCCCCACCCGGCGCCGCATAGCCGCCGACGAAAAACCAGCCGAGAAAGACGACGGCGATAATAAAGATCGCCACCGGGAAAAGAATACCCAATTTCATGATAGTGTCCCTGTACCCACGAATGATGCCCAGCATGATACTGGATATCACGGTACTTTAGTCAATATGAATGAAATTCTCCTGACGGCGGGACTTCTTATCCTGGTACATCGCCTCATCGGCGGCGCGCAAGGCCGCTTCAACATCGATACTCTGCGGATCGCAGATGATCACCCCGAAACTGGCTCCCTCATAGTCGATACGCTGCTCGCCGAGGAAGTAGACACCGCACAGGGCCTGGCGCAGGATCGCGACATACGCTTGCTGCGCCGCGGGATCCTGGGCGCTACCGACGATCAAAAACTCATCGCCGCCAAGGCGACCAACGATATCCTCACGGCGCGCGACGGCGGTGAGTCGTTCGCCGACCTGCACCAGAAAGCTGTCGCCGCACGGATGACCGAACCGATCGTTAATGGCTTTGAAACCGTCGAGATCGATAAAAATCAGCGAGACCTGCTGCTGCTGGGCGCGGGCGGAGGCAAAGCGTAACGCCAGCTGCTTAAACAGCGCACGGCGATTTGGGAGCTGGGTGAGTTCATCGGTCGACGAGTGCAGCTCCAGCGCGACGTTAGCCGCCTGCAGCTGTTGCACCAGGGTGTCTTTTTCCACGTAGTGGGAAATAAGCCGGGCGAACAGCCCCATCACCTGCTCGCCTTCGAGATTATAAGGTTGTTTCTGTCGGCTGGTGGCGCAGAGGGTACCGAACAGAGAGCCGTCGGCCAGGCGCACAGGAATGCTTAAAAAGGTGGCGATCCCCAGCTCCTGGGCGGCGATGCAGGAGTGCCAGCGATGGGCCACGTCGTTGCTAAACGTGCACTGATCCTCTAGGGCGCGTTTGCACAGGGATTCATCCCAAGGGACGGAGAATCCTTCCGGGATCTGCATTTCGCTGCTGTTGTGGGCGAACATCACCTGCTGCCGCTGGGCGTTGATATCGATGCGGGTAAGATAGGTGGACTCCATTCGGGTCACCGCCTCCAGCATCTCCAGCAGCTGGCGCACCAGGGTTTCCAGGGACTGTTCCGCAGCGAGGGTTTGCGACACCCGGGCAAGAATAAAATCTGACATGAATAATACAGCTCCAGCACGCCAAACGTCACCCCAGCATAATGGGCTGCAAACGGACATCAGCGTCGAATAAACAGTGATATTTTTAAATTTATCACATCTGTTTGGGGAATACTTGTCCACGCGGAAGGAAAAAAAGCCCCGTCGGGTGCGTTAGCCACCCCAGATACTACGGCTTTCAACGGTGCAATGCGGGGTTGCGCGGCGCGCAAGACCGTTGAAAGCCATATTTACCTACCTAAGTGTGGACATAATGTGGACATTTTACGCATCAGCACCACCTCTCAGCGGGTTAAGTGAGATTGCGTCCTGGAGGTATTCGGGCGCAAAGTGAGCGTAGGCCATAGTTTGCTCAATTCGCGCATGCCCAAGGATCCTCTGTAACGTAATGATGCTTCCTCCATTAATCATAAAGTGCGTCGCGAAACTGTGGCGTAGTGCATGCGTCGCCTGGCCGGTCGGAAGATCAGGTTTTACCTCCCTGAGTATCTGCCTGAAGTCAGAATACGACGCCTTACCAAATAACAACCCTCGCTTACCATCTGCTATGAGTTTTGCCACTTCCGCTGATACTGGAACAGTCCGCTGCTTGTTACTCTTGGTTTTAACGAACGTCACACGGTTCTGTATGATGTGTTCCGCCTTGAGTCGAGCCGCTTCACCCCAACGAGCACCTGTACTTAAACAAAGAACGGCTATCTTCTTGTTGTCGCCATCCAGTCTAAAGAGCAAGTGCTTGATTTCGTCCTCTGTCAGATAGCCAGTTTCGGGGACTTCTTCTTTCAACTTCTTCCTGCCCCTGATCGGATGTTCACCTGAAAATAACTCGGCCTCGATTAGCGCTGTGAACATACCACTGATGCTGTTGAGGTCACGGTTAATGGTAGATGCTTTAATGCCCTGACTTCTTCTTGCCGCGTAATACTGACTAATCAGCGCTTTCGTAATCTGAAAAGCACAAGGATCGTCGGTAATCCTGCAAAACACGTCTAACTTATTGCGGTTTATCCGACCGTGCTCCTCATGCTTGCCTTTCAAATTCCACCAAAGCTGTATCAGTTCAGACAGATGCCGCTTATCCGTCGGTTTTGATAACCATTCTTTGGTGTGGTGGTTGAACTGGGTATGCTTCTCGAAAGCTACCGCTTCACTTTTCTTATCAAACTTCCTGCGGATACGCTTTCCATTGCGACCAGCAGGCCTGATGTCCACTTCATATCGACCATCATCGAGTTTCTTAATAGTCATAAGAAAACCCTCCGATGGGTGCGTTTGCCTTTCGGCCTCAACGCGTTGCAATTATGTGATGAATACTTTTCGACCAATAATAGACATTTGAAATGTATGTAGGACTGGTTAATTGTTAACCAGTCTTTTGGTCTGAGTGCTGCGAGGTTGTTAAGTCTTGCCCAAAGTGTGCGAGGGCCGGTGCGATTTGACCGGCTTCAGGCGAAACCTGATCGGTCATAAACCACAGTGTGTATTTCACGAATCTAGGGTGTTGGAAGATTTTCATGATTGGTTCAAGGCTCGCACTTTTTGTACCAGCCTCATAGCCAGAAAGTGTGCTGTAAATTACTCCTGTTAACTCACTGAATTGCCTACGATTAAGCCGTTCTGACTCCCTGATAAGCTTCAACTTCTCTGAAATAGGGATTGACATAAAAACCTCTTTGGGAAAATATTACGCGTATGGATAATAAATCTTCATTTGAGTAAGTCTCTTAACGGGCAATTAAAACCCATTAAGAGCAATTAATTACCCTAAAGGAGAATGTAACAGATGAGCAAACAGCTTGTAAGTAGCACGGATGCTGTGCCTTATCAGGAGTTCGCCAGACTCATCGGGAAAACCCCTGCTGCGGTGAAGGGCATGATCGAGAAAGGGAAGTTACCTGTAATCGAGATGACCGATCCCCAGTCTACTTCTGGCCGTGCCGGCGAATACTGGGTTTACCTTCCAGCCTGGAACAACGGCATGAAACTGGCCTACGAAAGTCGTCCAAAGGAGATCAGGGAAGGGTGGTTGATGTGGCTTGGTCTCGGTGAGCCAGGTCGATAGCTGGTTTCAGGAGAGGAAACATGAAGAACGGTAGCCGCGGATCAGTATCACAGCTCAATAGCAAAACCAGCCTCTACTGTGGTTTTACTATTCTGAAACTCCCACGCAAAAAACCGTACAACCGCGAGCGCTATCAAATTACGCACACAGGCCATTATTACGGCATTGACTTTGCTTTATCCGAAGCATGCCGAACGATTGACAGAATCATGAATAAAAAGCGGTTTATTGCTTTTTAATCTCTGGGAGCGAAAATGAAACTCGAATATGCAGACAAAATTAACTCGCTTTTACAATGCTTCCATTTCAATAAAGAGTTTCTGGAATGGAATCATGATTACTCTCTCCAGCTTTTACGCCATGGCGTATCCCACCTTTATCATTTCGCAATGCTTCAAGGCGAGAATGATGAATGCACTCTTGAAGAACTCCGCAACATCATTATTTCCGTGACCGATGGTGATATCCCTAAACCATACGACCTGCTATCTCTGGACGCTGAGCAACTAAAGAAGGCTATGAAGTTTGTTCAGCCGCAGGCTGTAACCGTAGAGGTTACACCGGAGATCCTGGAACACCTGAAACTGGGAGCTAGAGCCTCCTGGCGGCTGGAGCCCCCTCGCTTTAACTGATCATCGGAGTACGCCATGTTCACCGAAGAAAAAACATCCTGGGAACAGGAAATGCTGATTCGAGAAGCAGTGGAAAGTGCCGAGCAGGGGTTCACTGTACATCTAAAAAATGGTGCTCGTATCACCATTAGCTCAAAAAGCCCGTCTAAAGATTTAATCATTTACGGGCTCGAAAAAGCAATACGCGGTAATCACGATCGCGCGCGAATGACCTTTATTGATTTCATGTATTACTGGCATGAAAGGATATTTAAGCAGATTAAAAGAAAACCACGCCCAAACAATTAATTAACCCGCTTTAAAAATAACGGCATTCACTTTGCCGGGGATTCGTTTTGCCTTTTTCAGGAGGTTGCATGTCGGTTACGTCAATAAAGCTGGAAAGCGGAATAAGCGATCCAGAGTTTATGGGAATCAGCACCAATGCGCGCAAAAGCGAGCGCGCCCACTTACTCGGATTGCTGCGCATCCGCATGGGCCTGCTGAAAGAGCAAGGCCTTACCCCCGAAGAGATTTATTCAGCACTTGAGCAGTGGATAGCCAACCACGAAACAATCACCAGCGAGGGCAGTAGACCATGAATCACGTAATGATCGATTTGATTAACGTTAGTAAGAAACCGTCATCACCTTTGTGTGCCATTGAAGCTGTGTTTTTTGAACCCTCAACAGGGCAGATCGGAAAGGTTTTTTATTCTTCGATAGACATTCGTAAATCTGAAAGCTTGAAGGGCCGTATCAGCATTAGTACGGCATTCGATTGGATGAAAAAAGACTCTCACTGGCGCGCCGAAGTAATGAGCGCAACCGAAGCTGGAGAAGATGCACTTTGCAGCCTTGCTGCTTTCATCGCCGACAATACCTGTCCCCGGAACGCGGCGTTATTCGTATGGTTCAAAGATGCCCCGGAAAAACTGGTTTCACTTCGTTATGCCGTGGATCGCTTAGAGGTGTCAGGCATTTTCCCTGAAGGCACAAAATACCGCTGCATTCGTTCACTACTCGACCTTGCTGCTGCCACAGACTATGCGCCTCATGCGAGAAGCGCCCTGGCACGTTACACGCTCACTGACGCGCGATATCAAGCGGAGCAAGTCTGCGAAATCTGGCAGCGCCTGACCTCTCCATACATTGGATCGCTATGAGGGCCGCCATGCATTCGCGTCTGTCTGTTGTTTGTAACGCGCCGTTGCCGGTTTGTAAGAGGGCGCTTGCCGCCCTGAATTGCTTTGCTCGTGGACAGCGTAATTACACCCGCGTCAAGCCACACGCCTATCTCGTGATCCGCATTGGCCTCCGTTGGCGTTTGCTCAGCAAAAACGGTGGTAAGCAGTGGCGACTGATGACCCATGAAACCTATAACCAGGAATGCCGCAAATGATTAAGTCACCTCTTAAATGGGCTGGCGGTAAAACCCGCGTGTTGCCGGAGCTGCTGAAACACTTACCTAAAGCCGATTGCTTGATTGAGCCTTTTGTAGGCAGTGGCACAGTCTTTATGAATACGGAATACCGCCGCTATGTGCTTTGTGACAGCAATCGCGCACTGATTAATTTCTTCCTCGCGCTCAGGGAAGACCCAGAAAGATTGATACTGATCGCCAGGAACGTATTCAGAAATGGCAATAACGAAGATAGCTATTACGAAGAGCGCAAGTTGTTCAACCACCTGTCGTGGGATGACGAGTGTGCAGATGATTACGTTGTACGGTGGGCGGCATCATTTTTATACCTGAACCGCCACTGCTTTAACGGGCTTTATCGCACCAACAGGGATGGCGGTTTCAATGTTCCCTTTGGCAGCTATAAGGCGCCTTATTTTCCAGAAGTAGAAATGCGCCTATTTGCCGAAAAGGCGCGGGATACTCACGCGCTCTTTCTTTGTAATGATTTTCGTACTTCCATTCCGTACGTCGCCAGGAATAGCCTGGACTCCGTGATTTACTGCGATCCGCCGTACATCCCGACTAGCAAAACAGCCAATTTTACCGCTTACGGCAAGCCATTTACCCTGGATGATCACCGCGCTTTGGTTACGGCGTTGCTGGACGTTAATCGTCAGCTTGGAACGCGCTCGGTCATCTCGAATAGCGACACACCAGAAACACGCCAGATCTACTCCGCTTTCAATCTCCACGCATTCAGAGTTCGACGTTCCGTTAGCGCCAAAACCCGCCATATGGCCGGTGAAGTTATTGGCGTACTTCGCGTGTGCGGCGGTTGCGGTCGTTCTGGTGGTGGAGGTTGCCCGGACTGTGGGGCGGTGATGGGCGATGCGGCATATGCCGAAATGTTTGGCGTGCCGGCTTGTTGTGGCGTAGCCCAGGCAAAATAAGATAACGACGGTGAGCTATGCCTGATTCCACAGCCCTGGCATGGAGCTGGAATGCCCAACGGCGGGCTATTAATCCAAGCAACGCCGAAGAGTCTGCAATTGAGTATCTCACCCCAAAAGGCGAGCGTAAGGCACTTGCCTATAGCGATCTTGTTGATGTTGTTTATCGGGTACCGTTGCGCCCTCGTGATGGGGAGGCGCGCAGGGCATTTGATCGCACAAGACTGGCGCGTCATCTGCGGCGCCGCGTCCAGGCTCTCCCTGCGTTTATCCGCAAGCGTTTTTCAATGCACCTGGAAACTCTGGACCGTAGGAACCCGAAAGAGGCTGTACGCTGGTTATTCAATACGTTTGAGCGCCATGTATTGCGTCGAGTTGATGCGGTAAACGCACAATATCTGCCACAAGGTAATCTGCCTGCAATTCTCTTTCCGCTACGTGATGATTTTCATCTGCTGCCATGGGCAGATAAAAAGCGCCTGAAAAGACTGGCGTATAAGCTCGCGAACCTGATGAAAAGCGAGTTTATGCGCGAGTTTGATTTTCGGTACGAGAAAACGGCAGATGTGGAGTTTTCCACGATCTACGCTTACGGCGCCATTGCCAGTAAAGCGACCTCACTCAACATTGCAATCCCTGGTTGGAAACAGTATTGCGATGAAGTACTGACAGCAGAAGATGCATTACGTGTCATTGCTAGACTTCAAAAGGAAAAGTGGTGGCTAGGTAAGCTCCGCAAAATTCATGACCGTTGGCGTGAGCACCTCATGATCGCCACTAGCTACGTCAGCAAAGTGGCATCCCCTTATTGCTCTGAACCTTGCCTCAGGGAGTGGGTAGCTCAAAAAAAAGCCAACTTTGAATACCTTCAGGCGATGGAGCTGGAAGACCAGGACACTGGCGAGCGTACCTCCTTGCTCGACAAGGTCATGGGCAGCGTTTCCAACCCGAAGATCGCCCGTCACGAATTGATGGTGCGCATGCGCGGTTTTGAGGATATGGCTAACGAGATGGGACTGGTTGGCATGTTCTACACGTTGACCGCACCGTCACGTTATCACGCCACGCATGTGCATTCCGGCAAGCGCAACGATAAATACTGCAATGCCAGCCCACGCAAAACTCAAAAGTACCTTTGCAACGTCTGGTCACGTGTACGCGCCAAATGGGGAAGGGAAGGTTTCCGCACATTTGGTTTTCGTGTAGCCGAACCTCATCACGACGGAACGCCGCACTGGCACCTGCTGTTATTTCTCCGCCCGGAAGAGGTGGAGCTTGCCACTAAAATTTTTCATGAGTACGCCCTCCAGATGGATGGAAGCGAACCCGGCGCGGCTCAGTATCGTTTTACTGCCAAACCAATTGATGAAGAGTTTGGATCGGCAACGGGATACATCGCAAAGTACATCTCAAAAAATATCGACGGCTATGGAATGGATGGCGAGTTTGATCACGAGTCAGGCAAACCCGTTAAAGAGATGGCAAAGCGAGTGCGGGCGTGGGCTTCACGCTGGAGCATTCGCCAGTTTCAGCAGATTGGAGGCGCGCCTGTATCCACCTGGCGCGAGCTAAGGCGCCTGGGAAGTCGTGAGCTTGTTTTGCACCCGGAACTTGAAGCTGCCCGCGCTGCGGCTGATGCGCCTGATTGGCCGGGATACGTCAACGCCCAGGGCGGCCCGTTTGTAACTCGCGATTGTTTGCGTGTTCGCCTCAATTACGAATACACCGAAAACGGCAATGATTATGGTGACACAGTCGCCAAAATCAGCGGCGTCTATTGTCCGTTTACGATCAGTGAATCGGTCATTTATACCCGTACCAATGATTACAAAATCGTACCGAAGCGTAAGCTGTCGTCGGTCGAGAATTTGACCTTAGAAGGCCGCGACGCGGCCCCTTGGAGTTCTGTCAATAACTGTACGGGGCGCTCCGATTGGAATGAAAAACCACAATCAGAAACAGCAGTACTAGCTAATAAAACATCGCCAGACGACAGTTCAATGACAGAACTTCCGCTGAATATCGAAGATTTAAGGCGATATTCACGCCAGCAAAGGCTGGAGATCACCAGTAGGCTAAGAAAATCCGCCCGCGAAAATTCAGACCAAGCCTTCACGCGTACTGCGCGTGGCCTGCGTTCGTCGATTGATGACGAAACCGCGCTGGCGTGGGGGCCAAAAGTCACCGCCGCGAAAGATATGAACCTGACGCAGGAAGAGGCAGAGCAGCGCTGGCGCGAGCAGTTACGGATCGAGGCGCTGCGGCGTGCGGACAGTTACGCCGCAGCGGCTTCGGAATTCAAAAAGAAAAATTCAGAGGCAGCTTTACTTCAACAGAACGGCACGGCAGCGACCGGTCAAGGGCGAAACTCACCGCAGCAAGGGATTAGCGGGATCTCGCAAGAAGTGCCTGACCATGCGATCGCCGAACTGAATAGACGTAATATCATTCTCAGTGACGGGGAGGTTAGATTATTAGTAGGTGGTTGCATTCTGTCGCGTGGCGAAATGGAATTTGCCATCAGAGAAGGGGAGTTAATAGTGGAGCGCCGGTTGTTTAAACACGCCAACCACGCCCCGGTATCATTAATCAAACAAAGTGAGTTGCTTGATCGCTGTCAAGGGGCTATCAGGAAGAAGTTATGACCACGTTCACTGTAGAAATTCATGAAGATATCGTTACTTGGCTTAAAAAGAGTACTCGCCCTGAGATAGTCCTGGATCTGCCATCAGTGCCGGCCCCAGGCGATAAGCTATGGCTGAAGAGCATGCGAGGTAGGCATATTGTCGAAACGGAAAGATGCATGATCATGGAGTCGTGCCGTGTCTCGCGACTGCGTCCGACTGTAGGCCTGGTATTGGTATTTGGTGTTGCAACTAATCATGAATACAGTGAATCCCGCCCAGAATTATCACTGTAGGTTTGTAATCTTGCTAATAATATGGGGGCTCTCTTTTATTGCGCGGGTTTAATATGTTATGTACAAACCTAACTGATATTTCTAAATGTTATTTAGCACTAAATGAAAGCAGAGTCTAAATTGTAAGTGTTTGTCAGCATGATATGTCGAGGGGAAGATGGAAAAGTCTGTTGCATTTTTAATCACGTTGTTGTTGTTTGTTTTGACACCTACATTACACGCAGAACCAAAGTCTTATAGGATGGGTAAGAGTTTTTGTGAGGTTGAAATAAGGGCGGGAAACTCTCCAAATGCATTAGATAACGAAGTAATTCATTTGGTAGGCAAAGTGCAAAAAGATGAAGTGTTCACAACTGAACAAACTTTTATTTTCGCACAGCGAGAGGCTAATCCCGAAGTTTGTGGTTCCGGGCGAGGAGTCTGGAATCGATGCGACTGGGATGAATGTCAATTGGATTAATTATCCGAGGAACTTAAAATGAATCGATTACAATACTTTGTTGCAATTGCCTTGTTTGGGTTTTCAATATCATTGCCTTCCCTTGCAGGACCTATATTAGGTGGGGTTGTGGGGAATGCTAAAGGTGAGGTTTCAGCAACCTGCACCCCTTTTTGTCAAGTCACAAACAAATCATCTAAAAAAGTGAGAGCCATTTTAGCTCTTGCTCTAGGTGCCTCTATATCGAAGGATTTAAATCCAGGGGAGACATTTACATTTACTATGGATGGAAAAACATTCGATAGTGCATTTGGGATTTCGGTTAATTACATATAGAGTGCATTATAAGGAATAGTTGATAGTAAAAGTTTGAGTTATCTTTGTTATTGACTATCCTTGTTACTTACAACGTCCCAAGTTAAGACCTAACGAAGGTGCTATATCATATTTGTTATTTGAGTTTTCTGATAAGTCAATCTCAGGATTTATTTTCTTTCGATTAATTGAGGTGATGAATCTTCATTTATTATATCTTGAATTGATTTAGTTACATTCATTATCGGATTGTTTAACGTTTCTGCAAGCATTGATAATATTGATCTTCTAGATGGCTGTGCTTGCTCGTTCGTTAGGTGTTTTCTAGGGTCTTTTTGATATATTTATTGCCAGATTTTGGACGGATGTTATATCTATTGTCCCCATATTTATATTGTTCTCTATCTTTATCTTCTAAGAACCTATCGCAATAGTAATAGTCTGAGTTAACTCAAAAATTACTATTGCGATAGGTTCTCAGTATATTAGCTCAGGTTTGCTCTGGTAATGACAGGAACTGAGATAAGCCCAATCTTATAGGCACATCAGTGCCAATAGTGGGGGTTGGAGTGCCAGAGACTCTCTAAAAGTGGATGATCTATTTTGAAGGGATACTTACACAAATGCTGATCAAACGCTATAATTATATAACCCTTCCCCATGTAGGCGCTTATCTATGATCATGTTGAACTATAGGTCTTTTTTCCTATTAACTCTTTCAATACCGTCTTTTTCTTCGCTTGCCGATAATCGTTCATGTATCGGGGTCAGAACTCAATCAAGCATTGGTGGTAAAACTTTAGCAATAATCTCAAATAATTGTAGTAGTTGTAAAAGTGGTGATGTAAATATATACAGGAATAATCAATATGATGATCAAGGAACACATTTTAAAAATTTAACAAATGGTTCCGAGATGCCATTTCAATACTCTACTATTAAGCCTGGTTCATATTCCTATGTTGTTATGAACGTGCAGGACTGTAACTCCCTCCCAAAACCTCCTGCTACGCCACCAGGTGAACCGCATGTTCCAGCACCTGTACCTGCCCTAGATTGTCCAGGCCCAGTTGAAAACACCTACCCCTTTATGCAAAGACCCATTGCAGGCAATTCACAGGTTCTAGCTGTTCCCGCTTCGACTAAGACAGTCGAACTCTGTGTATCTAAAGTTTCGGTTCCTGTAGTTGACCACGTTCTATGCACAGCAGATATTTTCCCTCCAAATATCAACGAGAATAAGTACAAGGAAATGTGGGTTTGTAAGTCTGGTGAACATTGTGGCGGTCTTTTTTTTTCTCAGGGCTATGAGAAAGTCTTTACTGGAAGCAGCAACCGAAAGGATGGTGCATATTGGTGTATAAATGCATCTATCGAAGATGCCTTTAAACCGTATCGTGTCTATTTTACTGTTTTATCTAAAAAGTAATATCTGGGGTTCGTTTTTATACATGTAGAGGGTGTTATTATGAAGTCTAAATATTTTATATTCTTGCTTTCATCATTCTTATTTTTTAGTTTCCATTCTTTTGCTGAGCAACCTAAAGACCAAATGACGATTACTCAGCTTAAAGCCCAAAATGCTATCCTGCTTCAAGCTCTGACTCCTGCGCAGAAAAAATTACTTATGCAGTCACCTGAAGTCATGCAATGCACACCACCTAATGATTGTAACTGCCGTGCCGGTGGATACGGATATTGCACTACCAAAAAGGAATGTGATTATGTTCAGGGTACGTGCTACTGAATTATTAGGTTTTTGACTTGCTGTTCCGTATGAGGCCATCTGACCGACGGTTTATTTTGCGCATGCGCAAAATAAGGTTCTGTCGCATTAAGCTAGCATCAGGTAACATATTGTTTTTATGATGTTACCTGACCATCTCTCTGATCCGATAAGCCTTTGTATGTATCCCTGTAATCCGAACCATTCACTTTTAGATATCTTCCTACAGATTGATTATGTCCGTGTGAGGCTAACTTCCGTTGTCCGTTCAGAATGGACATTAAACATAGCGATAGGCAGATGAAATATGCATCTGCTATGAAGAACACTTCTTAAACAAAGATAGTCAGTTTCAGCGCGATGCATAATAGCGCACAAATCCGCACAATTTTTTTGATGTCCTCCATCGCCCTTAAGCCACGCTTGGAGCGGTTCGGGACTGGTTTTGTGCATGCACGAAAAACAATAGGTTCACTGCGCGCAGGTGACGGGGGGCAAGCCCCCGCAAATGGGTCAGGGTAGGGAATGCGGCAGAATACGCAATTTCACGGTTTCTGCGTCACGGTGAGCGCTCGTTTTGGTTGGTGGCATGCCTTTTGCAGGGAAAAGCAGCGACGCGCAGAGGGGCGCTGATGCGGGATTTTTTCAGCAGAAAAGATGGGGCCAGCGAAAACGCTGGCCTGTTATAAATGGCTGATGTGGTTTAAAGAAACTGAATTTTCTGGCGGTTATTTCTCAAGGGTAAGCAACGCGTAAGGGTTAAAGCGGATCACTTCTTCTCCGATCCACTCGTTCACCACCTTCAGCGCCTCCATCACGGGTGTCAGTTCGTTGATAGCGTACACCCGGGCGGCTTTCTCGATATCCCCAAATGATCCGTTTCCCTCTGGCATGGCGCCCATCAGCTGCGGCGGGATACGGTGCGCTGCGAGTATGTCGTCCCGGGTGGCGTTCTTAATGTTGATAAATTCATCTTTCGCCGTGATCTGCTGGAAGGGGAGGATTTGCACGCCGTCTTTGCCGCCGCCTGGCGCATGCAGCAGCAGGTTTTTAAATGCGCCTTTCCCACGCGCACCGGTCAACGTCTCTTTGACTGCCTTCATGCTTTTATCATCAACCTGTCCAGCGCCAATATAGACAATACATCCAGCATGCGATCCGTTGTCGTAGTACAACTTACGGAACATGTCAGCGGAGTGGGCCAGGCTGGCGGCCAGCAGTGCTGCCATATATTCCGGCATACCGTAGACCTCCTGATTAATATCAGGGTTCAGAACGTGACAAACCGTTCCTGATTTGAACGTGTGCTCTTCTTTCCAGCGCCGGATAAACCAGTATTGATCGAGATCTGTGCTCCCACGCCGGGTGTACTTCGCCAGAGAGTGTTTGAAGGGTAGCGGGCCGCCCAGGCGATTACGCGGCAATTCGAGATAGGCATTGCCAAACGTGAACCAGTCCAGCGCAAACGCGGAAAAGGTCTGGCGATTGAGCAGCTTGTGCGGGATAAAGCAGCCGGTGAGCACATTTCGTTTGAAATACAACGCCGACTCATGCCAGGCGCTCTGACGTGGAGCTTTAGCCAGCCCGTAAAAATCCACTGGCGTCTCATAGTATCGCCCGTTGTCCAGGCAATAGAGATTGTCCAGCAAATCGGCCATATCACGCACGGGATAAGGGCCATCAAAGCTGAACGCTGTCAACGCGGGATCGGCCTTCAGTGACTCCGCAATGTCAGAACCGGCTGTGCTGGCTATCGGCTTTTTACCGTATTTCTTTTTCAAAGTTACCATCCCATTGCGAAACCACCGCCGCCACTTTCCTGGCCCAACGGTTCATTAATAATCGAAAGCATGGTTGCCCACGCCATATCACCATGGCTTACGCCGCGCGATCGGTCAGTTTCGTAAGTGATGAAACCGCCGGGCGTAACAACTTTGCGAACAGCGTTAAAGGCTCTGACCAGGCCCTGCTCGCTGCGGTCATATTCCCAGCGGCCGGCGCGGATGACCTGCAACATTTTGAGGACAAGGGCGCGCTTGGAAGAGAGGCTCATCTGGTAGCAAATAGCCGCCGGGAACCAGTTTTTAACAATTTGCCAGACCGCCTCTCCGACGCCTTGTCCGTCGATGGCGATGTGAGTGACGTTGTAGCGCTCGGCAGCCTCTTTGATGACCGCCGCCTGCTGCTCAAACTCCAGCCCTCGCAGTTGCTTCAATTCAACCGTGCGAAACCGGCCGCCAACCACAAGGGGAGGGACAGTTACGGACAAAGCACCGGCATCACCATTGCCGCTGCCACCGTTGGCGTCGTAGCCCAGCCACACCTCACGTTGGCCCATAGGGCGACTGGCGAACGGTTTCCAGTCGGGCCAGTCGTCATACCCGTCAGCGCCGCACCCCAGTAACTGGCTAAGATTGAACGCGCTTTCGCCGTCTTTGACGAACTCGCACATGTACAGGTTTTCAAATTCATCGGGGCTGTTTTCGTCCCTGATTTCATCAATGTCGGTGTAGTCCCAGCCGTTGTTGATAGCGTCCTGAATAGTGACGATCTGCCGCCACGTTTTATCCGGGTAAAGCACGCCGCTATGGGTTTTCTTCCATGAAACGTCAAAGTCAACGCGCTGCGCTTTAGGCCGTTTCGCATTCCATCGATCGCCAGTCCAGAACTGATAGGCTTCATGGCTTTCGCTGGATGGCGTGGAGAAGTACGTGCGTGTTAAGCCTTTGAGCGTTGCCATGGCGCCGGCAACTTTGCGCAGGTTGATAAAGTTTCCTGTCCAGAAAAACTCATCAAATCGCAGGTGGCCGGTGTACGACTGCGCCGTCGCCGCCGACGTCCCGAGAAAATGCAGCTCCGCGCCGTTTGACAACGTGATTTGCTCACCGCCTCTAAGTTCGACGTCCACCTCTTCAGCCGCTTTACGGATGAAGTTGCGGAACTGGAGCGCCTGCTTGCGGGACGCCGACAGAAAAATTTGGTTGCGCTGATAGTCGTGCTTAACGTCCGTTCTCAGTGCGCCCAGTAATGCCTCGCGGGCAAAGTACCAGGTTGCCCCGATCTGCCGCGATTTGAGGATCATCCGGTTACGCTGATCTCGTTGTTCGTACCAGCCGCGCTGGTGCCATGCGAGAGAGTCGAGAATTTTTAAGCGCAACGCCTCGATCTGCTCCTCGGAGAAGTGATTTTTCTTCTTGCGACGACTGGTTTTTTTTACGCTGGTGATAGTGGAAGCCTGCCCGGTATCCAGCTTTTTCAACTGCCGGGTTAACAGGTCAATCTCTTTGAAATCGCCACTGGATTTATTGTCTTTCGCGCTCAGCTGGCAGAGACGGGTGTCAATGGATTGCGTCACCCGTTTGATGGGCGTTGTGTCATCCCATGCGTCGCGCTTTTTCCACGAATAAACCGTGTTTGAGTTGATGCCCATGAGTCGCGAAATTTCGGCGGGCGGGTAACCCTGCCAGTAGAGCTGTTTTGCCCTTAATCGAATAAACGCATCCTGAATCATCACTTCCCCCTTTTGAGCAGGGAGATTACCTGCGCGCGATCCCCGCGGCTCGGGCTTTCAGGTCTGGCCGTTCTCCGACAACAAAACCGCGTGGCGCCGGGCTTTCAGGCTCTGCGATGATGCAGCGACTGACATAAATCAACAGGATAAAACGACATGGCCAGCACGACTAAACCCGCCCGCAAAAAGTTTCGCGTTGCGGTTTCCGGCGCCACCGTTGACGGGCGCGAGATCCAGCCGCAGCACCTCCGCGATGCGGCGGCGAGCTACAACCCGGCCGTTTACGGCGCCCGCGTGAACGTGGAGCACTATCTCTCCATGCTTCCTGACAGCAATTTTGGCGCCATGGGGGATGTTGTTGCTTTAAGCGCGGAGGATATCACCGAAGGGCCGCTGGCCGGTCGTACGGCGCTCTATGCCGAGATCGACGCTTCGGCACGAATGAAGCAGCTCACCGATGAAGGAAAAAAAATCTATTCCAGTATTGAGCTGCATCCGCAGTTTGCCCTTAACGGTAAGGCGTATGTGGTCGGCCTGGCGATGACGGACACCCCGGCAAGTCTGGGGACTGAGCGCCTTAAATTTGCCGCGCAGCAGCGCGCGCAGGTGATGGCCTTCAATAACCAGCAGATCGAGGCGCCGCTGTTCTCTGATGCGCTTGAAGCTGAAGTGATCGAACTGGCCGCTCATCGCAGCGAGGAGGGCGTCAACTGGTTCAACCGCGTGATGGGCATCCTTGGTAAAGGCCAGAAAACCGACGATCAGCGGTTCAGTCAGTTGCATCAGGTTGTTGAAGCCGTTGCTCAATCTCAGGCAGACCAGATTGACCGGTTCAGTGCCCTGGAACAGGACCGCCAACAGGATAAAGCCACCATTCAGCAACTGACCAGCGAACTTAACGAGCTGCGCGGTCAGCTTCAGCTCCAGCCCGCAGAAAATTACAGCGCACGACCGGCGGCAACCGGCAACAGCAGCGCGCAGCTTGCAGACTTCTAAGAGGTAACCATGGAAAACCAGACCCGCGAACTATTTGATAAGTACATTGTGCGCCAGGCACATCTGAACGGTGTCTCACCCTCAGCCGTTGCCAATCGTTTCAGCGTCGATCCGACTATCCAGCAAAAACTGGAACAGGCCGCCATGGAGTCGGATGACTTCATGAAGCTGGTTAACCACTTTGGGGTTAAAGAGCAGGAAGGGCAGAAAGTAAAAATTGGCAGTAAGGGACCGATGGCGAGCACCAATAACAGCTCGGACGGCACCAACCGCCGTAACCCTGCACCGAACCATAACAAAGAGCCGCAGAACTACCACTGCCGCAAAACCAACTATGACTATGCGCTTTCGTATGCGGAGCTGGACGCGTGGGCCGGTCACCCTGAATTTCAGTCATTAATCAGTAATGCGATGGCTCGTCAGCTGGGGTTGGATCGCCAGATGATTGGCTTTAATGGCACGCATTACTCTGAAAATTCCGACCGCACGACCTACCCGTTATTGCAGGATTGCGGCGTTGGCTGGCTGCAAAAAATCCGCAATGAAGCGCCGCAGCGCATTATGCCGGGTATCACGCTGACCTCCCGTGATGAGAATAACGCGATAATTGCGTCAGGCACCTACGGCAATATTGATGCCGCCGTACTTGATGCGCGTCACAGCCTTATGGATCCCTGGTTCCGCCGCGCTCCCGGCCTGGTGACTGTGCTCTCGTCCGATCTGCTGCTGAAAGTGAACCTGCCGAAAGTGAACGCGCTCAGTCAGACCAATCCGAATACCGAACTGCTGGCCGCGCAGCTCATTGTCAGCCAGGAAAAGATCGGCGGTCTGCCGACGGTCTTTGTCCCGGGTATTCCTGAAGATGTAGTGCTGATCACCAACCTGAAAAACCTCTCTGTGTACTACCAGAAAGGCTCCCTGCGTCGCTCTATCCGGGAAGAGCCGCACTACAACCGCGTGGCGACTTACCAGTCCAGCAATGATGACTATGTCATTGAAGAGTACGGCATGATTGCCATGATCGACGGCGTGACATTCGCCTGATTATCCCCATCACATGGCGGGCAGCAAGCCCGCCCAGGAGAATGAACCCATGCTGACACCGGCACAAAGACACTTTCAGAAGGTCATGGCAGAGAGGCGGGGCATCAGTGATGAGCGTGACGCGGAGACGCGCACCGCGCATGAGCAGATCCTCTTTCGCCTGCATATGCATAAATCTTCGCTAAGCCAAATCCAGTCCCGCCAGGCGAAGGCCGCTGTAAAGGCCAGCATCCTTCCTGAGTTTCAGGGATGGATTGACGGCACGATCGAGGGCGACAGCGGGCGCGCCGATCCGGTCATCACCACGCTGATGGTGTGGGCGGTGGACTGCTCCGACTATGCGCTGGCGCTGCGTATCGGGCGCTATGTCGTTAAGCATGGCCTGAGCATGCCGGATGACAACTATCGCCGCCCGGCACCCACGGTACTGACCGAGGAAATCTGTAATCCCATTCTGAACCTCGCTACCACGGACGCCGGAGCCGATTTGTCAGGCTATATCCCCATGCTGGACGAGCTGGCCGAAATTGTGGCTGACAGTGATATGCCGGATGAGGTCCGCGCGAAGCTGTGCAAGGTGAGGGCATTTTGCCGTCGTGACACGGAAGACGCGGAAACCAAAGGCGAAGCGCTGAAACTCTTCCGGGAAGCCATGAGCCTGAACCCGGGTGCAGGTGTGAAACGGGAGATCGCCTCTCTGGTCAGCACCCTGAAGAAGGCACCGCAGATCAGCGCGGCGGGAGGTTATGCGGAAGATGAGACTTCATTCAGAGATGCAGCGGCACCCGAAACATCCGCAGCAGAAAAAGCCACACGAACACGCAAGCAGACGAAAACGGCGGCCGGCACTCAAAAAGCCACCCGCAAAACGGCGGCAAAAAAGACAACGAAAACCGCCACAAAGTAAACGCCTGAGCGTAATGAACTGGCCCCGCGCCACAGGCGGCGCGCCCGGCGATCTGCCCGTAATGCGGTCTTTTTACCGGACGCCCACCGCCTGACCTACCGGAGAAACGACGATGAGTTTTATCGCACAGCGCCCCGTCAGACCTGCTGAAAGTGATGTGACAGACGTGGACGACGGCGGCGCACAGATTGCCATCGGCACTTTCTGGCCGACGGTAAAACTCCACGATCTGCGCCTGGCTGCCCGCATCGCCGGTGACATTACAACATCCCGATTAATGCATATGGCAACGGAGGCCGCGCTGCATGTCGCGGATCAATTGAAGGACTGGCGCAAGCAAAGGGAAGCGGAAGGCGCGGAGTCACTGGCTTCTGTACTGCTGACTTCCGCCGGTGAACCTGTCGAGCAGATTAACGGCGAAAGCGCAAAAGTTTATCGCTTCCGACGCGCGGTCTACTCCTTCACGCGCGCCAGCGTACTGGAAGGTTACAGGGACGTCGGCACCACGCCAAAGGGCGACAAGGATGCGGAGGCCCTGGACAGGCAGATCGACGATCTATGGCGGGACGGGCGCTGGAGTATCGCTGACATTCGGGAAGAAGCCCGTATCTATGCGGAGCTGTTCTGATGAAAGTCAGGGCGTTGCAAAACGACACGGTTGATCAGCTCTGCTGGCGTCATTACGGCAAAACCGCAGGTGTCACGGAGAAGGTGCTCGAAGCCAATCCGGGACTGAGCAACCAGATATTTTTGAATGCCGGGCAGGAGATCGAAATGCCCGTGATAACCAGCGAGGTGGAACGGGTAACCGTCCAGTTATGGGAATGACTCTGGATCGTATTAACGAATATTTTGCGTTTGCAACATCCGCCCTGGTGACCGGCGTGGGCGTGATGACCGTCAGCGAAAAGCTGGCGCTGGCTGGACTTCTTTTGGGGATTGTTTCCGCCGTCCGTCTGGCGATTCACCGTCGACGCATTGAGGAGGCCAGCCAGCGCCGTAACGATTTGATAGAGCAGATTCTCCGCCAGGCGGAAACCCGCAACCTGTCGGACCGCGAACGGCAGCTGCTGGAGCAACTGCACGGAGACAAACCGGCATGAAGAACATCATCAAAAAATGTTCGATTGCGGTGATTGTGGCCCTGGGTATTTCGCTGGCGCCCGGGAGCGTCAGAACGTCGAAAGAGGGGCAGCAGAAAATTGCCGGTTGGGAAGACTGTCGCAGCACGCCTTATTACTGCACGGCGGGTGCGCTGACCATTGGTATCGGCTCCACGAGCGGCGTGGAAAACCGCGAATACAGCAACCAGGAAATAGCGCGGCGCTGGATCAACGATCTGCAACGGGCAGAAAACTGCATCAATAACAATTTCCACGGTGCCGACATGCCGCAGCTTACCTTTGAGGCCATGACGGATGCCGCCCTGAATCTGGGCTGCACTGGGCTGATGTGGTTCACCGATAAAAACGGACGCAAGCAGAGGACCACGATCTGGAAGCATGCTCAGGCCAGGCAATGGCCGCAGATGTGCAACAGGCTGACTGATTTCGTCAATGTGGGCGGTAAGCGCTCCGCCGGTCTGGTTAACCGGCGCAATGATTTTAAAGCCTGGTGCCTGCTGGGCCTGAGTACCCCGTCATGAGGGCGGGCAGTGTGATTGTAATGCTTGTCCTGCTGGCCGCTGTCTGGTGGCAGACCGACCAGCTGAGCGAGGCCCGGACCCGCAACAAGCTGCTGACCGAAACGGCGACCGGTTACGACCTGGTTATCCAGGAAGTGAAGGCGACCGCCATACAAACCCATAAGTTACTGGCAGAGGTAAAAGTCCGTGAGCAACAGCGTAATGCAGAAGGGGAGCGCCGACGTGAAGCAATGCAGGCCGCGTTCAATGGTGACACGTGCGCTGTTACTCCTGTGCCTGACGCTGTCAGTCGCAGCCTGCAAAAACGTACAGCACGCGCCGAGCATTCAGCTGATTCGGGAACCCGTCCCGGAGAGCCTGACCGCAGAGACGCCACGCCCGGCACTGGATAAGCCAGTGACCTGGGGCGCAGTGGCGATATTCAGCGACAGGCTGATGGATGCGCTTGATGCCTGCAATGCTGACAAAGCAACGATCCGCCAGTGGGATAACCTGCGCCAGAACACCCGTAAGGAGCCATAAATGCTGAAGATAGACACCCTCCGCGCCGCTATTGAGAAAGCAAACACCTGGTGTCGGGCGAACCCGGAGGCCTGGACGGTGTTTGTTGAAGAGGGTGGCATTGAAACCACCGGTGAAACGCCGTCATTCATGTACCGCTATTCTCTGGTGCTGTTCGTCATGAACTACGCCGGGAGCATTGACGACTTCACGCTGCCGCTGATGGCCTGGCTCTGGTTTAATCAGCCCGATCTGCTGCTGAACCCGGATAAAAACCAGCAGATTAAATTCACCACGCTGATTAACAGCGATGACACCGCCGATCTGATGTTTGAGCTGCCGGTACATCAGCGGGTACTGGTGCAACTGGATGAAAACGGCGTGCCGTATGCCGAGCATTTGCCGGAGCCGCGCCCGCGCGTGCTGACACCCCACGCAACTGGCTGGGGGCTGGTATTTGAAGGCATGCTTCAGGAGGCCGGAGCGTGAGCGATCGCATGTTCAGCGAGCTGGATCAGGTCTTTCAGGACATTCTCGACGGCGTCAGCCCGGCGGGGCGCATCCGTACCGCGCGCAAAATTGGCCTGGCAGTGCGCCGCAGTCAGCAGCGCCGTATCGCGTCACAGAAAAACCCGGACGGCAGCGGCTATGCCGTGCGCCGCCGTAAAGTTTACCGCACCCAGCAGGGGATCAAGTTCTTCTGGAATAACGAGGTGCGGGCGCTGAAAAACTGGCGCGGCGGGCGCGGTAAATATGGCCGGACAATCACGGGTTTTGACGAGAAGCGCCGGGATATCCGCACCTTCTACCGGGCCGATATCGAGCGGTATCTGGAAATCAAAACGCAATCAGCTATGCATTCAGAGACAAAAAAAGCGCCGATGTTTACCCGCCTGCGCACCCTGCGTTTTATGAAGGTCAGGCCGGACGCGGGCGGCGTCACCGTAGGATTTGACGGCATCGCTGCGCGCATTGCCCGTATTCACCAGTACGGCCTCAAAGATGAGGTTGGTCCGGGCGCTTACGCGCAGTACCCGGCGCGCGAACTGCTGGGCATGACTCCGGCAGACCTGATCGCTACGGAAAACGCCGTTATCAGCAGTCTGGGCGGTGCGTCATGAATGCCGAACTGATGCGCCTGCTGGAAAACATTCTGCGCCAGGGCGTTGTGGAGCAAATCAGCGTCGATAAGAAAGCGGTGCGCGTTCGCTCCGGCAGGCTGCTGACCACATGGATCCGCTGGAACGTCATCCGCGCTGGGGCATTCAGCATCTGGCTGCCTCCCTCGATAGGGGAGCAGGTCTGGATCGGTTGCCCGGGCGGCAACCCTGAAAACGCATTTGTGATTGGCTCTGCATATAGCGCAGATAATCCGCCAATGGGCAGCAGCCTGCTGGAAATCATCATCACCGCACCGGATGGCGCTCGCCTGCATTACGACGCTGCCGACGATGCCGGAGCGCTGGCCGTGACCGGCATTAAAACCGCGCATATCCAGGCGGAAACCCGCGTCACGCTGGACTCGCCCGAGGTGGAATGCACAGAAAAACTTAAAGTGCGCACTTTCGAACTGACCCACGGCGGCACGATGGCCGGTGATGTGTTCCATTCCGGCGGCGTGTTGCAGTCAAACGGGATCACCGTACACGAACATAAACACGGTGGCGTGCAGTCTGGCGGGAGTAGCACGGGAGGCCCGCAATGACAGCCAGTTATACCGGGATGAACCCGGAAGGCACCGGCGCGCTGACCGATCACGATCAGCTCTGGCAGTCCGTGACAAAAATCCTCACCACGCCAACAGGCTCCCGTGTGATGCGCCGGGAGTTTGGCAGCGCGATCCCTGATTTGCTCGATGCGCCGCAGAACGCCGTCACCCGCATGCAGCTGATGGGCGCCGCCGCTATCGCGCTGGCGCAGTGGGAGCCGCGGATCAGCCTGACTACCGTCAACGTGGTGTTTTCAGAAACAGGCGCGGTGACTGCTGAACTGACCGGCACTATCACGGAAACCATGACAGAAACCAGTAACACCATCAGGCTAAGGAGCTAATGTGCAAACGTCCGTCGATTTATCTCAGATCCCACAGCCTGATATCGTCGAGGTGCCCGATTTTGAAACGGTGCTGGCTGATATCCGGGCGCTTATCGTGGCGGCCATGCCTGTGGAACTTCAGGCTTCTGTGTCTGCTGCGCTGCTGCTGGAATCTGAACCGATGGCGGCACTGGCCCAAGCCTTCACCTATCGCGAGATCCATCTGCTGCAACGTATCAATGAAGCCGTGCGCGCGGTGCTGCTTTCGAGCGCCCTGGGGGCGGATCTCGATCAGGTCGCCGGGAATTTTGACACAGAACGCCTGCTGATTACCGAAGCTAACGACGAGGCGGACGCTGTATATGAAAGCGACGAAGAGCTGCGTGGCCGCACGCTGCTCTCATGGGCTCGCCTGAGCACTGCGGGCGCCAGAAATGCCTATCACTACTTTGCGCGAGGTGCGGATGCGGATGTGCTCGATGCGCGTGCCTATGGCCCTGAAACCCATAACCAGGAAGGACGCGTTTTTCTCTACGTGCTGTCACGTACCGGAGATGGGACCGCCCCGCAGGCTCTGCTCGATAAAGTCCTGGCAGCGGTGAACCCGGAAGACGTGCGACCGATTACGGATTATGTGTCCGATTATGTCCGCTCCGCTGTGATTGTGAATTATCAGGTGCTTGCTGACATTTACGTCCCTTACGGCGTGGACACCGCCACGGTGCTGGAAAAAGCCACCGCAGCACTGAACGAATACACCGCCTCTGTGCATCTCATCAACGCCACCGCTGCACGGTCGGGCATAGACGGTGCGCTGCATCAGGACGGCGTTGTCACCGTCGATTTGCATTCACCCGTCGCCGACGTCGTTGCGACGATGGGCGAAGCCCCGCATTGCACCGCCGTGAAAATCAATCTTGTGGTGATGGACCATGACCGCTAATTATCCCGCCAGCATTCTTCCCCCCAACGCCACCGCCGTGGAGCGGGCCATCGACAGGGCCAGCGCCGCAGCACTGGCGAAGTTGCCTGTATATCTGATTCGTTGGGTTAAAGATCCGGACAGTTGCCCGCTGGCGCTGCTGCCGTGGCTGGCGTGGGAATATCAGGTTGATACCTGGAATATTAACTGGTCAGAACAAAAGAAACGCGATGCGATCAAGCGCGCCCACTACATCCACCGCCATCGTGGTACGGTCGCCGCCGTCCGTCATGCCCTGGTGGACAGTCCTTTCGGGACGGATATTGTTGAATGGTTCAATCAGAACCCGAAAGGGGATCCGTATACCTTTCGCCTGAACGTGTATCAGAACGATTTGCCGGTAACGGAATACGACCAGCAGGATCTAAAACTGGCGGTGCTGCGCGCCAGGAATCTGCGCAGCTGGTTTTCCGTTCATGTATTTGGCCGACCTCAGGGAACCTCGTATGCGGCCGGTTACATGTACGCCACGGAGAAAATCACGCCGCGCTTTGTCCCGTTGCAGGTGGTTTTATCCCGCTACGAGCTGAATCTGGCCCCCGGGGACGCGGAAACGGTCACGGTGACAATTCTCCCCGAATACGCGGAAGATAAAACCTTTACGGTAACTACATCGGATCAAACAATCGCGACCGCCAGAATAGTCAACGGCGATATTCTGGTTACGGGCATGAAGCGAGGTACCTGTTCGGTCACCGTTACGACGACTAATGGCATCAGTGCGGTGATCAGCATAAAAGTGGTCTCGGTAATGAAGTTCATTACCCGCATCGACAGTGCAACCAAGCCAATATTCTTTGCTCATATGGACGAGGGTTTCACGGTTGACTATGGCGACGGCATTGACAGCCGGGATTACCGTTTCGATCCCGCCAGTGAAGCTTCAGGTTGGGTTATTCCTACACGTGAATTAGTACAGGGAAAGGAATACACCATCACGGTTAAGAACACGGAAACCGCCTGTCTGCGCAGCCGTTTATCTAACTATTCTTCGAAACTGAACCCTGTTGTGGAATTGATTAGTGTTACAGGGGAAAGAGGTCATCTTTCAGGGTTCGCTTTGGATACCACCGGATTAATGGCTATTCGTCCCGGAGCATTTGACGATTTGCCAAACGTGAATAACTGCAAAAATATTTTTACCAACTGCTCGTCGCTTACAGGTATTCCGGCATCGTTGTTTTCTCGCATGAAGATAGAGGATTTTTCAGACGCATTCAGAGGGTGTACATCGCTTACTGAGGTTCCATCGGGGCTATTTGCAAACCAGCCCGATGCGATCGACTTCTCATCGGTATTTGCAGGCTGCACCGGCCTGATCAGTATCGGCAATAATTTGTTCCACAGCTGTGTATCTGCGGTGAATTTCAGTTACGCGTTTGATGGTTGCTCAATGCTTGCAAATATCGGCACGGGAATATTTACAGGATGCGGTTCAGCAGGGACATTCTCTTATAGCTTCAGGGCGTGTAAAAATCTTCTTGTCTTGCCTGCTGATATGTTTGCGGATGTTCCGGGCGGCGCATTCACCGGCGTATTCCAGAATTGCACGGCACTGACGGCAATTCCCGCCAACCTGTTTAAAACATGTTCTGAAGCGAATCATTTTGGCGGTGCATTCACTGGCTGTTCGCAGCTTCTTTCTGTTCCTGCCGGTCTGTTTGCTGGTCTGTCGAAAGTGACCTATTTCGGCACGGTCTTTTCTGGTTGCAGTTCGCTGAAAACGGTCGGCGCGGGTTTATTTGCCGGGTGCAGCCAGGCGCAGACATTCGCCTCTGCATTTTACAGCTGCCGCTCTCTTGAAACTGTAGCGAAAGATATTTTCAGCGGCTGCGTAGAGGTGACGACCTTTGCCAGTACGTTTTATGGGTGCAGCAGCCTGACGGCGCTCCCGTCTTTTACTGACTGCGCTAAAGTCACCACTTTCTCATACGCTTTTGCTAACTGTGGATCGCTCACGAAAATTGATGCTGATGCTTTTGCTGAGAAAGCGCTGGTAACGACATTCACATACGCTTTTGTAAACTGTACTTCGCTGGTTTCTGTGGGGGACGGCGCATTTCGGGGATGTAGCGCGTTAACCAGCCTGGGCTATACGTTTTCAGGTTGCCGCTCTCTGGTTTCTCTCGCGGGAGATATGTTTGCCGGTTGCGCCAAAGTGACAGCCGTCGATTTCATGTTCGACAAGTGCTCCGCGTTGGCTGGACTGCCAAAAGAACTGTTCAGTGACATGGTATCTCTGAAAGGTATGGGATCGACATTCCGTGATTGCAGCGCACTGATCGCGCTACCGTCCGGCCTGCTTGATGGTTGCATCAATCTCACTTCGTTAACGCTGACATTCTCGGGTTGTACCTCACTGGCGGTATTGCCCGGCGATTTGCTGAAAAACAACATTCTGCTGTCCGGTGCCGGATCGACGTTCTACGGTTGCACCTCGCTGGTAAATATTCCGCCGACGCTGTTTGCGTCCTGCTCGCTTATTACCTCGTTTGGCGCCACGTTCCAGAATACCGGCGTGGAGGAAATACCGGAAAACCTGTTCAGCGGCAACCCGCTGGTGACCTCTTACGGCCAGACCTTCAGGGGCTGTAAAAACCTGCGCTCAGTGCCAGCCGGTCTTTTTGCCGCCAGCATAAGTGCCACGGTATTCACAAATGTCTTTTCGGAATGTGGTGCGCTGGAAGTCGTCGGGGCGGGATTACTCAACACCACGGCGGTCACGACGGTGGGTTATCTGTTTGACGGCTGCGCGTCATTACGCAGCGACGTTAACACGATATTCAATCTTGCGAGTTACCCGGAGATTGTCACCACAACGGCAATATTCAGGAGCTGCGCATTACTGGCCGGCAAAGGCCTGGTATTTATGGGCAAGGTGCCGAACGTCACCGCGCACTATTACGCGTTTTATGCCTGCGTGGGCCTGGACGATTACGACGATTTACCCGGCAACTGGATAACGAATAAATTATGAAAACATTCAATCAATTAAAAAGCCTAATCGACTTTTGCCAGACCGATGCGTTTTTCCTTGAGCACCTGAACCGGCTTCAGATCGCCGGCGTGATTTATCTTGATGAAGGCGATATCGATGCTGACCGCAAGACCGTAAGTGATGATTTTTATGATCGCCTTGCCAGTGTGTACGGCATTGAGCCAGAAACAAAAAATGAGGAGGCATAATGGCCACGGGACTGACACTAACCACGGCGGGCGCCGCCGAAATCGAGGCCGCGTATCAGGCGGGGGAGGTGGTGGATATTACCTCCGTGCTGATCGGCGATGGTGGCGGCGTGACATTGCCGACCGATCCCGATGACCTGGCGGCGGTGACGGCGCTTTTTGGACAGTTTGGCCGTGAAACCTTTGACTCTGATTCAAGCTATGAGGGGTTTATCAGCGGTCAGATCGTTATCAACTGTCAGGATTATCCAGGTAAAACGCTCAGAGAAGCGGGGCTGGTCAGCGCTAAGGGTACGCTCATTGCTTATGGCACATATCCGGCGACATACCTCCCGGCACAATCTGATTCCATCATCAAAGAGATCATTCTGACGCTGGTGTTGACGCTGACGCACAGCTCAAGCGTGCAGCTTGTTATCGATCCGGCGCTTGCCACACTCACGCAGGAAACAGGTGATAAACGCTATCTGCGGCGAGCACAAAATCTTTCTGATTTAAACGATACCGAAGAGGCCCGGGATAATCTGGAGCTGGGGAATTCAGCTACGCGCGACGTGGGCACCGAGGCGGGAACGGTAGCTGCGGGGGATGACTCGCGCATCGACGGCGCACTGCAAAAAGAGAAAAACCTGTCCGATCTGAGCGATCCATCAGAGGCGCTAAAGTCGCTGGGGCTGGACAGCGATGGAGTAGGATACAAGGCTATTGTTGACGCCATTTTTTACGTTGGAATCGTTGTCGCAGGCGAGCAAAGCCCAGCGAAGCGGTTTCCCTGGCAGACTTGGACGGATTTAAGCGAAACCTTTGCTGACAGGGTTGTGCGTATTGGCTCTCAATATGGCGTGACCGGTGGCAGTAACAAAGTAAAACTTGAGGCGGATAACCTGCCTCCCCACTGGCATCGTTCTGGTGATAGATCGCCAGGTGCTACGTGGGACCCGAACACTACCCACGGAACAGATAACCAAAAAAGCGGTCCGCTGGCGCTTACTGATGGAACTTACACTGATGAGAGTGGAGTGATGGAAACCCAAAATAAATCCATTGATGTGACTAATAAATACGTCATTATGCGCATGTGGAAACGTGAGCTATAAAAATTTACAATGGTGAAGGTTTATTTTTGAAATGTTATGACATCCAGAGAATTAATGAAAGCAAGGTGTTATTATGATTTGGAGGTGGAGGCTGCGCGATTTATTAGGCTCTATATGCGTCTTTTGTAACATAAATGAGATTCCCATGAGTTAACATGGGAATCGTTAGAGGGGAAATTAAGCTGAGAGTTTATCAGTTGCTACGCAAGTAGTCTGATATTTTTCCAGGAGTTTCTTAGGTATAACAGGCCACCTCATAAACGTATAATAGTATGAGAAGTCGGTGTTAATAATTTCGTCAAGAAGTCGTCTTGCTGCAATATCTTCATCAAGAAGAATATGAGCAGCCACACTGGCTGGCCCCTTTTTATCACGGCCAATTACATTTTGAAGGTCGATTTTGTTGATTTTTGATGTGGCACGTTTATTTGCTAGCTCTCTATTTATGACTAGTGCTTCTTTTCCTGATCCTGGCGCTAATTCAGATATTTCATGTGAAAGGAGATTTAATACTTTCTGGTTTGCATTCTCGTGAAGATAAATAAATGATTTATTTATCAAGTAATCATCGTAATTTATATTAGATGCTAGTGCTTTATCAATTGCTTTATTTGCCTCTTCGAAGTCATTACGCTCAACATTAATTTGAGATAACATAAGATAATATTTTGATTCCTTGATGTCAGGCTTGCATTTTTCCAATAATTTCATTCCATTGACAAAGTCAGCCTGACCATACATCAATATGTCTAAGCATGATTGCGCCCAATCACATACATCATCACACTCTATAGCTTTTAATATAAAGTCCTTTGCCATTTTTAGATCACGATCATAAGACACATAATACTCCGCCTTAAATAAATAAGGTAATGCGCTTTCAGTTTGTTCAAATTTATAGTTGTAATTTTCTAAGAGCTCTTTGCTACATTCTAATGCTTTCACTCTATCTCTAAATGAAGAAAGTTTCCTGTTTATATTTATCATTAGCTCAAAAAGTTTTTCCTTTTTTTTATTTGATGATGTTTTATAAAAATCACCTAACTCTTTAAGAAGTGCAATGGCCTTTTCAATGTCAGCATCTTGGATGCATGCATTCATTCTCATTTCTAGAGTATGTATGTGCGTAGGGTTTCTTTTATTCATCTCTTCGACTAATTTGTTTAGTTCTTCCTTGTATTCCTTGGTGTTGTCAGTAGTGTCTTTGATGGCTTCTAAAGTTTTTCTTTTTAAATCCCAAGCTCTATTTTCTAGGCTGGGATTTATATTTAAACTAGATTCAAGTTTCTTCATTAAGTTTTCTAGAGAAACATCCTTTTTGAAATTTTTAGAAAATCTATGATTTAAACTTTCAATGACAAATTGATTCTTTATTTCATAACTGTATTTAAATTTTTCTAGTAAAAGAGTTATGAATTCCATTTTGCTATCTGAATCACGCAAAAGGGAAAGCTTCCTTAAATTGTTTTTAATGCTATATTCATCCATCTCGATAGTAATGTCAGCTTGCTCTAAGGCAAGATCATATTTTTCTTGTTGATGATAAATTTCTATTAACCGTGAGAGGTAAGAGTTTTTTAAGTCATCAGAACTACATAAAGAAAATAATTTGGTTGCTTCACTCTCTGCCTCATCAAACTTTTTGTTTTTCATTAGCATATCTAAAGATAAAAGGTTTCTAAAATCTACCTCTGTAAACCCAGCTTTGTTAATATAGTTTTCGCTAGATAGTTCATTTATTAAATTAGATATATCAAGTCTATTTGTGTGATTTTTAAGTTTTTCAATATCTTGAGCTATATATTTATTCTTGGACAGATTATATGAGTCTTCAATAAAGTTTGATAACATGCTTTCGCGTTTCGTAGATTTGAAATTAGACTCTAATGATAAACCCTCTCCAATTATATGATGATGTAGTTCCGCTAACGCTTCATCAAATCCATCGATTTCTATATAGTAGACCCTTTCTCTTTTTAGTATTTTATGAAGATCGGGATTTATCTCGTCGTTCTTCCTGATGCACCAGTAAATACCATTGCCTAAAAACTCGTCTTGCCTTAGTAGATAGTTGATTACATCGATAATAGATCTGTCATTGCCTGCATAACCGATGAATATCATCCCGTATTTTTTTGTGAATTCAATTAGTTTTTCTTTGGTGTTGATTTCAAGTGATTCAGTCTCGTTAAGTGTGCTTTTTATACTATCGAAAAGATAATCCCCATGAACTTTTATTATTTTGGGTCTTGAGGAATTAACGGAGACTCCTTTTATTGATGAGTCATGAGCACATAAGGTTGGACGTTCTCTTGAGAATTGATAGAAAGCCTCATTTATCAGATCGTCGAAGTTTGTTGTAAAAACAGTATCAAAATATGCACTTTGAAAGAGACTCACTAAATATGAATAACCAATAGATGGAAGCTTAGAGTCAACTTGTTTCTCTACGAACCTTCTTCGCTGTGCTGGTAAGTCGAATTTTTTTTGAAATAATGAAGAATATTCATTAGTTGGGTCGTACCAGGACGACTCTTTATCAATTAAATATTGTCGTGCAGTTTTTACGTCTGTGTAGGCGGATGAAGAAGAAAGCTCGTAAATTTCCTTCCTCCATTCTTCAACTAATTGTGTACCAGAACTTATTCCTGAGGTTACCGAAGCACCAGCTCCTAAAAAAATAGAATAGTTGGGGCTATTTCCAGATTTTGTTTTGATATAGGTTGCGAGATCTTTTAAAGACCTGCGTTTTGATGGTATTTGTTCAAATAGATCAGAAGTGTTCAAAGTGTACCCCCTTATTAGGAATAATATATCTCGTCTTGCTAACCTTAAAGTTGGCAATAAAATTAGCTGCGCTGCTATTAAGGTTTTTTTTGTGGGAAAATTTAAATCGCTGCCCCTAAAGAAGCGATCTAGCAAGTAAAAAGTATTATTTTACGCCATCGTGCTTCACCCGCAGACCGCTGCTGGATTTCCTTGTTTATAGTACTGGAAAGATGCTTAGTCAAGTTTGAGTTAATACAAAAACGTTCTTTATCACTATCTTCCTCGCAATCAATTGTTGCCCTCATTAGTTACGAAGTATCTAAGGATATAAGCACTTGGCCGTATCACGATATGTGTATGATGCAGTCTAATGACTTTCCTTAAAGAGCTCCATCAGATCCCTTGCTGATGCACTTTGCATCTGCTCCCTGATATCTTCATCAACCCTCTGCAACGAAAGCGTGAACTCTATCTTTTTAGCTTTGCCATAGCGATCAAACTCCTGATGCGTTTCCTGCAAGCCCGTGATGACATACATCCCGTAAATGGACCCGACGCCATCGATCAGCGGCCAGGCTAGCCCGGTGTAGGCCATTGTCGAGACAGCACCCAAAGACAGGTTGCCTCCAGTGATTTCAGGATACAGTAGCCCGCCAAGCGTCAGCTGGTTCTCACCGGCGCCAACGTACTGCCACTTTGCACTACGGCCCACGCGATCATTCTTAACGTGCCGCCAGTCACGGGACAGCTGCAATTGCTGATAGGGCAGTGTCCTGAGTTCAAATACAAAAAGTCCGAATACCATCATCATAGCTATAATTCCTGTTAATCATGATCCCGGAACGAACCCCGGGTAGCGCGTTGCTGTTTTTCAATTTCTTTGCGTACCGCTTCGCCAACAAGTCGCGCCAGTTCGCGCGGATTGCTGCTCTGAATGCCGTGCAGATGGATGTGAATATCACCGGAAAAACTATTACCTTGAGCCGCAGCCGCCGTGTGGGTGCTTTGATTTCGGCGTACCGGTTGCCATGCCTGCGTCTGTTTTATCAATGGTTCGCCAGCGGCAATAACCGGGCGAGCGCTGACAGACTGGCGGACAAGCTTCGACTCCTGCCATTCACCACGTACTGCAAGGGCTGGAGGGAGATTTTTAAATACAATGTCACCCGGCCCGATACGTTTGCGCTTTTCCTCATCTAAAAGGCCTTTGGTGTTATCCGCGATTTGGCCCAGCCGCCGCTCTGTTCCAGAGTTGCCCCCGAGCACATTGGGCGGCGGGGCGCTGCCTTTGCTTGCAGGTTTTTCAGATGACCATTGCCACTCCCTTTTAACCATGCGCCCGGATTTTTCATCCCATTCCCACATAACCGGAATAGCCCTGAGTCTGGCCGCTTCCAGCCTGGCTCTTTCAATGCCATCGGGGATGAGATCGAGCTTCTCCAGTAACCAGCCGACGCCTTCCATTAACTTCTGAAGCGGCCAAAGCAGAACGCTAAGTGCGGTCCCCAGGACTTCGCCAAAAGTCTGTCCGGCGCTGGCGCATTTGTTTAGCGCCTCGCGGCTCTCCTCAACGGGCGTTAATACTTTTTTAAACCAGTTCCAGACGTTTTTGACGCCATCCCCAATGACCCCGAAAACGGGCGCCAGCCGGGAAAATGCGTTATAAACTGGCGCTAACCCCTGGATGACGCCTGTAAAAAAACCTCTAAAGAAGGCCTTAATTGGTCCCCAGTATTTCCAGATCAGTACCCCAGCCGCTACAAACGCAGCACCCACTAAGCCGATTGGGCTCAATAGCATTGATAAGCTGCCACTCAGCGCCGCAATTCCGCCTTTCACAATGCCGAAGATAGCAGGGATCCCGGTTAGCCGCAGTGCCAGCCCGCCAATGCTTTTTGACAGGGCGCTGATAGCAGTCACCGGAGAGGTAAAGGCGCCAAGTAACGCACCGCGCAGTGGTACCATCAATCTGGTTAATACGCCGAGGCGTCCGACCAGGCCGCTGAGTAAAGCACCCCATCCGCTAATTTTTACCAGTGAGCTACCGCCCGCAGCACTCAACATGCGGAACGCTGATACCGTACCTCCGATTCCTCTCCCGCCGGACAGAAGCGCAAACCCCAGTCTGAGCTTCGCCAGCGGACCTATCAGCAGACCAGCAGCCAATGACATACCGCCAATTACTGCGGTCAGTGCCAGTGCAGTCCCGCCGGCGAGTAACAACGTTTGTGAAAGTCTGGGGTTTTCCTCTACCCAGCTTTGAACAGTGCCAATAACCCGGCTAAGCCCCTGTGTCAGTCTGCGCAATGGGCCGTCTACTGTCTCCGCCACAGAAATGCGGAACGCCTCCCACGCGCTGTCCAGTTCCTTCAAATCGCCGCCCAGGTTGTCTTTCTTCTTGTTAGCGACGGCGAACGCCTCCTGATTTTTATGTGCTTCTGCAATTTGTTCATAGAGTGACTGGAGGTAACCATCACCTGCGCCGTTGACCAAAGACTGGAGGCTCGTAAAACCCTCTTCTCCGGCGATATCTTTGAAAAATGAAACCTGATCCACCTCGCCAAAGCGGGAAACGCGTTTTTGTAGATCGAGAAGAATATCGAACGGACGTCGCATTTTTCCGCTCGCGTCGGCAGTTTCCACTCCCAGCTCTTTGAGTGCCTTTTTGGCTGCCGTAGTAGGGGAGGCCAGGCGGGAGAGGGAGCGACGCATTGCAGTACCGGCCTCGCTACCGCGAATACCCACGCGCGCCAGCGTGCCGGTCATAGCTGCGGCTTCTTCCAGGCTAATTCCTAGTCCCGCGGCTACCGGCCCGACAACTTTCATTGTCTCGCCGAGGCTGCTAAGCGTGGTATTGGTACGGGTAAATGTACCTGTCAGCACATCGCTGACGCGGTCCATTTCTCCGGCATCGAGGGAAAACTGAGAAAGAATGTTTGAGCCGATGTCTGCCGTTTCACCCAGTTCCATACTGCCTGCCAGCGCCATATTGAGCACGCCGGGCAGTGCGGCACGGATAGCATCTGGCGTGAAGCCCGCCATTGCCAGAAAGGCCTGGCCGCTGGCGGCGTCACGTGTGGTGAAGGCGGTTTCAGCACCGAGTTTTTTTGCCTGAGTGCGCAAGGCGGCCAGCTGCGAATCGCTTTTATCGAGCCGCGTCAGCGCCTGGACGTTTGACATTTCCTCATCAAAACCAACCGCAGGCGACAGGAAGCGTCCGGCGCCATACCCGGCAGCGGTTGCTGTACCTAATGCTATGGCACCGCCAGAGCGCAACTTCCCGGCCATCTGCTGTGCACCCTCGTAACGTTTACGAGCTTGAGTGACTGCAGCAAGTTGCCGTTTTTCCCGTTCAAGGGATTGGTTGTATTGTTCTGTGCGGCGTATCGCGTTACCGATGGTGGCGCTACTACCGGAAAGCATGACGCCATGCTGGCGCAGGGCTGATGCACTCTCACGGAGGCGGGCCACTTCCGTCACGCGTTTTGCGGTCAACCGATCAAGCCGCTCACCCAATCGGGACATCAGTATTTGCTGTTTTTCCGTCAGCGTTCCGTTTTTACGTTGTGCTTCTGACAAGCCATCAAAGCGGGCACGGGCACGTGAGATGGAACGATCGGTTTTGCCGACGGCCGCGGTCATTCGCTGAAAAGTGGTACTGCTCTTATCGAGCCCTTTCAGGGTGGATTGTGTTTTTCTGAGGGAATCGGAAAGGCCGCCCGCACTCTGGCGGGCAGCATTAACGGGGCGGGTAAATCTGTCGATCGCGCTGAAAGCAACGCGTATATCAAGACTCTTCATCACTGGCACCACTTCGAAGCGCCGCCCGCTTGCGCCAGGCTATCACCTCGCCAAGATCCATGCCGAAAACTTCAGAGGGCGGCCAGTTAAAAATAACGGCTATATCAGCAACCAGATCGTCGATCTGGTCAAACGCGACGGTGATTACTCGCTCTCCGTCTCCGCCACATTCGACGCTCCAGGCTCCGGCGGATTCAAGAAAGGGACCAGAAGCTCTGCCAGCCCGATAAAGTCCAGAGTGTGCATTTCGTTAATTTCTTTTTGTGTCAGCGCAGGCGCGGTGACTCGCGTCAACAGCGTGGCAATTGAGTCTGCATCCATATTGGCAACGCGGATAAGATTCAGGCCGCGCAACGATCCGGCCTGACTGATGGCGCCGGTGATTTCCACCTGACCAATCTCACTGTCTTTACGAACTACTGGCTGCATCAGCGTGAACAGGTTTTTAGTTTTTTTAGCCATGTTAAAAATCTCCGGGCGGCATCTTTGCCACCCTCTGAAAGGTTATTAATTGCCCATGCCAAGGGCGGAGGTGATGCGGTCCGGGAACATGTTCTGACCGTTCTTTTTGTAGATGAAATTCAGCAGATCGATTTCGATAATGGGCTGATCATCAATGGAGAATTTGTAGTAGGTGGATTTAAAGGTGTAGCTTTCCTCCGAATCTTCTCCCTGTTTTGAGTCTCCACCGTCGAGTTCAGTAAATCGCCCGCGCAGCTCCACCTCGACAAGCTGGCTTTCGCCATCTGTGAAATATTCACCCGCAAAGCGCAGCCGCGTGCCGTCAATTTCTGCCCCGTATTCGAGAAACAGTGCTTTGATGACACCACCAAATACAATGGTGGAATCCAGCGCGCCAGCCTCAAGGCCGAGATCAACACCGACCGCACCCAGCATGCCACCGCCCTGATAGTCCTCTACCTTTCGTGACAGTTTGGGGCGAGTGAAAGAGGTCACTTTTCCCAGATAGTTGTCGCCGTTAACAAAGCAGCTAAAAAGCCGCAGTTTGTGAGGAATAGCCATTATTCACCCCCGAGCGACGCGAACGCCGGTTCGTAAAAATCATCAGTAAAGGTCTGGTATAGCGTCAGATCTTCAAGCGGTGGGACCGGGCTGTAGCTATAGCGCACAATCAGTTTTCCCTGGCGCAAATCCGTGGTGCCGTTGTCCAGCGTGTCATACCAGCAGTCAGCGCCGATAAGCTGGCCGGCAGTGACTTTTTTGCTGAGAGCAGAGCGGATGCCGCTTACCACATCTTTCACGTTGGCCGGAGTTAGCGGGCTGTCAACAGAGGTAAATTGCGCCTCCGCAATACTGTCCGCCAGGATCTGCGCGGTACGGGTGAAAACCTCGAAAGTGTAGGTTTCGGTGTCCGTGGTGCGGTTACCCCAGAAGCGGAAACCGTCACGCTTGATAAGCGTTGTGATTTCGTTGTTGTTCAGCTCGTTGGCGTCGCTGTCTTCTGCCTGCAATGCCCAGAACACATCTTTCGAAATACCCAGAACGTTATTCACTACAACGTTGGACAGTGATTTGTGCCAGCCCTGGCTGTTATCAATAGCGGCGCGCAGGCCGCAGGCGTATGCCGGGGCAGGAAACGTTTCGTTATCATCCGTCAGGGGGTTGTAAGCGATAAAGTCCGGCCAGATCAGCATCAGCTCGCGGTAAGCGAAGGTTTTGCGATAAGCGATAGCCTCCGCCATGGTCGCGCAGCCGTTACAACCGGCATAAACAAAAGCCCGAAGATTCTGGGCAATCACGCAAAGCTGTGACGTCACTTCCGCAGTGTCGTAGTCCGGCACCGCCAGGATGCGCGGGCGATAGCCGGTTTTGGCCTCCGCCGTCAGCAGGGCATACATTCCCGTATAGCTGTCGCCATCTGTTCCGCCAATAATGGCCTGGGACTGATTGGCGCCGTTACCGGAAGCCTCTTTCACCCGGACAATCACAACGCGCGGGCTGCACTGATCGGAAATGGCTTTGAGGGCTTTGTAAAGTGACCCGGTTTTACCTGCCTTGCCGAGGACGTTACGTACCCGTGTCAGCAGAACCGGCGTATTGAGCGGGAAAGTTTCCGGATCGGCGTCATCAGCAACCGCAACAATACCGATTACGCTGGAATCAATGTCATTGATTGCCTGCTGTAGGTCGGTATTTTCGCGAGAGCGGACGCCGTGAAAACGAGTTTCAGACATAAGTTCACCATCATGTTGCTCTTTGAGTTCAGGGCAATATTCAACGTTAAGTCTGCTGGCGTCGCCTGGTTGCCGGTCTGCCCGTTCGCTGACAACAAAAAGGGATTCAGCCCCGCGCGCGGGCATGGAATCATCAGCAAAAAACGGGGGAGTTATGTCGATAGCAGACACGCTGACAACAGCAGCCGAAGCGTATGTAGAAAAATTAAGTGAGGTCGTAAAGACACCGGATTTTAGCATCACGTTGGGTGGGGTAGCCCTGACCGAACTGGCCGACCGCATCACCTCGCTATCTGTGACAGATAACAACGGTTTTGATGCTGACCAGCTAACCCTGTCAGTAGATGATTCTGACGGGGTAACAGATTTACCCCCACGTGGTGCGGAGCTGGCGGTGTCCATCGGCTGGCTGGGTGAGGCGTTGATCTACAAAGGTCTCTACACCGTTGACGAGGTTGGGCATAGCGGGCCGCCGGATGTTATCGACATCACCGCGCACAGCGCTGATTTTCGCGAAGAGATGAACGTCAGGCGGGAGGTGTCCTGGCATGATGTGACGGTAGAGCGGGTGGTATCGGCCATAGCCCGGCGTTATGACCTGAAGCCAATGATTAGCGAGGCTCTGATCGACATTGAGATTGACCATGCGGATCAGACCGAAGAGAGTGACATGTCGTTTTTAACGCGCATGGCGGAGATGTTGGGGGCCATTGCCACCGTGAAAAATGGCTGTCTGCTGTTTATCCTGCCTGGGGGCGGCGTCAGTGCATCCGGCAGGGCGCTGCCATCGGCTGAGATAACCCGTGCCAGCGGAGATCGTCACAGGTTCCGCATTGCCGATCGCGATGCTTACACCGGCGTGCGGGCGTACTGGCTGGATCTTAATTTCGGCAAGAAAAAACCGGTCAAGGTCACTAAGCGCAAAACAAATACTGCCAGAAAAAAGGCTAAGGAGAAAAGCAGCCGCCCGGAAGGGGATTACATGGAGGGCGCTGAAGGTAACGTGTATGTTTTGCGTAAAACCTATCAGAACGAAACGGCGGCCAGGCGCGCAGCTGCGGCAAAATGGATACAGCTCCAGAAAGGCGCGGCACAGTTTTCGATAACCCTGGCGCGCGGCCGCGCTGATTTATACCCTGGTATGCATCTGAACGTGTCGGGCTTTAAGCCTGAAATCGATACTCAGGATTGGATCATTGCCAGAGCGGAACATGTAATCGGTGATAACGGATTTACCACGAAAATGGAGCTTGAGGCGAAAATAAGCGACTGGATTGCAGAAACTGAACAGTAGCGGCCATAATAGGCGTGAGTTCAACTCCCTATGGGAGATCATCATGTTTGTTTGTCCCTACTGCGGCGCAAACGCCCGTACCCGCACCAGCCGCCGGTTAAGCGAGTTCACCATCCGGCAATATCATCAATGCCAGAATCTTGAATGCAGTGAGTCATTCACGACACTTAACACCGTAGAGCGCAGAGTAACGAAGCGCTCAACCAGCGCAGATCCATTGCCGCCAGGATTCATCCCCGGCGACGCTTTCCCGGCTTCTCATTACGGGAACAGTCAACTTAGTCTTGCAGTATAAAAATAGCCCCCTGGAAAGGGGGCTATTCTTGTCAATGTGGTCGATATGTGGACACTTTTGAAATAAATCCTTTTATTTCAATTTATTAAATCCCAAAAAAAAGCCCCGTCGGGGGCGACGGGGAAAAACTCATTGATTATGGAATGATCTGTTCTCTGGTCAGTTCGAGAACAGGGGCTACTCTACGGGGGAAAAGTGCAGGCAAGATGGAGAAAACGTGGAGATTCAGGCTAAAATCCCCGGGCATTCAGGAAAGGGAGAAACGATGAAAAAGTTACTGGCTATTCTGCCACTGGTATTAGCCGGCTGTGCCCAGCCGCAGTCCACCGCGCCGACGAAAACCATCGGCATGGCCAATCCCGCGTCGGTGTACTGTCAGCAATCCGGCGGTACCCGGGTGCCGGTGCAAACGCCGCAGGGCGTCAGCACCCAGTGCAAACTACCCAGCGGCGAAACCCTCGACGAGTGGGCGCTGTGGCGTCGGGATCATCCGGCTAAATCGTAACCGGCAGGGCCGCCAGCCAGGCGGCCAGCACCCGGGCATGATTCTGCTCGGTGTTCTTCGCAGCGTACAGCAGCGTCAACGGCTGGCGCTGCGCCAGCGCCGCCAGCCGCAGTCCCGTTTCACGATGGGCGTCGAGCTCCTGGCGATAACGCTGGCTGAAGTGGGCGAAATCGATCGCCTCGCCGTGAAAGGCTTTTCGCAGCTCAGCGGAAGGCGTTAACGCCTTACACCATTCATCACAGGCCAGCGCCTCTTTTTTCATCCCCCGCGGCCAGAGACGGTCGACCAGCACCCGGTAGCCGTCGCTGCTTTCCTGCGGGTCATACACCCGTTTACATTGAATCATCATCCTGCTCCCTCTGTGCCATCCAGGCGAGCAACTGCGGGATTTGCCCGTCGGAAAATACCGTGATGCCGTGAGCGCGCAGCAGATTGGCCGCGACCCCGGCGCCCGCTTTGCGTCGTCCGCGAAAGGAACCGTCATAGACAAACTGGCTGCCGCAGGTAGGGCTGCCATCGGTGAGTAACGCTGCCTGACAGCCCGCTTCCCGGGCGGCGCTGAGCGCCAGCCAGGCGGCCAGCTGGTAATGTCCCGTGACATCGCGGCCGTCGCTTTCCACGATCCGCGCCCGCCCGGTAAGTACATCCCCGCCGGCGCCGCCGACGATCTCCGCCGGCAGACGGGGCGTGGACAGACCGGCCGCCAGCTCCGGGCAGTGGATCACCAGCCGCCCCGTCTGCTGCCAGCGGGACAGCGTCGCCGCCAGCTGTGCCTTCTCGCTACCGTTATACCGCACCTGGAATCCCATCAGGCAGGCGCTGACCAAAAGCTTACTTTTCATCCTTTCTCCCTTTCACGCTTGCTCCAGTATACCTTACCCGCCGGCGGGGGCGGTGGGGCGAAAATAAGGATTGTGTTCCACAGGAGGGATCGCTATCCTGACGTGCCTTGTGCTGCTCGTCTCGTCCAGACATAAGGAACCTGCTATGAAAACCCCTTTACGCCTCGCCCTCGTCGGCGATTATCACCCCGATATTGTTGCCCATCAGGCCATTCCCCTGGCGATAGACGATGCTGCCGCCGTGCTGGAGCAGCCGGTGAAATATGACTGGCTCGCCACCCCGTCGATTGTCTCCGGCGATGCGCTGGCCGATTACGATGCCATCTGGGTCGTTCCCGGTAGCCCGTATCGTCATCCGGAGGGGGCCTTTACCGCGATCCGCTATGCCCGCGAAAACGGCATCCCTTTCCTCGGCACCTGCGGCGGCTTTCAGCACGCGGTGATTGAATACGCCCGTAACGTGCTCGGCTGGCAGGATGCTGGTCATGCGGAAACTGACAACGAAGGGCGGATGGTGATTGCTCCCCTCAGCTGTTCGCTGGTGGAGACCTCCGCCGTCGTCGAGCTGCGGGCGAATACGCTGATTGCCCGCGCCTATGGCCGGGAGAGCATTGAAGAGGGCTACCACTGCCGGTACGGGGTGGACAGCGCGTTTGCCGGAGAGCTGGAACAGGGCGATCTGCGCGTCACCGGCTGGGATGAAGAGGGCGAGATCCGCGCCGTCGAGCTGGTGACGCACCCGTTTTTTGTCGCCACGTTGTTCCAGCATGAACGCCACGCGCTGGATGGGCGTCCTTCGCCGCTGGTACAGGCGCTGCTGCGCGCCGCGGCACAATAAACCCACCGGCAGCGGGCGCTGCCGGTCATCTTCAGGGGTGGATTTCCCGGTCACGTCCGGCGAGGGCGCCGCAGACCGCCATCACCAGCGAAATCAGCGCCACCGCCAGCAGCGGAATATGCCAGTCGCCATTGGCATCGTGGATCCTGCCCATCAGCGGCGGCCCGCAGGCGGCCAGCAGATAGCCGACGCTCTGCGCCATCCCTGACAGCGCCGCGGCCTGGTGCGCCGAGCTGGCGCGCAGGCCGATAAACGTCAGGCCGAGGATCATGGTAGCTCCGGAGCCAAAGCCGAACAGCAGCGTCCAGCCGATCGCCAGCCCTGGCAGCAGCCACAGCCCGGCGGCGCTGATGGCGCACATCAGGGCGACCAGCACCGCGATCCCGCGCTGGTCGCGCAGCCGATGCAGGATCAACGGTATCGCCAGACCGGGCGCGGCGGTCGCCAGCTGCAGCAGGCCATGCAGCGAGCCGGCCTGCGCTTCGCTATAGCCCATACTCTGCAGAATCGACGGCAGCCAGCCGATAATCACGTAATAGACCAGCGAGTTGATGCCGAGGAACAGCGTCACCTGCCAGGCCAGCGCCGACCGCCAGATCCCCCGGTTGTGCATGGCGCCTGAGCCGGTCAATGGCGCCTCCGCCCGGCGCCGGGACTGCGGCAGCCAGCTGAGGATCGCCAGCAGCGGGAAGATCATCAGCAGCAACAGCGCGCCACGCCAGCCGAATCCGGCCATCGCCACAGGAACCACCAGCGCCGAGCCGAGCGCCGCCGCCGCACCCATCGTCAGGGAATAGGCGCCGGTCATCCGCGCGACATGCTGCGAGAAATCCCGTTTAATCAGTCCGGGCAGCAGGACATTGCCCAGCGCAATACCGCAGCCGATCACCGCCGTGCCGATAAACAGCAGTGCAGCGGAGGGCAGGGAGCGCAGGGCAATGCCGGCGCAGATCAGCAGCATCGCCAGCAGCAGGCTGCGCTCCATGCCGAACCGGCGGGCAACCCCTGCCGCCAGCGGCGAGACAAGGCCAAAGGCCAGCAGCGGCAGGGTAGTGAGCAACCCGGTCTGCGCGGTGGTCAGGCTATAGTCGCTACGAATCGCGTCCAGCAGCGGCGCCGCGCCGGTAAAGACCACGCGCAGGGTAGTGGCGATGAGCAAGATACCGGCAATCAGCAGCGCGGGGCGGCGGCCGGTAGAGGAGATCACAGAAGACATATCATTCTCAAGGTAACTAACGAGGGGGTTACGATAGCGACTTTGTCTCCTGTTTAAATCAAGCTAAAATGACAGATTATCGCTAATATCGGACAACATGATGATCGGACTGGGTCTGGATGGTTATGAACCGGACAGTGGCCACGAATCGGCCATTGCCTTTCGTATTCAGGTGGTGGAGGCGGAGCAGTATATTCCGGCGCATTCCCACCGTAAGGGGCAGCTGATCCTCGCCCTGCACGGCGCCTTGACCTGCGAGGTGGAGAACGCGATGTGGATGGTGCCGCCGCAGTATGCGGTGTGGGTCCCGGGACAGCTTTCCCACAGTAACCGCGCCACCCCCGGCGCCCAGGTGTGCTTCCTGTTCATCGAGCCGGGCGCCGCGCCGATGCCGGATCGCTGCTGTACGTTGAAGATTTCTCCGCTGGTGCGTGAGCTGATCCTCACCCTGGCGGAACGCGGCGGGGAGTCGCTGGCCGCCCCTGCCACGGCCCGGCTGGTGCAGGTTCTGTTTGATGAGCTGCCCCGGCAGCCGCAGGAGCACCTGCAGCTGCCGGTATCAAACCACCCGAAAATTCGTCAGATGGTGACGATGATGGCCGAGGATCCGGCGCGCTGGCAGACCCTGAGCCAGTGGGCGGCGGTGTTTGCGATGAGCGAGCGCAATCTGGCCCGCCTGGTGGTGCGTGAAACGGGGCTGAGCTTTCGCCGCTGGCGCCATCAGCTGCAGCTGATCCTCGCGCTGCAGCTGCTGATCCGCGGGCAAACGGTGCAGCAAACGGCTCAGGCGCTGGGCTACGACTCCACCACCGCCTTCATCACTATGTTTAAAAAAGGGCTCGGACAGACGCCGGGCCGCTATCACGGCAGCCTGGCTACGACTTCCCAATAAACAATGAGATGATCCCGGCGGCAATCAGCGGCCCGACCGGGACGCCGCGAAACAGGGCGACGCCGAGTACCGTGCCGACCAGCAGCCCGGCTACCAGATGCGGCTGGGTGCCCATCAGCGCTACGCCGCGACCGCCGAGCCACGAAACAAACACCCCGACCGCAATCGCCAGCAGTGATTTCCAGTTCATAAAGGAGTGGATCAGCGTCGAGGGCGGCAGCGTACCGCTGGCGATAGGCGCCATCACGCCGATGGTTAAAATAATGATCCCGACGGTCAGCCCCTGTTTCTCAATCCAGGGAAAGAAGGTATTCAGCGGTGTGACGCGCACGATAATCAGCACGAGGATGGAGATCGCTACGGTGGTGTTATGGCTGATAAAGCCGAGCGCCGCCAGACCCAGCAGGATCAACAGGGTGGTATCAAACATGTACAGAGGTCCTTGCCAAAAAAAGAAAGCCAAAAAATATCCCGCTTACTCTACGCATCGTGGCGTGAATAAACAGGATTTTTACGCCATGCGGCGAAAATCAGGGCGGATGCCCGGTTAGCTAAGGCGGCGAAAGGTCGCGATCTCCGGTCGGGCGATATGTAAATAATCCTCGGTATCGAGAATGATCGACCGATCCAGGCGTCCGGCGTTAAAGGCGATTTGTGGAAAGCGCTCAAACAGCAGCGGGTCGGCCACCAGCCGCAGCGCCGGATGGAAGCTGAAGGGGGGAATGGCGCCGAACACGCAGGCGGTGAGGGCATCCACTTCCGCCGGACTGGCCAGCGAGGCTTTGCTGCCGCCGATATGCCGGGCCAGGCTGGCGAGATCGGCCTGCTGATCGGCGGCGAGGATCGCCAGCACATGCTGGTTGACGCCGTTTCCTTTTACTTTACAGACTAGCGCTTTTGCGCCCTGGCCAAGCGCGGTGCCGCGGATCGCCGAGACGGCTTCGCACTGGCCGACCGCGTCGTGCGCCATCACCCGGTAGCGCGCCTGGTGTTCGTCGAGCAGCGCACACAGCCGCTGGTGGATATTACCTTCTACTGCTTCAAGCATAGCGTCCTCCTGACATCATCAAGCAGCCAGCTTAGCGCTGTTGTGTCAGCCTGCCAACGGTGGGCCGGGAAATTCACCATTCGCTCATTATTGCTTCACAGTGCTGTGGTGCAATCTCGCAGGCGCAGCAGATGAGTTTTGTAAATAAAAAAAAGAATGATTTTCATTTTCAATCGAACTTTTTTTATTTCGCTCAGTCTCTATCGGACGACACAGAATATTAATAATTGCCGTAATGAGGTTAGGATGATGCACGATGCAACCATGCAGGGTTCCCCACGCAAGAAGTTTAATAAAATAAGGGAGCTCAACAGACGGCGGAATTACTTTACTAAGAAAGTACGTAATGCCCTGCGGGTGGGAGTGGCGAAAGCGCTCTGGGACCGCCGACGCCGTCAGCCGGTGGATTTGTCGTCCGCGAAAACTGTCTTACTCATGCGCAATGAGGGGGCGGTCGGCGATGTGGTGGTGGATTCCGCGCTGGTAAAATGCCTGCATCAGTCAGGTTATATCGTTGATTTTCTACTGACGACCTCTAACAGCCAGGTGATGCGCTATAACCCGCGGATCCGCCATATTTATGAAGCTGAGCCGGTCAATTCCGCTGACTTTTTGCGTAAATTTAACCATAACGTTCCCCGCGACGTCATTAATGAACTGGCTAATAATAAGTACGATATTATTATTGACCCTTCGCTGTTCGATATTCCCGTGCATCGCCTGCGGCTTTTCCGACAAATAAAAGCCAAATCAGTGCTCGGGTTTAATAAATGGCCATCGATTAAACACTACTCTCATTCTTTTGATTTTGACTGCCAGCACTGGCACGTGACGAAAACGTTCGCGTTGATCGCCGACTATCTCAAACTGGACACTCGCGGTCTGGACACTTACGACCTGGCGGTGCCCGCGCCGATTACGCAGGAGGTGGCGCAGTATCTGGCGTCGCTGAGCGGAAAAGCGGTGGTGATTAATATTTTTGCCGGCCATGCCGACCGGAGTCTCTCCCAGACGCAGCTGGCCGAACTGCTCGACAAGCTGCGGGCTCGCCATCCGGGGCTGGCGGTTATTCTGCTCGATCATCGGCGTGAGATCCGCATCCCGCTGCCGCCGGAGGTGGTGATTAATCCGTTTAACACGCTGCACCATGCGATGGCGCTGATTGCCCAGGCGGAGCTGATTATCTCCCCGGACACCTCGGTGGTGCATATGGCGGCGGCGTGGAACAAACCGCTGATCGCGGTCTATAAGGACGTTCTGCTCAATAACCGGCTGTGGGCCCCGGGCTATGACAACGCCAGACAGATCATTGTTAAATGCGGGAAGGTCCATCAGCATCGCGAGCTGGTGGATCGGATGATGGCGGCGCTACCGGAGACGCTGTGAGGGCGATGAGGGGAGGTTGGTAGGGCTCACCTGCTGGCCGTATGCAAGAGCCAGCAGGTGAGCGAAGGTTGCATTGCCAGTCTGCAACCGCCGCTATTGTACTGTTTCCCGCTGCTCTGCCACATCCGGGAAAGCTCTTAAAGAGATGGCCGCCGCCAACGACGGGCGGCATCACTCTTCAGTGAGCCACATATCCGCTTCTTCAAACATCTCCTGCACCGTACGGCTGATCAGCTCTTTTTCATGCTTGCTGGCGTCGGTGTTGATCGCCGGCAGCGTCATCATCGGCTTCACCCGCACTTCCGCTTCCGGGAAAATGCGCTGCATGCGTTTGGTCAGTTCGTTAAGAATGGCCTCTCTGGCACCCGGCAGCCCGGCAAAATTGCGCTTGTCATAAATCAGTTCCACAAACATCTTCTGTCCTCTGTATGCTGATCGCGGGCGATAGTTTTACTGTATTAATGTACAGTGTCAAGTGAATGCCGCGGTGCTGCTCATCCGCAACCTCGCGCGGGAGACGGGCTGCGCGCAAAAGCAGCACCTCGTCCGCCGGCGGTCAGGCAGGCCTCATTGACGAGCGGAGGGGATTTCCGCGCTGCAAAGGCGTTATCGCTGATTGCGTAGGCCTGGTAAACGCAGTGACCTTCACCCGAAGCGATGTCATTACCTGCGTACATTCATTTCGCGACGGGTAGGTCTGAATATCGGGTGGTGTAAGCCGGGGAAAGCATTTCACGCTTCATCGCCCAGGACTTTTCGATCCCCTGACCGGCAAACCAGACTTTTCCTTTCCCGGATTGATTTAATTGGTCGATAACGTCCATTAACGCAGCACTGTTTTTGCGCGGCGCGTTATCGTCAAATAAGTTTAGCTGCGCTATGCCATTACTGAAAAAATCAGCAAGCATAACACCGGCTTTCATATATCGATAACCATCAATCCAAATTCTCTGCAGGCAGTTTGTGGCACAATTTATAATGTCACGGGTATCATTAGACGGCGTTAATAGCTTCATTGACGCTTGATTGCCATAATAGGTTTCATTAACGGCGTGCGGACTCGTCCGAACAAATACGCTAACGAAGCGGCAAAATTGATGCTCAGTGCGTAATTTTTCTGCTGCTCGCTCAGCATAGGCGCAAATGGCTTGATGCATATCTGAATACTGCGTTACCCGGTTGCCAAAAGAGCGACTACAAATAATCTGTTGTTTTGTTGGGGAAAATTCTTGTAGCTCAAAACATGGCTCACCACGCAGTTCGCGAACGGTCCTTTCCAGCACCACATTGAAGTGCTTTTTTATGACCCATAATGAGCTTTCTGCCAGATCCAGAGCGGTATTAATACCCATTAAATTAAGTTTTTTACTCATTTTTCGCCCAACGCCCCAGACCTCTTCAACAGGGACAAGGGCGAGTAGCCTGCGTTGGCGAACAATATTGGATAGGTCGACAACGCCGCCAGTGCCGCGCCATGTCTTCGCGGCATGGTTAGCGAGCTTGGCTAATGTCTTGGTTTGCGCAATACCTACGCCCACCGTTAAGCCAGTATTTTTCAATACGTGAGTTCTTATTTCATGGCCGAAGGAGGGTAAGGGGACGCAATTCATTACTCCGGATAAATTAATAAAGGCTTCATCGATGGAATAGATTTCTATTGATGGAGACATTGCCGTGAGCGTTTGCATAACACGGTCACTGAGGTCGGCATAAAGCGCATAGTTAGAACTGAAAAAATGAACAGTGGAATAATAAGGGTTATTTTTTATTTTAAAGAAAGGCTCACCATTTTTTATACCGAGGGATTTTGCCTCGGCTGAGCGAGAAATAATGCAACCATCATTATTGGATACGACCACAATAGGCTTCCCCTTTAAATCAGGGCGAAAAACCGTTTCACAAGAAGTATAGAAATTATTGACATCGACGAGGGCAAACATAATTATTTATGCGCTTTAATGCTAAAAATGACCACGCCAAATATTTCTAATTCTTCGGCATTATGAAACGAAATGGAAGCGTAATCGCGATTGTGCGGCACTAGCTGTAAAAAAGGATGAGTGCGAAGTTCTTTCACGGTGAATTCACCTGCGATAGCCGCAATGACGATATCACCATGGACGGCAGACAGTGAGCGGTCAACCACTAAAAGGTCTCCATCACTGATGCCGGCATCACGCATAGACTCTCCGCTGACTTTGATGAAGTAAGTAGCACTCGGATGTTTTATCAATAATTTATTGAGATCCAGCCTGTCCTCAACATAATCCTGAGCGGGGCTGGGAAATCCGCAGGGCACCCTCTCGGAGAAGAGGGGGAGCATGAGTGGGGGCGAAATCTCAGTTGGCCGAGTAAACTGCATGGTATCGATCCTCGAATACTGTTTTTATATACAGTATTATTGAATGTGCTGATGGATCAAGGCGCATGTGACGTTGTTTTTATAACTGTATGAATATAATGATGATTTATGTAAAGCATGCATGTGGTGCTGTTACTGAACTGCAATCGCTGTGTAGCGAGACCAGTACGCCTACGTTGACGTTTGCCCGGTAAGACGACCGCGGTATTACATGGAGCATGATCGACTCTTTTTTCACCCTCGCTTCGGTATTTAATGTTATTGAGAAGACAATAAGATATGAGAATATCTCATTAAAAGATATTTATAAAATATTGTCGCCTTTACCTTACAGAATAAAGAAACATTATTTATTTTAACTAAAACGTCTTGACAAATTTGAGGTTGAGGATAAATTTGAGCAAGTGCTCTAATTTACCGTCATCATCTGCGGGATCCAAAAGTGATACGCTGTGATTAACCATGACACTACATAACCAGGGGATCTACTGACATGAAAATTTTTTTCCAGGGCACCAGACTTAAAAAAGAAAAAATACTAACAGTTGCCTTTTCTTTCGCCTTTTTCACCGCATCGGTGCAGGCAAAGCCCTCGCAATCAGAGAGTTATAATGTCGCCGTTTATCGCGGGGAGGCCGGGTGCCCGGGTTGTTCTGAAATGGTGGTAAAATCGCTGGTCGCGACAGGTCTGCCTCTGCACATTTCTTATGTTGGCGAAAAAGAAAAGCTGAAATTAAATGCGCAAACACTGAAAAAATTCGATCTCTATATTCAACCTGGCGGTGGTCAGGATATACCCGGATCTTATCAAGCCCTGGGTGATGAAGGGGCAGAGGCTATCCGTAATTTTGTGAAAAGCGGCAAATCTTTTCTTGGTCTTTGTATGGGGGCCTATCTTGCCGACAAAGACTGGATAGGGCTTATTGATGCGCCTTTAGAGTCAGGGGTGGGGAGACCCGGTTCGCAGGCCGTTGATGAAGGCGATTATACCTTGCAACTGACATGGAATAATAAACAAGAGCCTTTTTACTACCAGGATGGGCCTTATCTCAACAGTAGTATCTCAAGTACTGGATTCCAGCCGATCGCTTACTACAAGAATGGAGATATCGCCATTGGTAAGTACCGGTATGGCAAGGGAAATATCATCCTGTCAGGTCCGCATCCTGAAGCCGATGAGACCTGGATAGACAGCACTGCGCCAGGAAATACGACGGCAGAAAGTAAAATGCAGCGTATTTTAAGTTATCTCAATATAAAAAAGAGTTAACTGATATGGTACCTTGCTTCACCCACTCAGAAATCCTTTTTAAGTATTTTAAAGGCAAGCTCAGATATTTCATTAAGAAAAATGCTGCGTCTGTCTTCTGAATAATCGAGGATCAGCAAGCTGGAATACCCATCAATTAATGTGTTTATTTGTCTGGCTGAGGTAGCGGCGTTTTCCGCAAGGAACTCGCCTTCCTGCATCCCTACGCTAATGATGCCTTCAAGAATAGTGATCCATTGCAGGGAGTGGTCGTGCACTAATTTAGCATAATCCGCATCGCGTGCTGCCATTGGCCATAGTTCAAGGTAGAGCAGCCAGTGTGCCGAAGGTGCATCGGGTAACAGCGTTCTAATATAGAGGTTTACTCTTTCACTAGCGCTCATTTTTTCTGACGCGTTTAAAAACGCATGACATTCTTGTATGTCATTTTCAAACATATACTGAATAGTGGATTTCTTGAGCGTTTCCCAGTCTCGATAATAGTGATAGATATGACTTCTGGAAATATTCATTTTTTGCGTCAAATCACGGGTTGAGACATTGCTAAACCCTTTTTCTCTGAACAGTTGTAGCGCTGCTATTTTTATCAACTCAGAAAAATTGGCCGTTTTCAATATTTCAACCTTAATCACTATCCATTAAAGCACGAACTATATCATAATTTCTGAAACCTTGCACGTGTTCAACATTCGGGGATAGCTGTTAGCATTGTGTTTTATATAGCATTAACAAAATAACGAAAATCTATTTTGTGGGTCTGGTATAAATTCAGCTGCAAGGAGTTTGCTTTATTATTAGCTATGCGCAGGATGCTATTCCTGCCGCGTGCGGTGGCGGCCGCAACGGTGGAGTGGAAACCGGGAAAGAGAACGTCGCGATTACCCGGCGAGCTATCGTGATGACAACGTGCTTATCGGCAAGGTAGGCGATAAGCACGGCATTTTTCAGACCGAGCGTGGTATGCCGCCGCGTGGGTAGCCGCTGCGCCACCACACGCCTTTAACGCAATTGCGCGCAGGCGCCCGCTATCCGCTGGCAGGCTTGGGTCAGCAGGCCATCTTCTACCGCATACGCAATACGCAAATACCCCGGCATTCCAAACGCGGAGCCGTGTAAAACGGCCACCTGGGTTTGTTCTAATAGCCAGTTCGCCAGCGCGCTGTCGTCGCGAAGGATTTCGCCGCCAGGGGTTACCCGGCCCATAAGCGCCTGGCAGTTGGCAAACACATAGAATGCCCCCTGGGGAGTGGTGGCGCTCAGGCCATCGGTGGCGGCAATCATTCCCAGCACCTGCTGGCGGCGTTTATCTAACACGTTGAGCCAGCCGTCGAAGAAATTGGCTGAATGGGTAAGCGCTGCGACCGCCGCAGCCTGCGAAATACTGCTGGGGTTGGAGGTACTTTGTGATTGCAGGATCTGCATGGCGGCAATCAGCCATTGCGGCCCTCCCGCATAGCCCAGACGCCAGCCGGTCATGGCGTGGCTTTTGGACACACCGTTTACCGTCAGGGTACGCGAAACCATCTGCGGGGCGGCCTGGGCAAAAGTGGTAAAAGGGATATTGTCATAGCGCAGCGGCTCGTAAATATCGTCGGCCATCACCAGCACCTGTGGGTAATCCGCCAGCACCGCAGCCAGGGCACGCAGTTCCTGCTCGCTGTAAATCGCCCCCGTCGGGTTGCCCGGCGAGTTGAGGATCAGCCAGCGCGTTGATGGGGTGAGGGCGGCGGCCAGTTGTTCCGGCGTCAGCTTCCAGCCGTTTTGTTCATCACAGGGCACAATCACCGGTTCGCCATCGGCCAGAGAGACCATATCCGGATACGAGACCCAGTAGGGGGCGGGAATGATGACCTGCTGCCCGGCGTCGAGGGTGGCCAGAAAAGCATTGAAAATAAGCTGCTTGGCGCCACTGCCTGCGATGATCTCTTGCGGACGGTAATGCAACTGATTGTCGCGAGCGAACTTGGCGGCAATGGCCTCCTTTAACGCGGCGGTGCCGGAAACGGCGGTATACTTAGTCTGATGATGCACGATCGCTTCAATTCCCGCATAGCAGATATGGGCCGGGGTAGCAAAATCCAGTTCTCCTTCGCCCAGGTTGATAACCGGCTTGCCTGCGGCTTCCAGTGCCCGTACCTGGTCAGAAATGACCGCTGTCGGTGAAGGGCGTACAGATTGCATACGACGGGCGATTTGACTGTTATTCATAAATCCTCTTTTGTATCTAATGATTCAATTAATACAATTAGGTCCCCAACCTCAGCAGGAAACTCGCCGTGTCACCGATCTTTATTCTCGATAACACCTCTGTGCCCGCTCGCTACGGTATTACCGCCAGCCTGTGGGCTAATCGTCTTGGACTGCCTCTCTGGAGCCTTCGCCCCGACTTCGCCGGCGATGTTCCCGACAGCCATCAGCACGTCATTCGTGCCGGGTACTGCGTGACCAGCGGCCTCTGGCGCAGCGATACGCTGCGTGAAGAGGTGCGCGATATCGCCAGCCTGCCTGAGTCAGATGCTGTCATTGTGCTGGCGTCCTCGCAGGCAGCGCTTATCGCCGACCTGCCGGGCCAACGGCTGTTCAGCGATGACCGCAACCAGCGCCTGACGCTCAGCGACGGGCAACATACGGTGTTAGACCTCACCGCCGATCGCTATGGTCGCTGGGATGCCGGGGAGCCATCCTCTGCCGGGACGTCCTTGCGCATCGCACTGATTGGCCGTGAGTCAGACCACCGTCTGGTCTACCCCGCCACGCTTGGCTCACTGGGTGATGCCGCGGCGTCGCTGGGGCTGAAGCTGGATGTCCATTTCTTCTCGCCGGTCAGTCTGTCCCCTGGATTACACGACCTCCACGACGTCCAGGGCGTCGTGTTGCCAGGCGGTTCCTCGATGGCCGCCGTCAAGGGACAAATCCGCGTGTCGGAAGATACGCTTGCCCGCGGACAGCCCTCGCTGGGGTTATGCCTGGGAATGCAGAGCATGATGACCGCAGTCGTGCGCCGGCGTCCGGGTTGCGAATCAGCCATTCCCGCCGAAGTGGCTCCGGATGAGGCTCTGCACAGCTTTGTTCCCTTTGTCGATGGCCGTCATCGCTGCGGCGTATTCCCTTTTTCCTTCGGGTTGATCCCCGGTGATATCCGCGAAATGCACTACAACCATCGCTACTGCTTTAACACCGACTTATTGCCGGCGCTGGATCGCAGCGGGGTCAGCGTCAGTGCGCAAACGGACGATATCGTGGAAGCCATCTCCCAGCCGGAACTGCCGTTCTGGCATGGTGTGCAGGGGCACCCGGAACTGATGTCCCGCCCGGATGCGCCCCATCCGCTGTTCGTCGCCTTTTTACGGGCGGCGCTTAACGCGCCAGCGTAACGCCGCTACGACTGTCGCTGGCAAGCGCCGACATGACGTGAGTCAGCTCCGCCAGCGCCGCGTCGTCGATCTGTTTTAACGGTGCGCGTACGGTGCCGCCGTTAAAACCGCGCAGCGCCATCGCCGCTTTCACCAGCTGCGGCTGACCATGTTTGCGCGCCAGCGCGCGATACGCGTACCACAGCTGATGCAGATCGCGGGCCGTGGCGGCATCGCCCTGTTCCACGGCACGGAAGGTATTGATAATCAGCTCCGGCAGCGCGCCGCTGTTGGTGGTGCTGATGCCGTCAAACCCGGCCATCATTGGCCCGAGGAAGGCCAGATCGGAAGCGCAAAACAGGCGCAGACGCCCACGCAGGCGGTTGGCAATCTGGTCGATGGCGGTGGGGTTGAGGTCGCCCTGTTTGATGCCGACCACGTTGGGGATCTCTGCCAGTTGTTCCAGCAGCGCCGGGGAGAGGGTGATGCCGATGCCCGGCGCGTTGTACACCAGGATGCCGGTTTTGGATAAGGGAGCCATCTCTTTGAAGTAGCTGACGATCTGTTGGTCAGTGATTTCGCTGACAAAGGGCGCGGTCACCATCGGCAGGCCGCCCAGCTCGCTTGCCAGCTGCGTCAGCTCACGGGCATCGCGCGGGTCGGCGCTGGCGCTGCACAGCATGACCGCCACGCGGTCATCCACACAGGCCATGACGTGATGAAACAGCTCACGGCGTTCTTCGACGGTCATCACCGGGAATTCACCGTAGGTGCCGCCAATCAGCAGACCGTCATAACCCAGACCAATCACGCGTTCAATATTTTCACGTAACGCCGGAAAGTCGATCGCACCGCTGGCGGTGAACGGGGTGACGGTGATGTTGAAAATACCGCGCAGGCGTTCACGGCATTCATTGATATCTTTCATTTTTCTTTCCTTACAGCAGTGTGAGAGGGCGAGCCAGGGAACCCAGCTGACGATATCCGGTTTCGGTCACCACCACGGTTTCACTGACGCCGACGGTAAATTGACCGTAGATCCGCAGAGCCGGTGGAATGTGGAAGGTCATTCCTGGCTGCAGCTCAGTGGTGACGCCACGATACAGACTGAGAATGCCGCCTTCGCCCCAGTCCGGCGCAAAGGCGATACCGATGGAGTAACCGGTGCGTTTTTTGAAGTTTTCGGTGAACCCGGCGCGATCAATCACCTTCTGGCAGGCCAGGTGCGGCGCTTCGCAGGTGGCGCCCGGACGAATGGCATCAAGTGAGGCCTGCAGGGCTTCTTGACACACTTTTTCCATTTCGATGGCGATAGCGGGCGGTCGCCCCAGCCAGGCGGAGCGCATCATCGCGGCGTGGTAGCGGTCGTGAGCCGCTGACATTTCCAGAAATACCGGGTCGTTATCCTGCATCACCCGACGTCGCCATGTGCCATGCGGCACGCCGCTGCGTGGGCCGGTCGAGACCAGCGGTTCCATGCCGACATACTCGGAACCGGCGGCAATGGCGGTCCCCATCATCGCCGAGACCAGCGCGTTTTCGTCTGCGCCGCGGCGAATCGCCGCCATGCCCGCGCGCATGCCCGCGTCCACATAGCGCGCTGCGATGGCGATTTTTTCCACCTCCGCCGCCGATTTCACGGCGCGCAGCGGCTCGATGACGCCCGCGGTATCGGCAATGGTGCCGAGCCTGGCCTGCAGGGCTTCATACACGGCAACCGGCAGGAACCAACCGCGTTTGTCCAGCCCAATCCGTTTGTGGAGCCAGCCGCGCTGTTGCAGCATGCCCACCAGGAAATCTACCGGGTTATCGCCATCCTGGTAGATGGCGGCGTCAGAAATAAAGGTGTTGGCGATAAAGTTAAAGTATTCGAGCTGGCGAATCACAAACACCGGATCCCCTTCTACCGGCAGCAACAGCGCCTGGAAGGTGTAATAGCCCGGTGTTTGCTGACCGGTGAGCCAGAAAATGTTTTCCGGGCCGGTAACGATCATGACGTCCACGCCCGCGCGGCTTAAGCGTTCGCGGGTGCGTCGAATGCGTTGCGCATATTCATCAGCGCTAAAGGCGGACTCACTGCCCTGAATCACATTGTTAACATCTTGCATGAGTAAACTCCTGGAGTAAGTTGGCCTGCGCGGCATTAAACTGCACGCCCAGACCGGGTGAGTCATTGACGGTGACCAGGCCATTGCGGTATTCCAGCCCGCTGACGGGATCATCCGTTAAGCCATCGGCGCCATACAGCTCGGCAAATGCCGGTTGCACGACACGACACAGCTGGAGCGCGGCGGCGGTGGCAGCATGGCCTTCATTCATCTGGCCAATCATGAATGGCACGTCGGCGAGTCGCAGCCGGTTGGCGGCGGCCAGCGTCGGCGCAAGGCCACCCAGTTTCACCAGTTTGAGATGCCCCCACAGCGCACCTTTGGCGGCGATCAGCCGGGTGATGGCGGCGTCACTGTTGAGGCTTTCGTCGAGCATGATCGGGATGCCGTAGGCGTACAGCTCCGCAAGCTGGCTGTCGTTTGCCGGGCTTAACGGCTGTTCGATGTAGCTGAGCTTCAGCTCGCGCAGACACGGGAATGCCGCGTGAGCCTGCGCCAGAGACCACTGGCCGTTCACGTCAATCGCCAGCGAAATCTGCTGGCCGAACCGCTGGCGCAGCCGTTGCAGGCGGGCCAGGTCGGTAGCGAAATCCGCCACGCCTGTGCGCAATTTCAGTTGAGTGAAACCGCGATCGACATAGCGTTGCGCCAGCTCCAGCATCTGTCTCTCGTTGCCCCAGAACAGGGTCTGGTTGGTGTGCCACGCAGGCAGGCAATCCCGCGCCCCCAGCCAGGCGGCAACGCTTACCCCTTGCTGACGCGCCAGCAGGTCGTGCAAGGCCATATCCAGCACCATGCGCGATGGCGACAGGAGCGTGCAGCCCTCATCATCTAACGCGGCGAGTCGCGCGGCGGGGGCCTGGCGCCAGTCCCAGCGGCGAAGTATCTGAAGCAGGTTGTTCAGCACCTGCTCTTCGCGGTAGCCATGCAGGTAGCGAATGTTGAGCCGCACTTCGCCAATCCCGGTCACTCCCTGGTCTTCCAGACGCAGCCAGAGCGTATCGAGCGCCGTTACCGGACCAGAGGCAGCGGTATGCAGCGTCACACCGGCGTAATGCAGATCTCCCCGAAAGAGCTGCGCTTTCATAAACCGGGCTCCGGCGGCAGCATGGCGAGCGCAATATCGAGATAGAGGTAGGCCGCGGCGATAAATTCATCGACAGGGACAAATTCATCGGGTTTGTGAGCCACGGCCAGCGAGCCGGGACCAATCACGACGCCTTTTGCGCCCAGCGAACGGAAATGCACCAGGTCACATCCCCCCTGAAAACCAAACGGGCCGGGTTCGCTCTGCCCATGACGGCGACAGGCAGCAAGGCTTTGCTCGACAATAGCTTCGCGGCTGTCGGTTTGCGTCGCGCCGCCGGTGGTGGGCTGCCAGGCGATAATTTCGGCTTCCACACCTGCATGTGCGTACGCGTGGTCGAGCAGTTGCTGCAGTTCGGCTTTGACGACCTCTTCGTCTTCGCCCGGAACCATGCGACGGTCAAGCAGCAGCTCACAGCTGTCTGGCACCACGTTGTCCGCATGGCCGCCGTGGATGCGGGTTACCGTCAGGCTGGCGTTGCCGACCAGATCGTGGCAGCGGCAACGCACCTGCTGGTGGTGGGCTTCTTCAATCAACCCTAAAAGGCGCGCCGACTGGTAAATCGCGTTGATCCCCAGCTCCGGCGTACCGGAATGCGCGGTGACGCCTTTAACCCGCACGCGAGGACGTAAGCTGCCTTTGTGGGCGGAGAAGGTGGCATTCGAGGTCGGCTCGCCAATCACCGCGAAATCAATCGCCGGTGGATTATCACGGACGTAGAATTTCGCCCCTTCGCTGGCGACCTCTTCATCGGCGGTGAACACTCCCATCAATGTGCCGGACCACTGCTGACGGTTGGCAGCCAGCAGACGCAGGGCTTCAACCATCGCCACCAGCGGGCCTTTGGCATCGCAGGCGCCGCGTCCATACAGGCGTCCGTCACGCTCGGTGAGCGTGAAGGGATCGCTGGCCCAGCCGCTGCCCGCCGGAACGGTGTCAAGGTGGGTGTTAAAGGCGAAACACGGCCCCGGTCCATTGTTCAGGACGGCGATAACGTTGGTCCGCCCCGGTGCGTATTCGCTAAAGGAGAGATCGAACCCGGCGGTCAGCAGCCAGCCTTCCAGACATTCGGCGGCTTCGCGCTCATGGCCCGGTGGATTCTCCGTGTTGATGGCAACCAGCGTCGCTAAGTCCTTTTTCATACGAGCGCTGTCAACCTGATAACTGGACATAGGAACTCCGTGATTAATGTAATATTTGCGTCAGGAAGCGCTGCGCGCGGTCGCTGACATGGCCGGCGAAGAAATCGCTAGTGTTGGCGCGATCGATAATTTCGCCGTCTTCCATAAACAGAATTTTGTTAGCGGCCCGACGGGCGAAGCCCATTTCGTGAGTCACCACCATGCTGGTCATGCCTTCCGCGCTGAGCTCCGCCATGACTTCAAGCACTTCACGGATCATCTCCGGGTCGAGGGCGGAGGTGGGTTCGTCGTAGAGCATCAGCTCGGGTTTCATCGCCAGCGCCCGGGCAATCGCCACGCGCTGCTGCTGTCCGCCGGAGAGCTCATCCGGAAAATGGTCTGCACGTTCGTTGATGCGCACTTTTGCCAGCAGGTTGTCCGCCAGTTTGCGGGCATCAATACGGTTCATTCCCAACACCGTCATCGGGGCCAGCATGATGTTTTCCGCTGCGGTCAGGTGCGAGAACAGCTCGTAGTTCTGGAACACCATGCCAATGCGCTGACGCAGTTTGTGCGCCGGCACGTCGCCCCGGCTGATGTGCTGGCTGGCGAAGAACACATCGCCGCTGTCGGCGGGCGAGAGCATATTGACGCAGCGTAGCAGGGTGGATTTTCCCGAGCCGGACGGGCCAATCAGCACCACGGTTTCTCCGCGTTGCACGGTAAGAGAGCAGTTTTTGAGTACGGTCTGGCGACCAAAAGTCTTATCAATGCCGATCATCTCCAGCAGCGGTTTCTCACTCATGGTTCCTCCCGGACGGTTTTCGGTAATTTAAACAGGCGAGTCAGCCGCTTCTGGCTTTTGCTGCGGCGCTGCCTGGGATCCAGCACGCGTTCCAGCCACGACTGGAAGATCATGAACAGGCTGGTGAGCAGCAGGTAATAGATGCCCGCGGCGCAAAGCGCTTCGAAGTAACGAAAGCTGGCGCTGGCGGCCTGGTTAGCGACCAGCAGCAGTTCCTGAACGGCGATAACCGAGACCAGCGCGCTCGATTTCAGCATGCTGATCATCTGGTTACCCATCGGCGGCAGAACGATGCGTGCGGCCTGAGGCAGAACGATTTTTCGCATGATCTGGCCGTGAGTCATACCCAGCGCCATGCCGGCGGTGCGCTGACCGCTTTTCACCGCCTGCAGGCCAGAGCGCAGAATTTCCGCCATGTAGGCGCCTTCATTGAGCGAAAGCGCCAGCACTGCACAGGTAAACGCGGAGAAGCGTAAGCCGAAGCCTGGCAGCACGTTGTAGACAAAGATTATCTGGAACAGCACCGGCGTCCCGCGAAACAGCCACAGGTAGAAAAAGGCCAGCCCTTTCCCGGCGCGAAACGGCGCTTCCTGCAACAGCGCCAACACCAGGCCCAGCACCACGCCACACAACAGTGAGCAGAGGGTAATCAGTAGCGTCATCCACGCACCCCGAATAAATTCGGGGGAGAGGAAGTACTGCCACATTAAATCGATCGACATAGCGTTCTCCGGTTAATGGCAAACGGGTTAGAAAAGGGCAACGGAGTCTGGGAAGTTCCACTTCTTAATCAGTTGCGTGTAGGTGCCATTTTTGACGAGTCTCTGCAGACCTTGCTCCAGCAGGGCCTGGGTTGCGGTATCGCCTTTACGCACGGCAAAGGCGATGTGAGTATTCGCTTCGAACTCGGCGCCAACCGCTTCGAACATGCCAGCTTTTTCGGTAAACAGGGCAACGGTGCCCGGTGTGGAGAGGAACTCGGCATCGGCACGTCCCTGGGCGACGGCTACGGCGGAATCGGTGGCCGCGGGGAACGTCATGACGTTGATGGCCGGTTTTTTGGCCTCCAGGCAGCGCTGATTGTCTGCCCGCGCCTGGCTCTCTTCGATCCCGCCGAGCGTCACGGCGATGTTTTTGCCGCAGAGGCTCAGGTCACGTCCGGTGATGTTGGCCGGGTTACCTTTGCGGACCACCACGCGGCTGCCGATTTTCAGGTAGGGTACGAAGTCAACCTGCTCGGCACGGGTCGGATTGACGTACATGGCGGAGTTGATGATATCCAGACGTTTACCCTGCAGCGCCGGAATAAGCCCTTTGAATTCCATCGGCATTGGCGCCGGTGTCAGTTGGATCTCTTTGCTTAGCGCGTTAATCAGGTCGATATCGAAGCCGGTAAGCTTACCTGCTTTCACGTATTCAAAAGGCATGAACGTCGCTGCCGTTCCATAGGTCAGCTGACCCTTGGTGATGGTTTCCACCGCCGCATGGCTGACCAGTGGCAGGGCGGTCAGCGCGAACATCAAGGTACGCACGCGGCGAAACAGAAAAGAATTGCTGGACATAGTCGTCTCCTGGCTAAGGTTTAAATTGAATTTAGTGAGTCAATAAATACAATTATGTGTGTGAAAAAAATGTCTCATTCTGGTGCGTATTGCACGTTAAGCGTGCACTCCTTGCTTTACTTTGCTGCGTTTTGTTGCTCGTGATATTGTATATATCGACCACAACAATGCATTTCAGGGAATCGTGAATTCATGCAGCCTGACTCCACTGCGAGCAGTCGCCGGATAGCCCGGCAAATACTCGACCTGATATCTGAAGCAAGATTCGATCCAGGTCATCATTTACGTGAGCAACATCTTGCCGATGCGTTGGGTGTTTCGCGTACCCCGGTACGTGCCGGGCTCAAGGAACTGACCCGAATGGGGGCGGTTGAAGCGCGGCCAAATCAGGGTTTTTTCCTGCTTAAACGCAGTAATGAGCTGGATCAGCTGGAGATTGAGCAGTCCAAGAGCAATGACCAGAAGTTGTACGAGCAACTGGTCCATGACCGCATTGCAGGTATCCTGCCGGAATCCTTTACCCAGACCGAAATCAGCCAGCGCTATGATGTTGATCGCGGCGTGCTGACCCGTACGCTGGTGAAGCTATCGGAGGATGGCCTGATTGCCCGCAATGCAGGGCATGGCTGGCGCTTTCTGCAAACCCTGAACTCCGATATCGCTCTGCGTAATAGCTACGGTTTTCGCCTGATGATTGAACCGATGGCGTTGCTGACGCCCAATCTGCATGTTGACCGGCAGATGCTTAAACGTCTGCGCGCCCGGCATCTTAGACTCATCACTCACCCGGACATTACGCAGGTCCCGGCCAAAGAGATTTTCGAAACCGATGCGGCGTTTCATGAGTTGCTGGCAGAGGCCAGCGGCAACCTGTTTGTATTACAGGCCATTCAGCAGCAAAACCGGCTGCGCCGCCTGCTGGAATTTGGTAGCTATCACAATAAGCGTCGCGTAAAAGAGTGGTGCGAAGAGCACGTTGCCATCATTGATGCCCTGCGAGAGAACAAACAGGAACAGGCGGCAGAGTTGATGAGAAAACACCTGCAATACGCGTTTGACCAGGTCAATGTAAAAAGCCCCCGCGTATAACTGGCATCACTATTGCACATAATGCTCCTGAAAATACAATCAGGAGCATTTATGAATTTGCAGATACAACAGCGTGTGGCACTGGTTTGCGGTGCGGGAAGTGGCCTTGGACAGGCTATCGCCTGCTCGCTGGCGCAGGAAGGCGTGAAGGTCGCCGTGACAGGCCGCAACAGAGAGAAGCTGGCGCAAACGGTGGAACGCATCACTCAGCTGGGCGGTACCGCCCGCGCCTGGCCGCTGGATCTTGCCGTCCCGGAACAGTTTGATACGGTCATCGCCGATATCCGCGAGCACTGGGGCGACATCGATATTCTGGTCAATAATTCCGGTGGCCCACCGCCCACGCTGGCACAGGGGACGGACGGCGCCGTCTGGCAACAGCAATTTTCAGTGATGGTCGCCTCGTTGATCCAGCTCACCGATAAACTACTGCCCGCCATGCGCAGCCGTGGCTGGGGACGCATTATTACCACCACCTCGTCCGGTGTGATTGCCCCGATTCCGGGTCTCGCCCTGTCGAATGCGCTGCGCATGAGCTTACTCGGCTGGTCGAAAACCCTTGCCGCTGAAGTGGCGGCCGACGGCGTCACAGTGAATGTGATGGTGCCTGGGCGCATCGCTACCGACCGGGTGGGTCAGCTGGATGCTATCAAGGCGAAACGGGAACATTCCACTGCGGAAGCGGTCGCGGAGAAGAGTCGTCTGAGCATTCCGGCGGGACGTTATGGTCACCCCCAGGAGTACGGCGCCACCGCTGCCTTTTTGGCAAGCCAGCCTGCCAGCTACATTACCGGGGCGGTGATCCGGGTCGATGGCGGATTGATTGGCTCGATTTAGTGGGGAGACGCGTGCAATGCCAGTCGCTGGTGTCGCTGACTGGCATTCACGCCTCTCACGCGCTCATTCAGCATGAGGTGTTAACTATTGCGTACCGGGTGCGGGACAGGATGCCAGACCGGTTATCTTGTTTCTTCCCGCGTTGATGAACCCTGATGGTTCACCATGAAAAGTGCTGAAAGGGTGAGCAGTATGGCGCCACTGATCAGTATCCACCCGGCGTGCTGAAAGGCGGCTAAGCTACCCTGCGTATGCGCCAGTCTGACGTAGCACGCCGTCACCAGGGCCGCGCCAGCCATCGCGCCAACACGCTGCAGGATGTTGAGAATCGGTGCTGCATCAGAAACATGACGGGTACCCGCCATCGCCAGGCCTGCCGCCATCGCCGGCACTGTCGCAAGGGCTAAACCGAACCCTCTGATAGCGAGTGTGCTACCGACCAGGAGGTAGCTACTGCCTCCATCAATCATGGCCAGCGGCCATGTCGCCAACACCGAGAGCAAGCCGCCAACGATCAGTACCACGCGAGGACCCAGCCGGTCTGAGAAATAACCGGCGACCGGGAATCCTATGGCAGAACCGATTAACTGCGGAGTAAGGAGCAAACCCACGTCAGCCAGTGCTTCATGGCAAACGTCGCGGAAATACAACGGGAGCAGGAACTGCCCACCAAAATTCACCGCACCTCCGATAGCCATCAGCAACGCCGATAATGTGAAGCCACGATGTTTGAAGAGGCTGAGATGAAGTAAAGGCGAGTCAATGCGAAAAGAGCGAAAGATAAACAAGCCGATAAACAGTGTACCTACGCTGAGTAAGACAATGTTCCCGCTATTTTCACCACTATTCAGGCTGACGCCTTTAATACCCTCCATGAGCAGGGGGAGGCTACAAAGAATCAGTATTAACCCCATCCAGTCCAGGGAGAGCGGCTTATCATTTTTTATTGTCGGGCGAGGGAGTAATTTCCATCCCGCAAGCCAGGCACAGAGAGATAAGGGGACATTAATAAAAAACAAGACTCGCCATCCGCAGACCTGAAGCAGAACGGCACCCAGAGACGTTCCCAGTAAGGGCGCAATGACGATAGCCACGCCTATCGTACCAATGATCCGCCCGAGGCGCTCACGACCGACCACCAGACCCAGGATCGTCTGCCCGGCCGGCACGAGTAACCCGCCTGCCAGACCTTGCATTATTCTGGCGGTGAGCAGCACTTCGATATTCGGGGATAACGCGCAAACTGCCGAGAAAACACCAAATAAAATAAGTGCATAGAGCCAAAGTTGGGTGGCGCCAAACCGTTTTACCGCCCATGCGCTAACCGGAACGCCTGCGGCCAGCGCCATGAGGTATGCGGTAGCTATCCACTGGATGGAGGCGTCCGTCACCCCCAGGCCCTTTGCCATGGCCGGAAGCGCAGCACTGAGCATGGTGGATGAGAGCATGGTAGCGAATGCCCCAAGGGTGATGATGGCGGCTTGCATCCACAAAACCGGCGGGATGGCATTGATGGGATCAGCATGGTTTGTTTTCTTAGCCTGCGTATCTCGATTGATATTCATGGGATAACCTTTAGGTGCGATGCGTTAAAAATCTATCATTGATCAATTTTTCTATCAATGATAGATTTATTTTCATCAATGGCGCCGGTAGGCTCCTGGTCAGGAGAGGCGCTCTTTTCATCTACCACGGGCTCGGTTTGATGCATTAACAACAGGATGAACACCATGGCTAAAATTCAGCGGGATCAGGTCATTAATGCTGCATTAGAACTCTTAGATGAAGTCGGGCTGGAAGCGATAACGACGCGAAAGCTGGCGCAAAAGCTGGGGGTAGAATCCGCAACGCTGTACTGGCATTTCAGGAACAAGGCCAGCTTACTGGAAGAGATGGCCGCAACCGTTTTAGCCAGGCACCATTCACTTCCGCTGGCTGAAGACACGGCCGAGTGGGCAGACTGGCTGGCAAATAACGCGCGCAGTTTCCGCCGCGCGCTTCTCGCTCATCGGGATGGCGCATTGCTCCATGCGGGGACAACACCGGCGCGGGTAGGAGGGGAAACGTTCTACCCAAAGGTGGCTTACCTTATGCGGGCCGGCTTTTCTGAGGCCGAAGCCGCAATGATATTACTCACTATTAGCGAATATACCCTGGGATGCGTATTAGAAGAGCAGTCTCGTACAGACAGACATGATGATGAAAGATCGTCTACATCCTCAACAGAAATCAGTCGTATCGATGCGCTTACCCACCAACATCCGGATACGTGTTTTGAGTTCGGTCTGTCTTTGATCATGAAGGGGTTATTAAAATAACTCGTTCCAGATTTCAGCTATTGCGACAGCGTTTTAATGATTTTATATCCGGATCGTTATTCTCCGGACATCCTGAACGGTGACCTCCCGATGGCGGGAGGGTTATTTGTTCATGACGCAAGAATCACCGCAGCGTCGGGGGATCAGGATCCTGTTTTATACTGATTAAAAAAATGCAACAACGCGTCGGGTGTCTCGTCCCCAAAGAGAATGCCTGCCATTGCCTGCGCGTCGTTGGCCGCACTTTCGACGCGGATAAACATCTGTTCTTCATAAGCGGACAGCGCGGCTTCAGGATTATCTGCATTGGCCGCAATCGCGAGTCCCAGCTCAGCGCCATCCTCTAACGCGAGATTAGCGCCTTCGCCGAACGGCAGCATAAGATGCGCGGCGTCGCCCAACAGCGTTACGCCTGCTGTTCGCGGCCATCGAAGTCCGGGAGGTAAAAAGTGAATAGGGCGCAATACGGGCTCACCATCACCCTCCGTAATCAATGTTTGCAGTGGATGCGCCCAGCCATCGAATTCATCGACTATACGTTGCACGTCAACCTGTGCATTAGCGGACGTCACGTCAGCGAACCAGGCCTGAGGCCGGCACAGAGCAATGTAAACGTGGATCACGCCGCCAGGCTCCCGGTGCGCCATGATACCCTTGCCCGGCGAGAGCGCAAAAAATGAGCCGCGGCCTACTGCTTGTGCGCAAGCCAGATGATCGGTATCAACGTTACTAAGCCAGCGCTCGACATACGAAAATCCCGCATAGGCAGGGACAGCATCGGTGACCAGAGCGCGGACACGCGACCAGGCGCCATCTGCGCCCACCACCAGGGAGGCCCTGGTGGTGGAGCCATCCGTAAAGTACAAACTATGCGTGCCGTCATCATGGGGGACGATATCTGCCACTTTACGGCCCCATTGCACGGTGTCCGCAGGAAGCGACTCCAGCAGCAGCGTGCGAAGCGCGCCGCGAGAGACTTCTGGTCGGCCGCCCAAACCATCATCGAACTGCTCGAACAATACGTTGCCCGCTTTATCGAGTACGCGCGTGGATTGACCACCAGGAAGAATAAGGGCCCGGAAGGCATCGTACAGGCCTGCCGCTATCAGCGCCCGCTGGCCATTATGATCGTGGATATCCAGCAAGCCACCTTGCGGGCGGGCCTCAGGGGAGGCTTCAGCTTCGTAGACCACAGAGGAAATGCCGTGGACATGTAAAACACGTGCGAGCATGAGGCCGCCGAGTCCTGCACCGACGATGGCAATGGATGAGGTCATTTTTCGCTCCAGGTATGGTATGGCGGGTGTCGTTGTCCGGCTGTTCCTGGTTTCGATACCGCGCGAATAAGGATAGTTAACGTGAAATCGCACCCAGGGGGCTAACGGAAGCCTGAGGGTATGCTGAGCGGTATTGCCCATATTGTTCCCGGACAATTGGGGGGCCGGGACCCCCGCCTGACTGTCCTCTCTGCGCTCAGCTTACACTTAGACGAGCAAAGTTCTCTATATTGATCATTGCTGGTTAATCGTCAAGGCCGCTATTCAATACCCCTTCAGCGGACGCCTGCCTGTGGCCATGGTCACCGAACTTCACCCACTCAGGTTAAACGACGTCGATGACCCGGATCCCTCTGTTTTTCGCCATCTTTATGCACTCCGCCGTATCTTCTCCGCCAGGAAAAGCCAGCAGTACGTCAGGGCGGCTATCTTCCAGCATAAACAAATTGCGCCTTGTCTCTGCATATTTTCCGTGCAGCGCCCAGTTTGCCGGGTAGCGGATCACGTGAACGTCGATCCCGCGCGCCCAGTTTTCTATCGCGCCGCCCAGCGCCTGGTGCCCTCCGTGAATCAACACGTTAATCGTCTGTGTACGGGCATAGAGATCCAGCACATGGGTGATGGTATGGGTGTCGGCATAAAACCGACCCGAGCAGATTAACACTCGCATTTTTTGTACCTTAACGTTGCTTGCCTTGAAAAGGATCTCGTCCGCGCGCTGGCGGTTATTGTTTTTTAAACATCCGGCGGCGTTTCAATAAACCGCAGCGAGGTATCGCCCAGGCGGTCAATGACCGGGTAGGCGACGGCGGCGATATGGTGATGTACGCGGCGGTAGTCCCGCAGCACTCGCTGGAAAATGTCGCCGGATTCCGCCCAGGCATTCTTGTCCTCCCGCAGTTTTTTGAAGTGCTCGCGGCTGGCTGAGGCCTCCAGGTGGCGGATGGTTTCTTTGCGCTGCACCAGCTGGTGGGCAGCAGACAAGTCTTCACGCAGGAATGCCGCTATTCCTAAGTTCAGGCTGGTGAGGAGCTCCGCATGCAGCAGGCGAATATGGTGTAATTCAAAGTCGTTAAACTGCTCTCCCCGGCGTGCGCGGCGCGTGGCCAGCTGGGTCAGATTGCTGGAGAGAATGTCGCCCGCGTGCTCAACATTGATGATGAACATCAGGATTTCCTGGGCACGATCGGCATCCGCATCATTCAGCCCGTCCTGACCAATGTCGGCGAGGTAGGCGCGAACCGCCGCGCTGAGCAGATCGACCGACTGCTCCAGCTGGCGGATGTCATCGGCAGCCTGTTTTTCCTGGGTCACAAACAGCACCAGCAGTCGGTCCAGCATGATGGTTAGCATGTCGGCGGCGCGCAGCGATTCGCGAACCGAATTGGACAGGCCGATATAAGCCACTTCCAGACCCGCATCGTCGAGATACATCGGCATACCCGGGTCGCCTACGCGCTCTTCTTCCGGAAACAGTCGCTCCAGGAAGCGAGCCATTGGCACGTTCAGGCCGATAAACAGCAGCGCGAGCGCCACGCTAAAGGCGGTATGAAACCACACCACCAGCTGCGGCGTGTTCAGCCCGGATTTACGGGCGATCGCCATCAGCAACGGCAGAAGCAGTAACGCCAGCGCGCAGCCGGACAGGCGGACCATCAGGTTGCCAACCGGCAGGCGGCGGGCCACCGCGGACCCGGCGTTTAACACTGGCGGTAACGCGCCGCCGATGTTGGCGCCAAGCACCAGCACCAGGGCCGTAGCCGGGGTCAGCGTGCCGGTACCGGCGAGGGAGACGATCAGCAAAATCATCGCCACGCTGGAGTGGCACAGGAGCGTCAGGAGCGCCGCCACCAGCAGGGCAATGAAAATATCGCCCTGTAGCCCCTGCATCACGGCATGAAACACCGGCGTGACCTCAATGTCCTGCAGCGTGCCGCCCAGTAAATGCAGCGCCAGCAGCATCAGGCCGAGGCCAATCAGGGCGCAGCCCACACTTTCAAAGCTGGAATGGTCGCGTAGCTTGAAAACCACAAACCCGGCCAGCAGAAGCAGCGGAATGGCGATTTCCATGTTAAAGCTCATCAGCTGGACCACCAGCGTGGAGCCGATGTTGGCGCCGAGCATCACCGCAAGCGCGGGGGCAAGGCTTAGCGTACCTGCGGCGGTAAATGACGTCGCCATCATACTGACCGCCGTGCTGCTTTGCAGAATGCCGGTAATGCCAATGCCGGAGAGCAGGGCGGTCCAGCGGTTAGTGAGGTGGCGTCCCATCCAGTTGCGCAGCGGCGTGCCGAAGCCGCGCTGCAGCGCCGTTGAAATCATATGGCTGCCCCAGAGCAGCAATGCGATGGCGCCAGCCAGGTTAATTAACAGAGTGGTTCCGGACATCATGAATTCCCCCTCTACAGGGCGGGTAGTGAAATAAAACGCAGTAACCTGATCGAAAAACGATGTATGGCGCTGGCGAGGTTCAGTAATGCTTTAGTGTGTTGATAGTTAATCTTCCCTCCGGCGTACCATGCCAGGGCACGGACGCGAAGGGTGCGGGTTATTTTCATTAAAAATAAGACAATCAACGCGATGGTCTTATTTTTAATCAGGAAAATGATGGAATGTTGCTTTTCCATAATGCTTCCAGCCTGTGTGGCCTGCCTGAAAGGTGCCGCCGAAGCGGCACGTGAATCACTGTCTTTAACGCAGAATTAGTGCCACTGCCTGAAGCGACGGATGTAGAACGTTTTCATGCCCTGGGCCACGCAGCAGTAGGCGAGCAGGGTGCCGACCAGCCACGGGAAGTACTGCCACGGCAGTGCCTGCAGCCCAACCAACGGCCCAAGCGGAGAGAACGGCACGTAAATTCCAATAGCCATAATCAGACCGGTCATCATCAGTACCGGCCAGGCGGCGGTGCTTTGAATGAACGGAATTTTCTGGGTACGCAGCATGTGCACCACCAGCGTCTGCGACAGCAGGCCTTCAACGAACCAGCCGGACTGGAACAGGGTCTGCATGTGTTCGCTGTTGGCGCTGAACACAAACCACATCAGCGCAAAGGTCGTCATGTCAAAAATGGACGAGGTCGGGCCAATCCAGACCATAAAGCGGCCGATGTTTCTTGCATCCCACTTGCGCGGTTTGCTCAGGAACTCTTTGTCCGTTTTGTCCCACGGCAGCGCGAGCTGGGAGATGTCGTACATCAGGTTTTGCAGCAGCAACTGGATCGCGAGCATCGGCAGGAACGGAATGAACGCGCTGGCCACCAGTACCGAGAACACGTTGCCGAAGTTGGAGCTGGCGGTCATGTTCAGGTATTTCATAATGTTGCCAAAGGTCTCGCGGCCTTTGATGACGCCTTCTTCCAGCACCATCAGGCTCTTTTCCAGCAAGATGATGTCGGCCGATTCCTTGGCGATATCGGTGCCACTGTCGACCGAGATACCCACGTCGGCATCGCGCAGAGCAGGGGCATCGTTAATGCCGTCACCGAGAAAGCCCACCGTATGACCATTGGCCTGCAGCGCCTTCAGCACGCGCGATTTCTGCAGCGGCGTTAGCTTGGCGAACACTGTGCGCTCTTCCACCAACTGCTGCAGGGCCGTGTCGCTCAATGGCTCAATCTGCGGGCCGAGTACCGGTTCGCCTGGTTCCAGTCCCACCTGGCGGCAAATCCGCGTAGTGACAATCGCGTTATCGCCGGTCAGCACTTTGACTGCGACGCCAATATCCATCAGGGCAGCAATCGCCGGACCCGCGCTCTCCTTAGGTGGATCGAGGAAGGTGAGGAAGCCGCGGATAATCAGATCGTGCTCATCAGCGGTGCTGTACAGTCTTTTCGCTTCGGCTTTCGGAATGTCGCGCGTAGCGACCACCAGAACGCGGAAGCCGTCTTTGTTGTAGTCGTTCGCCATCGCCAGCATGGCGTCACGGCGCTGATCGTCGAGGGGGATAACCTTGCCATTCTCTTCCATGTGGGTGGCGATGCTCAGCATCTCCTCCACGGCGCCTTTGCACACCAGCAGATGATTGCTCTGGCTGTCTTTCACCACAATCGACAGGCGACGGCGCACGAAGTCGAACGGCATCTCATCGACTTTGCTGTACCCCTGAGGTTGCACAAAGCCCGACTCATTTTCAGAGAAGTAAATGACCGCCTGATCCATCAGGTTTTTGATGCCGCTTTGATAGTGGCTGTTGAGCCAGGCCAGCGCCAGCACGGACTGATTTTTCTGACCGTGCGTGTCGACGTGGTGCTCAAGGATGATTTTATCCTGCGTCAGGGTGCCGGTTTTGTCGGTGCACAGCACGTCCATCGCGCCCAGGTTCTGAATCGCGTTAAGGCGCTTAACCACGACTTTACGCTTCGCCATAGCCACCGCGCCCTTGGCGAGGTTGGCGCTGACGATCATTGGCAGCATTTCTGGCGTCAGACCTACGGCGACGGCCAGAGCAAACAGCAGGGCATCCCACCATTCGCCCTTCATCAGGCCGTTAATCAGGAACACCACCGGCACCATCACTAGCATAAAGCGGATCAACAGCCAGCTGACGCTGTTCACCCCGCGATCAAACGCCGTTTGCGCCCGGGTGCCGACAATCGCTTTTGCCAGTGAGCCAAAGTAGGTCCTCGGCCCGGTCGCCACCACGACCGCCTGAGCGGTGCCGCTGACAACGTTGGTCCCCATGAAGCAGATGTTAGGCATATCCAACAGGTTCTCGTTGTCAACCGCCTTGTCGTGTGCGGATTTCTGCGCCACGTCGCCGAGGGTGTCGTACTTCTCAATCGGCAGCGCTTCGCCGGTCAGGACGGCCTGACTGATAAACAGGTCGCGTGATTCGATCAAACGGACGTCCGCCGGGATCATGTCGCCCGCATAGAGCTGCACGATATCGCCCACCACCAGCTCGCGCATCGGGATTTCACGTGGCGTTCCTTTTTGCCCGGCGTGTTCGCGACGAACGACCGTCGCGGTGGTGCGAACCATCGCTTTCAGCGCTTCGGCCGATTTAGCCGAGCGGTGTTCCTGCCAGAAGCGCACCAGTCCGCTGAGGGCAACCATGGTGCCGATGATTATCACCGTCGTCAGGTCGCTGTCTTCGCCATGGCTGGTGGGCAACCAGTAGTCGGTGAAGAAGCTGATCCCGGCGAGAATGGCGAGCACATAAATAAACGGGTTGTTAAACGCCATCAGCAGCTGGATCAGCGCGTGCGGCGGCTTGTCATGAGTCACTTCGTTCAGGCCATCCCGCTCCAGCCGGGCATTTGCCTGGGCTTCCTGCAGCCCTTCCCGGGTGGTGTTGAGGTTGACCAGGGTTTCTGCGATACCGTTTTGGGCTTCCTGGGCGGCACGCATAGACAGCGTGCTTTTTTTATTTCGGTTCTTGGTTTGTACAGTCATGGTGCTGCTCCTGTCGCCGGGAGGCAGCAGGCTTTTTACGGTAAGACCCGGATTAAGGGCGGCCGAAAATAGCCCGATGTCGCATCAGCGATCGGTTTTAATTAATTTCGCACAGGGCTTCCTGCTGTTTATTATTAAAAATAAACAGGCGTGAAGTTTATATTTTGTTTTATTTGGACGTGATTATTCCTGCCGATGTACAAGTATGAATACATCAGTGAATAAACAGGTACCAGCAGTGACTTAACTCAGCATGACACACGAAAACGGGCTGCGGCATAGCGCGCAGACACGGCCTACGGCGTAACGGCTGAATCAGGCGACGAAGGGGCGACTTTGTGGGTCTTCGCCATCAGAGAAGCGGCAACGACGCTCCAGCTGGCCGGTGACAGGACTGACGCGCCAGTTAGTAATGCGTTGATTCAACTCGCTGATTTTCGAAGAGAAAATAGATCTTTGCTGTTTTTTTCGCGCAGACGACGCCCGATCGCGGGGCGGCCGGACACGTAGCGTTGATGTCATGGTTTTGACACCAGGAAAAAGGGTAGATTTGAAGTTCATAACACACCTCGGGACCGTGAAAACTCTGGTCGAGGTGGGACAACACGAGAGCATCAAGCTCCGGCGAGACACACCAAAACGAAGAAGTGATCACAATCGATTTTATGTTTACTTGTCCGAATAACCGTTAAGGCAATATTCGGACCGCTACTAAATTCAGTATCCATTAGTCTCTTATGTCAGATTAGGAAAGGCCACAACTTAGGCCCATGAAATCTACCCATAGCCAATGTTATTGTCAACACATTCATATCAATTTAAATCTTCGTTTATATTTTGTGTAGAAACATCAAATCGTAGATTTAATCATCGGTGTTTTTCGGACGGTCGTAAAAAGGATAATAGCGGTCAGTGCGTTCATTTACGGACCCCCTCGGCGCGGCGTCAGATAACGCGCATTATCCCTGCACCGCAGCCGGAAAAACCGCCGCCAGCCATTCAATAAAGACGCGGAGCCGGGGCGGCACGTGCCGGTGCCGGGCATAGACGACGTGAAAGGGATAGGGGGCCGGGCGCCAGGCGCTGAGGATCTCCACCAGCTTGCCGCTTGCCAGCGCGGGTTTTAGCGAATAGGTAAAGGTCTGCACAATGCCTAAGCCCGCCTCGCCGGCGGCAATATGCGCGTTGCTCTCATTGATGCCGAGATGGGGCTCTGTCTTGAGCTCGGTACTGACGCCGTGACGCGTAAAGCGAAACGGAAACGCTCTGCCGCTGGCCGGCGACAGATAGCTGATGAGCTGGTGGCCATGATGGAGTTCATCCGGCGAGGCGGGCGTGCCGCAGCGCTGAAGATAGCCAGGGGTGGCGCAGGTGACCAGCGTCGCCTCGCCGATTTTACGGGCGATCAGCGTCGAGTCTTCCATCGGCCCGCCGCGGATGGCGCAGTCAATATTGCCGCTGATGAGGTCCGCGGGTTTATCGGCCACCTGTAAATCGATACGGATATCCGGCCAGGAGGTCATAAAGTCCGCCAGTAGCGGGATCAGCACATCGCACGCGGTCGACCCACCGATGGCGATCCGTAGATGGCCCTTCGGCCTATTGTGGGCGGTATTGAAGGAGGCGTCGATCTCTTCCAGGTCTTCCAGCAGGCAGCGGGCTTTTTCATAGTACTCCCGTCCTTCCGGCGTCACGGTAATACGTCGGGTGGTGCGCTGCAGGAGGGAAACCCCCAGGTGCGCTTCCAGTTGCTTGATGGTTTTGCTGAGCGTGGCGTTGGGCATATCCAGCGAGTCCGCGGCGCGGGTAAAGCTGCCGGCTTCGACAACGCGGATGAAGGCTTTGAGGGCTGAAAATCGGTCCATTATTCGCAGTATCCTGGTGAGTGGGCGTCCATTATCCACGGAGAGGAAAAGTGTTTTTCAGATTAGGCCATTTTTCCGCCTCACTGAGGCGATTACAGTGCTTTCCATACCCGGCGGGGCGCTTTCGCGAGCCTGGCCTGTTAATACTCTAACCAAGGAAATGCACCATGAGCAAAAAACTTGCGGATAAAGTGGCGTTAGTGACCGGCGGCAGCACCGGGATTGGCCTGGCGTCGGCGAAGGCGCTGGCGGAGCAGGGCGCGAAGGTGTATATCACCGGCCGCCGACAGGAGGAGCTGGATGCGGCGGTAAGATTCATCGGGCCCGCCGCCCGCGGGATCCGCGCCGACGCCGCCGTGTTAAGCGACCTTGACGCGGTATTTGCGACCATTGCCGACGAGTCCGGCCGGCTGGATGTGCTGTTCGCCAATGCTGGCGGCGGGGATATGCTGCCGCTCAGCGCCATCACCGAAGCGCACGTCGAGCGGATTTTCGCCACCAACGTGCGCGGGGTGGTGTTCACCGTCCAGAAAGCGCTGCCGCTGCTCACCGACGGCGCCTCGGTGATTTTGACCGGCTCTACGGCGGCGGTCAAAGGGACGGCGAACTTCAGCATCTATAGCGCCAGTAAAGCGGCGGTACGCAGCCTGGCGCGCTCCTGGGCACTGGAGGTGAACGATCGCGGGATCCGCATCAATGTCGTCAGCCCGGGGCCGGTGCGTACCCCGGGTCTGGGAGGACTGGTCGCGGAGGCGGACCGTCAGGGCTTGTTCGACGCCCTGGCCGCCAGCGTACCGCTCGGGCGGCTGGGCGAGCCGGAGGAGATTGGCAGGACGGTGGTATTTTTAGCGTCTGACGAGTCGAGCTTTATTAACGCCGCAGAGATCTATGTCGACGGTGGAATGGCGCAAATCTAAGCACAGTCTGTCGCCAGGCGAGCCGCCCCGGCTGATACCGGGGGGCTCGTGGTTATGGCGATCGCTTACTCACCGCTCGGGTGGGCAGCTTATTGCGCGCCCAGCTGTTTCATCAGCGTCAGGTTATCTTCAATATGCCAGTTGGCGGCAATTTTACCGCCGCTGATCTGATAGATATCGGTGGCAATAAAATCGATATTTTGTCCCTTCCCCTTCCGGGTGCCGAAGGTCCCGGTAAAGTGGCCATGAAAATGTAAGTGTGAGACCACCCGGTCACCGGCCACAATCATTTGTTCGACATCACAGCGTAAATCCGGCACCGCCTGACGAAACGCTCTGGAGGCGAGGATCGCGCCTTCCGGCCCTTGTCGGCGCCCTTCCGGGGGCGTTTTATCGATAAAATTCCCCGCCAGCGCCGCCCGGGCCAGCGCTTCATCACCGGTATTCCAGAACGTGGCGTATTGCCTGGCGACATATTCATTGGCGGCGCGTGTGGCAGGGGGAAGGCCGCTGTCAACGATGAGCTGGGCTGGCTTCAGCAAACCCTGCGGGGCTGAAAACGCGGAGCCGGATATCCCGGCAAGCAGCAGCGCTGTGGCGCAGCGCCGCAGCGCGATGCCGCGTCTGGCCTGCGCGCACACAACATCGACACCACGGCTGGCAGGTAACATTTTGCGGGTCATTTTCACTCTTTATGCTCCGTATAGAAGGGATAGTCGGTATAGCCCACCTCTGTCCCGCCAAACAGCGTGGCGGGATCGCTGACGGTTGCCAGCGACCAGCGGTGCTGAAGCCGCTGCGGCAGGTCAGGATTAGCAATAAACGGCCGGCCGAAAGCCACCAGGTCGGCGAAACCGGCGGTGAGGATACGTTCCGCCTTTTGCTGATCGTAATTGCCGGCCACGATCAGGGTGCCGCTGAAGGTCGCGCGCAGCGTGTCACGAAAGTGCTGGGGAACGGCTGGCGCATCGTCCCAGTCCGCCTCCGCCAGGTGGATAAAGGCGATACCCTGCTGTTCGCACCAGGCCGCCAGGGCAAGGATGGCGTCGATCACCTGCGGGTCGTTCATCCCGCGCTGGGTAATGAAGGGGGAAAGGCGGATGCCCGTCCGCTCGCGGCCAATGACGTCGCCGATGGCGGTCAGCACCTCCTGGGCAAAACGGATCCGGTTGCTCAGGCTACCGCCGTACTCATCAGTACGCTGGTTGGCGGTACGCCGCAGGAACTGGTCGATCAGATAGCCATTGCCGCCGTGCACTTCCACGCCGTCAAACCCCGCCGCTATCGCATTGCGCGCCGCCTGACGGTAATCGGCGACAATACGCTGAATATCCGATCGGGAGAGCGCCCGCGGCGGTGGGCAGTCCACCATCTGGCCCCGGCCTTGCTCATCCACCACCCAGACCTGGGCGTCCGGCGCCAGCGCCGACGGGGCCACGGGGTGCCCATCCGCATGAAAACGAGCGTGCGACATCCGGCCCACGTGCCAGAGCTGAGAAAAAATAACGCCGCCAGCATGGTGAACGGCCCCGGTCGTCAGCTGCCAGCCGGCAATCTGCTCAGCGGAATGCAGGCCAGGCGTCCAGGAGTATCCCTGTCCCTCAGGAGAGATTTGCGTCGCCTCCGTGACGATCAATCCGGCGCTGGCGCGCTGGCGGTAATATTCCGCCATCAGCGCGGAGGGGATATTTCCGGGCTGCAGGGCGCGCGCCCGGGTCATGGGAGCCATGACGATGCGGTTTTTCAACGGCAGCGTGCCGATGCGGTAACGATCGAAAAGTGAGAGGCTGTTCATACGGGTGTCCCTTGCGAGTGGAATGAAAATCACTTTACAGTCGGGATCTGATTTTGATAATTAGGCTAAAATCAGATTCACTTTTCAGGAAATACGAAAAATGGGCAAGCTGGAAGATATGGCGCTGCTGGTGGCTGTCGCCGAGGCGGGGGGACTCTCCGCCGCCGGCAGACGGTTATCGCTCTCACCGGCCACCATGACGGCCCGCCTGAAGGCGATGGAGGAGCGCTACCAGACCCGCCTGTTCCATCGTTCCACGCGCGCGATCACCCTGACCAGGGCGGGGGAAGATTTTTATCATGCCGCGCGGCGCGTACTGGAGGAGGCCCGTCACGCCGAATCGTTGCTGACGCAAAAGGAAGGGGTGCTGAGCGGCAATATTCGTCTTTCCGCCCCCTCCGACTTTGGCCGACAGTATCTTAGCCCGGCCATCGTCGACTTTTCCCGCCGTCATCCGGAGGTCACGTTTTCCGTGTTCTTAGGTGAGCGCGTGGAGGATCTGGTCGCCAACCGGCTGGATATGAGCATTCGCGTCGGTAACCTGCCAGACAGTAGTTTGGCGATCCGCCATATCCGCCCCAACCACCGGGTGCTGGTGGCTTCGGAGGCTTATCTTGCCACTCACGGAACGCCTGCCGCCCTCGACGAGTTGCACCATCACCGCTGCCTGGCGCTAGAGCGGCACGGTGTGGTGATGAATGAATGGCGCTTTGAGGAAGCGGGAAAGGAGCGCGTGGTGCGGGTGACGCCGGCGATGGTCTGCGACGATGGGGCACTGCTGCGGCAGTGGGCGCTCAGCGGGGCGGGGATCGCCGGTAAATCATGGTGGGATGTGAAGAGGGATGTCGAGGAGGGACGGCTTCAGGTGCTGTTTGCCGAGCGCTTCACCGGATTCAGCCCCTTAGACCGCAAGGAGGTTGGGCTGCAGTTTGTCTTTCCCCAGCGAAAGCTGCAGCCGCCGCAGGGGTCGGCGTTTATGGCGTTTTTTATCGACTGGCTGGGGGAGTCATCCCCCTCCAGCGCGAGGCGAAGGTGAGCAGAACATGACCTCAGCGCATCTGGCTGAGGATAATACGATCGAAAAGACGGTCGCCCAGCCAGACACGCATCCGGATAAGCAGTTTGGCATACTTACCAACGGCATAACGGGGGCGTGGATTTGAGGCCTTCACCGCGACCAGGACCGCCTCGGCGATCGTCTGCGGGTCGCTGCCGGTGCCATGGCCGTACGTTTTTTGGATCGACAGGGCGACCCCTTTTACCAACTGACCATACGGTCCTGTGGCCGAACGTTTGACAATACTTTCACTGGCCGCATCGCCGAAGCCGGTTTCAATCACTCCAGGTTCGATGATAACCACCTTGATGCCGAAGTCGGCGACTTCCAGCCGCAGGCAGTCTGACCACCCCTCAAGTGCATGTTTGGTGGCGTGGTACCATGCGCCGAGGACGCTATACATCTTCCCGCCCATAGAAGAGATATTGACAATATATCCGCGACGGCGGGCGCGCATCGCGGGAAGCAGTAGTTGCGTGAGATGCGCCGCGCCGAAGAGATTGACCTCAAACTGGTAGCGAGCCTCATCGATACCGATCTCTTCGACCGGGCCATACAGGCCAAAACCGGCATTATTGACCAGTACATCGACCCCTCCGGTCTGAGACAGAATGGTGTTCACGACCGCCAGCCGATCGTCCTGTCGTGAGAGATCCATCTGCAGGCATTGGGCCCCTAGCGAAGCCAGATCGTCCATTTTCCCGAGCTGCCGGGCAGCAACGTAAACCTGGTAACCCTCCTGGATAAGACGACGGGCAATGGCTTTCCCCATCCCTGACGATGCGCCGGTGACCAGCGCGGTTTTCTTTTCCTGAATAAACATAAACACCTCGGCAAGTAGACTGCGCTGAGTGTGCCTGCTGTCAGGCGCGGTGTCGCTGGCACGGTACGCCACAATACTGGCAAAGCGCGCCATGACGCGCGCTTAGTTGAGGCGCATCATGTCTCTGAGGGTTTCTGGCGTCTGGCCGGTCCACGCCATAAAAGCCCGATAGAAGGAATTCGGATCTTCAAAACCGAGCAGAAAGGCGATCTCATAACCGGAAAGCGTGGTATTGAGAAGATAGTGGCGAGCCAGCGCTTCGCGACAAGCGTGAACAAGGGCGCGATAATTCTCTCCCTCCTGCTCCAGCCTGCGCTGCAGGGTGCGTTTGCTCATTCCCAGACGTTGCGCCGTATTGTCGATAGAGGCGTCGTTGCCCGGCAGAAGCTCCAGCAGGACTGCATGAACACGTTCAGCCGTTGAGGCCTGATCGCTAAGCTGGCTGAGACGACGCTGCAGCTCCGGCTCAAAGACCTGCCACATACCCTCGTTCACCGTCAAAAAGGGCCGCAGGGCATCAGCGGCGGCAAAGCTGATGGTCGCCCGCTTTCCACGCTGTATGGTCGTGCCGAAGAAGGCTGAAAAGTGGTGGGTCTGCTGGCGGGTGAGGGGCTGTGAGAGCGTTACTTTCACGGCCTGAACCGGTTCGCGGGTGGCCAGTCGGTTCAGCCGAAGTAAAAATGCCAGCTCTGCCACTTCCAGAGAGGCAGGGATTTCTGTTGCTCCCAGCCAGCGCGGAGACACTGTCAGCGTGCCGTTCTGCACGACCATCGTCTCCAGCACCATGGGGGCAATAAGCAGTTTATACTTGGCCAGCCGCTGGACCGCCTGCATCATGTGGGTACTACACAAGGCGGCGAACAGCGGGGGATCAAACACTTCCGCAGAGACCCTTTCTACAAAGGGCAAAGGAAAGGCCTGATCGTCGCTTTCTTTTTCCAGCACGCGCCAGAAACGCAGATACTCATCGGTAGTCAGACCGCGATTGATGTCTGAAAAGGTGTCGTCCGGCAAACCGGCCTGGCGGAGGAGATGTTCAGGCTCCATCCCTGCGTCTTTGAGCAGCGCTCGCCAACGGAGATTGAGAGAAAAAGTGCGGTTGCGTGCCATGGTGAAATTTCCAGCAGTGAACAGGGCTTTGATGTGCAACGCCCCCTGATAAGAGCATACCTTTTCCCACTCGCCAGTGACATTCCTCTTGCGCCATATTTGAAGTAAAGCACGCCAGCAATGAGAAGGGGGAACGGATGTGACCCGCGGGGTCGTTAGCCACCTATAGAGTCTTGATCTCAAATATGATTAGATAGCTTTCACTTAAAACCAGTAAGTAGCTGCCATGAATCTCAGGGAAAAAATCATTAATGAATTCGGCGGGTTGTCGCCCGAGCTGCAACGCGCCGCCGAGTTCTCACTGCAAAATGCCAGCCAACTGGTGGTGTTATCGATGCGTGCCTTCGCGGCGGAAGCCGGGGTAAAACCGGCGACGCTGCTGCGTCTGGCGCAGCGGCTGGGTTACCGCGGCTGGAGCGAGCTGAAAAGCGATTTCATTGACGACCTCGGGCTGCGCAATGATACGTACGTATCAAAAGCGGAAAAAATGATGGCCCGCGGCACGCAAACGCAGCTGTATAAAGAGGTTTTTCAGGCGCATCAGGCGAATCTGACCTTTACGCAAAACGAAAATGCGCAGGAGATGGAGCAGGCGGTGACCTTGCTCGATAGCGCGGAGAATGTCTATATCTGCGGATTCCGCGCCAGCTTTCCAATCGCGTGGTCGCTGTTTTATGTCTATCGACTGTTCAACCGGCAGGTATCGTTAATCGATGGCCTGGCCAGCAATATCGAAGTTTTCACCCGCGAACTGACCAACCGGGATTGCGTCTTACTCACCAGCTTTGCGCCCTATTCACGCGAATCACTGGATGTTTTACGGGCAGCCCGGCAGGCAGGGGCGAAGATCCTCGCCATTACCGACTCGCCGGTTTCCCCCTTAGCGCAGGCGGCAGACTGCACGCTGCTGTTTTCCATCGACAGTCCGTCATTTTTCCCTTCCGTGGTCTCCGGCATGGGGCTGGCGGAGTGTTTACTGGCGATGCTGGTGGTGCGCCACGGCCGGGAGGCGGTGAGTAAAATTGAAAGTGCCGAACGCTATCTTATCGATTCTGGCGTCTATGTGATCCCCGGTAAATCCTGATAAATGATTCAAATGTATCTGATATAAGAATTATGGATGCATTTATATCTTTATTTCGTTGACGTGATCCAAATGGATCCTGCAAGATACGCTCAATTAATGTAGCGGATTCAGGAGCAGAACCCAGTATGAGTCATGTCATTCACCGCAGCCTGCGTAGCACGCCGATCGTGGCCTCCCGTGCCCAGGGGGCCTATATCTTTGATGCCCAGGGAAAACCGTATCTTGATGCCTGCGGCGGGGCGGCGGTTTCCTGCCTCGGACACGCACACCCTGATGTGCTGGCGGCGATGCACCGCCAGATCGATCAGCTGGCCTATGCGCATACCAGTTTTTTTACCAGTGATGTCGTGGAACAGCTGGCCGAACATCTCACCCGCACGGCACCCGGCGAGCTTAACTATGCCTACTTTGTCTCGGGCGGATCCGAGGCAATAGAGACGGCGCTGAAGATGGCGCGGCAGTACTTTGTGGAGATCGGCCAGCCATCGCGCACCCGATTTATCGCCCGTAAACAGAGCTATCACGGCAATACGCTGGGCGCGCTGGCGGTGGGCGGTAACGAATGGCGCCGTCGCCAGTTTGCCCCCTTATTAATGGATGTTATCCGCGTCTCAGCCTGCAATGAGTACCGCGATCGCCGGGCTGACGAGACCCAGCAACAGTATACCGAACGTCTGCTTAATGAGCTGGAGCAAGCCATCCTTGAGGCCGGCCCGGAAACGATTATCGGTTTCTGTGCGGAAACCGTGGTGGGGGCGACGACGGGGGCCACGCCGCCGACGCCAGGCTATCTGAAGGGGGTACGCCGCCTGTGCGATAAATACGGCATCCTGTATATCGCAGATGAGGTGATGTGCGGTATGGGGCGTACCGGGACGCTGCACGCGTTTGAGCAAGACGACGTGGTGCCTGATTTAGTGACCATCGCCAAGGGGCTCGGCGGGGGTTATCAGCCGATTGGGGCGGTACTGGCGAGTGAGACCATTGTTTCCGCGCTGAAGGCGGGCAGCGGGTTGTTCCAGCATGGTCACACTTATATTTGTCATGCTACCGCCGCGTCGGCAGCTCTGGCGGTGCAGCAGGTGATTGCGCGCGATAATTTACTGGCTGCCGTCAAACAGCAGGGCGCCTATCTGCAACAGGCCCTGCGCGAGGTGCTGGGTGAGTTACCGCATGTCGGCGATACGCGCGGGCGCGGCCTGTTTGCCGGCGTCGAGCTGGTGCGCGATAAAGACAACAAAACCCCGTTCGACCCTGCCCTGAAGCTGCATGCTGCGATCAAAGCAAACTGTATGGCGCGCGGGTTGATGGTCTATCCCATGGGCGGCACGATCGATGGTCAGTATGGCGATCACATCCTGATCGCGCCGCCGTTTATCATCACCCCGGCGCAGATCGACTTTGTGGTCGATACGCTGAACAGCGTGATCCGCGAAGAGACGGGGAAATTATGATTAATCGTTTACCGCCCCTGGCGGAACAGGAATGGGACGAGCAGCAACGTCAGTTAGCGGAAGAGATTATCAATGGGCCGCGCGGCGCCTTGCTGCCGCCTTTTGAGCCGCTGCTGCGTAGTCCCGAGCTGATGGCGCATGCCCAGCGTATGGGGGAGTATTTACGTTATCGCAGCGCGCTGGGTCAGCGTCTTTCTGAACTGGCGATTTTGCTGACCGCACGGCACTGGTCACAGCCGGTAGAGTGGGCGATCCATGCGCCAATAGCACGTGAGAAGGGCATCTCTGCCGCGGCGGTGCGGGCGATTAAGCAACGGCGCCCGCCAGACGATCTCCGGCCCGATGAGCAGGTGGTATATGACTTCTGTCAGCAACTGCATCAACAGCAAAAGGTGAGTGATAGCACCTGGCAACAAGCCGTTGATTTATGGGGTGAGAAGGGCGTGGTGGATCTGATTGGGATAAACGGTTATTACAGTTTTCTCTCCATGGTGATGAACAGCGCCCAGACGCCCGTACCGGATACCACCGACTCTCTATTTTCTGAATAAGTTAGCCTTTTCATTCGGGCGCATAATAATGCGCCCTGCATATCAAGTGTTGTTATTGGTTCTTCCGGCGATATATATCGCAGGCTGATATTCGTTGCATGCCATTTCATTGACGCTGAGGGTAATTATGACTGGATTATTTAATAAATTAAAACTGACGCTGGCTTTGGTTATTTGTTCAGCCAGTTTTGTGACAGCAGCCCAGGATAAAATAACGGTGGGCGTGGATACCGCCTTTGTCCCTTTTGAATTTAAACAAGGTGATAAATATGTCGGCTTTGATATCGATTTGTGGGACGCTATCGCAAAGAAAATGCATATCAGCTACGAATTAAGGCCGATGGATTTCGGCGGCCTCATCCCCGGGCTGCAGTCGCGCAATCTGGACGTGGCGATGGCCGGCATAACCATTACCGATGCGCGTAAACAGGTCGTGGATTTCAGTGATGGGTATTATAATGCCGACCTGTTAATAGCCGTGAAAAGTACTGATAATTCCATTGCCAAATTCAGTGATTTGACCGGAAAAAAAGTTGGCCTTAAGCAGGGGACGGCGGCGGCCAGCTTTATGAAAAGCAAATATAAAGCGAATTATATCGAGTTCCCGAACATCGATAACGCCTACCTTGATCTGCAGGCCGGCAATCTCGATGCCGTCGTTCACGATTCGCCAAATGTCCTTTACTACGTGAAGACGGCGGGTAATGGCAAGGTCAAATCCACCGGGGAGACGGACAGCATTCTGCCACAGCAATATGGCTTTGCGATGCAGAAAAACAGCAGCCTGACGCCAAAAGTGAACCAGGCTCTGCAGGCCCTGCGTGCCGATGGTACCTACGACAAGATTTACGTAAAGTGGTTTGCTAAACAGCCGAAATAACCCTGCCAGGTCGGAGCGATCCGACCTCATTTCTTCTTGACGGGTAGAATGATGAATTTTGACAGTCGCTATATTTGGGATGCTTTACCGCTGCTGATGCAGGGCTTGCAGCTGACGCTGATTATCTCTTTGTCCGGTTTGTTAGGTGGGTTAATCATTGGCTTGCTGGCGGGAACCTGCCGCGCATTAGGCGGAAAAATATCAAAAACGGTATCGCTGGTGTTTGTGGAATTAATCCGTGGAACGCCGATCATGGTGCAGGTGATGTTTATCTACTTCGCCCTGCCGATGGTGTTGCCAGTGCGTATTGACCCGGTTCCTGCCGCAATTATTACCATTGTGATTAACTCCGGCGCTTATATAGCGGAGATCACCCGGGGCGCGATTCTGTCGATCAATAAAGGTTTTAAAGAAGCCAGCCTGGCGATGGGGTTATCGCCACGCAGCACCCTATTACATGTCATTATGCCGCTGGCTTTTCGGCGAATGATCCCGGCATTAGGCAATCAGTGGATTATCAGTATAAAAGATACCTCGCTATTTATTGTTATTGGCGTGGCAGAATTAACCCGCCAGGGACAAGAGATTATTGCCGGTAACTTTCGGGCGCTGGAGGTGTGGACGGCGGTGGCGATGATTTATCTGTTTTTGACATTGTGTCTGAGCTTCCTGCTGAAACAACTTGAGAAAAGGATCCATATTTTATGAGCATGGTTGAATTTAGCGCGGTAGCGAAAAACTTCGGCGCCACTCAGGTGCTGCACGATATCAATTTAAAGATTGAAGCGGGCGAGGTGGTGGTGATCATTGGCCCGTCCGGCTCGGGAAAATCGACCCTGTTGCGCTGCATTAACAAGCTGGAGGAGATCTCTTCGGGAACGCTGCTGGTGGCGGGCATGCATATTACGGATCCGCACGCGAATGAGTGTGATATTCGCCGCGAAGCCGGTATGGTGTTTCAACAGTTTCATTTGTTCCCGCATCTGACCGCCCTTGAGAATGTCATGTTCGGTCCGGTTCGCGTGCGTAAGCAGAGTAAGGCCGCGGCGCGGGAGCAGGCGCTGGCGTTGCTGGACCGCGTGGGTCTGCGTGAACGCGCCAACCACTATCCGGCAGAGCTCTCGGGGGGGCAGCAGCAACGCGTGGCGATAGCTCGTGCCCTGGCGGTAAAACCCAAAATGATGTTATTTGATGAGCCAACATCCGCTCTCGATCCCGAACTGCGGCATGAGGTGTTAAAGGTCATGCGCTCGCTGGCCGAAGAGGGCATGACGATGGTGATTGTGACCCATGAGATTGGCTTTGCCAGAGAGGTGGCTTCCCGGTTGATCTTTATTGATGGCGGCACCATTGCCGAAGATGGTTCACCTGAGGTGCTGCTCACTGCCAGCAGCAATCCGCGTCTGCAAGAGTTTTTGCAACACGTATCCTGAACATAAGTGAATGATAACAATATGAAAACAATCGCAATCCGTGGTTCCGCCTATGCGGTGGGTCAGCAGCTTGGCGCGTTTGGTCGTGAGGCCTGGCATACTAAAATCAGGCAAACAGCGCTGTGGCAAACCGTAACCGCCCTGAAAACGGCGGAGCAAACCCAGCGCATGCGCGCAACCGTCCAGGCTCAGTTTCCGCTGATCTGGCAGGAGCTGGAGGGCATGGCGGAGGGGCTGCAGGCGCCGGTGGATGAGGTGTTTGCCTGGAACTGTCGCGGCGATCTGGTGCGTTCGACGTCGGATGGCTGCACTACCCTGGCGGGGAAAAGCGCTGAGGGCGAGTTAATTATTGCGCACAACGAAGACGGTTTCCCGCAGCTGCGCGGTGACTGCGCCATCGTCCACGTGGCACCGGATGTGGGCCTCGCCTTCACCAGCTTCGCCTACCCCGGCTCCCTGTGCGGGCACACCTTCGCGGTGAATGAGAAAGGGATAGTCAATACGGTCAACAATATTCGTGCTGTGCATCGTCCGGAGGGGATGCCGCGCCAGATACTGGCCCGCGCATCGCTGAATGCCACCACGTTAGATGACGCCATTACCCTGCTGACCGCGACATCGCGCGCGGGCGCGTTTCACCACACGCTGGGTCAAATGGGCGATAGCCGTCTGTTTAGCGTTGAAGCTACCGGCTCCGGCAGCTCAGTGCGCCAGCTGACCGCCACCTTTGGGCATGCCAACCATCTGATCCATCCCCAGCTTGAGACCATTGAACAGATCGTGACCGGGAGCTCCGGCTCACGACAGCAGCGCCTGGATGCCTGGCTGGCGACGAACCCGTCGCTGGATGGGGTAACAGCGAAAGCGATGCTCTCCGACCAGCATGATCCGCTGTTACCGATTTACCGGCTGTCTGCGGAAGATCCGGATGACGAAAATACGCTGGCGACGGCCATTTTTACCCTGAGCACGACCCGGGTCGCGTGGCAGGTCTTCACCCTGGATCGTGAAAACGCGGTTTTACAGGGCAGCCTTTAGCGGTCTGAGGGCGCTTTCAGCAGGGCGATCAGCAGCGTACTGCACGCCATGATCCCCGCCGCCAGCCACGCCATGCCTGACAAGCCGGCAGTGGCGATCAGCTGGCCGCCGACAAGCGCCCCGGTGCCAATGGCGGCATTAAAAATAGCCACGTAAATGGCTGACGCCGGCTGGGCGACCGCGCCTGCGCTGCGCAGCAGCCAGGTCTGTAAGCCGACGAACACAATCGCGATACCGGCGCCCCACAGGGCTAACAGCAGCCCGCTAAAACAGAAAGGTAGGGGCGCAAGTTGTCCGGTGCCGAGGATCGCCAGCGCGCCCCCGCTCAGCAGCAGTGAAGCAAAAATAAGCCCCTTCAGATGACGATCGATAAGCTTACCGGCGATAACGTTACCCACCAGCCCGGAAACCCCTGACAACAGCAGCAGGCCGGAGAGGGCGGTCGCCGGTACTCCCTGCAGTGTTATCAGCAGCGGTTCAACATAGGTGAAGGCGGCAAAGTGAGCGGTAATGATGCAGGCCGTGGCGCCATACAGACCGCAGAGCAGCGGATTACGGAAGATATCGCGATAAACACCCAGCCTGACGGGGGTGGACGCGGCCAGCGCGGGCAGCGTCGAGCATAGCACTGCCGCTGCGGCCAGTGACAACAGGGCCACCGCCAAAAACGCGTGTCGCCAGCCCGCCAGGGTGGCGATAAAGCTCGCCAGCGGTACCCCCACTACGCTTGCCGCCGACACGCCGCCAAAAATGATTGCCGTAGCCAGCCCCAGCCGGTGCGGCGGGACCAGCTGCGCGGCGACGATGCCAATTAAGGCCCAGAAAGCGCCATGCGCCAGGGCGCCAATCATGCGGGCGCTCATCAGGGCGAACATGGAATAAGACCGGGTCGCGGCGAGGCAGGAAAGCGCCAGGGTCAGCATCAGCCCGACCAGCAGCGCCTTGCGTGAAATACGCGCCGGCATCGCGCCGGAAAGCAGGGCCGCCAGGGCGCCTACCCAGCCGTAGGCGGTGACGGCAAGCCCCATACCGGATTCCGTCTGGTGAAAATCCGCCGCCAGGGCGCTGAGCATGCCCACCGGCGCCAGTTCGCTGGTGACGATCGAAAAGGCGCAGATCCCGAGCGCAATGACGGCTATCCAGACGCGCGTCGGGGTTGGGTTAAGGGGTAAAGCAATCTCTTTCATGTCAGGCGTATCCTAAGAAGAGGGAAGTCGTGCATGGTGCACGGACGTTCAGGTGAGGAGAGAACCGGCGATCGGATAGCCTGTTTGTCTCCGCGAGTGACGTGGAGTATCATCCCTGCGAAAATGATAAAAAAGAGCAGAAAACGGAGAACCGTTTTCCATAAATGGAAAAGAGATGACGGCAGAGTTTAACTGGGATGATGCGCGCATATTCCTCGCCATCGCCCGGGCGGGAACGCTAAGCGGCGCCGCCGACAAGATGAACATGGGGATTGCCACGGTGTCCCGCAGGCTGGATCGGCTGGAACAGTCGCTGAAAGTCCCGCTTTTCAGCCGCCATCAGAGCGGCTATCGCCTGACCGACGATGGCGAAGCCCTGCTCGCGCGGGCGGAGGCGCTGGAATACGCAGGCCTGGCGTTCGGCGAGGCGGCGCAACTGCAGGGGCATGTCGCCGGGGTTGTCCGCCTGGCTACCTCGGACAACCTGGCCACGCATTTTATTCTGCCCTCCCTGAAAGGGCTCCTGGACCACTATCCTGACCTGCGGGTGGAGGTGCTGAGCGGTGTGCAGCCGGTGAATCTGCACCGTCGGGATGCCGATCTGGCGATCCGCATGGTTAAGCCTGACGCCGGGCATTTGACCTTAAAGCGGCTGGGATCGGTGGGGTTTGGCGTCTATGGCGCCGCCAGCTATCTGGCCGGTGCGGACGGCCTGTCGCTGAGCGAGGCGGACTTTGTGGGGTGGCCGGAGACTCACCAGCACCTGCCGGCCGCCCAATGGATCACGCGCACCCTGCGAGGGCGACCGTGTAAAGTCGAAGCCAATACGCTCGTGGCCCAGGTTTCCGCGGTATCAGCGGGACTTGGGCTGGGCGTCCTGCCGCACTTTATGGCGCGGGCCAACGGGCTGCAGTGCCTGCAGCCGGAGATCGGCGCGGATCAGACGTTATGGTTAGTGATGCATTCCGACCTGGCCGGGTCCAGACGCGTGCGGGTTCTCGCCGACCATCTCATCACCCTCTTTGCGCACCATCAAGACCGGCTGGCGTTGCCCTGACGCTAACGCTCAGGGGATCACCCGCGCCGTTCTCAGCTGCGAAAACAGGCTGAAAAACATCTCGTCTGTGGCCTGCATCCGCTGGAAGCCAGCCCGGCGCAGTTTACTGCCATCGCCAAACATGTCGTACTGCCAGCCGAACACGAAATCGGCAAACTGACCGTCGCTCAGGCGCAGAATGTCCGCTTCCACCAGCCGCTCTGCGGCCAGCTCGCGCCAGACGGCACGGTAGTCATTGAATAACTGATGAAATGAGAGCCTGACCGGCGGGGCGCATTCCAGTTCAAACCACTGCGCGATGCGCGGCCACAGCTCGCACCAGCGCCAGATATCACCATTATTGACGTTGAAGGCCTCGTTCTCCCCCGCCGGTGAGGTGGCGGCCCACAGCGTGGCCTCCGCCAGCAGATCGGCGTCAGTATGATCGACAATGCTGTGCCAGGTGGTTAACGTGCCGGGAAAGCGCAGCGGTAAGCCCAGGGCTTTGCACAGTGACGCGTACAGCGCGATGCTCAACGCAAGATTCATGGCGTTACCCGGCACCGGGCTGCCCACCACGCCGGGCCTGATAGCGCTCCAGTGCCAGGTTTTGCCTTGTTGAAAGTGGCGGAGCCACGCAAGTTGAGCGGCGTTAAATTCAGCCCCGGGTACGCCGGGGTCGCTTTCCCGCGCCGGGGTTTTAAAGGGGCCAAGATGGGCGCCATACACTTTATACCCCTGCATCAGGCTGACCGCCTGCAGCGGGGCGTTTTGTTCGATGTGGCTGACCAGATGACGCAGCATGGTAACGTTCGGCTCCACCATCTCGCTCCAGTTTCCGGCATTCATCCAGGCACTGTAAAAAATGTGGGTCACGGTGGACAGCGGCTGGAGTGCTTGCGCACTGTGCCGGGCATCGCGTAAATCGACGTGAGTCATCGGGATCGCCCCCGGTTGCGACAGGGCGCGGTGGCTGAGGCCGATAACCTCCCATCCACGATGTAACAGGGTGTTGACCAGCTGGCGGCCAACGATGCCGCTGCTGCCAGCGACCAGTGCGACCTGAGAGGATGTCTTGTTCATGGTGTTTCTCCTGGGAAGGTGACCGACACAGTGTGCTAGATTATTTTTTTGCCACCTATCCCATGAAACGGATGACACTTATCAGCAGAATCATGAAATGAATAATAAGCTCACCGCCATCGCCACCTTTCTGCGCGTTGCCGAAGCCGGCTCATTTTCCGCAGCCGCCCGGCAGCTCGGGATGAAGCAATCTGCCGTCAGTCAGCAGATCGCCGCGCTCGAACAGGAGCTTGGCGTGGTGTTACTCCATCGTACGACGCGGGCCATGATGCTCACTGAGCAGGGAGAGCATTACCGGCGTGATATGCAGCGGGTGCTGAACGCCATGCAGGAGGCGGAAAGGCGGCTCAACCCGGCGGAGCCTCAGTTTCAGGGACGAGTGCATGTCCAGCTGCCGAGTGGTCTCGGCAGTCTTCTGCTGCCGCATTTGCTGGCGCTGCAGATGCAATATCCTGAACTGCACCTGATGCTGTCGCTCGACGATCGGATCGCCGATCTGGTTACCGAAGGGGTGGATGTGGCGCTGCGTCTCGGCCATGAGCCGCCGCCATCCCATGCTGCGCGGGTTCTGGCGCGGATTGAAACGGCGCTCTTTGCGGCACCAGGTCATTACGCCGTCCAGTCCGTGGACGACCTGGCGGTGTATCCACACGTTCGGTTTAGCGGCCTCCCGCTTGATGCTCCGCTGCGGATCATTTCCGCAGACGAGACGAGAGACGTGCAGGTTAAGACCGTTTTTCGGGCTAACACCAGCGATGCGCTGTTGCAGGCGCTGGAATCCGGCATCGGCATCGGAGGGATGCAGCGACCGCTGGCGGCCAGGGCCCTCAGGGCTGGAAGGCTGGTGCCGATCCTGGCTGACTGGCGATTACCGGACCGTTTCCTGTATGCCGTCTATCCCGATGCCCGTTTTATTCCGCCGAGGGTCAGAAGCGTGATCGCCTTGATTGAGGCGCGACTGCCGGAGATAACCGCGGGGGCAGAGGGCGAGGTGCCACCTGATTCAGAGCCGTGCGCGGTATCGTGACGCTCCCCTACAGGTGGCTCCTGATGGTAAGGTGAGACGTTTATCACCACAGGAGAACGCAAATGATTGTCAGGACCTGGCACGGCTGTGTGCCATTGCAACATGCTGAGGGGTTTGCCCGCCACCTTGAGCAGACCGGCGTGGATCACGCCCGGGGTATCCCCGGCAACAGAGGCGCGCTGGTGCGCCAGGAAAACCAGGGCGAATGGGCGCATTTCTTTCTCGCCACCTACTGGCAGGATCTTGCGGCGGTCAAAGCCTTCGCAGGCGAAGACTATCACGTCGCGGTCACCTATCCGGACGACGACGCATTCGAACTCCTCTCCGACCCCTACGTGTTTCAGCATGAAGTTGAGGCCGTGTCGCCACTGTAGGCTGATGACCGGGCAGGTGGAAGACTGTCCAGCAACAGACGGTGGCTGGCTGCGTGCGATCGACTTCTACCTTGCATGGGCAGCCAGTCACCGCTGGGTGAACGTGGCATGACGGGAACACTCAGCGCGTGAGGGCAGCGACAATGGAGGCCTCCATTTTCTCCGGCGTCGTGAACGGCGCAAAACGCGTGAGGGGTGTGCCATCGCGAGCGATGAGGAACTTGGTGAAATTCCACTTGATCCGTCCGCCGAGTACGCCGGGCAACGCGTGTTTCAGATAACGAAACAGCGGGTGTGCGGCGGGGCCGTTGACGTCCACTTTCTCAAACATCGGGAAGCTCACGCCGTAGTTAACGTGACAGGTCTGCTCAATTTCATCCGCGCCGCCGGGTTCCTGCTTCCCAAACTGGTTGCAGGGGAAACCAAGCACTACCAGCCCCTGAGCCGCGTACTTTTTGTAGAGCGCTTCCAGGCCAGCGTATTGCGGTGTGAAGCCACAATGGCTGGCCGTATTCACCACCAGAACCACCTTGCCAGTGTAGTCAGCCATTGAGAGGGTCTGGCCGCGCAGGCGGGTAGCCGTCAATTGATAAAAAGGGGTCATAGCGGGCTCCTGAGAATCGAAACAGTTCAACGCCGACGCTGCCACGTAGCGTGTTAATGCCGGGTTCGCGTCGTGGTTATAGCATGAAAGTCTGGTAACGCGTTTCTATGGCTGAGTCCCACTGTGAATGGTTCTTACGATGAAGTGGAAAAAGACCAGATACGCCAGTTTAGCCTGGTACTGTTTTTCAGGGAGGAGATCAACTCTCAGTTGTATACATGCCTGATATGTAAAAAACCCGCTCAAGGCGGGTTTTAAATCATGTTCACTTATCTGCTCAGGCTGATGCCGTCATCGCTGTCGTAAGTGTTCATGTCGTCATCAGCTATTACAGCGTGACAACGTTAGCAGCTGCCGGACCTTTGGCGCCATTCTCAATCGAGAACTCAACCTTCTGCCCTTCATCCAGTGTTTTGTAATCGTTGCTCTGGATAGCAGAAAAATGTACGAATACATCTTTGCTACCATCTGCTGGCGTAATGAAGCCGAAGCCTTTTTCAGAGTTGAACCATTTTACTAAACCAGTCATTTTATTAGACATAGATACTTCCTTAATTTTTCTTGAGCCACATAGGGTGGCAAACATGGCCTGCTTGCAGATGAGGACTTATTGGGCACTTAGGAGGAGGCTCATGCAGAAGAGTATCTAAGGATAACGCTTGAAATGAGGACTGCTTTACTAAAACTGCTTTCATAAGGTCTGTATGCCAAACCGATGCGGCATAATGGGCTCCTGTAGGTAAAGAGTCAAGATAAGTTTTGTCAAAAAAATGTTGGGGAAATTTACAAATGAGAGGGGAGGGCGTGATCTTAAAAGCCCTGACCATTGCAGCCAGGGCTTTTAAGGTACTACAGGATTCAGATTTAACATTAATGGACTTAATAAAGTGATACTGCTATTGATACTTCTTTTCAATGTACCCGTTTACTACAGATAATATTGGGCATTAATACGAAAAAACCTCCCTCTATTTATCTCGTTATAGACATGCCCGCGCTTTTTAATGTCTAAGCGTGGCAACACAAACAAGCACATCCTCCCTCGCGACATATACTCTTTGATGCATCGCCCTTTGCCGGCATGGTGACTATAAATAAAAAACGCCAGCATCAACTCAAAAAAAACAAGGCCTTACATCGTCGCGTTCATACTACCATTTTGCGAACCAGCACAAATACTACGAGGCCTGAAAGCAAACTACATCCCAAACAACAAACTTCATGGCCTGTAAAGCAAAATGGCTTACCCAGTACTGCTTACTATTCACTAACTTACTTCTTTCATTGTGCTGTTGAATACTAATTTACTCACTTATAATGTAAGGTCAATACTGTTTTTTAAAACATGCTTTTATTTACAGCTATTGTCACTGTACTACCTCCCGCTACGCATTGCACTGACCTCACGTTTGCGTTGTAGAACGCTCCTCGCAGATATGAGTTTGCAGCCCTATTTTGGGTGTAAAAAACAGCAAAAAAATGGGGTTCACGAGAAGTCTGATTGGCCATTCCCCCAAAATGAAATTTAACGCATTGATTAATTGAGCAAATAAAAGATACGCACAAGATAGAGAAATCAGCCAGCAGCTTATGCTAACTGGCTGATTTTATTTAATTAAGCTTCGTTTTTGGATGACTGCTTGTGAAACAGTTCGCGGAATACCGGGTAGATATCTTCCTGGTCGCGAATATGCTGCATGGCGAAATTATCAAAGGTCGCCTGCAGATGTTCATACTCGCGCCACAGGGTTTGATGCGCCCGGCGGGTAATTTCGATGTAGCTGTAATAACGCACCACCGGCAGAATTTTCTTCGCCAGCAGTTCGTGGCACAGCGGGGAGTCATCGGCCCAGTTGTCACCATCCGACGCCTGGGCGGCGTAGATGTTCCACTGCGCCGGGTCATAACGGGCCTGCACCACTTCATCCATCAGTTTCAGGGCGCTGGAGACGATGGTGCCGCCGGTTTCCTGAGAATAGAAAAATTCGTGTTCATCCACCTCTTTTGCCTGGGTATGGTGGCGGATATAGACCACATCGACGTTTTTATAGGTCCGGCTGAGGAACAGATACAGCAGGATATAAAAGCGCTTGGCCATGTCTTTGGTGGCCTGGTCCATCGAGCCTGAGACGTCCATCAGACAGAACATCACTGCCTGGCTGGAGGGCTCCGGCCGTTTTTCGTAATTTTTGTAGCGTAAGTCAAAGGTGTCGATAAACGGCACCCGTTCAATTTTGGCGCGCAGCTCGGCAATCTCTTTACGCAGGCGCTCCTCCTCCAGCAGCTGCACCGGTTCGCTGCGGCTGATGGTCTCCAGATCCTCCTCCAGGGCACGCAGTTCACGGCGCTTGCCAGCGGTCATTGCCGTACGGCGGGCCAGCGAGTTCTGCAGCGAACGCACCACGCTGATGTTGGCTGGCACCCCATTCGAGGTAAAGCCAGCGCGATGAGTTTTAAACTCATTCAGCTGCCGGTGCTGATTCTTCTTCAGGTTCGGCAGGGCGAGATCTTCAAATAACAGATCCAGGTACTCATCTTTTGAAATCTGGAAGACAAACTCATCCTTCCCTTCGCCGTCGGCGCTGGCTTGCCCCTGACCGCCGCCACCGCCGCCGCCACCGCCCTGCGGGCGCTCAATCCGGTCGTTTTGCACAAAATGATCGTTGCCCGGGTGGACGCGGTTGCGCAGGCCGCCGCGACCCTGATGAAACATCGGCTCGTTGATATCGTCCGTCGGGATCGAGACGGATTCTCCGCTCTCAATATCGGTCACCGAGCGCTTGTTGATAGCCTCGGAAATCGACTGTTTAATCTGCGCCTTATAACGGCGCAAAAAGCGCTGGCGATTGACGGCGCTTTTGTTTTTCCCGTTCAGGCGTCGGTCTATGAACCAGGTCATATGCCCTCCTGTACTGCATTAGCCAACTTTGCTTATCATCATTCAGCTGCAGTTGACCCGGCGGCGTGCCGCCGGGCTTGACGCATCAGGACGATTTACGAACCCGCAGGTACCACTCGCAGAGCAGGCGAACCTGTTTGCGGGTGTAGCCTTTTTCCATCATGCGGTCGACAAAGTCGTCGTGTTTTTTCTGCTCATCAGTTGATGTTTTGGCATTAAACGAAATGACCGGCAACAGCTCCTCGGTATTAGAGAACATTTTCTTCTCGATAACCGTGCGCAGTTTCTCGTAGCTGGTCCAGTTCGGATTACGTCCGCTGTTGTTGGCTCTGGCGCGCAGCACAAAGTTGACGATTTCGTTACGGAAGTCTTTCGGGTTGCTGATCCCGGCCGGCTTCTCAATTTTCTCCAGCTCCGCATTCAACGACTCACGGTCAAACAGCTGCCCGGTGTCCGGATCGCGATACTCCTGATCCTGGATCCAGAAGTCGGCGTAGGTGACATAGCGATCGAAAATGTTCTGCCCGTACTCGGAGTAGGATTCCAGGTAAGCGGTCTGGATCTCTTTGCCGATAAACTCGGCGTATTTCGGGATCAGATAGCCTTTGAGGAACTCCAGGTAGCGCTCGGCGTTCTCCTGCGGGAACTGTTCGCGCTCAATCTGCTGCTCCAGGACATAGAACAGATGCACCGGGTTGGCGGCCACCTCGACATGGTCGAAGTTAAACACCCGTGACAGGATCTTAAAGGCAAAGCGGGTGGAGAGCCCGTTCATCCCTTCATCCACCCCGGCGTAATCGCGATACTCCTGATAGGATTTCGCTTTCGGGTCGGTATCTTTCAGGCTTTCGCCATCATAGACCCGCATCTTCGAGTAGATGCTTGAGTTTTCCGGCTCTTTCAGGCGCGACAGAATCGAGAAGCGCGCCAGCGTTTCCAGGGTGCCCGGGGCGCACGGCGCGTGGGTCAGCTCGCTGCTGTTGAGCAGTTTTTCATAGATGCGGATCTCTTCGGAGATACGCAGGCAATAAGGTACCTTGACGATATAGACGCGGTCGAGGAAGGCCTCATTGTTCTTGTTATTACGGAAAGTCACCCATTCCGATTCGTTGGAGTGGGCGAGGATTATCCCGTTAAACGGCAGGGCAGAGATCCCTTCGGTCCCGTTGTAGTTCCCTTCCTGGGTGGCGGTCAGCAGCGGATGCAGCACCTTAATCGGCGCTTTAAACATCTCGACGAATTCCATAATCCCCTGGTTGGCACGGCACAGCGCACCGGAGTAGCCGTAGGCGTCCGGGTCGTTTTGCGCATAGTGTTCCAGTTTACGGATATCCACTTTACCGACCAGCGCCGAAATATCCTGGTTATTTTCATCGCCCGGCTCGGTTTTGGCGATGGCGACCTGCTCAAGAATCGATGGCCAGACTTTGACCACGCGGAATTTAGTAATATCGCCGCCAAACTCGTGCAGGCGCTTGGCCGCCCACGGCGACATGATGGTGCCGAGATAGCGGGTGGGCACGCCATACTCTTTCTGAAGGATCTGGGCATCCTCCTGCGGATTGAACAGGCACAGCGGGTGATCGTTGACCGGGCTGCGCTCGCCATTGGCGCTCAGCACATAGATGGGCACGCGCTGCATCAGCGCTTTCAGCCGTTCAGCCAGCGACGATTTACCACCGCCCACCGGCCCCAGCAGATAGAGGATCTGTTTCTTCTCTTCCAGCCCCTGGGCGGCATGCTTGAGGTAGGAAACGATCTGCTCAATGGCGTCTTCCATACCGTAAAACTCTTCAAAGGCCGGATAGCGTGCAATAACCCGGTTTGAAAAGAGACGGGATAGCCGCGGCTCGAGAGCCGTATCAACCATGACGGGTTCACCAATGGCCATCAACAGACGTTCTGCCGCATTGGCATAGGCACTGCGATCTTGCCGGCAGATGGTAAGAAACTCCTGCAGTGTGAACTCTTCGTCCTTGGCAGCTTCATAGCGCTGGCGATAGTGATCGAATATATTCATGGCATGCCGTCCTTTCGTTTTTTAGCACAGGTTGAGAGCCGTTCATATGAGTAGTGGGGGCCCCCGGAAGACATAAGCTGAACGTCGCTCTCCAGATATCCAGCAACCCTTATGCCAGGTTGCGGGTGGAGTAGCGTTAATGTGCCCTGCAATTACACCTTCTAAATTTAAGCGTAGATGCATTTAGAAATCTTGCATGCCGCAGAAAATCAATTTCAATGACATATCAATAACTCATCCTGAAAATAACGCTTTTTGACACGCCAGGACGCGAAGCTGTCACCGGGCTGTCACCTCATGGTAAGAGAAGGGTGGGAAAGTGAACGATTTGTGTCATGTCGGGTAAAGAATTTGAGGCATGAGGCCTACGACGGTAAACTGCACGGGCTGATAATTTGACAACGGGAATATGGATTGTGACTAAAATCAAACTTCTGGCACTCGGCGTGCTGATTGCGACGTCCGCCAGCGCGGCGCATGCCGACGGGAAGTTCACTCTTGGGGCTGGCGTAGGCATCGTCGAGCATCCGTATAAGCAATATGATGCGGATGTCTACCCGGTGCCGGTCATTAGTTATGAGAGCGATAACTTCTGGTTCCACGGTCTGGGCGGGGGCTACTACCTGTGGAACGACACCAACGATAAGCTGTCAATAACGGCCTACTGGTCGCCGATGTACTTCAAGCCGGGCGACAGCGACAGCGCGCAAATGCGTCAACTGGATAAACGTAAATCGACCGTGATGGCCGGTCTGTCTTATGTCCACAACACGCCCTATGGCTTCCTGCGCACGACTATTGCAGGCGATACGCTGGATAACAGTAATGGTATCAACTGGGATCTCGCCTGGCTGTACCGCTACACCAACGGTAACCTGACGCTGACGCCGGGCATTGGCGTGGAGTGGAACAGCGACAATCAGAACGAATACTACTATGGTGTCTCGCAGCATGAGTCCCGTCGCAGCGGCATGCGCAGCTACGATCCGGACAGCAGCTGGAACCCGTATCTGGAGCTGTCGGCTAACTATCGGTTCCTCGGCGACTGGAGCGTATACGGTATTGCACGCTATACCCGTCTGTCGGATGAAATTACCGACAGCCCGATGGTGGACAAATCCTGGAGCGGCCTGATCTCAACCGGGATCACCTACACTTTCTGATTGTGCATCATTACAGTGCGCTTCATGCATCAAAACAGGGCTTCGCGCCCTGTTTTGCTTTATAGTGGTGCATAAAGGTAAGAGGGAGAAGAGAGTGAAAAAAACAGTACGCTTCGCTGAGCAGACGGCGGTTCCGGCCATCGGGCTGGGCACCTGGTATATGGGCGAAAACGCGGCGCAGCGTCCGCAGGAAGTCGCTGCACTGCGTGCGGGCATCGATCATGGACTGACCGTGATCGACACGGCGGAAATGTACGCCGACGGTGGGGCGGAAGAGGTAGTCGGGCTGGCGATCCGCGGCCTGCGCGACCGCGTGGTGCTGGTGTCTAAAGTCTATCCCTGGCATGCCGGCGGAACGGCGATGCGCCGCGCCTGTGAGAATAGCCTGCGCCGGCTGCAGACCGACTATCTCGATATGTATCTCCTGCACTGGCGCGGGGATATCCCGCTGCAGGAGACGGTCGAGGCGATGGAGAGGCTGGTGGCCGAGGGCAAGATCCGCCGCTGGGGCGTCTCTAATCTGGACACCGACGATATGCAGGCGCTGTGGCGGACGGCGGGTGGCGAACGCTGCGCGACCAACCAGGTGCTCTATCATCTCGCATCGCGGGGCATTGAATACGATCTCCTGCCCTGGTGCCAGCAGCACACTCTGCCGGTGATGGCCTACTGCCCGCTGGCGCAGGCGGGGCGCTTACGCGATGGACTTTTTCAGCATAGCGATATCATTAATATGGCTAACGCGCGGGGGGTGACAGTCGCGCAGTTGCTGCTTGCCTGGGTGATTCGTCATCCCGGAGTGCTGGCGATCCCGAAAGCGGCCAGTATTGAGCATGTGGTGCAGAATGCCGCCGCGCTCGATATCGTCCTCAGTGCGGAAGAGCTCGCGCTGCTGGATCGCCTCTATCCGCCACCGCAGCGAAAAAACCGGCTGGATATGGTTTAATCAGCACCTCAGCCAGCGGAGAAAAAAGCCCCGTCTGAAACGGGGCTTTTTGCTGTTAGCGTTTTTTCAGGCTGATGGTCTGCGCCAGGCGAGAGGGGGTCTCTTCGCTGGCTTTCTGCGGCTGGGTCACGCAGCAGGTTTCGACGCAAACGAAGGTTTTGTAACCATCGTCCGGCATGTCGCCCATGCTGACGGACAGCGCCGGGCCCGGGTTCCAGGCCACCACGTTGTGCTGATGATGGTGCACGACGTCGATAGTGCGGTTAAGCGCATCGTCATGGATCACGCTGCAGCTGTCGGCGTTGAGATAGACGCGGTCGGTGCGGTCCGGGAAGGTCTGCACGCCGTTGCTCAGGACGCCTTCTTCGGCATTGTTCACTTTATCGATATAGCGCTCGCCAAGACCACTCACTTTCACCGCTGCGATATCGCCGACGTTGAAGTAGGTATGCAGGGCAGAGGTGGTCTCGAATTCACCGTGGGCTTCCAGCTCGATTTCGCAGGTCTTGCCCAGCTTAAAGCGGGCATAGAGGGTGAATTCGTTCGGCCAGAGCTTCATTGTTTCGGCGCTCTGCTGGAGCGCAAAGGTCAACATTACGCCACTGTCGTCTTCGTCATGACCTTCCAGGGTCCATGGCAGATTGCGGGCAAAGCCGTGCGACGGCAGACCCTGCTGTGCGGAAGGGCCAAACCAGGGCCAGCAAATCGGCACGCCGCCGCGCAGGGCGACGCCCTGTTTAAACGGGGTGTTGTTGCTCAGCCACAGGACTTCTTCTTCACCGGCGGGTTTCCAGGAGAGCAGGTGCGCCCCCTGCAGCGCCACAGAGGCTTTCACCTGCGGATGGTCGATGACAATCAGCTCCAGGTCGTCCAGCTGGCGACGGGAGATCACGGGAGAAATGGTTTCATTCATCGGGAGAGCAAAAATTTTATTTATCATTGTGCAATCCTATCTCTGCAGACAAAAAAAAGAGCGACCGAAGTCGCTCTTACAGATTACTTTTTCATCTCAACTTATTTGGAGATGTGAGCAATCAGGTCCAGAACTTTGTTGGAGTAGCCAGTTTCGTTGTCGTACCAGGAAACCAGTTTCACGAAGTTGTCGTTCAGTGCGATACCTGCTTTAGCATCGAACACGGAAGTGCAAATTTCGCCGTTGAAGTCGGTAGAAACAACGTCGTCTTCGGTGTAACCCAGAACGCCTTTCATTGCGCCTTCAGAAGCGGCTTTGATGGCTTTCTTGATTTCTTCGTAGGACGCTGCTTTTTCCAGACGAACGGTCAGGTCAACAACGGATACGTTCGGAGTCGGAACGCGGAACGCCATACCGGTCAGTTTGCCGTTCAGTTCTGGCAGTACTTTACCTACTGCTTTAGCAGCACCGGTAGAGGACGGGATGATGTTCTGAGCTGCGCCGCGGCCGCCGCGCCAGTCTTTGTGAGACGGGCCATCAACGGTTTTCTGAGTAGCGGTGGTCGCGTGGACGGTGGTCATCAGGCCTTCAACGATACCGAAGTTGTCGTTGATAACTTTAGCCAGCGGTGCCAGGCAGTTGGTGGTGCAGGAAGCGTTGGAAACGATGTCCTGGCCAGCGTAAGTTTCGAAGTTAGCGCCGCGAACGAACATCGGGGTGTTGTCTTTGGACGGGCCAGTCAGAACGACTTTTTTCGCGCCAGCGGTGATGTGTTTACGAGCGGTTTCGTCGGTCAGGAAGATACCGGTTGCTTCAGCAACAACGTCAACACCAACTTCGTCCCACTTCAGGTTAGCCGGGTCACGTTCAGCGGTAACACGGATTTTTTTACCGTTAACGACCAGATGACCGTCTTTCACTTCAACGGTACCGTCGAAACGACCGTGAGTGGAGTCATACTTCAGCATGTAAGCCATGTACTCTGCGTCTAACAGGTCGTTGATTGCAACGATCTCGATGTCAGAACGTTTCTGAGCAGCACGGAAAACAATGCGACCGATACGGCCAAAACCGTTGATACCTACTTTGATAGTCATATATTCCACCAGCTATTTGTTAGTGAATAAAAGGTTGCCTGTAAAATTACAAAAACCTTACGCAGCGTCAAGCGGAATCGTGTCAATCATTGCGACAAATCAATCCTGAGCAGACCTTGCGCGATTGATTTGCCTCACTCTCCCTTTGAGCCCAATTCCATATGGGGGCTGCGCGCGGAATTTTAAAGGGCATTTAAGATAAAAACGTGATTTAAGTCACAATTATCTGGCTGCCTGTTGGCACCGCATAAGTTTAGAACAAAAGTGCACGCTTCATTGTTAATGTTTTGTTAGAATTGGAGCGAAAGTTGTCCATTGCAAAGCGAGATGTATGCCCATGGCGAATAAACCCTCCCCGGAAGAGCTGAAAAACGGCTTAAGCGAAATGCAGTTTTACGTGACGCAACATCATGGCACGGAACCGCCTTTTACCGGACGGCTGCTGCACAACAAGAAGAATGGCGTGTATCACTGCCTGGTGTGCGATGCGCCGCTGTTTAACTCCCAAACCAAGTACGACTCCGGTTGCGGCTGGCCGAGCTTCTACGAACCGGTGAGCGAAGAGGCCATTCGCTACCTGACCGACAACTCGCACGGCATGCAGCGCATTGAGATCCGTTGCGGAAATTGTGATGCCCATCTCGGCCACGTGTTTCCGGATGGCCCGCAGCCGACCGGCGAGCGCTATTGTGTGAATTCGGCGTCGCTGAGCTTCACTGATGAGCAGAATGGCGAACAGATTAAAGGTTGAAGAAACGATTCAGCAAATTATTCCAAGCGGAGTGGAGCGGAAGATGGATATTGAGCAAATTATCGACAGTATGACGCCGGAAGTTTACCAGCGTCTGGCGACGGCGGTGGAGCTGGGAAAATGGCCGGATGGCGTGGCGCTGACGCCGGAGCAAAAGGAAAATAGCCTGCAGCTGGTGATGCTGTGGCAGGCCCGGTATAACACCGACGCCCAGCACATGACCATCGACACCCGCGGGCAGATGGTGATGAAGAGCAAACAGCAGCTGAAGGAAGATTTCGGCATCGTGCCGAAGCCGATCGCCACCGTTAAGCTGCAATAAACCGCCAGCCGGCGTCGCGTGGTTCCGGCGTCGGGGTGACCCCGCGCCGGATGACGTCAGCGTGAACGACCGCGCGCAGCGGCCAGACCGGCCTGCTTACTTTTTGTTCATCATCGCTTTCAGATCGGCAAACGGGTTGTAGGTGGCCTCACCGACGCTCTTTTGCGCATCTTCGCCCGCCACCACCGTGGATCCGTACTGATCGGCTTCCGTGTACTTGGAATGTTCGTGATCGTGACAGTACAGGCACAACATCTCCCAGTTGCTACCATCTTCCGGGTTATTGGAGTGGTCGTGATCGATGTGGTGCACCGTCAGCTCGCGCAAATTGGAGTAGACAAACTCCCGCGAGCAGCGTCCGCACACCCAAGGAAAAAGCTTGAGCGCCTTTTCGCGGTAACCCACTTCCAGACGCGCGTAATTTTTGGGGATATAGGCCATGGCCCCCTGCCTCCTGTCAAACGGTTAAGCTGCGCCAGCGCGTGGCGCAGCGGATAACAGGCATCATAACCTATCCCGGGGTGCGCGATATACCTGCATTGCAGGCGATGTTGCCTGCGTCACGCAGCCCGAGCGGGGATGCGGTGGAACCGTCGCGGTTAGTGTTTGATCCCCAGCGATTCCGCCAGCTGACGGGCCAGCTGATTCTGGTCATCGGCGCCATATTCCCAGAACATGGCCCCGGCGAGGCCCTTCGCCTTGATATAGTCCGCCTTAATGGCCACCGAGCGCGGGTTCTCATACGACAGGGCGAACAGCGGCTTGCCCTCCGCGGACTGCACTGACAGCCACGGAACCTTCGCTTCATCGTCCCAGTGCTCGGTAAAACGCTTCTGCGGATCGTTGAGCAGTTTGCTCACGATATCGTTGTATTTCACGTAGGTGTCTTTGCTCAGGTCATAGCCCAGCGAGGCAAACAGCGCGATCTGTTGTGGCCCAAAATAGGGTTGGGTGACCGGATTGTTTTGCGCATCCGCTTTTGTCCAGTCAATCCCCGGTTCGACGGCCCGTTTCGGTACCCGGCCATAAAAACCAATCCCGAGGTTCATCTGGCTGGGTTTAAGCCCGGCGGCCAGGTAATTGTTGACCACAAAATCGGCGCTGTATTTATCCGCCGCGGCGACCGTCGGCCAGTGGCGGGAGTCATACAGGTTCGAGTTGAAGTACTGCGTGCCGTAGGCCATGTCGTAGGTCATCAGGTTGATGTAGTCGAGCGATGGCGCAATCGCTTTAACGTCCACCCAACTTTTCGGGCTTTCTGCGTTAGCCCCCACGGCAATAGTAACCAGTTTCTTCGTACCAAACGCTGCGCGCAGCTCTTTTAACAGCGCGGTAAAGTTATCGCGATCGGCCGGTTGACTGGCAACCAGCCCCCAGGCGCCGTTGACCGGAAACTCCCAGTCGAGGTCAATCCCATCCAGACCATATTTTTCAATAATTTCCTGCGCAGACTGAATAAACACCTTCCGGGTTTCTTTGCTTGCCGCCGCGCCTGAGAAACCGCGCGCCCCCCAGCCGCCGACCGACAGCAGGACCTTGAGGTCCGGGTTCTGTTTACGCAGGGCCGGGAGCTTTTGCAGATCCGCCTGCACCTTCGGCGACAGCCAGATCTCGTGCAGATGCGCAGGATCCTTCAGGGACGCATTGGTCTCGTCTTTTTCATCGTTATAGATAAGGCCAAACGAGTAGTTGAGATGGGTGATCTGCCGGACGTCCAGCTTATCGATATCGCCGCCGGGCCCGGCAGTGACGTCGCCGCCGCCGTTGAAATAGCCGACGGACATCAGGGGTTGGGCAGAGAGCGCGGAAGCGCAAAGCAAGGGAAAAGCTGCCAGCAAGGGCAAACGTTTCATGGTGGTTCCTCTTTGACATATAAAAATAACCACGCCACGGAAATGGCGTGGCGAAAAAACAGCCTTGCCAGACTACCAGCAATAACCTGTTGAAACTGCGAGAGAGTTCAATTTATGGACGATAGCGAGGCGGCAGAAGAAGACCCGGCGCGAAGGCGCCGGGAGAGAGGATCAGGCCTGAGATTCCCGCCAGTCATCGAGGGTATACAGCGTGGCGCCCGCGGCGGCCATCTCCATAAACGCCTGGCTGCTGTCCTGCGGCTGCAGGTTAACGCCGCGACAGCCGTCGATGATGACATTGACCGTATAGCCCAGCGCCAGGGCATCCAGCACGGTGAATTTGACGCAGTAATCGGTGGCGAGGCCGAGCACGGTCAGTTCCACGATGCCCTGGCCGCGCAGCCAGCCGTCCAGTTCAGTTTTCTGCCGGTGACCGTTGTCAAAAAAAGCGCTGTAGCTGTCAATGACCCGGTTTTGCCCTTTGTGGAACACGGCGTTGATCGCCTGCTGTTTGAGCAGCGGATGCAGCGCCGCGCCTTCGCTGTACTGCACGCAGTGATCCGGCCAGAAGGTCTGCGCCAGGCCATCGAGTTCGCCCTGGGTGTAGGATGCCACCTGGTGCTGGCTGGCAAAGCTGCCATGATCCGCCGGGTGCCAGTCCTGGCTGGCGACGATCGGCTCGCCGCGCGCCAGGCTCCAGTCGATAAGCGCATTAGCCACCTCAACGGTACTGTCGCCTTCAGGAACCGCCAGCGCGCCGCCGGCGCAAAAGTCGTTCTGCAAATCAACCAGTAACAGTGCTCGATGTGCCATACGTCCTCCTTAAGCCTCGTCGGGGGTGAGTTCGCCACGCAGATTTTGCTGCATCGCCGCGCGAATGGCGTCAACATCCAGCTGCTGGCTAAGCAGATAGTGTAGCTTGGTCAGCGTCGCTTCCACCGTCATATCGAAACCACTGATGACCCCCGCCTGGGCGAGGGCGTTGCCGGTGGCATAGCCGCCCATGTTCACTTTCCCGGACATGCACTGCGTCAGATTGACCACCACGATACCGCGCTGGCTGGCTTCCGCCAGCACCTGAATAAACTCGCCATTCTGTGGGGCATTGCCGACGCCATAGGAGCGGAGGATCAGGGCTTTCACCGGCTGGCGCAGGAAATTGCGCACCACGTCGGCGGAGATGCCGGGGTAAATCGTCACCACGCCAATCGGCTGCGGGGTGATGGGGTGCACGATAAGCTCCCCGCTGCCCTGCGGCGCCGGCGGGGTACCGAGACGGCGAATATGGATCCCGGCTTCCAGCAGCGGCGCGAGGTTTGGCGAGGCGAAAGCGTCGAAGCCGTCGGCATGGGCTTTAGTGGTGCGGTTGCCGCGAAACAGTCGATTGTTGAAGAACAGCGCCACTTCGTTAATCGGATAGTTGGCGGCGACGTAGAGGGCGTTGAGCAGGTTAATCTGACCATCAGAACGCAGCTCGGCCAGCGGGATTTGTGACCCTGTCACAATGACAGGCTTGCCAAGGTTTTCCAGCATGAACGACAGCGCCGAAGCGGTAAACGCCATGGTGTCGGTACCATGGAGGATGACAAAGCCATCATACTCATCGTAATGGCTGCGGATATCGTCGGCGATGTGCTGCCAGTCCTCGGGGGTCATATCGGATGAATCCATCAGCGGATGGTATTCATGGATCGTGAAGTCCGGCATCTCCGGACGATGGAACTCAGGCATCAGCGCCAGCTGACGCTGCAGATGGCCGGAAACGGGTACATAGCCGTGTTCAGAGCGCTGCATACCGATGGTCCCACCGGTGTAGGCAACGTAAATCGATTTTTTTTGCATAGCATCGCTTAGGTTGGTCGTAGACAGGCGCAGTATAAAGAGACGCAGGAAAAAATACAGTGTTGGCCGCTCGCTTTGTGGCGGCGCTGGCAGGTGCGGGAAAAAGGCTGCCCCGGGAGACGGGGCAGCCGCTGCGTATTAACGGATGTTGGCGCAGGTCAGGCAGAAGGCATAGCGGTTCTGCGGGTCGTTAAACGCCGCCAGCTTGTCGCTCTCCGCTTTCACCGTCTCGGCCGCCGCGGCGACCGGTGCAGGCAGCCAGGCCTGAATGGCCGCCGGCAGCGAGGCGCGTACCGAGCCGGTCAGGCTATCCAGCACCATCGAGAAGAAGGTCGGCTCTTCCTGATAGTAGTTGAGGTGCCAGGTTTTCAGCTTCGCCAGCTCGGCGGCTTTAGCCACCGCATCGTCGAAGTCGCCGAGGCTGTCGACCAGGCCGTTGGCTTTGGCATCTTCCCCGGTCCAGACGTGGCCCTGGGCAATCTGGTCGATTTTCTCCGGCGTGCTCTTACGGGCGTTAGCCACCAGGGTGATAAAGCGCTGATAGCCATTCTCAATGCTCAACTGCATCAGCTGCTGCACTTCCGGCGGCAGCGCTTTGGTACTGGAGACATCCGCCAGCGGCGACGTGGCGACGCCGTCGGTGTGGACGCCAATCGACCCGAGGGTATTTTCCACGGTGTTGATCACGCCAAAGATGCCGATGGAGCCGGTGAGGGTGCTCGGATTAGCGACGATGTAATCCGCTGGGGTGGAGATCCAGTAGCCGCCAGAGGCCGCCATGCCGCCCATCGAGACCACTACCGGTTTACCGGCGGCTTTGGCTGCCGCCAGCTCTTCACGGATAATTTCTGAGGCGGTCACGCTGCCGCCCGGGCTGTTAACGCGCAGCACGATGGCCTTAATTTTCGGGTCGAGGCGCGCATCGCGAATTTGCGCCGCCGTGGTATCGCCACCAACGTTGCCCGGGGTCTCCTCGCCATCCATGATGGCGCCGTTGGCAAAGATCACCGCAATGGCGGAACCTTCGTCAGACGGTGTCTTCACGTTGTAGTCGTAATAGCTGATCGCCCGGTAATTGTTATCCGTTTTGCTCCAGCCAAACTGTTTGGTCAGCGCCTTTTCCACTTCCGTGGAGGTCGCCAGCTCATCCACCAGCTTATTGTCCAGCGCATATTTTGCCGTATCGCCGCCCACTTTACGCAGGCCATCGATAATGCCCTGGGCGCCCGGGAAGAGCTGCTGGGCGGTGATCTGGCGGTTGGCGGCAATGGTGTTGAGGTAGTTCTGCCACAGTTCGCCAATCCAGCGGCTGTCCGCCTCGCGGGCGGCAGGGGACATATCATCGCGAATGAAAGGCTCGACGGCGGATTTATAGGTGCCGACGCGGAAGACATGGGTGGAGACTTTCAGCTTATCCAGCAGCGACTTGTAGTACAGCCCATTGGTGGCGAAGCCGTGCAGGTCAACCTCGCCCTGCGGTGAGAGCCAGATTTTGTTGGCAAAGCTCGCCAGGTAGTACTGGCCCTGGCTGTAGCTGCTGCCGACGGCATAGACCGGTTTGCCGCTGTCGCGAAACTCACGCAGCGCTTTACCGATGTACTGCATGGACGGCTGATCGCCGCCGACGAAGTTTTTCAGATCCAGCACAATACCGGTGATATTGCGGTCATCTTTCGCCTGGCGAATGGTCTGCACGATATCGAACAGAGAGTTCTCCTGCAGACGGTCCGAGCTGGCGCCAAACAGCTGGCGACCAATTACGCCGAGCTTGCTGCTGGCGGACGGTTTATCCACCACCACGCCGGTAATATCCAGCAGCAGCGCGCCGCGCGCGGCATGTTCGCTGGTGGTGCTGCTGAACTGGCTCCAGATGCCGATACACACCAGCACCAGCACCAGGAAGATCGCATTGAGGGCCAGTTTGCGAATAAAGTTGAGTATCCGCCACGTCCATTTAAAAAAGCTGGCAATCAGTCGCCAAAGGGTTCGCATGTCTTCTCCCTAACGTTATCTAAAAAGGGCAGGCCGCAGGGGCCGCCGCGTCTGGCTATCCTAAAGAGTGAGCCGTCGGTTGTCAGCAGGAATCACCGACCGCGCTGTAACAAAATCCTTGTGCATGTTAATTTTATGAAAAATGACATCACAGGAGTTATACAGATGGATGCTCTCGATCTACTGCTTAATCGCCGGAGCGCTTCTCGCCTGGCGGAACCTGCCCCGGCTGGCGAACAGCTGGAAAACATTCTGCGTGCCGGGCTGCGCGCCCCGGATCATGGCAACCTGCAGCCGTGGCGCTTTTTTATTATCGCTGATGACGGCCGCGAGCGCTTCAGCCAGCTGCTGGAAAAAGGGGCCACAGAGGCCGGCCAGGATGAGAAGGGAATAGAGAAAGCCCGCAATGCGCCGTTCCGCGCACCGCTGATCATTACCGTGGTCGCGCGCTGTGAAGACCACCCGAAGGTGCCGCGCTGGGAGCAGGAGATGTCTGCTGGCTGCGCAGTGATGGCGATGCAGATGGCGGCCCTGGCCCAGGGATTCAATGGCATCTGGCGCAGCGGAGCATTGACCGAGAGCCCGGTGGTGCGGGCCGGCTTCGCGTGCCGCGAACAGGATAAAATTGTCGGCTTCCTCTATCTGGGGACGCCGCAGCTGAAAGCCTCAACCACCATTGCCCTGCCGGATACCGCGCCGTTTGTGACACGATTCTGAGTCGGTGCTTGTGATGCCGGGTGGCGGCTGGCGACTTATCCCCGGTGGCGCTGCCGCTTACCGGGGCTACAGCGCTGTGCGATTTGGTAGCCCGGATAAGGCGCGCCAGGCGCCGCCTCCGGGAATGCAACGGCGATGAAGTTACTTCTGCCTTTTCGCGAATTCATCCTTTGCTTTTTGCAACTGCTGCTGGAAGGCCGGGTTGGTGTGCAGCGTAGCGACCACCGCGGAGCCGACGATGCGCGCCGCATCGACATCGCTCTGCCAGTGATAGCCGCAGATCACCCGGCTCTCGCCGAGCTCATAGCCGCGCTTCAAAATTTCATTTTGCCGCTGCGGGTTGATTTCCGCCAGCACCAGGGCGGTGGCCCAGCCGATAGAGGTATGCCCGGACGGGTAAGAGCCGTTTTTCGACAGCTTGTCCTGCTCGGTGGTGTTGCAGGTGGAGACGCCATAGAACGCAAACGGGCGAATGCGCATGTATTTCTCTTTCGCGCCGCGGGTCGCCAGATCGCCGGCGTCTTCAATCATATTGGTCAGCAGTTTGTGGAGCTGAGGCGCGTCTTTCTCGGTGATTGGGGAACCAAAGGCGCTGGAGAAGGCATTGGCCACGCCGCCCGCGCTGAGGTTGGCATCCTCTGCCGCCAGCTTCCCGCGCTCGGTATTGCGCAGCAGACGCCCCTGCTCATACATCGCCTGATCGTTTAAGAACGCGATACTGCCCACCGCCGGCGGCGGTGGCAACAGCGCCAGGCTGTCGATGGCCTGGGCATTGGTCAGATAGTAGAGATCGGGCTTGGTGGTGACATCGTTCCCGGCGGGAACCAGAGCAAAGGCGTTAACGGAGAAGAAACTGGCCAGGCAAAGGGCAAGAACACGCTTTTTCATTAGAATTTCCTTACGTCATAATCAGTCCAGAGAAGACAGTCCTGTGTTGTCACATTTCTGTCATCTTTAAGTAAAAGTGAAAATGGTCGGGAAAAAATTGTCGCATCTCGCAAAAACGGCTTTTTGTCTGCTTAATGAGCAACCATACGCGATTTCAGACTGTCGTACTTACCACCCTGGCGTTTGGGCGCTAACATAGCGGGATTGCAATGACAGGAGATGTCCATGAGCGAGCAAGCCATTCGTTTAACGCAATACAGCCACGGAGCCGGTTGTGGTTGTAAAATTTCCCCGAAGGTGCTGGAAACCATCCTGCATAGCGAGCAGGCGAAGTTTGTCGATCCGAACCTGCTTGTCGGCAACGAAACCAGCGATGATGCCGCCGTCTATGATCTTGGTAACGGCACGTCAATCGTCAGCACCACCGATTTCTTTATGCCGATTGTCGATAATCCGTTCGACTTTGGCCGCATCGCTGCCACCAACGCCATCAGCGATATTTTCGCCATGGGTGGGAAACCGATTATGGCGATTGCTATTCTCGGCTGGCCGATCAACACCCTAGCGCCGGAAATTGCCCGCGAAGTGGTGGAGGGCGGGCGCTTTGCCTGCCAGCAGGCCGGGATCGCGCTGGCGGGCGGCCATTCCATTGACGCTCCGGAGCCGATCTTCGGTCTGGCGGTCACCGGCGTGGTGCCCACCGAGCGCATCAAGAAAAACAGCACTGCGCAGGCGGGCTGCAAACTGTATCTCACCAAACCGCTGGGGATCGGTGTGCTGACCACCGCGGAGAAAAAATCGCTGCTCAAGCCAGAGCATCAGGGACTGGCGACGGAAACCATGTGCCAGATGAACCTCGCCGGCGCCGCGTTTGCCGCCATCGACGGAGTGAAGGCGATGACCGACGTCACCGGCTTTGGCCTGCTCGGCCATCTCAGCGAGGTGTGCCGCGGGGCCGGCGTGCAGGCGCAACTGCGCTATGCCGATATCCCAAAACTGCCGGGGGTGGAAGGCTATATTGCCGCCGGCGCGGTGCCGGGCGGCACCGGGCGCAACTTTGCCAGCTACGGCCATCTGATGGGCGAGATGCCGGCGGAGTGGCGTGACCTGCTGTGCGATCCGCAGACCTCTGGCGGCCTGCTGCTGGCGGTAACCCCGGAAGCGGAGGCGGAAGTACAGGCGGCCGCGGCGGAGTTCGGCATTAAGCTGGCCGCCATCGGCGAGCTGGTCACCGCCCGCGGCGGACGACCCATGATCGAGATCCGTTGATTCGATGCGGTTGTTTATTGCAGAAAAACCGAGTCTCGGTCGGGCTATCGCCGATGTGTTGCCTAAACCGCACCGCAAAGGCGATGGCTATATTGAGTGCGGCAACGGGCAGGTGGTCACCTGGTGTATCGGCCACCTGCTGGAACAGGCGCAGCCGGACGTCTATGACAGCCGCTATGCCCGCTGGAATCTCACCGATCTGCCGATTGTGCCGGAGAAATGGCAGCTACAGCCCAAACCCTCGGTCACCAAACAGCTCAATGTGATCAAGCGCTTGCTCGGCGACGCCGAGCAAGTTATCCATGCCGGCGACCCGGACAGAGAAGGGCAGTTGCTGGTAGACGAAGTGCTCGATTACCTGCAGCTGGCGCCGGAGAAGCGTCAGCAGGTGCAGCGCTGTCTGATTAACGATCTCAACCCGCAGGCGGTGGAGCGGGCGATCAACCGCCTGCGCGCCAATAGCGAGTTCGTGCCGCTCTGCGTGTCGGCGCTGGCGCGGGCGCGCGCCGACTGGCTGTACGGCATCAATATGACCCGGGCCTACACCCTGCTGGGGCGTAACGCCGGCTATCAGGGGGTGCTCTCCGTAGGGCGGGTGCAGACCCCGGTACTTGGCCTGGTGGTACGCCGCGATGAAGAGATTGAAAACTTCGTCGCCAAAGACTTCTTCGACGTGAAGGCGCATATCGTCACGCCGCAGGAAGAGCGCTTTGTCGCCACCTGGGTGCCGAGCGAAGCCTGCGAACCTTACCAGGATGAAGAAGGGCGTCTGCTGCATCGTCCGCTGGCCGAGCACGTGGTTAAGCGTATCGAAGGCCAGCCGGCGCTGGTGACCGGCTATAACGATAAGCGCGATTCCGAACCCGCACCGCTGCCGTTCTCGCTGTCGGCGCTGCAGATTGAGGCGGCCAAACGTTTCGGCTTCAGCGCGCAGAACGTGCTGGATATCTGCCAGAAGCTGTACGAAACCCATAAGCTCATTACCTACCCGCGTTCGGACAGCCGCTACCTGCCGGAAGAGCACTTCGCCGGCCGCCATGCGGTGCTGAATGCGATTGCTGTCCATGCGGCGGACCTGCTGCCGCAGCCAGTGATGGATCCGGAGATCCGCAACCGCTGCTGGGATGATAAAAAGGTCGATGCGCACCATGCGATTATCCCGACCGCCCGCAGCAGCCAGGTCAAGCTCACCGATAACGAAGCGAAGGTTTACCACCTGATCGCCCGGCAGTATCTGATGCAGTTCTGCCCGGACGCGGTGTTCCGCAAATGCCAGATTGACCTCGAGATCGCTAACGGTAAGTTTGTCGCCAAGGCGCGTTTTCTGGCAGAGGCTGGCTGGCGGACGCTGCTGGGCAGCAAAGAGCGCGATGAAGAGAACGACGGCACGCCGCTGCCGGTGGTGGCCAAAGACGATGAACTGCTGTGCGAGAAGGGCGAAGTGGTGGAGCGTCAGACGCAGCCGCCGCGCCACTTTACCGACGCCACGCTGCTGTCGGCGATGACCGGGATTGCCCGTTTCGTGCAGGATAAAGATCTGAAGAAGATCCTCCGCGCCACCGACGGTCTCGGCACAGAAGCGACCCGCGCCGGGATTATCGAGCTGCTGTTCAAGCGTGGTTTCCTGACCAAAAAGGGGCGTTATATCCACTCATCGGACGCTGGCCGGGCGCTGATTCACTCCCTGCCGGAGATGGCCGCGCGCCCGGATATGACCGCCCACTGGGAATCGGTCCTGACGCAGATCAGCGAAAAGCAGTGCCGCTATCAGGACTTTATGCAGCCGCTGGTGGGGACGCTGTTCCAGCTGATCGATCAGGCGCGGAGCACGCCAGTGCGTCAGTTCCGCGGCCTGGCCGCGCCAGCCGGGGCGAAAAAATCGTTCACTAAAGGTAAAGGCAAGCCGAAAGGGAAAAAAGCAGCAGACGATGCTGCGCCGCCGCCGCAGTAACCCGCCGGTGGTCGCGAGGATGTAAATCCCCGCGGCCACCGCTTCTCCGCCAGCCAGGTCAATGGTCTACACTAAACAGCCGGGCAGGGCTTGACGACTTTTCCCCCTGAATGCGTCTTCGCGCTTCCCGATATTGTTGCTCATTTCTCTCACCGGCGATAAGGAGGACCCGTGAAATATATCGCTATTAGCCAACCGGGCGGCCCGGAGGTATTGCAGATCCGCGAAGGAGAAATCCCTGCTATTGGGGAGAATGAGGTGCTCATTGCGGTGAAGGCCGCCGGCGTCAACCGGCCGGATATCCTGCAGCGCCAGGGGCTGTACCCTATGCCCACGGGCGTCACTCCCGTACCTGGCCTGGAGGTGGCGGGCGTAGTCGTTGAGGTCGGCGCGCTGGTCACAGCGTTTACGCCCGGCGATCGCGTTTGTGCGCTAACCAACGGTGGCGGCTATGCCGAATACTGCGCCGTGCCGGCAGGCCAGACGCTGCCGATCCCGGCGGGTCTGAGCTTTACCGAAGCGGCCGCCATTCCGGAAACGTTCTTCACCGTCTGGGCGAACGTATTCCAGCTGGGTAAGCTGCAGCCTGGCGAAAGCATCCTGATCCACGGCGGCGCCAGCGGGATTGGCACCACCGCGGTCCTGCTGTGCCACGCGCTGGGGATGACCGTCTATGCCACCGTCGGCCAGGACGAAAAAATCGCTGCCCTCCGTCCCTATGCTACGGCGATTAACTACAAAACCGATGATTTTGCGGAGAAAATCGGCCAGCTGACCTATGATGAAGGCGTGGATGTCATTCTGGATATCGTTGGCGGCCCTTACTTTAACCGCAACCTTGGGCTACTGAAAAAGGATGGACGGCTGGTGATCATCGGCTTTATGGGCGGACGAATCGCTCATGAGGTTGATATTCAGACCCTGATGCTCAAGCGAGCCACCGTCACCGGCTCAACCATGCGCGGCCGGACGGCGGCGGAGAAACAGGAGATTGCCGAGGCGCTGCGGCGCCACGTCTGGCCGCTGCTTGAGGCAGGGAAATGCAAGCCGATGATCTACGCCAGCTATCCGATGGCGGAGGTTGCCGAGGCCCATGCCTGTCTGGACAGTGGTCAGCATCTGGGGAAAGTGGTGATCACGATGACGTCGTGAGACGCATCCCGGCGGGCAGCCGCCGGGATGGAGTCAGGGGAGGTTAAATCACGCCCTGGGCCAGCATGGCATCCGCGACCTTCACGAAACCGGCGATATTCGCGCCGCGCACGTAGTTGGTCTGCTTCGCTTCGCCGCCGTACTGCACGCAAGCGTGGTGGATATCCAGCATGATGTGATGCAGACGGGCATCCACTTTTTCCGCTTTCCAGCCCATGCGCGCGGCGTTCTGCGCCATCTCCAGACCGGAAGTCGCCACGCCGCCGGCGTTGGCCGCTTTGCCCGGGGCAAACAGCACGCCAGCTTCCAGGAACAGGTCGGTTGCGGCGATGGTGGTCGGCATGTTGGCGCCTTCCGCCACGGCCTTGACGCCATTGGCAATCAGCTGGCGGGCGGCATCGACGTCCAGTTCATTCTGGGTCGCGCAAGGCAGGGCGATATCCACCGGCACTGACCACGGCTGCTGGCCTTCAAGATAGGTGAGGCCAAATTCGCGGGCGTAGTCGGCCACGCGGCCATGGGCACGCTCTTTAATGTCGATCAGGCGGGCCAGTTTTTCTTTGGTGAAGCCCGCTTCGTCAACGACGGTGCCATTGGAGTCGGAGGCCGTGACCACCCGCGCGCCAAGCTCCATCGCTTTCTCAATGGCGTATTGCGCGACGTTGCCGGAGCCGGAAACCGCCACGCGAGCGCCTTCGAAGCCGAGGCCGTGACGTTTGAGCATCGCTTCGGTGAAGTAGATCAGGCCGTAACCGGTGGCTTCCGGACGGATCAGGCTGCCGCCAAAGGAAAGGCCTTTACCGGTGAAGACGCAGGCGCTGTTGTTGGAGAGCTTGCGCATCATCCCGGCCATAAAGCCGACCTCGCGGCCGCCGACGCCGATATCGCCCGCCGGTACGTCGGTATCCGGGCCAAGGTGGCGATAAAGCTCGGTCATCAGCGCCTGGCAGAAGCGCATCACTTCGCCATCGCTCTTGCCTTTAGGATCGAAATCGCTGCCGCCTTTCCCGCCGCCCATCGGCAGGGTGGTCAGGGCGTTTTTGAAGGTCTGCTCGAAGCCAAGGAATTTGAGAATCGACAGGTTAACCGACGGATGGAAACGCATCCCGCCTTTATACGGGCCGATGGCCGAGTTGAACTGCACACGCCATGCGCGGTTGACCTGGACCTGATTGCGGTCATCAACCCACACTACGCGGAACTGGATCACGCGCTCCGGTTCCACCAGACGTTCCAGCAAAGCAAGCTGACGATAGCGCGGATTTTCCTCAAGGAAAGGCCACAGGGTGGTCATCACCTCCCGGACGGCTTGAGCAAATTCGGTTTGATGAGGATCGCGCTGTTGAACGCGGGTGAGAAAGCCTTCCAGAGTGCACGTCTGATCCATAGATATAAGGTCCCCTTATGGTTGTGGTTGCATGTATTTATTATGATTCGGTCCTTGAAAAAACCGATTTTCCGACTATAACACCGCTAATCCTTAGGCAAGCAAGGAAAAATTAAGCCGACAACAAAATTTATAATTGGCCGCCCGTCATAACTAAAAGCGATGACGAGGCGGCGGGCGGATCAGCGGACGGAAAGGGTGGGACGCTGGGCAATAAAGGCGCGCAGTAGAGGGATATCGGCCGGGGCGAGATCGAGGGCCAGCGCTTCTGTGGGAAGGCACCAGCGCAGCTGACTATGATAGTGGGCCAGCGGTATGCCCTGAAAGTGCGGCACCCACCAGGCGTGCAAATGGATCTGGCGACCGGAGACTTCCCGCTGATGGCTGGCGATATAGCATGTCGGGTGGGCGATGATGCCCATCTCCTCCTGTAGCTCGCGGGCCAGCGCCTGTGGCTGGCTTTCACCAGGCTCCACTTTGCCGCCAGCGAACTCCCACATCCCCGGCTGGTCGGCGTGGGGTGGACGCTGCGCCAGCAAAATCTTGCCATCCTGTTCAATAATGGCCGCGACAACATCAATCATTTTTAGCATAAGCATCAACGTTAATAGGACGAATCTGGCCTATTATCACCGCCATAGACCTTGACTGACAACCGCCAACCCTGCTGGAGACCTCCGTGCTTGATAGCCACCTGCATCCGCGCCTCAAACCCCTGCTTAACGCTGTCGCCGGCGCGCTTGACCGCCCGGGTATTTCACCGGACGGGCTGACGCTGCTCGGTTTTGCCATCGGTGTGCTGGCTCTGCCCTTTCTGGCGCTGGGGTGGTATAGCGCGGCGCTGGTCGCTATTCTCCTCAACCGCCTGCTGGATGGTCTGGACGGCGCTCTGGCGCGGCGGCGCGGGCTCACGGACGCGGGGGGCTTTCTCGATATCGCACTGGATTTTCTCTTCTACGCCCTGGTGCCGTTCGGCTTTATTCTGGCAGATCCGCTGAACAATGCCCTGGCGGGGGCCTGGCTGCTGTTTGCCTTTATCGGCACCGGCAGCAGCTTTCTCGCCTTTGCCGCACTGGCGGCCAGGCATCAGATCGCCAATCCCGGCTACGCCCATAAATCGCTGTACTATCTTGGGGGCCTGACGGAGGGGACGGAGACCATCCTGTTGTTTGTCCTCGGCTGCCTGTTTCCGGCGCATTTCGCCTGGCTGGCGTGGCTGTTTGGCGCGCTGTGCTGGCTGACGACGGCGACGCGCATCTGCAGTGGCTACCAGACCTTAAAGCGGGTGACGACCACAGCGTAAACGGGGTATCGCGCGTCGCCGACAAAGGGCGACGCGCTGAGGCGGGGCGAGTTACTGACTGCTTTCCGGGCCACGCTCTCCGCGGGCGACCGGATTGTGCGGGTTGCTGCTCCATTCGTACCAGCCGCCGTCGTACACCGCGACGTGCGGCCAGCCCATGGCGCGGGCATACATAAAGGTTTCCGAGGCCCGCCAGCCGGTCCCGCAATAGAACGCCACTTGCTGGCTCGGCAGAATGTTCCACTGGTGCCACAGGGCAGCGATATCGTCGGCGCTGCGCATGGTGCCGTCCGGGTTATGGAAATCCTCCATGTGCGTGGAGTCGCTCCCGGCGTGGCCCCAGCGGGCGCCAGCGATGTCACCCTTCGGCTTGATATAGCTGTAGCCGCTGGTGGTGCCGATAAACTCCGGCCACGAGCGGACGCTGACCAGCGAGGCGTCCTGACGATGCAGCAGCCCGCGGGCTTGTTCGGTATCCAGCATCAGCTGCGGCTGGCCGGGGATCGGCGCGCCGAAGTCCTGCGCCGGCTGCTGCGCCGGCGGCATGCCGCGCTCGACCGGCAGCCCGGCGTCGGACCAGGTCTGCCAGCCGCCGTCAAGCAGGCGCACGTCTTTGACCCCGGCGTACAGCATGATCTGCGCCACCCGCGCTGCGGCGTAGACGTCGCGACCGTAGAGGATCACCGTGGTGTCATGCCGGATGCCGTGCTTCGCCAGCATCGCTTTCAGCTGTGCGTCGGACACTTTATTCCACAGCGGTTCGCTTTCCACCTCATTGGTATCGATATAGCCCGCGCCAGGGATATGGCTCAGCAGATAGAGTTTCGGCGCTCCCCACGCGGCTTCGAACACTTTCCAGTCGCCGGTCGGGGCGGCGGCTACGCGTTTTCCCTGCTGCAGGTCGTGCAGCCACTGGGGGTAGACCAGCTGTTCAAAGTGCGGCAGCTTTTGCAGGCGGTCGGTCTGGCTCAGCGCATCGCTCAGCGTGCTGAGCCGGGTGAAGCCCGCTTGTTTCAGTCGTGCCGCCACGCTGGCGTTATCCTCCGGACTGCCGTACAGCGCGACGGGGGTATCCGGCTGGAGCTGGTGCTGCTTAGCCCAGGCGCGGAGCTGATCGTCGCTCATGGCGCCGAGCCAGCGGGCGGAAAGATTAAGGGCCTGCGGCTCATGACCTTCGGGGCCGTTGGCGCGCTGCGGCCAGCCGTTGTAATAAGCGCTCAGCCGGGTATCGATGGCCACGCCGTGCTGCTGTTGCAGATGAGATAAGGTGAGCGCTGGCATGGTTTCAGCGGCGCAGGTGGTGGAAGCAGCAAGCCCCATGAGCAGGGCGAGTGCGGTCAATTGAGAAACACGTTTCATCGAAATGCCCGACGGTAAAAAGTGGAGGGCGTATTCTCCGCTCGCCAGGCGCCGATTTCTTTGCGGTAACGCAGGTTTGTACGCTATTGCTCTTCATTGCCAGGTCTCCATCGCCAGGCAGCGCCCTGTCGGCGGACCGTCCCCGCGATCGTGGGTGACGAGGATTGCCGGAATGGCCTGGCGGGCCAGTTCCTCGAAGACCCAGCGGCGGAACGCGGCGCGCAGAGGGACATCCAGGCGGCTGAAGGGCTCATCGAGCAGCAGTGCCTCGGGGCGCGCCAGCAGCGCGCGCAGCAGGCTCACCCGCGCCCGCTGTCCCCCGGAGAGTGTGGCCGGATCGCGTGGGGCGAAGCCATGCAGCCCGGCGCGGCTGAGCGCTTGCTCCACCGCGGCTTTTCGCGCCTCGCCGCGCACGCTCTCCGGCAGCGCCAGCTGTAAATTTTGCCCGACGCTGAAATGGTCGAACAGTAGCGGGTCCTGAAACAGGATGCCGATGCGTCGATGCTCCGTCGGCAGCGTATCGCAGCGCCGTCCATTGAGCCACAGCTCGCCCACGGCGCGGAAATCGCCGTCCAGGGCGCCAATCATCCACGCAAACAGCGTCGATTTTCCGCTGCCGGAAGGGCCCATCAGCGTCAGCACCTCACCCGGGGCTACCGAAAAGGCGACCTCCCGCAGCAGCGGCTGGCGTTTCACGCTCAGGGTCAGATGGTTTACGGTTAGCACTAGCGAAGTCCTCGTCGATAGCGGCCCGCCAGCCAGGCCAGCAGGGCCGTCAGGGTAAAGCATACCGCCGGCAGCAGTAATTGCCACAGCGCCTGGGCGGCGAGCGTCTGCGCCTCGCCACCGCTGCTGAGCGCCACCGCCTGGCTGGTGAGCGTCGGAATTCGGCCAGCCCCCAGCCATAGCGTCGGCAGATACTGCGCGATGCTCACGGAAAAGCCCACCGCCAGCGCGGTCAGCAGCGGGCGGGTCAGCGAGGGCAGGGTCAGCAGCCAGAAAATACGCATGGGCCCCCAGCCGAGCGTGCGGGCGATAATCGCCATCCGCGGGTCGCGTTGTCGCCAGGCCGGGCGCAAAATAAACAGCATCCATGGCACCACCCACAGCAGATGGCCCCACAGGACGGTCCACCATTCGCCATCAAGCCAGGCATACAGCGCCAGCCGGTACTGGCCAGCGGCCAGCGGCAGGGCCGGCAGGACCAGCGGCAGCCAGACCCAGCCATCCCCTCGTGCCGGACCACAGGCCAGCCACAGCAGGCAGACAGCCGCGCCGAGGGCGCAGGCCGTCAGCGCCAGGCCAAGGCTGTTGCCCAGGGCATCCATCTGCGGCGGCGCCGAGCGCGCCAGCCCCGCCAGCAACAGGGCGCCCAGCAGACCGCTCAGCGGCAGCAGCGTCGCCAGCAGGCGGCCGGGCAGGGCATGAGGATGAGGATGACGAACACCGCGCAGATCGGGCTGATACTGGCGCTGTAGACGCCAACCCCCCCATGCCAGCAGCGCCAGTCCGCCAAGAACCGCCATCAGCAGCAGGCTGGCCAGCGCCCCTTTGGCCTGCTGCAGGTCATCGCCCTGGCTTAACCACTGCCACGCCAGCACGGCGAGAGTGGGCGGATTGCCGGGCCCCAGCACCAGGGCGACATCGACCGCCGACAGACTCCAGGCGGTGGTGGCCAGCAGCACCATACCGAGGGCGGGCAGCAGCGCTGGCAGCACCAGCCAGCGCAGGCACTGCCAGCGGCCGTAGCCGAGGCTCTTCATCGCTGTCGCCTGGTCGGCGAGGCGTTTCTCCCCCAGCAGGCCATAGATCACCCACAGCACAAAGGCGCTCTCTTTCAGGGCCATCGTCAGGCCAAGTCCGATGCCATACCGGTCAACCGGCGGCGTCAGAAGCGGCAGCCACTGCCAGATCCAACCCCCTTCGGCGAACAGTAGCAGCGCCGCCGTCGCCAGGGCAAGATGGGGTACCGCCAGCAGCAGCGGCAGACGGGAAGCCAGCCGCCGCCAGCGGACCGAGGGCCAGAGGGCAGCGACGACGGTCAGGGCGATCAGCAGCGCGCCGCCGACGGACAGCAGCGTCGAAACGAGCGTGGCGGCCAGCGCCTGACCCAGCTGCGGGTCGGCGAACAGCGCCCGCCAGTGGGCCGGGGAGCGCGCAGCGCCCACCAGTCCCCCGGCGGCGGGGAGCAACGGCAGATAGATCGCCGCCATCGCCCCCCAGGCCAGCAGGATCAGTGGGTACCGTAGCGACGCAGCCATTCCTGCTCCAGCGCGTCAACCCACGCCGCATGCGGCTCGGCAAGCACCGGCGGCAGATCCTGCGGCACGGCAGCCGCCAGCGCCTGGCGCTGGCCGTCAGGCAGACGCTGTGGATCCAGTACGCTCGGATCGCCCCAGACGGCGGCATCGGCCTTGCGCAGCTGCGCTTCAGGCGAGAGCAGGAAATTGGCCACTACTTTGGCGCCAGCGACGGCGCGGGCGTTAGCCGGGATGGTAACGAAATGGACGTTGCCGAGGGTCCCCGCGGTAAAGCCGAAGCTGTAGCTGTCCGTCGGTAATTCGCCGCTGGCGGCTTTCTGCCGGGCGTGCAGCGGGTTAAACGTGAGCGATAAGCGGAGGGTGCCATTGTTGAGCATGGCATCCATGCGGGCCGGCGACGCCGGGAAATCCTTGCCCGCCCGCCACAGGGCCGGGTGTAGCTCATCAAGATAGCGCCACAGCGGGGCCGTGACCGCCGCGAAGGTCGCCGCCTGCGGCGGCTGGCGCAGGGCGGCTGGCTGGTCGGTGAGGGCAATCAACAGTTGCTCCAGCAGGGCGGTGCCAGTGAAGTCCGGCGGCCGCGGATAGGTCACGCTGCCGGGATGGGCTCTGGCGAAGGCCAGCAGCGCCTGTGGGCTGGTGGGCGGCTGCGGGGTTTGCCCGCGGCGGGCGATAAACGTCAGCTGGGCGCTGCCCCACGGCGACTCGGCACCGTCGGTGGCGACAGAAAAATCTTCCCGAACTGGTTTTTGCAGATCGACGTAGCGCCAGTTGGGCAGCGTTCCTGCCCAGCCGGTAAGCAGCAGGTTGGCCTGCTTAAGCGTGCGAAAGTTTTCGCCGTTGATCCACAGCAAATCTATTGATCCGCCCCGCTGACGGCCAGCCTGCGCCTCGCTCTGGATACGTTTCACTGCGTCGGCGGCGTCGGCGATGGGGACAATACGCAGGTCGATCGCGTAGTGGCGTTTGACCTCCTCGCTGACCCACGCCAGATAGCGGTTGACGGCCGGGTCGCCGCCCCAGGCGTTAAACCAGACGGTCTGCCCGCGGGCATCCGTCTGGATCTGTCGCCAGCTGTCGTCGGCATTAACCGCCAGCGGCCAGAGCAGCAGCAGGCACAGACAGAGGCTGTAATCACGCAAACGGCGCATCGTTACTCCTTATTCTGCGAGGAAGAGGTGGGCATCTGACACAACCCCTGGGCCGGGATAGCCATCGCGGCATTGAACCGCGCCGATAAATTTTGCAGGCCAATCAGGGCAGTCAGCTCGGTGAGCGCCCTGGCGTCAAAGTGCGCGGCCAGCGTGCTGCGCAGGGCATCATCCACTGCCGGGGGCGTCTGGGTGGCGGCTTCGGCATAGGCCAGCGCCAGACGCTCTTTGTCGTTGAACAGCGTACTGCTGCGCCAGTCGGCGACCGCCAGCAGCTTGTCCTGGCTCCCGCTCCGCGCCGCGAGGGTCATGCTGGTGATATCGATACAAAATTCGCAGTGGCACAGCTGGGCGATGCGGGCGCTGACCAGCGAGCGCAGCACCGGATCCAGCGGCGAGCGGCGGCGTTCAATGTAGCCCACGAACAGCGAAACCAGGTAAAACAGCCATGGGATCCGTCCCCACCAGCGAATGGGGCTCAGCACCTGGCCGTAATGCCGGCGGTGCAGCCAGGCCTGCGGACGAAGGATCAGGGGGACAGAATCCAGCGGGGGTAAGCTCATGGCGAGGATCTCTTATGACGTTCACGGTAAATATTTTTGGCGATGGAGATGACTACCGCCAGGGCAAAAAGCAGCGAAAGCCCGGTGGCCAGCCAGAAGGTGCCCCCGGTGAGGAGACTCCCGGCCCAGGAATAGACAATGGTCGCCGGCAGCTGGCCCACGCCGGTGGCCAGCATAAAAGGCCAGAAGCGCAGCGAGGTCAGTCCGGCGGCATAGCTGACCGGGTCAAACGGGACAAACGGCAGCAGGCGGCAGACCAGGATCGTCTGCGGGCCAAAGCGGGTGAAATAGCCGTCGACGCTGCGCAGCACCGCGCGGCCGGTGAGTTTTTCCACCACTTCGCGCCCCAGCGCTCTGGCGATGCAGAAGCAGAGCCCGGCCCCGACCATGGCGCTGAACCACGACAGCGCCCCGCCCCAGAAGGCGCCGAACAGGGCAGCGTTCGCCAGGGTAATCAGGAAAGCCGGCAGCGGAGCGACGATCGCCTGGAGGATCATCAGCGCAAAAGAGACCAGCGCGGCCTGCGGCCCCCAGGCAGCGATAAACCCTCTGACATGCTGCGGATCCAGCGACGCTAACGCCGTCAGACTCTGCTGCAGAAAGGCACGCCCGCCGGGTAACCACCACCAGGCGGCCAGCCCGGCGACGGCCACCACCGCAAGGGCCAGCCGGGCGCGGCGCAGGTGACGGCGATCAGGTTGGGTCATGGCGAACCTCCTCGCCGGGCGTTGCCACACGGCGGGCGCGGGCAAACCGTTTGCCTATCTGTACCAGGGCAAACAACAGCCCGCCGGCGAGGCTCAGTTTGAGCGCGAAGGCGAGGGTCACCCCCTCGCGGGCCAGTTCGCTGGCCATGACTGAATAGATGACCAGACCTGGCAGGGTGGTCACGGCGGAGATCAGGGTAAAGGGCCAGAAAGGGATCGCCGTCAGGCCGTAGGCGTAATTCTGAATGTTGTAGGGAAAGAGCGGCACCAGGCGGGTGAGGATCAGGAAATCGCAGCCGCTGCGGGCGATACCGCGCTCAATCGCCTGGAAGACGGCGGTATGGCCCACATAGCGCTGTAGCAGATCGCGCCCAAGCCAGCGGGCGATTAAAAACGACAACGCAGAGGCGAGGGTAGCGGCGGCAAACGAGAGCAGGGAGCCTGTCAGCGGGCCAAAGAGCATCCCGCCGGCGATCACCAGCAGGCTGCCGGGGATGAGACAAAGGGTGGCAATGATAAATAGCGCAACATAGACCAGATATCCCCAGGCGCCATGATGGCGCAGGGTGTCCTGAAGCAGATGCAGGTGAGTCAGCAGATCGTGGAGACCGACGCGATGGCTGATCACGGCCAGCGTGGCCACCAGCGCGAGAAGTCCCAGCCCTTTACCAATGGCCGGATGATGGCTTCTTTTGCATGAGGGGTTCTCCTGTACAGCCTGGACGCGGTGGACATCAAAAAGTGCGCGCGACAGTATCCTGTTCAGACGACGGTCACAATGGTTTACCGTCGCTTTGTTGATTTTGCTCAGGAAATTCTGCCCCCCGCACAGCGGGAGGCGAGAGAAGGGCGTGAATTATGACCGGAAGGTGGCCCACACCGGCGCGTGGTCGGACGGTTTTTCCATCCCACGGATCTCATAATCGATCCCGGTCTCCACGCAGCGCTGCGCCAGAGGCTGGCTGGCCAGCAGCAGGTCAATGCGCAGCCCGCGGTTATCATCGAAGCCTTTGGAGCGATAATCAAACCACGAGAAGTGCTCCTGATTGTCCGGGTTAGCCTGACGCCAGGTATCCACCAGGCCCCAGCCCAGCAGGCGATCCATCCATTCCCGCTCTTCCGGCAGGAAGGAACATTTGCCGGTGCGCAGCCAGCGTTTGCGGTTCTCTTCACCGATACCGATATCGAGATCGGTGGGACTGATGTTCATATCGCCCATGATCAGCACCGGATTCTCTTTGTTGAGTTCGGTCTCCAGATAGTTCTGCAGATTCTGATAGAACGCCGCTTTGGCCGGGAATTTGGTTTCATGATCACGGCTCTCACCCTGCGGGAAATAACCGTTAATCACCGTGACGTTGCCGAAAGGCGACGGGATCTCCGCCATGATGATGCGGCGCTGAGCCTCTTCGCCATCGCCGGGAAAGCCGCGGCGGACGGCAATCGGCGTGTCTTTGGTCAGTAGCGCGACGCCATAATGGCCTTTTTGTCCATGATAAAAGACGTTATAGCCGAGTTTGGCGACCTCTTCGAGAGGGAACATATCGTCGTGAACTTTGGTTTCCTGCAGGCCAATCACGTCCGGCTGGTGTTTTTCGACGATGGCGGCCAGTTGGTGTGGGCGGGCGCGCAGGCCGTTGATATTAAAAGAGACGAATTTCATAGTCGCTGCCACTGTGCAAGGTGAATAGTGCATGGATGGTAGCAGAAATTCGCCAGGCTGGCTGCCACCGGATGCGTCATTCTGCCAATCGCTGCGCATGAGCGTGCCGTGGGTGCCCCTTTTGCGGGCATGCCGCGCCAAAAAAGGGCAAATAGTTACGATAAATTTCGCAGAGGATCACAATTACAGAATTATATCTTACCATTGCATAACTTATCTTCTTTAATCACTGTTTATCCCCCTTTGTCGGATACTTATTCACTATATATGCATTTTATGTGAATAGCATTCGGTTGTAACTCCTTGATTTTGCGTTATCTCATCCGGTTTATGCATTTTTATCGCTGGCTGGCACGAACCGTGCAATCTACATTTACAGCGTAATAACTCATATTTATTAACATTATTGCTACTTTTAATTTACCGGAAGAGGTCGATATGTCTCAGTCAATTACGCGTAACCACTTTGATGAATGGATGATGCCGGTCTACGCGCCAGCGGCGTTTATTCCGGTGCGGGGCGCCGGGTCGCGGCTGTGGGATCAGCAGGGCAAAGAGTATATCGATTTTGCCGGCGGCATCGCCGTGAACGCGCTCGGGCACGCCCATCCGCGTCTGGTGCAAGCCCTGACCGACCAGGCCGGCAAATTCTGGCATACCGGCAACGGCTACACCAATGAGCCGATCCTGCGTCTGGCCAAAATGCTTATCGATGCCACCTTCGCCGACCGGGTCTTCTTCTGTAACTCCGGCGCTGAGGCCAATGAGGCGGCGCTCAAGCTGGCGCGTAAATATGCCCACGATCGCTTTGGCAGCGAGAAAAGCGGCATCGTCGCCTTTCAGAACGCTTTCCACGGGCGGACCCTGTTCACCGTCTCGGCGGGCGGTCAGCCGGCCTATTCCCGGGATTTCGCCCCGCTGCCGCCACAGATCCAGCATGCGGTGTTTAACGATCTCGACTCGGCAAAGGCCTTAATCAATGACCAGACCTGCGCGGTGATCGTCGAGCCGGTGCAGGGCGAAGGGGGCGTGGTGCCGGCCAGCGGCGAATTTTTACGCGGCCTGCGCCAGCTTTGCGACCAGCACAACGCTCTGCTGATTTTCGATGAAGTGCAGACCGGGGTCGGGCGCACCGGCGAGCTGTATGCCTATATGCACTACGGCGTGACGCCCGATGTGCTGACCACCGCCAAAGCGCTGGGCGGCGGTTTCCCTATCGGCGCGCTGCTGGCGACAGAGGCCTGCGCCAGCGTGATGACCGTCGGCACCCACGGCACCACCTACGGCGGCAACCCGCTGGCCGGGGCGGTGGCCGGCGAGCTGCTGTCGATCGTCAACACCCCGGAAGTCCTCTCCGGCGTCAGACAGCGCCACCAGTGGTTTTGTGAACGTCTGCAGGCGATCAACGCCCACTATGGCCTGTTCAAGGAGATCCGCGGCCTGGGACTGCTGCTCGGCTGCGTGCTGAATGACGCCTGGGCCGGGAAGGCGAAAACGCTCAGTAACCTGGCGGCGGAAGAGGGGGTGATGATCCTGATCGCCGGCGCTAATGTGGTGCGTTTTGCGCCGGCGCTGAACGTCAGTGAAGAAGAGGTGAATAGCGGGCTGGATCGCGTCGAGCGGGCCTGCGCGCGTTTCGTGGCAGGAGTCTCATCATGATGGTTATTCGACCGGTGGAGCCGGGCGATTTGCCCGGGCTGCTGAAGCTGGCAGCGGAGACCGGCGGCGGGCTGACCTCGCTGCCGGTGGATGAAGCGACCCTCGCGGCGCGGATCGCCCGCTCGCAGCAGACCTGGCGCGGCGAGCTACCGAAAAGCGAGCAGGGCTATGTCTTTGTGCTGGAGGAGAGCGAAAGCGGCGCGGTGGTGGGTATCTGCGCGATCGAGGTGGCGGTGGGGCTCAACGATCCCTGGTATAACTACCGGGTCGGCACCCAGGTCCATGCCTCGAAGGAGCTCAACGTCTATCAGGCGTTGCCGACGCTGTTTCTCAGCAACGATCATACCGGCAGCAGTGAGCTGTGTACCCTGTTCCTCGACCCGCAGTGGCGCAAAGAGGGCAATGGCTATCTGCTGTCGAAATCGCGCTTCTTATTTATGGCCGCCTTTCGCGAACGATTTAATGAGAAGGTGGTCGCCGAGATGCGCGGGGTGATTGATGAGCAGGGTTACTCGCCGTTCTGGGAAAGCCTGGGCAAACGCTTTTTCGCCATGGAGTTTTCCCGCGCCGACTACCTGTGCGGCACCGGACAGAAGGCTTTCATTGCCGCCCTGATGCCCAAGCATCCGCTGTATATCGATTTCCTTTCCCCTGAGGCGCAGGCGGTGATCGGCAAGGTTCATCCGCAGACCGCCCCAGCCCGGACGGTGCTGGAGAAAGAGGGGTTCCGCTACCTGAACTACATCGATATTTTCGACGGCGGCCCGACTCTGGAGTGCGACATCGACCGGGTGCGGGCGATCCGCAAAAGCCGTCTGGTGACCACCGAGGCCGGTGAAACCCCACCCGGTGACTGGCCGCTGTGCCTGGTGGCGAACGAACAGTATCACCAGTTCCGCGCTCTGCTGGTGCATGCCGACCCGGATGGCGACACCCTGACCCTCAGCGCCCGCGAACTGGATATGCTGAAGTGTCATGACGGCGACCAGGTGCGCATGGTGCGCCTGATCCCTGAGGAGAAAACCGCATGAGTCTGTGGATTAACGGCGAGTGGCGGCCCGGCCGTGGGCCAGGTTTCAGTAAACAGGATCCGGTTAACCTGAAGGTTGTCTGGCAGGGCGAGGCGGCGGATGCCGGGCAGGTTGCCGAGGCGGTGGCGGCTGCCCGCCAGGCGTTCCCGGCCTGGGCGCGGCTACCGTTTGCCGCCCGTCAGGCGATCGTTGAAAAGTTTGCCGCCCTGCTGGAGGCCAGCAAGGCGGAGCTGACGGCGATGATCGGCGCCGAGACCGGAAAGCCACGCTGGGAGGCGGCCGGGGAAGTGACGGCGATGATCAACAAGGTGGCGATCTCGGTGAAGGCCTACCACGTCCGCACCGGCGAACAGCACAGCGATCTGCCCGACGGCGCCGCCACGCTGCGTCACCGGCCACATGGCGTGCTGGCGGTGTTTGGCCCCTATAACTTTCCCGGCCATCTGCCGAACGGGCACATCGTGCCGGCGCTGCTGGCGGGCAATACCGTGGTCTTTAAACCCAGCGAACTCACCCCGCGCAGCGGCGAAGCGGTGGTGAAACTATGGCAGCAGGCCGGCCTGCCCGCCGGGGTGCTCAACCTGGTGCAGGGCGGTCGGGAAACCGGCGAGGCGCTCAGCGGCCAGGCGGATATCGATGGGCTGCTGTTTACCGGCAGCTCAACCACCGGTTTTCATCTGCATCGCCAGCTGGCCGGGCAGCCGCAGAAGATCCTCGCGCTGGAGATGGGCGGCAATAATCCGCTGATCGTCGACGATCCGCGGGACGTGGATGCCGCGGTGCATCTGACCATCCAGTCCGCCCTTATTACCGCGGGCCAGCGCTGCACCTGCGCCCGCCGTCTGCTGGTCCGACGCGGAGAGGCGGGCGATGCCTTCCTCTCCCGGCTGGTGACGGTGAGCCAGCGGCTGATCCCGGCGGCGTGGGACGCCGAGCCGCAGCCGTTTCTCGGCGGGCTTATCTCGGCGCAGGCCGCGCAGAAAGTGCATCAGGCCTGGCTGCAGCGGGTCGCTGCTGGCGCGGCCACTCTGCTGGAGCCACGTTTATTGCAGGCCGGAACGTCGCTGCTGACGCCGGGAATTGTCGACATGAGCGACGTGGCCAATGTTGAAGATGAAGAGGTGTTTGGCCCGCTGCTTGGCGTCTGGCGCTACGACACTTTTGAGGAGGCAATTGCCTTAGCCAACGCCACCCGCTTCGGGCTCTCCTGCGGGTTAATCTCTCCGGAACGGGAGAAGTTTGATCGACTGCTGCTCGAAGCGCGGGCGGGGATAGTTAACTGGAACAAACCGCTGACCGGGGCGGCGAGTACCGCGCCGTTCGGCGGCACCGGCGCGTCTGGTAACCATCGTCCGGGGGCCTGGTATGCCGCCGATTATTGTGCCTGGCCGATGGCCAGCCTTGAATCACCGACGCTGACGCTGCCCACCAGCCTGAACCCGGGGCTCGACTTTCTGGCCGGGGAGGCGTCATGACCGCCCGTGAAGTCAACTTTGACGGTCTGCCCGGGCTGACCCACCACTACGCCGGGCTCTCCTTTGGCAACGAGGCCTCCACCCGGCATCGCCACCGGGTGTCGAACCCGCAGCTGGCGGCAAAGCAAGGGCTGAAAAAAATGAAAGCCCTCGCCGACGCCGGCTACCCGCAGGCGGTGATCCCGCCGCACGAGAGACCGAACGTGCCGCTCTTGCGCCAGCTGGGCTTTAGCGGCAGCGATGAGCAGGTGGTGGCCCGGGCGGCGCAGCAGGATCCGGATCTGCTGTCGGCGGTGAGTTCGGCTTCAGCGATGTGGGTGGCGAACGCGGCGACGGTCTGTCCCTCCGCCGATTCGCTGGATGGCCTGGTGCACCTGACGGTGGCGAATCTGCAGGATAAATTCCACCGCGCCAGCGAAGCACCGACCACAGAGGCGCTGTTGCAGGCGATTTTCCCGGACCGCACGCGATTTGCCATCCACCCGGCGCTGCCCGCCTCGGCCTGGTTTGGCGACGAAGGGGCGGCGAACCATAATCGTCTCGGCGGCGAGTATGGCGCCCCTGGCGTCCAGCTCTTTGTCTATGGCCGCCGCCGGGGGAGCGAGGAGGCGCCGTGTCGCTATCCGGCGCGGCAAACCCTTGAGGCCAGCCAGGCGGTGGCGCGCCTCAATCAGGTCAATCCTCGCCAGCTGATCTTCGCCCGCCAGCATCCGGCGGCGATCGACACGGGGGTTTTTCATAATGATGTCATCGCGGTGAGCAATCGTCAGGTCCTGTTCTGCCATGAACAGGCTTTTGCCGACCAGACCGCGCTTCTCCAGCAACTGGCGCAGCGGGTGCCGGGCTTTACGCCGCTGGTGGTCCCCGCCAGTCGGGTCACGGTGGCAGAGGCGGTTGCCACCTATCTGTTCAACAGCCAGCTGTTGAGCCGTGCGGATGGTAGCATGGCGCTGATCCTGCCCCACGAAGCGCAGGAGCATGCCGGCGTCTGGGAATACCTCAATGCGCTGCTGGCCGGGGACAACCCTATCGCCGCGCTACAGGTGTTCGATCTGCGCGAGAGTATGGCCAACGGCGGCGGTCCGGCGTGCCTGCGCCTGCGGGTGGTGTTGACGGCCGAGGAGTATCAGGCGGTCAATCCGCACGTCCTGATGAACGATACGCTGTTCGCCATCCTCAATGACTGGGTGGATCGCTACTATCGCGATCGTCTCACCCAGGCCGATCTCGCCGACCCGCAACTGCTGCGGGAAGGGCGTGACGCGCTGGATCGGTTGACCCAGATCCTACACCTCGGTTCGGTTTATCCATTTCAGCAATAAGGGGGCGCGGTGGAACACTTTCTGGCATTAACCCTGGCGGGGCGTTTGCCCCACCATTTTCACGGCGAGACGGCTCACTTTCGCTGGCACTGGTTGGGAGAGGGGATCCTCGAGCTGACGCCGCATGCGCGCTGCGAGCGCGGGCTGGTACTCTCCTGCGCTATTCATGGCAACGAAACGGCGCCGGTGGAGATTGTCGACCACCTGGTGCAGCGACTGGTCCGGGAGGCACTCCCGCTGCGCTGGCGGCTGCTGGTGATCGTCGGCAACCCACCGGCGCTGCGGGCGAATAAGCGCTATCTGCACAGCGATATGAACCGGATGTTTGGCGAGCGCTGGCGGCAGTTTCCGTCCAGTGAGGAGACGCAGCGGGCGCAGCGGCTGGAGCAGGCGGTGGCCCGCTTCTATCGCGACCACGATGGTCCGCGTTGGCACCTCGATCTGCATACCGCGATCCGCGGGTCGCTACATCCGTGCTTCGGCGTGCTCCCGGCCCGCGATACGCCGTGGGAGGAGGATTTTCTTCACTGGCTGGGCGGCGCCGGGCTGGAGGCGCTGGTGTTTCACCGCCAGCCAGGCGGGACCTTCACCCACTTCAGCTGCGAGCGGTTCGCGGCGCTGGCCTGCACCCTTGAGCTGGGCAAAGCGCTGCCGTTGGGTGAAAACGATCTGACGCAGTTTGCCGCCGCCGAAGGAGCGCTTTCCCGGCTGCTGGTGGGGGATCTGGCCATTGCCGATGCTCCGGCGCCGCTGCGCTACCGGGTGGTACAGCAGATCACTCGCCATAGCGATGATTTCCGCTTGCATATGGCGGATCAGACGCTGAACTTCACCCCCTTCGAACCCGGCACGCTGCTGGCGGAGGAGGGCGAGACGCGGTATGTGGTGGGGCCTGAGCCGGAGTATGTCCTGTTTCCCAATCCGACGGTGGCGAAGGGGCTGCGCGCTGGCCTGATGCTGGAGAAATTATCCTGAGGGCAAGCCGTCCGCCGGGCGGCCTGCTTTATTTCGCGCGTCTTTTTTCGCCATCTTATTTTTTCGTGCCCCAGTGTAAATTTGCAGATTATTCCTGGTAAAATGCTTTGTTTTTAATCTTCCCTCCTTTATACTCTCCATAATTTCTCTGCAAAACAGCAAGTTATTTATTTTTCATTGCAATTCTTCGTCAGAATTCCTTATTTTCTCCATAATTGGCGAGAAACTGTTTTTTACACTTTCATTGTTTTACTCTTGCTCTGACTAATTGACGATTAACGTCGTAAAGTTAATCTCGTCAACACGGCAACGCGCCGTAAGAATAACGTAAAGTAAGGATTGAATGATGAAGAAACTCACTGCACTGTTTGTTGCCTCTACTCTGGCTCTGGGCGCGGCTAACCTGGCACACGCCGCCGATACCACCACCGCGCCGAGCGACAGTAAGCCGATGATGATGCATCATAAAGGCGGCCCGGGTCAGCATGACATGATGTTTAAAGGCCTGAACCTGACCGATGCGCAGAAACAACAGATCCGCGACATCATGAAGAGCCAGCGTGAGAACATGAAGCGTCCGTCCCTCGACGAACGCCGCGCGATGCACGAGCTGATCGCCAGCGACACCTTCGATAAGGCGAAAGCGGAAGCGCAGATCGATAAGATGGAAGCGCAGCATAAAGCGATGGCGCTGTCTCGCCTGGAAACGCAGAACAAGATCTACAACATTCTGACTCCAGAGCAGAAAAAACAGTTCAATGCTAATTTTGAGAAGCATCTGACAGAACGCAACGCGCCGGCAGGTAAAATGCCTGCACCTGCTGAATAATTTAGCGAACTGAATCAAGACCGCCGGTCTTGCCCAATAATGCCATCAGGCGTTGGGCAGGGCCGGCGGTTTTTTTATTGGTGGTTTCTCAGCCAAGCGGGTGCAGCGGATAGTGACCGCTGAGCAAAGGCTTACAGAGGATCTTGTAACCATCCTGGTCGAATCCGGCGGGCAGACGGGTCAACTCCGCGGCCTGGTCGAGCGAGTCGACGGCCCCCAGCCACAGCCAGTTATGAATGACGTGATACTGCGTCATATCCGGGCCGCGCTCCTCCAGCGCCACTGGCCCCGCCCACGGCCAGCACACCAGCTGCAGTTTACTCATCTGCGCCAGCAAGCGCTCGCTGTGCGCCTCCACGCTCTCCTTTCCACAGCAGGCGCCGGCGCAGCGGCCCAGCGCGGAGCGAAAGCAGGCGCGGCCGCGGCTGAGCGGTTCCAGACCGAGCAGGCCGTAACAGAGGCGCTGTTCGTCGGCAAGGCTCTGCAGCATCTGCAGCGCCGCCCGCCGGTTGGCGAACAGGCCATAGAGATGCTGCTGGTGCGAGAAATCAACCTCTCGGGCATAGACAATCTGCGGCCGGTGGTCCGCAAGTAGCCAGGCGCAGAGCTGCTTGTTACGCCGTAGCCGCTTGTTAAACAGCGGCTGCTGCTCTTTAATCAGCCGCGCCTCCAGCAGCAGCGCTCCCAGCTCGCCTGCGGTGCGCTGCCAGGTGATACGCCGCGACTGACGCAGCATCGCGGCCTCTTCGGGCGTGCGCAGGTGAGATAACACGCGGCTGCGGAGGTTGACGCTCTTACCGATATAGAGCGGCATTGTGTCGCTGTCGCCGTGAAACTGATAGACACCCGGCAGCTTTGGCAGTGCCTCCAGCCACGGGCGAAGATGTTCGGGGTATTCATAGATCGCCGCCGCTTCAAATTCCAGACGCGGGGCAGATTGCTTTCTGGCCACAATAACTCCTGATACTGTCTATCTATCCAGTATAGCAGGCGGTTTTTGCGGCGAAAAGCGCAAAAAATAACCCCGGCGCGGGCCGGGGCGGGGAGGGACTATTTTTTCCAGAAATCATCAAAGACGGTGATCGGTGGCCGACGCTTGTGTTCGGTTTTCAGATACCAGCCTTCGATCGTTTTAGCGATACTGGGGTCCAGCGTTTTGCCTTCCAGATAATCGTCGATGTTCTCGTAGGTGACACCCAGCGCCACTTCATCCGGCAGGGAGGGGCGATTGTCTTCCAGGTCGGCGGTCGGCAGCTTCTTATACAGATGTTCCGGGCAGCCGAGATGGGCCAGCAGCTGTTTGCCCTGACGTTTGTTCAGGCGGAAAATTGGATTGATGTCGGTGCCGCCGTCGCCATATTTGGTGAAGAAGCCGGTAATCGCTTCCGCCGCATGGTCGGTGCCGACCACCACCCCTTTGGTCATTCCGGCGATGCTGTACTGGGCCTTCATCCGCTCACGGGCTTTTTCGTTACCGCGAACAAAGTCGCTCAGTTCGATCCCCGCTTCGCGGAGCGCCTGTTCACTGGCCAGTACCGAGGCTTTGATATTCACCGTCAGCACCCGGTCAGGCTGGATAAAGGCGATGGCGTCCTGGCAGTCCTGCTCATCCGCCTGCACGCCATAGGGCAACCGAACGGCAATAAACTGCAGGCTGCTGTCGCCCGTTTCGGCACGCAGTTCATTAATCGCCATCTGGCACAGTTTCCCCGTCAGGGTGGAGTCCTGGCCGCCGCTGATACCCAGCACCAGCGATTTAATAAACGGGTAGGTCTGCAGGTAGGACTTCAGGAAATCGACGCTGCGGCGGATCTCGCCGGCGACATCAATCTGCGGCTTTGCGCCCAGCGCCTGAATAATCTCTTGTTGTAGCGTCATCGCGCCCTCCGAAAGTGAATCTGTTTGGCAAGCTGTTGGCTTAAAGCTACCTCTTTGCCGCTGAAACGACAAGGACCGGGGTTTTGACTGCCGGAAAAGAAGGCAATCAATGACATAGGATTTCATTATAGATGCCACTACGCGGGAGAAACTGCCGGTCGGCAGCGGCGCGTCAATCCTGTTTACGCAATAACACAATCAGACATGATTTCGCTGTTCGGCTTGAAAAATAACACTATTTATTCCAGGCTTATCGTTACACAGTAGAAGAGAGGAACCAAAATGAACAAAAGCTTAGCAGGAATACTGGGCGTCACCGTCGCGTTAACCTTACTGGCGGGCTGTACCGCTTACGATCGTACCAAAGACCAGTTTACCCAGCCGGTGGTGAAAGATGTGAAGAAAGGGATGTCGCGTCAGCAGGTGATGCAGATCGCTGGCAAACCTTCAACGGAAGTGACCATGGTTCATGCCCGCGGCACCTGCCAGACCTACATCCTCGGTCAACGGGATGGTAAAGTAGAGACCTACTTTGTGGCCCTCGACGACACTGGCCATGTGATTAACTCCGGCTACCAGACCTGCGCCGAGTATGATACTGACCCGCGCAACGCCAAGTAAGCTTCCTACTGTTTACTGAGCCCTACGTAAGCCCGACCACTGGTCGGGCTTTTTTGCGAGTACTGATGCTTATTTAATTGCGCGAATTATTTGGGTGAAAATGTGAGGGTAGTCAAAACCAGAGGTCAATGAGAGACAATTCTGTTCAACAGCGAATTATCCTGGTGGCTCAGCTTGCCGTATACTCAACCCATAAACAGAATTAACCGGATGTTACCAGTCTTACCGGCTCTCAGCGGTTACTGAAGGCCCTGGTCTCACACATTGAGGAAGCGTTCATGGAAAAGAAACACATTTATCTCTTCTGCTCGGCAGGCATGTCTACATCACTGCTGGTCTCCAAAATGCGGGCGCAGGCGGAAAAATACGAAGTCCCGGTCATTATTGAAGCTTATCCTGAAACCCTCGCGGGTGAAAAGGGACCGGAAGCCGACGTGGTATTATTAGGGCCACAAATTGCGTATATGTTACCGGAAATTCAGCGCCTGCTGCCGAATAAACCGGTAGAAGTCATCGATTCTCTTCTGTATGGCAAGGTGGATGGTTTAGGTGTATTGAAAGCCGCCGTCGCGGCCATTAAGAAAGCTGCAGCACAATAATTTTAACTTTTAAAACTCGATGTATTTTGACGCCTGGCGGCACTCTGTTGCCGGACGTCAAAAAATAAAGAGTTTATTTTCCCGTCAAAGAGTAATTTCATACATCATCGCCGTAATAGTTTATTGCGGCTTTTAAGGGTATTGACTATGAGTAAAGTGATCGACTCGCTTGAAAAGGTACTCCTTCCTTTTGCAGTGAAAATAGGAAAGCAGCCGCATATTAATGCGATTAAAAACGGATTTATTAAGTTAATGCCGTTGACCCTCGCCGGGGCCATGTTTGTATTAATTAACAACGTTTTTCTGAGCTTCGGCGAAGGCTCTTTCTTTTATTCTATGGGCATTCGACTGGATGCCTCCACCATTGAAACCTTAAACGGCTTTAAGGCTATCGGCGGAAACGTCTATAACGGTACCCTCGGCATTATGTCGCTGATGGCGCCGTTCTTTATCGGCTCCGCGCTGGCGGAAGAGCGCAAAGTCGACCCGATGGCCGCGGGCCTGCTGGCGGTGGCGGCCTTCATGACCGTGACCCCATATAGCGTGGGTGAAGCCTATGCGGTGGGCGCCAACTGGCTGGGCGGGCAGAACATCATCTCCGGGATGATTATCGGTCTGGTCGTCGCGGAACTGTTCACCTTCGTGATCCGTCGTAACTGGGTGATCAGACTGCCGGACAGCGTGCCAGGGTCAGTATCGCGCTCTTTCTCCGCGCTGATCCCGGGCTTTTTGATCCTCTCCATCTTCGGCATTATTTCGTGGGCCCTGTCGAGCTACGGCAGCAACTTCCACCAGATCATCATGGACTCTATCTCCACGCCGCTGGCGGCGATGGGCAGCGTAGTCGGCTGGGCATACGTAATCTTTAACTCCCTGCTGTGGTTCTTCGGCGTGCACGGTTCCCTGGCGCTGACGGCGCTGGATAACGGCATCATGACCCCGTGGGCGCTGGAAAACATCGCGCTGTATAACCAGTACGGCTCTGTTGATGCGGCTATCGAAGCAGGCAAACAGTTCCACTTCTGGGCCAAGCCGATGCTCGACTCCTACATCCTGCTGGGTGGCTCCGGGGCAACGTTGGGTCTGATTATCGCCATCTTTATCGCTTCCCGCCGCGCTGACCATCGTCAGGTTGCGAAGCTGGCGTTGCCGTCAGGCATCTTCCAGATTAACGAACCGATTCTGTTTGGTCTGCCGATCATTATGAACCCGGTGATGTTTATCCCCTTCGTGCTGGTCCAGCCGATTCTGGCAGCCATTACGCTGGCGGCTTATAGCTTAGGGATTATCCCACCGGTGACTAACCTGGCGCCGTGGACCATGCCGACCGGTCTGGGAGCGTTCTTTAACAGTAACGGCAGCGTTGCCGCCCTGCTGGTGGCCCTGTTCAACCTTGGCGTCGCGACTCTGGTCTACCTGCCGTTTGTGGTGCTGTCGAATAAAGCGCAGACCGTCATCGAGCAGGAAGAGAGCGAAGAAGACATCGCTAACGCACTGAAATTCTGATACCGCGCGGTACGGGCAATGTCCCGTACCGCCTGATAAATGAGGGAAATATTATGTTTGATCTGGACAACATCGACGCGGTAGAAACCCCGGAAAATGACCTCGAAGAGGTGGTGATGGGGTTGATTATCAACTCCGGACAGGCCCGCAGCCTGGCCTATGCCGCCCTGAAGCAGGCGAAGCAGGGCGATTTTGCCGCGGCGAAAGCGATGATGGAGCAGTCGCGTCAGGCGCTGAGCGAGGCGCATCGTGTGCAGACCCAGCTTATTGAAAGCGATGAGGGCGAAGGAAAAATGAAGGTCAGCCTCGTGCTGGTACATGCCCAGGATCATCTGATGACCTCGATGCTGGCCCGCGAGCTGGTCGCGGAATTGATTGAGCTGCACGAGAAGGTACAATAGGCCATCGCGACGATGAGGCAGCCCAGGATGATGACCACCGAGATCAGTACCGCCAGAGAACAACAGCTGTTCAACGGGAAGAACTTTCATGTGGTCATCTATAACAAAACGGAAAGCGTGAGCGGGCTTCACCAGCATGACTACTACGAATTTACCGTGGTATTAACCGGGCGCTATTACCAGGAGATCAATGGCAAACGGGTGCTGCTGGAGCGCGGAGATTTCGTCTTTATCCCGATGGGTTCGCACCACCAGAGCTTTTACGAATTTGGGGCGACGCGCATCCTTAACGTCGGCATCAGCAGACGCTTCTTTGAGAAACATTATCTGCCGCTGCTGCCGTTTGGCCTGGTGGCGTCGCAGGTTTATGCGGTGCAGAGCGCTTTTCTCGGCTACGTTGAGTCGGTCATCGCCTCACTCAATTTTCGCGAAACGGAATTTGACGAATTTATCGAGCTGGTTTCCTTTTATGTCATTAACCGTTTACGCCACTATCGCGAAGAGCCGGTTGCCGATGTTATTCCGCAATGGCTAAAAAATACCGTAGAGGCCATGCACGATAAGCTGAAGTTCGGTGAGGGCGCGCTCGAGAATATGGTTCAGCTTTCGGGGAAAACGCAGGAATATTTAACCCGGGCGACCCAGCGCTATTATGGTAAAACGCCGATGCAGATAATTAATGATATCCGTATCAACTTTGCTAAAAAGCAGCTGGAAATTACCAACTATTCGGTGACGGATATTGCGTATGAGTCAGGCTACAGCAGCCCGAGCCTGTTTATTAAAACCTTTAAAAAACTGACGTCGTTTACGCCGAGCAGTTATCGCAAACATTTGACCAGTATTAATTAAACCCGCGCGGTTTTAGCCGCCCGGTTTATACCGTAAATCATTCAAGTTAACTGTCCGCATTGTTGCGGAGAGCGGCCTGCGTCCAGGCGTAGCGCCCAAGGGAGAAAAAGATGAGCCAGAAATTAAAAGTAGTCACTATTGGCGGCGGCAGCAGCTATACCCCGGAATTACTGGAAGGCTTTCTGAAACGTTACCATGAACTGCCGGTCACTGAACTGTGGCTGGTGGACGTGGAAGAGGGCCAGGAGAAGCTTGATATTATCCATGCGCTGTGCGAGCGGATGGTGGAAAAAGCCGGCGTGCCGATGAAGGTCTATAAAACGCTGGATCGCCGTGCGGCGCTGCAGGGCGCGGATTTCGTCACCACCCAGCTGCGCGTGGGCCAGCTGAAGGCGCGTGAAAAAGATGAGCGTATTCCGCTGAGCCACGGCTACCTGGGCCAGGAGACCAACGGGGCGGGCGGGCTGTTTAAAGGGCTGCGCACCATCCCGGTGATTTTCGATATTGTGAAAGATGTGCAGGAGATTTGCCCGGACGCGTGGATCATCAACTTCACCAACCCGGCGGGCATGGTCACCGAGGCGGTCTATCGCCACACCAGTTTCAAACGCTTTATCGGCGTGTGCAACATTCCTATCGGCATGAAGATGTTCATCACCGACGTGCTGCAGCTGAGCCCAAGCGATGAGCTGAATATCGACCTGTTCGGTCTGAATCATCTGGTGTTCGTCCGCGACGTGCTGGTTAACGGCGTTTCGCGCTTCGATGAACTGCTGGACGGCGTGGCCTCTGGCCGCCTGACCGCGAACTCGGTGAAAAATATCTTCGATCTGCCGTTTAGCGAGGGGCTGATCCGCTCCCTGCGCCTGATCCCGTGCTCCTATCTGCTCTACTACTTTAAGCCAAAAGAGATGCTGGCGATTGAGATGGGCGAGTACTATAAGGGCGGCGCGCGCGCTCAGGTGGTACAGAAGGTGGAGAAACAGCTGTTTGAGCTATATAAAAATCCAGATCTCAAGGTTAAGCCGAAGGAGCTGGAGCAGCGCGGCGGCGCCTATTACTCCGATGCCGCTTGCGAAGTGATCAACGCTATCTATAACGACAAGCAGACTGAGCACTATGTGAATATCCCGCATCATGGCCACGTGGATAATATCCCGGTGGACTGGGCGGTCGAGATGAGCTGCACCTTAGGTCGCGACGGCGCGAAGCCGACGCCGCGCATCACCCATTTCGATGAGAAGGTACTGGGGCTTATCTACACCATCAAGGGGTTCGAAGTGGCGGCCAGCCAGGCGGCGATCAGCGGCGAGCTGAATGACGTGCTGCTGGCGCTGAACTTAAGCCCGCTGATCCATTCCGATCGTGACGCCGAGCAGCTGGCGCGGGAGATGATTCTGGCGCATGAAAAATGGCTGCCGAACTTTGCGGCGACTATCGAAAAACTGAAATCTTAACAGGAGCGGCCAATGGAACGCGTATTGATCGTCAATGCCGACGACTTCGGCCTCAGTAAAGGGCAGAACTACGGCATTATCGAGGCCTGCCGCAACGGCGTGGTGACATCGACCACGGCGCTGGTCAACGGCGCGGCCATTGACCACGCCGCCCAGCTGAGCCGCAGTACCCCGGAGCTGGCGGTCGGGATGCACTTTGTGCTGACGTTGGGCGAGCCGCTGTCGGCCATGCCGGGATTAACCCGTGATGGCCGGCTGGGCAAATGGATCTGGCAGCAGGCAGAAGAAGGTAGTCTGCCGCTGGAGGAGATCGCCCACGAGCTGGCGTGTCAGTACCGTCGTTTTGTCGATCTCTTTGGTCATGAGCCGACGCATCTCGACAGCCACCACCATGTGCATATGATCGCCCCGATCTATCCCATCGTGGCGGCCTTTGCCCGCGAGAAGGGTATCGCGTTACGTATTGACCGCCAGGTGGCGGCGCAGAGTGGGCTCGATCAACAGGCGGCGCGCAGCAGCGCAGGCTTCAGCAGCGAGTTTTACGGCGAAGCCGTCTCTGAGGAACTGTTTCTGCAGACGCTGGATGCCTCAATGGCCCGCGAGGAACGCTCCCTGGAGGTGATGTGTCATCCGGCTTTTGTCGATCAGACCATTATGGGCAGCGCCTACTGCTACCCGCGGCTGGGTGAGCTTGATGTGCTGACGTCAGCCTCGTTGAAAGCGGCGGTGGTTGATCGGGGTTATCGCCTGGGAACCTACCGCGACGTCTAAGCCCGATGGTGGAAAGGGAAAGTGAATCAAGCCCGGCACCGTGTGCCGGGCTTTTTACTACGCCGGAATAGCGGCGATTTTTGGACTTCTCGACCACACGCGATGCGCCGTCATCAGGGCGAGCAGTGTGTCCGCCGCTGGCGTGTCGAGAGCATCGGTGACGATAACCCCCTCTTCACCCTGGGCTGGGACCTGCAGAACGGACGTCAGCTGTCGCGCATCCCCTGCCAGCAGGATCGGCTTCAGATGCTTATAGGCTTCCAGCAGGTAATAGCGCGCGTCGCCGCTCTGGCTTAGGGCGCTGAGGTCGCCGCCAGGCACCACTACCGCATCCACCGTCAGCGATGGGGAACCGGCGAAGGTGCCGGCGATCGGCAGGGGAGAGCCATCGTCGGCGATGACTTCGCCCATCCGCGAGTAGAGCAGCTTGCTGTGCACGCCCTGGGCCTGCAGCGCCTGCAGGAGATGGACCAGATCCTGCGCCGAGGTGCGTTCGTTGAGCAGCACTGCCACTACGCGGCCTTTCACATCCCCTTCGGCGTCGGCGTAGAGGCTGAGGCTGGGGTCTTTCTCCACGCCGTTAACCGGGGAGGGCAGGGTAATGTTACGCTGATCGTCGCTCAGTTCGATACCTAAGTTCGCCCCGACCGCTTCCGCCAGCTTAGTGTCAATGTGGGCCAGATGATCGACCACCCGCTCGCGGATCCAGGTGCGGACCACTTTGCTGAGCTCGAAGCTGAAACCATCGATAATATGCTGCTGCTCAATCGGTGTCTGGCTCAGCCAGAACAGACGCGGCTGGGCGTAATATTCGCCGAACGAAGGGCTGCGCTGGCGGATTTTTTCGCCGTCGACGCGCTCGGCGAGGGACTCAAAGCCGCCGCGTTTGGCCGCTGGCGGCGTCTCGCGCGGCCAGTTGTCGTTAATGGAGTTGGGCTCATAGTTGGCCGGATTGGTGTCAATGTCCATCCGGTGCATCCCGTCGCGCTGGAAATTGTGATACGGGCAGGTTGGACGGTTGATGGGGATTTCATGGAAGTTCGGCCCACCCAGGCGGCTAATTTGCGTATCGGTGTAAGAGAAGAGGCGCCCCTGCAGCAGCGGATCGTTGCTGAAATCAATGCCCGGTACGATATGCCCGGGATGAAAGGCCGCCTGTTCGTTTTCGGCAAAGAAGTTGTCCGGATTGCGGTTGAGGACCATCTTGCCGACGCGCAGGACCGGCACCAGCGCCTCGGGGATCAGCTTGGTGGGATCGAGCAGATCGAAGTCAAAATCAAACTCGTTCTCCTCGGGGATGAGCTGCAGGCCAAGCTCAAATTCCGGGTAGTCCCCGGCTTCGATGGCCTCCCACAGGTCGCGGCGATGAAAATCAGGGTCGCGGCCGGTGAGCTTCTGCGCTTCATCCCACACCATCGACGCCTTGCCGGCCACCGGTTTCCAGTGGAAGCGAACGAAGGTGGCTTTGCCTTCGGCGTTGATCAGGCGGAAGGTGTGAATACCAAAGCCTTCCATGGTGCGATAGCTGCGCGGGATCCCGCGGTCGGACATCGCCCACATCACATTGTGCAGCGTTTCCGGTTGCAGGGAGACATAGTCCCAGAAAGTATCGTGGGCGCTCTGTCCCTGCGGGATGGCCCAGTGAGGCTCAGGCTTCACGGCGTGGACAAAGTCGGGGAACTTCATCGCGTCCTGGATGAAGAAGACCGGTGTGTTGTTGCCGACCAGGTCGAAAATCCCCTCGTCAGTGTAAAACTTGGTAGCGAAGCCGCGAATATCGCGGACGGTGTCCGCCGACCCCGCGCCGCCCTGCACGGTGGAGAAGCGCACAAAGACCGGGGTGATCTTATCGGCTGCCGAGAGAAAATCGGCTTTGGTCAACTCTGTCAGGCTTTTGTAGGGCTGAAAGTAACCGTGGGCGGCAGAGCCGCGGGCATGAACGATACGCTCAGGAATACGCTCATGGTCAAAGTGGGTGATCTTCTCCCGCAGAATGAAATCTTCCAGCAGCGTTGGGCCGCGGGCGCCGGCGCGTAGCGAATTCTGATCGTCGGCAATACGTACGCCCTGGTTGGTGGTCAGCGGAAAGTCTTCTCCGCCTTTACGCTGCGGCTCAAGGGCGTCAAGTTTGCTGCTGTGGGTTTCCGGTGCTTTCAGGCTGCCGGGGGCGGTCGGTTCGGCGCCTGGGGCGGTGGGTTTTGGCGTGGGTCGCCACTCCCGGTCATCCGGTGCCAGCGAGTCGAGACCCGGTTTCGCTTCCTCGCTGTCGTGGACCGGTGCCTGCTGGTGGTGAGGGTTTGGGTGCTTATCAGACATTACTCGTCTCCTGCTTTCATTGCTAAAAGTGGTCGTTGATAAACCAAAACCCTTCTAACTATAGAACATTACACTGCCTGCGCCCGGCGCAGGGGCATGGAGTTATCCTAAAATGCGCATCGGCGGCAGGGGGGCGACGAACGGGTCCACAATCGGCTATGATAGAGGTTTCTGTTTCCCGCTCTGTTTAGTGAATCCATTTGTTATGAAATCATTGCGCCAACAAAATCGCCCTGTCATTAGCTACGTGCCGCGCGTGGAGCCTGCGCCCCCGGAACATGCCGTGAAAATGGACCATTTTCGCGATGTCTGGATTTTGCGCGGGAAGTATGTCGCCTTTCTGCTGATGGGGGAGCATTTTCGCCGCTCACCGTCGTTCAGCGTGCCGGAGTCGGCGCAGCGCTGGGCTAACCAGGTGCGTCAGGAAGGTGAGATTGAAGCCTGAATCTGCTGCAGAAATAAAAAAACCGCTGAGCTATCAGCGGTTTTTTTTGTGCTTGCCGTTTAGCGGTGCGCCAGTTCGGCCTCTTCTTCGCTATCGAAAATCGACTTGTCGGTCTGGCGCAGCCACTGGCTGGTCAGGGTCCCGGCGGTCATTGAGCCGTTAACGTTCAGCGCGGTACGCCCCATATCGATCAGCGGTTCGACGGAGATCAGCAGCGCTACCAGGGTCACCGGCAGGCCCATCGCCGGCAGGACGATCAGCGCGGCGAAGGTGGCGCCGCCGCCCACCCCGGCTACGCCCGCCGAGCTGACGGTGACGATGCCCACGAGGGTGGCAATCCACATCGGATCCAGTGGGTTGATGCCCACGGTCGGCGCGACCATGACCGCCAGCATGGCCGGGTAGATACCGGCGCAGCCGTTCTGGCCGATGGTGGCGCCAAAGGAGGCGGAGAAGCTGGCAATTGACTCCGGCACGCCCAGGCGTCGGGTCTGGGCTTCCACGTTCAGCGGAATCGACGCGGCGCTGGAGCGGCTGGTGAAGGCGAAGGTGATCACCGGCCAGACTTTGCGGAAGTACTTCAGCGGGCTGACGCCGTTAATCGCCAGCAGCAAGCCGTGGACGACAAACATAATGCCCAGCGCAATGTACGAAGCCACCACGAAGCCACCAAGTTTGATGATGTCCTGCAGATTCGACCCGGCAACCACTTTGGTCATCAGGGCCAGTACGCCGTAAGGAGTCAGCTGCATCACCAGACGAACCAGCTTCATCACCCAGCCCTGCAGGGTATCGATGGCCGTCAGCACGCGCTGGCCTTTTTCCACATCCTCTTTCAGCAGCTTAAGCGCCGCGACGCCGAGGAACGCTGAGAAAATGACGATGCTGATGATGGAGGTCGGGTTAGCCCCGGTCAGGTCAGCAAACGGGTTCTTCGGCACAAAGGAAAGGATCAGCTGCGGTACGCTAAGATCGGCCACTTTCCCCACATAGTTGCTCTGGATGGCGTTCAGACGGGCGGTTTCTGCGCTACCCTGGACCAGCCCCTCGGCGGTGAGGCCGAACATATTGGTCACCAACACACCAACCAGCGCGGCGATAAGCGTGGTGAACAGCAGGGTGCCGATGCTCAGGAAGCTGATTTTTCCCAGCTGAGAGGCATTATGCAGCCGGGCCACCGCACTCAGGATCGAGGCGAAGACCAACGGCATCACAATCATTTGCAGCAGCTGGACATAGCCATTACCGACGATATTGAACCACTGGATGGAATCCTTCAGCACCTGGCTGTCAGACCCGTAGATCAGCTGCAGGGCCAGACCAAAGACCACACCAATGGCCAGACCAACCAGCACTTTCCTGGCCAGGCTCCACTGTTTATGGCGAGTTTGCCCCAGCGCAAACAGTAATACGGCGAACACGACTACGTTCGCTATTAATGGAAAGTTCATCCCCGTTCTCCTGATATTTTTATAACCTGGGCTGGTGGATAACCAGCTCTTATGACGGCAAGGTTAGCAGAAGGCGTTATCAAGGACTTATATTCAAATGGAATGGGTTATAACCAAATGGCGTTTTCCGGCGGTTTATCGGCCACTCTGGTGACTAATAAAGCGGTTGAAGGTGATTTGCAGGGAATTGATCACCCCGGATGACCAGCGTATCGCGCTGTTGTCCGCCAGCGTCTGGGGCATCCAGACGGCATAGACGAACAGCGCCATGCATAAAGCGCGCTCCAGTTGGTTACCCTTGCGCGGCGCGAGGATCGGCAGCCGGAAGCGCCAGCGGCAGGGCCACAGCAGCGGCACCCCGGCGGGGGTGAGCATATCGGCGAGGATGTGGCTGAGATAGCCCAGCACCAGCCCCTGGAGGGCGTCCGCCGGAACAATCCAGCTGTCAGGCACTTTCAGATAGAATAGTGTCAGCGCGCCAAAGACGGCCAGCAGGCTGTGGGTAAAGCCGCGGTGGCCAAAGGCCCGCGCCACGGGCTTTGAGATCCAGCTCAGCCGTTGGCCGAGAAATGACTTAGGGTGATCGATGTCCGGCAGCAGGCAGGTCAATACCGCAGAGGGCACAATATGCCACCAGTCGCCCTGCGCCAGCACCGGCGTTAACTCTGCGTTTTTGGCAAATACTGCGCAGGCGATTGAAAAGAAGAGATGGCCTTCCGCCGTCATGATAACACACCCTAAACTGTCGATTCATACAGTATAGGGTTTTTATACAGTGTACGGAAGAGGTGACGGTGTAACTCTTTGTCACAAATTCTCAGCGTGCCAGCCATCCGCCATCGACGGCCAGCGTATAGCCGTTAATATAGTCGGCGGCGGCCGAGGCGAGAAACACCACCGGCCCCTGTAGGTCTTTTGGTTCTCCCCAGCGACCGGCGGGAATGCGCTCGAGGATCGCCTGGTTACGCTCTTCATCTTCGCGCAGCGCCTGGGTGTTATTGGTGGCCATATATCCCGGCGCAATGGCGTTGACGTTGATGCGCTGTCCGGCCCATTCGTTGGCCAGCAGGCGGGTCAAACCCAGCACGCCGCTTTTCGAGGCGGTGTAGGAGGGGACGCGGATCCCGCCCTGAAACGAGAGCATCGAGGCGATGTTAATTATTTTGCCGCCATCGCCCTGGCGAATGAACTGCCTGGCGACCGCCTGGCTGAGAAAGAAAACCGCTTTGAGATTCAGATCGATCACCGCATCCCAGTCGCTTTCTGTGAAGGTCAGGGCATCATGGCGGCGGATAATCCCGGCGTTATTGACCAGAATATCGACCCGACCCATCGCCGCGACCGCCTGGTCGACCAGCACGCTCATCTCATCCTGAAGGCTGAGATCCGCCTGAATGGCATGAAAGCGGCGGCCCAGCGCCTGAACCTGTGCCGCCGTGTCATGGGGAATTTTACGGTTGATGCCGACGATATCGCACCCGGCCTGCGCCAGGCCCAGCGTCATTCCCTGTCCCAGTCCGGTATCGCAACCGGTCACGATGGCGACCTTACCCGTCAGGTCGAAGGCGTTCAGTACCATATTCACCTCTGTCAGCTGATCTTCAGGCGTACGATGACGCCACCTGTGACCAGCATAGAGGCAGGAAAACAAAATTACAATTAAAATGAAACGATGTTTTGATTTTATTGCCGGCGGCGTGACAGCGATCGCGTCACCCGCCAGCGGCCTTACCCGAGCAGGGCTTCGGCGGTCAGGGCCTGCAGTGACGGGAGCTTGACGTCCGCCAGCACGAAGCGCGGGTCGCGGCTGTTCTCCGCTTCCGGTACCACGATAGCGCGCATGCGCGCGGCTTTGCTGGCGATCATGCCGTTGACCGAATCCTCCAGCGCGACGCAGCGCTGCGGGTCGACTCCCAGGGCAGCGGCGCAGTTGAGGTATACCTGCGGGTGCGGTTTGCTCCAGGGCAGATGTTCCGCGGAGGCGAGCGCATCAAACTGGTCGCGCAGTTCGAACATGTTGAGCACTTTCTCCAGCATCACCAGCGGCGAGGCCGAGGCCAGCCCCACCTTTAAGCCCTGAGCTTTACACAGGGCCACTGCCTCGCGTACGCCCGGTAGCAGCGGGCGTGAGGCTTCCACCAGCTCGATGGCGCGACGGATAATGCGCGCGGTGGCTTCTGCGCGATCGACGCCGTGCCACGGCTGCTGCGCGTACCACAGATCCACCACCAGGTCGATTCGCAGACCAAGCAGGTCGGGCAGTTCATCGCGGCGGCGGGTATCCACCCCCAGGCTTTCCATGACCTCGACCTCCGCCTGATCCCAGAGCGGCTCAGAATCAATCAGCAACCCGTCCATATCAAAAATCGCGGCCTCAATGCGGCGCTTCGCTGACATATGTCCTTCTCCTGTTGCGTAATCAGATAAACGAATCGGCATTCATGGTATATCATACCGCGCGTTATTGGGCGAAATTCGCCGTGGAAGATAGACTTATACCCGACACATTCGGGTAAGCGAGGAGCGCCTGCGCCACGCAACAGGCGGCAGGCGAATCACCAACGCGTCTTTAACAAGGGGAACTCATGACGTACCAACAAGCTGGACGCATAGCGGTTATCAAACGCATTTTGGGATGGGTCATCTTTATTCCCGCCGTGCTGTCGACGCTGATTTCTGTGCTCAAATTTATGTATGAGCACAGTGAAAAGAAACCCGGCATTGACGCGGTAATGATGGATTTTGCGCATGTCATGATTGAGATGATGCGCTTTAACACCCCGTTCCTGAACTTTTTCTGGTACAACTCGCCGCTGCCGGATTTCCACCACAGCCTGAACATCGGCTTCTGGATCATCTTCATTCTGGTGTTTGTCGGCATGGCGCTGCAGGCCTCCGGCGCGCGGATGGCGAGGCAGGCGAAATTTCTTCGCGAGGGGATTGAGGATCAGCTGATCCTCGAGCAGGCCAAAGGCGCAGAAGGGTTATCCCGTGAGCAGCTCGCTGAGCGGATCGTGGTACCGCGCCATACCATCCTGGTGCAATATTTCCCGCTGTATGTGCTGCCGGTGATCGTGATTATTATCGGCTACTTCTTCTTCTCGCTGCTGGGCTTTCTGTAAGCCAGGTGCCCGGTTAGCCGGGCACCATCTTATTCTGCCGGCAGAGCCCGCGGTTTACCCTGATTATCGACGGCAACGTAGATAAACAGCGCTTCCGTCGCCTTATAGCGCTGGCCAATCGGTTCAGAAGAGACTTTTTTCACCCACACTTCGATGTTAATCGTCACCGAGGTGTTGCCGCGCTTCACGCAGCGGGCGTAGCAGCACACCACGTCGCCGACGGCGACCGGGCGTAAAAAGGTCATCCCATCCACGCGCACGGTCACCACGCGACCCTGAGCGATCTCTTTGGCCATGATGGCGCCACCGATATCCATCTGCGACATCAGCCAGCCGCCAAAAATATCCCCGTTGGCATTGGTATCCGCCGGCATTGCCAGGGTGCGTAAAACCATTTCGCCCTTCGGGGCAAGATCTGTAGTTGTCATGCTCTACTCTGTTGTGGTCAAAGACGATCAGCGGGATGCTACTATGAAAACGGGGCGGTGAGAATAGGGGAAAGCGCCCGCTGAGGCGGGCGCAAGCTGCCGGGGAGTTAGTGGTGGTCGTCCTGCGGCATATGGCGGTAGATGTAGATCCCGCTCAGCAGGGTAAAGACCAGCGTGAGGGCGGTTAAGCCAAAGACTTTGAAGTTCACCCAGATATTCTGCGGCAGCCAGAAGGCGATATAGATATTGGCCAGCCCGCAAAGGATAAAGAACACCGCCCAGGCCAGGTTAAGCCGCGACCAGACCTGCTGAGGCAGGGCCAGCTCTTTGCCCAGCATGCGCTGGATCAACGGCTTTTTCATCACCCACTGGCTGAACAGCAGTGCGCCGGCGAACAGGGCATAAATCACCGTCACCTTCCATTTAATAAACTCATCATTGTGGAAGAAGAGGGTTAATCCGCCGAAGACGGCCACCAGCACAAAGGTGATCAGCGCCATTTTTTCGACTTTACGGTAGCGTACCCAGCTGTAGATCAGCACGATAGCGGTCGCGACGATCAGTGCGGTGGTGGCGGCGTAGATATCGTAAAGCTTATAGAAGGCAAAGAAGACCACCAGCGGTAAAAAATCCAGAAACTGCTTCATACATCGATCCCGTCTTTCAGGACGGACCGGGGAAGACCCCGATCCTGGTTAAGATTAGTTGCGGATAAGCATATACACGCGGAATAAATAGATCAGCAACAGGGCGGATATCAGGTTGCTGATGGTATTGATGACCACCGCGCCGACGTTTGGCGTCAGGACAGCAAAGCTGGAAGCGAACAGTAACAGCAGGGTTTTCGCTACCAGCCAGCCAATGATAGCCGGCGCCACCAGCCGCAGATTGGCCCACGCCAGACGCATGCTGCTGCGCATGGCGCTGAGGATACCCATTTTGTCCTGCACCAGCATGATCGGCGCAAAGGCTAACACGATGGCCAGTAGCACGCCGGGCACCAGGACCAGCATCATCCCCATCTGCACCAGGAAGGTAGTGAAGAGGATCAACAGCAGCAGCTTCGGCAGCACCGGCGCTGAGGCGCCGATGGCGCGCAGGGCGCTAACGCGATGACCGGCAGAGACCAGCTGGATCAGCAGCAGAACGCCGCCGGCGAGGATCGCATTGCCCACCAGACCCGAGAAGGTTGATGCCGCCGAGGCGCGCAGCAGGATCTGCTGTTGCTCCGGCGTCATGTTCTGCACCAGTTCGAACAGGCCGGCGCTACCGGCGAGGTTGTCGCCTTCGCTGAGTATCGACAGCTGCTCGTCACTGGGTGAAAAAGCATGGCCAAGTACTACCGTAATAAACGCGCACAACAGCGCAATCAGCAAAATGGTAATGAACTGATTACGAAAAAAATTCCCGGTGTCACGGTAGACGGACTTCGCCGTGATAGACATGCATTCTCCTTGAGTGTTGCAGGTGTTAACTAGCCGGCGATTGTACCGCAAATCGTTCCGTCGTAGCACTCTCTGCACCATTCAGGGCAGGTATATCTTTGTAAAGAGGAATCAATGGCGGTAGGCCATAGCGCGCCCGCGCCCGGTTGCAGGCGTCATTTTCCTCACCATTCTCACCGGACATGGTGAATTCGCGGCACGGTGAGGGACGGTTTTCATAAATAGTGCAGTGGACGGCGTCACCGATGTCGCCTGACAGCGCCGCGCAGCGGCTCTGGCGCTGGTTGGTGCCGCTCATGCAGCGCAGGAAAGGGGTCAGCGGCTCGGTCAGCGCGGAAGGCACCAGGCCACCGGCGTCGTCGGCTTCCGCCCAGTAGAAAGAGACACGAAAATACGCACAACAGGCACCGCACGTCATGCACGGGTTGATTTCACTCATAATTACACCTGAAAAAAACGCATCAACACAGATTGTCGGCAGTTAACTTATCCAGCCGCTTTTGCGGCGGCAAGAGGGGCAGAAATATTTTTTTTCGCGAAAAGTGAAAATTGATGTGAGAAGGATTCAAGGTATTGCGATCGGTATCAAAAATTAATCTGGATCAATAAATGTTAAATCTAAGGTTTTAGTGTGATCTAAAACAGATCAAACGTAACTCGTTATAGGTATATTTGGCCGCGCTGAAAAACCATAATGAGGAAGTGGATATGAAGAAGTTAGCAGCGGCGGCATTAATTCTAAGCACGCTTTCCACCGGCAGCGTCTGGGCGCATGAGGCGGGTGAATTTTTCATTCGTGCCGGGACCGCCACCGTCCGACCGACGGAGGGCTCTGACAATGTGTTAGGCAGCCTTGGCAGTTTCAACGTCAGTAACAACACCCAGCTGGGTTTAACCTTTACCTATATGGCGACCGATAACATCGGCGTGGAACTGCTGGCGGCAACGCCGTTCCGCCATAAGGTCGGTACCGGGCCAACCGGGACTATCGCCACCGTCCATCAGTTGCCACCCACCCTGATGGCGCAGTGGTACTTTGGCAATGCGCAAAGCAAGGTGCGCCCGTATGTGGGGGCCGGTATTAACTACACCACCTTCTTTAATGAAGACTTTAACGATACCGGTAAGGCAGCTGGGCTTTCCGATCTGAGCCTGAAGGACTCCTGGGGCGCGGCGGGGCAGGTTGGCCTCGATTATCTGATTAACCGTGACTGGCTGCTGAATATGTCAGTGTGGTACATGGATATCGATACCGATGTGAAATTCAAAGCCGGCGGCGTGGACCAGAAAGTCAGCACCCGTCTGGATCCGTGGGTGTTTATGTTCTCTGCGGGTTATCGGTTTTAAATCCTGCTGAAAACTGGCCAACGGATGGCCAGTTCATTGTCACGTCACACCTGTCTGCCAAAAGCTTTGGCCATCGATAGCGGATCATACTTCCGTCCACTGGCGCAGCAGGTTGTGATACATGTTGAGCAGGGAGAGAACCTCTTCTCCGTCGCCAAAGCGGGCCTTCAGAGACTGGATGGTGCGGTCCAGGTCGTAAAGCATCGCGCGCTGCTTATCGTCGCGGACCATCGACTGGATCCACAGGAAAGAGGCCTGACGTACGCCGCGGGTCACCGGGGTGACGCAGTGCAGGCTGCTGGCGGGATAGAGCACCAGATGCCCGGCCGGGAGCTTCACCCGGTGCTGGCCATAGGTGTCTTCAATCACCAGTTCACCGCCCTCATAGCTCTCCGGATCGCAAAGAAACAGCGTCGCTGACAGGTCAGTACGCATCCAGCCCGCCTCGCCGTTCTGACGAACGGCGCCATCGACATGAAAACCGTAGGTCTCTCCTGGCCCATAGCGGTTAAACAACGGTGCGGAAATCGTCCGCGGCAGCGCGGCGGAGAAAAACTGCGGATGGCCGCGCAGCATGTCGAGCACGGCGGCCTGCAGGCGGGCATACAGCGGCGTTCGGGTATCGATCTGCTGGTTCTGTTTGACGGCCGCCCCCTGGCTACCCACCGTAACCCGCCCGTCGACCCAGTCGGCCTGCGCCAGCTGCCGGGTAAATTCCGCCACCTGGTCTGCCGATAGCACGTCAGGAATGTGATACATCATCGCGGTGTTCTCTCTAAAAGGTGGGGCGCAACGGCCCCACGTACAGACTCAGAAGTGGACGTTCGCCGTCAGCATAAAGGTCCGGGGTTCGCCCGGATGATAGCGATAGCCGCTCTTGTTGATGGAGGCCACGTAATCGGTATCAAACAGGTTGTACATATTGAGCTGCAGATCGAGGTTGCTGTTGACCCGATAGCCCAGTTTGGCATCGGCAACCCAGTAGCCCTCGGTGTGATCCGGGGTACCGACTGCACCATCGCTGCCCCGGCGCAGGCTTCCGACATAGCGCGCACCGCCGCCGACGGACAGATCGCTGGTGGCCTGATACTGCGTCCACAGCGTAAAGGCATGTTTCGGAGTGTAGGCCAGCGCGGAAGAACCATCCTGCGCCACATTCTGCCCCTCCGTCACCGTCGCATGCTGTTGCGTGTAGCCGGCGATGATCGTCCAGTCCGGGGTCAGGTTTCCGGTTACAGAAAGCTCATATCCCTCCACGCGCTTTTTGCCGTACTGCGACCAGGTCCCGTCATCGTTGGCGGCCACTTCGTTTTCAATATCGGTGCGGAATAACGCCGCGCTGAGCAACAGACGTTTGTCGAAGATTTGCCACTTGGTGCCCAGCTCGCTGGATTTCGCCTTCTGCGGCTTAAAGTCGGTTCGGTTGGCGCTGTTGCCGCTCCCGCTGGCGGCCAGGGCGAAACTGCTGCCCCCCGGCGGTTGCTGTGAGATGGCGTAGTTGACGTAGATATTGCCCTGCTCGGTTAAGCGGTACAGCGCCCCGGCTTTCCAGTTAACCAGATTGCCGGATTTGGCGGTATCCACGGTGGTGACCGGGCTGCCCGTCGACAGTCCGGACGGGCAGGCGATAGCCCCGCGTCCGCTGCCGCCGCAGGCGGTGGCGCTGTCATATTTGGTATGATAATTGTCGAGACGCAGCCCGCCGTTGACCTCAATCCGCTCGGTTAGCGCCAGCGTATCGAAGGCATAAATCCCGAAGGTATCAGTCTGGCCGTTGGCGTTCGCTCCGTTTCTGTCCAGCCCGCCAATCGACAGGTTGCTCACCGGATGGTAGAGATTCACCGCCGGCGCGGTCATGGCGTTCACGCCATAGTTGGTCTGGTTTTCCCGGGTAAACTCCACGCCGGCGCTGACGTCATGGCCTATCGAGCCGGTATTGAAGGTCGAGGTGATATTGGTCTGGTTGGTCAGAATGCGGTTGCTGACATCTTTGGTATTAACCAGACGCGACCAGCTCCAAGTGTTGACATCATTGATATCGGGGGCGGTGATATTGCTCGCGCCGCCCATCACCGCGGTCAGAAGATACTCCTGTTTCACCCGCGACCAGCGGGTGGTATTGCGCACGGTGGTATTGTCCGTCAGATCGTGCTCGAAGCGCAGGGTGCCGCTGTCGGTGGTGGATTTATCATAATCGGAGTCGGTGCCATAGAAATTGCTGGTATCGACCTTACCGGCGGAGTTGAGCGCGGCATACTTCGGCGAAGGCGCCGAATAGCCCGGCAGGCCGACGGTAGGGATCCCGCCATCCGGGGTGTTGTTCTGCCGGACGTGCAGATAGTTCAGATACAGACGAGTTGGGGTATCGAGGCCGAAGGCCAGCGACGGCGCGATGCCATAGCGTTCGTTTTCAATGCTATCCCGACCGGCGTCATGGGTTTTTTCCCCCATCAGGTTCAGACGGAACGCGGCGTTGTCGCTAAACGCCTGGTTCAGGTCGAGCGTTCCCCGACGCGACCAGGCGCTGCCGATGCTGGCCGAACCGTCGATCCCGGAGTCAAGGCGCGGCTGCTTGCTGATCATATTGATCGAGCCGGAGGGCGCGCTGCGGCCATAGTCCGTGCCGGCGGGTCCTTTGATGACTTCCACCTGCTGGGTATTGAAGGTATCCCGCGTCACGCTGCCGATGTCGCGAATGCCGTCCACATAGATGCTGTTAGAGGTATCCACGCCGCGCATGTAGATGGCATCCCCGGTAGATGAGCTGCCATTCTCACCGGCATAAAACGCCCCGACGCCGGGGACGTTTTTGAGGGCGTCAGTCAGGTTGGTGACGCCCTGGTCTTTAATCACCTGTTCCGGGATCACGGTGATGGTGCGGGTGGTATCGACCAGCGGTTTATTGAACTTGGGATCGGCGGAGGCGCCGGGAGAGTAGAGTGAAGGCGGAGTGGCTTCCACCACCAGCGTCTCTTCACTATTTTTGACTGATTTTTCCGCTGCGATGCCCGTTGCCGGTGAGGCCCCCAGACACAGACCCGTAAACAATGCCAATGAGTTGAAACTGCCAAACGGCAGAGAAGCGTTTTTTTCCATGATAAATGCAGGCTTATTTTTTGTTATGAGCACATATCACACCGCGCAAAAGCGACGTTTTTCGTCGTCTGGCTTGCGCTGACCCGGTGTGATTCTATAAATGATAAAAGGAATAGTTATCATTCGCCTTAATATTTACATAGAAATGTTGACGTTTAAACATATTTCTTCATCGCAATTTACATGGTTCATAAATTTTGAACGAAAAGGGCGGGATTGAAGCAAAAGAGCGGCTGGAAGAGGCCGGTGACAGGCCGCGCCGCGAGGTGACAGGCGCCAGGGTTAACCCGGTGCTTCGTGGTTTTTGGCATAAAAGATGCCCTCCTTCTGCGCGAGGAGAACGCCGTTCTGGAAATTGGTGTAATGAAAAACAGGGGACCACCGATCCCTCTGCAGGCACTGTTCCGCGACCGCATTGTTGGGGGGACGACCAGCGAGCGTTCTCCCGCCGCGTGACGGAGAACGATGCCGGGCCGTATGTCGTCTGGAGCAGGTGCCGGGCCACTGCTGGCGGCGTCAGCTGGTGTGTGAGGTGTGTCGCGAGTAAAAAAAAGCCCGCACAAGGCGGGCAAAAATACTGGAAGCAATGTGAGCAATGTCGTACTGAATACCTGAGTTATTTACTCAACTATTCAGTAATGAGAAAGATAATATTTCTCATTTAAGATATCAACCCCATCTTTTGTGCGGAAGCGATTTTTTATTCGAGTGTGAAAACCGTACGCTTCTGACTGTCGTCCTGCGGCCAGGCCGCCGCGATATCCTGCAGCGGCCGTGGGGTGGTGGCGATGGTCAATTGCCCCGGCACCGCCGCCTGCAGCATTTCACCGGTGGCCGCCAGCAGCTGCGGCATCGACAGGCTACCGATACCGCTGCCCATCAGCACGAGCGGTGCGGAACGCAGAACTGCGCCATTTAACGCGATATCGGCGCCAGTCAGGGACCCCACCTGCACATAGCGTACCGGTCTGCCGGCTGGGGTATATTTCGCCAGGGCCGGCAATAACAATTCCGCGCTGTGCCCCCACAGGTAATCGATGACCACGTCAATCTGCGCGGCGCTGGCCGCTGAAAATTGCCCGCTCAAGGTTTTATCATCAGCGGTTAACTGAATACACTCATCGGCGTCCAGCGCCGCCAGCGCCTGCGCATTACGCCCGGTTGCAATGATCTTTTTTGCCCCCAGATAGCGGGCAATCTGCACCGCCAGCTGACCGGCACTGCCGGTGGCGCCGTTAATCAGCACCGTTTCACCGGCCTGGATCTGGGCGCGTGTCACCAGCGATGCCCACGCGGACATGCCGGGATTGGCCATCGCCGCCGCGTTAACATCATCGAGCGCATCCGGCACCGGCAGGCAATTGTGCAGGGCAACCGGCACCCGCTGCGCCATACTGCCGAAGGGAGCGGTGGGGAAGGCGAAGTAGACGCGCTGGCCCTGAGGTGTGGTGCCGACGCCATCGATACCGGGTACAAAAGGCAGATTGCCGTCGAAGCTATAATGACGTCCGGATGCGCGGGCCTTAACCACATGGCTCATCGCGGCGGCGCGGACGTCAATGAGCGTGTGGCCGGCAGCGGGCTGCGGCTCGATAAAATCGCCCCAAACCGGGCCTTCTGCGAGGTCAAAAACCACGGCTGCTTTCATAAATTCTCTCCTGTCGGGAATTATGTGTAAAATACACATATTGTTTTGCAGCACTATACGCGGAAAATTAATACATGCAAGATGCACATAATGACTACGACATTACCGATTTTCACGGCGCGCTGCTGGATATCATCAGCGTGATGAACCAGCCGCTGCGCGACGAGCAGATCCTCCAGGCGGCCGGCGTCCAGCTGGAACAGATGCTGTTTCCGCTGCTGGTGGCGGTAGGGCGCCATGGCCCGGTGGGGGTTGTTGAGCTGGCGGATCATTTAGGGCGCGATTACACCACCGTCAGCCGCCAGGTAAAAAAACTGGAAGCCCAGGGGCTCGCCTGTAAGCAACCTAACCGTCATGACCGACGGATCAGCGAAGTGACGCTTAGCGCCAGTGGACAACGGATGATCGACAGTATTGCGGTAGCGCGGCGGCGGTTAATGAATCAGGTGCTGGCGCAGTGGCCGGAAGAGGAAGTGCAGGCGCTGTTTCGCTTAACGCGCAAATACGCCGACAGTTTGCAGAAAAAGACGCCGCCTGGCGCAATACCAGGCGGCTAACGGTCAGGCGGTTTTGGTCGCCGCCTTCAGGCTCTGGACGAAGGCTCTCAGTTCGTCGAGCATGATTTGCGGCTCCTCGAGGTGGCGTTCGATGATTTTGACGATGGCGGAACCGGAGATAGCCCCGGCGGCTCCGGCGTCAATGGCGGCGCTCACCTGCTCCGGCGCGGAGATGCCAAAGCCCTGCAGCGGCGGCGCGGCGTGATATTCCGCCAGCTTCTCCACCAGGTGGTGCAGCGGCAGCGCGGCGCGATTTTCCGCACCGGTCACCCCGGCACGCGACAGCAGATAGGTGTAGCCGCGGCCATAAGAGGCAATCTGGCGCAGTAAATCGTCATCCGCATTGGGCGGGCAGATGAAAATCGGCGCGATGTTATGGCGCATCGCCGCCTGGCGGAACGGGGCGGACTCTTCCACCGGCACGTCGGCCACCAGCACCGAGTCGACGCCGACGCGTTCGCACTGGGCATAGAACGCATCGATGCCCGGGCTGAAGACGAGGTTGGCATACATCAGCAGGCCGATTGGGATCGTCGGATGCTTCTGGCGGATCGCCGCCAGCATCTCAAAGCACTGCGCCGGGGTCACCCCGGCGGCGAAGGCGCGCAGGGCCGCGCCCTGGATGGTCGGGCCGTCCGCCAGCGGGTCGGAGAAGGGGATCCCCAGCTCCAGGGCATCGGCGCCGCCTTCGATCAGCGCATCGATAATTTTGAGCGACTGCTCCGGTCCCGGATCGCCAAGGGTGACAAAGGGAACGAAGGCGCCTTCCTGGCGATTTTTCAGTTGGGCAAACAGCGTCTCATAGCGTTCCATCAGATTTCCCCTCGCGCTTTCAGGATGTCATGTACGGTGAAAATGTCTTTGTCGCCGCGACCGGAGAGGTTAACCACCAGCAGCTGCTCTTTTTCCGGATTTTCGCGCATCATCTTCAGCGCGTGGGCCAGAGCGTGAGAGGACTCCAGCGCCGGGATGATCCCTTCGTGGCGCGAGAGCGCTTTAAACGCGTCCAGCGCTTCGTCGTCGGTGATCGACACATAGTCAGCGCGACCGGTGCTGTTCAGAAACGCGTGCTGCGGCCCAACGGACGGGAAGTCCAGCCCGGCGGAAATGGAGTAAGACTCTTCGATCTGGCCGTCGGCGGTCTGCATCATCGGCGACTTCATACCGAAGTAGATCCCCACGCGGCCATGCTTCAGCGGCGCGCCGTGCTCGCCGCTTTCGATACCGTGCCCGGCCGGTTCCACGCCGATCAGGCCGACGTTGGTTTCATCAATAAAGTCGGCAAACATGCCGATGGCGTTTGACCCACCGCCGACGCAGGCGATCACCGCGTCCGGCAGGCGTCCTTCTTTTTCGAGGATCTGCGCTTTGGTCTCTTCACCAATCATGCGCTGGAATTCACGTACAATGGTCGGGAATGGATGCGGACCGGCGGCGGTGCCCAGCATATAGTGCGCCTTCTCGTAGCTACCAGACCAGTCGCGCAGCGCCTCATTACAGGCATCTTTCAGCGTGGCGGAGCCGCTGTGCACCGGGATCACCTCGGCGCCCATCAGGCGCATACGGAAGACGTTCGGCGACTGGCGCTCGACGTCCTTGGCGCCCATGTAGATACGGCATTTCAGGCCGAGCAGGGCGCTGGCCAGCGCTGAGGCGACCCCGTGCTGACCGGCGCCGGTCTCGGCGATAATTTCGGTTTTGCCCATCCGTTTGGCCAGCAGGGCCTGGCCCAGCACCTGGTTGGTTTTGTGCGCGCCGCCGTGCAGCAGATCTTCGCGTTTCAGGTACAGGGTGGTGCGAGTACCTTCGGTCAGATTCCGGCATTTGGTCAGGGCCGTCGGACGTCCGGCGTAGTTTTTCAGCAGGTCAGTGAATTCCGCCTGAAAGGCCGGGTCCTTCTGCGCGCTGACAAAGGCTTCTTCCAGCTGGCGCAGGGCGGGCATCAGGATCTGCGGCACATACATGCCGCCGAATTCGCCGAAGTAGGGGTTCAGTAAAGTGCTCATTATTGCTCCTTAATATGCGCGCAGCGTCTGGAATACGGAGGCCAGTTTGCTGGCGTCTTTAATCCCGGGTTGCGACTCTACGCCTGAATTGAAATCGAGTCCGGCACAGCCGCTTTTGGCCGCTTCCACACAGTTATCGGCACCCAGGCCACCCGCCAGCATGACGTTGCGCAGATCCTGGCCCTGCAGCAGGCTCCAGTCAAAGCGCTGGCCGCTGCCGCCCTGGCCGTTGTCGAACAGGTACTTGTCAACATGGCGGAGCGTACGGGCCGGGAGGGTTTCGCCAACGCTCAGCGCTTTCCAGATGCGGACGTTGTCCGCGAGGGCGTCGCGCAGCGCGTCGATATAGACCTGGTCCTCATCACCGTGCAGCTGCACGGCGGTCAGCCCCAGAGCCTGCGCGCGGGCGACCACCTCGTCCAGCGGCGCATTGCGGAAGACGCCGACGTACTGCAGCGGCGCAGCGGCGATCACCGCTTTGGCCTGCGCGTCATTCACGACCCGCGGCGAGGTCGGGACGAAAATCAGGCCACCGTAGATGGCGCCAGACTCCCAGGCCACCTGGGCATCCTGCGGGCGCGTCAGGCCGCACACTTTGTTCTCGCCGAGCAGCACGCGTTTGACCGCTGCTTCCAGATCCGCCTGCTCCATCAGGGCGGAGCCGATCAGGAAACCGTTGGCGAAGTGGCTCAGCTCACGCACTTCGGCATAGGTATGGATGCCGGATTCGCTGATCACCGTGACATCCGGGCCGAGACGCGCCGCCAGCTGACGGGTGCGGTTAAGGTCAATTGACATATCGCGCAGGTCGCGGTTGTTAATGCCCACCACCTTCGCCTTCAGGGCGATGGCGCGCTCCAGCTCCTCTTCATTGCTGACTTCGGTCAGCACGCCCATATTCAGGCTGTGCGCGACCGCGGAGAGCTGGCGGTACTGCTCATCGTCGAGCACCGAGAGCATCAGCAGGCAGGCGTCGGCCTGATAGTAGCGCGCCAGGTAGATCTGGTAAGGGTCGATGGTGAAGTCCTTACACAGGATCGGCTGCGGCGCGACCTTGCTGACGATCGGCAGAAAATCGAAACTGCCCTGGAAATATTTCTCATCACACAGCACTGAGATCGCCGAGGCGTAGTGTTTGTAGATGCTGGCGATCGCCGCCGGATCGAAATCTTCGCGAATTAAACCCTTCGACGGCGAGGCCTTTTTGCACTCGAGAATGAACGCGGTGCGGGTGCCGGCCAGCGCGTCATAAAAATTGCGCTGCGTCGGGACCACTTCATTCTGAAAACTGGCTAACGGTTGTTGTTGTTTGCGGGCTTCTACCCAAATCGCTTTGTCGGCAACGATTTTTGCTAAAACGGTCTGCATTCTTTACCCTCTTGCCGCTAAGGCGGTCACTCTGTCATAGGCCGCGCCGCTGTGCAGCACATCCAGTACCTGCTGAGCGTTAGCTTTCAGATCTTCATGCCCGTGTAAACGCATCAACATGGCGACGTTGGCGGCGACGGCGGCTTCGTGAGCGGCTTCACCTTTACCTTGTAGCAAGCGCGTCAGAATGTCACGATTTTCTTCCGGCGTGCCGCCCGCCAGCTGCGCCTGATGGTAAGGCGTCAGGCCGAAGTCGTCAGCGGTCAGCTGATAGCTTTTGATTTCCCCGTTATGCAGTTCGGCGACCACCGTGGGCGCATGCAGCGAGACTTCATCCATCCCGCCGCTGTGCACCACCGCCGCGCGCTGATAGCCCAGCACGCGCAGGGTCTCGGCGATCGGCAGCACCAGTTCCGGGCTGTAGACGCCAATCAGCGCCAGCGGCGGATGCGCCGGGTTAATCAGCGGCCCCAGCACGTTAAACAGGGTACGGGTCTTCAGCTGCTGACGGACCGGCATCGCATGGCGGAAACCGGTGTGGTATTTCGGCGCGAACAGGAAACAAACCCCCAGCTCATCGAGCGCCGCGCGGGACTTATCGGCGTTCATATCGAGATTGATGCCGAAGGCCGCCAGCAGGTCAGAAGAGCCTGATTTACTGGAGACGCTGCGGTTACCGTGTTTCGCCACTTTCAATCCACAGGCCGCAGCGACAAAGGCGCTGGCGGTGGAGATATTGATGCTGTTGCTGCCGTCGCCACCGGTGCCGACGATGTCGGCAAACAGGTAGTCCGGGCGCGGGAACGGCGCGGCGTTTTCCAGCAGCGCGGTGGCGGCGCCGGCAATTTCCTGCGGCTGCTCGCCGCGCACTTTCATACTGACCAGCGCGGCGGCCAGTTGCTCAGGCTTCACTTCACCGCGCACGACGGCGGAGAACAGCTGGTGGCTCTCCTGCTGGCTCAGGGTTTCCGCCTGATAGAGCTTCTCAAGGATCGGCTGGAGGGTGTTAGTGTGCTCCAGCTTCTGCAGCGCCCAGGCCAGGGTCTGCTCCAGCAGCCGTGCGCCCTGAGTGGTAAGGATCGATTCCGGATGGAACTGGAAGCCGCACACCCGGTCCGCATCGTGACGCACCGCCATCACCATACCGTTGAAATTGGCGTTAATCGTCAGCCCGGCGGGAATATTGCTGCCAACCAGCGAGTGATAGCGTGCCACCGGTAGCGGGTTAGCCAGACCGGCAAACATGGCCTGGCCGTCGTGCTCAATGCTGGAAGCTTTGCCATGGAGGATCTCGCCCGCCTGGCCGACATAGCCGCCGTAGGCTTCAACAATGGCCTGATGACCGAGGCAGATGCCGATGATCGGCAGCTTGCCACGCATACGGGTCAGCAGTTCCGGCATGCAGCCAGCTTCGCTCGGCGTACCCGGGCCCGGGGAGAGCATCAGCACCGGGTTGGCCATGGTGCCCAGACGCTCAATCAGCGCCTGCGCCGGGACGGAGTTACGGTAAATCACCACGTTATGGCCATTGGCCCGCAGCTGGTCTGCCAGGTTATAGGTGAAAGAATCGATATTATCGAGCAGCAGAATGTCAGCCATCAGAAAATCTCCTTCGCGTGATGGGCCTGGGCAATGGCGCGCAGCACCGCGCGGGCTTTATTTCGGGTCTCATCCGCTTCCGACTGGGGAACCGAGTCGAGCACAATGCCGGCTCCGGCCTGGACGGTAGCGATACCCTCCTGCACATAGGCGGAACGGATGACGATGCAGGTGTCGAGGTCGCCGTGGGCGGTGAAATAGCCCACCGCGCCGCCGTAGCTGCCACGGCGTTTACCTTCGGCGGCGGCAATCAGCTGCATGGCGCGGACCTTCGGCGCGCCGCTGAGGGTGCCCATGTTCATGCAGGCGCGGTAGGCGTGCAGCACATCGAGATCCTGACGCAGTTCACCCACCACCCGGGAGACCAGATGCATCACGAAGGAGTAACGGTCAACCTTCGTTAAATCGGCGACATAGCGGCTGCCCGGGGTGCAGATGCGGGCCAGGTCATTACGCGCCAGGTCCACCAGCATCAGGTGTTCGGAAAGCTCTTTATGGTCGGTGCGCATTTCCAGTTCGATGCGGCTGTCAAGATCGCGATCCAGCGAGCCGTCGGCGCGGCGGCCGCGTGGCCGGGTGCCGGCGATCGGGTAGATCTCAATCTGACGGCTGACGGCATCATATTTCAGCGAACTCTCCGGCGAGGCGCCGAACAGGGTGAAATCGTTGTCCTGCATAAAGAACATGTACGGGCTGGGGTTGCTCTTCTTCAGCACATCATAAGCGGCCAGCGGCGACGGGCAGGGCAGCGAGAAGCGACGGGAAGGGACCACCTGGAAGATTTCCCCGGCGCGGATCGCGCGCTGCATTTTACGCACCACCGCACCGTACTCTTCATCGCTCTGGTCAACGTCGCACTGCATTTCGGTCACGGTGGTGACCGGCAGCGGCGCCGGCGGCTCGTTCAGCTGCTGACGCAGCTGGCTCAGGCGCTGCTCAAGGCGCTGTTTTTCACTCTCCAGCGGGGTGAACAGGCTGGCCTGAATGCGGGTATGCTTGGTCTGATGGTCGATGACCAGCAGAGTTTCTGCCAGATAGAAGCAGTAGTCCGGGCAGGCGGTGTCGCTCTGCAGCGGCGGAAGATCTTCAAAGCCGGCGACCAGGTCGTAGGCGAACAGGCCGCCGAAGAACATCGCTTCACGCTCGTTGGCCGGGACGGTCACCAGCTCCTGCAGGAGACGGAAGGCGTCAAACACCGACAGTGAGCAGAGACGGGCGTCTTCATCGAGCAGGGTGCTGACCGCGGGGAAGGTCAGGATGCGGCCGTTGGGCTGGCGCTGATTGGCGATCCCGGAGGGCAGCGCGCCGTCCAGCAGTTCCAGCAGCGCGGCGCCGTTAGCGGAAAGGGCCTGAATAGTGACAGTGTCACCAAGGGCGGTAATGCGCAGCGCGCTGTCGACCAGCAGCAGGCTTTTTAAGTCATCTTTGCTGTCGATGTCAGCGGATTCCAGCAGCAGCGTGGCCGGACGGGCGCCGCACAGTTGGTGGAATAACGCCGTCGGGTTCTCCCGGTAGATGGCGTCGCTGGTGAGAAGCTCGAGTGCCGGTTTGGATGTTTGCATTATTGTTCTCGCCTGTTCGTATTATTTTTGTCCAATAAAAAGCCCGCTCATTGGCGGGCCGGGTATCTGTATGCTGAATGCAAAACGCGATCACGCCGCCCGAAGTCAGGAGGTGCGCCACCAGCTGTGCAGAGTGATAACATACTTTTTCATCGTGATACCCCTTCATGTGAACTTGCGTACTAGTTAACTAGTTCAATGGAATAAAGTCAACCCTTGTTTGCAGATTTTCTCTGCCTGTCGGTATGATAATGCGCTTATTTACGTTGATGTCCAGCAGGAGTCCTTTTGAGCGACAGCCAATACGCAGTGATTTACGATCTGCACAGCCACACCACCGCCTCTGATGGGCGGTTGACTCCGCAGGAACTGGTCCATCGCGCCCATGAGATGCGCGTTGGCACCCTGGCGATCACCGACCATGACAGCGTGGCGGCGATCCCGGCCGCCCGGGAAGAGATCGCCCGCGCCGGATTACCCTTAACGCTGGTAAACGGCGTCGAGATTTCGACGCTCTGGGAGAATCACGAAATACATATCGTGGGTCTGAATATTGATATTGCGCACCCGACGATGACCGCGCTGCTGGAGGAGCAGAAAGCGCGACGCCAGCTGCGGGGACAAATGATCGCCGAACGCCTGGAGAAGGCGCGGATCCCTGGCGCCTGGGAAGCGGCGCTGCGGCTGGCGGACGGTGGCGCCGTCACCCGCGGCCATTTTGCCCGTTTTCTGGTGGAGGCCGGCCATGCGAAAAACATGGCGGAAGTCTTCAAAAAATACCTTGCCCGCGGGAAAACCGGTTACGTGCCGCCGCAGTGGTGTACAATAAAACAAGCGATTGATGTCATTCATCATTCTGGCGGCAAGGCGGTGATAGCCCATCCCGGGCGCTACGATCTCTCCGCCAAGTGGTTGAAGCGGCTGTTGGCCCACTTTAGCGAGCAGGGCGGTGATGCCATGGAAGTGGCCCAGTGTCAGCAGGCGCCCCATGAACGCGCCCAGCTGGCCACCCTGGCCGTGCAGTTTGGTCTTCTGGCGTCACAGGGATCCGATTTTCATCAGCCCTGTGCGTGGATCGAGCTTGGCCGTAAGCTCTGGCTTCCTGCCGGCGTGGAAGGCGTCTGGCACAGCTGGGAAGCGGCCGCCGAATAAAAATTGAGAGGGAAGTATGAGTCAGTTTTTTTATATCCATCCGGATAACCCGCAGGCGCGGTTGATTAACCAGGCGGTGGAGATTGTGCGTAAGGGCGGGGTGATCGTTTATCCTACCGACTCCGGCTACGCCCTGGGCTGCAAAATTGAAGACAAGGGCGCGATGGAGCGGATCTGCCGTATCCGTCAGTTGCCTGACGGCCACAACTTTACCCTGATGTGCCGCGATCTGTCCGAGCTGTCAACCTACGCTTTTGTAGACAACGTGGCGTTTCGTCTGATGAAAAACAACACGCCGGGCAACTACACCTTTATCCTCAAGGGGACCAAAGAAGTGCCGCGCCGGCTGCTGCAGGAGAAACGTAAAACCATCGGCATGCGCGTCCCGTCTAACCCCATTGCTCAGGCGTTGCTCGAGACTTTAGGCGAACCGATGCTGTCCACGTCGCTGATGCTGCCCGGCAGCGACTTTACTGAGTCCGACCCGGAAGAGATCAAAGATCGTCTGGAGAAAGTGGTGGACCTCATCATTCACGGCGGTTTCCTTGGGCAGCAGCCGACCACGGTTATCGACCTGACGGAAGATACCCCGGTGGTGCTGCGCGAAGGCGTCGGCGACGTGAAGCCTTTCCTCTGATCGTCCTCGTCGGGCGGTGGTTCATACTCCGCCCGACACCCCGCGTTTCCTTCCTGACGGGACGACAATCAACCACAGCGCCAGACCGATCAGCAGTGCGCCGAGAATCAGCCCTTTTTGTATGGCCTCTCCGAGGCACAGATAGCCCCACAGCGCCGCAAAAGGTGGGATCAAAAAGGTCACCGACAGCGAACGCAGCGGTCCAATATCAGCAATCAGGCGAAAATAGAGAATATACCCTGCTGCCGTACAGACCACGCCTAGCATGACTATCGCTATCCACGGCAGGCTCTGTCGCCAGTCTATGACCGGACCATACCAGCCTGACCAGAGAAAGAAAGGCAACAGAAACAGCGTGGCGCCGACCTGGCTGCCCAACGCAACGCGCTCAGCCTCAAGGCCGCCCCGCTGCTGGATCCAGCGGCGGGTCAGAAAGCCGGCCAGACCGTAACAAGCGGTCGCGATCAGGCAGGCCCCGATCCCTGGCAGCAGGAGGGCGGCGCTGAGGCTGGAGGTTGGGCGCGCAATGACTGCCACGCCAATGGCGCCCAGTAACGCGCCGCCGCCTTTGCGCAGGGTTAACGGTTCTGCAAAGCATAACGCGCCGATAAGCATTCCCATCATCGGCGCCGTGGCGTTGAGCGTGGCGGAGTACCCTGCCGGCAGCCACTGTGCGGCAAGGCAGTACATCAGAAAAGGAAGGCCTGAATTAATGACCCCCAGCTTCAGAGTGGATATGAATTTTCCCTGATACCCGCTCCATTTATCCTGCACGCCGAGTAACAGCCCGAGCGCGATAGCGGCGAACAGTACGCGAAGAAAAGCGCTGTTCATCGCCCCGAAGGCCGGGGTGGTGATGCGCATAAACAAAAAGCTGGCGCCCCAGAGAGCGGCGAGTAGCAACAGGCGGCCATAGTCGATAACACGCATGATTGACTCCTTGTAGTCACGAAGGAAGTCAACTGTAGAACTCACGTGCAGCGTCCGACAAACGCGCTATGCTTACATGATTAAGTTATTCTTAACTGAGATGCCATGTTGATGAAACTTCCACCGCTGAATGCGCTGCGCTGCTTTGAAGCGGCGGCACGGCTGCTCAGTCTGAAGCAGGCCGCCAGTGAGCTTTGCGTTACGCCCAGCGCCGTCAGCCAGCAAATTGCCCGCCTCGAGGAAGCGCTAAATACCCCGCTTTTTATTCGCACTCCCCGACAGTTACAGTTAACGGAGGTGGGGGAGATCTATCTGCGGGCCGTTCAGCCCGCGTTTCTCCAGATAGCCGCCGCCACCCAGCGCCTGCAGGTGCCCGCGGGGCCAGAAAAGGTGACGCTCAGCTGTACCAGCGGCTTCGCCATTCAGTGGCTGCTGCCGCGGCTGGCTGATTTTGAACGACGTTATCCAAAGATTGAGATCCAGATCGGTACCACCAACCGGCGAGTAGATTTGCTGAGTGAAGGGATCGATTTTGCCGTGCGTCATGGTGTCGGCGGCTGGCCGGAACTGCAGGCTTACCGCCTGCTGGATGACGACCTTATCCCGGTCTGCAGTCCGCAACTGATTGCTCCGCGCCGGTCCCTCGCCGGTGCGGGCGATCTGCTGCAGTATCCGCTGCTGCACGATGAGCATCGTGAAGACTGGGCGCTGTGGTGTGAGGCCGTGGGGCTGGAGCCGGACCGCGCGCGCCGCGGTCCGGTGTTCACTGATTCCAACGGCGTGACGGAGGCGGCGTTCGCTGGTATGGGGATGGCATTACTGCGACGTTCATTCATAGCGCCTGCGCTGACGCAGGGGCGGCTGGTTAATCCTCTGGCGCAGCCCATCGCCTGTCCGCTGGCCTATCATCTGGTTTACCACGTGACCGCGCTGCTGGCGCCTGCCAACCGCTGTTTTCGAGACTGGCTGTTGGCTATGGCAGAGAAGGGGCGTAACGAGGAAACCCCTCTTTCTGGCAAAGACGGACAAGTGCGAGAATGCCCAGGAGAATAAGGAAAATCTGTTCCATACTCAAGGCGCGGTGCGGCGAACAGAAGCTTTCCCGATGAAGTTAGTGTAGTATGTTCGGCCACGAATACGGGCTCGCGGTGAATGTGCTGAACGCGCCGACGAGGCTTTACGTTAAAAGTATATACGTAACAATGAGTTGTCTGTTCTGGCCTCATTGTTTCATAAAGCATACCAGACGCCTGGGAAGGCGACACCTTAAGGAAGCTCAATGAGCGAGAAACTGCAAAAAGTACTGGCCCGCGCCGGCCACGGCTCCCGCCGTGAAATTGAAGCGAAAATCGAAGCTGGCCGCGTCAGCGTCGACGGAAAAATCGCCACCCTCGGCGATCGTGTGGAAATCGTCCCCGGTTTAAAAATTCGTATCGATGGTCATCTGATCTCGGTGAAAGAGTCTGCTGAGCAGATCTGTCGCGTGCTGGCTTACTATAAGCCGGAAGGCGAGCTGTGCACCCGTAACGATCCGGAAGGGCGCCCGACGGTGTTTGATCGTCTGCCAAAACTGCGCGGCGCGCGCTGGATTGCCGTTGGCCGTCTGGACGTGAACACCTGCGGTCTGCTGCTGTTCACCACCGATGGCGAACTGGCAAACCGCCTGATGCATCCGAGCCGTGAAGTCGAGCGTGAGTACGCCGTTCGCGTTTTCGGCCAGGTGGATGATGATAAGCTGCGTCAGCTGTCTCGCGGCGTGCAATTAGAAGATGGCCCGGCAGCATTTAAAACCATCAAATTCACCGGCGGTGAAGGGATTAACCAGTGGTACAACGTCACCCTGACCGAAGGGCGTAACCGCGAAGTGCGTCGCCTTTGGGAAGCGGTCGGCGTGCAGGTCAGCCGTCTGATCCGCGTGCGCTATGGCGATATTCTGCTGCCGAAAGGCCTGCCGCGTGGCGGCTATACCGAACTCGACCTAGCGCAGACCAACTACCTGCGCGAGCTGGTGGAGCTGACGCCGGAAACCAGTTCTAAAGTTGCCGTCGAGAAAGACCGTCGCCGGATGAAAGCCAATCAGATCCGGCGGGCGGTGAAGCGTCACAGCCAGACCAGCGCTAACCCGCGCCAGGGTAACAACAGCAACCGTCGTTCCAGTACTCGCAATAAGACCAACGGTTAATGTTGTGCGTTCCGGTGGTTTGCCGCCGGAACGCGTACTGCCTTTCGCCGTATCAGGCCCTCAGTAGTCAATTCCCATCTGCGCTTTAATCCCGGCATCAAACGCATGCTTGACCGGACGCAGTTCGCTGACGGTATCCGCCAGTTCAATAATATCGCGATGGCAGCCGCGGCCGGTAATGATCACCGACTGATGGGCAGGACGCTCACGCAGGGCGCTCAGCACCGACTCCAGCGGCAGGTAATCGTACGCCACCATGTAAGTCAGCTCATCCAGCAACACCAGATCGAGCTGGTCGTCAGCAAGCATACGGCGGGCATGCTCCCAGACCGCCAGACAGGCGGCGGTGTCGCTGTCGCGATCCTGGGTGTTCCAGGTGAAGCCTGTCGCCATCACCTGAAATTCGACGCCGTGGGGTTCCAGCAGGTTACGCTCACCGTTAGGCCAGGTCCCCTTGATAAACTGGATCACGCCGACTTTTTTGCCGTGGCCGACGGCGCGGGTCGCGGTGCCAAAGGCGGCGGTGGTTTTGCCTTTGCCGTTGCCGGTAAAGACCATCACAATGCCGCGTTCGTCCTGGGCTGCCGCCACCCGGGCGTCAACTTTATCTTTCAGCCGCTGCTGGCGTTCGCGGTAGCGTTCATCACTCATTGGGCAATTCCTGGCTTACGGCCCGGTTGGGCGTCAAAGGTCATTCCCGTCTTGCGGCGACTGTCGTCACCCATCAGCCACAGATAGACGGGCATAATGTCAGCGGGGGTCTTCAGTTTTAGCGGATCTTCCGTCGGGAAGGCGCTGGCGCGCATCCCGGTGCGGGTGCCGCCGGGGTTGATGCAGTTCACCCGCAGATGGCGGCTTTGGTACTCGTCGGCCAGCACCTGCATCATCCCTTCGGTGGCGAATTTGGAGACCGCATAGGCGCCCCAGTTGGCGCGACCCTGACGGCCAACGCTGGACGAGGTGAAGACCAGCGAGCCCGCATCCGAACGGAGTAATAAAGGAAGAAGCGCCTGGGTCAACATAAAGGTGCCATTGACGTTCACCTGCATCACCTGCTGCCAGACCTCCGGCTTCTGCTCGTCCATAGGGCAGATGTCGCCGAGCAGGCCGGCGTTGTGCAGCACGCCGTCAAGACGGGGATAGTGCATACTTATCTGCTGCGCCAGCTGCTGGCACTCCTGTGGTGTGCAGGTTAGCAGGTCGAGAGTAAACCAGCGGGCGGGAAGGCCGCCCTCGCGTTCAATCTCCTGGGCGACGGCGCGCAATTTTTCGTCGTTGCGGCCAAGCAGGATCACGCTGGCGCTGTAGCGTGCGTAGGTCAGGGCCGCTTCACGACCAATCCCGTCGCTGGCGCCGGTGACCAGGATGATGCGATCTTTCAGCAAGTGGCGTTGCGGTTGATAATGCACGGCGACTCCTTGGGCGATCGGTTCCCGATCGCGCTTCATCTTTGGTATCTCACTTTTGCGCTGTTATGCCTGAAAGCGCTCGCCATTGCAATCGGCGAAGCGGAAAGTATTCAGAAAATTAATATCTTGCAACGATTTCAACCTCGCTGAAAAAAAACGGAATCCGCTGCGCACAAGACACAAAGCACAAAGACTTCTCGCCAGGGGCTGATGTACACTGTGCAGCAACGTCAGTGCTTTACACAAGGTGAAAACGTGGAATTACTTGCTCAGTACGGCTTATTTTTAGCCAAGATCGCGACGGTTGTCGTCGCTATCGCGGTGATTGCCGCTATTATCGTCAACCTGGCCCAGCGCAAGAAGCAACGCGGCGAGCTGCGGGTGACCAATCTTAGCGAGCATTATAAAGAGATGAAGGAATCACTGGCGGTGGCGCTGCTGGACGGGCCGCAGCAGAAGCAGTGGCATAAGACGCAGAAAAAAAAGCAAAAACAAGAGGCGAAGGCCGCGAAAGCGCGGGCGAAGCTGGGTAACGTGGAGCCAGAAGGCAAGCCGCGCGCCTGGGTGCTGGATTTCAAAGGCAGCATGGATGCCCATGAGGTCAACAGCCTGCGGGAAGAGATCACGGCGGTACTGGCGGCGGCGAAAGCGCGTGACCAGGTGGTGATTCGTCTGGAAAGCCCCGGCGGGGTGGTGCACGGTTACGGGCTGGCAGCCTCTCAGCTGCAGCGGTTGCGTGACAAACAGATCCCGCTGACGGTGGCGGTTGACAAAGTGGCGGCCAGCGGCGGCTATATGATGGCTTGCGTGGCGAACAAAATTGTGTCGGCACCGTTTGCGATCCTTGGCTCCATTGGCGTGGTGGCGCAGATCCCTAACCTCCATCGCTTCCTGAAGAACAAAGATATTGATATCGAACTGCACACCGCTGGTCAGTACAAGCGAACCCTCACTATGCTGGGTGAAAATACCGAAGAAGGGCGGCGCAAGTTCCGTGAGGATCTCAATGAGACGCACCATCTGTTCAAGGATTTCGTCCATCGGATGCGTCCGGGACTTGATATTGAGCAGGTAGCTACCGGCGAGCACTGGTACGGGGTGCAGGCGCTGGAAAAAGGGCTGGTGGATGCGGTTGAAACCAGCGATGAGCTGTTGCTGGGGCTCATGGAGAGCCACGAGGTGATCGGGGTGCGTTATCAACAGCGTAAGAAAATGCTCGACCGCTTCACCGGTAGCGCCGCGGAGAGCGCCGATCGACTTCTGCTGCGCTGGTGGCAGCGCGGTCAGAAACCGCTGATGTAAACAACATAACGCGAGGCCAGGGCCTCGCGTTATCGTTTCCACTGGCCTTAATCGACCAGGTGATACTTGTCCGACAGCTCGTGGGCGAGGTACTTAAACATGTTAAATACCGCCGTACTCTTCGGCGTCGGTAAACCTTGCTCGTCAAGATAAAACTCACCGCTAAACACCAGGACATTGTTGCGCTGAACGACGTCGGTGGCTTCGATACCGGCTAACGTATCCTCATGTTCGCGAATAAGTTTGTTGGCTTTTTCGAGCAGCGTCTGGCGATCGATAGGTTGGGTTGTACCTTGCATAACGGACTCCTCTTTTTCTCCGCGCGTAGTTTACGCCGCGCCGCGGCGTGGGGCAAATTTTCCATGGTCAAAACAAGGGTAATCGTAACCAGTGGAGAAACAGCCGTTTACTGGCGGGATTCGCTTTTGCATGCTAATAAAGTTGCGTAACGAATTTTATCAGGTACAGTGTGACGCTTTCGGCGATCTGGCAACAGATTTGCTTGACATTCGGCCAAAAATTCTTCGTGCTATGTCACCTGACGAAAAAAAGTCAGCAAACTCAAACGCCTGGTTTTACGGAGATGAAACGGGTGTTCAGGGTTGATATTCACCGACGGTGCCGCAACATATGAGGCAGTCGCCAGTGGAGGGTGTATGAATGTGCGATGTATTCCTGGATGAATCAAATTAGGTAAAGGTGAATATGGGTAAAGCTCTCGTTATCGTTGAGTCCCCGGCAAAAGCCAAAACGATCAATAAGTATCTGGGTAATGACTACGTGGTGAAATCCAGCGTCGGTCATATCCGCGATTTGCCGACCAGTGGATCAGCTTCCAAAAAGAGCACCGACTCTACCGCCACCAAAGGGGCTAAAAAGCCTAAAAAGGACGAACGTGGTGCTCTGGTTAACCGCATGGGCGTGGACCCATGGCATGACTGGAATGCGCACTATGAAGTACTTCCGGGTAAAGAAAAGGTAGTTTCAGAACTCAAACAGTTGGCAGAAAAAGCTGACCACATCTATCTCGCAACCGACCTTGACCGCGAAGGGGAAGCCATTGCCTGGCACCTGCGGGAAGTGATCGGTGGCGATGAACAGCGTTACAGCCGCGTGGTGTTCAATGAGATCACCAAAAACGCTATTCGTCAGGCCTTTGAAAAGCCGGGCGAACTGAATATCGATCGGGTTAACGCCCAGCAGGCGCGCCGCTTTATGGACCGCGTGGTGGGCTATATGGTCTCGCCGCTGCTGTGGAAGAAAATTGCCCGTGGTCTTTCTGCCGGGCGCGTGCAGTCCGTTGCGGTCCGCCTGGTGGTGGAACGTGAGCGTGAAATCAAAGCCTTCGTCCCGGAAGAGTACTGGGAAGTTGATGCCAGCACCACCACGCCGGGCGGCGACGCGCTGCCTCTGCAGGTGACCCATAAAGACGATAAGCCGTTCCGTCCGGTCAGCCGTGATGAGACCATGGCGGCGGTATCGCTGCTGGAAAAAGCCAGCTACAGCGTGCTGGAGCGAGAAGACAAGCCGACCAGCAGCAAGCCGGGCGCGCCGTTCATCACCTCCACGCTGCAGCAGGCGGCCAGCACCCGTCTCGGCTTCGGCGTGAAAAAGACCATGATGATGGCTCAACGTCTCTATGAGGCGGGGCACATCACCTATATGCGTACCGACTCCACCAACCTGAGTCAGGACGCGCTGAACATGGTTCGCGGTTATATCAGCGACAACTTTGGCAAAAAATATCTGCCGGAGAGCGCTAACCAGTACGCCAGCAAAGAAAACTCGCAGGAAGCGCACGAAGCGATTCGTCCTTCTGATGTGAGCGTGCTGGCGGAAACGCTGAAAGATATGGAAGCCGATGCGCAGAAGCTCTATCAGCTGATCTGGCGCCAGTTTGTCGCCTGTCAGATGACGCCGGCGCAATACGATTCCACCACGCTGACCGTGGCGGCGGGCGATTTCAAACTGAAAGCGCGCGGTCGTACCTTACGTTTCGACGGCTGGACCAAAGTGATGCCGGCGCTGCGCAAGGGCGATGAAGACCGGACGTTGCCGGTGGTCAAACAGGGCGACCGCCTGAGCCTGGTGGAGCTGACGCCTGCGCAGCACTTTACCAAGCCGCCGGCGCGCTTCAGCGAAGCTTCGCTGGTCAAAGAGCTGGAAAAACGCGGTATCGGCCGTCCTTCCACCTACGCTTCGATCATCTCGACCATTCAGGATCGCGGCTACGTGCGGGTGGAAAACCGTCGTTTCTACGCGGAGAAAATGGGCGAAATCGTCACCGATCGGCTGGAAGAAAACTTCCGCGATCTGATGAACTACGACTTCACCGCGCAGATGGAAGATCGTCTCGACCAGGTGGCCAACCACCAGGCCGAGTGGAAAGAGGTGCTGAACCACTTCTTCGGCGATTTTACCACTCAGCTGGAGACCGCGGAGAAAGATCCGGAAGAGGGCGGCATGCAGCCGAACCCGATGGTGCTTACCAGCATCGACTGCCCGACCTGTGGACGTAAAATGGGGATCCGTACTGCCAGTACCGGCGTTTTCCTCGGCTGTTCGGGCTATGCCCTGCCGCCGAAAGAGCGTTGCAAAACCACCATCAACCTGGTGCCGGAAAACGAAGTCCTCAACGTGCTGGAAGGCGATGACGCGGAAACCAACGCGCTGCGTGCCAAACGTCGCTGTCAGAAGTGCGGGACCGCAATGGACAGCTACCTTATCGATCCTAAGCGTAAACTGCACGTGTGTGGTAATAACCCGACCTGTGACGGCTATGAGATTGAAGAGGGCGAGTTCCGCATCAAGGGCTATGACGGTCCGGTAGTGGAGTGCGAGAAGTGCGGTTCTGAAATGCACTTGAAAATGGGGCGTTTCGGCAAGTACATGGCCTGTACCAACGACGAGTGTAAAAACACGCGTAAGATCCTGCGCAATGGCGAAGTGGCTCCGCCGAAGGAAGATCCGGTGCCGCTGCCGGAGCTGCCGTGCGAGAAGTCTGACGCATACTTCGTGTTGCGCGACGGGGCGGCGGGTGTCTTCCTGGCGGCCAACACCTTCCCGAAATCACGGGAAACGCGTGCGCCGCTGGTGGAAGAGCTGTACCGCTTCCGCGATCGTCTGCCGGAAAAACTGCGCTATCTCGCCGATGCGCCGCAGCAGGATCCGGAAGGTAATAAAACGCTGGTGCGCTTTAGCCGTAAAACGAAACAGCAGTACGTGGCTTCCGAAAAAGAGGGCAAAGCGACCGGCTGGTCAGCCTTCTTTATCGACGGTAAATGGACTGAAGCCAAGAAGTAATTGTGCATGACCAGGCAGGAAAAGCGCGCTTTTCCTGCTCTAACGACCGGCAGAAGCAGTGGATGCTTCTGCCGCATCGTTTCCCCTTCTGGATCGGCTTTTCTTCCCCTTATAACCACCTATATTATTTTTCGTTAGTATCTATACACTGTTGATATAAATGATATAGTGGTTATAGTTAATCCCTTTTTTATTATTAAAACGTCTTATACATCATCGCTTTCAGGATGCGTTGCGGCGCCACTATGGCCAACTGCCGGGAGGCCGGGCCTCACGGTCGACAAGTTGCCTGAACGTAAAGTGTATTAAGCGGCTTCATTTTACGCGCAAACGGATATCAGCATGAAACTACAACAGCTTCGCTACATCGTTGAGGTGGTGAACCATAACCTGAATGTTTCATCCACCGCCGAAGGGCTTTATACCTCCCAGCCGGGCATCAGTAAGCAGGTCCGCATGCTGGAAGATGAGCTGGGCATCCAGATCTTTGCCCGCAGCGGCAAACATTTAACCCAGGTGACGCCTGCCGGGCAGGAGATCATCCGTATCGCCCGCGAGGTGTTGTCGAAAGTCGATGCGATCAAATCTGTCGCCGGGGAGCATACCTGGCCTGATAAAGGGTCGTTATATGTGGCGACGACCCATACTCAAGCGCGCTATGCGTTACCGGGAGTGATCAAGGGCTTTATTGAACGCTACCCGCGCGTGTCGCTGCATATGCATCAGGGCTCGCCAACCCAGATTGCAGAAGCCGTATCGAAAGGCAATGCCGACTTCGCCATCGCCACCGAGGCGCTGCATCTGTATGACGATCTGGTGATGTTGCCATGCTATCACTGGAACCGGTCGATTGTGGTGACGCCTGAGCATCCTCTGGCCGCGAAGGGCTCGGTTTCCATTGAAGAGCTGGCGCAGTACCCGCTGGTGACCTATACCTTTGGCTTTACCGGTCGTTCGGAACTGGATACTGCGTTTAACCGTGCGGGCCTGACGCCGCGCATTGTCTTTACCGCCACTGACGCCGACGTCATCAAAACCTATGTTCGTCTGGGCCTTGGGGTAGGGGTGATTGCCAGCATGGCGGTCGATCCGGTCTCTGACCCTGATCTGGTGAAGCTGGATGCGAACGGTATATTCAGCCACAGCACCACCAAAATTGGTTTCCGCCGTAGCACCTTCTTACGAAGCTACATGTATGATTTTATTCAACGTTTTGCACCCCATCTGACCCGGGATGTCGTGGATACTGCGGTGGCTTTGCGGTCAAATGAAGATATAGAAGCGATGTTTAAAGATATAAAACTTCCGGAAAAATAACCCTTAAAAAAACAATGGCATTCCCTGTGGGGAGTGCCATTGACTATCATGGTCCCAATTTAACATCTTAAACCTCGAACCAATCACAAAATTAATAATTTCTGGCAACACGTTTGTCATTATGCCCGCCGCGATCAAATAACCGGTTAAATATATTCCATCAGGCCTAAATTCACTGGATTAATCTTTTATCCATAATTAAGATTTATCTGTACCTGATGATTTGAGCAATTGGTGGTGACAATATGATAAGTAATATCGATTACATGAAACTGGCGATGTCATACGAGAATGACAAAACCGAAATCGATCCCGTTCTGCGTAGTCGCGTATGGGGCGTAGTGTTGGTAGGGCTGGCGATGTTCTGGAGCATCATCGCGCTTACCATCTGCAACATCTGGATTGTCAGCTAAAGCTGTAGGTCATCGTTGTAGATACATGTCATTTTTATGACAGTGAAAGGAAACGGTAATATAAGATCAGTGACCGGCAATACAGGGAGAATATATTTTGCCGCTGGATTCATCCAATCTGAAATCACTCACAAGAGCTAATCATAGCCAGCTGGCCGATTAGCTCTTTTTTTGTCCTCGTGTACTAATACAATATCGGCTTAATCATCGCTTCTGCACTATTTTGGTGCTATTTCTCCGATTCCAGGATAATTCCCGAATAATCACTCTCGCCATCTGCGCATTTAGCAATTTGGGTTGTTATCAAAGTGTTATGCTCTGCATGTGTTATCTTTAATGGAGACCCTGAGGAGAATCGGGGTATGCCATCCCTGAGATAAAGGAGGAGCTATGTCGTCAACCCTACGAGAAGCCAGTAAGGACACGCTGCTGGTCAACGAGAAAACCTGGCATTACTACAGTCTGCCGCTGGCAGAGAAGCAGCTGGGCGATCTTAGTCGACTGCCTAAGTCGCTGAAGGTGCTGATGGAGAACCTGCTGCGCTGGCAGGACGGTGACTCGGTGACAGAAGAAGATATTCGTGCCCTGGCCGGCTGGCTGCAACAGGCCCATGCCGACCGGGAGATAGCCTACCGTCCGGCGCGCGTTCTGATGCAGGACTTTACCGGCGTGCCGGCAGTGGTGGATCTGGCCGCCATGCGCGAGGCGGTGAAGCGCCTGGGCGGCGACACCGCGAAAGTGAATCCGCTGTCGCCTGTAGACCTGGTGATCGACCACTCGGTCACCGTCGACCGCTTCGGCGATGACGAGGCCTTCGAAGATAACGTCCGTCTGGAAATGGAACGTAACCACGAACGTTACGCTTTTTTGCGCTGGGGTCAGCAGGCCTTCAGCCGCTTCAGCGTGGTGCCGCCGGGCACCGGTATTTGTCACCAGGTCAACCTGGAATACCTCGGTCGGGCCGTCTGGAGCGAAGAGGTGAACGGGAAATGGATGGCGTGGCCGGATACGCTGGTGGGCACCGACTCCCATACCACCATGATTAACGGTCTCGGCGTACTGGGCTGGGGCGTGGGCGGGATTGAAGCGGAAGCCGCCATGCTGGGCCAGCCGGTGTCGATGCTGATCCCGGATGTCGTGGGCTTTAAGCTCAGTGGCAAACTGCGTGAAGGCATTACCGCCACCGATCTGGTGCTGACGGTCACTCAGATGCTGCGCCAGCACGGTGTCGTCGGCAAGTTTGTTGAATTCTACGGCGATGGCCTGGATACCTTACCCCTGGCCGATCGCGCCACCATCGCCAATATGGCGCCGGAGTATGGCGCCACCTGTGGCTTCTTCCCGATCGATGACGTGACGCTCAGCTATATGCGTCTCAGCGGCCGTAGCGAAGAGCAGGTCGCGCTGGTGGAAGCCTATGCCAAAGCGCAGGGCATGTGGCGCAAACCTGGCGATGAGCCGGTCTTTACCAGCACCCTGGCGCTGGACATGGGCAGCGTTGAGGCAAGCCTTGCCGGGCCGAAGCGGCCGCAGGATCGCGTGGCGCTGGGCGATGTACCGAAAGCCTTCGCCGCCAGCGGCGAGCTGGAGGTTAACCATCTTCAGCGTCAGCGCCAGCCGGTGGATTATACGCTGAACGGGCATCACTATTCGCTACCGGACGGCGCTGTGGCCATTGCGGCGATCACCTCCTGTACCAATACCTCCAACCCCAGCGTGCTGATGGCCGCCGGTCTGCTGGCGAAAAAAGCCGTCGAGCGAGGACTGCAGCCGCAGCCGTGGGTAAAAGCTTCCCTGGCTCCAGGCTCGAAAGTGGTGTCGGATTATCTGGCCCATGCCGGCCTGACGCCTTACCTCGACCAGCTCGGTTTTAATCTGGTGGGATATGGCTGTACCACCTGTATCGGTAACTCTGGTCCGTTGCCGGAGCCTATCGAAGAGGCGATTAAAAAGGGCGACCTGACCGTCGGGGCAGTGCTTTCCGGTAACCGTAACTTCGAAGGGCGTATCCATCCGCTGGTGAAAACCAACTGGCTGGCCTCACCGCCGCTGGTGGTTGCTTACGCGCTGGCGGGGAACATGAACATCGATCTTACCCGCGAGCCGTTGGGGCAGGGCAGCGATGGTAAGCCGGTCTATCTGAAAGATATCTGGCCGAGCGGGGAGGAGATTGCCCGCGCGGTGGAACAGGTCTCCACCGAGATGTTCCGCAAAGAGTACGCGGAAGTGTTTTCCGGTACTGAGGAGTGGAAAGCAATCAAGGTAGAGGCGTCAGATACCTATGACTGGCAGGAGGACTCGACTTATATTCGCCTGTCGCCGTTCTTTGACGAGATGGGCGTCGAGCCGCTGCCGGTGGAGGATATTCATGGTGCGCGGATCCTCGCCATGCTGGGCGATTCAGTGACCACTGACCACATTTCGCCGGCGGGGAGCATCAAAGCCGATAGCCCGGCAGGCCGCTATCTGCAGGAGCATGGGGTTGCCCGGCGCGACTTTAACTCCTATGGTTCCCGTCGCGGTAACCATGAGGTGATGATGCGCGGCACCTTCGCCAATATCCGTATTCGTAACGAAATGGTGCCGGGAGTGGAAGGCGGTATGACCCGGCATCTGCCGGACCGCGAACCGGTGGCGATCTACGATGCGGCGATGCGGTATAAAGCGGAAGGCATTCCGCTGGCGGTGATTGCCGGTAAGGAATATGGGTCTGGTTCCAGCCGCGACTGGGCGGCGAAGGGGCCGCGCCTGCTGGGCATTCGGGTGGTGATCGCCGAGTCCTTCGAACGTATCCACCGCTCCAACCTGATCGGGATGGGGATTTTACCGCTGGAGTTCCCGCAGGGCGTCACCCGCAAAACGCTGCAGTTGACCGGGGAAGAGCAGGTTGATATCAGCAATCTGCAGTCGCTTCAGCCTGGCGCTACGGTGCCGGTGACCCTGACTCGCGCTGACGGCTCGCAGGAAGTGATCCCCTGTCGGTGCCGTATCGACACGGCGACCGAGCTTACCTACTACCGCAACGACGGCATTCTGCACTACGTCATCCGCAATATGCTGTAAAACAAAGGGCCAGCATCGCTGGCCCTTTCTCTTTGATCTAAACGATTTACTCCGCCGGCTTGCTGTTCAGCAGATGGCCCATTTTGGCGGCTTTGGTATCCAGGTAGTGGGCGTTTTTGGGGTTGCGCCCGACGATCAGCGGTACGCGCTCCACAATGTTGATTCCGGCTTCGGTAAGAATTTCCACTTTTTTCGGGTTATTGGTTAATAAGCGCACCTGCTCAACGTTGAGCAGTTTGAACATATCGGCGCACAGGGTGAAGTCACGCTCATCGGCGGCGAAGCCCAGCTGATGGTTTGCCTCAACGGTGTCGTAGCCCTGATCCTGCAGCGCGTAGGCGCGGATCTTATTCAATAAACCAATGTTGCGTCCTTCCTGACGGTGATAGAGCAGGATCCCCCGACCTTCTTCGGCGATATGCGACAGGGCCGCTTCCAGCTGAAAGCCACAATCACAGCGCAGACTAAACAGGGCATCGCCCGTCAGACACTCTGAATGGACACGGGCCAGGACCGGCGACTGCCCCGAAATATCGCCATACACCAACGCGACATGATCTTGTCCGGTTGCCAGTTCTTCAAAACCCACCATCAGGAAATCGCCCCATGGGGTTGGCAGTTTGGCTTCTGCCACACGTTTAAGCTGCATGTGATTCTCCAGATTCTGTCAGCACCTGAATGTGCTTTCTGTTTGTCGCTATTTTGCCACAAGGCCGGGACGTTCTCCTAATCGCGAACGGTTAGCCGCGTGGAAAGCGCACAAACGAACTACTTTCCGCTATGATGTTCATCTACAAGGAGAAGGAGAGAAAATGCTGTTGATTGCCCGACGAACCGCTCTCGCGGCGGCGCTGCTGCTTGTTATGCCTGTTACGGTCTGGCTGTCTGGTTGGCTGTGGCAGCCAGGACTGCCGGTTGCTATGTTGAAAACCCTCTGGTGGGTGACGGAAACGGTGACGCAGCCGTGGGGAATTATCACGCATGTCGCCCTGTGCGGCTGGTTTCTCTGGTGTCTGCGCTACCGGCTGCGCGCGGCACTGATCCTGTTCCTGATTCTTGCCGCCGCCATCCTGGCGGGACAGGGGATTAAATCCTGGGTCAAAGAGCGGGTTCAGGAGCCGAGACCCTTTGTCATCTGGCTGGAAAACTCAAGACAGGTGCCGGTGACGCAATTCTATGCGTTGAAGCGTAAAGAACGCGCTAAACTGGTGCATGCTCAGCTGGCGCAGGTGCAGGACATTCCGCCATTTTTACGCAAGCACTGGCAGAAAGAGACGGGCTTTGCTTTCCCGTCTGGTCACACGATGTTCGCCGCCAGCTGGGCACTGCTGGCCGCCGGACTTCTGTGGCCGCGTCGGCGTTGGGGCACGGTCGCCGTGCTGCTGGTATGGGCGACGGCGGTGATGGGCAGTCGTCTGGCGCTGGGCATGCATTGGCCGCTGGATCTCATTGTCGCCACGCTGATCTCCTGGCTGCTGGTCACGGTGGCCTGCTGGCTGACGCAGCGCCTGTGCGGACCGCTCTCGCCGCCGGGGGAGGAGGCGCAGGATATTAAAAAACGGATGCCCGAAGCGGAATAATGTTGATTTTAGCGGCATCCGACCGCATATCCTGTACAGTTGCCATGCTTTTTCATTCCACCGCTGCGGCGAAAATGATACTTTATAGGGCTGAAAGCGGGCTTTTTTACGCGCAACCCACATAACGGGAAGTCATGTGAAATATTTACTCATTTTCTTACTGGTGCTAGCAATCTTCGTCATTTCAGTGACGCTGGGGGCGCAGAATGACCAACAGGTCACGTTCAACTATTTACTCGCGCAGGGTGAATTCCGCATTTCGACGCTGCTGGCGGTGCTGTTCGCCGCGGGCTTTGCCATTGGCTGGCTGATCTGCGGCCTGTTCTGGCTGCGGGTGCGTGTCTCGCTGGCGCGCGCGGAGCGAAAAATTAAGCGCCTTGAGCACCAGATTGCCCCCGTCAGCCCGGTCGCTGTCGACGCAGGCGTGCCTGCCGTGAAGGAATAACCTCTTATGCTGGAGTTGTTGTTTCTGCTTTTACCCGTTGCCGCCGCCTACGGCTGGTACATGGGGCGCAGAAGTGCACAACAGTCCAAACAGGACGATGCGAACCGCCTGTCACGGGATTACGTGGCGGGGGTTAACTTCCTGCTCAGCAACCAGCAGGATAAAGCCGTCGACCTGTTCCTTGATATGTTGAAAGAGGATACCGGCACCGTTGAGGCCCACCTGACGCTCGGTAACCTGTTCCGCTCGCGCGGCGAGGTTGACCGCGCGATCCGTATCCATCAGAGCCTGATGGAAAGCGCATCGTTAACCTACGATCAGCGTCTGCTGGCCGTCCAGCAGCTGGGGCGCGACTATATGGCCGCCGGGTTGTACGATCGCGCGGAAGACATGTTCAAACAGCTGGTGGATGAGACCGATTTCCGCCTGAGCGCTCTGCAGCAGCTGCTGCAGATCTACCAGGCGACCAGCGACTGGCAGTCGGCGATCGAAGTGGCTGAACGGCTGGTGAAGCTGGGTAAAGAGAAACATCGTGGCGAAATCGCCAACTTCTGGTGTGAGCTGGCCCTGCAGCAGATGGCGGCCAACGATCTGGATAAGGCGATGGCGCTGCTGAAGAAAGGCGCCGCCGCAGACCGCAACAGCGCGCGGGTCTCAATAATGATGGGCCGGGTGTGGATGGAAAAGGGTGATTACGCCAAAGCGGTAGAGAGCCTTGAGCGGGTTATCGATCAGGATAAAGAGCTGGTCGGTGAGACGCTGGAGATGCTGCAGACCTGCTACCAGCAACTGGGTAAAGCCGAAGAGTGGGAAGTTTTCCTGCGTCGCTGTGTGGATGAGAACACCGGGGCCACCGCTGAACTGATGCTGGCGCAGATCCTCGAGCAACGGGAAGGGGTCGAAGCCGCGCAAAACTACGTTACCCGGCAGCTGGAACGTCACCCGACCATGCGTGTCTTCCATAAGCTGATGGACTACCATCTCAACGAAGCGGAAGAAGGGCGGGCGAAAGAAAGCCTCGGGGTGCTGAGAAACATGGTCGGGGAACAGGTGCGCAGCAAACCGCGCTATCGCTGCCAGAAATGCGGCTTTACCGCCCATACGCTCTACTGGCACTGCCCATCCTGCCGTTCGTGGGCAACCATCAAACCCATTCGCGGCCTCGACGGCCAATAAAGTCAAAAAAAATCCCTCTATTAGTTACAACATACTTATCACTTCTCTCCACTCCACGCGCGGCCCCGGCAGCGCCATCGTCCGGCCAGCGCCAATACAGCAGCCTGTTATTTTGTTAGCATCACAGGTAGAATGCTGCCCGTTTACCTTTTTTGCGCCGCCCTGGCGCCCATCAACACTAAGGTCTGGTCATGACGTCTACAGCTATCACATCTTCCCGCGCTGTCACATCCTCTCCCGTTGTGGTTGCGCTCGACTATGATAATCGCGATAAAGCGCTGGCATTTGTCGACCGCATCGACCCGCGAGACTGCCGCCTGAAGGTGGGCAAAGAGATGTTCACCCTGCTGGGCCCGCAGTTTGTTCGCGATCTACATCAGCGTGGGTTTGAGGTGTTCCTTGACCTTAAGTTTCACGATATCCCCAACACCACGGCTCGCGCGGTGGCGGCGGCGGCCGAACTCGGTGTATGGATGGTGAATGTTCATGCCTCCGGCGGCGCGCGGATGATGACCGCCGCGCGTGAAGCGCTGTTGCCGTTTGGCAAAGACGCTCCGCTGCTGATCGCCGTCACCGTGCTTACCAGCATGGAGGCCAGCGACCTGCAGGATCTGGGCATTACCTTATCCCCGGCTGATTACGCGGCGAAGCTGGCAGCGCTGACCCAACGCTGCGGCCTTGACGGGGTCGTGTGCTCAGCTCAGGAGGCGGTGCGCTTCAAACAGGAGCTGGGACAGGCGTTTAAGCTGGTGACCCCGGGGATCCGTCCGCAGGGGAGCGAGGCCGGGGATCAGCGGCGGATTATGACCCCCGAGCAAGCCCAGGCGGCGGGAGTGGATTATATGGTTATTGGTCGTCCGGTGACTCAGTCGGCCGATCCTGCCGCGACGCTGCGGGCAATCAACGTCTCGTTGTCAAAGGAGGCATAATGAGCGATTCCAATAGCCGCCTGGTCTACTCCACGGAAACCGGGCGTATCGACGAAGCGAAACTGGCGCCGGTGCGGCCTAAAGGCGATGGTATTGTCCGTATTCAGCGCCAGACCAGCGGCCGCAAGGGCAAAGGCGTGTGCCTGATTAGCGGCATCGATGCTGACGATGCCGCGCTGAACGCCCTGGCTGCAGAGCTGAAAAAGAAATGTGGTTGCGGCGGCGCGGTGAAAGATGGCGTGATCGAGATCCAGGGTGACAAACGGGATTTGCTCAAATCGCTGCTCGAGGCGAAAGGAATGAAGGTTAAGTTAGCCGGTGGCTGAGTGCTATTTCGGCAATAATTAAAGTAATGCTGAAATAACAAGGCCGCGGTGAATGCCGCGGCCTTGAGTGATTTAACGTGCGTAAGTCAATTCGTGTGAATTATTCTTTTATTTCGTCAGGTAATTATATTATTTGCCAACCTGGTGACCAATAATACCACCGACTGCCGCGCCACCCAGGGTTCCGAGTGCGCTACCGTCAGTTAACACCGCACCACCGATGGCGCCGGCGCCAGCACCAATCGCGGTGTTACGGTCGCGTTTAGACATGTTAGAACAAGCGCTCAGAGACATTGCTACAGTGACAGCCAGAACGACGGCAGCCATTTTTTTGCTCGTTGAAGTCATCATTTTTTTCTCCTGAATAATCTATTCATGGATACTACGCTCCTTTAAGCATAGCCTGAAATAGCAGCTTTAGGGCAATTCCATGAAGTTAGGGTGCGCAGGTGTCACGAAAATCACGCAGGTGATAGTCACTTCCTGTTATATCGCTAATAATAATTTTACTTTTTTTTAAATGTATCGTCAGGTAAAAAATCTTAATTAGCGGCTCGGAATACTCTCAGAGCGTAATAACGCCCCGAACGGCGCTATGGCATGGCTCGGGGCAGGGTAAACATCAGGCGTACGGCACAATATCGACGGTCAGGCCGCTGCGCAGTAACTGGTCGCGGCAGGCGGCCGACAGGCGATCGTCGGTAATAACGCGGTTAAAGCGCCCGGCGGGACCGAGGGGATAGGGATGAACCGCGCTGAATTTTGAACTGTCGCTGAGAATAATCGCTTCACAGTGCTTTTCCAGCACGGCGTTAACCACATCCGCACGCATCATATCGCGACCGGTAAAGCCGGTTTCTGCCTGCCAGCCATCGATCCCGATGAAGGCTTTGCTGAAATGCACCTGCTGGATGAACTGGCGGGTCAGCGGGCCCACCATGCTTTCACTGCGTTTCTGGTAAATCCCGCCCAGCAGGATCACCTCTCCCGGCGTCTCTTTCAGCAGATGGGCGATATAGCTGCTCACGGTAATGATGGTGATATCGCCGCGTTCGGCGAGGGTGCGCGCCAGCAGGGCGTTGCTGCTGCCGTTTTCGATGAATACCGTTTCGCCGGCGCTCACCAGCGCTGCCGCCCGGCTGGCCAGTTCACGCTTAATGGCGAAATGGGTCATCATGCGGGTTTCGACATCTTCACTGTCCAGTGGGACTGCATAGCCATGGGTGCGGCGCAAATAACTCTGCTTTTCCAGCAGATTCAGATCCTGGCGAATTGTGACCTCTGAGACACCGGTCATCTTCGCCAGATCGGCGACGCTCATCCGGCCTTTATCAATGACCACTTGCAAAATACTTTGTTGTCGGGCGTTCATAGCAACATCACTGTTAGGGGGCTATATGGCGAGCAACCGGTATGAGTCACCGGTTGCGGCATGGGCGATAATCAGATTTCCCAGGGGGCCTTGGGCTGGTTTTTTTGCTCAGCGTCGTCCGCTGCCAGTGCCAGCAGCTCCGCTTTGAGGATTTCCAGATTATGGATCGCAGAGTGGTAATCACCGGCAACCAGAATATCCAGCACGGTATCGATACGTTGGGCGAGCAGGTGGGCATTCACATCTGACATGGCATTATCCTGGTAACAAAAACGAATGAAATCAATGATGCTAAAAATGAGTGAAAAAGAGAAGCGAAAAAAACGCACAACCTTAATCGGTGCGACGGAAATCGCTGGATGGAGAGGAAAGAAGCAGCGGTTCCCGGAGGAACCGCTGTGAAGGGGCGTCAGACTGCCGGACGCGCAATAATGCTGCGGGTTTCCATGCGGACTTCAGCGATGGTGACATCGATAACGTCAGTCACTTTGTAGACCACCTCGCCCTTGATCTGCACGGTGCCGTTCTCCTGGCTGCACACCAGTTCGTCGCGTACCGCGTGGAGGAACGGGGCCGGAATAAAGGCGACCGCGCCATTGTCCACCAGGCGCACGCGCATCCCGCCGCGGCTGATGTCGATGATCTCCGCCGCAAAGCGGGTATCGGTCCCGGCTTTATCGTTGAGGAAGCGAGCATACAGCCAGTCGGCCACATCGCGCTCAGCCATCCGGTTAAGACGACGGCGCTCCGCCATCTGCACGGTGGCATCATCCTGCGGGCGCGCAATGGTCTCGCCTTTGATGATGGCCTTCAGCAGACGGTGGTTGATCATGTCGCCATATTTACGGATTGGCGAGGTCCAGGTGGCATAGGCCTCAAGGCCGAGGCCAAAGTGTGGGCCCGGCTCGGTGCTGATTTCCGCAAACGACTGGAAGCGGCGGATGCGGCTGTCGAGGAAACCGGTCGGCTGGGCGTCCAGTTCGCGGCGCAGCTTGCAGAACCCTTCCAGCGTCAGCACCTCCGTTGGGTCGACGTGCACGTCGTGGGTTTTCAGCAGCGCCGCCAGCTGTTCGGTATTCGCCGGGTCGAAGCCGGTATGGACGTTATAAACGCCGAAGCCGAGCTTGTCGCGCAGAACGCGGGCGGCACAGATGTTGGCGGCGATCATCGACTCTTCGACAATGCGGTTGGCAATGCGACGTGGCTCCGCGACGATATCCAGCACTTCGCCTTTTTCGCCAAGAACGAAACGGTAGTCCGGACGGTCTTTGAACACCAGCGCATGGGTCTGACGCCATTCGCTACGACGCTGGCACACATCTTTCAACAGCGTAATTTGCTGCGCGATGGCGTCGCTGCCCGGTTGCCAGCTGCCGCGGCCTTCCAGCCAGTCAGAGACGTCGTCATAGGCCAGCTTGGCTTTCGACTCGATGGTGGCGGCAAAGAACTCGATGTTGTCTTCGATGGTGCCATCGGCCGCCAGAGTCATCTGGCAGGCCAGCACCGGGCGCACTTCGTTAGCGCGCAGGGAGCACAGGTCGTCTGACAGCTCGCGGGGCAGCATCGGAATATTGAAGCCCGGCAGATAGTTGGTAAAGGCGCGCACTTTTGCGGCCTTATCCAGCTTGCTACCTTCGGCAATCCAGGCGGTCGGGTCAGCAATGGCGACCGTCAGCAGCAGTTTGCCATCAGCAGTGGATTCGGCATACAGCGCATCGTCCATATCTTCGGTGCTGGCGCTGTCGATAGTGACGAAGTCGAGAGCGGTTAAATCGCGGCGCGTCAGCCCTTCATCGAGCATTTCCGTGGCCACGCCGTCCGGCGCTTCTTTTTCGAGGTTATGGCGCGCCAGGGTTACCCACCAGGGGACGAAGTGATCGTCGCTGAAGGTGATGAACTGGGTCAGCTCCGCGTAAAACCCGCGGTCGCCTTTTAACGGATGACGGCGCATCTCGGCGACGGCCCAGTCACCCTGTTTGAAATCATGCTCAACGCCACGGGCGGCGCGGCAGGGAATGGCGTCTTTCAGCAGCGGATGGTCAGGAACGATAGCGAGGCGATCGTCTTTCTTCTGGACTTTACCGACGAAACGGGTCAGGAACGGCTCAATCAGTGATTCCGGTTCGGCGCTTTCGCGATCTTTTTCAGAATGGATCACCGCGACGATACGGTCGCCATGCATCACCTTTTTCATCTGCGGCGGCGGAATGAAGTAGCTCTTCTGAGCGTCCACTTCGAGGAAGCCAAAGCCCTTTTCCGTGCCCTTAACGACCCCTTCAGCGCGCGGCGTCTGGGAATGCAGTTGCTGTTTAAGCTGCGCTAGCAGCGGGTTATCCTGAAACATAATTAGGTATTTTCGTGGCTAAAAGAGCGGCTGACATTTTTACGCGAATATGCCTGCCGCAGCAAGCGCTGTTTCAGCAATTTACGTCTGCTGACGCACATTGCCGAGGGCGATTTTCAGACGATTCATCCATCCGCACAGCCCGCTCCAGGTCAACAGATCGATCGCTTGTTCCGCAGAGAGTCCATATTCCGCGAGGGGAGTTAACTGGGCGGCGCTAAACCGGTCCGGCGAGCGGGTTAACAGCTGCACCGCGGTAACGAGGGCCCGGGACTGAGGATGCTGCTGGAGCCAACGATGGAGGGCCTGGTCGCCTTCCCGCAGGTGGCTGGCGAACTCTTCTTCACCGTGCCAGTGGGGGAGCCAGGCATCAAAACAGGTGGGACTGCCATTGGTGCGTGCCGTGAGTAAGGCGACCTGCGGGCCAAAGGCATCATCCGTGCTGAGCTGACGGATCAAGGTCTCCAGAGGCACGATCAACTGTGGGTCGCAGGCCAGCAGTGGGGCCAACTCGCCCAGGCCGTGCAGCGACTGCCAGCCAGCGATGCGCCGCTGGCGTTCATCATCGGCATACTGCAGATCGGGGTCCTCAAGGTCGCTCTGCCACTCTCCTGGTGGCGCGGTGAACAGTTCGGCGGGGGCCTCTTCTTGCTGAGGCATGCCGGGGATCCAACGCACCGGATAGCCCAGCGCCGCCTGCAGGACAGCAATCGCCCGGGCCTGGAAGCCGACGAAACCGATAATCTGGTTGATCAGGATAATATCCCGGCTGGTTAAGCCTACTTCGTCAAGCTGGCTGCGTGAGAGGGCGTTAATGACGGAGGGCGAACTGGCGAGCTGACGAGCGTACTGAGTGATCTGCGCCAGGCGACGGTTGCTCTCACGCGAAGAGTCAGGGCCAGGCAAGGGGGCCAGACGGGCGGCATAGTGGTTACACAACCGCTGGACGCCGTAGACCTGGGCGACAGTCAGCGCGGTGCTCAGGCGATCATAGGCGGTAAAAGTTTGCAGTCGGCTCACCGTCACCTGATCGGGAAACAGCCGCACTGCCAGCTGGCGAGCAGGATGTAGCCAGCCTGCGTGGATGTGTAGCCAGGCATCCGGCAGCGTCAGGTCCAGCAAAAAGCGGTCTTCAACATGGGCGGCTTCAGGGACAAGTGGCAGAACATCCACTGGGCAGATTGTTGACTGGGTTTCGTGATACCAGTGGTTTTTGCCATTCACGCGGCGTGGCTCCATGGGCTTTCCTTGTTCGGTATGTGGCGAACCGCCGTTCCGCGGATCGTTTATGCAGAACTATCCTGGCGTAACCCGGAAGCAGGAGAAAATATTGATACGTGCTAACAAATAGCCGATTGGAATAACAAGAGACAGCGCAACGGAAGGGAGTAAGGGATAAGCCCTCCTCACCAGGGTGAGGAGGGTATGGAACTTATTTCAGTTCCAGTTCGTTCATGGCGGCGATGCTGAACCCGCCGTCAACGTGAACGACTTCACCGGAGATCCCCGCAGACAGGTTGGAGCACAGGAAGGCTGCGCTGTTACCCACATCTTCAATGGTGACGGTGCGACGGATCGGGGTGACCGCTTCGCAGTGTGCCAGCATTTTACGGAAATCTTTAATGCCAGAAGCAGCCAGCGTACGGATCGGACCGGCAGAGATGGCGTTGACGCGAATGCCTTCCGGACCCATGGCGTTAGCCATATAGCGGACGTTAGCTTCCAGAGAGGCTTTTGCCAGACCCATCACGTTGTAGTTCGGGATCGCGCGCTCTGCGCCCAGGTAGGAGAGCGTCAGCAGGGCTGAATCCGGGTTCAGCATGCTGCGGCAGGCTTTAGCCATCGCCACGAAGCTGTAAGCGCTGATGTCGTGCGCGATTTTGAAACCTTCGCGGGTCACGGCATTGACGTAGTCGCCATCTAACTGGTCAGCCGGAGCATAACCGATAGAGTGGACGAAACCATCGAATTTCGGCCAGACTTTTTCCAGCTCGGTGAACAGTGCGGTGATGCTCTCATCTTCAGCAACGTCGCACGGCAGCACAATGTCAGAACCCAGCGCGGCAGCAAATTCTTCTACGCGACCTTTCAGTTTTTCATTCTGATAGGTGAATGCCAGTTCCGCGCCTTCGCGGTGCATTGCTTGCGCAATACCGTAGGCGATGGACAGTTTGCTGGCGACGCCAGTGATCAAAATGCGCTTACCGGAAAGAAAACCCATAGCTTTAATCCTTATCGTTATTGCTTATTTTTACTTTAACAATCATAGCGTTAACATTGTTATTTCAAAATAACTCAAATTTAGCCGGGAATTATATCCCACTGACGACCCCTTGTGTCACGATATTTTTCAGCCGGCCCGCGCCGCGCGGGGCAAAAGCTCATCGCAACGGCTCCAGTATACCATCTCTCCTGACGATTATTTGAGCGCGATCTCCGCCAGCAGCAGACGCCCATTGGCGCCGAGGGGCAATAGCTCGCCAGGGGATTCACCGCGCCAGCAGAGACCGCTGCCGGCCGCGCTTCGCTGCCCGGCCAGATCCCACTCGCCCTGAAGAACATAAGCGACCCCCTCAGTGGCAGGGCGTTGCTGGTCGTTTATCACCTCTACGCTCGCCGAGGCACGTCCGCGCTGAGTCATGATATTGAAGTCCAGCCCTGGCTCAACGATCCCGACGCTGGACAGCGCCCATTCACCGGGGAAAGCCCATGGCTGCCAGAGCGTCAGCGGATGGTCGATGTCCTCGCCGCACAGTCGTAGCGGTTGTCCCGCCAGCAGGGTAATCACCCGGTCGACGCCGGGGAAGGGGGAAAATGGACCATCTGCCTGCAGTGTGGCAATGCTCGCTCGCCAGAGAAAGGGAGCCTCTGTGGAAGGAACGGCGATAATTTCCCGGGTGGCACCGGCACCGTTCTTCCATGGCGTGATGGGTAAGGTGGCGATATCAAAAAAAAAGATCATGGTCTGCTCGGCGGAATTCAGAGGGTGGATGGTATTTGTTACATGTGTGTCTCAACATGCTTACAAATTATTTACAACAGGGTTCACAAATCCATCATCGAGCGCGTGTGTGGGTTTGTCAATGCTTGTATATACATGAGCAGTCATCTACGAATTATCTTATCGCAGTGACCAGAGCCATCATGACAAAACGCGATCGGGAGAATGAAAATGCAACAGCGTATTACTTTCCGCCAGGCCTGCCTGGTCACCCTGTTTTCGGGGCTACTGCTGTCTGGTGGCTCAACATACGCTAAAGAGTGGAAATCAATCACCATCGCTACGGAAGGCGGCTATGAACCCTGGAACCTGACGCTTCCCGGAGGGAAGTTGAGCGGCTTCGAACCTGAGCTCATGGCGAATTTATGCCAGCGGATGCAGATCGAATGCAAGCTGGTGGTACAGAACTGGGATGGCATGATTGCCGGACTTAACGCCGGAAAATATGACGTGATCATGGACGCTATTGTCGTCACCCCGGAGCGATCGAAGGTCGTGGCGTTTACCCAGGCCTACGCTGCCACGCCAGCCTCCTTCATTGCGGTAAAAGGGTCACTGCTCCCTCCGTCTCCGACGGTCAAGCTTCATGATGATGAGAAAGAGATTCAGGCGGCGATTGCGCCTCTGCGCGCGGCGTTGAAAGGGAAAACCATCGGCATCGCTTCCGGCACCGTGTACACCCCGTTTATTGACAAGTATTTCAAGGATATCGCTGACGTCCGGGAATATAACAACTCAGCGGATGCGATCCTCGACCTGCAGGCTGAGCGCATCGATGCCGTTTTTGATGATATTACCTTTGCCAACACCACCCTGTCGCGCCCGGAGAATAGCAATCTGGCATTGAGCGGTCCGCTGATAAGCGGGCCGATCTGGGGAGGCGGTGAAGCGATGGGGGTACGTCTGACCGATACCGATCTTAAAGCGAAACTGGATAGCGCTATTCAGGCGGCGCTGGCCGATGGGACGGTAAAAAAACTGAGTGAGAAATGGTTTAAAAGCGACGTTACCCCCTGAGTGAGGCTGTTATGTTGAATCTTCTGAGTTTTGGTGAAAACGGGTGGGGGACGCTGATCCTCAGTGCCACGCTGACCACCTTGCTGCTGTCGCTCGCCGCGCTGGCCGTCGGTGCGGCGGTGGGCGGCGTCATTGCCGCCGCGAAGCTATCCCGGCACGCGCCAGCGCGCTGGTTTGGCGCCGCCTGGTCGGTGGTATTCCGCGGTATCCCCGAATTACTGGTGATCTACCTGTTTTATTTTGGCGGCTCAGGGATGATTTCATGGGTGGGGCGTCTGTTTGGCTCTGATGGCTTTATTGAGGTTCCGCCCTTTCTGATTGGCGCCCTGGCGATTGGTTTGATCTCCTCCTCGTATCAGGCGGAAGTCTACCGTGCTGCTCGCCTGGCGCTGATGCCCGGTGAAGTGGAGGCGGCTACCGCTATCGGCATGCCGCGCTGGCGGATCCTGCAGCGCATTCTGTTGCCGCAGATTGTCCGTTATTCGCTGCCGGGGTTATCCAACGTGTGGCAAATGAGCCTCAAAGATTCGGCGCTGGTATCGGTGACCGGGATGGTTGAACTGATGCGCGCCAGCCAGATTGCCGCAGGCTCGACCCGCGAATATTTCCTGTTCTATCTCATCGGCGGCGGCTGCTATTTGATCCTGACGCTGCTCTCTAACCGCGCGTTTACCCGGGCGGAGAGCCATCTCAACCGCGCCTGGCTGCGTCGCAGCGCCGCGCAGGCGTAAGGAGCCCGTATGTTTATCGATTTTGCCTTCCTTGGTGAGACGTTGTTAAAGCTCGGTGCGGCGCTGCCGGTGACGCTGGGGCTCTTTATTTGCTCTTTTATCCTCGGCGGCGTACTGGCCCTCGGCGTTCTGGCGCTGCGAATGAGCCACTGGCCGCTGGCTAGCGGTTTCGCCAAAGGCTATATCCTGATCTTTCGCGGTTCGCCATTGCTGATCCAGTTGTTTCTCATTTATTACGGGCTGGGTCAGTTTGGGGTGATCCGTCACAGTTTCCTGTGGCCGCTGCTGCGCGAACCCTTTATCTGCGCCGTTCTGGCGCTGGCGCTCTGTACGGCGGCCTACACAGCGGAAATTCTTCGCGGCGGGTTGCTGGCGATACCGCCGGGTCAGATTGAAGCCGGTCAGGCTTGCGGCATGTCGCGCTGGCTGTTGTTGCGGCGGATCATTGCCCCGGTGATGCTACGTTATGCGCTGCCAGCCTACTCCACGGAGGCCATTCTGCTGGTCAAGTCGACGGCGCTGGCAAGCCTGGTGACCGTCTGGGACGTCACCGGGGTGGCGCAACAGATTATTCAGCGTACCTACCGGACGATGGAGGTATTTCTCTGCGCGGCGGCCATCTATTTGCTGCTTAATTTCATCATTGTGCAGCTGTATGCCCTGCTAGAACGGCGATTAACGCCGCATACCCGGCAAAACCCGGCGACCGTGTCGCTCAAGCCGATAACCAAAGGAGAGTAAGATGCTCGATTCACGTCCGGTGACCTTATCGGTCAGCGATATTCATAAGTCCTTTGGCTCCCTGGATGTCCTGAAGGGGATCACCATCCAGGCCCGGCAGGGCGATGTCATTTCGATCCTCGGCGCCAGCGGCTCCGGTAAAAGTACGCTGCTGCGCTGCATTAATCTGCTGGAAACACCCGATGCCGGGGTGGTCAGCGTCGGTGGCGAGACGATTGAAATGAAGCACCACGCCCGCGGGCATCGGCTGGCGGCGAATCCCCGGCAGATAGAGCGCCTGCGTTCGCGGCTGGGGATGGTCTTTCAAAGTTTTAACCTGTGGTCGCATATGACGGTCCTGCAGAATGTCATTGAGGGGCCGCATTATGTGCTCAAACGGGATAAACGGACCTGCATTGAACAGGCGGAGCAGCTGCTGGAGCGGGTGGGGATGTTGAACCGAAAGGATTTCTATCCGGCACAGCTCTCCGGCGGCCAACAGCAGCGCGTGGCAATAGCCCGCGCGCTGGCGATGGAGCCAGACGTCATGCTCTTTGATGAACCCACCTCTGCGCTGGATCCCGAACTGGTCGGCGAGGTGTTAAAGGTCATGCGCAGCCTGGCGGAAGAGGGGCGGACGATGCTGGTGGTCACCCACGAACTGGGATTCGCCCGCCATGTCTCCAATCGGGTGGTATTTATGCACCAGGGGACGATTGACTGCGACGGTGCGCCTGAGGCGCTATTTGGCACTCAGGGTTCCGCGCGCTTTAAGCAATTTATCTCCAGCCATCAACAGCCAGGACAGGTCGTATGAATATGATCCAGTGGGGCGATGCACCGATACGCTGGCAGGAGGTGGCTTGTGTCGCCCGGGGCGAGGCGACCTTGAGCCTCAGCGAAAGCGCCTGGGCGCGTATCGAGCAGGGGCGGGCGATCGTCCAGCATATCGTTAGCGCCGGTCAGGTGGCCTATGGGATTAACACCGGGCTGGGGCCGCTGCTGGAGGTCGCCCCAACCCGGGCCATTATGTGCGCCGCGGTGGCCAATTTCAGCCACGGTAAATCCGGTATCTCCGCCGGAATAGTGCGACAACTGCTGACGTTTTTGCAGCATGGCGTGACACCGCAGGTGCCCTCTCAGGGGTCGGTTGGCTATTTAACGCATATGGCGCACGTTGGCCTGGCCCTGATGGGAGTCGGCGATGTGCTATGGCAAGGGCGAACGTGGTCTGCGGCAGAGGTCCTGTCGCAGCTGAATCTGCAGCCCATTGCGCCGGGAGCGAAAGAGGGGCTCAGTCTGGTTAACGGTACGCCGTGCATGACCGGCCTGGCCTGCCTGGCCTTAGACGACGCCGAGCGCTTAATGAACTGGGCTGATGTGACCGGGGCGATGAGCTTTGAAGCGCTGCGCGGCCAGCTTGTGGCATTCGATGCCGAGATCCTGGCGCTGAAAGCCAGTCCCGGGATCCAGACCAGCGGCCAGCGGCTGCGTGAGCTGCTGGCGGACAGCCATCTTCTGGCCGAAAGCGAAGGTCTTCGCACCCAGGATGCGCTGAGTCTCCGCTCGATGCCTCAGGTGCATGGCGCCTGCCGCGACCAGTTTAGCCATGCGCAGACGCAGATTAATATCGAACTTAACGCCTGTACCGATAATCCCCTAATCCTGGGTACCCTTGAGCAGTGGCGGGTGGTGTCCCAGGCGCATCCCCATGGCGAATCGGTGGCAATGGCCTGCGATTTGCTGGCCATTGCCATGGCAGAGCTGGGTACCATCGCCGAACGACGCCTTGACCGGCTGGTGAATCCTCTGGTGAGCGGCTTGCCGGCCTTTCTGGTCGCCCGACCCGGGGTGAATTCAGGCATGATGATTGCCCAGTACGTCGCTGCGTCGTTGTGCGCGGAAAATAAGCAGCTGGCGCAGCCGGCGGTGCTGGATAATTTTGTTACCTCGGCTTTGCAGGAGGATCATTTAAGCCTGGGTACCAGTGCTGCGCTGAAATTGCAGCGCCTGCTCGGCAACCTCTATCAGATCCTGGGTATCGAATATTTACTCGCGGCCCAGGGGCTCGATTTTCACGAGCCGCAGAAGCTAGCGGCGGGGACGCGTCGGGCGCGCGATCTGCTGCGCCAAAGCGTGCCCACCTGGGAGGACGATCGCTGGCTGGCGCCGGACATCGCCAACGCAGTGGCTATCCTCAAGCGGAACGCTGACCACGCGCCGGTGTGAGGTCACCGGGCGAGGTGAATAAGATGGGCTATTTCCCGTCTTTGCGCCAGGCGTCGGCGGTGAGGGCTTCACCGAAGTGGCCGGCGATCAGGCGTCGGGTCAGGTCGTGCAGCGGTGAGGCCAGCACATCGGCGGTGCTGCCGCGCTCGACCACTTCGCCGTTATGCATCACCAGCACCTGATCGCTGATGTGCTTCATCATTCCCAAGTGCTGAGTGACATAGATATAGGAGATGCCCTGTTTCTCCTGCAGCTCCAGCATCAGGTTAATGAGCTGGGAGCGCATCGACATATCCAGCGAGGCCAGCGCCTCATCGCAGACGATGACCTTCGGGCGCAGGATCAGCGCCCTGGCGAGGCCGAGACGCTGCTTCTGACCGGGCGCCAGCATATGGGGGTAATAGCTGACGTGGTCCGGCAGCAGACCGACCATGCGCAACGTGTCGATAATCTGCTTCTGCCGCGCCTCGGCGTCGAGGTCGGTATTCAGCCGCAGTGGAAAATCGAGGATCTGCGAGATACGCTGGCGCGGATTCAGTGAGGTCGACGGATCCTGAAAGATCATGCGAATCTTCTGGCTGCGGTAGGAGTAATCCCCGAAGGTCAGCGGATGGTCGTCAATCAGCAGCTCGCCGCTGGTGGGTTCCACCATGCCCGCCAGCATCTTGGCGAGGGTGGATTTCCCGGAGCCGTTCTCGCCGATGATCGCCAGCGTCTGCCGTTCGCGCAGAGTAAAACTCAGCGGCTTGACGGCCTCCACCGTCTGGCGGTGAAACCAGCCGGTGCGGTAGCGAAAGGTCTTACTGAGTTGGCGAACTTCCAGCAATGTTTCGACCATTTCACTCTTTCTCCATGTTCAGCGGGAAATGACAGGCGTACAGATGGTTGCGCGCCCCGGTAAGACGCGGCGTTTCAATACACTCGCGCTGGGCGTAAGGGCAGCGCGGCCCCAGCCGACAGCCGATGGGCAACTGCTCCAGCAGCGGGATCGCCCCCGGCAGGGTGTTGAGGCGGCTTTTATGTGGCATGGCGCTGCCAAAATCCGGGATCGCACGGATCAATGCCTGAGTGTACGGGTGATGCGGGAGGGTGATCAGCTCTTCACTCGGGCCGCTCTCTACCGTCTGTCCGCAGTACATGACGTTGATTTTATCCGCCCATTTGCTGAGCATCTGCAGGTCGTGGCTGATCAGCAAAATAGTGGTGTTGTTATTCTGGTTGAGCCGCGTCAGCAGACGAATAATCTGCGCCTGGGTGGTGGGTTCCATGGCATTGGTGGGTTCATCGGCGATCAGCAGACGCGGCTGGTTGGCCAGGGCGATGGCAATCATCACCTTCTGACACTCACCGTCGGTGAGCTGATAGGGGAAGCTGCGCATCGCGTCTTTGTGATCCTTAATGCCGACGCGGTGCAACAGCTCTATCGCCCGGCGCTTACGCCAGCCCAGCCGTTGCCACCAGCGGCCCTTATAGGTCCAGCCGGGGATACTCTGGATCAGCTGCTGGCCGATGCGCTCAGAGGGATCAAGACAGGACTGCGGCTCCTGGAAAATCATCGACACGTTGTGGCCGATCAGTTTGCGCCGCTCGCGGTTCGACAGCCGCAGCAGGTCGATATCATCGAAACGCATGCGGTCGGCGGTGACCCGCCAGTTGTCTTTGGTCACCCCACAGATGGCTTTGGCGATAAGGCTTTTCCCGGAACCGGATTCGCCCACCAGGCCGCGGATCTCGCCTTCAGTCAGGGTCAGACTGACGCGATCGACGGCTTTCACCCAACCTTCGTTGGTTCTAAATTCGATAGTTAAGTGACGAATATCGAGTAGCGGCATTATTGTACCCCGGCAATGATCGCCCGGCGAATACCGTCGCCCAGCAGGTTGACCAGCAGTACGCTGAGCATAATCGCGGCCCCGGGCAGCATCACGGTCCACGGTGCGACATAGATAAGCTCCAGCGCATCGCCCAGCATGGCTCCCCATTCCGGTGAAGGCAGCTGGGCGCCGAGATCAAGAAAGCCCAGCGCGGCAATATCCAGAATGGCCATCGACAGGGCGCGGGTGATCTCGGTCACCAGGCCAGAGGCAATATTGGGCAGAATGGCGAACAGCAGAATGTTCAGCGTCGACGCCCCGTCGAGGCGGGCGGCGATGATGTACTCTTTCTCCAGCTCATCGTGGACCATGCTGTAGACGGAACGCACCATGCGCGGGAGCAGCGCCAGCCAGACGGCGAACATCGCATGGCTGAGGTGCGGCCCGGCAAAGGCGACGACGATAATCGCCAGAAGCAGCGAGGGAATAGAGAGCAGGGTATCCAGGATATGGTTCATCACCGCCGAGCGCAGGCCGTGGGTCGACCCGGCAATCACGCCCAGCACCAGGCCAAACAGCGTCGCGCCGAGGGTGACGACGAAGGCCCCGCCGACGGTCGGCGCCGCGCCGCTCAGCAGCCTGCTCAGCACATCGCGGCCCAGGTCATCGGTCCCCAGGAAGAAGGAGACTTCGCCATAGCGCGACCACGACGGCGGCAGCAACTGATAGCCAAGGAATTGCTGATCGATACCATAGGGGGCGAACCAGCCGCCGAAGACGCAGAGCAACAGCAGACCCGCGCAGCCGTACAGGCCGATCATCGCCGTGGTGTCACCATAGAATTTACGCCATACGGTGCGTAGCGCGCCAGGCGGACGCTTTTCCAGATAAACGCTATCGTAGGGCATACCATTCCTTATGTTTCAGCGGGTTAGCCATGGCACCGAGGATATCGGAAATCACGTTGACGATAATAACCAGTGCGCCAATCACCATGACGCCGGCGGAGATCGCCGCGTAGTCCTGCTGGCGGATCGCGTTGATCAGCCAGCGTCCCAGTCCGGGCCAGCTGAACACCATCTCAGTGATCATCGCCAGGGTGAGCATGGTGGAAAACTGCAGGCCGAGGCGCGGGATCACCGGCGGCAGGGCGTTGTGCAGTACATGGCGCAGTAAAATTTTGCGTCGCGACACGCCGCGGGTGGCAGCCGCCTTCACATAGTTGGTGTCATAGACCTCGCTGGTGCTGATGCGCATCAGGCGGATCACCTCGGTGGTGGGGGCCACCGCCAGGGTCAGCACCGGCAGCACCATATGCCGCGCGGCGCTGACGATCATCTCATGGCGCCATGGCGAGTCCGAGATCCAGGCGTCAATCAGCGCAAAACCGGTGACGGTTTTCACCTCATACAGCAGATCGAAGCGGCCAGAGACCGGAAACCAGCCAAGAGTCAGCGAGAAGAAGAGGGTTAGCAGCAGCGCCAGCCAGAACACCGGGATCGAGAAACCAACCAGCGCGATGGAGCTGATCAGCGTATCGGGCCATTTATTGCGCATTACGCCGGCGATCATGCCCACCGGAATGCCAATCAGCAGGGCAAAGCCGAAGGCGAGGATGCACAACTCCATGGTCGCCGGGAACACGTCGCGCAGTTGTTCGGAAATCAGCTGGCCGTTAATGCTGGAGACGCCAAAATCCCAGTGCAGCACCCCTTGAAACCAGAACAGCCACGCATTCCACAGGGAGGCGCCCTGTAGCGGCGCATGAGGGGTGAAATAACTCAGGCTGAAGCCGATAAAGGTCAGGAAAAAGAGGGTGACCAGCAGCAACAGCAGACGACGCAGGGTAAAAATAATCATGGCTTTTTCACCTCTTCGGTTTTCTCCCGCGATACGCCAGCGAACGAAGCGTTACCGAAGGGGCTCAGCACGAGGCCTTTCATATCATAGCGATAGGCCTGCAAACGCAGCGAGGAGGCCAGCGGCAGGACCGGCAGTTCGCGGGCGAGGATCCGCTGCGCCTCTTTGTAAGCGTCCATCCGCGAGGAGAGCTGTTGCGAGAGCAGCGCTTTTTGCAGCACGTCATCAAACTCCCGGTTACACCAGTGGGCAAAGTTGGTTTGTGAGGCGATCGCCGCGCAGCTTAGCAGCGGCCGGAAGAAACTGTCCGGATCGTTGCTGTCCGTCGCCCAGCCGGAGAGCGTCAGATCATGGTTCATGTCCATCAGGCGCGCTTCCTGGAAGCGCCCCTCCACCGGCACAATAATCACCTTGACGCCAATCTGCGCCATATCCGCCTGGATAAGCTCCGCCGTTTTCAGCGGGCTGGGGTTCCACGCCTGCGAGCTGGTGGGCACCCACAGCTTGAGGGTCAGGTTTTCCAGCCCCAGGGCCTTCAGGCGCGTGCGGGCCTCCTTGGGATTATATTCGGTAATCTTAGCGTCGTTATCATAGGCCCACGAGGCGCGCGGCAGCATGGATGCCGCCGTCTCTGCGGTGCCGTAGTAGATGGACTGCATCAGGCGCTGGTTGTTAATGGCCAGCGCCAGCGCGTGGCGCACCTCGGGGTTATCCAGCGGCGGCTTGGCGGTGTTGAAGGCCAGCCAGGCAATGTTCATTCCCGGGCGCAGCGTCAGGCGCAGGCGCGGGTCGTCGCGCAGGATCGTCAGCTGGCTGGCGGCGGGCCAGGCCAGCACGTCGCATTCCCCGGTGAGCAGTTTCGACAGCCGGCCGGTACCGCCAGAGCCGAGGTCCACCACCACCTGCGGCATCAACGGTTTGCCGCGCCAGTAGTCGGGGTGACGCTGCAGACGGATATATTGCCCGGAGCGGTACTCGGACAACTGGAACGGACCGGTGCCGACCGGCTGGCGATCCAGCTGCTCCTGGCGGTCGTCTTGCGTTAACCGGGCGGCATATTCGGCAGAGGTAATCGACGCATAGTGAGTGGCCAGATGCCAGAGGAACGAAGCGTCCGGCCGCTTGAGGCGAAACTCCACGGTCTGATTATCCAGCTTACGCACACTCTCCACGCTGTCAGCAAACTGCAGACTGTCGAAGTAGGGGAAGCTGCTGCCGTTGACGTTGTGCCACGGATGGTCGCGGTTAAAAATACGGCCAAAGGTAAAAATCACATCATCCGCGTTGAAGTCCCGCGTCGGGGTAAACCATGCCGTGCGTTGAAACGGGACATGGCGGCGCAGGTGGAAGCGGTAGGTGGCGCCGTTATCAAGGACTTCCCAGCTCTCCGCCAGCTCGGGGACCAGCCGGTAGGTATAGGGATCGACGTCAAGCAGGCGATCGTAGATCTGAGCGGCCAGTGTATCGACAATCAGGCCGCTGCTGACTTTCTGCGGATTAAAGGTATTCACCTGGCCGCTGACGCAATAGACGAAACCGCTGTCGCGGATATCGGCGCGGTCAGGGAGCACAGGGGCGGCAAAGGCCTGCCCACACAGCAGGGAAACCGCTGCCAGGAGAGATGACAATTTCAGGCGCATATTTTCTGTTTGATTATAGAGTTGAACTCTATCTTATTAAGATTAATAGACATTCACCACCGCCTTCAATAAGCCTGAGGGATAATGCGGTCACCGGGAGCGTATAGTATTCAGTCAATTGATTAAAATAGTAGCGGAACCGAGTCTGTATATTGAAACATGGTAACTTTTTATCGCCGATATCGCCAGTCAGGTCTGTTTGGCCGCGGTTTGCCAGACGATGAAACAGGCGCTGACGTCGGGGAGATATATTCAGTATAGCGGGGAGAGAGCAGAGGGGCTGACGGGCAGCGGGCGAGCCCGTCAGGAAATAAGCAGGGGCCGTGCCTGCTTATGGTGACAACGTCACTTTTTGATAATCCATATGTCGCAGGTCCTCCAGCAGCCCGGGGCCAACCGGCTGCCACTGCAATCGCTCACGGGTCCATGCGGAGCTGGCGCGCAGGTCAAGGGCGGTAAATGGCGCAAACCAGCCGAACCAGGCGTCGACCTGCGACTCATCCAGGTGGGTCAGCGGCAGGTTTAATCCCTGAGCAATTACCGTAGCAATATCGCGTAACGCGATCCCCTCTTCGTCCACCGCATGGTAGCGCTCGCCGGCCGCGCCCTGCAGCAGGGCGCTAACGTACAGTCGCGCGACGTCATTGACATGGGCGGCGGACCAGCGGTTGCTTCCCTCGCCGCGCAGGGCCACCGCCCCGTTGGCGACCGCGCGCTCGATATAGCTGGTCAGTAGCCCCTGGCGCACGGTGTCATGTACCTGCGGCAGGCGAACCACCCGAACATCCACTCCCGCCTCCAGCAGTTGCTGACCGGCGAGCTCAGAGGCGGTGCGCGGGCTGGGGTGCCCTGAGTTGAAGAACGACTCCCGGGCCGGGACGCCGCTCCCGTCGTCGCCCATCAATGTGCCGGAGGTGATGACCAGCGGCCGCGCGCTGCCTTGCAACGCCCGACCCATGGTCAGGATCGCCTGGCGGTCTTTCTCGCAGTTGGCGGCAAAGCGGCTGAAGTCGTGGTCGAAGGCGGTATGGATCACCGCGTCAGCGCCCTCGACGCCAGCCAGTAGCGAGTCCGGGGCGTCCAGCGTGCCGCGGTGCACCTCGACGCCTGCCGCTTTCAGGGTCTGCGCTGCGGTGTCGCTGCGCGCGAGGCCGATAACCTGATGGCCCGACGCCTGCAGGGCCGGAAGAATACGTGAGCCGATAAATCCGCTCGCGCCGGTAAGAAATATACGCATCATGGATCTCCTGAACGGGTTTCAGGCGTATCCTACCTGCGATGTCATACTATAAAAGTAGAGACATTATCGGGGTATAAATTCTAACAGGCAGAACCCACAGGCAGATGATGAACACTTCTGACAACCATGCTTTAGGCGATTTTCTCCGCGCCCGGCGCCAGCGCCTCGATCCGGCGACGTTTGGCTTCCCGGCGGGACGCCGGCGCACGCCGGGGCTGCGCCGCGAAGAGGTCGCGCAGCTCGCCAGTATCAGCCCGACCTGGTATACCTGGCTTGAACAGGGGCGCGGCGGGGCGCCCTCCCGCGAGGTGCTGGAGCGGATCGCCTGCGGTCTGCGGCTGACCACTCCGGAGCGCGAGCATCTGTTTATTCTCGCCTTTGGCCATCCGCCGCAGACGCGTCTGACGGTGACAGATGATATGACGCCGCGGCTGCAGCGGGTGCTTGACGCTATTACTATTCCGGCGATTATCCGCACCGCCAGCTGGGACGTCATCGCCTGGAACGCGGCGGCGGCCAGGGTGCTGACCGACTACAGCCAGCTACCGCTGGCGGAGCGCAACGTACTGCGTCGCCTGTTTACCCGACCTGAAGCCCGCTGCACGCTGGAGGACTGGCAGACGGTGGGGCAGCTTATCGTCAACGCTTTTCGCGCCGACGTCACCCGGATGGGGGCGACGACGGAAACTGACCAGTTGATCGCTGAACTCACGCAGCAGAGCGTTGAGTTCGCCCGTTTCTGGCAAAGCCATGACGTCGCCGGCCACGGAGAAGGCTATAAGCGCATTCACCATCCGCAGATGGGCCCGCTCGATCTGGAGTTCACCTCTTTTGCCGTGGAAGGCCGCCCCGATCTGTCGCTGCTGGTTTTCAACCCGGCGACGACGGAGAGCCAGCGCAAAATTCACGGATTGCTTGCGGGGGCGGGATCCTCGCCGGGAGCGCGCTGAGGCGTAAATTCGTACAGCGCCAAAGCGTTGCTTTCCAGCGAGTCGACCCGCAGCCAGTGTCCGTCAAGCCGGGCATCTTCCACACTGAGCGCCGGACGAGCCCGATGCATCAACCACTGGTAATCCTCAGCGTCGGGGCCGCTGCGGCTGCGAAAGGCGTCGACCAGCGGGAATAACGCGCCATGATGCTGATCGAACAGGTGCTGTTTGACGCGCCAGCCGCCCTCCAGGCCCTGCAGCCGCACGCTGTAGGGCTGGCTGAAACGCTGGATAAAGGCCGCTTCGCTGGAGAGCCAGGGATTGTAGACCACCGTATTGCGCAGCAGCAGCTGGTAGTGCCCCTGGTGGTGAAGCAACAGCAGGTTTTTATCCTGAAACAGGATCTCGCCGCGCAGCCGCCGCCAGAGCCACAGTACCCAGTAAACCGGGCGAGGCAGCCCGTGCAGATAGTGCAGCGCCAGGCTGGAGGTATCGAGCTTCCCGTTAGCGCGGGCTTCGCCCTGGAGGCCTGAATTTAACCAGAAGCCCGCCAGCCAGACCTGGTCCGCCACCCCCAGCAGATTATCCATCAACAGCGCGCCGCGAAAAAAGCGGCCGTTGGTATCCCGCGTATCGCCGGTCAGGGTATTCCAGGAGAGCAGCCACAGCGGCAGGTTAAGCTGTCGCTGGCGCAGGGCGCTGTGGATCTGCCGCAGCTTGTGCAGCGGATAATGTTCGCTGGAGGCCAGGCGGCTGCTGTCTGCCTGCGCCAGATCCAGTTGTTCGTTGGCATCTGCCTGGCAGGCGAGAAAATCCGCCTCCGCCAGCAGCGGTGAGTGAAACAACGGATCGTTACCGGGATCGCTGGGAGCAAAGCGGTGCCAGATCCCCAGCTGCGGCTGCGGCAGCAGGCGGTGAAGAACCTCGCGCTGCTGGCGCCAGGCCGCCTGGCGGGTCGCTTCGCTGGCCTGCGGCGACCAGTGCCAGACAAAGCGCCAGCTGTTGAGCGTGGCCGGCGGAAAATGGTTGGCGGCGAGCAGCAGAAACCGCTGCAGCAGGTCGCTGCGGGTGGTGACGCCGGTGTGGAGGATCACGTTCCAGCCCATCGCCGCCAGCCAGCTAAAAATCTGCTGCAGGTTATACCAGCAGGCGTAGCCGGCCATCTGCGGATCGTCCCAGCCGGTGCCGAACAGCCGGCTGCTGAGAAAGGGATCGTTGATATCGATGGCATACACCGGCAGGGCGCGGTGCAGCTGCTCCAGTTCCCGGCGCACATCCTCCCGTAGCAGGTCGTCCAGCTCGCGCACGGTCACCACCATCCGGGTATGGCGCAGCACAGCGGCGCGCGCCGGGCGATCGTGCAGGTTGATCTCCCGGGTCTGCGGCGGATTGATCGGCAGCGGGGGACTTTCCCGGTCGCGTGGTTCCGGTTCATTGAGGCGAGCATAGAGCCGGTCGACAGCGACCAGCTGCCAGCGGTCGGCCTGCGGCGGACGCGGTCGGGCAAGCTCCCGGGGATGCTGTTCACGATACTGGCGCGGCGTCACGCCGTGCTGGCGCTTAAACAGATCGCTCATCATACGGTTACTGGCGAACCCCTGTTCGCGGGCGATTTGCTGGGCGGGTTTGCGGGTGGTCAACAACTGATCGGCGGCGTGGCGCAGGCGCAGCGCGGTGAGGTACTGAACAAAACTCACCCCGACTTCTTTGTGAAATAAGCGTGACAGCCAGGCCTCGGAGACAAATTCCGCTGCCGCCACCTCCTGCAACGAGAGGCGGCGCTGATAGTTGGCGTCGATCCGCGCCACCACGCTGGCTATTCGCCGGCTCCAGTTCTCCGCTCCGCGGCGCGGCGTGGAGGCGATGGGCTGGCTGAAGCGCGTGGCCAGCAGGAGCGCTATCTCACTCAGCCAGCGGTTGGCCTCCAGTCGGTAATGGCCGGGATGCTTGACCAGGCCGCTCACCAGCAGCTGGCGCATCAGGCGGCGCAGGCCGTCCTCCGCATCCCGGGTGCGCGGCGTTATCTGATAGTCGACAGCAAAAAAAGCGCTGTCAAGGCGGGTCAGCCAGCTGGCGGAAAGGGTCAGGATCATCACTGCGTTGGTACCGGCGCTGCGCAGACTCCAGCGACGGTTGCGGTTAACGATCGCCAGCTCGTCGGCGGCGAGCGGCTGCGGCACACCTTCCGCCTCCGTCAGATTTACGCTCCCCTCCAGCACCCATAGCAGCGTCAGCAGATCGCCTTCTGTCTGGTTCAACTGACGTACATCGCGCACGGTGACGCTAAAGTCGCCTGAATGCTGCTCCACGTGACACTCCTCCGCAGACAAAAAACAACCCGTTATTTTTTGTCATAACTGATATGTATGAAAAACAGTCATTGATTTCTCGTCAATATAAAACAAAAAAGCGCACCTGAAAGCTGTTTCACCCGCATAAACTCGAAAGTGTCGTGCAAACACAACACAGGAATAACAAAAATGACACATCCGTTGCTTGAAGCCTTGCAGGTCAACGAGGCGCAATTTATTGCCCTGCGTCGCCAGTTCCACCAGCAGCCGGAGATCGGCTTTGAAGAACATCAAACCAGCAATGAGGTCGCTCGACTGCTTGGCGAGTGGGGATACGAGGTTCACCGCGGCCTGGCGGGCACCGGAGTGGTGGGCACGCTGCGCGTCGGCCACGGAAAAAAACGCCTCGGCCTGCGGGCGGATATGGATGCCCTGCCGATGCAGGAGCGGAGCGGGAAGCCGTGGGCAAGCCAGGTTGACGGGCGTTTCCACGGCTGCGGCCATGACGGGCACACCACCACGCTGCTCTACGCGGCTGAATATCTGGCGCGCACCCGCCAGTTTACCGGGACGCTGCAGCTGATTTTCCAGCCCGCGGAAGAGCTGTTGTACGGCGGGCGAGTGATGGTCGAGGACGGTCTGTTTGACCGGTTCCCCTGCGATGCCATCTTCGGCTTGCACAATATGCCGGGTCAGCCGCTGGGCAAGATCGGCCTGCGCGACGGGGCGATGATGGCCTCCTCCGATACGCTGCATATTGAGGTGAAAGGCGTTGGCGGCCACGGCGCGGTACCGGAGCATACCGTGGATGCCACGCTGGTCGCCTGCCATATCACCCTCGCGCTGCAGTCGATCGTCTCGCGGAATATCACCCCGTTCGAACCGGCGGTGGTGACCGTCGGCAGCATCCAGGCCGGACACGCGCCCAATATCATTAACGATCACGTGCTGATGAAGCTCACGGTGCGCACCCTCAATGAGCAGGTGCGCGAGACCGTGCTGCAGCGGATCCATGATATCGCCGTGGCTCAGGCGGAGAGCTTCAACGCCACGGCCACGCTGACGCACGTCAACGGCAGCCCGGTATTGCGTAACGATCCGGCGGCCAACGCGATGGTGCGGGAGGTGGCGACATCGCTGTTTGGCGCAGAGCAGGTGGGCGAGGTGAAGCCGTTTATGGGCAGTGAAGATTTTGCCTTCATGCTGGAACAGCACCCGCATGGCAGCTATTTCACCATCGGCGCTGGCGATGAGCCGGATCGCTGCATGGTCCATAACCCGGGCTATGACTTCAACGACGCGCTGTTGCTGACCGGGGCGGCGCTGTGGTGCGGTCTGGCGGAACACTATTTGCGTTAATCACCGGAAACAGGAGGGCCATGCGATGAGCACTGTCACCGTGAGCGACACCCCCTTTGTCGGCAGCGATCGCCTGCTGGTGGGGATTGTGCTAAGCGTTTTAACCTTCTGGCTGTTTGCCCAGTCGGTGATTAACGTGGTGCCGGCGATGAAAAGCAGTCTTGATATCTCCCTTGAAACCTTAACCCTGGCCGTCAGTCTCAGCGCGCTGTTCAGCGGCTGTTTCGTGGTCGCCAGCGGCGGCCTGGCGGACAAGTTTGGCCGGATGCGGATGACCACCCTCGGACTGGGGCTGAGTATCGTCGGCAGCGCCATGCTGGTGGTCGCTCAGGGGCCGGGGCTGTTCCTGGCCGGCCGGGTGCTGCAGGGGCTGTCGGCGGCGTGCATTATGCCGGCGACGCTGGCGCTGATTAAGACCTGGTATGAGGGGTGTGCGCGGCAGCGGGCGGTCAGCTTCTGGGTCATCGGCTCGTGGGGCGGCAGCGGTCTCTGTTCCTTCGTTGGCGGAGCCATTGCCACCGGGCTCGGCTGGCGCTGGATCTTCGTCTTCTCCATTGCCGTCGCTCTGCTGGCGCTGTTTTTGCTGCGCGGCACGCCGGAGAGCCGCAGCGCCAGCGCCAGCCAGCATAAGCTGGACGTCGGCGGTCTGCTGAGCCTGATTGCCGCGCTGGTGCTGGTGAATTTGTTTATCAGCAAGGGCCATGGCTGGGGATGGAGCAGTCCGCTGTCGTTGACCATGCTGGTCGGGGCGCTGGCGGCGGGGGCGGTATTTATCCGCAACGGCATGCGCAAAGGCGAGGCGGCGCTGATTGATTTTGCGCTGTTTCGTAACCGGGCCTACGGCGCGGCAGTGCTGTCGAACTTTCTGCTCAATGGGGCGATTGGCACCATGATGATCGCCAGCATCTGGCTGCAGCAGGGGCACCACCTGACGCCGCTGGAGAGCGGGATGATGACCCTCGGCTATCTGGTGACCGTCCTGGCGATGATCCGGGTGGGCGAGAAGCTGCTGCAGCGCTATGGCGCCCGGCTGCCGATGATGGCCGGGCCGGTGCTGACCGCGATTGCCATCGGCCTGATATCCTGCACTTTTCTCGATAAGGCGCTGTATATCGGGGTGGTGTTCGCCAGCAACGTGCTGTTTGGCCTCGGGCTGGGCTGCTACGCCACACCCTCAACGGATACGGCGGTGGCCAACGCGCCGGAGAACAAAATCGGCGTCGCCTCGGGGATCTACAAGATGGGCAGCTCGCTGGGCGGGGCGATGGGTATTGCCGTGACCGCGTCACTTTTCGCGCTGTTTTTGCCGCTGGGCATGGCCCATGCCGCCCAGTATGCCCTGTGGTTTAACGCCGTCTTATGCCTGGGGGCGATGGCGGTGAGCGCGCTGCTGCTGCCGCGCGCCTCTCACAGCTGATGTTTTTTCAGTAGCGCGCGGAGCTGGTGATAGGTTAACCCCAGCAGCTCCGCCGCCTGCTTCTGATGATACTTCGCCTGCTGCAGACTCCGCTGCAGCAGGCGTTTTTCCTGCTGGAGCTGAAAATCGCGCAGATCCAGCGGCAGAGCGGGCAGCTCGTCCCCGGACGCGGCCTCCGGCACGGAGGCCGCGGTCTGACGGAAAGGGTTGAGGATAATGGCGTCCAGCTCGTGCTCGCTGTCGCCGTGGCGATAGACCGAGCGCTCGACGACATTCTTCAGTTCACGAATATTCCCTGGCCAGCGGTAGCCGAGCAGCGTTGCGGTGGCACGTTCGCTGAAGCCGGGAAACAGCGGCAAACCGAGCTCGCGGCACATCTGAATGGCAAACTGGTTGGCGAGCAGCATGATGTCGCTCTGCCGTTCACGCAACGGGGGGAGCTGTACCACGTCGAAGGCCAGACGGTCGAGCAGGTCGGCGCGAAAATGGCCTTCCTCTACCATTTGCGGCAGATCGGCGTTGGTGGCGCACACCAGCCGGACGTTAACCTGCAGCGGCTGGCTACCACCTACGCGCTCCAGCTCGCCATATTCAATGACTCTTAATAGCTTCTCCTGCACCAGCATCGGCGCCGTCGCCAGCTCATCAAGAAATAACGTCCCGCCGTCGGCGCGCTCGAAGCGCCCGGGATGGCGCTTGCTGGCCCCGGTGAAGGCCCCGGCTTCGTGGCCGAATAGTTCCGAATCGAGCAAATTGTCGTTCAGCGCCGCGCAGTTCAGCGAGATAAACGGCCCCTGCCAGCGGCTGGAGAGGTAGTGGAGACGGTTAGCGATAAGCTCTTTCCCGGTGCCGCGCTCGCCGATGACCAGCACCGGCTTATCCAGCGGAGCCAGCCGGGAAACCTGTTCCAGCACCTCGAGAAAGCTGTTGGCCTCGCCCAGCAGATTATCCTTGTACTGCGCCATGATGAATTTCGCCATTAAGTAGTGTGATTAACCAGGTGACTGTAGCAATGCCCTGCACAATTCGCAACCACTCTGTTTAAAATCAATAAGATAAAAAGTTGGCACGTCATTTGTATTAGCTAAGCCACAGGTGAATGCCTGAAACCAGAACTATGAGGATTGAAATTATGGGTATTTTTTCTCGTTTTGCCGACATCGTGAACGCCAACATCAACTCCCTGCTGGAGAAAGCGGAGGACCCGCAAAAGCTGGTGCGTCTGATGATCCAGGAGATGGAAGACACGCTGGTGGAAGTGCGTTCCACGTCGGCCCGCGCGCTGGCGGAAAAGAAACAGCTGATCCGTCGTATTGAGCAGGCGGTCGCCCAGCAGGCGGAATGGCAGGAAAAAGCCGAGCTGGCGCTGCGTAAAGAGAAAGAGGATCTGGCCCGGGCGGCGCTGATCGAAAAACAGAAGCTGACCGACCTTATCGCTCAACTTGATCATGAAGTGCAGCTGGTGGATGAAACGCTGGCGCGCATGAAGAAAGAGATTGGCGAGCTGGAGAACAAACTCAGCGAAACCCGCGCTCGTCAGCAGGCGCTGGCGCTGCGCCATCAGGCGGCGAGTTCGTCCCGCGATGTGCGTCGCCAGCTGGACAGCGGTAAACTGGATGAGGCGATGGCCCGCTTTGAATCCTTTGAGCGTCGCATTGATCAGATGGAAGCGGAAGCGGAGAGCCACCGCTTTGGCAAGCAGCAGACGCTGGATCAGCAGTTTGCCGAACTGAAAGCGGACGATGAAATCAGCGAGCAGCTGGCGGCGTTGAAAGCCAAAATGAATCAGTCCAACCAGTAAGTATGATTGCGCGGCGCGGCGTTGCGCCGCGGCTCACCCCCTGTAAGGAGTACACATGAGCATGCTTTTTCTCGCCATTCCGCTGACGCTGTTTGTGCTGTTTGTTCTGCCGGTCTGGCTGTGGCTGCACTACAACAATCGCGGCGCCAACGGCAGTCTGACGCAAAATGAGCAGCAACGGCTGCTGCAGTTGACCGATGACGCGAAGCGGATGAGCGAACGTATTCAGGCGCTGGAAGCGATCCTGGATGCTGAACATCCGAACTGGAGAGACAAATAATGGCCGGACTGGATCTGAATAAAAAACTGTGGCGTATCCCGCAGCGCGGGATGGTGAAGGGCGTTTGCGCGGGCATTGCTCAGCATCTTGATGTCCCGGTGAAGCTGGTGCGTCTGATTACCGTGCTGGCGATGATATTCGGCCTCTTTTTCTTTGTCCTGGTGGCCTACATCATTTTGACTTTTGCTCTGGATCCGATGCCGGACAGTGAACTGTACGGTCACAAGGCGCCGAGCAATGGCGATCTGCTGGCCGCCGTGGATGCCGAACTGGCCTCCGGTGAACAGCGCCTGCGTGAAATGGAGCGGTATGTGACCTCCGACACCTTTACGCTGCGCAGCCGCTTTCGCCAGCTGTAAATCCTGTTTTTAACGAGTGAGGCAACGCATGAATAGCAAATGGCAACGCGCCGGGCAGCAGGTGAAGCCCGGTCTGAAAATCGTCGGTAAGCTGGCGCTGCTGACCGCGCTGCGTTACGGCCCGGCGGGCGTTGCCGGCTGGGCGGTTAAATCGGTCGCGCGTCGGCCGCTGAAAATGCTGCTGGCGGTGGCGCTGGAGCCGCTGCTCAGCCGGCTGGCCAACCGCGTCACGCGCGGGATGAAATAATGCCGCCGTGGGGAAGGCGCAAAAGGATTAACGTTGTCCTGCTTATCCCCGGCAGATAGCTTATGATGACGAGACATACCTTCAGGGCATAACGGACTGGCGATGAAGCGACTGAAAACTGAATTGAATGCGCTGGTCAACCGCGGGGTTGACCGGCATTTACGTCTGGCGGTGACCGGCCTGAGCCGGAGCGGTAAAACGGCGTTTATCACCGCGCTGGTCAATCAACTATTGAATATCCACACGGGCGCCCGCCTGCCCCTGCTGAGCGCCGCACGCGAAGAGCGGCTGCTCGGCGTCAAGCGCGTGCCGCAGCGGGACTTTGGCATTCCCCGATTCACCTACGACGAAGGGCTGGCCCAGCTGTACGGCCAGCCCCCCATGTGGCCAACCCCGACGCGCGGGGTGAGCGAGATCCGTCTCGCGCTGCGCTACCGTTCGAATGACTCCCTGCTGCGCCATTTTAAAGATACCTCCACGCTGTATCTGGAGATCGTCGACTATCCGGGCGAGTGGCTGCTCGACCTGCCGATGCTGGCACAGGATTATCTGAGCTGGTCACGACAGATGACCGGGCTCCTGCAGGGACAGCGTGCGGAGTGGTCGGCCCGCTGGCGGCAGTTGTGCGCCGGGCTGGATCCGCTGGCCCCTGCCGACGAGGCCCGTCTGGCAGATATCGCCGCTGCCTGGACGGACTATCTGCACGCCTGTAAGCGCGAAGGGTTGCACTTTATCCAGCCCGGGCGCTTTGTTCTGCCCGGTGAAATGGCGGGTGCGCCGGCGCTGCAGTTTTTCCCATGGCCTGACGTCGACGCCGTCGGCGAAGCCAAGCTGGCGCAGGCGGACAAACACAGCAACGCCGGCATGCTGCGCGAACGCTACAAATACTATTGCGAAAGGGTGGTGAAGGGGTTCTACAAAGAGCACTTCCTGCGCTTCGACCGGCAGATTGTGCTGGTGGACTGTCTGCAGCCGCTCAACAGCGGGCCGCAGGCTTTTAACGATATGCGTCTGGCGTTGACCCAGCTAATGCAAAGTTTCCATTACGGGCAGCGCACCTTGTTCCGTCGGTTGTTTTCGCCGGTCATCGACAAGCTGCTGTTTGCCGCCACCAAAGCCGATCACGTCACGGTCGATCAGCACAGCAATATGGTGTCGCTCCTGCAGCAGTTGATTCAGGATGCGTGGCAGAACGCCGCCTTTGAGGGGATCAGTATGGATTGCCTGGGGCTGGCGTCCATTCAGGCGACTCAGAGCGGGCTGATTGAGGTGAATGGCGAGAAAATTCCCGCCCTGCGCGGCGATCGGCTGAGCGATGGCCAGCCGTTGACCATCTATCCTGGCGAGGTACCCGCGCGCCTGCCGGGCCAGGCCTTCTGGCAGCAGCAGGGATTTCAGTTTGAAAACTTTCGTCCGCAGATCATGGATGTCGATCGGCCTTTGCCGCACATTCGCCTCGACGCGGCGCTGGAATTTTTGATTGGAGATAAACTGCGATGAGCGAACCCTTAAAACCGCGGATTGATTTTGATGGCCCGCTGCAAGCGGAAAAAATACCGCCGCTGAAAAGCGCCCGTGCCTTCGACCGCCTTGAGGCGGACAACTTCGCGCCAGCGCGACTGGTGACCGGCGAAGAGGAAGAGGGGGCGGCGGAAGCGGTGGTAGAGTCAGTCCTGCGACCCAAACGCAGCCTGTGGCGGCGGATGGTCAGCGCCGGACTGGCGATCTTCGGCGTCAGCGTCGTGGTGCAAGGCGTGCAGTGGACGGCCAACGCCTGGCAGACCCAGGACTGGATTGCGCTGGGCGGCTGCGTCGCTGGGGCGCTGATCGTCGGCGCCGGCGTCGGATCGGTAGCTACCGAATGGCGCCGCCTGTGGCGACTGCGCCAGCGCGCCCACGAACGCGATGAAGCGCGCGATATGCTGCACAGTCACGCGGTCGGTAAAGCCAAAGCCTTTTGCGAGAAACTGGCGCAGCAGGCGGGTCTGGATCAGTCGCATCCGGCGCTGCAGCGCTGGTATGCTGCTATCCACGAAACGCAAAGCGATCGTGAAGTGGTGAGCCTTTATGCGCAGCTGGTGCAGCCGGTGCTGGATGCCCAGGCGCGGCGGGAAATCAGCCGTTCGGCGGCGGAGTCGACGCTGATGATTGCCGTCAGCCCGCTGGCGCTGGTGGATATGGCGTTTATCGCCTGGCGTAACCTGCGGCTGATCAACCGAATTGCCACGTTGTACGGCATTGAGCTCGGGTATTACAGCCGTCTGCGACTGTTTCGCCTGGTGTTGCTGAATATCGCTTTCGCTGGCGCCAGCGAACTGGTGCGCGAGGTGGGGATGGACTGGATGTCGCAGGATCTGGCGGCCCGGCTGTCGGCGCGCGCCGCGCAGGGCATCGGCGCCGGACTGCTGACCGCCCGTCTCGGGATCAAGGCAATGGAGCTGTGCCGCCCACTGCCGTGGATCGCCGATGATAAACCGCGGCTCGGCGATTTTCGTCGCGAGCTGATTGGGCAGCTGAAAGAGACCCTGCAGAAAAGCAAAACCCGCCCGGAGAACTGATCCCCGCTGAAAGACATTGCCGGGCGGTGGCTTCGCCTTGCCCGGCCTACAGGGCATGCCGGATCCCGGCTCGCCGAGGCGGTCATTTAGCCACTGACCGCCTGACTTTACGGCACAACGCCCATTTTTCCGCCATGCTGTCAATAATTGTTGACAGTTAGCTTCCCGAAAACCCATTCCTGTCCTATTATTCTCCCGTCATTGGCACTTTTAGGGTGAACACTCCCATGCGTCTTGAAGTCTTTTGTGAAGACCGCCTCGGTCTGACTCGTGAATTGCTTGATTTGCTGGTGCTGCGCGGCATTGATCTACGTGGTATCGATATTGACCCTATTGGCCGAATTTACCTCAATTTTGCCGAACTGGAGTTCGCCACGTTCAGCAGCCTGATGGCAGAGATCCGTCGTATCGCCGGCGTGACAGATGTGCGCACCGTGCCGTGGATGCCATCGGAGCGTGAACACCTGGCGCTCAGCGCCCTGCTGGTGGCGATGCCGGAGCCGGTGCTGTCGCTGGATACCAAAGGCAAGGTGGAACTGGCCAACCCCGCCAGTTGTCTGCTGTTTGGTCAAAGCCAGGCGAAGCTGCGTAACCATCCGGTGGCCCAGCTGATCGCCGATTTTAACGTTCAGCGCTGGCTGGAGAGCAGCCCGCTGGAGACGCATGCGGAACATGTGGTGGTGAATGGTCAGAATTACCTGCTGGAAGTGACTCCGGTCTATCTGGAAGGGGAGCATAACGAGCGGGTGCTGACCGGCGCCGTGGCGATGCTGCGCTCAACCGTGCGGATGGGACGTCAGCTGCAGACCATGACCAGCCAGGACACCAGCGCCTTCAGCCAGATCCTCGCGGTGGGGCCGAAAATGCGCCACGTGGTGGAGCAAGCGCGCAAGCTGGCGATGCTCAGCGCGCCGCTGCTGATTGTCGGCGACACCGGCACCGGCAAAGATCTGCTGGCCCATGCCTGCCATCTGGCCAGTCCGCGGGCGGGCAAACCCTATCTGGCGCTCAACTGCGGCTCCATTCCCGAGGACGCGGTCGAGAGCGAGCTGTTTGGCGACGCGCTGCAGGGTAAGAAGGGCTTCTTCGAGCAGGCCAACGGCGGCTCGGTGCTGCTGGATGAAATTGGCGAGATGTCGCCGCGAATGCAGACCAAGCTGCTGCGCTTCCTCAACGACGGCACCTTCCGCCGCGTTGGCGAGGATCATGAAGTGCACGTCGATGTGCGGGTGATCTGCGCGACGCAGAAAAACCTGGTCGAGCTGGTGCAGAAAGGGCTGTTCCGTGAAGATCTCTACTATCGCCTCAACGTCCTGACGCTCTATCTGCCGCCGCTGCGCGACTGCCCGCAGGACATTATGCCGCTGACGGAGCTGTTCGTGGCCCGCTTTGCTGATGAGCAGGGCGTCCCGCGGCCAAAGCTCTCCGCCGATCTCAGTACGGTGCTCACCCGCTACAGCTGGCCCGGCAACGTTCGCCAGTTGAAGAATGCCGTCTATCGCGCACTGACCCAGCTGGAGGGATTCGAGCTGCGCCCACAGGACATTCTGCTGCCGGACCATGACGTCGCGTCGCTGCCAGTGGGCGAGGAGGCGATGGAAGGGTCGCTGGACGACATCACCCGCCGCTTTGAGCGCTCGGTGCTGACCCAGCTCTATCGCAGCTACCCCAGCACCCGTAAGCTGGCGAAGCGGCTGGGGGTGTCGCATACCGCCATCGCCAATAAGCTGCGTGAATATGGTCTGAGTCAGAAAAAGGGCGACGAATAATCCCGCCAGGCCGGCGACCCTCGTTGCCGGCATCCTGGCCTGCAAAGCGGGCCAAACCTGTATATACTGGTTTTTTAATCCTTTTTCCGGGGTGGTGCATCTTGGCGTCGCGTCGCGCGATCGGGCAATGGCTGGCATTGCTGCTGCTCTCTGTTCTCTTCTCCTCGCTGCTGTTACGCCTTCATCTTCCGGCGGCGCTGCTGCTGGGGCCGCTAATCGCCGGCATCATCTTCAGCCTGCGCGGGGTGACGCTGCAGCTTCCCCGCCCCTGTTACCTGGCGGCGCAGGCCATTGTCGGCTGCATGATTGCCCGGGCGATCAACCCCTCTGTTTTTGGTGTGCTGTTCAACAACTGGGCGCTGGTACTGGCGATCCTGTTGACCACCCTGGCGATTAGCGGCCTCACCGGCTGGCTACTGGTCCGCTATAGCGCGCTGCCGGGCGCCACTGGCGCCTGGGGAAGCTCTCCCGGCGGCGCGTCGGCAATGGTGGTGATGGCCCAGGAGTACGGGGCCGATGTGCGGCTGGTGGCGCTGATGCAGTATCTGCGAGTGCTGTTTGTCGTCGGCGCGGCGGCGCTGGTGGTGCGTTATGCATTGGGCAATGAAGCGCAGGAAATGACTCAGGATATTGTCTGGTTTCCATCGTTGACCCTGAATTTCCCTTTCACGCTGCTGCTGACGGCGCTAGCCTGTTGGCTGGGCATGCGGCTGCGCATCCCCTCCGGGGCCATGCTGTTGCCGATGCTGCTCGGCGCACTCGCGCAGGGCAGCGGTTGGGTGATGCTGGAGCTGCCGGAGTGGCTGCTGGCGATGGCCTATGCGGTGCTGGGCTGGACGGTGGGGCTCCAGTTTAATAAAGCCATTTTTCTGCTGGCGCTGAAGACGCTGCCGCAGATTATCGCCTCTATTCTCGGGCTGATCATGATGTGCGCCCTGATGGCCCTCGGCCTGACTCACATTTTGCAGATGGACTTTATGACCGCCTATCTGGCCACCAGCCCAGGCGGGCTGGACACGGTGGCGATTATCGCCGCCGGCACCCGGGCGGATATGTCGTTCATTATGGCGCTACAGACGCTGCGACTGTTTACCATTTTACTGACCGGCCCGGCGATGGCACGGGCTATCTCCCGCTATGCGCCACGGCAATAAAAAGCCCCCGCAGAGCGGGGGCTGAGCAAAGAGAATGTCCGCAGGCGCGATGCGCCCGGGCACTCTGTTATCAGGCTTTCAGAGCGGCCAGCGCGGCGTCGTAGTCCGGCTCTTCGGTGATTTCGTTCACCAGCTGGCTGTAGACGACCTGATCGTTTTCATCGATAACGACCACAGCGCGAGCGGCCAGGCCAGCCAGCGGACCGGCGGCGATGGCGACACCGTAGTCAGCGAGGAACGACGCGCCGCGCAGCGTGGAAAGGGTCACCACGTTGCTCAGGCCTTCCGCGCCGCAGAAGCGGGACTGGGCGAACGGCAGGTCAGCGGAAATGCACAGCACCACGGTGTTGTCCAGTTCAGCGGCCAGCTGGTTGAATTTACGCACTGATGCGGCACACACGCCGGTATCAATGCTCGGGAAAATATTCAGTACTTTACGTTTGCCGGCGTACTGGCTCAGCGCGACGTCAGAGAGATCTTTGGCGACCAGCGTAAACGGCTGCGCTTTAGCGCCTGCCTGCGGAATGGTGCCCTGAACAGAAACGGGGTTGCCCTGGAAATGCACGGTTTGTGACATGGTTATCTTCCTGTTTACATATAGTTAACGTCACGAGTAGTGTATGACATCCGCCAGCTACACGGCAAACCCTATTTAACATTGACCAGAGAGGACAAGGGAATGCGCAACGTGCGAGTGTATGAGGAAGCCTGGCCGCTACATACCCCTTTTGTGATCGCCCGCGGCAGCCGCAGCGAGGCAAAAGTGGTGGTGGTGGAACTGGAGGAGGACGGTGTGAAAGGGGTGGGCGAATGCACACCTTATCCCCGCTATGGCGAGAGCATCGCTTCGGTCATGGCCCAGGTGATGGCGATCGGCGAGCAACTGGAAGCGGGTCTCACCCGCGAACAGCTGCAGCGGCTGCTGCCGGCAGGCGCCGCGCGCAATGCCGTTGACTGCGCGCTGTGGGATCTGCAGGCGCGGCGCGAAGGCAAAACCTTGCCTCAGCTGCTGGGTGTGGCGTTACCCAACCGGGTGATCACCGCCCAAACGGTGGTGATTGGTACGGCGGATCAGATGGCAGCCAGCGCCGCGGCGTTGTGGCAGAAGGGGGCCCAGCTGTTGAAAGTGAAGCTTGACGACCGGCTGATCAGCGAGCGGTTAATCGCTATCCGTCAGGCGGCGCCGCAGGCCACCCTGATTGTCGACGCCAATGAGTCCTGGCACAGCGAGGGGCTGGCGGCGCGCTGTCAGCTGCTGGCGGACCTCGGCGTGGCGATGCTCGAGCAGCCGCTCCCGGCTGACGCCGATGCGGCGCTGGAAAACTTCGTTCATCCGTTACCGATTTGCGCCGACGAGAGCTGCCATACCCGGGAGAGCCTGCCGAGGCTGCGCGGGCGCTATGAGATGGTCAATATCAAACTGGATAAAACGGGCGGTCTGACCGAAGCGCTGGCTCTGGCCGAGGAGGCGGAACGGCAGGGGTTTGAACGGATGCTGGGCTGTATGCTCTGCACCTCGCGCGGGATCGCCGCCGCGCTCCCGCTGGCGCCGCTGGCGCGCTTCGCCGATCTCGACGGCCCGACATGGCTGGCGGTGGACGTTGAGCCGGCGCTGCGGTTCAGCACCGGCGTGCTTCATCTTTAAGCCTGCCAGCGCAGCAGGTCGGTCATCGCCGGCAGGTAACGCTCCGTTGCCTCGTCGGCGGAGACCGGCGGGAACTCGGCGGTGATGCAGGGGAGTCCGATATCGGCGCACCAGCTGCCAAAGGAGCCCGGCGTGTCGTAGCCCACGCTGCCGACCAGCGGCAAGGAGAAGGCATTAGCCAGCCAGTGCCCCAGCGGGCTGTGGCCCGGGTCTTCGATACATGCCAGCGGATCGTGAAAGGAGACCACCCATGCCGGATGGATCTGATGGATCAACTGACACAGGGCCTGGGTCTCCCGCTCCGAACCCGGCTGCTCGCCGGTCAACAGCACCACGTCGCGTTCCTCTGCCGCGCTGTTCCAGCGATAAACCGTTTCCCCTTGTCGCCAGTTAGCGGCCGGAAAGTTACGGTTGAGGTCAACGCCGCGGGCGTTGGCGCGTAGCCCGAGCTGACAGCCGTCAGGATTGACCGTTAGCACCACGTGGTGACGGCGCAGCTCGGGTTTCAGGGTGCGCAGGGCGCAGGAGAGGGTCACAATCGACGAATTTTCATCACCGTGGGTGCCGGCAATAATCAGGCCACTGCGACTGTCGGCCTGCGGCGCAGGAAACCACAACAACGGCGCGCCCAGTTCCGAGCTGCCGTACTGCCGGGTTCCCGGCGGAAAGTCGCCGCGCTGCGGACGAGGACGTGAAATAGACATAGGGCTTCCTGTGTGTCGTTATTATTGAGTGTTGGCGAAAAGCGTGTCGGGATCAAACCCATTCCCTGAGGCGTGAAATCCGACGACACATCAATTTTCTATCATATGTCGTTTGCAATTTCAGGTGATGAAACAAATAATTATCGCTCTGTTGGCGGTATTTTTTTCATTTTAAAGGGGATCTTATGAAGTATCCTGTCGCTTTGACATGCGGCGCGCTGTGGTTAGCCAGCGTATCTTCTTTAGCCTGGGCGGCGGACGTACCGCCGGGTACGGTACTGGCTGAAAAACAGCTGTTAGTACGCCATATCAAAGATGAACCCGCCTCGTTAGATCCCGCCAAAGCGGTGGGCCTGCCGGAAATCCAGGTGATCCGCGATCTGTTTGAAGGTTTAGTCAATCAGGATGCGAAAGGCAACCTGGTTCCAGGCGTGGCGACCCGCTGGCAGAGCAACGATAACCGCGTCTGGACCTTTACCCTGCGCGATGACGCGCGCTGGTCCGACGGCACGCCGGTTACCGCCGAGGATTTCGTCTATAGCTGGCAGCGTCTGGTGGATCCGAAAACCACTTCGCCGTTCGCCTGGTTCGCGGCGCTGGCGGGGATCGCTAACGCGCAGAACATCATTGACGGCAAAGCCGCGCCGGAGACCCTGGGGGTCACCGCCGTCGATGCCCACACCCTGCGGGTGCAGCTGGACAAACCGCTGCCGTGGTTCAGCAACCTGACCGCCAGCTTTGCCTTCTATCCGGTACAGAAGGCGAATGTCGACAGCGGGGCGAACTGGACGCGGCCCGGCAGCCTGGTGGGCAACGGCGCCTATGTTCTGAAAGACCGCGTCGTGAATGAAAAGCTGGTGCTGGTGCCGAACACGCACTACTGGGATAACGCCAAAACGGTGATCCAGCAGGTCACCTTTGTGCCGATCAACCAGGAGTCCGCCGCCACCAAGCGCTATCTCGCTGGCGATATCGATATCACCGAATCTTTCCCGAAAAATATGTACCAGAAGTTGCTGAAGGACATTCCGGGGCAGGTTTATACCCCGCCGCAGCTGGGCACTTACTATTACGCCTTTAATACCCAAAAGGGGCCGACGGCGGACGAGCGGGTGCGACTGGCGCTGAGCATGACCATCGATCGCCGGGTGATGGCGGAGAAAGTGCTGGGAACCGGGGAAAAACCGGCGTGGCGTTTCACGCCGGACGTGACGGCGGGCTTCACCCCCCAGCCGTCGCAGTTTGAGAGTATGAGTCAGGCCGAACTTAATGCTCAGGCGAAAGCCCTGCTGGCTGCCGCCGGCTATGGCCCGAATCGTCCGCTGAAGCTGACGCTGCTGTATAACACCTCAGAGAATCACCAGAAGATTGCCATCGCGGTGGCGTCGATGTGGAAGAAAAACCTCGGCGTGGAGGTGAAACTGCAGAACCAGGAGTGGAAAACCTATATCGACAGCCGTAACACCGGCAATTTCGACGTGATCCGCGCCTCGTGGGTGGGGGATTACAACGAGCCGTCCACCTTCCTGTCGCTACTGACCTCCACCCACAGCGGAAATATCTCCCGCTTTAACGATCCGGCGTACGACAAAATCCTCGCCCAGGCGGCGGTGGAGAATTCGGCCAAAGCGCGTAACGACGATTACAACGCGGCGGAGAAGAACATTATGGTCAAAGCGCCGATTGCGCCGATCTACCAGTACACTAACGGCCGGCTGATTAAGCCGTGGCTGAAAGGCTACCCGATCACCAACCCGGAAGATGTGGCCTACAGTCGTACCATGTATATCGTGAAGCACTAACCGGTACTGGCCTCCTGTTAATAACGCAAGGTAACCACGGATAAACCCAGAGCTGGCGCGGCTTAAAGCGCCAGTCTCTCTTTCTGACCATCTCCCGCCACAGCAGAAAGCATCACTTTTCTGACGGTATTTTTGACGTATTCAACAAAAAGCGGTTGCGGTAAATTGCGTATAATACCGTCAGCCAGGTGTTTTATCGACGGTATCGTAAACACCGGAGGATACCGTCATACTGACTGATGTCGAGCTTAAGTGTCTGAAATAAAATGATAAAAGTTATAAAATTTCTGACCGTGATAGCCTGTATGTTTTGTTCTCTCCCGCTGGTTCTGTTTCATTTCGCTATGACTACCGCATCAATAATCGGCGTGAGACCCTGACTCTTGGACGTTTTGGCGTGGGAGGGCTTAGCCTTGCTGAAGCGCGGGAAATGTTAAGTAAGGCCAAATAACTTATTTCAGAGGGTGTTTCTCCTGCGATTAAAAAGCAGCAGGCAAAGCAGGAAATAAGAGAGGCCCTCTATTTCAGGGATTTTGAGAAACGCTGGCGTAAATCCTGGAATGCTGCTGAAAGTACCAGAGCTCTTAGATTATCTATTATGGATAAAAAAGTGCTGCCGCATTTTGGTAAGCGAACCCTCAAGGAGATTAGTCATATTGACCTCCGCATCCTGTGCGAAGAAATCCGCGATCGCGGCGCACCGTCCTCTATCATGAAAATGTCGCGACCACATCGGGTTTATCTCTCCCGGCAGGCGCAAGAGATTCTTGTTGCGTTAAATATCATCTATGCCTGGCCCGAGTATCTTCATCCCGGACGTTTTAGCCCCAGACTCCCGCTATCTGACGCTGCGCTGAATGCCGCTATTCGTTCGGGGTTAAAACAATTAGCGGAAGAGGGCGTGGAGTTTGAATCCTTTTCAGTTCATGACCTGCGTCGGACGGCCAGCACGCTTTTGCACGAAGCAGGGTATAACTCTGACTGGATCGAAAAATGTCTGGCGCATGAACAGCGGGGTGTCCTGGCGGTGTATAACAAGGCGGAATACGCAGAGCAACGGACATCCATGTTGCAGGACTGGGCGGATATGGTTGACCGGTGTATTGAGAAATTTAAATGAGTCAGGAATAGGGCAGCCGATAAAAGCTTATTGTTGCTTAAAACAGTGAGCCGGATTTAACAGAATTTGACGACAGATAACCAACTTCTGGAGAGAATCATGCATGCAGCACTCAGAAAAGAAGAATTGATAAAGTTAGTGCGGTTGTCTTTTTATACTATTGATAAGCAGGGAAAAGATGGCGATTTTCCTAAACGCTTCTCACTGACGCCACGCGTTGTTGCCTGGAACCGGGATGAGGTGGAAGCTTGGCCAGACGCACGTCAGAAATACCCCGACTTAATTGAGCGTGACGCGGGGATGATGAAAGGTCTGGAAAAAACGTGAGAGATACACAGGCAAAAGTTTGCAGCAAATCGTCAGCGCGCAACTTGTCAGACAGAGGAGGGCTCCGGGCGGAAAGATGAAACGATGCCGCCCGTTTATCGCAATTTCAGATTCCTTCCTCTCTGTCAAACAACCTCAGCATTTCAACCGAAACAGGCTTGGGTGAATGCCATTCACACTCACCGCGTAAACGAAAATCAGAAATAGCTGCTTCAATGATCTGTTGGCTTAACGACGGAGCGTCAATAATCATCTGCAACCCCAGTCCATAAGCATAGTTGGGTAAAAAACGATAACAGCAGTGAATTATGGGCGGATCGTCATGAGCTATCTCCTGCTCGCGTTTATGAACATACTGTGAAAAAGTCAGGTTGCCAAACATGACATATTTACTGGGTTCTCGGAATATCATTGTGTGGCTTAGAATTTTTCCTTTTGCGTCGTAATTGTGTCTGGTTTCCATTCGGAATTCATTTTCACGTTCTTTTTTGCTCAGCAACTCACGGGCTTCATCAAATGCTCGGGCGTGGACGGCATCGTTAAACGCTGTTTGCACTGTGATAATTTCCGCGTTCCAAAGAACGGCGGGATCTAATCCCGTAAAGTAGACATCGCTCCATCCCCAAATGCGATCGGGTTCATCGCAGAAAGGGGAAATGCCGCATGCGTCGTAGTATATGCCGCCACAGCGGTGATGCTCCTGACGGATCAGATTCTTAAGTAGAATGACTTTTTTACGGCGACAACGGCGTGAAAGAGAAGTAAAAGGGCGGTGCTTGCGATAGCCTGACATAGCGATTCCTTGAGCGATAGCGCGTCGGTGTGGCTGGATCAGACCCAGCCGGATAGTCTACTGAAAACAGCTTTGAATTAATAGTCAGCAGTATTCGCCCGCTGTGTCGGTGGATGGCAGGCAGCGGAAGCATATAGAGCAATGAACGTTCGGCGGCGGGACACAGACTAAAGCCCGTCTGGCGCAACGTGTGGCGCAATGCGGCGCCAATCGTGAGACCAGGACTATCGAGAAGGTTAATTTCGACGGGCTGTAGCTGCAGGTTCATCCGGCTGGTTTCGGGTTTGAGTTCTACTAGGGTGTAGCGCTGCTGGCGCTCGGTAAATTGCGGCGTAGTGGGGACTACACCGATATTGGCGGAAACAGGCAACGGTTTCTGGCGTACGGCGCAGCCGCTAATAAACAGTGAAAAAGTATACAGTAAACACAGAGCGTCATTCTTCATGGCGAGGCGTCCGACAGGAAATTGAGCTCATCCTGCCAGTTGCGTGACTATCGGACAGCCGAAAATAGGGGGAAGTGGATAGTCGTTTTTAGCCATGTGGTGACTAACACAGCCTTTTTACTTATCTGTTGTCTGGGTGATAGACGTGTAGGAGATACACCTGTTATAACTACCTGAATTATCATATGGAAAGGCAGAAAATTAATGATAGGAAAGTTTTTTCGTTCAGTCCCTGTTGTGTTCTGGATAAGTTTTATTTGGTGGCCAGCCATTATGTTCAGTCTGGCTTATGCCAGAAAGCGTACAAGTACTGATCTACTCATTATCATAACATTTATCAGCATGGTGTTGATATCCGGATATATTATCAGATTTTTTTCTTCTGCTACCTTTGCAAGCACAGAGAGAAAACGCCTCAGAGGTGTATTTCCTGGACGAAAAGGTAAACTGAAAGGAATCATTAGTGCTTCAAGTACGTTAATCGTAATATTTTTTATCGCGGCGGCGACGGCGATTTCAGGTGTTGGTTTCAATTATGGTATTTTCCTGCTTGGTGTTCCGGCAATTTGTTTCTCATTACTGTTTTGGAATTATTATTTTTTATGCATGTCAAGGCTGCAAGAAAATACTGTTAAAAAAATAAATCGAGCTCTTTTAATTTTGTGTTCAATCATACTGTTTATTTCAAAGATGTTTACGAATGGTTTTGTCAATGAATTCTTTGATATTAGTGTTTCTAAAATCGCTTATGTTGGGTGGGCTTTTTCAATCTTATTTTCCATCCCATTTTTTGTGATTGCTTCATATTTTAGCTGTATGGCTATAGGGGCGGTAACTGATTCATCGCGGGTTAAAAAAATTAAAATACCTTCGATGGTGCATACATCAATTCTTTGTCTGTCAGGTGTTTTTTTAATTATCGGTTATACTTCCTATTTCATTAGCGCTGGTGGATTGTTTAATGCTGTGGCGAAAGAAGTTTACCGTTATGATACCAGAAGCTCTTTTCAATGTAATGATAAATACTGGATTATTCCAGAATTAGGTAGAGAAGCCAGATATCTCATGGACACACCAAATAATTATAGAGCGATATATATTGAAAATAATGCTGTTCATGTGACTGCTGTGGTTTGTAAGAAAGATGGCAGTTATACCCGTTATCCTATTGAAAGTGCAGAAGATATATTAAAAAAGCAGGCTCCCAAAGGAGCCTGACTGTCACCACATGTAGGGCGTTGAATCTGGATATGCAGTCGATGCTGGAGCCTCCGGCGACGTATCTTCAGCCTGTTCAGATGATTTGGGCTTCGCCTGATAAACCTGCTCGCCATAGACTTTAATCCAGTGGATAAAGGTAAGCCTGGCCTTCAGGCTTACATCCTGCTTCCCGGCATACTTCCCTTTGGTATGGGAATAAATATCGGTCCACAAGTCGCCGAGACGAAAGCCAATTAGCACTTTTTTCCCGGCGTCCACGGCATCATTGCAGCGACGGATCAGATGTTGCGCCTCATCGCCTGAAACCCGAACATCAAAATAGTGATATTCCGGTTTGGTGGTGGGGCTGTTCAGTGCCGCAATGGCGTACGCGAGGAAGCTGTCGCCTTTTTTAGGCTGCACGTCGCGGATGCGGCTGAGATAGCCCAGACCGTTAATGTGCAGATTAAACTAAGACGCAGGGGACGTTGAGGTTCTCATTGCTGACCTCCTGAAGTTGATAAGAAATACCGTGGCAGGGATCAGCGCCGAAGGAGCTGTTCGGTAATTATTAGAGCTCTTTAAGTAAATATTTCAGTTGATGATCTATCCCTGGAAGAGGACGTATGCATTTTGCCATGTGGTGACCGGTTTTATTTTAGGTGCCATAGATAAAGTGGCACCAATACATTAGATGCTCTCGATTATGACAGGCAAAATCATAGCCAGGTCTGAAAGAGGCAATGACGATGGAAATCGAAAATATCTCTACTTCTGATTTTGTTCCTCCCCCACAAGCGGTGACAAACGAAGATCTTGATCGCCAGACATTAGCAATCATTACAGGGCAATTGGTAGCTGCGGAGTTGGGGCTTACTGGCGTGCTTCCAAATTTGGCAGATATGGTAAGAACGGCGCATGCAATTCAGTGCGAGTCAGATGCGCTATGGGGAGATGTTAATGGATATGATTGATCATAATTGATTGCAACACGAATTACTTTCTTCCAATGATCTTGTTTTAGCTGTTAATAAAGAACAGGCATCATATTATTAATATACCTTAGGGGAAAGTGCTAAAATATGAAACCGAATGATATGAGCAGCCCTGATTCAAAGGTTGTAAAATTGGATTATATGTTAGTTCATGGTTCCCTTCTCCCTACAACAGCCTTGAACATTGCAAAAAGCATGATGGGTAAAGGCGCGGGTGCTTTCAGTTTTGGTATTGGTTTTAAGGACAAGATTGTTTCTCTCGTAAATTTTGGTGGCCAGAAGCCCAATACTCAGTATCCGATAGCTTCTGCATCAAAGTTTCTGACTGCGGCTACGGTGATGGCTCTTGTGGATGAGGGAAAATTATCCTTGGATCAGCCTGTTTCACGTTGGCTGCCAGCGTTTCCGAAAATTGCTGATGAACTAACTCTACGTCAGCTTTTATCTCAGACTTCAGGTCTTGCCGGTACGTAAGAGGAGTTCTATGAGTTTGCTCAGGATCATCGCATTACGTTAGTACAGTCGGCGCAGGAGTTTATGCAGCGCCCTCTGATTAGCCGTCCTGGAAAAGTTTTTGCCTATGGTGATCCGGGTTTTCAGGTAGTTGGCGCTGTTGTTGAGGTGATTACAGGGAAATGCTAGAGTCAGGTATTCCAGGAGAAATTAGCCGGACCGTTGGGGATGATGCGAACCCAATGGATGCATCCGCGAAGGGATCGAGCTAATGATGTGCCTGTGGAGGAGATCCTGAATCCAGTTTTGAAGGGCGGGGCGGTCAGTACGGCGGAGGATTATCTCAATTTTCTGAGTATGATCGCTCAGAATGGGATGTTTGCGGGTTAACGTATTCTCTCGCCAGATTCCATCAATGAAATGTTGGCAGATCAAACTCCTGGTGTAGTAATGACATCGACGGGGAATAATATTCTGGTTGATGTCCATTACGCGCTGGGTAACTGGTGTGAGTCTGGGATACGAGAGGAACGGCTCCCGCAATTCGGGTCTCGGCTTTTTTGGCGTTTATTCCTGGGTTGAGAGAACAACGGGGCATTTTGGTATTATTTGTCCATTTATTCGTGATGATGCATTTCGGTTTTGGTCGGAAATGGAAGGTATCCGTGACGCTGTCTCTGTGGATTAAAGCGACTCGTTGGAACCGTTGCTAGATCACAAAACAGAAAACTTTTTGTCTACGGTAAAAAAGACGGTATGGGTTTCTAAGGGTAAGAAAAAACCACTATCAGACATGATGTTACATGGTGAGTATATAACCAAGCACTAACCGGTCGTGGTTGCCTGATGATGTCAGGCAACCCTTGCTACGCCGGTAGCGAAAAGCCCATCAGGTCTGCCGAAGAGGAGTAATACCGAGCCGTTTCCTCCTCCATCACGCTCGTAAGCAGTTCGTTAACCTTTATCTTATGTCCGGGCAAATTTCGCCGCGCTTTGGCAATAATTTCGCCATCGCTAAGCGGGCGTTCGGCGCTGCCCAGGGGTTTGTAGCGTTCCTGCACTGCACGTTCACCACGGCTGTTTGTGACCACAACGCGCGCGCCAGGCTGGCGTGCCGGACCGTTCATTCGTTGTGTAAATTCAGGTGTGACAGTGGCCGTGACTTTATCCGCCACCGCCAGCAAGGCTGGGTTTTGCATATTGTCTTCTGTATACCAGTCGGCACCAGGTGGCAGGCCAGCGGCGACCGCTGCCAGCGTCCACGGCAGGCTGAACTGCGCGTCGGTCACCGTTTGCGGCCGGTAGTCCATCATATCATTGACCAGGCGGGGGAAGCTTTGTACCTCAATGGTGCGGAGATCCGCAACGGACCAGCCGGTCTGCTGCATAATGCCCTCCATACATTCCAGCGCGCAGGCCAGCCAGCGGCAGGCGGGATATCGCTTAAAGCTACCGTAGCCAGCGTACCAGTGGCTGCCGAGATCGTCGGTCAACCTGTCTGGCGCGAACTGGTCAGAGCCAATCATCCGCCAGAAGCCCTGTTCGCCATCGAGTACGTCAAGGCTGCCGCTGAGGCCTTGCTGCGCCATTATCACCGCCTGCACGGCGGCTTGCGCGGCGGGCGCCACGGCATCTTTGAGCGACAACAGCGGTCGTTGTCGCCAGTTATACTGGTGCAGGCTGGGGAGCGGTGTTAACGCGGCGGCCAGGCCCACTGCGTGATGTAATTGCTCAGGGTTTAACCCCAACAACCGACCGGCTACCACGGCTGCGCCGATAGATTGATGCTGCGCCACGCCGTAGACCTGGCTGAAGCGTTCTGCCGAAGGCTGGATGGCGTGGATGAGCCGGTTATTCACCTCGAAACCGGCCGCCAGGGTGGTAATCAGCACGTCCTGAGCTACCGGCTCAGGATTGAGGTCAAGCGCAACCATCGCGGCGGCAACCAGCGTGGCCCCCGGATGGCCGAGCCCTTTGCCGTCGATCTCCACACCGTCATCGTGATCCAGGCCGTTTATCATGGCGGCGTTCGCGAACGCGGCCGCCGATGGGCTGAAACCGGACTCACCGAAGACGCTACAGTGACCGTTTCCGCCAAATAGCCGGGAGGCGCGTATCATCGGTTCGCTGACCCGGTGGCCACTGGCCGCCCAACCGCAGGCCAGAGCATCCAGTAAATGCAGTCGAATTTTGCGCCGAAGGGGAGCCGGGATAGCTGGCGCAGATAAGGTACTGGCAAAATTGACCAGCTGGCGTGTTGCGGAAATAGTCATGGTTACTCAACGTTTGAAGTAGCGGCTGCGGATCCGGCGCTCGGCATAGCTTGCCAGCAGTGACAGCGGAAGAATGGTGGCGACGAAAAACAGCGCCACAAAAGTCAGTGTTTCCAGAGGGCGGAAGGTGGCGGTACTCAGCCGTTGCCCTTGATAGAGGATCTCACCCGTTGCGATATAACTCGCCAGCACGGAATTCTTAACCGACATCACGCACTGACTGACAAACGCCGGTAGAATTCGCAAAAAGGCAACCGGCCCGGTAATGCGAACTAATACTTTCAGCGGTGACATCCCCACCGACAGGCCCGCTTCGACCAGACCATGATCGACCGATTGCATACCAGAGCGAAATATTTCAGCGAAAAATACGCTGCCATATAATGAGATGGCCAGGACACAGGTCAGATACGAGGAGAGGGTCAGGCCGAACAAAATGGGCAGACAGTAGTAGGCCCAGACAATCAGCACCAGAGGGGGGATTGAACGCACAATCTCAATCAACCCCTGGGTGGGTAAGCGGATGACCGCCCTGGACGCGCCGCGCAACGGGGCCAGCAGCGCTCCGCCAAGAATGCTTAACGTGACTGAGGCCAGCACAATTTTAAAAGTGGTCAATATCCCTTCCAGCAAAACCGCGTGATATTGCCACAGTATTGAGAAATCCCAGTGATATGACATTAGCGCAGCTCCTCTGCCGTTACGCCGGACAGCGTCATAAAGCGTCGGATAGGGGCATCGGGCGGTCGTGACCAGATCTCCTGCGGGGATGCTTCTTCCACCAGTTTGCCATTATCCATCAACAGCAGCCGGCTACAGACCTGCAGGGCAAAACGCATTTCATGGGTAACCACCAGCATGGTGGTGCCGCTGGCCGCCAGTTCGGAAATAACGGACAGCACCTCCCCGACAGATTCCGGATCGAGTGCGGAAGTCGGTTCGTCGAACAGGATCACTTGCGGCGCCATAGCCAGGGCGCGGGCGATAGATACCCGCTGCTGCTGACCGCCTGAAAGTTGAACCGGGAAGTCTCCGGCTTTTTCTTGCAGGCCCATACGCGTGAGCAGCGCCATGGCTTTTTCGATGGCTTTTTTACGCGGCACGCCCAGGACCTGTACCGGACCTTCAATAATATTCTGCAATACACTGCGGTGTGGCCACAGATTAAAGTGCTGGAATACCATCGTCATTGAGGCACGCTGGCGCGCTAATGTGCGCTGTGTGACCTGTTTTCTCTGCGCGCCGTGAAAGCCTATTTCTTCCTCACCCAGCCAGATATGCCCACTATCCGGGACTTCAAGCATGTTCAGGCAACGCAGCAGGGTGGATTTACCCGCGCCGCTGCGGCCAATGATGCCAATCACCTCCGAGGGACGAACCGCGAAGGAAACATCATCTATAATTTTATTACCTGAAAATGATTTGCTAAGCGCTTCAATTTTCAGCAACGGTAATAATGATTGTGGGTTCATCAGAGTTATTTCGCTGGGTGAGTATATTTCTGCCAGATTTTTTTCAACGTGCCGTCTTTATCCAGCTGTTCGAGCCGTCCATTCAGCCACGCCTGTAATTCCGGTCGATCTTTACGCAGGCCCATATTGGTTGCCTGTTCTTTGATCGGCTGTGGAATAATCATCGAGCCCTGATGACGCTTTTGAATATATTGCGCCATCTGGATATCGTTAGTGACGATGGCATCCGCGCGGCCGCTCTCCATCTGGAGCTGCATGTTGTCGCTATCGGGAACGATAATCCACTGGGCTTTGTCCAGTTGAGGCTGCAGCAGCGTGACGGCTGCCGAGCCATCAATCGCGCTGAGCCTGGTCTGCGAAGTGTTGATGGTGTCCCAGCGCTGATATTTCTGCGTCTCTTTCTCCAGAGTCAGGACGCCCATCTGGTGCGAGCCCATAGGGCGTGTAAAGTCGACGGCTTTGGCTCTTTCTGGCGTATTATTAAAACCACCTAAAATATCGAAGCGGTTGGACTGTAAACCCGCGACGGCGGTGCCCCATTGCGTATCAACGTATTCAATCTTGATATCGGTGTTTTTAAATATCGCCTGCACAACATCCGGAACCAGCCCGGTCCACTGGTTGGTCAGCAGATCTTTCTGATACCACGGCGGTGCGTTGACCGCACCGACGCGGATCACATGGTCTGGCAGAATCGTATTGATTTCTTCCCCGGCCTGAGCAGGAGACTGGGCTAAGAACATCCCCGGTATAAGCAACAATATCGACATGAAGCGTGACGTGAAAAATTTCATTTTATGCCCTCTGGTGAATATAATTATGGATTCTATAACCCTGAGTGCATATTTTTTAAATGCATAATCAGCATATCGTTATCAGGAAAATGGCAATGACACCCAAGCAACTCGAGGTCTTTATCAGTATCGTTCAGCTAGGTTCAGTGACAGCGGCAGCGGCGCAGCTGGCCATGTCGCAGCCTTCGGTGAGTAAAAGCCTGGCGCTTATCGAGCAGCAGATGGGGTTCAGCCTGTTTGAGCGCTATCAAGGGAAGATGCAGCCAACCGCGGAAGCCAGAGCGCTGTATAAAGAGGCGCTGCGCGTGCATCAGGATCGGCTTCGTTTTGAGCGTTTTGTTGATCACATCCGCCAGTATCGCGTTGGTCAGTTGCGGGTCTGTGCCACGCCTGCGTTGGCGCTGAATATATTGCCGCTGGCGGTGGCGCGTTTTCGCCAGACCTTTCCCGATTATGGTGTGGTGGCGGATATGTGTCTCAACAATGAAATTGAGACAGCGGTTGAAGAAGGGCGTTACGATCTCGGTTTTCTGGTGAAACCCGGCTACGAACCAGAGGAGAACCCGCTGGCCATCTGCCGGGGCGAAATGGTGTGTGTGCTGCCCGAGCAGCATCCGCTGGCGCAGCAGACGGAAATCCGTTGGCAGGATATCCCGACACGCGACCTGGTATATATCACGACCGACGCGCGGCTGGTTGCCATGATTGCCGAGGAGGTGCCGGCGTTCCGCCAGCGCCAGGTGGCGGCGGTAGAAACCAACCGCTACAGCATAGCGATTAATCTTGTCAGACACGGCAACAACAGTATGACTATTGTTGACAGTTTTTCTCTACAGGGCGTCGACACCAGCGGTCTGGCGGTGCGGCCGTTCCGTCATGCCTTGCCGGTGTCTGTCGTCGCGGTGACGGATGGACATAGCACCCTGTCGCAGCCGGGCGAAGTGTTTGCGAAAGTGATGACGGAATTAATGGCTGAAACGTGAGATCAGCGTGAGGCTCTGTGGCTGGCCGCTCATGCAGGTTCATCAATATTCGGCAACGCGAACTTTCACCCCAGTCACCGTGCGCTAACCCACCGGGAGTGGTGTCTGTGGTTTACCGCCAGGCCGCCTTCCAGTACTTTTGTTGAACAGTAGAGGGAAGGGAGCGGAACGATGCATCTGGATTTTCGCCAGTTACGCAATTTTGTGGCGCTAGTGGAGTACGGCAGTTTTAATCGTGCGGCGGAGGCGGTTTGCCTGTCGCAGTCGGCGTTTAGCCGCAGCATTCAGGCGCTGGAGCAGAGTGTCGGTCATCCTTTATTCGACCGCCAGAGCAAGCTACCGACGCTCACGCTGCATGGGCAAAAGCTGCTGCCTTATGCGCGCCGTTTTCAGAAACTCAATATTGAGCTCAGTAGCCAGCTGCGTGAGGCGGACGATGCGCAAAATGGCGAGGTCGCTTTTGGCTGCGGCCCGGCTCCCGGCGCCAGGCTGATTCCGGCGGCCATCGGTAAGTTTCATCGTCTTTTGCCGCAGGCGAGGGTGCATTTTCACATTGATAACTGGCTTGCTCTGCATCAGGCGCTTACCTCCCAGCACTATCCTTTTGTGGTCGCCGATAGCTGGCAGGCCGAGCTTGACCCGCAGCTACGCGTGCAGCCGCTCAGCCCACAACGCTGTTTCTTTGTCTGCCATGCCGAACATCCGCTGGCAAAACAGGGGACGGTCTCGATTCAGGAGATGCTGCGCTACCCTTTTGCCGCTCCCTATTTGCCGCCGGGGGTACGCAAGGTACTGGCAACCCTCAGCCAGCAACAGGACTTTACGCCCGCCATCCAGTGCGACCATATTTACGCGCTGCTTTCCACTCTGGCGCAAACCCACGCGATAAGCTTCGCCAGCGAGGACGGCTTCGCGTTGTGCCAGCACAGCCATCGGCTGGTGAAACTGGAACTTAGCGATCTGCCAGATGAGTGGCGGCTAATGCAGACCCGGTTTGCCATTATCTCCCCGGTTCACGCGATTCAGCCGCCGCTGGTTGAGAGGCTGATTGAGATTATCCTCCACACCGACCGTCAGCATCAGCTTCAGCTGCTGGCGCAGGAGGAGGGGGATTAACCGGCGTTTTTCGCCTCACCTTTGGCATCGTACGGTGGCCAGCGGTTTTCCAGTTGCTGCGTTTTCAGCGCCTGCTCGACAAACTGGCCGTCCACCCACTGCTTAACGTCAAAGGCGCTGCGGATCAGACGACCCGATTTAGCCTGCTCGACGCTACTGCTGAAGCTGTCGGTCAGGAACGGGTCAATACGCGGTGAGGTGGTAAAGTTCAGATCCTGCGGCTGCAGCGCCTCCAGAAACAGCGACTTAGGGATCTGGCTTTGCTGCGCCATCTCGGCAGACCAGGCGTCTCGATTAGCCGGATCGCTGATTTCAGCGGCATTCTTCACCAGCACATTAACGATCTGCTGAGTCGCCTGCGGCCAGGTCTCGATAAACGTCTGTGTGCCGAGGAACCCCGCCTGAGTGGTGTTCTGGCGGCCTGAATCGCCGCTTTTAACCACCACATCAATTTTGTCGCCGCGTAGCGCCAGCAGGGAGACGCCTCCCCATACCGCATCGACGCGACCGGCCGCCAGCGCCGCTTTACCCGCGTTCCAGTCAAGGTTGATGACCTGCAAACTGCGCTCATTGAGGCCGGCGGTTTGCAGCGCCCGGTCAAAGGCCAACTGGTCTGCCGTACCGCGATAGACCGCCACCCGTTTGCCTTTCAGGTCGGCCAGCGTTTTAATACCCGAGGCTTTGGTTACCGCGAGCCAGGATTCCGAGCCGCGGCTGCCCAGAAGCAGGCGTGTCGGCAGACCATTGGCCTTACCGATAATCGCCGCCAGATCGCCGAGGTAAACAAAATCAAGCTGTCGGTTGGCTAACGCTTCATTCACCGCCGGGCCTGCCCCCTTGAAAAACTGCCACTGCACTTCCACACCCTGCGGTTTAAACACCTCTTCCAGCTGATGGCGGATAAACGCCATGCCGACCGGCCCCTCAATAAAAGGTTGACTGCCTGCGCTCTGATCCGGCACGCCGATGCGAATGGTTCGTAGCGTCTCGGCCTGGGTGTTTGCCGCCAGACCGATGACCGCGACCACTGCCAGCAAGGTGCGGCTAAAATATGCTTTCATCATAACGTATTGCTCCCTTGAGTTTTTTCTCACCCTAAAGAGCCGGCGGGCCGTGTGTTAAATGCTTTTATTCGCCAAGCATGGGTGAAAAAAAGCTAAATCAGACGCAGCGTGCTCGCCAGGCTGAAATGCATTCGATGCATCGGGATTATTCACCTTACGCAATAGCGGGGCGGCGTGAGTCACGTTTTCATAGCGGCATCACTTTCCGATGAGTGGACCGATATGTCGCAGATGATCTTAAGAACCGATGCTCCTGGCAGGCCGGGTTTCCGGCTTAACGGCTGGCCGTGGCTGCTGCCAGCGCTACTGTTGTTGCTGTGGTACATCGCCGCCCGCGAGGGATGGATGCCCGCGCAAATTTTGCCCGCGCCGTCGGTGGTTGCCGATACCGCGTTGTCGCTGCTGAGCGGCGATCTGCTGGCGCAGTGGGGATTTAGCCTCCAGCATCTGGCGCTTGGCCTGCTGCTGGGCGCCATCGCCGGCACGCTGCTCGGGGCGCTGTTTGGCCTGGTGCCAGCGGCCGCGCAGCGGGTGGAACCGCTGTTCTACGCGCTGGCGCAAATTCCGACACTCGGCTGGATCCCGCTATTGATGGTGCTGTTCGGGATTGATAACGGCCTCAAGCTGGCGGTTATCGTGAAAACCACCGTGGTGCCGATGACCATCAACACTCAGCAGGCGGTAGCCAGCGTGCCGCTGACCCTGAGCGAAGCCGGCAGGGTGATGAACTTCTCCCGCTGGCAGCGGCTGCGCTGGCTGGTGATCCCGGCAAGCCTGCCGGGCTGGTTTACCGGTCTGCGTCTGGCGCTTTCGCAGGCCTGGGTATCGCTTATCGTTGTCGAGCTGTTGGCTTCTTCCGAAGGTATTGGCTACCTGATGGTCTGGGGCCGCCAGCTGTTTCAGCTGGATATCGTCTTCGTCACCATCGCGGTGGTTGGCCTGAGCGGCATGCTGATGGAGTGGGCGGCGAATCGGGCCTGTTCCCGACTGGTGTTCTGGCCGCAGCCAGCCGCCGGACGCCTGGCGTGGAAACCGCAGGCCAGCTGGCGGGCGTTACAGTTGCCGATAGTCCTGCTGGCGCTGTGGCAGCTGGCCAGTCAGTGGGGCTGGATTGATAGCGGATTATTCTCTTCGCCGCTGGCGGTGGCGGCGCGTTTTGTTCAGGGGATCCTGAGCGGAGAGCTGAGCGCCGCGATGCTGGCCAGTCTGGGGAGAGCGGTTGTCGGCGGCGCGCTGGGGATTGCCGGCGGTTTGCTGTGCGGGCTGCTGCTGGCGCTGTGCCCACGCGCCGGACAAATTTTTACCCCCATGCTTAACGTGCTGCGCCATATTGCTCTGTTTGCCTGGCTGCCGCTGCTGACGGCATGGGTGGGTAACGATAACGGCGGCAAAATTGTCTTTATCGCTCTGGCGTCTTTCTTTCCGATGTTCTTCAGCACCCTGCAGGCGGTACTTCAGCGAAATCCGCAACTCGATGAAGTCGCCAGGGTACTGCGGCTGGGTGAATTCGCGCGCCTGCGCAGGGTCATTCTTCCCGGTGCCGCGCCGGGGATCTTCGCCGGTCTGCGGCTGGCGCTGATTTACGCCTGGCTTGGCAATATCGGCGCGGAATATTTCATGTCCTCCGGCGTCGGGATCGGCAGCCTGATGATCAATGCCCAGCAGCTGCTGGATATGCCCACTATTCTCTGCGGCATGGTGCTGGTCGGTATCACCGGCGCGGCGCTGGATAAAGCCGGACGTTTACTGGAAATGCGCGCCACCCGCTGGCGTCAACAGGAGCAGTTATGACCTCTTCAACTCTGGTCTCTTTTCGCCACGTGCGTAAATCCTGGCAACAGGTGACGGCGCTACAGAATTTCAATCTGGATATCGCCGCCGGTGAACTGGTCGCGCTGGTGGGCAGCAGCGGCTGCGGTAAATCGACGCTGCTACGGATGCTGGTGGGACTTGAGTCAGCCACCCAGGGGGATATTTGTATTAACGGCGAGCCGGTCACCGGCGTGGGCAAAGAGCGCGGCATTGTGTTTCAGGAGCCGCGCCTGTTCCCGTGGCTTAACGTGCTCGACAACGTGATGCTCGGCCTGGCGGATGAAAAGCTCAGCCGGGCGACGAAGCGCCAGCGGGCACTGGAGATGCTGGCGCGCGTGCAGCTCAGCGAGTTCGCCAGCGCGCTGCCCGCGCAGCTTTCCGGCGGCATGGCCCAGCGGGTGGCTATTGCCCGCGGTCTGGTGGCTCGCCCGCAGATCCTGATGCTCGATGAGCCTTTCGGCGCGCTGGATGCCCTGACGCGTCACACCCTGCAGCAGGAACTTTTACAGATCCACCAAAGCGCGGGAACCACCACGTTACTGGTGACGCACGATGTGGAAGAGGCCGTCGCCTTGGCCGATCGCGTCGTCGTGCTCTCACCGCGTCCGGGGCGGATACGAGAAATCGTGAACCTGGCGCTGCCTCATCCGCGCCAGCGTGATGATGACTCGTTTACCGCCGCCTGCCGCCACATTCGCAACCTGATTACTTCTGTCTGATTTTATTATTTAAGGAGCAACATATGGGACATCCTTCCGTTTACCCGACCGGCGCCACTCTTTACGATCCGCAGCGCGCCTGGAGCGGCTACACCCTTTTCCAGGCCACCGAACACGGCGCGGTACTGGTGGATATGAATGGTCACGTGGTGCGGGAATGGCCTGAACTGCATGGGTTTCCCAACAAAATTCTGCCCGGCGGCGCCATCCTTGGCCACAGCGGCGAGCGCGACCCGCGCTATGGCATGCAGGATATGCTCGATCTGATCCAGGTGGACTGGGAGGGCAACGTAACCTGGAAATTCGACCGCTACGAAAAGGTCAGCGATCCCGGCAACGAAACGCGCTGGATGGCGCGCGCTCATCACGACTATCAGCGAGCGGGTAACCCGGTCGGCTACTACGCGCCGGGGCTGGAGCCGCAGGTGGATGGCGGCAATACCCTGATCCTCGCCCACACCAATCTGGTTAATGAAGCGATCTCCGACAAGCTGCTGCTGGACGACACCATTATTGAAGTCGACTGGCAGGGCAATGTGGTCTGGGAGTGGCGCTGCAGCGACCATTTTCATGAGCTGGGCTTTGACGATGCGGCACGCACCGCGCTGTACAATAACCCGAATATGCGCGCCAGCGGCGGCGGAATGGGCGACTGGATGCATATCAACTCGATGTCGGCGCTGGGACCGAATAAATGGTATGACGCCGGCGATGCGCGCTTCCATCCCGACAACATTATCTGGGACGCCCGCGAATCCAACATTATCGCCATTATCGATAAGCAGAGCGGCAAAATAGTCTGGCAGCTCGGCCCGGACTACAGCAAACCGGAGCTGAAGCACATCGGCTGGATCATCGGCCAGCATCATGCGCATATGATCCCGCAGGGGCTGCCGGGCGCGGGAAATATCCTGATTTTCGACAACGGCGGTTGGGCCGGATACGGTGCACCTAACCCGGCGTCGGCGGATGGGGTGAAAAACGCCTGGCGCGATTATTCACGGATCCTTGAGATCAACCCGCTGACCCTCGATATTGAGTGGCGCTACTCGCCTTATGAAGCGGATCTGCCGCAACCGACCGACTCCTATCGCTTCTACAGCCCGTATATCAGTAATATGCAGCGCCTGGAAAATGGCAATACGCTGATTAACGAAGGATCGAACGGCCGCATTTTTGAAGTGACCCGCGATCACGACATTGTCTGGGAATATATTTCGCCGTTCTGGGGCAAGACGCTGAATAATAATATGGTTTACCGCGCCTACCGCATTCCTTACGCGTGGATCCCGCAGCTTGCGCAACCGCAGGAGACGCCGATTGCGGCAGTCGATGTCCGCACTCTGCGTCAGCCGGGCGCGGCGGCGGCGGGCCCGGCGCAGAGCGTGGTGCGCGTGGCGGGCGTACAGCCGTACAGTAAAAGCGCCGATGCGCTATGCGTAGCTACCGATAACGATACGCTGCGCCGTAGTCCGAAGCTGTTCCGCGTTGCGGAAAGCGCATTCCGGCCGATAAGCGCGGCGAGTGAACTGCAGGGTGAACGACCCGTGCTGCTGTTCGTTGGCGCGGAGCGCTGTGTGCATTGCCGTAAACTCTGGCAACTGCTGGCCCATGAAAAACTCAGCCAGCGTATTGCTCAGTTTGAAACGCGCTATCTGGATGCCGATCTGCATCAGGAACTGGCCAGCGACCTCGGCGTACGCGGCCTGCCGACGCTGCTGCTGATAACATCGGGCCAACCGATATCGCGCGCACCGACGCAATACTCAGTGGCAAGTCTGCTCAACTGGTTGAACAGTGTCAGCCTGTGATGCTATCCAGTTGAGAGGATAACTGTGGCGCTGCGGCTTGCAGCGCCAGTTTCTCCAGCTCTCCCTCTCTCGCTACAGCAGAAAGCGCACTTTTCTGGCAGTATGGCCGACTGATACCAGGTCCAACCCTCTGAAAGCGAAGCATCAGAAGATCTCATCTGCTGTGTTTTTGTCATGATGCTCAACGTATTCGGCAATCATGCCATCCGGATGCCGAACCAGCATGTTCCAGCCGGTGGGCACGGCCTTCACCGGGTTGATAATCGTTGCTCCGGTGGAAGGCAGATGTTTCTCCCAGGCGGTAATGTCGTTGACCAGGAAAGTGGCCTCGGTGGCGCGAAAAGGCGCCAGGCTTTTCTCGGTTCCGCCAATTAAAAGCACAGAACCTACCTGCGCCAGTTTGAGATCGTATTCGGGATAGTCGAAACGCAATCTGGCCGTCTGCGCGATAAGGTTTTCATAAAACGAAACGGTCTCTTCAAAACGGGTAATCAGCACGCATCGACGGATCAGGATATTGAGGACTTTCATTATATCTCCTTCGCCATTTTCTCAGAGATAGCGTAGCAGCACTGAGGTGGAATGTAAGGCTCAAGTAGCAGAAGTGCGTGACGTATAGTTATGGCCTGCGTATAAGAAGATATCGGCAATGACCTTGTGCGCTGGATAAGAAAAGTTGCAGTTAAAAAATATTTATTTTGTAATGATGCTGTGGTGTGATTGCTGAGCATGCGATTAGCGGGATGATTAAGAGGGGATAGATGGAAAGTTTAATTTCTTCGATATGGAATTTTGATGGACTGATAAATAGCGCGTTAATTTTTGTTACTTTTGGCTTATTAGGGGTGTTTATCTGGAAACGGGCAGGATCCGCATATTCTTTATTGAACCGGCTATGGGAGTTCTGCCTGGGAGGGAAAACGTTTCACGACGGTAAAATAAATGCATATTTCAATGAGAGAAATGATGTTGAACGCTTTAATGTTTTATTTAATGTCGGCGCAAGAAATAAAGAAGAGATCAAGTCGCTGATTAACTGGACAAAAAAGAAAAATATAGATATTCGTCATGTCACAGCCGCGAAAGGATGGTTTGAAATATCAACGCTTAAGGCAATAAAACCATTATTTATCGCTAATACTGGCGTATTTGTCTCTTGTGTGTTAACTATGCTGCTATTATCAAATTTTATGTTGCTGGCATTGAAGCCATCCGCATTAGTACGATTAGGCGACGACAAGTCATGGGTTTGGATTAATGATCATATTGCTGAGAGTTCGATCTGGACCAATAATTACCTTCCCCTGAACTGGACTGAGTGGAAGCTCGATAAAAAACAGTGTGAAAGTGAAGATTTCGATAAAACGGCTTTCTCAGAAAAAGCGGGGATAAGTGTGGGCTCGGTTGACAGGATTTGTGAGAACTTTTCAAGTGGTTCGTTGAGTGATACTCTAAATAACATTATTAAAAGTCAAAAGCTGGCATGGGTTTTGGCTATTTACCCCTTCATCTTTACGATCATTTGCTTTTTTAGCTTGTTACGTAGAGGTGCTGCTTCTAAACTTTATAATGAAGTACATAACTCACAAAATTAATATTTATATAAATTCATTTCCGCCTGGCATGACTATTTGCATAGATCGGAATTGAATGACAGGTCCGAGTACAGACGCTGTCTCTGGCTGCTACCGGTTGCCTGTTGCCTGTTGCCCGCAGGCAACCTCTGCTACATTCGCAATGTATCAATGACCGCTCTCAGCGCGGGCGACACATTGCGGTGCGGGTAATAGAGAAATGAACCTTCCAGACGCTGGCTATAACGCTGGAGCACCCGGATAAGTGTGCCCTGGGCTAGATCGTCGGTAATCAGCTCTTCCGGGACATAGGCCAGCCCCAGACCGAGCCTCGCCGCTTTGGCCTCCATATAGCTATCGGCGAAAGCCCACTGTCCCTGAGGCGGGTGGGTGATTTTTTTGCCATCCACATTAAGTTCCCAGGCGTAAAGGCTGCCGTCGCCGAACTGATAAGCGATGCAGGGGTGGACGACTAAATCGGCGGGCGTTTGTGGAAAGCCGTAGCGGCGAAAATGTTCCGGGGTACCGACAACAGCCATCTCCATATCGGGCGAAATGCGTACCGCAATCATACCACTCCCGACTTCCGGGCCCAGACGCACGCCCGCATCGAACCGCTCCGCAATAATATCGATAAACCGGCTTTCGCTGATCAGTTCCAGTCTGATATCGGGATAGCGGTGTTTAAATACTGCCAGCTTCGGCAGCAGGACTTTATCAATGGCATGCTGGCTGGCATTGATGCGTACCGTACCGGAGGGCGTTTGACGATAGTGGGCCAGCGTGGCGAGTCCCATATCTAAGGCGTCGAAACCGGATTCGACATTGTGATAGAGCTGCTCACCCGCCTGAGTGAGCGACAACCGGCGGGTGGTACGCACCAGAAGCTGAACGCCCAACCGTTCTTCAAGTTCGCGAACCGCACGGCTTACCCCGGACTGCGCCAGGCCAAGTCGTTGCGCTGCGGCGGTAAAACTGCCTTCACGCACCACCTGCATAAACAGATAAAGGTCATTATAGTTTTCCCGTTTCGCCATTCTCCCGCCTCGTCATCCACATGCCATTTAGAACAATATGGTATTAATTTTAGCATTTTTTACCTACTAATCAGAACCATTACTGCTGGCTACACTAAGCGCACGACAATAAAGCAAAGCTGCATTGTCTACCGGAGACTTGCATTGATCACGTTTATTTAGGGGAATTTTGATGACGGTTTTCACCAAAAAACTGACAGCCGCGATACCCGCCATGCTGCTTTGCGCCTCATTAAGTGGAGTGACAACGATGAGCTATGCTGAGACAACTAACCCGAATGCGCCTGTTTCATTGATTGAAAAATGGGATAAAACGTTTGCTGAGAGTTCGAAAGTGGATCACCGTAAGGTGACCTTCCAGAACCGCTACGGGATAACCTTAGTTGGCGATCTCTACCTGCAGAAGGATCGCGGCGACCGCAAACTGGCAGCTATTGCCGTGAGCGGTCCCTTCGGCGCGGTAAAAGAGCAGTCCAGCGGCCTGTATGCCCAGACGCTGGCCGAACAGGGGTTTGTCACCCTGGCGTTTGACCCATCCTATACGGGCGAAAGCGGTGGCTACCCACGCAACGTGGCCTCACCGGATATCAATACCGAGGATTTCAGTGCCGCGGTGGACTTTCTGGGCCTGCAAAAAGAGGTGGATCGCAACCGTATCGGTTTGCTCGGCATTTGCGGCTGGGGCGGTATGGCCCTAAACGACGCGGCGATGGATACACGCGTCAAAGCGGTGGCGACCAGCGTCATGTATGACATGAGCCGCGCGATGGGGCATGGGGTAGGCGATGGCAAAGACCGCTACACGACAGCTGACCGCCGAGCGGTACTGCATTACCTGAACGCGCAGCGCTGGAAGGATGCGGCAAACGGCACTTTCGCCCCCGGCGGGCATGACATTTATGTCGATGATAAAGGCAACGTCAGCGCTGCCGATCGTATTTTGCCGGAAACCTTGCCCGCCAACCCCAATCCGGTCCTGAAAGAGTTCTTCGATTATTACCGTATGCCGCGAGGTTTCCATGCGCGTTCGGTTAATTCAACCGGGGCATGGAATGCGACGATGCCGCTGTCGTTTATGAATATGCCGCTGCTGAGTTACGCCAGCGAAGTGACTATTCCGACGCTTATTGTGACCGGCGAACAAGCCCACTCACGCTATTTTGCCGAAGATGCCTTTAAGGCGATCGGCAGTAAAGAGAAAGCGCTGGTGATTGTCCCTGGCGCAAACCACGTCGATCTCTATGACAACGTCGCGGGCAAAATTCCCTTTGCTACATTCACGCAATTTTTCAAAACCAACCTGCAATAGCTCTCCTGTGCCGGAGACATCCCCAAAGCCGCCTGCAGGCGGCTTTGTTTTGTCGGAGATAAATAATGTCTGGATTACATAATACCCGCGCATACTGGAGCGGCGTCCTGGCGATGACGCTCTGCGTATTTGTGCTCATTGCCTCAGAGTTTATGCCGGTCAGTCTGTTGACACCCATCGCGGGTGATTTACACATTACCGAGGGATTAGCAGGCCAGGGGATCGCGCTTTCTGGCGCGCTGGCGGTACTGACCAGCCTGACGATTTCCCGTCTTACCGGGTCGCTGGACCGTAAATGGCTGTTGCTGGGGCTCACGGCGTTGATGGCGGCCTCAGGATTGATGATTGCCCAGGCGTCCAGTTTTCCGGTTTATATGCTGGGCAGGGCGCTCATCGGGATCGTCATCGGCGGATTCTGGTCATTGTCGGCAGCAACGGCCATTCGGCTGGTGCCGCAACGCCAGGTTCCCCGCGCGCTGGCCATTTTTAACGGTGGTAACGCATTGGCCACGGTCGTGGCAGCGCCGCTGGGCAGCTACCTGGGGGCCACCGTCGGCTGGCGCGGCGCCTTTTTATGTCTTGTCCCGCTGGCGGTGCTGGCCTTCGTCTGGCAATGCGTTAGCCTGCCGTCGATGAAAAGTCCGCGCGCACCACAGCGGCAGGGATCGGTGCTGCGTCTGTTCCGTCTTTCTACGCTATCCCTGGGATTGCTGGCCTGCGGGCTGTTCTTTATGGGGCAGTTTACCTTATTTACCTATGTGCGACCGTTTCTGGAGACGGTGACCCGGGTCAGTTCTTCTGGTCTGCCACTGATATTACTGGCGATTGGCGTCGCTGGTTTTGTCGGCACGCTGCCCATTTCGACCGTTCTGCACGCCCGGTTTTATCCGACGCTGGTGGCTATCCCTTTGGTTATGGCTGCGATTGTCGGAGCGCTTTTGCTGGCCGGGCACCATACCGGTGCCGTCACCGTACTGTTAAGCCTGTGGAGCCTGCTGGCGACGGCGGCGCCCACCGGCTGGTGGACATGGATTGCGCGGACGCTGCCCGAGGAGGCGGAGGCGGGCGGTGGTCTAATGGTTGCCGTGATCCAGCTATCGATTGCCCTCGGGTCAACGGCAGGCGGCCTGGTGTTTGATAGTCTGGGATGGCACAGCACTTTTGCACTGAGTGGTCTGTTACTGCTGGGCGCGGCAGGGGTGACTTTTCTGCTCTCTGTCAAAATCAGATCATCTCAGCGCACTGCGATTAATGAATTGAATGCATAAGTCAAATCAGGAATGACAGGCTAATCGTGACCGCGTTCCTGTCTTACCATGGTGTTTTAACAAGAGGGGAGCTTCACCGTGGAATATTCCGTATTAAGTAACAACCTAAAAATGCCGATGCTGGGCTTTGGCGTTTTTAAGGTGACCGATAAAGCAGAGTGTAAGCAGTCGGTGCTGAACGCCATTCGTACCGGCTACCGCCTTATCGATACCGCTGCCGTCTATGATAATGAAGATGCGGTGGGGGAGGCCGTTCGCGAAGCCATCGCCGAAGGTTTGTGTACCCGTGAGGCGCTATTTATTACCTCCAAACTGTGGATTCAGGACATGGACAACACCGGGATGGCGAAAGCCGGGATTGCCGCGTCCTTAAAAAAATCCGGGCTGGAATACTTCGATCTTTATCTGTTGCATCAGGCGATGGGCGATTATTTCAGCGCCTGGCGCGCGCTGGAAGACGCGTATGAAGCCGGGAAGCTGAAAGCGATTGGCGTCTCCAATTTCTACCCCCATGTGTTAGCTAACTTCTGCGAAACCGTCAGAATCATGCCGATGGTGAACCAGGTTGAACTGCATCCTTATTTCGCGCAGCCTGCGGCGCTGGAAACCATGAAGCATTATCACGTTCAGCCTGAAGCCTGGGCGCCGTTAGGCGGCGGCAGACATCACCCGTATGAAGATGAAATGCTGCAGGGGATTGCCGATACCCATCAAAAAACCATTGCGCAGGTTATCCTGCGCTGGAACGTGCAGCGTGGCGTCACGGTGATCCCTAAATCCACCCGCCAGGAGCGTATTGAAGAGAACTTTGCCATCTGGGATTTCTCGCTCACCGCGAGCGAAATGGCGCAGATCGGCGCCCTGGATTTAGGTTACGTTGGCGAAGCGGTGAAACACTTTAACCCTGAATTTGTTCGCGGCTGTCTGGGGGTGAAAATCCACGACTGATCGCGGCTTAGCGTGAAGCCGCCTGCGCTCTGCGATGTAGCCACCGGTGGCAGCCTGTGGTTGCCTCGGCCAGCGCGTCGCGCAGGTCATCTGGCACGGTCCGGTCGGGCGACGTCGCCTGGCTCTCCAACTGCTGGAGCACCCCGGCAAGGCGTTGAAAGCCGAGGGTGACCGCCTCGCCGCGCAGCTTGTGGGCGGTTCGGCGCAGCGTCTCCCGGTCATTGGCGTCAATGGCGTGGGTAAGGGCCGCCGTTGCGGCGTCAAGCCCTTCAGCGAAGAGTCCCAGCAACTCCTCGACCAGCTCAGGATCGTCGGCGCACTGTTTTAGCAGACGGGCCTCATCCGGCAGGCCTTCCTCTTCCTCCGGACCGCTATCTTCCGCTGCGCCGACGCGGGCGATGGCTTCCCTCAGCGCCTCCTGGCTCACCGGTTTGGCGATATAATCGTCGAAGCCCATCGCCAGACAGCGCTCTCTATCGCCCTGCATGGCGTGGGCGGTCATCGCAATCGCGGGCTGGTGCTCCCGGCCCCGCGCTTGAGTCTCTTCGCGCAGCAGGCGGATGGCGGTTTCGCCGTCCATCTCTGGCATTTGCAGATCGATCAGCAGGAGATCCCAGCAGGCGGCGCGCCAGCGCTCCAGCGCCTCCCGGCCGTTATTCACCACTTCGCAGCGGTGGCCAAGCTGTTCCAGCAGTCGTCTGGCGACCTTTTGATTCACCAGGTTATCTTCGGCCAGCAGGATATGCAGCCCGGTCTGGTCCCTGACCGGTCCCGCAACGGGGGCTGGCGCTGTTGTCGCTACTGGCGTGGGGACCAGAATCCCGGCGATAACCTGATGCAGTTCGCGCTGCGCCACCGGTTTATGCAGATAGTGGGCGATACCGATGCGCTTGAGCATATTGGCGTCAAAATGGCGGCTCATGGAGCTGAGCATAATGATCTGGCTTTGACTGGCCTCGGGCAGGGCGGAGAGTTCCAGCGCCAGCGATACGCCGTCCATATCCGGCATCTGCGCGTCCAGCAGGATCAGTGGCCAGGGCGGCCCTTCGGCGGCCCGGCGTAGCGCCTCACCAGCGTTGTCCACGCAGGTCGGTATCAGTCCCATCTGGCGAAGCATGGTGTCGAGCAGGCGCAGGTTGGTGCTGTTGTCGTCAACCACCAGCACCCGCTGGTTGTTGAAGCGTCCCGGCGGGGCGCTACCGGAGGCGGCGGCGTGCAGGCCTTCCAGCGGCAGGGTGAAGGCAAATTCGCTGCCCGCCCCGGGCTGGCTCTCCACCGTCAGCTCGCCGCCCATCAGGCTGACCAGGCGGGCCGAAATGGTTAACCCCAGCCCGGTGCCGCCGTAGCGGCGGGTGGTGGAGCTATCGGCCTGGCTGAAGGCCTCGAAGATCGCCTTTTGCTTCTCCGGGGCGATGCCGATGCCGGTATCGCGTATGCGAAAGCGCCAGCGGCTTTCGTCGTCGGCCGGCGCAATCGCCAGCAGAACCTCCCCCTGATGTGTGAACTTCAGCGCATTACCCAACAGGTTAGTCAGGATTTGCCGCAGCCGGGGGCCATCGACGATCAGCACCTCCGGTACTGCAGGTGAGATGTCCACCAGCAGCTCAATGCCCTTTTCGCTGGCGGCAGGCATATGCGGGCGGATCAGCGACTGGATAAAGGGGCGGATCTCCAGCGGCTCTTCGTCCACCTGCATCTTGCCCGACTCAATGCGTGAGAAATCAAGAATGTCGTTAATAATGTGCAGCAGCGACTGGGCTGAGCTCATCACCAGCGAAAGGTACTCCCGCTGCTCCGCGGTCAGCGGCGTATCGAGGCACAGCTGGGTCATGCCGAGAATGCCGTTCATCGGGGTGCGGATTTCGTGGCTCATATTGGCGAGGAAGGCGCTTTTCGCTTCGTTCGCCTCGCGGGCCTCCTTCGCCGCCTCAATGGCCAGCAGCTCTGCGGCTTTGCGCCGGGTAATATCCTGCAACGTCCCGATCACCCGCTCTGCCTGCTGCTGCATATTGAGGGTGACGATCTGCCCGGAGAGCAGCATCCAGCGCCAGCCTTGCGTCGGGTGCTGGACGCGAAGTTCACATTCAAAAACCGGCATATGCTCGTTTTGCGAGGCGATCATCGCCTGCTGCAGGGTAGCGCGATCGTCCTCGTGGACCAGATTGAGCATAAAACGCAGCGGATAGCGCCACTGTGCCCGCGACTGGCCGACCATCGCCAGCAGGGTGTCATTCACCTGCAGGTTGTCGTGGGAGACCTGCCAGTCCCAGATACCGATCTGGATCGACTCCGCAGTGAATAAAAAATCGTCATGAAGCTGGTGACGTGCGCGTCGGGCCTCGTCAAGCTCGGTGATGTCGGTATGCAGACTGACAATTCCACCATCTGCCAGCCGCTGATGCTGAACGTAAATCCGGCGGTTGCCCGACTGGCGGACCTCGCAGTGGTTCGTCTGGCGGCAGTTGCGGATAATCGTCTCGCGTAGCGTCTGTTGCCGACCAGGGTCGATGTTATACCCGGCATCAATGAACTTCTCCGCCAGGCTCTCCAGGGGGGCGCCGACGGCGAGCCAGGGCGCGATCGCAGGATAAAACTGCGCCACCTTATCATTCCAGGCCTGCAGTCGTTCGCGCTCATCGTAGATCATCACCGCCGAGGGCAGGACGTTGAGGTCGACACGGTTAGCGGCGCACATGATTACTGACCTGCGGTCTGATAGTGGAGCTCCGCCTGGCGGCGTAGATACTCAAGACCAGGGGCGATGGCCATCGCCCATGCAGTGAGGATCTCTTCATCGCACAGCGGATCGCTGGCGCGGACGGTTTTGAGCATGGCTTCCCGCCACAGCGCAAAAAAACGCGGCGGCAGGCGCAGGCCTTCCTCGCTCTGCTCGCGCGCCAGCCGTTCCAGAAAATCGGGTACGAAGAGGTCGCCGTTGACCGCCAGCATGGCGAAAAAGCTTTTAAAGATCATCTGCTGGCCTTCCTCGCCCGGGCGTCGTGAGAAGTGCTGCTCCGTCTCGGGCGACATATGGATAAAGGTGCTGTAGAAGGCCTGGAAAAAGCGCTTTTTATCGTGCTCCGGTACGACGCGATTCAGGCTGGCTTCAAAAAGATCGCGATAAAACTTCATGGTGCGTTCCTCATGACCCGTTCGCCCGGCAGCGGCCGGGCGGGTTAGGATCCGCAGGCGACACGCGCTGGCCATGCATGTGTTTTCCCCTTACAGGATTTCCTCGTTGCCATTCTGCGGTAAAGCGGGCCGCCGCTCACCCGTCTTTATCCAGCATCAGCCACACGATACTTTTGCTGACCAGCCATTTATCGCCGGTTTGTCGCTAAAGTCGATTGGCGTTGCCGTCAGGTTGGAGTATAGCCTGGTTGACAACCCCATTGCTGATGAGCAAGCCAACCCGCTACTGACTAAACTGATAGCGTACAGCGGCAAGTTTCGTGAAGGCACGGTCAGCCTTATCTGGTTCCTGCCGATTTAGGAGGCGCAATGTCGGTGCAGCACGTCCTGATTGTTGAAGATTCACTGGTTTATCGTCGGCTGTTGAGTCGAATGTTGATGCAGTGGGGTTATATCGTCAGCGAGGCGGAAAACGGCGTCGCTGCGCTGACGATCCTGGAGAACCAGCCCGTCAGCCTGGTGATTAGCGACTGGGAAATGCCGGAGATGAATGGCCTGACGCTGTGCCGGGAAGTGCGCCGCCGCCAGTTTGGTCACTATGTTTATCTGATATTGCTCACTGCCCGCGAAAATCCAGGCGATCTGACGCTGGGGTTTGAGGCCGGTGCCGATGATTTTCTCAGTAAGCCGGTGGAGCAGAGTGAACTGCGGGCGCGACTGCACGCCGGGGCGCGGATCCTCTCCCTTGAAGCCGACCTCGCCGCGCGCAATACGCGGCTAAGCGAAGCACTGCATCAGATTGAACAAGATCTGGAGCTGGCGGCGCGCATCCAGCAGTCGGTTCTCCCGGCCCATCAGCTGCGCCATCAGGGTTTTTTCTCCGACTGGATATTCCTGCCGTCGGCCTGGGTGTCGGGGGATATTTTTAATGTTTTCACGCTGGGGGATCATCTCGGATTTTACTGTGTGGATGTCTCCGGCCACGGTGTGGGGGCGGCGATGATGTCGCTCGCCGTCGCCCGCCAGTTTCTGCATGGCAGGGCGGTTGAACTTTTTCTTTTCTCTGCTGATAACCAGCCGGCATCACCTGCCGAGGTAGTGCAGATCCTGAATGGTCGTTTTTGTAGCGACGAGGCAGAGATCGTCAGCTATTTCACCCTCATCTATGGCGTCATTGACCTGGCAACCGGCGAGGGGAAACTGTGTCAGGCCGGGCATCCCACACCGTTTGTCGTCACTGTGGATGGAGGTGTGCGCTCGGTCGGCAGCGGTGGGGCGCCGGTGGGGTTGATGTCCAATCTCACGTGGTCAGATGTTAGCTTCTCGCTGGCGGCGGGTGAGCGGCTGTGCTTGTTCAGCGACGGTATCACCGAATGTGAAAACCGTAACGGTGAACAGTTTGGCGAAGCGCGCCTGCAGCGCCGTCTGCAGGATGGCGTAACGCTTTCGCTACCCACGCTGCTGGCGCAGTTTGCCGAGCATCTTACTTGCTGGCGCAATGGTGATGACCGGGAGCCGCAGGCAATGGCTGATGATGTTTCACTCTTGATTATTGAACGTACAGGGGACAGTGATGAAAATTGATACCGAACGGCAGGCCGCGGTCACGATCCTGACGCCGGCCGTGCGTCGGCTGGATACTTCCGTCGCGGTGGCCTTTAAAGCGGCAATCGCCAGTGAGACAGGTGAAGCTCGTACCGATCTGATTGTTGATTTCAGCAAAATTGCACAGCCAAATGAGTGACGTGCCCGTGAATAACATCATGATGTTTCCTGCTGAACTCACCTCGCTTTCACCGCTGGCGGAGTGGCTTGCCCAGCGAATGGCGCCGCTGCCTGTTGCGGACGAGTGGCGTTTCGCGCTCGATCTCGCTGCCTGTGAAACGGCAACGAATATTATTCGTTATGCGCTGCATGAGGATCGGGAAAGTCGTTTTGGTGTGGAATTTAGGGTCGCGGACCGACGGGTGATGCTGCGCTTTACCGACGCGGGGGAAACCTTTCCCGCCGAGCGCCTGGCGCTGGCGCGTAGCGATGAGCGCTTCGATGTCGATCCGTTAGCGGAAAGTGGTAGAGGCTTGCGACTTATTTTGCGCGCGGTGGACTATTTTAACGTTGAAATGAATGCAGGGAAGAATATCACCACCCTGATAAAAGCGTTGCCTGATCCCGGCGTTAATTATTCAACCGACAAAAACTGCGATTGAAAAAAAGACGTTATCCCCAGGCGGATAACGGGCACTCTTTTCCTGCGCATTCTTATTGTTGCGCGTGCGCGGTGGACAACGCACCCAGATGATGAGGGCGGATAGCATCAAATGTCATCATCGCCGATTTGCAGAAAATGCATTTCGCACCAAAGGGATTTTTTTCAGTCACGTCAAACTGGGACGTTCTGTACTGGGAGCCATGGCAGCATGGGCATCTAAAATGGATATGTTCGATCATAATGTAAACCTTGTATGGGTAATGTTCTGTTGAAAAGACAATGGTCGTTTTCAGGGAAATTAACGCGGCTGATTTTAGTTAGTGGTAAGCCGGGTATTGGATCAGACGGAGGGCTTTATTAACGAGCCAGCAGGGGTCTGACAGAGCCTGTTTACAGAAAAAGCAAAATACTAACGGGACTGCTCAAAGGAAGGTGGTATCAGGGATAACGCCTGGAGATGAGAACTCGTACTCAGATAATAACTTTTCGTCTGGTAAATCGACACAACGATTAACGCACGTGCCGCGAATAATAGCAAATATTATTTTAGCCTTCCGGATGCCTGCTGTGTCAGGGGTGCCTTCATCAGCGCGGTAACCCAGTCGATAAACACCTGAACCCGGGCAGAGAGCTGCCGATTACTGGGATAGAGCAGGGAGAGCGGCAGCGGCGCAGGGCGAAAATCGGCCAGCACTTCCGTTAACGCGCCCGACGCCAGATCGGCCTCAAGGCGGGGCAAGGGGGCCTGATACAGGCCAAAGCCAAGCCTTGCCGCTTCGGCGCCGACGTCGGCATCGGAGGTCAGCAGCCGACAGGGCAAACTGACCTCCGTCTGCCTGCCCTCCAGGGTAAAGCTCAGCGGCAGGGTCCGGTGGGTACGCGTTGAAACAAACCCGATCATCACGTGGCCTGTCAGTCCGTCGATGGTTTCCGGGGTACCATACCGGGCGAGGTAGGCCGGGCTGGCGCAGGTGATCTCCTGCAGCCTGGCAAGCGGCCGGCAAATCATCTCGCTGTCGGGGAGATGGCCGCCGCGAATAACGCAGTCGACCCCTTCGCGAACCAGATCGACGTCGCGTTCGCTTTCGCCGATCTGCAGCGTAATGGCGGGATAGCGGGCGAGAAACTGCGGCAGCGCGGGCAGCAGCAGGGTTCGCGCCAGATTGCCCGCCACGTCCACGCGGATCATACCGGCAATGCTCCCCCCGGCGCTGCGGTTGGCCTCCTCAAGGGCCGCCAGAATGGACACGCAGCGCTGATAATACAGCGTGCCCTCTGCCGTGGGCTGCACGTGCCGGGTGGTGCGCTGCAGCAGCCGTGCCCCGAGGCTGGCCTCCAGCGCCTGAATAGCCGCGGTCGCCACCGGCCGGGAAAGACCGAGGTCCGCGGCGGCGGCGCTGAATGAGCCGCGTTCGACGATGCGCACGAACAGGGTCAGGGTATCCAGTTTATCCATGACATTGTTCCAGCTGGCAAAACAATCCTGTCGCGCAACGCGGTCTTATCGTCGGCATGCAGAAGCCTATAATCGCTCATGTTTTCAGCAGAGATAAAAGGGGGAAACATGAACAATAGCGCAAAAATTGCCCTGGTGACAGGCGGCAGCCGCGGCCTGGGGCGCGCGACCGTTGAAGCGCTGGCTCAGCGCGGCGTGAACGTGGTATTGACCTATAACGCGCATTTTGCCGAGGCGAACGAGGTGGTCGCGCGGGTTACAGACTTGGGCGCGCGGGCGATCGCGCTGCCCTTCAGCGCCGGCGACATCGACACCTTTGACGCATTTGTTAGCGTTTTTCAGGGCGCGCTGGCGGAGCTGGGTGCCGATAAATTTGATTATCTGGTCAATAACGCCGGCAACGCCAGCGGCATGGGTTTTCTTAACGCTACGGAAGCGGAATTCGATGCGCTGTATCGTATCCACGTGAAGGGCGTTTTTTTCCTCAGCCAAAAACTATTGCCGCTGCTGGCAGACGGCGGACGGATAGTGAATGTTTCGTCCGGCCTCACCCGTATCGTGATGGCGAACCGGGCGCCCTATGCGATCATGAAGTCCGCGGTGGAAACCCTGACCCGCTATATGGCGTTTGAGCTGGGCAGTCGCGGAATTGCGGTGAACTGCGTGGCGCCCGGCGCCATCGCCACCGATTTCAGCGGCGGGGTGGTGCGGGATAACCCGCAGGTCGCCCAGGCTGTCGCCGGGATGACGGCGCTGGGGCGGCCTGGTCTGCCAGAGGATATCGGGCCGATGATCGCCTCGCTGCTATCTGACGATCATCGCTGGGTTAATGCCCAGCGAATTGAAGTTTCCGGGGGAATGCGGATCTAAATCGCGGGATATTGCCCGGTCAATGTCATGCGGAGTTGAGTCAGGTTAAGCTGCTGCGGGAACGGCTGATCAAACACCGCCGTGCCGGTGGGCAGGAGAGCACCAGCGCGGCGATGGCCAATTCCCTTCGTCAGAGAAAACGCTTTCTCTACAGGCCGTTATTCCGCCAGCAGGGCGGCAAATTTCGCCAGCCACTGCGGGTGTGCCGGCCAGGCGGGGGCGGTAACCAGATTGCCGTCCACGTGCGCCTGGTCGATACCAATATCCGCATAGTGCCCGCCGCTCAGGCGCACTTCTGGAGCGCAGGCGGGATAGGCGCTGCAGGTGCGGCCCTGCAGAATACCGGCGGCGGCCAGCAGTTGCGGGCCGTGGCAGACGGCGGCGATAGGTTTACGCGCGGCGTCGAATGCCTGGACCAGTTTAATAACCTCCTCGTTCAGGCGCAGATACTCTGGCGCCCGGCCGCCGGGGATCACTAGCGCGTCGTAGTCCTCGGCCTTCGCTGCGGCAAAGTCGGCGTTCAGGGTGAAGCGGTGCCCCGGTTTTTCGCTGTAGGTCTGGGCGCCGTCAAAGTCATGGACTGCGGTCATGACATAGTCGCCAGCGGCTTTATCCGGGCAGACGGCATCGACCTGGTGGCCAATCATCTGCAGTGCCTGGAAAGGGACCATCGTTTCGTAATCTTCGGCATAATCGCCGACCAGCATCAGGATCTTCTTGCTCATCATTTTTACTCGTTGTGGGAGAAAGGTGTCTTAGATATAGCCTGGCGATCCGCAGAATGCGACCCCCTCAGGATGCCGAAGACGGTAGCGTGTGCATCTTGCTATCAGGGTCATGTTTTTTCTGGTAACGACAACTTTTGCCGACATCGCCGTGTGGTCAGTCACCCGGAAAAATAGCCTTTTTCAGCTACAGACGGCTGTCTGCGGTGGAAAATACCGCGGGTTCCGCAGGCCATTCCTCGTCACGTCTGGTGCATGCAGATCGGTAAGGAATAATTTTTACCCGCCAGCAGGGGTTAATTGCGTTGATATCTGGATGATTTTATCCCAGGTGGTACTTCCGCTATGTTTATTCTTTTATTTTAAATTTGCGCGGGATTTATTGTGATTATTATTTACGGGCTTTGTATTGAGTTATTAAATATTCACGTTGAGTGCCAAGGAAAATAAATTCATTCACCTTGTGAGTATATTCAATAAATATTCTTGTTAAGTTGATCGATAATCTATTTTTGCTTTATCATCCTCAGGTTTTTTACCGTCAATTCTTCAACAATTATTCCTCAAGGAAAGGAACTACTATGGCTGATACGTTCCAGAATGAAGTCCCCAGGGCGCGCATTAATCTCAAATTATCTCTTCATACCGGCGGCGCGCAAAAGAAGGTCGAGCTACCGCTGAAGCTGCTTACCATTGGCGATTTTAGTCATGGTAAGGAAAACCGGCCTTTATCGGAAAGAGAAAAGATCAACGTCAATAAAAATAACTTTAACAGCGTACTTTCGGAATTTAGCCCAGAGGTGAATCTCTCTGTGCCGAATACGCTGGCCGGTAACGGCGAAGAGGAGAACGTCAGACTGCGTTTTACCGATATCAAAGATTTTGAACCGGAGCAGGTTGCCCGGCAAATACCGCAACTCCGCGCCATGCTGGCGATGCGTAATTTATTACGCGATCTCAAATCCAATCTGCTTGATAACGCCACTTTCAGAAAAGAGCTTGAGGCAATCCTGAAAGATCCGGCGCTGTCCCAGGAATTACGCGACGAAATGAGTGCGCTTGCCCCGAAATAATGGCGGGGCAAGTCTGTTAATGGATTAACCGGGAAAATGCTAATGTCTGTTACCACAGAAAACGCCCCTGTTCAGGGGCAAACCACGTTGCAGGAAAATAGGGCGGGCGAGGGCGTTTACGCCTCGCTGTTTGAAAAAATTAATCTCGCCCCGGCGTCTCGCCTCGGGGATATCAACGATTTTCTGGACGATGCCGCGCTCTCCGAGGCACCGGCGGCAGAACGTCTCACCGCGGCGATGCAGGTGTTTATGGAGCGCATCCGACAGTCCGGTCAGCGGGTGGAAAAGCTCGACAAAACGCTGATTGACCACCATATCGCCGAACTGGATTTCCAGATAAGCCGTCAGCTGGACGCGGTGATGCACCATCAGGAGTTTCAGCAGGTCGAATCCCTGTGGCGTGGCCTCAAACAGCTGGTGGACAACACCGACTATCGCCAGAACGTCAAAACGGAGATCCTTGACGTCGCCAAAGACGATCTGCGCCAGGACTTTGAGGACGCGCCGGAGCTTATCCAGAGCGGACTCTACTGGCACACCTATACCGCGGAGTATGACACTCCCGGCGGCGAGCCGATCGGCTCGGTGATCTCGGCCTATGAGTTCGATGCCAGCCCGCAGGATGTGGCGCTGCTGCGCAATATCTCCCGCGTCTCTGCTGCCGCCCATATGCCGTTTATCGGCGCCGTCGGTCCGGCCTTTTTCCTGAAAGAGACCATGGAAGAGGTGGCTGCCATTAAGGATATCGGCAACTACTTCGATCGCGCGGAATATATTCGCTGGAAGGCGTTTCGTGAAACCGACGACGCCCGCTACATCGGCCTGGTGATGCCGCGCGTGCTGGGTCGTCTGCCGTACGGTCCGGACACCGTGCCGGTGCGCAGCTTCAACTATGTCGAGCAGGTGAAGGGCCCGGATCACGAAAAGTATCTGTGGACCAGCGCGGCGTTCTCCTTCGCTTCCAATATGGTGAAGAGCTTTGTCAATAACGGCTGGTGCGTGCAGATCCGCGGTCCGCAGGCCGGCGGCGCGGTGAAAGATCTGCCCATCCATCTGTACGATCTCGGCACCGGCAACCAGGTGAAGATCCCTTCCGAGGTGATGATCCCGGAAACGCGGGAGTTTGAGTTTGCCAGCCTGGGCTTTATCCCGCTGTCGTACTACAAAAATCGCGATTACGCCTGCTTCTTCTCGGCCAACTCCGCGCAGAAACCGGCGCTGTACGATACCGCCGACGCCACCGCCAACAGCCGCATCAACGCGCGTCTGCCTTATATCTTCCTGCTGTCGCGCATCGCGCACTACCTGAAGATGATCCAGCGCGAGAATATCGGCACCACCAAGGACCGGCGACTGCTGGAGCTGGAGCTGAACACCTGGGTGCGGAGCCTGGTGACCGAAATGACCGACCCTGGCGACGAGCTGCAGGCCTCCCATCCGCTGCGCGATGCCAGTGTGGTGGTGGAAGATATTGAGGATAACCCGGGCTTCTTCCGCGTGAAGCTGTACGCGGTGCCGCACTTCCAGGTCGAGGGGATGGACGTCAATCTGTCGCTGGTTAGCCAGATGCCAAAGGCGAAGGCGTAGGTCCGGACGATGATTAAAACGGAACGTCCGTTGTGGGGCCGGGGCATTATGGTGTCGCCCCAGCATTTTCAACAGCAGGCTGCGTATGCAGCCTGGACTGCGGAAGTGATTGCCCGGATAGGTCTTAATCACCCCTGGGGAGTGATGGAGGCGACCTTCGAACCAGAGATGCTCAAACTGGGCCGCCTGCAGGCTCACAGGCTGCAGGTCCGGTTCCAGGATGGCACGATGATTGATACGGACAATGCCGATGCGCTGCCGTCCGCGCTGTCACTGGACAGGGTGGACGACGAGGCGGTGATCGTGCTGGCGCTGCCCCTGATGCAGGCGAATGGCGGCAACTGTCTGAAGCCGGAGGAGGTGGCCGAAAGGCCGGTGCGCTTCCGGCAGCGCTGGCGTGATGTCCGCAACCAGTTCGGGGATGATACCCGGCAGATTGCCGTCATGCAGCCGGAGCTGACCCTCCGCTTCGCCCATCAGGACAACAGCGATTACCTGACCTGTCCGCTTGTTCGCCTGCAGCGGGACTCGCAGGGGGCCTGGCTTATCGACGAGACGTTTCTCCCGCCGCTGCTGCAGATCCAGGGCAGCCGCTGGCTGGCGACGCAGCTTGAACAGCTGCTTACTCAGCTTCGGGCTCGTCTGACGCGCCTGATGGCCATGCGTCGCGAGAGCAATGAACGGATGGCTGATTTTGCCGTGGCCGATGTCTCTCTGTTCTGGTTGCTGAATGCGCTGAACAGCGCCGAGCCGGTGCTGGGGTACTTTCTGCGTGACCAACAGAGCCCGCCGGAACGCCTCTATCCGGAGCTGGCGCGCCTGGCTGGCAGCCTGCTGACCTTTTCGCTCACCCATCAGGCGAATGCCGTCCCGATCTATCAACATGATCAGCTGAACGCGGTTTTTCCGCCGCTGTTTGATTTACTGAGCGACCTGCTGGAGGCGAGCCTGCCGTCGCGGGTGGTGGCGATTGCGCTGGAGCATGATGCCCGGCTGCACTTCTGGCAGGCGCGTCTGCACGATGCCCGGCTGCGGGAAGGGGCTGATTACTATCTGTCGGTTCGTTCGTCGGTACCGGTCGCCCGGCTGCAGGAGCAGTTTCCGCGACAGTGCAAAGTGGGTAGCCCGGATCATGTCAAAGCCATCGTCAACTCCTCGCGGACAGGGGTGCCCCTGACGCCATTGCGTCATGTGCCGGCGGCGATCCCGCTGCGTCTGGAAAATCAGTATTTCAGCCTCGATGTGTCCCACCCTCTGGCGACGGAAATGCTGCAGAGCGGCACCTGTATGTTTTACGTCCCGGGGATGCTCGGTGAGCCTGAACTTGAACTTTTTGCGGTACTACGAACGTGAATGAGCCTAAACGCGGCAACGCCGCGTCCATTGATATTGATGCGCTGCTGCAGAACACCTGGCTGCAGGTTATCAGCCTGCGCCACGGCCCGCAGTTCCGCGATGAGGAAGGGTACACGCTATGGCAGCGCTGTATTGCTGATGTCGAGCGCGTGCAACATGAGCTGAAGGCGAGCGGGCTTGATGACGCCAGCTGTCAGCATATTCTCACCGCCCAGTGCGCGCTGCTCGATGAAGCCGTGAAAGGGCGCGGCGTGGAGGATGAGGCCTGCCTGCAGTGGTATGACATTCCGCTGCAGGGGTACTTCCTCGGCACCATGGATGCCGGTGATACGCTGTGCGATCGGATGCGTGATGTGCTGCGTGAACCGGCGCCCGACCTGGCCGTGGTCACCTGTTTTCAGCGGGTGATGCTGCTGGGTTTTGTTGGCAGCTTTCGCTCCCTCAACGATCCCGAGCGCCTGAAGCTGATCAACGCGCTCAGTGAGCATGTCCCACCTTTTCAGTGCCCGTCAACCGCTCCCGTACTGGTAGAGAGTCGGGCCGGACTGGGGATAAGCGGCTGGCTGGCCTCCTGGCCGGTACGTATTGGCCTGAGCGTGATGGTGGTACTCGTCCTGTGGTGGGGGCTGAACCACTGGCTCGATCACCTGCTGCTGACCCTGTTACCGGGGACGGTGAAATGAGCCCCGCGCAGCAGCGTGGGCTGGCGCTGTGGGCCAGTCTGCTGAGTGCGCTGGTGTGCCTGCTATTTTTGCCGGTTCCCCGCTGGGGGGCGTGGCTCATTCTACTGGTGACGCTGGCCCTGATCATCGGGATCTGGCGCATCGCCAGTCGTCGTACCCGACGTAACGTTGCGTCAAGCCTGGACCATCTCCCGGAGGGCGCTTATCGCCAGCCGGTGGTCCTCGTCTGCGGCGATCTGCCGTGTGTCTGGCCGCAAGCGTCACCGGTGCGGGTCGTCAAACAGGGCTGCTGGATCCGCGTGGAAAAGACGGAGGAGCTGCAGCAGGTCGCGCGCCAGGTATTGAGCCAGCGGCCGGAATGGGGGCCTCAGCTGTCAGTGCTGCTCTGCGTCTGCCCGCAGCGGCACGCGCAAAGCGATGCGCTGACCAGCGTTCTGCTGGCCCTGCGCTGGCAACTCAGCCAGCTGCGCCAGGAGACGGGGTATGCCGTACCACTGGCGCTGCAGGGGCTGGTGGGCAGCGCGATGAGCCCCATCCTGCTCTGGCAGGCGGCGATGCCGGGTGAAGCGGTGAAAGTCTGGCAGCCCTCCTGCGCCCCCTGTTCCGTACCGGCCTGGGTAAGCGCCGGCGGGGCGGCCGCGCTGGAGCAGCAGGTGCTGATGAATAGCCTGATGGGCTGGTTTGAACAGCACGTCCATGCCGTGTTGACGGAAGAGAATACCGCCCTGCCACCTCTGACCCCAGCGGCCGTGCTGTGGGGCCTCGGGCCCTCGCTGCCTGGAAGTCTGGCGTCGTCGGCCTGGACGACGTGGTTATCCCGACATAGCGGTCTGTCGCGGGTAGCTGGCTGGCAGCCAGGCGAGAGTGACACCGAAGACGCTTCAGCGTTGCCGGAATTCATCCTGCCGCAGTTACCGGCGGGACGGGGACTCACGCCACGGGGCAGGGCCTGGCGTGCGGCGCTCGCGATTTTCACCCTCGCGGCTGTCGCCGCGCTGCTCAGCAGTGGCTGGAACAATCGACAGCTGCTGCAGCGCGTGGGCGTCGATATTGCCCGTTATGAGCGGATTGCGATGGATGATTATCGGCCAAAAGCCAGCGCTGTCAGGGTGCTGCGTGAAGATGCCGCGCTGCTGGATAGCTGGGCGCGTAACGGTGTCCCGCTGCGCCTGAGTCTGGGCTTGTATCGCGGGGAGCAGATTCGCCTGCCGTTGCTGGAGGCTATTCGCGGTTACGTGCCGCCTCCACCGCCGCCCAGGCCGGTGCAGCGCGTCGCGCCGAACGTCATCCGCCTTGACAGCATGTCGCTGTTCGATACCGGGAAATGGGTACTGAAGCCCGGTTCGACAAAGCGGCTGGTCAACTCGCTGGTGGACATTAAGGCCAGGCCCGGGTGGCTGATCGTGGTGGCGGGCCACACCGACAGCGTGGGTGAGGAAAAAGCCAACCAGCTGTTGTCGCTGAAACGCGCGGAATCGGTCCGCGACTGGATGCGCGATACCGGCGACGTGCCGAACAGCTGCTTTGCCGTTCAGGGCTATGGCGAAAGCCGACCAATTGCAACAAACGATACGCCGGAGGGCCGTGCGCTGAACCGTCGTGTCGAAATCAGTCTGGTGCCGCAGGTAGACGCCTGCCGGTTACCGGACCAACCCTCTGCGTCATCCCAGGATGATGGCGCTTCACTACACAATGGAGAGTAATTCCATGGCAATTCCTGTTTATCTTTGGCTGAAAGACGATGGCGGCGCGGACATTAAAGGGTCTGTCGACGTTCAGGATCGTGAAGGCAGTATCGAAGTGGTGGCCCAGGAGCATAACCTGTACATCCCGACCGATAACAACACCGGCAAACTGACCGGAACGCGTATTCATACGCCGTTCCTGTTCACCAAGGAGATCGACTCCTCCAGCCCCTACCTGTACAAGGCGGTGACCACCGGCCAGACCCTGAAATCCGCTGAGTTCAAGTGGTACCGAATCAACGATGCCGGCCAGGAAGTGGAGTATTTCAATACCAAACTTGAGAACGTCAAGGTGGTGAAAGTGAATCCCCTGATGCACGACATCAAAGACCCCGCCTACGAGAAGCACAACCATCTGGAACAGATTGAGCTGCGCTACGAGAAGATCACCTGGACCTATAAAGACGGCAACATCATTCACTCCGATAGCTGGAACGAACGCGCCACCGCGTAATTGCCCGTCATATTTCGCGCCGCTGGTGCGCAGGCGACGTTCGCTCACCCCGGCCGCATTGTTATCTCTGCGACCGGGGTTTATTGCGGGCGATCGCCTGATGCGGGCAGCGTTTCTCTGCCCGCCGTTTTTTGCTGAGCGCCTGAGATACGGGTTCTCAGCAAAGAAAAACACAATCTGCCTGCCTGACCCTGTGCGCTGTGGGTTCCTGTTCGGGAACAGCGACGGGCGGTAGCGTGTCCGGAACCAATAAGAGAGGATCTCATGGAAAATCCAGCCAGCCTGTTACGCCGTCTTAATCCCTGCTGTGCCCGCGCAATGGAGGGGGCGGCCTCCCTGTGCCAGACCCGGGCGCATGCCGAGATCCTGCCCGAGCACTGGCTGCTCAAGCTGCTGGAACAGGGGGAAGGCGATCTGACGGTGCTGGCGCGGCGCTATGAATGGGATATGGATGCGCTGTGGCAGGATCTGCTGAACTGGCTGGATAAACAGCCGCGCTCGGTACGTCATCGTCCCCAGCTCTCTGACCATACCCTGAGGCTGATGCAGGAGGCCTGGCTGATTGCCTCGCTCAGCGGCGAAACGCAGATCCGCAGTGTTCACCTGTTGATGGCGCTGGTTGAAAAACAGAATCTGATCCAGTGCGATGGCCTGTGGCCGCTGTTAACGCTGGGCCAGCGTCAGCTGGAACGCCTGCGCCCCTTGCTGGATGCCCAGTCCGACGAACGTCCGCCAGCGCAGCAGGAAGCGGCCCTGGCGCAGCCCCATGGCGGGGACGTGGAATTTGTGGGGCGTCCTGCGAGCGGTGAACTGAATGCGGATGGGCTCAACCCGGCGCTGCAGAACGCGCTGGACAAATTCACTCTCGACGTCACCGCCAAAGCCAGAGATGGCCAGATTGATCCGGTGTTCGGACGTGACACGGAAATCCGCCAGATGGTGGATATTCTCTCCCGTCGGCGTAAAAACAACCCGATCCTCGTCGGTGAGCCGGGCGTGGGCAAGACCGCGCTGGTGGAAGGCCTGGCGCTGCGCATTGCCGAAGGCAACGTCCCCGACGCGCTGAAGCCGGTGTCGGTGCGCACCCTCGACCTCGGTCTGCTGCAGGCCGGCGCCGGGGTCAAAGGCGAGTTCGAGCAGCGGCTGAAAAATATCATTGAGGCGGTACAGCAGTCGCCTTCGCCGGTGCTGCTGTTTATCGACGAGGCGCACACGATCATCGGCGCGGGTAATCAGGCGGGCGGCGCGGATGCCGCCAACCTGCTGAAGCCGGCGCTGGCCCGGGGCGAGCTGCGGACCATCGCCGCCACCACCTGGTCTGAATACAAGCAGTACTTCGAGCGCGACGCCGCGCTGGAGCGCCGCTTTCAGATGGTCAAGGTGGATGAGCCGGACGACGACACCGCCTGCCTGATGCTGCGCGGCCTGAAGTCCCGCTATGCCGACCACCACGGCGTGCATATCACGGATGATGCGGTGCGCGCCGCCGTGACGCTGTCACGACGCTATCTCACCGGCCGCCAGCTGCCGGACAAGGCAGTGGATTTACTCGACACCGCTTCCGCCCGCCTGCGTATGAGTCTCGATACCGTGCCTGAGCCGCTGACCCGCATGAAGGCACAGCTCACCGCGCTGGCGATGGAGAAACAGGCGCTGCTGGAAGATATTGCGCTGGGCAACAGCGCCCGCGGCGAACGGCTGGCGGCCATTGAGCAGGAGGAGATCCGCCTTATTCTGGCGCTGGATACCCTTGAAACTCAGTATGGTCAGGAGCTGCAGCTGACGGAGGCGCTGCTGGCCTGTCGCCGCGATATCTCCCGCCAGGCGGAAATTAACGACCTGCAAAACGCGCTTATTGCCGTCCAGCAGGGCAATCCGCTGCTCGGGCTGGACGTCGACGTCCGCACCGTGGCGACGGTGATTGCCGACTGGACCGGCGTGCCGCTCTCCTCGCTAATGAAAGATGAGCAGACGGAGCTGCTGAGTCTGGAAGAGAGTCTCGGCAAACGGGTGGTTGGCCAGGAGGCGGCCCTGAGCGCTATTGCCCGGCGCCTGCGCGCCGCGAAAACCGGCCTGACGCCGGAGAACGGTCCGCAGGGGGTGTTCCTGCTGGTCGGGCCGAGCGGCACCGGCAAAACGGAAACGGCGCTCGCCCTGGCCGATGCGCTGTTCGGCGGCGAGAAAGCGCTGATCACCATCAATCTCTCCGAGTACCAAGAGCCGCACACCGTCAGCCAGCTGAAGGGTTCTCCGCCGGGCTACGTCGGCTACGGCCAGGGCGGGATCCTGACCGAGGCGGTGCGCAAACGCCCCTACAGCGTGGTGCTGCTCGATGAGGTGGAGAAGGCCCATCGCGATGTGATGAACCTGTTCTACCAGGTCTTCGACCGGGGGGTAATGCGCGACGGCGAGGGGCGTGAAATCGACTTTCGCAACACCGTGATCCTGATGACCGCCAACCTCGGAAGCGACCTCCTGATGCAGTTGCTGGATGAACAGCCGGAGGCCAGTGAATCAGACCTGCACGAGCTGCTGCGCCCGGTGCTGCGCGGCCACTTCCAGCCGGCGCTGCTGGCCCGCTTCCAGACGGTGATTTACCGTCCGCTGCCGGCGGTTGCGCTGCGCGCCATTGTCGGGATCAAGCTCGGTCAGGTGAGTCAGCGTCTGGCTTGCCATTACGGAATCACCACCACCCTCAGCGAGAGCCTGTTCGACGTGCTGACCGAGGCCTGCCTGCTACCGGACACCGGCGCCCGCAACGTCGACAGTCTGCTGAATCAGCAGATCCTGCCGGCGCTGAGTCAGCAGCTATTGAGCCATATGGCGGCGGGGCAGAAACCGCGCCAGGTGACGCTGGGGTATCACGAAGAGGAAGGCGTCGTGATGGCGTTTGACGAGGGGGCAATCGCCGATGAGTAGCGTGAAATCGTTGTTGTTCAGCCACAACCACCACCTGCTTTCGGTGAAGGGATGTGAAGCCGGGCTTGATGTGCTGGCGTTTGAGGGCGATGAAGCCCTGAGCCAGCCGTTCCGCTACCGTATCGAATTCACCAGCGCAGACCATGCCATCAGCAAAGAGATGATGCTGATGAAGGCTGCCTCCCTGACGCTGCAGGCGCCGGTGGCACAGGGCTTCGGCATCAATGTTCAGCAACCCGTGCGGGTGATCCAGTGCGTGGTGACGGGGTTTGAACGGCTCAGTACCTCCAGGGATGAAACGCACTATGCGCTGACGCTCCAGCCGCGCCTGGCGCTGCTTAACCGCTCGCACCAGAACGCCATTTACCAGGACCAGTCCGTTCCGCAGATTGTGGAAAAAATCCTCCGCGAGCGCCACGGCCTGCGCGGTCAGGATTTTCTGTTCTCACTGACAAAAACGTATCCGCGCCGCGAGCAGGTGATGCAGTACGGCGAGGATGACCTGCGCTTTATCACCCGGCTGCTGGGTGAGGTGGGGATCTGGTTTCGCTTTACCGCCGACACGCGGCTGCACATTGATGTTGCTGAGTTCTGCGACAGTCAGCAGGGCTATGAGAAGGGACTGACGTTCCCTTCGGTCCCGCCGTCAGGGCAGCAGTCGGCCGGGGTGGACGCGGTGTGGGAGATGGCATGCCGCCACCGCGTCGTGGAGCAGCAGGTCAGTACCCGCGACTACAACTACCGCGAGGCGACGGCCGACATGAACGCGCAGGTGGATGTCACCCGCGGGGAGACCACCACCTTCGGGGAGGCTTACCACTGGGGAGATAACTACCTGACCGCCGGCAATGCCCATGACCGCCATCCGGCGCCGGTGTCCGGGGCGTTTTACGCCCGTCTTCGTCATGAGCGTTATCTGAACGGCCAGACCCGGATGCAGGCCACCACCAGCTGTCCGACACTCTGCCCGGGGCAGGTGCTGAAGGTCACCGGCGGAGAGGAGGTGGCCGGGGAGTTTGCTGATGGCGTGCTCGTCACGGCGATGCACAGCCACGCCCGGCGCGATGCCGACTTTGCAGTGGAGTTTGCCGGCATACCGGACAGCCCGGATGTCGGCTACCGGCCTGAGCCCGGCGCGCGTCCGGTGATGGCCGGGACGCTGCCGGCCCGCGTGACCAGCACCCGGGAAAACGACACCTGCGGGCATATCGACAAACACGGGCGCTACCGGGTGAATATGCTGTTTGACCGGGCGCGCTGGGAAACCGGGTTCGAGAGCCTGTGGGTCCGTCAGTCGCGGCCGTATGCCGGAGACACCTACGGTCTGCACCTGCCGCTGCTGGCGGGGACGGAGGTGGCGATTGGCTTTGAGGACGGTAACCCCGACCGGCCGTATATCGCGGGGGTGCTGCACGACTCGGCGCACGGCGACCACGTCACCATCCGCAATGACAAACGCAACGTTCTGCGCACCCCGGCCAACAACAAAATCCGCCTCGACGATGAGCGCGGGAAAGAGCATATCAAGGTGTCGACGGAGTATGGCGGCAAGAGCCAGCTGAATCTGGGGCACCTGGTGGACAGCGACAGGCAGCCGCGCGGCGAAGGCTTTGAGCTGAGAACCGACAGCCGGGGCGCCATCCGGGCACAGAAAGGGATATTTATCAGCGCGGACGGACAGGCGCAGGCCCGGGGGCAGGTGCTGGATATGGAGCCGGCGGTCAGTAATCTGGCCGAAGCCCGGGAGCAGATGATGTCCATCTCCGGTGACGCGCAGAAGGCGACCGCGAACCCGGCCGATCTCCAGGCGCAAATTATCCTGCTGGAGCAGCAGCTGACAGACCTCAAAAAATCGGTGCTGCTGCTCAGCGCGCCGGAGGGGATAGCGCTGACCAGCGGACAACATCTGCAGGTCTCAGCCGGGCATAACCTGATTGCCACGGCCGGAAAGAATGCAGATGTCAGCGTGGTGAAAAACCTGTTCATCGGGGTGGGCAGTGCGCTGAGCGTGTTTGTGCGAAAGCTTGGGATCAGGCTGATAGCGAACCAGGGACCGGTACAGATGCAGGCGCAGAATGACCTGATGGCGCTGCTTGCCCGGAAGGAAATCAGCATTGTCAGCACGGAAGACAGTATCGAAATTATTGCGAAAAAACGGGTCACGATCAACGGCGGGGGAAGCTATATCACGCTCAATGCCAGTGGCATTGAATCAGCGACGGCAGGTGAGTACAGAACAAGGGCCGGGTATTACGTCAGGCGGGAAAAAGCACAACATAAGCCTGACATTGCACCTTTAGCTAATGCGATAAATGACGGCAGCCATAATATTCGCTACCTGTGTACAGATGATAATGGGATGCCGATGCTGAATACTCCTTACAGGGCCTTTCTGGCTGATGGCTCGGTATTAGAGGGTGTCAGTGATGGCGAGGGGTATACGACGTTGTTTACTTCTGCACAGGTACAGGATGTTCTGCTGCATATGATACCGGAGGCCATCAATGCCTAAATATAATATTTATACAAAGATTGAATCGAATGTTTCAGCAGTCGACCTTTTTTACGATCTGAATGTTTACAGAACTGATGCCAGTAATAAAAAACATATACTACTGTCAGTGGCGCAACAACCAGTAACATCAAATTATCAAACTCAGTCCCATGAAACGAATGACACAGAGGATGGGTTGTCTGTAATCTACATAATGGAAATGAACTTATATCGCAAGCACGGAGGTAAGTTGTTTTCTGTGCTTTCCTCGCCTGCGAAAAAGATGTACACACTTGGTGAAATGGCATCAGGGCAAGCATATTCTAAAAATAAGCGTGAAAATGTTTGTTATTTTGAGACAAAGACGCAGACAAAACCGGTTAATGATAAGGGTGAGGATAATATACATACTGTGCAGATTACCTGTCAGAAAAGAGCGTTTATTGCAAAAGAGTATCCTGTAGGTAGTCCTGATGATCCATTTGACAGAAGTAAATTTGAAGATCAAGTTTCATCAAGAATAAATTACAGTAGTTTTCCTGATCAGGGAAGGACAAGTTTATGTGGGCCAGCCTCCTTCTTTTACTGCTTGCAAATGGACAGGCCGGATGTATATAAACAAGCTGCAATAGATCTATGGATGCAAGGAAAAACGAAGATAGGAACTTTAGATATAACGCCTGGCGATGGATGTAAACATCCAAAGGGCAGTTTTTATTTTAGCGGTAGTGAGAGAATTTCAGGTTTGGACTGGATAACACTTGCCAGTTTGAGAGACTCTGAAAACTCAATTATGAGTTATGATGATATAGACGACGAAGTCGCCGGGATTACAATGTGGGGAAAGATTACCGAGTGGTTTGAAAAGAGTGGCTATGTAAAAATTTATACCAATGTTGGCTTGGGTCGGTGTAGTATTGAGGATGTTGTGCGGCTCAGTGAATATGCTGACAATGGATTTAAAGTTGTTTGTCTAATTTCTGCTGGGATGCTGTTTGATTTTGGTTCTGACGATACTTCCTATAAAAATCATTGGGTTGTTTGGGCTGGTGCTTTAAAAAAAGCTAATGGGAAAGCTATAACAAAAAACTCACCGCCTGATGAAATCGTTAATTTAAAATTATTCTCATGGGGGGCGGTAAAAAATCAAATTAAGTTAAACAAAGATTTGGAATATGTCCGCAAGCACATTTTTGGGGGGGTGGTATTTAAACCACTAAACTGAATGAAATATTTTATCTGTGTTTTGATTGTTATTGTGGCTGGTTGCTCTTGTACTTGCCCAATAATCCTGCCAGAAAAAAAAGATCTTAAAGTTGCAAAAGTTAATCACAAGTACCAAGATGTCATTGAAATAAAAGGTGGGGCTGTTAATGAATCCAGCGTATCGGTGAGTATAATCCCGATCGACTCAGGGTTAGCATGGAGTCCGGAAGACATAAAATATAGTCTTGGTGGAGAGGATGGAGTAAACAAAGATTACCATCGCATCATCATATCTGGGATCCCGAAAAAATCAGGTGATTATCGCGTAACTGTTTCTGGATTTACTCTTGGCACAATGTATTCCGGTAAAGATTTTTATAAGCAATATACGATAAAGATCAAGCAGTAACTGACTTAATGCATGTTTGTTTTTCTAGAACATAATTTCTCTGCCGATGTGAAGGAATACTATGAGCAGTAACCCCCCGATCAGATTCAGCCACAACCACCATCTGCTTTCGGTGAAAGGATGTGAAGCCGGGCTTGATGTGCTGGCGTTTGAGGGCGATGAAGCACTGAGCCAGCCGTTCCGCTGCCGTATCGAATTCACCAGCGCAGACCATGCCATCAGCAAAGAGATGATGCTGATGAAGGCTGCCTCCCTGACGCTGCAGGCGCCGGTGGCTCAGGGCTTCGGCATCAATGCTCAACAACCCGTGCGGGTGATCCAGGGCGTGGTGACGGGGTTTGAACGGCTCAGTACCTCCAGGGATGAAACGCACTACGCGCTGACGCTCCAGCCGCGCCTGGCGCTGCTTAACCGCTCGCACCAGAACGCCATTTACCAGGACCAGTCCGTTCCGCAGATTGTGGAAAAAATCCTCCGCGAGCGCCACGGCCTGCGCGGTCAGGATTTTCTGTTCTCACTGACAAAAACGTATCCGCGACGCGAGCAGGTGATGCAGTACGGCGAGGATGACCTGCGCTTTATCACCCGGCTGCTGGGTGAGGTGGGGATCTGGTTTCGCTTTACCGCCGACACGCGGCTGCACATTGATGTTGCTGAGTTCTGCGACAGTCAGCAGGGCTATGAGAAGGGACTGACGTTGCCTTCGGTCCCGCCGTCAGGGCAGCAGTCGGCCGGGGTGGACGCGGTGTGGGAGATGGCATGCCGCCACCGCGTCGTGGAGCAGCAGGTCAGTACCCGCGACTACAACTACCGCGAGGCGACGGCGGACATGAACGCGCAGGTGGATGTCACCCGCGGGGAGACCACCACCTTCGGGGAGGCTTACCACTGGGGAGATAACTACCTGACCGCCGGCAATGCCCATGACCGCCATCCGGCGCCGGAGTCCGGGGCGTTTTACGCCCGTCTTCGTCATGAGCGTTATCTGAACGGCCAGACCCGGATGCAGGCCACCACCAGCTGCCCGACGCTCTGCCCGGGTCAGGTGCTGAAGGTCACCGGAGGAGAGGAGGTGGCCGGGGAGTTTGCTGATGGCGTGCTCGTCACGGCGATGCACAGCCACGCCCGGCGCGATGCCGACTTTGCGGTGGAGTTTGCCGGCATACCGGACAGCCCGGACGTCGGCTACCGGCCTGAGCCCGGCGCGCGTCCGGTGATGGCCGGGACGCTGCCGGCCCGCGTGACCAGCACCCGGGAAAACGACACCTGCGGGCATATCGACAAACACGGGCGCTACCGGGTGAATATGCTGTTTGACCGGGCGCGCTGGGAAACCGGGTTCGAGAGCCTGTGGGTCCGTCAGTCGCGGCCGTATGCCGGAGACACCTACGGTCTGCACCTGCCGCTGCTGGCGGGGACGGAGGTGGCGATTGGCTTTGAGGACGGTAACCCCGACCGGCCGTATATCGCCGGGGTGCTGCACGACTCGGCGCACGGCGACCACGTCACCATCCGCAATGACAAACGCAACGTTCTGCGCACCCCGGCCAACAACAAAATCCGCCTCGACGATGAGCGCGGGAAAGAGCATATCAAGGTCTCGACGGAGTACGGCGGTAAGAGCCAGCTGAACCTCGGCCATCTCGTGGATGCTGAAAAGCAGCAGCGCGGGGACGGTTTTGAGCTGAGAACCGACAGCCGGGGAGCTATCCGGGCACAGAAAGGGATATTTATCAGCGCGGACGGACAGGCGCAGGCCCGGGGGCAGGTGCTGGATATGGAGCCGGCGATGGGCCGTCTGAAAGCAGCTCAAGAAGAAATGCAGGCGATATCCGGTGATGCGGAGGCTTCACAAGCGAGCGCTGCAGAGTTACAGGCACAAATTACGCTGATGGAACAAAAATTGAATAAGCTGAAGGCTTCTGTGTTGCTCCTGACAGCGCCTGATGGCGTGGCTGTGACAAGCGGGGGGCATCTGCAGGTCTCAGCTGGCCAGAACCTGATAGCTACTGCCGGTAAAAATGCTGACGTCAGCGTGGTGAAAAATCTGTTCATCGGGGTGGGCAGTGCGCTGAGCGTGTTTGTGCGAAAGCTTGGGATCAGGCTGATAGCGAACCAGGGACCAGTAATGGTACACGCTCAGAACGATATGATGGAGTTACTGGCACGAAAGGGGATTAGCATTGTCAGCACTGAAGATGAGATCCAAATAACGGCAGCAAAGAGTATCTCGTTAAATGCCGGAGGCAGTTATATCACGCTAGACGGAGGCAAAATTGAGCTGGCGACGATCGGCGACTATAACACGAGAGCGGGTCGTTATGGACGTATGGAGGCCGCAAGTGATGTAAGAACTTTTACCATACTACCTGGTAAAGTGAGTGACTTGTATAGCGAACAGTTCCGTATCACTGAGGCGGATAAAGTCACACCGCTCGCAGGTGTTTCTTATACCATCAGCAGTATGACCGGGCAGCAATGGAAGGGAATTACTGACAAAGACGGCATGACGGAGCGGATAATTTCACGTACTGCTGAAAAGTTGTCACTGGAATTTTAATGAGGAAGGAACCTGAAAATGAATAATGCACAGAACGCAGGAAGAACTAATACCACCTCGGACAGCCTTGTTCTGGTGGTTGTAACTGCTGAGAATACGACCTGGGTTACGCCAGCCGATAATGCGGAATTTACTTTAAATGCTGATGCCACAATTCCAGAGATTGTTTTTGAATTTAGAACGGAAGCTCCAGGCCCTTATCAATGGTCTTGGGTGATTAACTGGGATGCCAAACAAAGTGGCCTGAAGGAAAGACCTAGAAGAAACTTCATATTAAGAACATATTCGGAGGTAGGTGATTTTTCTTCGAGTGAAAAAAGGTGGGTGTTAGATTTTGGTGGGCAAAAAGTACTGGGAGGTAAACTTGTTGTTTCAGTCAAGGTTGGTGGGTTAATCATTAAGCGTAGCATTAAAATTAAAGGCCAGAACCCGGTTGTTACAGATCTGCACGATTTTATTGATACCCTTGAAAACTCAGCTGGGCTTAAAAAGTTGCTTGCTCATGAAAGCTTTAATAAGCATTTCATTAATCTTGATGGCGAGCCTATTGTATCCTTTGACCAAGGCTATGGTATGGCGCAAATGACAAACCCGGCACCGGACTATACCACAGCTTGGAGCTGGAAGGAGAATGTTAAAGCAGGAAGCGACTTGTTCCAAACTAAACGTGAACAGGCGATAAATCATCTCAGTCAGCATGGCACATATTCGGACGAAATGGTCGAACGAGAAGCAATCTCTTTGTGGAATGGGGGGTATTATTATAAATGGGATAGCAGAAGTAACTCTTGGGTTCGTAAATATAACCATCTCTGTGACAGTCAAACCGGAAATATTGGTTGGAATATGAATAACCCCATAAATGCTGGTAACACTGAGGCGCAGCTACATATCCGAGATCAGCCAACTTACGCTTCTGGCTCAGATGGACAGTCTGCGGAACATGCATGGGTTTATTCAGGATTATGTTATGCCGATAAAGTTTATGGAGAATAAATACATGGGCTATATACAAATCCTTATTTTTTTTCTTGGCGTAACATTCAATGTCTCCGCGTCAGAAATTAAACAAATATTTAACCGTCAGCAACCATTCACTATTAAAGGTGTAACGATTACACCTCAAAAAGAACTAGCATCACTATACAGTGATGGAAAATTGCATACCGTCGGTAATAGACAATATTTCCTTTTGATTAATGGCTTCTCCTCGCGCCCAGAAAATCCCACGGCACAGTGTGGTGCCGGGCAAGAAATGTATGCCGATATTTACCAAGTTGAAGCTAAAAAGGCCACCAGGGTACAACGTTTAATGGTTGTAAGTTGCTGGCGTTCACTGGAACTAGATAGCTGGCAGAAGCAAGAAGATTTTTCATCGATTATATGGAATAAGGATGGAGTTATATTTGACTGGATTGTGCCGCCTAAATTCACCAACCTTCGCGCACAACTGAATCTTAATGCTGTTTCACCTGAACTGGTCTTTATACCTTGATTATGCCTGTAAATCTTAAAATCATTCCCCCCGCCGCCAGGCGTCCGACTCCCATCCATTTTGGCAACTGGCTTTCTGCTTTGGGGGGGCTGGTTGTTGTCGCGGCAATAGTGGGTCTGTCATTTGATCGGCAGGGAGAGAGTACAAAACTTTGGCTACTCTTTCCTTTGGTCATAATGCTGGTCTGGTTACTAATGTTTGTTCTGAGAGCCTTGTTCTGGCTGTTTCGGCATTATTATGCTAATGGCTGGGATAGAAGGCGCGAAGAAATAATATTATGTGAAACTCGCCGGGGTCGTCGGGCGCTACAGATCCTTCATATAAGTGTGGATATCCCGTTACCTGAGGAACCAGAGCAGACTCCAGTGACATTATTAATGGAAGGGGCCTCAATACTCAAAAACCAAGCCGGTCGCGGTCGGAAAGACTATTGTTTACATACTTTTTTCCCAATCCCGCCTATAGGACAAGAGATTGATGATTCACTGGATCCCGAACAACAGGATCTGGCAACGTTTCAGGCGGGGCTTCATAAGGTGCTGGCTGATGTTGCCATCGCACTTACACCGTTTTCTCCGAAACAAACGCTCACAGTGCTGTTTGAGGCTAACACCTCGATTTTGCCACGTCGCTTCATTCCGGCCTGGCACGAAAGCATGAAGGAGGCCGGCATTGTTCAGCCGATTGAATATGTTGATGGCCACGGTGCGCAGTTTATTGATGAGTGGCTTGATAACCGCATCAATGACAAGTCACTACTGCTCATCATTGCTGCTCAGATCGCACCGGAAATACGTCAGGGGAGTACAGAGGCAATGGTAGCGTTGTTGCTGGGCAATAGACTTACGCAAAACATGGTACCGCCGCTGGCTTGGTTACACCGCCCAGAACGGGCTGTTCCACAATTGCTTGAAGAAGCCATAGCGCAGGCTGCTGACTGGGTGCCCCTGAAGGCAGGGCAGGCTAAACACCTTTGGCTCAGTGGTTTGACATTAGAAGAGGCCTCCTCTGTTATCCCTGCGATGGCATCACCCCTTCTTTCCGGAGTTCCGTCGCCGGCTGGCCGTCATAACACCGACCTTATTATAGGACATGCTGGTTGCGTATCCCCATGGTTGGCCGCAGCAATGGGGACACTTGCTTCGCAACGGACCGGTTCCGCACAACTGGCTATCAGCGGCGATGGTGACACCGGGGCACTTTGGATCCAGGCCATTACCCCTGCGTGAGTTACCTTGCAACTACCTGCATAAGCCCACTAGGCTGGAAAGTCATGTCTAAGTACAAATGCCTGTTGTGATCTAAAAACGGATCCGAGCACAGGAAGAAACTGACTGCCTACATTGACTGATGGGGCTGCAGACAGAATTTCAAAACCGCATGAAAGTAAAACAGTAAGGAGAAAGTGATGACAGTTGGACATTTTTTATTTCAGGACGATAAGACAAGCTGTGGTGGGGTGATCACAGAAGGAATGCCCGATCACATGCATTCCGGAAGATTGCAGGCCTGTGAGGAACATAGTGTAACCTGTGGTAAGCATCCCGGTCTTTTTAAAATAATGGGGGGCTTACCTAACGATTTCATTCATGGCCGTCGTATTGCCGGTACGCTGCACAGCAGAAGCACCTGCCCGTGCCGAGCTGAGTTTATACCATCGATACACACCGACACGTATGATTTACCCCCCCAATAGAGCACTGGTGTCAAGAGCGCACGGGTAACTCTATTTATGTCGGGCCACTGGCCTTAACAGTGAGGCCGTGCTACTGAGCGTACCGTGGCAATTCGTGCAAACCAATAATCCAGCGAGAGGCTAAAAGAGGTTTGCTGCTGGTGAACTGTCTGGAACAGGATATTCTCCCGCCACATGCCGTCCTTCACCCCCTGTAAGCGGTGAAGGTTGGGTGATTATACTGCACTCCGCCATGCTAAACAGGGGTCGCATACCAAACTCATTATATCCGTCAATGCTGCGGGGCTGAAAGTGATGACTTGTTGTCGGGACTTTGAGTCTCAAAGGTTGCCGGTAACGCGGCGCTCTGGCTTGTCGTAGTCGTTGCCACGCAATTAATACAAAAACTGGCGCGCCATTGACTGGTATGCCGTGAACAAAAAAATGGAAAGGTCTGGAATATGGTTATATCCCCTGTGACTTCTACTAAGGAGGGTGAGGAATGAGGCGATTCCTTTCGCTGTTCAGGAAACCAGAAATTGTATTGTGGCTTTTGGTGTTTATCGTGTTGGCCAGCAATATTGTTGTGGCGGGCATCGTTTACTGGCGACCCGAAAGGCTACAACTCATCAGGGATACTTCTACATGGTATATCTGGCTGAGTGGTACTTTTGCAGTAAGCATTGTTCTGGTTTTAGTCGGAATTTTTCTGTTCTTGGGTGCTCGCGTTGAAGGTAGGCGCAGTTTCAGTAAAGAACTGCAACATGCTCAGGGTGATGATGTTAAGTTGTCACCAAAGGAAGAGGCGGCCACCGTATCTGGTGCTGTGACGATCACTTCACAAATTTGCGCCCACCTCCGCCGTCGATACACTTTCTTCTGGAACAACAAAATTCGCTTCTTCTTGGTCACCGGCGACGATGCAGCAATCGAACAACTGGCACCTGGTCTGTGTCAGCAGCGCTGGCTGGAGGGCCAGCGTACCGTTCTGATTTACGGCGGCAGTCTGCTCTCCGAACCCGATCGCCAACAATACGCCGCGCTGCGCAAGCTGCGCCGGGGCCGTCCTCTGGACGGGATTGTTCGGGTGATGCCGTCGTCTCTTACCCTGACGCCGCAGATAAGCGAGAGCGAGCTGCGTGGGCTGGAAAAAATCAGCGAACTGCTGGGCTATGCCGCCCCGGTCTGGCTGTGGAAACTGTGCGACAGTGAGTGGTCGCAGGCTGACCGCGTGGTGCAGGCGGTAGGGGTTAGCTTCCCGTTACGCGCTACCGAGGACGATGTCGCCCGTCAGCTTGCGCAGATGTTGCCCACGCTGCGGGAGCAGGGGATGCACCAGATCGCGGAGGAGACCCGCCACGACTTCCTGCTGCGTCTGGGGCAGCGGCTTATCGACGGGGAGATCGCGCAATGGCGCTGGCAGCTGGCGCCGTGGCTGACCGCCTCGCGGCAGCGGTTTGCACTGCGTGGCCTGATGTTTAGCCTGCCGGCGCCTCGTACCGTAGATCCTTATCAGGAGGCTGATACCTCGCCTGCGGGCCAGCCTCATCTCCTGACGCTGCCCGCCACCTGGCAGGGGATCGTTGATGACTGCCGCCGTTTACGCGGGCATCACGTGGGAATGGCGTGGGAGCGGGGCCTGGCGTGCGGTCTGCTGGCCATCCTCGGCCTGTGGGCGGCGGGACTGCTGCTCTCCTTTGCCCTCAATTACAGTCAGATTGCTACAGTCGCGGGAAAAGCCCGCGACCTGGTGGCCCACCCCTCTGTTTCTGACTATCAACTGACGGCCCTCCATGCCCTGCGCAATGAGGCCGGCCGTCTCGTACACGATGGGCAGAAGGGGGCTCCCTGGTATCGGCGTTTTGGTCTGGATCATCATCAGCAACTATTAGACGCCGTCCTGCCCTGGTACGGTGTGGCAAATCATCACCTGATACGTGACCCGGCCAATGCCGCGTTGCAGCAGGCGCTCAGCGCGCTGGTCAACTCCGCACCCAACAGCGACCAACGAGCCCACCTGGCGAAACCGGGCTATGACCAGCTGAAAGCCTGGCTGATGATGTCTCGTCCGGATAAAGCCGATGGCGCCTTTTTCGCGCAGACCATGAAAGCGGTCCAGCCAACGCGAATGGGGATCTCGACCGGTCTGTGGCAAAGTCTGGCGCCGGATTTGTGGGCCTTTTATCTCTCCCTGCTGCCCGAACGGCCTGAATGGAAGATAACTCCAGATGCGCAACGGGTGAGTCAGAGCCGTCAGGTTCTGTTGCAGCAGCTAGGTCGCCGCAATGCCGAAAGTACCTTATATGAGAACATGCTTAAATCCGTGCGTCGTAATTTTGCCGATGTGTCGCTGGAAGACATGACCAGTGGCACCGATGCGCGCCGCCTGTTTACCACCGATGAAGTGGTCCCGGGGATGTTTACCCGCCAGGCATGGGAAGGCGGCATTCAGCAGGCCATTGATAAGGCAGCCAGCTCGCGCCGGGAAGAAATCGACTGGGTGCTGAGCGATTCGCGCAAAACGATGTCGACAGACCTGTCGCCGGAGGCGCTGAAAGCGCGTCTGACCCGACGCTACTTCACCGATTTCGCCGGCAGCTGGCTGAATTTTCTCAACAGTCTGCGACTTAATCCGGCGACCAATATCGCCGATGTTACCGACCAGCTCACGCTGATAAGCGATGTCCGCCAGTCGCCGCTGATAGCCCTGATGAATACCCTTGCCTGGCAGGGGCAGGCGGGGCAACAAAGGGAGGGGCTGTCGGACAGCCTTATTAAATCGGCCAAAGACCTGGTGGGCGGGAAAGACAAGCCAGTCATCGACCAGTCGGCAGCCGGCCCGCAGGGGCCTCTGGATGACACGTTCGGCCCACTGCTCCAGCTAATGGGGAAAAACACGGGCAGCAACGTCATGTCGGCCGATAGCACCCTGAGCCTGCAAACCTATCTGACCCGTATCACCCGCGTGCGCCTGCGCCTGCAGCAGGTTGCGAATGCCTCCGATCCGCAGGAGATGATGCAGACCCTGGCGCAGACCGTCTTCCAGGGGAAAAGCGTCGACCTGACCGACACGCAACAGTACGGTAGCCTGATTTCGGCAAGCCTTGGCGAAGAGTGGAGTGGCTTCGGCAACACTCTGTTTGTGCAACCGCTGACCCAGGCATGGGAAACCGTGCTTCTGCCGTCGGCGGCCAGTCTGAATGATAAATGGCGCCGCTCGGTAGTGGCGAACTGGCACACCGCCTTTGACGGACGCTTTCCGTTTGCCGCCAGCAAAAGCGACGCCTCCCTGCCGATGCTGGCTGAGTTTGTGCGCAAAGACAGCGGGCGGATCGAACGTTTTCTCACGACGGAGCTGAACGGTGTCCTGCATAAAGAAGGCAGTCAGTGGGTGCCGGATAAGGTCAACAGTCACGGCCTGGTCTTTAATCCGGCCTTTCTGCGCGCCATCAACCAGCTAAGCCAGCTGTCCGACATTCTTTTTACCGACGGCAGCCAGGGGATCAGCTTTGAGTTACAGGCCAGGCCTGCCCCGGAGGTTGTGGAGACACAGCTGACGATAGACGGCCAAAAGCTGCGCTATTTCAATCAAATGGCCGACTGGCAGACTTTCCGCTGGCCGGGGGAGACGTATAAACCCGGCACTCTGCTGACCTGGACCAGCGTCAATGCGGGCACGCGCCTGTTTGGTGACTACAGCGGTACCTGGGGTTTTATTCGCTGGCTGGAGCAGGGTAAACGCCAGCCGCTGGATCGCAGCCAGTGGATGATGAGCTTCACCGCCCCGGATGGCCGCACCTTGAAGTGGGTATTGCGCTCCCAGCTTGGGAGCGGCCCGCTGGCGCTTCTGGCGCTGCGCGGATTGACCCTGCCGGATCAGATTTTTAGTGTCGATGCGGCTGAGAGCGCACAGGCCCTGACGACGGGGGTAGGGAATAGTGACATGGATGAGATGGAATTATGAGTATTTTACAAAATTTGGTTGCCGCCAGTCAGTTGGATGAAAGCGTACTGCGCCAGCAGGCCCGGTCACGCCAGGCGCAGTGGCAGTCCTGGCTTGCGCCAATCAGTGAAAGCCAGCCCACCGGGAGCGATCCGGGCTATGACGATGATTTTCAGCGTATCCGCGAGGAGGTCAATAAGATCTCCGGTGTCGATACCGAACTGATTTGCCAGCTGGCTGAAAAACTGCTGACTCAGACCTGCAAGGATCTGCGCGTGATCACCTTTTACGTGTGGGCGCGTCTGCAGCGGGATGGCGAAACCGGTCTGGCGGAGGGCGTTACGCTGCTGGCGGCAATGCTTGAGCGGTTTGGGGCTATGCTCCATCCCCAGCGTGAACGTAGCTGTAAATCGGCGCTGGAATGGCTTGGCAGTCGCCGGATGTCGGACAGTCTGTCTCTTTATCCGGAAGTCGACATGACCACTATGCAGGTCATTATCGGGGCGTTATTGCTGACGGAAGCCTCTTTTGCCGGATTGGCTGAAGCATCTCGCCCCGATCTTTCCGGGCTATATCAGATACTGGAGAACCGCCTGGTGCAAAGCGGCGGAGCCCACAGTCTGGTGCCGCAGACCAGCCGCGAAGAACACGATCTGCTACCCCAACATACGGACACCGCACCGGTAATGCATACCGTCACGTCAGGTCGTGATTTGCTCGATCAGGCTAAGGTGTTGGCGAAATATCTGCGTGAGTGTCCCGGCGGATGGCTGGCAGGTCATCATCTGATGAAGAGTGTGCGTTGGGATACGTTAACGGAGTTACCGCCGCTGGATGCCTCCGGCCGGACCCGGCTATTGCCTCCCAAGCCTGAGAGTAAAGCCCATCTTAAACGGTTGTATTTACAGAAAAGCTGGTCGGAATTGCTGGAGCATACGGACACGCTGTTGGCGCAAGGCGTCAACCATCTGTGGCTGGATGTGCAGTGGTACGCCTGGCAGGCGCTGCTGAAACTGGATGCTGACAGTGTACGTGCCGATATCCTGTGCCGGGATATGAAAGGGCTACTGGCTCGTCTGCCGGGGCTGGAAACCTTGGCGTTTAACGATGGTACGCCATTCGCCGATGAAGTGACGCTCAACTGGCTTAACGAGCGTGTTCTGGATGAGATGGCCGGATGGCAAGATGAGCCGGTAATGGCGGCGACCAGCGCTGATGAGGTGCTGTCGCTGGAGCCAGAAGTGCTCACCCGCGCGGACGATGAAGGTATTGAGTCGGCGCTGAACTGGTTACAGGCGCAGCCGGGCTATACCACCAGCCGCAATCGGTGGCTGATGCGCTTACTGATGGCGCGAGTCAGCGAGCAGTACGGAAAAAATGAAATGGCGCTACATCTGCTGGCGGAACTCGACAGCCGTGCCCGGGAAATCACGCTCGAACAATGGAAGCCGGAGCTTATCTTTGAGGTCAAAGCCCGCCGACTCCGGCTGCTCAGAGGCAAGGCCGGGCGCAGTGAGGCAGAAAAAAATCGCTTGCTGCCAGAAATGGAGTCATTGCTTGCCGGGCTTATCGCTCTGGATCCCGCTCGCGCTGCGGTGCTGTGCGCATAATTCACGCATCATTCACATTGCACTCCCTGCACTTGCTGTTCTCTGCATATCTGAATGCTATTACTCATTCTGGTGATTTATGGACGATTTAACTCTGCGTTATTACGACGCTGAAATGCGCTACCTGCTGGAAGCGGGTGAAGAGTTTGCCCGTGCTCATCCTGAGCAGGCGGCAATGCTCAATCTCGACAAAGCAGGCGCCCGCGACCCCTTTGTTGAGCGCCTGTTTGAAGGTTTTGCCTTCCTGATGGGCCGCATGCGCGAGAAGCTCGATGACGATCTGCCTGAGCTGACCGAAGGCGTGGTCAGTCTGCTGTGGCCACATTATTTACGTACCATTCCCTCGATGTCGGTCGTGGAATTCACCCCCGACTGGCCGGAAATGAAAGAGCCGATGACGATGGCTAAAGGCTTTGAAGTGCTTTCCCGGCCGATCGGTGAAAAGGGCACGCGCTGCCGGTACACCACCACCAAAGCGATCGCTCTGCAGCCGTTATCCCTTGAGCGTGTCCAGCTGGCCACTGATACGGATGGCCGGTCGGTGATCACGCTGCGCTTTAACTGCAGCCAGCTGACGGACTGGCGCCGGGTCGATCTCAGCCATATCCCGCTCTACTGCAACGCCGATGCGCCGCTGGCCTGCGCCATGCACGAGGCCTTTACCCTCAATGTGGCCCGGATGTGGCTGCGCATGCCCGATGAGGTGGACAGAAGGCCGCTGGACGGGTATTTCAGCGCGCTGGGATTTGGCGAAGAGGACTGCCTCTGGCCTGAAGATGGCCGCAGTTTTCGTGGTTACCAGCTGCTGCTGGAGTATTTTACCTTCCGCGAAAAGTTCATGTTCATCGATCTGCGCGGGCTGGAGACGGTGGCTTTTCCGGCCGGACTGGCGTGGTTTGAAATCGACGTCGTGCTGGCGGAACGCTGGGAACATGACTTCCGCTTCAGCGAAAAGCAGCTGCGCCTGCACTGCGTGCCAGTGATCAACCTGTTTCCGCTGGAGTCGGATCCGCTGACCATTAACTCCCTGCAGACCGAATACCCGCTGCGCCCGATGCGCGTGCAGGACGGCCACACCGAAATTTACACCGTCGATTCCGTGATCTCCTCGCACCAGCAGGTTTACGCGCCGTTCTCAAGTTTTCGCCACAAAGGCGGCATGATGCGTCATGACGCGGCGGAATATTACTATCATACCCGGGTGCGCCGTGGCCCCTCCGGGCTGTACAACACCTGGCTTATTGTCGGCGGAGAAGCCTTCGATAATCATTCCGTACCGGAAGATGAAAGCCTGTCGCTGACCCTCACCGGAACTAACGGCCAGCTGCCGCGTCGCGCGCTGCAGAGCACCGTGCTTGATACGGTGATGAAAACCACTTCCGCCAGCGTCGCGGTGCGTAACCTCTGCGCACCAACGCTGCCGTGCTATCCCCCCGCCCAGGACCGTTTTCACTGGCGGGTGCTGAGCCATCTGGGCAGCAGTTTTCTTTCCCTGATGGACAACGCTGAAGTCCTGCGCGGCACCCTGGCGCTGTATGAATGGACCGACAGCGAGATGAATCGTCGGCGTCTGGAAGCCATCCTCGACGTGAAGCACTGCGCAACAGAGCGCTTTGCACAGGGCCATCTGGTGCGCGGCGTGCAGATTGAAGTCACCCTCGACAGCCACGGCTTTGCCGGACGAGGCGACATATGCCTGTTTGGCGAGATGCTTAGCCGCTTCTTCGCGCTCTACACCGACATCTACTTGTTCAACCGCCTGATTATCATTCTGCAACCAACCGGAGAACGACTGGAATGGGAAGAGAAGCACAGCCGACGCATTCCCGGCTGACCCCGCGGCTGGAAGCCGACCTGCCGCGGATCAATTTTTACCGCTTCTGCCAGCTTCTGGAAAAACGGCGTCCCGGCCAACCGCTGATGGGGGGAACCAGCCATCCGGCTGACGATCCGGTGCGTTTTTACCCGCATCCGGGGATGGGATTCCCGGCCAGCGAACTCAGAGCCGTGGAATACGATGAGGCCGATGACTGCGGGCCGCCGGTCATTCGCACCACCTTTATGGGGTTGTACGGTGTCGATTCGCCGCTCCCGACGGCATATCTCGATGATATCGCCCAGCGCAGGGAAGGGCATGAAGCGCTGCAGGGCTTACTGGATATCTTCAGCCACCGGATCATGACGCAGTTTTACCGCATCTGGCGGAAATACTCCTGGCCCGCCACCTTTGAGCCTGGCGGCACCGATCGTCTCTCGCAGTCGCTGCTGGGCCTGGCGGGGTTGGGCATCCCCGGCACGACGCAGCATATCGCCTCGCCGGCGTCGCGCTTTCTGGCGCTAACTGGCGTGCTGCGGCAGCCTGGCAAAACCCAGCAGGGGATCCAGGCGCTGGTCACCCTGCTGGCCCCGGAGACCACCGTCAGGGTGAGCCCGTACAGCCTGCGTCCGGTGGCGATCAGTCAGCCGCTGGGGTTTTACGGCGATGACGACTTCTTACTGGACGGCAACACGCCGCTGGGTGACGAAGCGATGGACGCCAGCAGCCAGCTCCTCGTCGCCCTTACCACCGACAATCCCGCGGAGGCGCAGGGCTGGAAGCCTGACGGCCCGCTGTTTCGGGACTTTCTGATCCTGCTGCGGGTATACCTCGGCTGGCGATTCCGGGCCAACATCACCCTGACCGCGCCGACCCGACTGCTGGCTGTCCCTCCGCTGGGGGACGAGCCGTTCTGGCTCGGTATGAATGGCGTGCTGGGTGTGGGGGAGGGCGAGTGTCAGGACGATATTCCTCAGACCTTTACCACCGAGCTGGGTACCTATACGGGCCTGCAGCCTGCCACCTTTCTACAAGGAAACCGACGTGTTACGTACAAGTTTGACTAAAACCGCCTGCCTGCTGCCCCTGCTTGCGCTTTGTCTGAGCGGGTGCGGGCTCACCCAGCGTGTCTCGGAGGGGACCAAAACCGCCTTCAACGCCGTTTTTTATAAGAAAATTAATACGCTGCATCTGGACTTTACCGCGCGTGAAGCGCTCAACACCGATGCCAGAGAGAATCACTCGCTCTCTGAACCGGTGGTGGTGCGCATCTATCAGCTTAAAGATCGCCAGACCTTTGACCGGCTGGTTTACCAGCAGCTGCTGGAGGAGGGGGATATTCTGCTCGCCGCCGATCTCCTCGCCAGTCGCGATGTGGTGATCAGTCCCGGAGGGGATGCCAGTCTGAATATGCCGCTGGAAGCGGAGGCGACGTTCGTGGCGGTTGTCGGCCTGTTCCGCTATCCGGACACAGAAAGAAATACCTGGAAGCAGGTGCTGGGGCGTGAGGAATTGGATCCGGACAAGCCGCGCATTTTTACTGCCGAAAACAACCAGCTACGGCTCAGGTCTGAAGCGGCGAAGTAACGTCAAAAACAAACATTTGTGGCGGGGCTATCGCGCCAGTTCGCCCCCAATCTTCGTAACCAGCGAACGGGCGATAACCATCTTCATCCAGCCCACCGGCTTCACCACAGCACAGGGAGATAACGTGACAGCGAGGGAACGTTTTTTTAAGAAACTGCAGCAACAGCAAAATCCGCGGCGGAAAGCGGCCCTCGACGGGTCGGCCGCCGCGGATATCACCAGGTTTCGCCAGCAAATGGCGGCGCTGGCTCAGCAGGTAAGTCAGTGGTTTGACGGAACGGGTATCGAGGTGGTGATTTCGACCCGCCACCTCCACGATCTGAGTACCCTTGGCTACAGCCTCAACAGCGGCATCTGCCGCTACGATATCCCGGCCATTCGTCTGCAAAACGGCGAGCGCAGCGTCAATATCGTGCCGCAGCAGCTGTTGGATGGCGTGGAAAAGGGGATCGTGACGCTGAGTCTCGAGACACCCGGCGGTACGGGCTCCCGGGAGGTGTTTTATCTTAGCCTGGCCCCGGAGGAGGGCTGGATGATCCGCAAGGCGCACCAGCCCCCGCAAGCGCGGCTGATGCTTACCGAAGATCGCTTTTTTATGGCGGTCGACAGCCTGGCCTGACAATCCCTGACAGGCGATGACGTTCCCGCGGCGGCGGTGCAAAGCGCGCATCGCCGCCCGGGGATATCAGGCGCCAAACGCGCCGTCGATGGTGTGCATGGCGCCCGTGACAAATGACGCCTCCGGACCGGCCAGCCACGCCACCATTCCCGCCACCTCTTCCGGGCGGCCATGGCGCTTAATGGCCATAAAGCTGTGCATCAGCTCTTTCATCGGACCGTTCTCCGGGTTGGCGTCGGTATCAACAGGGCCGGGCTGGACGACGTTGACCGTGATGCCGCGCGGGCCAAAATCACGCGCCAGGCCACGCGCCAGCCCCTGCAGGGCCGATTTGCTGACCGCATAGGCCGCCATTACCGGCACCGGCATGCGATCGCCATTGACCGAACCGATGACAATAATGCGCCCGCCTTCCGGCATGCGGCGCGCCGCTTCCACGGAGGCATGGTAGGGGGCATGAATATTGATGCGGAACAGGCGATCGATGGCATCGCTGTCCTGCTCGAGGGCATCGCCGAAAATGGCGATCCCGGCATTGACCACTAACACGTCCAGCGGGCCGCTGTCGCGGACCAGGCTTATCACCGCATCACGATCGGCGCTATCCGCCTGCACCGCCGTGCTGCCGGTCTCCGTCGCCAGCCGCTCGGCCGCTTCCGGCGAACCGGAATAGCTAAACACCACCGATGCGCCATCGGCGACAAAACGCCTGACGATCGCCGCGCCAATTCCCCGACTCCCGCCTAAAACCAGCACTGATTTGTTGTGAAATGCTGTCATATCCCGTACCTCATGATATTGTAGTGACGATTACAATATGCTGCGGCAAAACAGGCTGTCAAGGATTAATATAGTGACCACTACAAAACCAGGGCGTACTCCGGGACGTCCTCGCCAGTTTGATGCGGAACAGGCCATTGAAACGGCACAACGCCTCTTTCACGCGCGAGGCTACGACGCGGTGAGCGTGGCCGATCTGACCCAGGCTTTCGGTATCAACCCCCCGAGTTTTTATGCCGCTTTCGGCAGCAAGCTCGGGCTGTATACCCGCGTCCTGCAGCGCTACAGCCAGACCGGGGCCATTCCCATCGACGCCCTGCTGCGAGACGACCAGCCGGTGGCGGCATCGCTCATCGCCGTGCTGCAGGAGGCGGCTCGCCGCTATGTGGCCGATCCGGCCGCCGCCGGCTGTCTGGTGCTGGAGGGGGGACATTGCCAGGATGCCGACGCCCGGGGGGCGGCAGGCGAATGGCATGCTGCGGCAAGAGCCAAAATCCAGCAGTATATCGCTCGCCATCGCCCGCAGGACGCGCTGCGGGTGACTGACTATATGGATACGCTGATGCTTGGCCTGTCGGCGAAAGCGCGGGAAGGGGATAGCCTGCCGCGTCTTCTGGAGACCGTGCGGCTGGCAGGCCTGGCGCTGGAGCGCATCCTGCCAGCCTGAGTCGTCAGATGGTTTGTCCGCCCGACACCTCGATCCGCTGGGCGGTCACCCAGCGGTTATCGTCGCGCAGCAGGCTGGCGATCATCGGCCCAATATCCTCAGGAACGCCCACCCGTCCCAGCGCCGTCATCGCGGCAAACTGCGCGTTAACCCCTGCGTCGTCCCGCACCAGCCCACCGCCAAAATCGGTGGCGATAGCGCCGGGGGCGATGGTATTGACGGTGATGCCGCGCCCGCCCAGCTCGCGGGCCATATACACGCTCAGCATCTCCACAGCCGCTTTGGCGGCGGCGTAGGCGGAGAAGCCAGGATAGGAGACGCGGGTCAGCCCGGAGGAGAAGTTAACGATCCGTCCGCCGTCTGCCAGCAGCGGCAGCAGGGTTTGTACGAGGAAAAATACCCCCTTAACGTGGACGTTAAACAGCCCGTCGAACTGCGCTTCGCGCGTTTCGGCCAGCGGGGCGAATTCGCCGTGCCCTGCGTTATTGATCAGGTGGTCGAAAGTGGCCCGCCCCCAGACGCTGGCCAGCGCGCTGCCGAGGCTGTCGGCGAAAGCCGGGAAGCTGGCGGTTTGCGCCATATCCAGCGGCAGGGCGATGGCCTTGCGCCCCAGGGCGCGGATGTCGGCGACCACCTCTTCCGCCTGTTCGAGATTGCCGCGGCAGGTGACGATGACATCCCCACCCTGGCGGGCGATATCCAGTGCGGTCTGACGGCCAAGGCCGCGGTTGGCGCCGGTAATAAGTGCAATCTTAGTCATGTTCGGTCCTCTCTGGTATGTTGAGGCTCTACAATAGGGGCCGCGCGTCAGGCCGGGTTGCCCAATCCTTGTTATTTTTTGCCCATTTCTCTCCGTTCACTCCCTTTTCCCGGGAAATAGCGCATACTCAGGCTTTAAAACTTGCCTGAAAGGATCTTATGCGCGACGCCCTGTTCGATCTCTGCCGCCGGTTTGCCGATGCTCATGTCGATAGCAGCGGGGTGGCGGTTACCCCGGTTCCCGGCATCACCCTGGTGCGGGCCCTGCATCCTGGCGACCTGCAGGCGGCCATCGCCAGGCCGCTGGTGGCCATGCTGCTCCAGGGGCGCAAGAGCGTGACCACCGGCCTGGCGAGCTTTGACTATGGCCCGGGCGAGGCGATGGTGATTGCCGCGGATGTCCCCACCACCAGCCAGATCACCGAGGCCAGTCAGCGTTTTCCCTATTACGCGCTGGTGCTGGAGCTGGACCTGGCTATCCTGCGCGAGCTGCAGGAGGCCGGGCCGTCAGGGCCGGATGAGGCGCCCCGCGTTGGTATCGAACCGATGAACGCCGATGTGACGGATGCCGCTTACCGGCTGGCAAGGCTGTTTGAACAACCGGGGGCGCTGGCGGTGCTGGGGGAAGGTCTGCGGCGGGAGCTGCATTACTGGCTGTTGCAGAGTGTCCATGGGCCGGCCATTCGGGCGCTGGGCGCCGTAGACAGCTATTCGGCGCGGATCCGCCGGGCGGTGGCGATGCTGCGCCGGGATTTTATGCAGCCCGTCAGCGTCGACGCGCTGGCCGATGCCGCCGGGATGAGCGTCTCGGTCTTTCATCGTCATTTCCGCGCCATGACCACGTTGTCGCCGCTGCAGTTTCAGAAGCAGTTACGCCTGATCCACGCCCGTCGCCTGATGCTGGCGGAAGGGATGAGCATTGCGCAGGCTGCCGGGGAGGTGGGCTATATCAGCGTGTCGCAGTTTACCCGGGAATACGCTCGCCTGTACGGCGCGCCGCCGGGCCGCGATCGTCGGCGGGAAAAAATGAGCGCCTGACCTGGCGCGCGGGCAAGCGACAGCGGTAGCTCGTCCCTGAGCCTGGCGCCGGTGGTTTAGTCCACGAGGGTCGCTGTGATATGCACTTTGTTGCCCATTCGCGCTTCAGTGATGCGATAGGCAGTTGCGCCCTCGCGGGCGGCCTGCTGGCGGATTTTACTCTCCGCATGGTCCAGGGTATCTCCGGTGGCGGTGATGGTTCTGGCATTTGCCGCCAGGGGCAGCAGACAACTCAATACGATCAGTGGAATCAACTTGTTCATCGTCATTCTGTCCTGTGAGAGAAAATCAGCGCGCGGTCTGCAGCCAGCCGGCAATGTCCTGGGTCGGCAGCTGGTGGCGGGCATTCCAGGTGTCGCCCATCGGCCACCACACGCCATCCCCCCGGGCGAAGGCGGCGCGATAGCGCAGCATGGCGTCATCCGGGTCTGTCCGTAGCTGCTCCAGCAGGGCGGGCAGGGTGTGGACGGCTTTGCTGAACGTCTGCTGCGTTACGCGCTCCACGGTATCTGCCAGCTGCCGGTAAGAGGTCGTTTCGCCGGCAACAAACACCACCTCGTTGACGATCCGCGGCTGATGCAGATAAATCGCCGTGGTCAGGCGGCCAATATCCGCCGGTGAGGTGACGGTCACCTGGGTATCCCAGCTGCCAAGGGCGTGAAGGGTTCGGTTGGATAAATTCACTACATCGAAGTCTGATTCGAAGAGAAAGCTGGTAAACATCCCGGTGGAGACAATGACCCACTCCGTGGCCCGCTGCGCGCGCAGCAGGGTCCGGACATCGTACTGCTCGTCCCAGACCGGCTGACCGCTGCCTTTGCCGACCACATCGTAATTGACGCCAAACTGCCAGGGAAAATAGCGGGGTACCCCGGCCGCCAGCACCGCGCGGGTAATTTTCAGCTGTGTCCCCGGACCGGCGACAAACCCCATGCAGTTAATCACGGTGGTGAATCCGCGAAACTGATCGGCCAGCGTCTCCATGGCGCTACCGGCGATGTCGACGGCGAGGAGGGTGGCTCCGGCGTCGGCCAGCGCCTGATGGTTTGCCGACCGCAGCTGGCCGGCTTCATCCCTGGCCGCCGGCGAGACGATAACCGAGACCGTGCCCTGGCGCTGGATCACCGCAGGCACCAGCGCATCGAGAACGGCGGTGCCCAGTTGTCCCGCTCCCAGCACCAATACCTTTTCCTCATGATTAAGATTATCAGTTTTCATTTTGACTCCTTGCTCAGTTAAGCCTTGTACTGACTGGCTGCAGGCTCAGTGTAGGGGGGCGGGCATCATTCGATAAGAACAGGATTTCGGGTTAGACTGTTCGTGATAATGGGATAATAATTGCCGGGGGAGTACGAAATGGACAGACTGGATGCCATGCAGTTGTATGTTGCGGTTGTGGATGCCCACAGCTTCGCCCGTGCGGCGGAGGTGCTCGGGCAGCCGCGCTCCACGGTATCGCGGGTGGTGAAGGAGCTGGAAGCCTGGCTCGGGGCGCAGCTTCTCCAGCGCACCACCCGCAAGCTCAGCGTGACGGCGGAGGGTCGCCGGTATTATGAGGAGTGTAAAAGGCTGCTGGCCGAGATGGCGGCGATGGAAGCCTCTTTTCCCGGGCGCTCGGCTCAGCCCGCCGGGCGATTCAAAGTGGGGATGCCGCAATCCCTTGCCCGCCACTGCATTCTGCCGAGGATCGGCGAGTTTTTGCAGCAGTATCCCGACCTGGAGCTGATCCTCTGCTCAAGCGACAACGTGGAAGATATTATTCAGGAGGGATTCGACTGCGTGATCCGTACCGGGCGGATCGAAGATTCCACCACCCTGGTGGCGCGTCCTCTGGCCCGCTACCGCTGGATGGTCCTCGCCTCGCCGGCCTGGCTCGCGGCCCACGGCCGGCCGCAGGGCATCGACGATCTGCACCAGCACCGGGCGGTGGGCTACCTGAACCACCGTACCGGGCGGACCATCGACTGGCTTTTCTCTCTCAATGACGGCGACTGCGCGATCCGTATGCAGGAGACGCTGGTGGTCGACGATACCGATGCCTATATCCAGGCCGGCGTTCAGGGGCTGGGCCTGATCCGCGTCGCCAGCTATCTGGCGCAACCTTATCTGCAGAGCGGGGCGCTGGTCGCCTGTCTGGAGCAGGCCGCTTCTGATCTTCCCTTGTCGCTGGTCTATCCGCAAAACCGCTATCTGCCGCCGGCGGTGCGCGCGTTTTATGACTGGAGCAGGCGCGTTCTGCAACCCCCGCTCAGCGAGGCCTGATGCCGGGGCATCGGCCCGGTTATTGACCGCGCATGGCCTGTTTTAACTTCGCCACCAGCCAGTTCAGCGCCGGATCCTGCGCCCGCCGTTTGTGCCGCAAAATGCACAGCGTAAATTCCGGATACGCTACCGGCGGAGCGTCCGCGCGCAGCGCATACTGCGCCTGCCAGCGCTGCGCCAGCCCCTGCGGGACGGTGGCGAACAGCGGCAGGGTGGTCAGCAGCAGGGGAAAGGTGGAGAAATTCTGCGTGGCAAAGCGCACGCGCCGCGCGAGTCCCTGGCTGGCGAGCTGGCGGTCAATTTCACCGTGGCCGGTTTCGCGATAGGCCACCATCACATGTTCCCGGGCGACAAAGTCGCTCACCGACAGCGGCCCGCGACAGGGGATCTGCTGCGGCGACCACAGGGTGGTGACTCCCATGGTCATCACTGGCTCGCTGACCACCTCCCCGCGGCTCTGTTTGTTGACAGACACCGCGACATCAATGCGCTCCTCCTCCAGCAGCTGGCGAACCTGGAAGGGGTCGGCGGCTATCGACTGCAGTGAGACCCCGGGCGCCTCCTGCATCAGCCCGGGTAACAGCTGGGGCATCAGCCAGTGTTCGCTCCAGTCGCTGAGGCCGATGCGAAAAAGCTGCTGTGCGCGCGCCGGGACGAACTCCCCGGCGCCAAACATCGCCGAATGCAGGTTTTCCATCAGCGGCTGCAGGTCGGTCATCAGCGCTTGCGCCCGCGGCGTCGGCAGCATGCCTCTGGCGCTGCGCACGAACAGCGGGTCGTCAAACATCTCGCGCAGCCGCTTCAGCGCCCCGCTGATAGCCGGCTGGCCAAGGTGCAACACCTCTGCGGTGCGGGTGACGCTCGCTTCGCGGTACAGCACCATCAAGACCGTCAACAGATTCAGATCGATACGACTAAAATCATTTTCAATGATTTTCTTCATTATGATAATCAATTTGAATGTGGGTTATCCCGGCAGCATAGTGAATCTCACCCCGATAAATCAACCAGCGCAATGCGCGCGGAGGGTGTGATGCAAACTTACCAGACAGGCGATAGCCTGATTTTCAAAGTGCCGGAGCGCGAGATTACCCTGCAGCCGGCGGCGCTCTATCCACAGGCGTTCCCGGTAGCGGAGGCGGACAACGTTATTCAGTCGATTGCGCTGTCGATCCACAGCTGGGTGGTGCAGACCCCCCACGATCTGATTGTTATCGATACCGCCACCGGCAACGGTCGGGAGCGCGGCGGCAATCCGCTCTATCATCAACTTAACACGCCGTATCTGGAGAATCTCCGCGCCGCGGGAGTGAACCCGGAGGACGTGACCCTGGTGCTACTGACCCACCTGCATACCGACCATGTCGGATGGAATACCGTCTGGCAGGACGATCGCTGGGTGCCGCTGTTTCCCAACGCCCGCTACCTGTGCTCGGCAAAAGAGCTGACGCGGGTGAAAAACAGCGAACGCTACCGGGCGCTGTGGCTCGACAGCCTGCTGCCGGTGATCGAGGCCGGCCAGCTGGAAACCGTCGATGTGGCGGCCCGGCCGCGGGTCGGCGGGCGGATCGCCTTTGTTCCCACCCCCGGCCACAGTCCGGACCATGCCGCGCTGATCCTCGCCGCCGGAGATGATTACGCCTGTTTCTCCGGCGATCTCCTTCATTCCCCGCTCCAGTTTGCCCATCCGCAGTGGAACTCAGCGTTCTGCGGCGATCCCCGGCAGGCGGAAGCCTCCCGACGGGAGATGATGGCGTGGGGGGCAAGCCATCATGCTCAATGGTTCACCGGGCATTTTGCCGGGCCTTCCTGCGGCTGGCTGGAGGAGGATAAGCAAGATGACTATCGCTGGCGAGAGGCCGGGCAACAGGCTGCAGATAAGGGGAAACAGTGATGAATAATGCGCAAAGCGTGTTGATTTTTGGCGCCACCGGTCAGCAGGGCGGCTCGGTGGCGCGGGCGCTGCTGTACCGCGGCTGGCGGGTTCGGGCGCTGGTCAGGGATCCTTTCTCCGCCGGGGCCGTCGCGCTGGCGGCACGGGGAGCCGAGCTGGTGGTGGGTACCTTTGAAGACCGGGCGGCAATGCGATCGGCAATGGCCGGGGTCGACGGCGTCTTCAGCGTCCAGCCCAGTTCGCCGGGAGGGACGGTGACCGATGAGCAGGAGGTACGCTACGGGATAACCATCGCCGATCTCGCCGTCGAGTGCGGGGTGAAGCATCTGGTGTACAGCTCCGGCAGCGCGGCGGGGGAGACGCCCACCGGCGTAGCGCATTATGACACCAAAGCGGAAATTGAACGGCATATCCGCCGCCTGCCGCTGGCGGCGACCATCGTGCGTCCCGCCACCTTTATGGAGCTGCTGGTGATGCCCGGTTTTGGCCTTGATGAAGGTCATTTTCACTTTTTTATGCTGCCGGAGGGGAGGATGCAGGTGCTGGCGGTGGAGGATATCGGCCATCTTGTCGCGGCGGTTTTTGCCGCGCCAGCGCGTTTTGCCGGCAAGACGTTTGAGATCGCCAGCGACAGCGTGACCGGCCGTCAGCTGGAGGGGTTATTCTCCGCGGCGGCGGGACGGCCGATCCCCTATTCGCGATTTTCCGATGAGGTGCTGGCTGCCAGTCCTTTTCTGCACAAGCTGACCGGGCTGGTGGACGACGGGCGGCTGGCCGGGCACGCCGACCTCAACGCCCTGCGCCAGCTGCACCCGCAGCTGCACACCTTCGCCGGCTGGCTGGCAGGCCCCGGCCGTCCCGCCTTCGAGCGGGCGCTGACCAGCGGGGCCCGCTGGGCGTTTGATCGTTAAAGGCTGGCGTTCCGGTCACCCGCCAGGCGTGCTGTCTCGTCGGTGACCAGCCGCCGCTAGCCGGCAGTCAGGATCGCGTCGGCCAGCACCGCTAAAATCCGCTCTGCGCGCGGGGAATGGGACGGTTGCTCCCGCAGCCAGGCAAGCGCGGCAATCAGATCGAACAGTTCGTCTCCGCTGAGATCTGGCCGTGCCTGCCCGGCCTGCTGCGCGCGGGTCAGCAGCGACGTACCGGCGGCGCGCAGGGCAACGCAGGCGCTGTGCAGGGCGGACTCAGGATCGTCGATGGCGCTCATCAGCGGGGCGATGATCCCGCGATGCTGATGGGTAAACGCCACGCTCTCGGCCAGCCACTCCAGCAGCGCCGCGGCAGGATCGGCGACGAGCAGAAGCGACTCAGCCCGGGCGGTTAGCGCCGCAAAGCGGCTGCGGAGCAGGGCTTCCAGCAGGCTGTCGCGGTTGGGAAAGTGGCGGTAGAGGGTTCCCATTCCGACGCCCGCCCGGCGGGCGATATCGCGCAGCGAGGCCTCGGCGCCTTGCTCCACAAACACTTCCCGGGCCACCTCGATCAACAGATCATAATTTTTTCTGGCATCAGCTCTCATTGGCGTTCCTTGACAATCGGAGCACTGCTCCATATATTCGGAACAGTGCTCCGTTAAATATAACGCATTTCCATATGAGGAGAAAGCGATGTCGACGCAGATGATGAAGGCTGTTCAACAGCACGCCTTTGGCGGGCCGGAAGTCCTGAGCTATGAGGATGCGCCACTGCCGGTGCTGCAGGCCGGCGAGGTGCTGGTGCAGGTGCACGCGGTGGGCGTGAACCCTCCGGACAGCTATCTGCGCGATGGCTATCAACAGCTGCCCCCGGAGTGGCGGCCCGAAGTCCGCTTTCCCTTGATCCTCGGAACCGATCTCTCCGGGGTGGTGGTGGCGCGGGCGGATGACGTCCGGGAGGTGGCGGTCGGCGACGAAGTCTACGCCATGGCGCGTTTTCCCGAAGGGGCGGCAGGGGGCAGCCGCGCTTACGCCGAGTACGTTAGCGTGCCGGTCAGCGACCTGGCCCGCAAACCCCTAACCCTGAGCCATCAGCAGGCCGCCGCGGTGCCGATGTCACTCCTCACCGCCTGGCAGTTCATGATCGAGCCCGGGCATGAGGTGGCGAATCCGCTGCAGCCGGGGCCGCATCGGCCTGCGCCGCTGGCAGGTAAACGCGTTCTGGTCAACGGCGCGGCGGGCGGCGTTGGTCATTTCGCCGTACAGCTGGCGAAGTGGCAGGGCGCCCAAGTGATTGCCGTCGCCGCGGGCCGCCATGAAGCTTTTTTGCGTCAGCTCGGCGCCAATGCTTTTATCGACTATACGACCACTGCCGTTGAGGAGGCGGTGCGTGACCTGGATCTGGTCATCGATGCGCCGGGCGGGCCGGCCAGCGGCCGTTTTCTGCGTACCCTGCGGCCCGGCGGCGCGCTGTACCCGGTCTTTCCGCTCGGCTTTGCCGGGGCGGAAGAGGCGCGACAGCGCGGAGTGATGGTCTCGACCACCCAGGTGCGCTCCAGCGGCGCGCAGCTCGCCCGGCTTGCCGACCTGCTGGACGCCGGAGTCATCCGGGTTGCGATTGACAGCGTTTTCCCCCTTGCGCAGGCGCAGAGGGCGCATGAGCGAGCGGTGCAAGGTCGTCTGCAGGGTAAAATTGTGCTGTCGGTGATGGACTCGTCAGCGGAGTAATCCCCGGCGGCCTGGGTTACGTGTTTTCACTTCTCCCGACGGCGGACTAAAACAGCGCCAGCCGGGCGAGACGGTCCAGCGCGTTGCTCAGCGCGTCGTCGCCTGCCGTGAGGCTGATGCGAATAAACCCTTCACCCCCTTCGCCAAAACCAGTGCCCGGCGCCACCAGAATATGCGCTTCCTGCAGCAGCAGGCGGGCAAACTCCTGCGAACGGTAGCCGGGCGGCACGCCGAGCCAGAGGAAGAAAGTGCCTTGTGCGGCACGAGCCGGCCAGCGCAGCGCGGCCAGTCGACGCAGAACCCACTCCCGACGTTGATGATAGACCGCTGTCAGCTGCGCAATCCGCTCAGCCGGCAGGTTGAGCGCGGCGATCGCCGCATCCTGAATCGCGCCAAACACCGTGCTGTAGCTATGGGTGTGCAGCTTTTTAAACGCCCGGATAATCGAGGCGTTGCCGACCGCGAAGCCGAAGCGCCAGCCGGCCATATTAAAGGTCTTGGAAAAGGTATAGGTTTCCACTCCCCACGCTTTCGCGTCGGGCTGGGAGAAGAGGCTCAGCGGCGCATCGCCAGCCGCGCTGCCGATGGCCGCATAGGCAAAATCATGGAGGATCGGCACCTGGTGACGACGGGCAAATTGCAGAGCGCTGGCGAACAGCGCCGGCGTGGCGAGGGCGCCGGTTGGATTATGCGGGTAGTTAAGTACCACCAGCCCGGCCTTGTCAGCCACCTCCTGGGGGAGGTCGTTAAAATCCGGCAGGAAATGGTTCTCCGCCCTGAGCGGCAGGCCATAAAACGCTGCCTGGGACTGCAGCGCCGCCGAGCGGTAAATCGGATAGCAGGGATCGGTGGAGATCAGATATTGCCCGGGGCTGAGCAGCGCCCGCGGGATGCCGCCAATGCCGATATGCGAACCCTGAAACACGGCGACTTCGCTGTGCGGATCGAGTTCCACATCATACTGCCGGCGATAGAACTGGGCGATCGCCTCGCGGACCTGTGGTTTGCCCCAGAACGACGGGTAGCCATGGTTTTCACGACGATGAATGGCGCTCTGCAGCGAGTCAATCACTTCCGGCGGAGTGGGTTGATCCGGACTGCCGCTGGAAAGATCGATCAGCGGCAGCGCTTCGGTGTTGACCTCCGCGGCCAGTTTTTCCAGCAGGCTGAACAGATTCTCTTCCAGCGCGTCCACCAGCGGTGAAGCAGTAAAATCAGGCATAACATTCCCGGTTTAAGTCACGAATAATTAGCCATCTTTAAGGGATTTATTACGCCTGGCTAAATAACAAAATACGCAAAGGATTCTTGTTTTTAGGATATGTCGATATAGCAAAAGTTAATGAGGAATTAGCAAAAGGAAATCCGGTGTTCTGGCTTACAACCCTCAGTCGGCTGTGATTTAATCGCTCAATATCGCCAACCTTTCAGGAAAATACCTTATGAACAAGTCAGTTGCGCTCGGGATGACCCTCGCCCTGTTGTCGGCCACCTCTTTTTATGCCGCCGCCGAAGACCACCTTATCCGCGTCGGCTTTAACCCCGGGCCGTATAAAGAGCAATTTGAGAAAGGCGTCGCGCCCTATTTATTGAGTAAAGGGTATAAAATCGAATATAAGGATTTCAGCGACGGTATTCAGGTGAATGACGCGGTAGCCCGCGGCGATATCGAAGCGAATATTATGCAGCATCCGGTATATCTGAAAGCAATTAATGAGCGGCTGGGGATTGATAACGTGGGCATTGTGCAGGTCCCCACGCCGCCGATGGGGCTGTACGGCGGTAAACTGACCACCCTGGGGACTCCGGCGGCAGGGACCGTCGTGTCGGTACCGAACCAGCCGTCAAACGAATATCGCGCGGTGCTGGTGCTGCAGAGCCTGGGCTGGGTGAAGGTCAAACCGGACAGCGACCCCGCCACCTTTTCGCAGCGCAATATCATTGATAATCCCTACAAAATTGTCCTCAAAGAGATTGATAATGCCCAGCAGGTTCGCGCTCTGCCTGACGTCGACTATGGCCTGATTCAGGGCAATTTCGCCGTCTCCAGCGGTATGTCCCTGACTTCGGCATTAAAGCTGGAGGCAGCCACCAGCCATTTTATTAATGTCGTGACCGTCGCCGGTAAAAATCAGAAGGCGCAGTTTGCCAAAGATATTATCGATGGCTACCACTCTGCCGATTTCAAAAAATATATTCTCAGCCATCCGCAGTATGATGGCTACCTGCTCCCTGAATATTTAAAATGAATAACGCGATGATAGAATTTCGCCACGTCAGTAAAAGCTTTTCCAGGAAAGGACATCCGGTTCTGGCCTTGCAGGATATTAATCTCAGCATTGAACGAGGCGATATTTTCGGCATTATTGGCTACAGCGGGGCAGGAAAAAGCACCTTATTACGGCTGATTAATCGTCTGGAAACGCCTGGCGAGGGCGAGGTGCTGTTAAACGGCGAGCCGCTACAGGCCTGCAGCGGCCAGCGCCTGCAGGCGATCAAAAAAGATATCGGCATGATCTTTCAGAATTTTAATCTGCTGAATTCGAAAACCGTTTTCCATAACATCGCCATCCCGCTGATTTTACAAGGCCGCGACAAGGCCTTTATCCAGGCGCGGGTGGCGGAACTGCTGGCGTTCGTCGATCTGAGCGACAAAATCCACAGCTACCCTAATGAGCTGTCGGGCGGACAAAAGCAGCGGGTCGGTATTGCCCGGGCGCTGGCCACCAACCCGTCGGTGCTGCTGTGCGATGAAGCCACCTCGGCGCTCGATCCTCACACCACGGTGCAGATCTTACTGCTCTTGCAGGAGATTAATCGCCGCTATGGCATCACTATCGTACTGATCACCCATGAGATGTCGGTGATCCAGAAAATCTGTCACAAGGTGGCGGTGATGCAGGCGGGCCGTATCGTTGAGCAGGGGACGGTTTTCGACCTCTTTGCCCAGCCGCAGCATCCGGTAACGGCCAGTTTCGTGCAGTCGGTGGTGCACGATCGTCTGCCGCAGCGGGTGGCGTCGCTCCTGCAGCGCGATAACGGCGCCCGGGCTATACGCCTCGAATTTATCGGCGCGACGGCGCAGCAACCGATCATTAACCACCTGATCCGCGAGTATGCTGTCGAGGTGAATATCCTGTTTGCCAGCATGTCTGAAGTTCAGGGCCGGATTCTGGGATTTATGATTGTGCAACTCCTCGGCGAGCCTGACGAAACCGAACGCGCCATCACCCATCTGGCCGATGCAGGAGTGAAAATCACCCATGTTTGATCTTATTGATACCGCCATTACCGGCGATCAGTTTCTTCTGGCGCTGCATGACACGCTGATTATGGTCGCCGTCTCGCTGGGCTTTGGCGCGCTGCTCGGCGTACCGTTAGGGATTGTGCTGGTGGTTTGCCGTCCCGGCGGCATCGTGGCCAACCCGGTGGTGCATCAGGCGCTGAATCCGCTGATTAACGTGCTGCGCTCGCTGCCGTTTATCATTTTGCTGATTGTGATCCTGCCCTTTACCCGACTGCTGGTGGGCACCACTATCGGCACCGCGGGGGCCATCGTGCCGCTGATCGTTTTTGTCGCCCCCTACATTGCCCGGCTGGTGGAGAGCTCACTGCTGGAGGTGGATGAGGGGATCCTCGAAGCCGCGGATGCAATGGGCGCGACCCCCCTGCAGACGGTCTGGCATTTTATGCTGCCGGAGGCGGCAGCGTCGCTGATTCTGGCCCTTACCACGGCGACCATCGGCCTGCTTGGTGCGACCGCCATGGCAGGAACGGTGGGCGGCGGCGGTATTGGCGACCTGGCGATCACCTATGGCTATCAGCGCTTCGACGCCTTTGCCACCCTCACCACCGCCCTGGTGCTGATTGTGATTGTCCAGCTCATTCAGACGCTGGGCACACGCCTGGCTCGCCGACTGCGTCGCGAATAACCGTCGTCCCGCCCCGGGGTAACCGCGGTTCGCGGGACAGCGGCTTAGCGCGTGGAGACCGCGGCAAAGGCATGGGCGACTCGCGCAATATTCCCGTGGTTGAGCCCGGCCACGCAGACCCGACCGCTGGCGATCAGGTAAATGCCGTACTCTTCACGCAGGATGTCCACCTGCCGGGTGCTAAAGCCGGTATAACTGAACATGCCGCGCTGGGTCAGCAGATAGGAAAAATCACCCTCCGGCTGGGCGGCCTGCAGGGCCGTCACCAGCGCGACGCGCATGGCGCTGATGCGGGTGCGCATGGCTTCCACTTCTTCCTGCCACAAGGCGTTCAGCGCGGGAGCGTTGAGCACCTGCGATACCACCTGGGCGCCAAACCCCGGCGGGCTGGAGTAGTTGCGCCGCACGGTGGCTTTCAGCTGGCCCAGCACGCGCCCGGCGATATCGGCATTGTCGCAGACCACTGACAGGCCGCCAACCCGCTCGCCATACAGCGAAAATATCTTGGAAAACGAGTTGCTGACCAGCGCCGTCAGCCCGGCGCTGGCGATGGCGCGAATGGCATAGGCATCCTCGTCCAGTCCGCGGCCGAAGCCCTGGTAGGCGATATCAAGGAATGGGATCAGCTCCCTGCCGATCAGCACCTCAATCACGCGATCCCACTGCTCGCGGGTGAGATCGGCCCCCGTCGGGTTATGGCAGCAAGGGTGAAGCAGCACAATGCTGCGCGGCGGCAGTTGCTGGAGGGCGGCGAGCATAGCGGGGAAATTCACCCCGCGGGTGGCGCTGTCGAACCAGGGATAGGTATGTACCTCAAAGCCGGCGCCGGCAAAGATGGCAACGTGGTTCTCCCAGGTTGGATCGCTGACCCAGACCGCGGAGTCGGGGAAGTAGCGCTTGAGGAAATCAGCGCCCACCTTCAGCGCGCCGGAGCCCCCCAGCGTCTGGATGGTGGCGATGCGTCCGGCACGCAACGCCGGATGATTGTCGCCAAACAGCAGGGTCTGGACCGCACGGCGATAGGGCGCCAGCCCCTCCATCGGCAGATAAAGGCTGGCCTTTTGCTGCTGACTCTGCAGCCGGTCAGCGGCCTGACGGACCGCCTCCAGCTGGGGAATAATGGCCTGCTCGTTATAGTACAGCCCGATGCTGAGGTTAACTTTGTCTGCCCGGGGATCCTGTTGAAAGGCTTCCATCAGCGACAGGATAGGATCGCCCGTATAGGCGTCAACGTTCTGGAACACAGTGGTTACTCCTGAAATGACCGTCAAAGGTGAAGCCATTACACCGCGTAGCGTCCGGGACGGTGGTTCATGGCGATAATCGAATTCAAAACTACGGCGCCGAGGATAGAGACCAGCAGCATCGGCAGGCTTACTACCCATAGCGAGGCGGTGACGATGCAGGCGTCAACCACCATCTGGAATTTACCGGCGCGGATGCCACTTTTGTCCTGCAGATAGAGGGCCAGAATATTAACGCCGCCGAGGCTCGCTTTATGGCGAAACAGCACCACAAAGCCAATGCCGACCATGATGTTGCCGAAGAGAGTGGCGTAATAGGGGTTCAGGCGATCGACATGGATAAAGTAACCGTGCAGGTCAGAGAACAGGGACACCAGTCCGACCGCGCAGAAGGTTTTCAGCGTGAAGGCGGCGCCCATCCGCCGGACGGAGAGCCAATAGAAAGGCAGGTTAATGACGAAGAAGACCACGCCAAACGGCAGGTGGGTGGCATAGTGGATCAGAAAGGCCATACCTGCCGTTCCGCCGGTCAGGGCGCCGGCCTGGCGAAATAAAATAATGCCAAAGGAGATCATCAGCGTGCCGAACAGCAGCGCCAGGGTATCCTCCAGCCAGGTGTGGGTCAGTTTTTCGGGGGAAAGGATATTATCCATAAATAAGCACTATCTTTTCGTTAACAAGGATAAGTCCTTGTTTGCAAAAATCGCACCAGAGGAGGGGGCCGGGCGATCGTTTGCGGAAAAAACAGGCGCTATTCAGCCTAACGTATTGTTATGCCAAAAAGAGAAAATTGCACGACTCATGCGATTTTCTGCATTACATTGCGCAAACCGTGCAAATTATCACGCTGTGATGCATTGACTAACCCTGCGTTTGCACCAGCGCAGGGCATCATGCCCTGATTCAGCGCAGCGGATCCGGGCCCGGCATCAGCTGGCCATTCTCTTTAAGGCGGTTGAGTATCACCGCGGTTTTCAGGTGGGCGACCCCTTTGTTTTGCGCCAGAATATGGCTGATCAAATGGCTCAGACCGGGCAGGTCCGGGACCGTCACCCGCAGCAGATAATCGGCGTCGCCGGTGGTTTTCCAGGCGTCCAGGATGGCGTCCACTTCACTGAGCATCTGGTGAAAGCTCTCCACGCATTGTGGGGTGTGATTCAGCAAGCGCACTTCTATCAGGCCCAGCATTTCCTGCCCGGCAGCATCCGGCGCCAGCCGCGCATGATAGCCGAGGATAAGCTGCGCCTGTTCAAGGGCGATGCGGCGCCGTGAACACTGGGAGGCGGACAGGCCGATGAGATCGCTCAGTTCCTGATTGGTCAAACGGCCATTGGCCTGCAGCAGGGTGAGTATTTTCAGATCATAGTCGTCGATGTTGTACATGGTGGCCACTAGCGGAGCGTAAGAGTGGTTAACAGCCTAACAGCTTTTTTCCCTGCGTGAAGCCCGCCAGGCTAGCCGGAGGACGAGGCGCACCAAAACGGGTCAGATTCATGCATAAAACGGCTGATTTTCTCATGAACTGTGCGATTTAAGGCGATTTTTCGCGCGTTATGTATGGCCCGGCGGCGCATGACTCACGCCCCGGAGCAGACGGATAAATAATATTTTAATCAAATTCAATATATTGCTCTTGCTCTTACGCCGGGTTGCTGCGCCCTGGCCTGAAAGTTGCTATCGCCGAAGGTGACTTTTTACAGACAGGGGCAGGACAGAGATGACAACGCAGCAAGAGCATCAATTAAAACGTGGGTTAAAAAACCGCCATATCCAGTTGATCGCCCTCGGGGGCGCGGTCGGCACCGGACTGTTTTTAGGTATCGCGCAAACGATCCGCATGGCAGGCCCCTCGGTCCTGCTGGGCTACGCCATCGCCGGAGTGATCGCCTTCTTCATCATGCGTCAGCTTGGCGAAATGGTGGTGGAAGAGCCGGTGGCCGGGTCATTCAGCCATTTTGCCAACCGCTACTGGGGACCCTTCGCCGGGTTTATGTCCGGCTGGAATTACTGGGTGTTGTATGTGCTGGTGAGCATGGCGGAGCTGACGGCGGTGGGGATCTATATTCAGTACTGGTGGCCGGAAGTACCCGCCTGGCTGTCGGCGGCGATCTTCTTCGTGGCGATCAACGCCATCAACCTGACGAATGTCAAAGTGTATGGCGAGCTGGAGTTTTGGTTCTCGATTGTCAAAGTGGCCGCCATCATCAGCATGATCGCCTTTGGCAGCTATCTGTTATTTAGCGGCCACGGCGGCCCGGCGGCGACGGTCGCCAACCTGTGGCAGGATGGGGGATTTTTCCCTAACGGTATCACTGGCTTAGTGATGGCGATGGCGGTAATCATGTTCTCCTTTGGTGGGCTTGAGCTGGTGGGGATCACCGCGGCGGAAGCCGACGAACCGCATAAAACCATTCCTAAAGCCACTAACCAGGTGATCTACCGTATTCTGCTGTTTTATGTGGGATCGCTGGCGGTCCTGCTGTCACTCTACCCGTGGCGAAACGTCGTGGAAGGAGGCAGTCCCTTTGTCCTGATCTTTCATGCCATTGACAGCAATATTGTGGCCAACGCTCTCAATCTGGTGGTGCTCACCGCCGCGCTGTCGGTCTACAACAGCTGCGTTTACTGCAACAGCCGGATGCTGTTCGGCCTGGCTCAGCAGGGCAATGCTCCGCGGGCGCTGCTGCGGGTTAACCGCCGGGGGATCCCATTGACCGCGCTGGCGGTATCTGCCGTCGCTACGGCGCTTTGCGTGGTGATTAACTATGTGATGCCTGGTAAAGCGTTTGGCCTGCTGATGGCGCTGGTGGTGGCGGCCCTGGTGATTAACTGGGCGATGATCTGCATCACCCATCTTAAGTTTCGTCGCGCTATGCAGCGGGCCGGGAAAGTAACGGCCTTCCAAAGCCTCGGCTATCCCGTGACTAACTGGCTGTGCCTGCTGTTTCTCGCCGGGATCCTCGTGGTGATGTATCTCACCCCCGACATCCGCATCTCCGTCTGCCTGATCCCGGTATGGCTGCTGATCCTCGCCGCCGGTTATCTGTTGCGGAAGAAAAGCGCCCCGGCGCTGGTGGCGATGAAAGAGGGTTAATCGCCAACACCCTGCCGGGCGGCAGGGTGATATTCTCATCGTGAAAAATAACGTCAATACTTATAGTTGATTATATAAGTCCAATAAATGATAGCAGGACATGTTAATCTGGGAATAGAGTAAGTGGACATGCTTTTTATTGATCTTGCGTGGCGCTTTGGTAATATCCAGGCGGCATTCAGGTTTATTTTATAATGCCACCGAATGGAATAGCAAAATACATAATGGAGTATGGAATGAAGCATGTTCATAAGCTGGTCTGGATAGGCCTGTTCGTCAATATTATTATCTGTTTTGTCGCGCGAAATTTATTACTCGATGAAGGACAGCTGAACTTTCATCGTCGGGCGGACAGCATGTGGTCCTGGCTGGTGCTCGCCCTGTTTATCGCCGTGGTGGTTCAGGCTGTCAGTATTATACTGTCAGGCCGCTATCCTTATCTGGCCATCGTGCTGGCGTTTATTGGCGGTATCGTCATGGTACCTGCCAGCATGATCTTTCTGGTTGGCTGTATGTTCAGCTTTCAAACGCGGATTAACGCCGGTTTTACCCCGTGGCGGTCAACAACCGGGGCGATGGGCAGCGACGATAATCACCGGCTATTAACCTTTAATGCGTCCGGTTTTTATCCTCAGGGAGGACTGGCGCTCATTGCCGGCATTATTATCTTAATGATTGGCATGGGGATTGGTGGCGTGTTTATTGCCGCCGGTATTCTGGCGCTGTGCAACGGCTATCGTCTGCAGAATCGGGTGGTGATTGGCGTGAGCGGCGAGTCGATGATATTTACGCCGGGACTCTATGCCGATACTTACGTTATTCCCTTGCGTGACGTTGTGCTGGCTGAGCGCGGGAATAATGATGCGAAAGTTCGGCTACTGATCCGTTCCAGCGGCAGAAGCTTCACGTTGCGTAAAAAACTGCTCGCCGGCGATGACGTCAATGACGCCTTTGCCGCCATTCTGGCCAAACTGTCCACGGTTTAACACAGACGGGGGAAGGGATGCCGCCAGGGGGAGAAACACCCGGCGGCGAAAGCGTGGGTTAGCATGCATGGTCATCGCGCCAGCTTGCACCCACGCTCTACAGCGCCAGGTTGCATGTTAATCCACGTTGGTAAAATAATCGCGCGCGGCGGTCTCGACGCGTTTCGCATCCAGCCCGGTCTTCTCAGTGATCTGTTCAATAAAGGGTTTAAATTTGTCGTCCATCACGTTACCCCCTTCCCAGTGGGCCACGTAAAATTTGCACTGATAGCGATAAAAATGGAGAGTGGTATCTCCTAACGTGTAATACATGAGCTTCTCCTGTCCATTAATGCGGTCGCCACGTCCACAGCGTCAGCAACCTTTTTCTCATCACGATCGATCTGTTCTCTATCCTCCTCCCAATTGGCTGAAATTTCCAGCGGTGCTTTGCGCTATAAAGCAGGATAAAGAAAGGTTAAATTTCGTATGGGTAGTGATTTTTTCTGACGTTGGGCGGGAGATCCGGTTACCTGCGGGATGCGCAGATAACCGGAGAACAGGCAGGATTAGCGCAGCGCGTTGCGCTCGTCGTCGGTCAGGTCCAGGGTCTGCACCATGCCGCTTTCTGCGGCGCGCACCGCCGCTTCCAGAACGGCCATTACCGCCAGCGCTTCAACCGGCGGCACCGGATTGGCGATCTGACCCTTCAGCGCGTCGCGGATCTGCATATAGTACTGGCGCTGATCGCCCTGCGGGGTGGCCTGAGAGTGGGCCTGCAGCGAGGCGTCATAGATCACCAGCTTGTCATCATCCTGACCCCAGCCGGCGCTTCCGGGCTCCACGCCCGCCAGCAGCTGGCTCTCCTGCTGGTCGGCCCGCGCTTTGATAACGCTGCCTTTATCGCCGTGCACGGTGAAACGCGACGAGCCGCCCGCGACCAGCATGCTGCAGTGCAGGATCGCTTTATGCGCCGGGTAGTTTAAGACCACATGCGCCCAGTCGTTGATCTCCGCGCCGTCGCGGAGGGTGGCGATATTGCCTTGTACCGACTGCGGCAAACCAAACAGCTGCAGCGCCTGATCGATCAGGTGCGGCCCCAGATCGAACCATAAACCACTGCCCGGGACGTTCTGCTCACGCCAGCGGACGCGAACTTCAGGACGGAAGCGGTCAAAATGCGACTCGAAGTGTTTCACGGTGCCGATGGCGCCCTGCTCAATGACCTGACGGATCCCGAGGTAATCGCTGTCCCAGCGGCGGTTATGGAAGACGGAGAGCAGGCGCTGCTTCTCCTCAGCCAGGGCGATCAGCTCCCGGGCCTCCTGCATATCAAGGGTAAAGGGTTTATCCACCACCACATGCTTGCCGGCGTTGAGCGCCAGACGGGCCAGCGGCGCGTGGGTGGCGTTGGGGGAAGCGATGACCACCAGATCGACATCCGGATGCTGGACCGCTACCTCCGGGGAGGCGATGACCGTGACGTCCGGCAGGTCGCGTTTGACTTTCTCTTCATCGCGCGAGGCGACGAACGCCAGATTCAGACCCGGCACCGAACGGATAAGCGGCGCGTGGAAGGTCTTACCGACGAAGCCATAGCCAATCAGGGCGATATTTATTGTGTTGTTACTCATCAGGTTCTCCACGCGGTTAAGCGTCAGCAATGTGTACAGAGAGGGCGGGGTCATCCCCCAGCTCAGCCCAGGGACGATCAAGAAAAAGATGGTGAATGTCGCTGAGCCCAGCCACCAGCCACGGCTCGCAATGGTTGACTTTGGTATGGTCTGCCACCAGCCAGTGCTCTGCGCTGGCGGCCAGCATGGCGCGCTTCACGTCAGCATCGGCCTCCTGGCTGGCGCTCAGCCCCAGCCCGGCATGGAGCGCGCAGGCGCCGAGAATGGCGATGTCGGCGCGGTAGCGGGCGACAAGCGACAGCGTGGCGCTGCCGGCGAACAGCCGCTGTTCACTGTCCCACTGGCCGCCAAGCAGGATCAGCTGGATATCCGTACGGTCGCTAAACAGCTGGGCGATATCCAGCGAAGGCGTGATCACGGTCATCGGCCCTTTAAGCTTGGCGGCGACCGCCAGCACCGTGCTTCCGGCGTCGAGAAACAGCGTCGAGCCGAGGGGGATGCGCGCGGCGACCCGCTGGCCCAGGCGCTGCTTGGTCTGGGGGAGCAGGGCGTTTCGACCCTGGCGCGTCATCGCCGGGACGTTAAGAGCGATGGCGCCGCCGTGACTTTTCTGCAGGACGCCCTGTTTTTCCAGCTCGCTCAGATCCCGGCGAATGGTATCGGCCGAGACCTGTAGCCCTTCGACCAGTTCGCTGATGCTTAGCTGGCCGTTTTCACTCAGCTTGTCGAGGATGTGTTTTTGTCTGGCGAGCTTATGCATGGCAAGCGCCTCCGCAAATTAACGCAATAAACAGCATAATACAGCAATTAATGGCAAAATAAACCGCAAAAAGACGCAGTGAAATCGGCAAAACGGGAAGAACTTGATTTCACTACGCTTTAACGTTAAATGAGGAGAGCGGCGCGACCCGGGGCAAAAGCGCTTTTCAATGAAGTCATTAGCCAGTCTTCCGGGCAATAAAAAGCGAAAAAGCGCGCTTTCGCGTACCTTATAGAGAGTACGCGCAATGTGACAGGTATGGATTAACGGAGGTTGAGTGGACGCGATTAAAGGCTCGGAGTTGCAGATACCGGACGCGATCTTCGCGTGGGTGCTCGACGGGCAGGGCGGCGTGAAGCCGCTTACCGATAACGATATTATCGACAAGGACAAGCCCTGCTGGCTGCATCTGAACTATACCCATAGCGACAGCGCTGACTGGCTGGCGGCCACCCCGTTGCTGCCCAATAACGTGCGTGACGCCCTGGCGGGGGAGAGCACCCGGCCGCGAGTGACGCGGATCGGCGACGGGGCGCTGATCACCCTGCGCTGCATTAACGGCAGTACCGATGAGCGTCCCGACCAGCTGGTGGCGATGCGTCTGTATATGGACGAGCGGCTGATCGTTTCCACCCGTCAGCGCAAGGTGCTGGCGCTGGATGATGTGCTTGGCGACCTGCGCGAAGGCAATGGCCCGACGGACGGCGGCAGCTGGCTGGTGGAGGTCTGCGATGCGCTGACCGATCATGCCAGCGAGTTTATCGAACAGCTGCACGACCGCATTATCGACCTGGAAGATGACCTGCTTGACCAGCAGGTGCCGCCGCGCGGTTTTCTCGCGCTGCTGCGTAAGCAACTGATCGTGATGCGCCGCTATATGGCGCCGCAGCGCGATGTTTATGCCCGGCTGGCCAGCGAGCGTCTGCCGTGGATGAGTGACGATCAGCGGCGGCGAATGCAGGATATCGCTGAGCGGCTGGGACGCGGGCTGGATGAGATCGACAGCTGTATTGCCCGGACGGCGATCATGAGCGATGAGATCGCCCAGATTATGCAGGAGTCGCTAGCGCGGCGGACTTATACAATGTCGTTGATGGCGATGGTGTTTCTGCCCAGCACCTTTTTAACCGGCCTGTTCGGCGTCAACCTTGGCGGGATCCCCGGCAACGGCTGGCATCTGGGATTTAGCCTCTTCTGCCTGATGTTAGTTGTTGTCATCGGTGGTGTTGCGTGGTGGTTACATCGCAGTAAATGGTTGTAAAGAATCGCCTTTTAGCGGCCGCATTGCCGGGAAAACCCGGCAATGTTTGAGCGAAATCAATAAACCACCTACCCATTCAGGGCAATATCTCTCTCGCAGGTGAATGCAACGTCAAGCGATGGGCGTTGCGCTCCATATTGTCTTACTTCCTTTTTTGAATTACTGCATAGCACAATTGATTCGTACGACGCCGACTTTGTTGAGTCGGCTTTTTTTTTGCGCTCTCCGGACCAGCTTCTACGCTTACTAAGACACCCGACGGTCTTCAGGCCGTTAAGCCTGCGGGTACGCCCGTATTACTCTCCGGGAGGCCTCTATGCATTACGCTTCAGGGCTGACAGCCCAGTCTATCCCCATCTCACCCGAACCGAACGATCCGGTTCCTTTACCCGACCCACGACCGCGTCCGCAGCCGCAGCCCGATCCGCCGCCTGACGAAGAGCCGATTAAATTGTCGCATCAGGCGCGGAGATCTGCGAGGATACGCGCCTGCAGATTGTCCGTCCTTTAATACGAGAATACATTGTGACCGCTTTTTCTACCCTGACTGTTTTACCTGCCGCCCAATTAGCCAACCTTAATGAGCTGGGTTATCTGTCGATGACGCCGGTTCAGGCCGCCGCCCTGCCGGCGATCCTTGCGGGAAAAGATGTGCGCGTGCAGGCAAAAACCGGCAGCGGAAAAACGGCCGCATTTGGGCTGGGTCTGCTGCAGCATATCGATCCGGCGCGCTTTGAAACCCAGTCGCTGGTCCTGTGTCCGACCCGCGAGCTGGCCGATCAGGTTGCCGGCGAGCTGCGTCGCCTGGCGCGCTGCCTGCCGAACATCAAGATTTTGATGCTCTGCGGCGGCCAGCCCTTTGGCGCCCAGCGAGATTCTCTGCAACACGCGCCGCATATTATCGTCGCCACCCCGGGCCGTCTGCTCGATCATCTGCAGAAGGGGACCGTCTCCCTTGACGCGCTGCAGACGCTGGTGATGGATGAAGCGGACCGCATGCTCGATATGGGTTTCAGCGACGCCATCGACGAGGTGATCCGCTTCGCGCCGGCTGACCGGCAGACCCTGCTGTTTTCTGCTACCTGGCCTGCGCCGATCGCGGCGATTAGTGGCCGGGTGCAGCGTTATCCGCAGACGATAGAGATCGACTCTGTCGATGCGCTCCCCGCCATTGAACAGCAGTTCTTTGAAGTTTCCCGCCACGGTAAGATTGCCCTGCTGCAGCGCCTGCTCAGCCAGCATCAGCCCGCATCCTGTGTGGTGTTCTGCAACACCAAACGCGATTGCCAGGCGGTCTGCGATGCGCTCAACGCCGCCGGGCAGAGCGCCTTGTCGCTGCATGGTGATCTTGAGCAGCGCGATCGCGATCAGACGCTGGTGCGCTTCGCCAATGGCAGCGTCCGGGTTCTGGTGGCGACCGACGTCGCCGCCCGCGGCCTGGACATCAAATCCCTCGCGCTGGTGGTGAACTTCGAGCTGGCGTGGGATCCGGAGGTGCATGTTCACCGCATCGGCCGTACCGCCCGCGCTGGCGAACAAGGGCTGGCCATCAGCTTCTGCGCGCCGGAAGAGGCGCAGCGCGCCACTATCCTCGCCGACATGCTGCAGCTTTCCCTCAACTGGCTGCCGGCGCCGACGGGCAACACCATCGCGCCGCTGACGGCGGAGATGGCCACGCTGTGTATCGACGGCGGGAAAAAGGCGAAAATGCGCCCGGGAGATGTGCTGGGGGCGTTGACAGGGGATATGGGCTTTGATGGCGCCGATATCGGCAAAATTACCGTCCATCCGGCTCATGTCTATGTGGCGATCCGCCAGAATATGGCGCAGAAGGTGTATAAGCAGTTACAAAACGGCAAGATTAAAGGCAAAGCCTGCCGCGTTCGACTGCTGAAGTAAGGGCAGGTTAGTGCGTCTCAGGCGGCTGCCTGAGACGCGTGAGGGTTACTTCACTTCCACCACGTTCAGACGCAGTTCATCGAGACGGGCGTCTTCTTCTTCCGGCTGCCAGCCGGCAGGCTGCAGGGGAATCTCTTCCCGGTCAAACGCCAGATCGCCACCGTCCACCACCTCGGAGCCGTGGGTGATACCTTTAAAATCAAACAGATTGACATCGCTCAGGTGTGAAGGCACCACGTTCTGCATCGCGCTGAACATGGTTTCAATGCGCCCAGGATAACGCTTATCCCAGTCGCGGAGCATATCGGCGATCACCTGACGCTGCAGATTTGGCTGCGAACCGCACAGGTTGCACGGAATAATCGGGAAACCTTTGGCCTGGGAGAAGCGCTCGATGTCCTTTTCGCGGCAGTAAGCCAGCGGGCGGATGACGATGTGTTTGCCGTCGTCGCTCATCAGCTTCGGCGGCATCCCTTTCATTTTGCCGCCGTAGAACATATTCAGGAACAGCGTCTGCAGGATGTCGTCGCGATGATGGCCGAGGGCGATCTTGGTCGCCCCGAGCTCGGTAGCGGTACGGTAGAGGATGCCGCGACGCAGGCGAGAGCACAGCGAGCAGGTGGTTTTCCCTTCCGGGATCTTCTCTTTGACGATGCCGTAGGTATTCTCTTCAACAATCTTGTATTCCACGCCCAGTTGCTCAAGATACGCCGGCAGAATATGCTCCGGGAACCCTGGCTGTTTCTGGTCGAGGTTCACCGCCACCAGCGAGAAGGAGATGGGCGCGCTTTTCTGCAGATTACGCAGGATCTCCAGCATGGTATAGCTGTCCTTGCCGCCAGAAAGACAAACCATAATGCGGTCGCCCTCTTCAATCATATTGAAGTCGGCAATCGCCTCACCGACGTTGCGGCGCAGACGTTTCTGCAGCTTATCGATGTTGTATTTCTCTTTCTTTGTAAGTTCTTGATTTTCTTGCATTATTAACATTCTCAAAATCTAAAAGGGGCATATAGGGGGCAAAATGTGTTAAAGCCCAAGCCGGGAATTCAACATAGAAACCTGGTCGCCGTTCATCTCTTCTATCCATGTACTATAAACGTCGTACACCATTTGCGCGTTTTCATGCCCCATCTGATTGGCTATAAAAGACGGGTTTGCGCCAGCCGTCAGGAGCCAGCAGGCAAAAGTATGCCGCGTATGGTACGGATTCCTGCGGCGAATGCCAGCGCGTTTTACTGCAGCTTCCCATCTGCTGCCTATACTGCTGTGCGAGTAGCAGGGTTTTTGCTCGCCTTTCCGTCTCCGCGGCATGAAAACAAATCGCAAATTCTGTTCCTCGCTTGAGCCGTATTCCCAGTGGTGAAACGTGATAGTGGATACCGGATGTCCAGCTGTCAGTTCATGCTGTGTGCTTTCAGCGCGTCCAGGGCAGGGCCGAGCGGTTTCCTACCGTTGTTTTTGGTGGGCCGAACATGCCGTTTGCTGTCATGGTAATAAAGAAATTAATGGTCGAAGCAGGTTTAACAGAAAACATCGAATTTGTATTTAGCGTGAAGGCTTAGCGGTTACGTGGGGGATCGAAAAATGAGCGAGTAAGGGAGTATCTGCAGAACGATAGTTTTTTGCGGTGAGTGGCTTGACGGTACGCGCTTAGAGGAGTGCAAACTCAGGGAAGCAAGTTCATTTGTGGTCATATGAACACTCTATATTTTTGCATATAACCAATTGCTTTTTAATATCTTTTTACGAGCAGGCTAATGGTGTTCAACAATTAAAATAGTCAAGGCCAGCTACAAAAATGTGCTACGTCAATCGAGACAGAAGCTTGGGACATCAAGAGTAGCAAACTGGTCAGAACTTGAGATAATGAAAACAAGAGAACAACTACTATAATAAAAATCGAACAAACCAAGTTTGATGAAGTTGATGTAAAAGCGCCTGAAATATAAGTCAGGATTGGCATGTTTTTATCGTTATATTTATTCTTATAAATCATCTTTTTTGAACTAATCATGCGAGGGCGTTATGGACAAGAAAACGTTAAATGATCAAGCACTTGAATTTCGTTCTCAGTTTAATAAAGGTCAAAAGAATTGGAGTTTTGCACATCATTTCAGTATCTTCGGTTCAATTCTATGTAGTGTAGCTGCGGGAGCAATTTTACAAATCAAAGACCCAGATTATTCAGGAGTCGCAGTAGTATTAACGACTATTGCAGCAGCACTTACAGCAATCGCAACTGCAGGAGGCTTTGAGCGTAAATGGAGGAGTAATCGTTTAAGCCGAAGTGAGATAGATCTCCTACTTATTGATATAGAGGCTCAAGGAGCTAACTTTGACGCACTAGCTGTAAAACTTAAAAACATTATTTTTAGGCATGATATGGAGATCGTTAAAAAGCCCTAAGTTGCAAGGGGCGAGCACTTCTTTGGCCAAAAAGCTAGACTTGATTGCGCTGCAATCGTCGTGGTCGTAGGCGTATGTAGCAGTGTCTGGTCGCCGGCAGAAACAATTGCAGATGTGAGGTCCTACTGACAATTAACTTTGTTATCCATAAAGGCAGTGATTAACATTATCATAGCCGCTAATAATTTTTTTACTTCATCCGCGTGGAATATTAGGGCTCGCAATTGTGAGCCCTCTAGATCTTACCAACTGATTTGTTGAGCTGAATTTATTGGTAATTCAATCTCTTAATCAAGTGTGGCGAAGAATGATAAATGGAGGAGCTGCATTTCTGTATGCCTGCCCCGGATACATTGTTTTTTGAATGAAGTCACTAATCCAATTTTCACCATCATATATACAGACATGGCCATAAGGATGGTTTGGTATAGGCTGTATTATCGCAATATCTCCAGTATCCATACTAACAATCGCATACTTAAATCCAGCTGCAAATAGAGTGTTTCCCATGTCCTTGGCATATGGAGTTCTTGGGATGTTGAGACCACCATAGAGAATTGCGTTGGTTACATATCTCGCACATAACCCAATACTATGATCTTCAGCATTGTCTCTGGCATATTGTGCTGCTAAGTACTTATTCCAAGACATTTTTTATCCTCATTTATCTCTAAATAAAAATCATCGAGAGGAAAATACAGAATTCCCAATTAATTATTGTAGCTATTTGGCTGTGCATTATTTTTTTTATCAGTAGCAATTCCACTCATACAGTTCAACCAAGTCTAAGCATCTGATTTAAAAACGGTGCTTTCAGAGAAAAGGCCTCCCCTCTATGAGTACGAAATACTAATTTGACTACTCTGCGGTTGTTCTCCTGCGGCATCGGCTCCATAAAGCCGAACAGACAACGGAATCGCGGTGACATATCCCTATACAGGGCTCACCGGTGACGTTTCGTAACTCATTCTCTACGCGCTTGTACTGAGCCCGAATACTACTTCCTTTCACGCCATCCGTAACTATGGAAAGAAGGAAACAGGTACCAGAAAACCGGCGTGATGCCCGAAGAGTTCTATAGCTAGGGTCAGTACGGATTCAGGGCCGGAATGTCAGCATCTTTCCGGCACTTTCCGCTGCGGGCAGGCAGGCGGAGGCGGTGTAAGCGGAAATAAAAAGCCCGCCGGGCGGCGGGCTGTGGCGTTAACGCACCACCAGGACTGAGCACTCGGCGTGGCGGACCACCGCGGCGGCGTTGGAGCCCAGCAGATAGGTGGTGATATCTGGCCGGTGCGACGCGATGATCACCAGGTCGGCGGGTAGCGACTTGGCCAGCGCGAGGATCTTATCTTTTGGCGACCCTTCGGCGACGTGAAAATGCATCCGATCTTCCGGGATGGAAAATTGTTTGGCGATCTCTTTAAGCTGCGTTTCCGTTCCTTCGCGCAGCTCATCCATACCCGGCAGTTCGGCGGTGTAAGCCATTCCCAGTGAGGCATAATAGGGCAGGGAAGGGATCACGGAGAGGAAATGGACCTCGGCGTCGTCAATCCGTGCTTCCGATTCAACGTGACTGATAATGCGTTCAGTAAATTCTTTATCAGAGATATCGATGGGGACAAGAATCATTCTGCTCATAAAACCTCCTGTTTAAGTATCCCCTCATATTGTACGGCATTAGAGCACGTTTTGTATCATGACCGAGGTCACACTTTGACATTAACGTGGCTTGCGTTCGGGAAATTTCCCTTTGATCACGCCGTCATAAAATCGACCTTTTGACACCACCTGTAAAAAGTCACGGAAAATACGCGGTGGCACGCCGGTATATTGCAACGGCGGCTGGTGATAAAAATAGATTTCCAGTGTGGCGGAGGCGTCATCGTAGGCGACAGAGATAATTCGGGATGATTTTACCGGGTGATGATGCATGGTGGACGTCCTCGGGCAAGCACTGACTGAGCACGACTATATCACTAAATGGACGGCTATTTTAACCAGCGGGATATATTGTTTTGTTTTATCTACTGTACGGCGGTAGGAAGAAGCCCGCCGGAACCGGCGGGCTGGCGCATCAGAACTGGTAAACCAGGCCCAGGGCGACGATGTTGTCGGTAGAGATACCGTTGTCTTTGTAGAAGCTGTCGTTGTCATCCAGCAGGTTGATTTTGTAATCAACGTAGGTAGACATATTACGGTTGAAGTAATAGGTGGCGCCAACGTCCATATATTTGACCAGATCTTTATCGGCGTAGCGGCCGTTATTATAGAGATCTTTGCCTTTGGACTGCAGGTAGGAGATGGCCGGACGCAGGCCGAAGTCGAACTGATACTGCGCGGTGACTTCGAAGTTTTGCGTTTTATTGGCCACGCCGTCATTGCCGTACGGGGTCATATTGCGGGTTTCTGAGTACATGGTCGCCAGGTAGATATCGTTGGCGTCGTACTTCAGGCCGGCGGTCCAGGCTTCGGCTTTATCGCCGCGGGCGTTGGTCTGGGTCATCTGATCGTTGGTACGGTCAGAAGAGGTGTAGGCCGCTGCCGCGCTGATGCCCATGCCGAAGTCATAAGAGGTGGAGAGACCGAAGCCATCGCCATTGTCGAAGCGAACATCGCTGTCGCTGCTGCGGTTGTTGGTGCCGACGTTGATATCCTGCGCGTTCTGACCTTCGTTTTTACCCTGATACTGCAGGGCGAAGTTCAGACCCTCCACCAGGCCGAAGAAATCGCTGTTGCGGTAGGTCGCGACGCCGTTGGCGCGGCCTGCCATAAAGTTATCCGCATAGGTGTAGGAGTCGCCGCCGAACTCCGGCAGCATATCGGTCCAGCCTTCAACATCGTACAGCACGCCGTAGTTACGACCGTAGTCGAAGGAGCCGTAATCGCCGACTTTGATACCCGCGAATGCCAGACGGGTCCACGCCTGATCGCTGGAGCTCTCGGTGTTGTTGGCCTGAACGTTATATTCCCACTGACCGTAACCGGTGAGCATATCGTTGATCTGAGTTTCGCCTTTAAAGCCAAAACGCAAATAAGTTTGGTCGCCGTCTTTTTTCGAGTCGCTGGAGAAATAGTGCAGACCGTCTACCTTGCCATAGAGATCTAATTTATTTCCGTCTTTATTATAAATTTCCGCCGCATGCGCGGCACCGGCGGCTAATAAAGCCGGAATAACGAGGGCCAGTACTTTTCTTTTCATGAAGAAATTCCTTTAACTGTTTTTATGTTTTAGCTTCCGGGAAGGAAGTGAACTCATGCTAAAGGAGCGGTCTGAGATATGGTAAGACTCAATTGTTACGATATAAGTAAAATCTAAAATAAATAATACCAAAGAAATGGTGATAATTATGCTGAATATATCTACAGGAAATATACAAAATAAAAATTATACATGCCCGGGATAATCACGTATTATTCGAGCGTTATATGCCTTTATTGTCATGCCAATCATTTATTGCTGCCGTCTCATTCTACGGAATGATTTTGTTTATCGGTAAAACGACAAGCCCGAACAACATGTTCGGGCTTTTTTTATGGCTACCGTGTGGAAAATAACCTTAGCCTTCGTTCGGTGATTTCTCCGCTTTGCCAGCCAGCTGGGCGAGGAAGTCATACCGTTTCTGCAGATCCGCGGCGGCGTCTTTCCACAACTGCTCCGCCACCTCCGGCTGCTGGGCGTTCAGGCGGCGGAAACGTTGCTCATTGAGCAGCGTCTCGGCCAGCGCGTCGGACGGCGGGCGAGAGTCCAGCGCCAGCGGCAGTTTGCCTTCGTCGGCGCGACGCGGGTCGAAGCGGTAGAGAGGCCAGAATCCAGTGGCGGTCAGCTGACGCATCTGATCGTGGCTGAGCGCCAGATCGTAGCCGTGCTCTTCGCAAGGACTGTAGGCAATGATCAGCGACGGTCCCGGATAGGCTTCCGCTTCCTGAATCGCTTTCACCGTCTGGTTCAGCTGCGCGCCGAGCGAAATCTGCGCCACATAGACATGACCGTACATCATCATGCTGACGCCAAGATCTTTGCGCGCCTTGCGTTTACCGTGTTCGCCAAACTTAGTGACCGCCCCCAGCGGGGTGGCTTTTGACGCCTGGCCGCCGGTGTTGGAGTAGCACTGGGTATCGAGCACCAGGATATTGACGTTTTCCGTCAGGCTCAGCACATGATCCAGACCGCCGAAGCCAATATCGTAGGCCCAGCCGTCGCCGCCGATCAGCCAGACGGATTTCTCCACCAGCGCGTCAGCATCGGTCAGCAGCTCTTCAGCGCCGTCCACGCCGGCCAGCGCCTGGCGCAGGGCCGCCACCTGTTCGCGGCGGACTTCCGGCGTCGCCTCGGCATGTAACGCCGCGTTCAACTCTGCCGGCAGTTTGTCGGCAAATTCGCTCAGCAGGCGCATCACGCGCTGACGGTGCTGGTCGACGGTTAAGCGGAAGCCGAGCCCGAATTCAGCGTTATCCTCAAACAGCGAGTTGGCCCACGCCGGGCCGCGGCCGTTGGCGTCGGTCGTATACGGCGTCGAGGGCAGGTTGCCGCCGTAAATGGAGGAGCAGCCGGTGGCGTTGGCGATCAACATCCGATCGCCGTACAGCTGGGTCAGCAGTTTGATATACGGCGTTTCGCCACAGCCGGAGCAGGCGCCGGAGTATTCAAACAGCGGGCTGATCAGCTGCGAGGTGCGAATATCAATCCGCTCCAGTTTTGTGCGGTCGATTTCCGGCAGGTTGAGGAAGTAATCGTAATTGACCTTCTCCTCTTCCACATGCTCCAGGCGCGACATCATATTGATGGCCTTGATCTCCGGGTTCTGGCGATCTTTCGCCGGGCACACTTCAACGCACAGGTTGCAGCCGGTGCAGTCTTCCGGGGCGACCTGCAGAACGTATTTTTGTCCACGCATATCGCGGGATTTGACGTCCAGCGAGTGCAGACTGGCAGGGGCGTTCTCCATCTCTTCCGGCGCTACCACTTTGGCGCGGATCGCCGAGTGCGGGCAGGCGGCGACGCAGTGGTTGCACTGAGTACACAGCGCTTCCTTCCAGATGGGGATCTCTTCGGCGATATTGCGTTTCTCCCAGCGCGTGGTGCCCATGGGCCAGGTGCCGTCCGGCGGCAGGGCGGAGACCGGCAGCGCATCGCCGAGGCCGGCCAGCATCGCGGCGGTGACCGTTTTGACGAAATCCGGCGCGGCGTCGGAGACCACCGGCGGGCGGTTCGGACTGCTGGCGTTCACCGGCTGGAGCGGCACTTCCGCCAGCGATTCGCGGGCCAGGGCCAGCGCCTGCCAGTTGCGTTCCACCAGCTCCTGGCCTTTGCTGCTGTAGCTTTTGGCGATCGCCGCCTGCAGTTCCGCCAGCGCGCTGTCGCCCGGCAGGATACGGGTGAGATGGAAGAACGCCATCTGCATCACGGTATTAATGCGCGCGCCGAGGCTGCACTCGCGGGCGATTTTCGCCGCGTTGACCACGTAAAATCGCGCTTTTTTCTGATTCAGGGTGGCCTGAACTTCCTGCGGCAGGCGAGACCAGACCTCATCGGCGCTGTACGGCGTGTTGAGCAGGAAAATACCGCCGGGCTTCAGCCGTTCGGCCATCTGGTATTTATCGATAAACTGTAGCTGGTGGCAGCCGACGAAATCAGCCTGCGAAATCAGATACGATGAACGAATCGGTTTTTCGCTGACGCGCAGATGCGAGACGGTGAGGCCGCCCGCTTTCTTCGAGTCATAGACAAAATAGCCCTGCGAGAACCACGGGGTCGAGTTGCCGATGATTTTGATGTTGTTTTTGGTGGCCGACACGCTGCCATCGCTGCCGAGACCGTAGAACAGGGCCTCGAGCTTGGCCTCAGCCGGCAGGGTATTTTCTCCCAGCGGCAGCGACAGATTGGTCACGTCATCATAGATACCGACGGTAAAGCGCGGCTTCGGCTGAGCGGACTGCAGTTCACTGAATACTGCCAGCACGCATTCCGGGCCGAACTCCTTGGAGGAGAGGCCATAGCGGCCGCCGATGGTGCGCGGCAGCGTCTCGCGCTCGCCGCGGTTAAAGGCTTCCGCCAGGGCGGTCATCACATCGAGATACAGCGGCTCGGCAAGCGCGCCTGGCTCTTTGGTGCGATCAAGCACCGCTACCGCCCGGGCGCTCTCCGGCAACGCTGCCAGCAGGTGGGCGGCGGAGAATGGGCGATAGAGGCGCACTTTCAGCACGCCGACTTTCTCGCCGCGGCTCAGCAGTTCATCAACCACCTCTTCGCAGGTACCGATGGCCGAACCCATAATGACGATCACGCGCTCTGCCTGCGGGTGGCCGTAAAACTCAAACGGTTTGTACTGACGGCCGGTGGCGGCGGCGAAGTCGTTCATCGCCGTCTCGACATGGTCATAGACCGCGTCGTACCATGGATTGGTGGCCTCTCGCGACTGGAAGTACGTGTCGGGGTTGGCCGAGGTTCCGCGGATCACCGGGTGTTCCGGATTGAGCGCGCGCTGGCGATGCTCGGCGATTTTATCCTGCGGTAGCAGGGCGCGAATGGTGTCATCCGACAGCGGGGCGATTTTGTTGATTTCGTGCGAGGTGCGGAAGCCATCAAAGAAATGAATAAACGGCACCCGGCTTTGCAGGGTGGCGATATGCGAGATCAGCGCAAAATCCTGCGCCTCCTGGACGCTGCTGGCGCACAGCATGGCGCACCCGGTCTGACGCACGGCCATGACGTCGGAATGATCGCCGAAGATCGACAGCGCGTGGGTGGCGACGGTTCGGGCGGCGACGTGCAGCACAAACGGCATCAGCTGGCCGGCCAGTTTGTACAGTGTGGGGATCATCAGCAGCAGGCCCTGCGATGAGGTAAAAGAGGTGGAGAGGGCGCCGGTCTGCAGCGCGCCATGTACGGCGCCAATGGCGCCTGCCTCCGACTGCATTTCGACCACGCGGGGAACATCGCCCCAGACGTTTTTCAGCCCATTGCCGGCCCAGGCGTCGGCCTGTTCCGCCATCGTTGAACTGGGCGTGATCGGGTAGATGGCGATAACTTCACTGGTGCGAAACGCGACGGAAGCGACCGCGCCATTACCATCAATCGTAATCATATGAAGACACCCTTACATTGCGCAAAAGAATGGACACGTGAAACCGCGACGTGCCCTGTAATTATATAAGGGGTAGTTTAGCAAACCGTTGGCGCGGCCATTTTTGCATTTGTGTCCTCAATGCGCCGGCCACCCGTGACCAGATCAATATTTTGCATGGTTCGCGGAGAAAATGGCTGCCTGCAGAGGGCGGGAACCACGCGCGCCCGGCGACCAGGCCGGAGCAGATCAAGCTTTCGGCGAAAATTTGCTAGAAAATGTTAATGAGGCGCATAAATACGTACTTCCCCTCTCGACGCCGCCCGCCACGCTGCCTATTATTCTGGGGTTTGCTTTTTTAAGACGTTTCCGAGGGGAGAGAGAATGCGAGCTGCGATGTTAGTAGGTTGTGCGGCGCTGTTGCTGTCGGCGTGCAGTAGTGAACCCGTTCAGCAGGCCACGGCGGCGCACGTCACGCCAGGCATGCGGGCGGCGATGAGCGACGCCGGTCAGGCCAACTGCGCCATGATAGGCGGCTCGTTATCGGTGGCTCGTCAGCTCGATGGTTCGGCGATTGGCATGTGCGCGCTGCCGAACGGCAAACGCTGCAGCGAGCAGGCGCTGGCGGGCGGCAGCTGCGGCTACTAACGGCGGCCCCGTCGCGGGGCAGCGTCAGCGGCACCTCAATGCCGGCTAGTGCATCAGGTCGGCGAGCTTATAGACCAGCGTCTGGTCGGCGGTCGCCAACGTCAACTGGTTTTCCGTCAGATCGACCTGTGCGCCTTCGCGCAACATCTTGCCGATCGTCGCGTCAAGGGTATTAAGCTGGGCATCGTTGCACAGCATCCGGGTCATCGCCAGCGACTTCACCTTCAGCGCGCCGTCCGACACCTTACCTTCCCCGCTAAAGCCGTTGCACATATTGCCCGTTACATACACGTTGCCTGTAATAGCCATCTTCTCACCGAAGCTCAGCTCCAGCGGCCGGTCGCCGGCGTTGACCGCCTGGCCGTTGACGCTGGTCAGCACGAAGCGATGATGTTGCAGCTGTTCCGCGCCGGTGGACACCTTACTGTTGTAGACACAGCCGGACAGCAGCATACCTGCCGCCAGTAGCGCTGCAAATTTGTTCATTTGTACTCCGAAACATTCACATTACTAATAAAATAAAGCCAGTGTAACGGTATCGCAGCGGGGATCTGTGGGGATTATCTGAATGTGCTCCCCCCGGGAGAGGAGCACAAAAAGGAAAGGAATCAGACGATGGCGTTCGGGCAGGTTTCGCCGTTGGCGACCTGCTGCAGGTTGCCCAGAGTGGTCTCCGAAATGCTGATCAACGCCTCAGCGGTGAGGAACGCCTGGTGGCCGGTGAACAGCACGTTGTGGCAGGCGGAGAGGCGGCGGAAAACGTCGTCCTGGATAACGTCGTTGGATTTGTCTTCAAAGAACAGATCGCGTTCGTTCTCATAAACGTCCAGCCCCAGCGCGCCAATTTTCTGGTGCTTCAGGGCGTCGATGGCCGCCTGGGAGTCGATCAGCGCGCCGCGGCTGGTGTTAATCACCATCACCCCGTCCTTCATCTGGTCAAACGCCTCGCGATTGAGCAGGTGGTAGTTTTCGTCGGTCAGCGGGCAGTGCAGGGAGATCACGTCCGATTCCTTGTACAGCGTGGCGAGGTCGACATATTCCACCCCCAGCTCCAGCGCGGCGGCGCTTGGGTACGGGTCGAACGCCAGCAGACGCATACCGAAACCTTTGAGGATCCGCAGCATCGCCACGCCAATTTTGCCGGTGCCAATCACCCCGGCGGTTTTGCCGTACATGGTGAAACCGGTGAGGCCTTCGAGAGAGAAGTTGGCATCACGGGTACGCTGGTAGGCGCGGTGGATGCGGCGGTTGAGCGACATCATCATACCGATCGCATGCTCAGCGACGGCTTCCGGCGAGTACGCCGGGACGCGGACCACGCGCAGGCCAAGCTCTTTCGCCGCCTCGAGGTCGACGTTGTTAAATCCGGCGCAGCGCAGGGCGATATACTTCACGCCGTGGGCCTTCAGCTCTTCCAGCACCGGGCGGCTGCCGTCGTCATTGACGAAGATACACACCGCTTCGCAACCGTTGGCGGTTTTGGCGGTCTTCGCTGTCAGCAGGAAGTCGAAGAATTCCAGTTCAAAGCCGTAGGTATCATTCACGTGCTGCAGGTACTTTTTATCGTACTGCTTCGTACTGTAAACCGCGATTTTCATAAGACTTTTCTCCAGTGATTATAACGTCACGGTAGCATATTTAAAATAATCGTACAATTATTAAAAAATAGTTTAAATAGCAGGTGCTTATGCTAATTCTAGAGCATATCGCGGATTTGCGGAATCTCTTTGAAAGACAAAGTTTTTTCACCACAAACTGAGGCTTAAAGCGCCGGGGGAGAGCAGCAGAAACGGCCACAGCAGACCGGAGCTGACGTTAGCTAGCTGAAACGACCACAGCGGCAGGCCGCTGGCGCCGCTGACCAGGGGCAGGGTGGCGCGCAGGGGAGAGAGGAAGCGACTGAAAAAGATAGCCCACAGGCCATAGCGCTGGAAAAAGAGCCGGCTGCGGGCCAGACGCTCGGCGGTCAGCCAGCGTAACTGTGTGAGGCGGTGACGATAGCGAACGCCTAACCACCACGAGAGCCAGAATCCGCCGATGGCGCCGAGGCTGGCGCTGGACCACATTAGCAGGAAATGCCCGAGGCTGGCGGAAGCGAATGTCCCCAGCAGCAGCAGGCCGGAGGTGCCGGGGATCGCCAGCGACACCAGCGCACAGGATTTAGTGAAAGTGAGCAGGAAAACAATCAGCAACACCCATGGATAGTGGCCCTGTGCGCTCTCAATGAGCGAAATAATGAACGACACCGTCTCTCCCGCAAGCCATTCTGTCTGGCTGGAGTGTGGCAGGCGTTGCTTAAACAAAAGCTAAATGATGACGGCCGATCGCCGCGCTGCGATACCCGCTGGCAACTATGCTTTAACAGGCCGCAAACTTTCACTCACTGGTCGAACGTGTCACAATAGACGCCATTCGGCTTTTACTTATGTTGAATCAGGATATTAACTGCCCATGAAGGGTAAATATAAAGCCGCCATCGCGCTGGTGTTAGTGCTGGTGTTATTGCCGCTAACGCTGCTGTTGACGCTGACCCACTGGGTGCCGACGCTGGCGGGCATCTGGCTGCCCGTGGGCACTCGTATCTCGCTGCAGGAGAGCCCGCGTCTGACGCGGTCGGCTCTGCTGATCCCCGATCTGCGCTATCTGGTGGGCGACTGTGAACTCGCCCGGGTGACCGATACCCGCCTCTCGCGTCCCAGCCGCTGGCGGCTGCATATTGGCCAGCTGGACATCAACAGCGCTTGTCTGAGCAAACTGCCGGCCAGCGAGCCCACGCCGGGATCGCCGCGCACCCTCGGCGAATGGCAATCGATGTTGCCCTACAGCTGGTTAACGATTGATAACCTGCGGCTGTCGCCGTGGGAGAAATGGCAGGGGCGGCTGGTGATGTCGTTGACGCCAGCGCAGCAGGACATCGGCTTTGCCGGTAAGGAACTGAGTCTGCAGGCGCGCCTGCGCGGCCAGGCCCTCACCGTCAGCCAGTTCAGCGCCCGGCTGACTGACGATCAGCAGCCGGTGAAGCTGGTGGGGACCTTCCATCTGCCGCTGGTGCCGGATGGCCTGCCGGTCGACGGCCAGATGCAGGGCACCTTTGAATTTCCACAGACCGCGGAATGGATCGATGCCGAGCTCGAGTGGCAGCACAATCGCGGCCAGCTTCTGGTCACGCCGCGCGGCGAGGTAGAGCCGATCCTGGACCTGCCGTGGGAGATCACCCCGGAGCGGATCACCATCAGCGACGGTCGCTGGCGCACCCGCTACCAGAACTATCCGCTCAGCGGGCGCGTCGCACTGTCGGTGGGCAACTGGCAGCAGGGGACCGAGCAGATGACCGTCAGCGGCCGCTTAAATGTCCTCACTGAGGGGCATGCCGGCAAAGGCAACGCGGTGCTGAATATCGGTCCGGGCAAGCTAAGCATGGATAACAGCGACATGCCGCTGCGGCTCACCGGCGAGGCCAAGCTGGGTGAGATGATCTTCTACGCGGCGCTGCCGGCCCAGCTCAGCGGGTCGCTGGTCAGCCCGCAGCTGGCCTTTCATCCCGGGGCGCTGCTGCGTTCGCGCGGACGGGTGATCGACGCGCTGAATATTGATGAAATTCGCTGGCCGCTGGCTGGGGTGAAAGTGACCCAGCAGGGCGTCGATGGCCGCCTGCAGGCGATCCTCCGCGCCCATGAGCAGCAGATGGGCGACTTTACGCTGCATCTGGACGGTCAGGCGAGCGATTTTCTGCCCGACAGCGGCCGCTGGCAATGGCGCTACTGGGGTGAGGGGCACTTTACCCCGATGCAGGCGCGCTGGGATGTGAAGGGCAGCGGGGAGTGGCGCGACAATGCCATTACCCTGAGCAGCCTCTCCACCGGCTTCGATAAGCTCGAGTACGGCACGATGCGGGTCAGTACGCCGCGTCTGACGCTCGAGCAGCCGATCCGCTGGCTGCGTGATGCCCAGCACCCGCGGCTGACCGGCGCGCTGTCGCTGGACGCGGCAAAAACCACCTTCTCCGGCGGCAGCTATCTCCCGGCGTCAACGCTGAAATTTGCCCTCGACGGCAGGGATCCGACGTGGTTCCAGTTCACCGGCGCCCTGCACGCCGATGCCATTGGCCCGGTGCGGCTGACCGGGCGTTGGGACGGCGAACGGCTGCGCGGCCAGGCGTGGTGGCCAAAACAGTCGCTGACGGTGTTCCAGCCGCTGGTGCCACCGGACTGGAAGATGAACCTGCGGGAAGGCAGTCTCTATGCGCAGGTGGCCTTTTCGGCGGCGGCCGGGCAGGGATTTGAGGCGGGCGGCCACGGCGTGCTGAAGGGCGGCAGCGCCTGGATGCCGGATAACCAGATTAACGGCGTCGACTTCGTGCTGCCATTCCGTTTCAGCGACGGCCACTGGCAGCTGGGCACCCGTCGTCCGGTCTCCCTGCGTATTGGCGAAATCGTCAACCAGGTGACCGCGCGCAATCTGACGGCGGACCTGCAGGGCACCTGGCCGTGGAGTGAGGCCAATCCGCTGCAGCTCAGCGACGTCAGCGTCGATCTGTTAGGCGGTAAGCTGACCCTGCTGCAGCTGCGCATGCCGCAGCGCGACCCGGCGCTGATCCGTCTGCAACATATCTCCAGCAGCGAACTCACCAGCGCCGTCAAGGTGAAGCAGTTCGCCATGTCCGGGGCGGTGAGCGGCGCGCTGCCGCTGTGGCTGGAAAACAACCAATGGATCATCCACGACGGCTGGCTGCGTAATGACGGGCCGATGACCCTGCGGCTGGATAAAGACACTGCTGATGCGCTGGTGGCGGACAATGTCTCCGCCGGGGCGGCGATTAACTGGCTGCGCTATATGGAGATCTCCCGCTCGTGGACGCGGATTAACCTCGACAATCTGGGCGTATTGACGCTTAAGGCCACCATCAACGGCACCAGCCGGGTGGACGGGAAAAGCAGTACCGTGCATTTAAACTACTCTCATGAAGAGAATATTTTCGACCTGTGGCGCAGTTTACGCTTCGGCGACAATTTACAGGCGTGGCTCGAACAGAATGCCATGCTGCCCGTGCGGCGCTGTACGGACGGTAAGACATGTAAGGAACCTAAATGAATAAGTTGCTACTGGCCATGGTGGCGCCGATGCTGCTCGCCGGCTGTACGCCGCGTATCGAAATTGCGGCATCGAAAGAGCCCATCACTATTAACATGAATGTCAAAATTGAGCATGAGATCCACATCAAGGTCGATAAGGATGTGGAAAACCTGCTGAAATCCCGCAGCGATTTGTTCTGAGGCGACGATGAGAAAACGACTGTTAAGCGCAGCGCTGGCGCTGACCTTACTCAGCGCGCCCGCGCTGGCGTTGACCCTGAGCGAAGCGCGGCAGCAGGGGCGGGTGGGGGAAACGCTGAACGGCTATCTGGCGCCGCTGCGCCAGGATAAAGAGACCTTAGCGCTGGTGAAGCAGATCAATGCCGCGCGCAGCGAAAGCTACCAGCAGCTGGCGGATGACAACAATCTGCCGGTAGATGAAGTGGCGAAAATGGCCGGGCAGAAGCTGGTGGCCCGCGCTCAGCCCGGGGAGTACGTCCAGGGGCTGAACGGCCAGTGGCGGCGTAAATGATCAGCGGCAGCGCTTGCGGTATTCGCCCGGCGAGACGCCAAAGCGCTGCTTAAAGGCGGTGGAGAAATGGCTGTGGTCGCTAAAGCCCCAGCGGTAGCCGATCCCCGCCAGCTTTTCGTCGTCATGGACATTCTGTAACGCCCTGGCACACAGGTCCAACCGCCGGTTCTTAATATACTGCGCCACCACCAGCCCTTTGTCGGCAAACAGCCGGTACAGGCTGCGTACCGACATCCCCGTCTCGCTGGCCAGCCACTCCGGGCGCAAATGCTCCGACTGAATGGACGCATCGATTAACGCAATAATCTTCTGAAACTGCTTTTCCCGCCGGGAAGGGGTAGGCTCGCGCTGATGCAGCACCGGGCGTAACAGGCAGGCGATCGCCTCCAGCGCCGCTTCACTCTCGCTGGCGGAGAGTGTCGTGCCGCCCATGCTTTCCAGCAACAGTCGCTGGCTGAGCTGCACCATTGGCAGGGATTTGTCCAGCCGGCAGGCGGTGGCGATGTCGCCTGTGGGTGCCACCCGCTGGCGCGGCAGCAGCAGGGAGGCCTGACGCGAGGTCTGCTGCCAGACAATCGAGCACGGGCGGGCCGCATCGATTAACGTGATATCGCCCGCCGCCAGCGTCACCTGGCGATCGTCCTGTTCGATGATGGCTTCGCCGGCAAGCTGAAACACGGTATAGAACCAGGCGTCGTTATCGCGTTTTATCTCATTGCGCGTGCGGTATAAATTGACGCCGGCGGCGGTGACCGTACTGACCTTGAGGCTGCCGGCGTAGCGGGCGTCAATCTCGCCGTGGAAACGCCCCTCCAGCGGCCGGGCGGCGAAATGGCCGCAGACCTGATTGATCGTCGCCAGCCAGCGCTGGTACGCCAGCCCCCCCTCTGCCGTGGTCATCATTCGCCCTTCTCCTGTAATAACAATGTTTCCGCATTGTTGCATTTATGCCGCCTCAGGCAAGGCCGCGATGGCGGGTATATGAAAGAACTATTACCTGCGGCACATTTCTGCCAGGGCAAGCCGCGGATTTGCGGCGACTGTCACAGCGGCGCAAACGAATGTCACAGAGAAAAAAGCGCCAGCCGCCAACCGGACATAGACTGAAAGCACTATCCGCGAAGAATAAGGAAAGGGTATGTCCACCTCTCAGATAGCGCTGCTTGCCAGCGTCCAGCAGTTTTTAGACCGTCAGCATGGCCTGTATATCGACGGCGCCCCCTGCGCCGCGCAGAGCGAAAACCGGTTAACCGTCTGGGATCCGGCCACCGGGCAGGCGATTGCCACCACCGCCGACGCCAGCCCGGCGGATGTTGACCGGGCGGTGATGTCCGCCTGGCGCGCTTTTGTCGATCGCCGCTGGGCCGGGCGCACCCCGGCCGACCGTGAACGCATCCTGCTGCGTTTTGCCGATCTGGTGGAGCAGCACGGCGAAGAGCTGGCGCAACTGGAAACCCTCGAGCAGGGCAAATCTATTGCGATCTCTCGCGCCTTTGAGGTCGGCTGCACCCTGAACTGGATGCGCTACACCGCGGGGCTGACCACCAAGATCAGCGGCCGGACGCTGGACGTGTCGATCCCGTTCCCGCAAGGGGCGCGTTACCAGGCGTGGACCAAAAAAGAGCCGGTCGGGGTGGTGGCGGGCATCGTCCCGTGGAATTTCCCGCTGATGATCGGCATGTGGAAGGTCATGCCGGCGCTGGCGGCGGGCTGTTCGATCGTCATCAAACCCTCTGAAACCACCCCGCTGACCCTGCTGCGGGTGGCGGAGCTGGCGACCCAGGCGGGCATTCCTGACGGGGTGTTCAACGTAGTCACCGGCAGCGGCGCCGGCAGCGGCGCGGCGCTGACCGCCCATCCGCAGGTGGCGAAGGTCAGTTTTACCGGCTCGACGGCGACCGGGAAACAGATCGCCCGCGTGGCCGCCGACCGCCTGACCCGCGTGACGCTGGAGCTGGGCGGCAAGAACCCGGCGATTGTGCTCAAAGATGCCGACCCCCAGTGGGTTATTGAGGGGCTGATGACCGGTAGCTTCCTCAATCAGGGGCAGGTCTGCGCCGCCAGCTCGCGGATCTACATCGAAGCGCCGCTGTTTGACACCCTGGTCAGCGGCTTCGAGCAGGCGGTAAAATCGCTGCAGGTGGGGCCGGGGATGCAGGAGACGGCGCAGATCAACCCGGTGGTTTCCCGGGCCCACTGCGACAAGGTGGCGGCCTACCTCGAAGAGGCTCGCCAGCAGAAGGCAGAGCTTATCAGCGGCAGCGCCGGACCGGATGCGGGGGGATACTATATTCCGCCGACGCTGGTGGTTAACCCCGACGCTGGGCTGCGCCTCACCCGTGAGGAGGTGTTTGGCCCGGTGGTGAACCTGGTGCGAGTGGCCGACGGCGAGGAGGCGCTGCGCCTGGCCAACGACAGCGATTTTGGCCTGACCGCCAGCGTCTGGACCCGCGATCTGACCCAGGCCCTGAACTACACCGACCGTCTGCAGGCGGGAACGGTATGGGTCAACAGCCATACCCTGATTGACGCCAACCTGCCTTTCGGCGGCATGAAGCAGTCCGGTACCGGCCGCGATTTCGGCCCGGACTGGCTCGACGGCTGGTGCGAAACCAAATCCGTCTGCGTGCGTTACTAGACCTCTGTCGGGGAAAGCGAATGGCTTTTCCCGACGCGCCGCTTGCCGACCTCCGGTCTTTCTCGCTACTGTGGAGGGCAATCTTTGCCCAACCAGGGCGGTGAATCATCAGGAGGTCTTCGGCATGACAGCATTTCCTAAGGTTGCACTTATTGGTCCCGGCGCCATCGGCACGACTATCGCCGCCGCCCTGTTTGAGGTGGGGAGAGCGCCGGTGGTCTGCGGGCGTACCGCCCATTCGGCGCTGGTGCTGCGCACAGAAGAGGGCGAGATCGTGGTGCCCGGCCCGGTGCACACCGACCCAACGGCGATAGCCGCCCCCTTCGACCTGGTCTTTGTCGCGGTGAAAACCACCCAGACGGAGGCCATCGCCCCCTGGCTGACGGCCCTGTGTTCCGCGGACACCGTGGTGTGCGTGCTGCAAAACGGCGTTGAACAGCGCCAGCAGTTTGCCCCCTTGACCGGCGGCGCGACGGTGTTGCCCTCGGTGGTCTGGTTTCCGGCGCAGCGCGATGCCGATGCCTCTGTCTGGCTGCGCGCCACGCCGCGCCTGACCCTCCCGGATCTGCCGGGGGCAGAGCGAGTGCAGCAGGCGCTGGCGGGGACCCGCTGCGCGGTGGACCTGGCGGCGGATTTTACCACCGTGGCCTGGCGTAAACTGTTGCAGAACGCCGTCGCCGGACTGATGGTGCTGACCGGACGCCGCGCCGGGATGTTTGCCCGGGAGGACATTACTGCCCTCGGACTGGCTTATTTGCGCGAATGTCTGCAGGTGGCGCGGGCGGAAGGGGCCGCCCTGGGCGACAGCGTGCCGGAGGAGATTATCGCCGGTTTTCACCGGGCGCCTGCCGACTTAAGCACCTCTATTCTGATCGATCGCCTGAATGGCCGACCGCTGGAGTGGGATATTCGTAACGGCGTGGTGCAGCGTCGCGGGCGTCAGCACGGCATTCCGACACCGCTCAGCGATATCATCGTGCCGCTGCTGGCGGCAGCCAGCGACGGCCCGGGCTGACCCGGGCAGGCGCGGGGTTAGTCCACCAGGGAGGGATCGAGGTCGATCATTAACTGCTTCATTTCGGCAAAATGCTGCCGCGAGAAATCGGCAATCTTCTCCCAGTCCTGGGCCGTTTTTTCCGCCACCGCGTCTGACAGCACCTTCAGCGGCTGGCCGGTGGACCAGGCGGTGATCAGGATCTGACAGGCGCGCTCCAGGGTCCAGATATCATCGAACGCCTCGCCGATGGTCGGGGCGGTCACCAGCACCCCGTGATTCCCCATCAGCAGGCGGCGTTTGTCCGCCAGCAGGCCCGCCAGCCGGGCGCCTTCTGCCGCGGTGTCCGCCATCCCGCCGTACAGGGTATCGACGGCGACCCGGTTAAAATAGCGGGCCGTGTTCTGGTCGATGGGCAGGATCTGCGGCGTCGCCAGACAGGCGAGGCTGGTGGTGTACACCGGGTGCAGATGCAGCACCACCCGCACGTCCGGGAGCCGCTGATGGATCTGCCCGTGAATAGCCCACGCGGTGGCATCGACGTCAGGGCGCGCGGCGCAACGTTCATCATCGGCGTTCAGCACCAGCAGATCGCTGGCGCGGATGCGCGAAAAGTGTTTCCACTTCGGGTTGAGTAAAAACGTTTTCCCGTCGTCGGAGAGCGCGGCGCTGAAATGGTTGGCCACCGCCTCATGCATGCCGAGATGGGCAATGATGCGAAAGGTGGCCGCCAGGTCGATGCGGATCTGCTCTTCATCGGTATCGCGCATGGGCATTACTCCGCTTTCGGCATCAGGGTCTGCAGATCGTCCGCCGTCGGCGCCTGGAAGTGATATTTCTTCAGCAGGGCGGCATATTCCGGCGTCGCGCTGTATTTTTTCAGCGCCTCTTCGAGGGCGGTTTTCACCTCAGTATTGCCTTTTTTAACGCCAAAGCCGTTCAGCACCGGATAGATCAGCGTGTCAGAGGAGATAACCACCCGGTCACCCAGTTTTTCCACCACCCCGCGCGCCACGGCGGCGTCGGTGATCTGCGCATCGACGGCGCGCGAAAGCAGCGCCTGGGTGGTCTGCGGGTCGGTGGTATAAACGCTCAGCGCAATCGGCTTCAGCCCCTTCTTCACGCAGTAGTCGGCGGAAAGCTTCTGCAATTGCGCCAGCCACGAGGTGGCGCCCATCGAGCCGATTTTATGCCCGCAGAAGTCCTCCGGGGTCTTAGGCTGGTAGTCGCCGCCTTTGCGGGCGAGGATCGCTTCCCCGCTTTTCAGGTACGGCACCATATCGATCACCTTCAGGCGTTCGGCGGTAATGTACATCGACGAGTTGGTGATATCGAAGCGCCCACCCTGCAGCCCGGGGATCAGGTTGGGGAAGCGGGTATCGATATTCACTGCCTCACGGCCCATGGTCTTCGCCAGACCATCGAGCAGCTCGATGTCAAAACCGGCTGGCTTATTATTTTCCATGTACTCGTAAGGAAAAAAGGTCATGTCCGAACCGGCGGTGATCTTACCGCTTTGCTGAAAGGCCAGTGCGCTAAAGGATGTCAGGGCAGCCGCTGCGCAGAGCAGCAGGGTCAGCGGGCGTGGTGCGTAAATGCGTGTCATAAAACCTCCGGAGTGTGGACAAATTACATGCTGGCGCGATCGGCGCCGGCCTGCTGAACAAAAAACGAAGCGCCGCGCGGCTTCTGCGGCAGACGAAGCTGGTTATCAGTGCTGCGCACCAGACCGCTCTCTTCTCCCGCGACCAGTTGGCCGGCATGGCGGCTCGGCAGCGGGTTTTCGCCGTAAGGTAGCGCATCCTCCGCGGCGTAGACGCTGATGAACAGGGTGCGCGGCAGGGCGGTCTCGTTGGGGCTGGAGGCGTGCAGCAGGCGGGTATGCATAAAGCAGACTGAGCCCGCCGGGCCAAAACAGGCCTGCGGCTGCTGGCAGTGCGTCGCCACCACCTCATCATCCACCGCCCCCGTGAAGCGCCCCTCCTGCCAGTGGGACCACAGCGGCCCCTGATGGCTGCCCGGCACCACGTTGAGCGGGCCATTCTCCGGCGTCACCTCGCTGACCATCAGCAGGGCGGTGATGATGTCGTCATTGCTGTGCGGGGTGAAGAGGAAATCCTGATGCCATTTCACCTCGGTGGCGGTGTGCGGCAGCTTGGAGTTAATTTTGCTGTGATGAAAGCGGGTGCCGCTGCCGCCGATCAACTGCGCGGCGATGGTCGCCATCCGCGAATTCAGCGCAGTATGGCGATAGACCTCGGAGATCTCCGTCGGGGAGGCGACCCGGCGCAGCGACGGATGGTCAGGAGCATGATCGCGCTCGATATCGAAGCGCGGCCGCCCGTCGAGGGTTTCTCCCCACACCGTCGCGTGACCGCGGCTCTCCTCGACCCAGCCGTCGAAATCGCTCTGCAGGGCGGCGATGTCGGCGCTGGAAAGCACCTCTTCGACCACCAGAAAACCCTGCTGATGAAACTGATCAATTTGCCACTGCGCAATCATAGTTTTTCCTCTTCACGTTCCGATAGTTAAGCCAGAGAAACATCTTTGAGAAAGGCCTCGACCCGCGGGTGTTGCCCGCTACGCATCGCCTGCGGCGTGTCATCGCACACCACCCGGCCTTTCTCCATAAACACGATCCGGTCGGACACTTTGAAGGCGAAGTTCATCTCGTGGGTGACGATGACCATGGTGATGCCTTCGTGGGCCAGGGATTCGATAACCTGCAGCACTTCATTCACTTTTTCCGGATCCAGCGCCGAGGTGGGCTCATCGAACAGCATGATCTGCGGACGCATCATCAGGGCGCGGGCGATCGCCACCCGCTGCTGCTGTCCGCCGGAGAGCTGGTGCGGATACTTCCAGGCGTGCTCCAGCATGCCCACTTTGTGCAGCAGTTCGCAGGCGTGCTGGCGCAGCTCCGCGTCACTTGCCAGATGGTGATAGCGCGGGGCCAGCAGCAGATTGCCGAACACGGTCAGATGCGGGAACAGGTTAAAGCTCTGGAACACCATGCCGATGTTCAGGCGATGTTCGGCATTCTCCATAAAGCGCGGCTTCTGCTGCCCCTGGCGGTCGAGGTGAATAAAGGGTTGGCCGTTAATCTGAATTTCGCCGTTATCGATCTGCTCAAGACCGTTCAGCAGGCGAATGAGGGTGGTTTTACCCGAGCCTGACGGACCGATGACCGAGACCACCTCGCCGGGCTGGATCTGCAGGCTCACCGCTCCCAGCACTTCGACGTTGTTGTAGGCCTTATGCAGCTTAGAGGCCTGCAGCGCCGGCTCATGACTCTGGGTGACGCTGCGCGCCATCGCCGGGCGGCGGGCGCTGGCCAGCCGCTGCATCTCGGCATCTACCGGACGAGCGGTATTGCGCTGGGTCACGTCAAGGTAGTTCTCCAGCCGTTTCAGCAGAAAATCGAACACCGTGACGATAAAGATGTAATAAAACGCCACGGCCGTCATGGTCTCCATGACCAGAAAGTTCTGCGAGTAGAGCTGCTGGCCGACCATCAATATTTCGGTCAGGGAGATCACCGACACCAGTGAACTGAGCTTCACAATGGCGATGTACTCATTGGCCAGCGCCGGCAGGGCGACGCGCAGCGCCTGGGGGATGATCACCCGCCACTGGATCCCGGCGTAGCGTAACCCCAGGGCCCGCGCGGCTTCGCTCTGCCCGCGAGGGATAGAGAGCAACCCGCCGCGGTGGATCTCGGCGATATAAGCCGCTTCGCTGAGGACCATCGCCAGCAGGCCGGCCCAGAAGGGATCGTTCAGCACCGGGGCGAAGGAGGGCAGCGCCTGCGGCATGTTGTAGACAAAAATCAGCAGGACCAGCAGCGGCATACTGCGAAATAACCAGATATACAGCCGGGCAGGGGTGGATAACCAGCCGCGCGGCGACTGTTTGGCCAGCGCCAGAATAAATCCGAGCACAATACTGCAGCCCCAGGTCAGCAGACTTAATTTAATGACGGTCCAGGTGGCCCACCAAAAATCGGCATCACTGAGCAGGCTTAACATGTAGTTCCAGTTAAACGTCATGGGCTATTTCACTCGTCATAATTATCAAAAATGAAAGTGGCTCGGCTGTGCCGTAATGGAGCGCCACCGGTATTCATCGTGCGAATACACTATGCTGGCAGGATGCTTTCAGAGGCAATTAGTAAATTTTTGGCCTTTAAGTTTAAAAAAACTATACAGCGATATTAACGATATGGAATTTAAAGTGATTGTTAAGATACTTTGCGTAAACAATTTAAAAACAATGACTGTAATTCAATAACGCTATTTTGTGGAAGAAGGGTATTTTGCGCGAAACTGGGGCAGACGCTGCCAGTCTGGCGTGCAGCGTGGCGCATGATGGTGCAATGGTGGAAATAAACCACGCGGGCATAGAGCAATAATAAATATTGTCTCCCCTTGTCGGGCAATGCGCCGCTCTTTTCCGGGGGTGGCACGCGGATTGCTTGGGACTTAGAGGAAAACTATTCCCCTTGTGCGCCGGACCATATTTTATCAATGGTGATGCTATGAACCGATTTACCCTGAAGCAGCTCAAATATTTCGTCACCGTGGTGGAGACGGAGAGTATCGCCGAGGCCTCCCGCCAGCTGCACATTGCGCAGCCGTCGATTTCGATTGCCATCAAGAATCTGGAGAGCACCTTCGACCAGCAGCTGTTTATTCGCCACCATGCGCAGGGCGTTTCGCTCACCTCCAGCGGTCGGCGGATCTACGATAAAGCGAAAGAGCTGCTGCGCCTGTCCTGGGAGTTCGAACAGAATTCGCGAGCGGATAAAGAGCTGGTTTCTGGCATGATCTCCATCGGTTGCTTTGAATCGGTGGCCCCACTGTATATGCCGAAGCTGGTGGCCGGGTTTAAAAAATGCTACCCGGACATCACCCTGCATCTGTACGACGGCGAACAGCATGAGCTGATGCATGGCCTGCACCGCGGCCGCTTCGACCTGGCGCTGGTTTACGATCTGGAGCTCGGCCATTCGATCAATAAAGAGCGGCTCAATGCCCCGCATAAACCCTACGCGCTGCTGCCCGCCGCGCATCCGCTGGCGCAGAAGGCGCAGGTGACGCTGCAGGAGCTGAGCCGCGAGCCGATGATCCTCCTCGATGCGGTCCCCAGTAAAAATTATTTTATCTCCATCTTTAAGGAAAAGGGTTATCACCCGGAAGTGGCTTACAGTTCCCCCTCCATTGAAATGGTGCGCTGTATGGTGGGTCAGGGGTTGGGTTTTTCGGTGCTGGTCACCCGGCCCTGCTGCGATATGACCTACGATGGTGAAAGAGTGGTGCAGCGGGATATTGCCGACGAGATGCCCGCCTCGACCTTAATTATGGCGCATCTCGCGAATAATGAGCCCACGCGGCCGACGCAACTGTTTATGGATTATTGTCGCAGCATCGAATTAACCCCAACTCACGCCTGAAATAACGCCTGTCGATCCGGCAGGCATTATTTTTTGTCGTCACTCAGCCTCGTAAAATTCTATTCAGTCGATCGTTTTATAATATTTTACCAATTCGTCACAGTTAAATAACCTGAAAGCCGTCAATTCCGGCGACGTCGTCGGCAACTGTGCTTGAAGGATAGCGAAATGACTGAACAGATTACCGAGATCGATACCCTGGTGGTGGGCGCGGGGCAGGCGGGCGTCGCCATGAGCGAGCATCTGACCCGGCTGGATATCCCCCACCTGGTGCTGGAAAAGCAGGGTATTGCCCAGGCCTGGCGCAGCGGACGCTGGGATTCGCTGGTCGCCAACGGCCCGGCCTGGCACGATCGGTTCCCGGGCATGGTGTTCCCGGACTGCCCGGCAGACAGCTTTGTCGGCAAAGAGCAGGTGGCAGACTATTTTGCCGCCTATGCCCGCAGCTTCAATGCGCCGATCCGTACCGGGGTGGAGGTTTTCAGCGCCGAACGCCTCGTCGGACGGCCGGGCTTTCGTATCGACACCTCGCAGGGGGTGATTGAAGCGCAGCGGATCGTGGCGGCCACCGGGCCGTTTCAGCGGCCAGTGATCCCGGCCATCGCCCCACAGAGTCAGGCTATTCAGCAGCTCCACTCCGCGCATTATTTTAACCCGCAGCAGCTGCCGGAGGGCGGTGTGCTGGTGATTGGCGCAGGCTCCTCCGGCGTGCAGATTGCCGATGAGCTGCAGCGGGCCGGACGCGCGGTGTGGCTGTCGGTGGGAGCGCACGACCGCCCGCCGCGTCGCTATCGTCAGCGCGATTTTTGCTGGTGGCTCGGGGTGCTGGGAATGTGGGATGCTGCGGCCAATGCGCCGGGTAAAGAGCATGTCACTATCGCGGTGAGCGGCGCGCGCGGCGGCCATACCGTCGATTTTCGCCAGCTGGCGCATCAGGGGGTCACGTTAGTGGGGCAGACCCGCGGCTTTGACGGTGACAAGGCACTGTTTCACCACGACCTGGCGGAGAATATCCGCCGCGGCGATGCCTCCTACCTTGCGCTGCTCGACGCCGCGGACGCGTGGGTGGCCCGCAACGGCATGGACCTACCCGAAGAGCCCTCCGCACGCGAATTTCTGCCCGATCCGGCCTGCGTCACCGACCCGCTGCTCAGTCTCAATCTGGCCGAGGCCGGGATCGGCACCATCATCTGGGCGACGGGCTACACCACCGACTATCGCTGGCTGAAGGTCAACGCTTTCGATGACGCACAGCGGCCACAGCATCATCGCGGCGTGTCGACGGAGCCGGGCGTCTATTTCCTCGGCCTGCCGTGGCTCTCGCGGCGCGGGTCCACCTTTATCTGGGGCGTCTGGCACGATGCCAAATATATTGCCGACCAGATCGCCATTCAGCGCCAGTACCAGCGTTACCAGCCGTCCTGTTAACCGTTTTCCTTAAGGAGTGCTTTGATGCCAACTCATACCCGTATTCGCATGTTTAACACCAAAGAGACTTACCCGAACCAGACGCTGAACAACGATCTGTGCCAGGCGGTGCGGGCCGGCAATACCGTCTACGTTCGCGGCCAGGTTGGCACCGACTTCGCCGGCAATCTGATTGGCCTCGGCGACCCGCGGGCGCAGGCGGAGCAGGCGATGAAGAATGTCGCGCAGTTGCTGAAAGAGGCCGGAAGCGACCTCACGCATATCGTCAAGACCACCACTTATCTGATCGATCCCCGCTATCGCGAGCCGGTCTATCAGGAGGTGGGCAAATGGTTGAAAGGCGTCTTTCCCATCTCCACCGGGGTGGTGGTGTCGGCCCTCGCGCAGCCGCAGTGGCTGATGGAGATTGACGTTACGGCGGTGATCCCCGACGACTGGCAGGGGGAGGCAGCAGAATGACTCTCTCTATTAGCGCCCGCTGTCCGGAATCAGGTCAGCTGGGCATTGCCATCAGTTCGTCGAGCATGGCCGTGGGATCGCGCTGTCCGTGGCTATTGCCCGGCGTCGGCGCGGTCGCCAGTCAGAACATCACGTTACCGTCGCTGGGGCCGCATATTCTTGGCGCGCTTGAGGCGGGGGCCTCCGTTGAGCAGGCTCTGAACCTGGCCCTGGCGGAGGATCGCTTCCGCGAATATCGTCAGGTCGCGGCGATTGACGCCAACGGTGAAGTGGCGGTGTTCAGCGGGGAACATACCCTCGGCATCGGCGGCACCCTGGCGGGGGATAACTGCGTGGCGGCGGGCAACATGCTGGCCAGTCACGGGGTGATCGCCGCGATGGTGGCCGCCTTCGAGACGGCGAGCGGCGAACTGGCCAGCCGTCTGCTGGCCGGGCTGCGTGCGGGGATTGCCGCCGGGGGCGAGGCCGGCCCGGTCCACTCGGCGGCGGTGAAGGTGGTGGACGATTACCCGTGGCCGGTGGTCGATCTGCGCATTGACTGGGCGGAGACGGATCCGCTGGCGGCCCTTGAGCAACTGTGGCTGGCCTGGGAGCCGCAAATGGACGCCTACATTACCCGGGCGCTCGACCCGCGCGATGCGCCCGCCTATGGCGTCCCCGGCGATGAATAACACGCCTGGGGCGATCCTGGCCGCGCTGCTGGCCTTTGACACCACCAGCCGCCATTCGAACCTGGCGATGATCGACTGGATCGCCGATTTTCTCGCTGCCCGCGGCGTGGCGTCCCGCCGCTTTTATGACCCGTCGGGCGGTAAGGCCAATCTCTACGCCCGGCTGGGGCCGTCCGGCGGCGGCGGGGTGATGCTCTCGGGCCATACCGACGTGGTCCCGGTGGACGGCCAGGCCTGGAGCGTTCCGCCTTTCAGCCTCACCGAGCGCGATGGCCGCTACTATGGCCGCGGCAGCGCCGATATGAAGGGGTTTCTCGCCTGCGTGCTGGCGGCAGTGGATGACTTTCTGGCGGCGCCGCTGCGCATGCCACTGCATCTGGCCTTCTCCTATGACGAAGAGGTCGGTTGTCTCGGTGTGCGCAGCCTGGTGGATTTTCTGCAGGCCTCGCCGGAGAAACCGGCGCTGTGCCTCATCGGCGAGCCGACGGAGATGCAGCCGGTGTTCGGTCATAAAGGCAAACTGGCCATGCGCTGCTGCATCGAGGGGCAGGCCTGCCATTCGGCCTACGCCCCGCAAGGAGTGAACGCCATCCGCTACGCGGCCAGGCTGATCAACCGTCTGGATCGGCTGGGCGTGCATCTGGCCCGGCAGCAGGACAGCCGATTTTCGCCGCCCTTCAGCACGCTGCAGGTGGGCACCATTCAGGGTGGGGCAGCGCTGAACATCGTTCCGCAGTCCTGCCGCTTTGATTTTGAGATCCGCTACCTGCCGGGGATGCGTCCCGAAGCGGTCACCGAGGCGCTGGCGGCCTACGCCCGTCGCCAGCTGCTGCCGGAGATGCGCCGGGTAGGCAGCGGGAGCGACATCCAGTTCCAGCTGTTAAGCCACTATCCGCCCCTGCTCAGCGATCCGCAGTCCGACTTCGCCCGCTGGCTGGCGCAGTGGTGCGGCAGCGATCGCTTCTCCACCGTGGCGTTCGGCACCGAAGGAGGACTGTTCGATGAGATGGGCGTCGCAACCCTGGTCTGCGGGCCGGGCAGCATGGCCCAGGGCCATAAAGCCGATGAGTACATCAGCATCGCGCAGACCGAGCGCTGTATGACGATGCTGCGACAGCTTTGCGCGTGGATGCGTGCCGACCCCGCGGAACCGCTCACCTGATCCCTCAACACAGGAACCCAAGCGATGCACAATCAACACTCTCCCCACATCGATCAAGCGACCATCGACCGCTGGCAGGCGGATGGCGCGGTGTTATTAAAAGGCGTCTTTACCCCCTGGGTCGATCGCCTCGCCGAGGGGGTCACGGCGCTGATGGCCAGCCCCAGCGAGTATGGTCATGCGCGCACGGTGATCCCCAAAGATGGTTCGCCGCCTTTTTTTCAGGACTACTGCAACTGGTCGCGGATCCCGGCGTTTAGCGAATTTGTCTTTCAGTCAGCGGCCGCCGAGATCGCGGCGGCGCTGATGCAGTCGCAGACGGCGAAATTTTTCCATGAACATACGCTGGTCAAACCGGCCGGAGGCAGCACGGTGACTCCCTGGCATCATGACCAGCCTTACTATTGCGTCTCCGGCAGACAGAACGTCAGCTTCTGGATCCCGCTGGACCCGGTGGCGGAGGCCACCTCGCTGCGCTGCATTCGCGGGTCGCATCGCTGGGAGGAGGAGTACAGTCCTACCCGTTTCAATGGCACTAAGCTTTACGAGCACACCCGGTTCAGCACTCTGCCGGATATCGACGCCCATGAGGACGAGTACGATATCGTCAGCTGGGCGCTGGAGCCGGGGGATGCGGTGGCCTTCCATTTCCGCACCGTCCATGGCGCCCGCGGCAACCCCGGCGCGCGGGCGCGACGGGTCTTCTCCGCCCGCTGGGTGGGGGATGACGCCGCGTTTGCCGATCGCGGCGGCGTGACGTCGCCACCGTTCCCCGAGCTGACCCTGCGGGACGGCGACCCGCTGGATTCCCCGCTGTTCCCCCAGGTTTGGCCGCGGGCGTGAGCCACTGGCGGCGGGATCTGCTATGATCCCGCCTTTCGCTGTCTGGAGCCTGTCGATGTTCAACGACGCCATTGTTTATGACCGCTACGGGCCGCCGGCCGCCGTGCTGACCCTGAAACGCCTGCCGCTGGCGCCGCTGGCGGGCGGACGGGTGCGGGTCAGGATGCGCTATGCCCCAGTGAATCCCTCGGATCTGATCCCCGTGACCGGCGCCTATCGCCACCGCACCCGACTGCCGGCCGTCGCTGGCTATGAAGGCCTTGGCGAGGTGGTCGCCGCGCCATACGGTAGCCGGCTGACCGCGGGCCAGCGGGTGCTGCCTCTGCGCGGGGGCGGCACCTGGCAGCGGTTTATCGATCTGGATGAGACCTGGCTGGTGCCGGTGCCGCCAGCGGTTGACGATCTGCTGGCCGCCCGCGGGTATATCAATCCGCTGACGGCTATGCTGATGCTCAAGCGCTGGCCGGTTGCCGGAAAACACCTTGTGCTGACCGCGGCATCGTCCTCCTGCGCCAGTCTGCTGGGACAGTGGGCACTGGCGATGGGCGCCCGCTCGGTGAGCGGGATTATTCGCTCGCCGCAGCACCGGGCGCGCCTGGAACAGTCCGGGATCTATCCGATCCTCGATACCGACCGGGCGCTGATGGAGAAGGTCAGCCAACACAGCGATCTGGTGTTTGACTCGGTGGGCGGCGAACTGGCGAATACGCTGTTGTCGGTGCTGCCCGCATCGTCGACCCTGATCTCCTATGGGCTGTTATCCGGGCGGCCGCTGACCCAGACGCGCGGTAGCGCGACGGTGCGCAAGTTTCATCTGCGGGAGGCGTTGCCGACACTCAGCGTGGCGGCGTGGCGGGCGGCGTTTGACGAGATTTGGCTGCGCTTGCCAACGACCACCCAGCCGCCGGCCCAGCGCATAGCGTTGAACGACTGGCGGGAGGCGATTGCCGTCGCCGACCAGCCGGGAAGAGGCGGTAAAATCCTGCTCGATTTCACCGCCGGTTAAGATTACTTTTTCTTCTCGCCAAGGGTTGGGGTTTCGTCAAAGAAGTTCCACGGCTTCAGCAGGGCGTGCGCCCATTCGGTCGGCATGATCGGCCACTCTTCGGCGCGCGCGACGTGGGTGGTGCCGGTGGTGATCCACACGACGTCGTCGTGGTTTGTCAGCGACTCATCATCCTTCGCGTACTGGCCTAAGCCGGTATCGTGGGCGGAACGGTTCGGGTATTTCCCTTCCGGATAACGCTCTGTCGGGTGGTAACGCGTCACCCACAGCTGTTTATCCATAAAGCTCAGACGATGATATATCCACTCGTCCGGGGCGAACTTCGCGCCGGTCGCCGCCGGGTGCGTGCCGCCGGCGTAAGGGATAATCTGGTAAGAGACCGGGTTGCCCATGCGGTTCTCTTTGCTGGTGTTGCTCAGCAGGCGAATGGTGCCCGGGTCAAATTTCTGCGCTGCTTTTTGCTCGCTGTCAATGGTGTACTGATTGACCTGCATGGTACTGGTGCGCGGTCCACCGGCGGTGTTGGGCTTCACTTCAGGATCCATCGCCACCAGGGTGTTGTTTTCGCCGTCCACGTCGAGGTCGAGGCGGAAGTTATAGATGTGCTGGTGGGTGGTGCCGACAATATTATGGTCGATCAGCGTCCCGTAGCGGGTATCCTCTTTGGCGCTGGGGTCATGCATGGTCTTCGCCATCACGCCTTTAACGGCTTCAATGCCGGTAGCGCCGGCGTCGATACCGATGGTGCCGTTGTCGTGGAACACCCAGTCAAAGATATAGTCGTAGTTGCCGACGGTACTGATCCAGCGCACCACCAGCTCCCGGCGTTCGGTACTGACGTTGGGCTTGCCCATCTCCAGGTGCTTATATTCCGGCCCGGCGTATCGTTCGAATATGGCGACTGCGTGCGGGATGGTGGTCGGCGCGCCGGTGTAGTCGGCGATGGTTTCATCCAGCAGCACCGCATTCGATGGCGCATCCTTGCCGCGGACAATCGGCGAGGTCAGGGTGCCCATGCCGTAATCGCCGGAGTCCAGATAGGCTTTGAAATACCAGCCGACGTCCGGGTCGCCGTAGGGAACGATCATCCCACCGAGGGAACCTTCATACATCACCTGGCGTTTTTTGCCGTTATCGTTGTAGGTCACCGTCGAGAGGATTGGCCCGACGCGCGAGTTAAGGCGCAGGTGGAAATCCCAGTTCTGCCAGTGAATGGTATCCCCGGTAATGGTGTAGTTTTTGCCCTCTGGTTCCGTAATATCCAGCGGTTTCACCGCCGGGGCGTTGCGGTCGCGGCCATCATACGGACGGGGTTCCATCGGCACCGGGATCACCGGGCCTTCCTCAATTTTGATGATTTTCTTCGCTTCAAGGTCGACCACCGCCACCAGGTTTTCAATCGGGTGCGCCCAGTAGTTGCCGTCGCCGGTATCGAGATAACTCACTACCTTCAGCAGACGCGCATCCTGTTGCAGGCCATCTTTGCCATCAAAATAGCCGACGGTGAGCGGGGTGGTGACCACTTTGCCAGGATCGGTAATACCGTGCTTTTTCAGCACCTCAGCGAATTCGCTGCTGGCGTTGATGATGTTCTGCACGCTGACAAAATCATCGAGCAGCACCATCCCGTGGGCGCCTTTAACTGGCGTCCAGGAGAGGATTTTTTTGTTTTGCAGATCGACCACGGCTTCAATCACGTGTTTGCCATCGAGCATCACCACATCGGCGGTGCGCGGGGCGTCAACGGGTGTTCCCTGCAAAGCAAAGGCCCACACCGCCGCTTTATCCGGCTCGTGCAGGGAAATTTCGGTAAAGCGGGTATTGGGCTGGAATTCCGGCGCGGCTTTAACAAGGGTCACCGCTTCACTGATTTCCGCCGCCGAGAGCGAGTTTAACGGGTGAGGGCGCTTTTCCACCTGGAAGGTCTGATCGAGACCGGACTGGAAGACATCGTTGATAAAGGTATCGGAGACCCAGGCTTTTCCTTCCTTCATCACCACCGGCACCTGCAGGTCAAGGGTTTTACCGTTGACGATCGCGGTTTTGGCGCCGGGCTTCACTTTGACGTAAGCGCCGTCTTTTATCAGGGTAAACATTTGTGCGTAGTCATCCCACTGCACATCGGCGCCGAACGCCTGCAGCGTTTTATCCAGCGGTACCATGTGGGCTTCGCTGCCGTGGGCGAAGACCGGTGATTGCCAGGCGCAAACCACCGCCACGGCCAGCGCCAGCGCGGTTTTACGAGGAGAAAATTTCAAGCCGTTTGCCATGATGACCTCATCTTATAGTTGTGTTGTCTCTTGCCGCTGCGAATGTCGGCTTTGTCACCCTTAAGCTACCAGCCAGCGGCGCCGGGGCGTTTGTTTGCTTTTGCCAGCTTGTTTGTCAGTTTTGCCAGACGGACGTAAAAAATGCCTCCGCAGAGGCATTGAGAACGTGCGCCGATTTTTTTGCCGGGTGGCGGCTGACGCCTTACCCGGCCTACGGTCCGTGCGGCCTGCCGTTAATTTATTCACCATTCTTGCTGAAACTGCCGGTGTTGCGGCCTCAACATCGCTGAGACGTTCCCGGAAGGCCGGGGCAGCCCGCATGGATGCGGGCTGAGGGCCGTGTTTTGCAGGGACGCTGCCTCGGCCCGACCCGAAGCCTGCAGGGATAAGTCGAAGGTACCACGAAGTGGCGATTTTGCTGGCCGGAGCCCGGGGGTACAGGGGGCGGCGGCGACTGGCCGCCCCCTGTGCGCTCCCGGCGCTATGCCAGGCATAACGCAGACGATTAACCGGGAGCGCAATGTGCGCTGAAGCCACAGATAACATAAAGGACTTCCCGGGGCGAAACCGTTGCAAACCGATTGCAGTATCAATGGCTAAAGGATCGGCCAACAGAGCGCCAGCGGTCTATTTTCCGCTATCACGCCGGGAAATCCCCTTGCTGGCGCGCCACCAGGGTCAGAATGGAATACAGCGCCACCGCCTGCTGGTGCTGGTTGAAAATCTCCACCGCCCATTCCACCACGCCGGTGGCTTTCTCATCGGCGCTACGCTGACGCTTAACGGTTTTACGCTTACAGGTCAGGCGAACCTGAATGGTGTCTCCCGGTTTGACCGGCTCAATAAAGCGCAGGTTTTCCATGCCGTAGTTGGCGATAACCGGCCCGACGCCGGCATCGACGAACAGCCCGGCCGCGGCGGAGATCAGGAAATAGCCGTGGACCACCCGCTCGCCGAAAATCGACTCGGCGGCGGCGATTTTGTCCATATGCGCATAAAAATGGTCGCCGCTCAGGCAGGCGAAGTTAACGATATCCGCTTCGGTCAGCGTTCGGCGCGGGGTCAGTAAACTGTCGCCGGGCTGGATCTCTTCGAAATATTTGCGGAACGGGTGAATGCGATCTTCGCTCACCTGGGCGCCGCGCACCCACTGCTGGCCGATGGTCGCCAGCATCGTTGGGCTGCCCTGGACCGCGGTACGCTGCATATAGTGTTTGACCGAACGGAGCCCGCCAAGCTCTTCTCCGCCGCCAGCACGGCCAGGGCCGCCGTGTACCAGCTGCGGCAGCGGCGAGCCGTGGCCGGTCGACTCTGCGGAGGACGCTTCGTTAAGGATCTGAATACGACCATGCGCGCGCGCGGCACCAAGGATAAACTCACGCGCCAGCTCGCCGCTGGCGGTGACCAGCGTACCGGCCAGACTTCCACCGCCGGCGCGCGCCAGCGTCAGCGCATGCTGGCGGTCGCGATACGGCATTAGCGTCGCCACCGGGCCAAAGGCTTCAATGGCGTGAACCGCCGGCGTTTCATCCGGCTGCGGGCAGTACAGCAGGGTCGGTGGGAAGAACGCGCCGGCCGCACTGAGGTCCGCTTCTCCGCCAAGCAGTGCTTCACAGCCAGCGGAAATCAGTTTATTCACGCTCTCCTGTACGTCCTGACGCTGCTCGCTATTGACCAGCGCCCCCATTTTTATGCCTTCCTGCGCCGGGTCGCCGACGGTCACTTTATGCAGGCGGGCGATCAGTGCATCGCTAACCGCATTGATCTGCGCCAGTGGCACGATGATTCTGCGGATAGCGGTACATTTTTGCCCGGCTTTTGCCGTCATCTCGCGGACCACCTCGCGGATAAACAGCGCGAACTCCGGCTGCTCCGGCGTGACGTCTTCGCCTAACACACAGCAGTTGAGCGAATCCGCTTCCATCGTAAAGGGAATCGATTTGGCCACCAGGTTAGGGTGCGCCCGCAGTTGCTGGCCGGTGGCGGCGGAGCCGGTAAAGGTCACCACGTCCTGGCTATCGAGATGGTCGAGAAGATCGCCCGCGCCGCCGCAAATCAGGCTGATGGCGCCTTCAGGCACCAGGCCGCTGTCGACAATCGCTTTCACCATCGCCTGGGTAAGCTGGGCGGTAGCGGTGGCCGGTTTAATGATAGCTGGCATGCCGGCAAGCCAGGTCGGCGCCAGTTTTTCCAGCATTCCCCAGCAGGGGAAGTTGAAGGCGTTGATATGTACGGCGACGCCTGATTTCGAGGTCAGCACGTGACGCGCGGCAAAACCCCCTTGTTTGGAGAGCGGGATGAGCTCGTCCTCCGGCCACAGGAGATCGTCCGGCAATTCGCGACTACCGAGCCCGGCATAGGTGAAAAGGGTGCCGATGCCGCCTTCAATATCCACCCAGCTGTCGGCGCGGGTCGCGCCGGTTTGCGCGGAGATGGCGTAGAACTCGTCTTTCTGCTCCAGCAGCCGTTTTGCTACCGCTTTTAACATCGCGCTGCGTTCAATAAAGGTCATGGCTTGCAGAGCTTTACCGCCGCGCTCAATCGCGAAGCGGCGCGCCTGCGCCATATCCAGGCCTTCACTGGTCACCTCCCACAGCGCCGCGCCGGTGATGGCGTGATGGATAGTACGGGCGCGCCCCCGGCCGGTCTGCCAGGCGCCGGATAAGTAGCTGGCTAACTGCTGCATCGCAAATCTCCAAATATGTTACGTGTGATATCTATAAATAGTTCTTTTATGAATCATAAAAATCAAGTCTGTATTTAATAATTTATTAACATTGTGATCGGCGGCTGGTGGGGCGTTGCGTTTATGCAACTGATTTATCAGCTGTTTACAAAAGGTTTTGCGGTTATCATCACAAAAAGAACAAACAAAATTTGTGGTTTTATTTAACCAATATGTAACCTTCAATAAACAAAGTGATTCACATAAATATTTTTGTTGTGAATATCGGAATCATAAAGGTGATGACGTGACAGAAGAACAACGCTTTGACCAGCGCATCGCGCAGGAAACGGCCATCGAACCGCAGGACTGGATGCCGGATGCCTACCGTAAGACCTTGATTCGTCAGATAGGCCAGCACGCGCACTCGGAAATCGTCGGCATGCTGCCGGAAGGCAACTGGATCACCCGCGCGCCAACGCTGCGCCGCAAAGCGATCCTGCTGGCTAAGGTACAGGATGAGGCCGGACACGGGCTGTACCTCTATAGCGCCGCGGAAACGCTGGGCTGCGCCCGGGAAGACCTGTATCAGAAAATGCTCGACGGGCAGATGAAATACTCCTCCATTTTTAACTACCCGACCCTGAGCTGGGCGGATATCGGCGTGATCGGCTGGCTGGTCGATGGCGCGGCCATCGTCAACCAGGTGGCGCTGTGCCGGACCTCCTATGGCCCCTATGCCCGGGCGATGGTCAAAATCTGCAAAGAAGAGAGTTTTCACCAGCGCCAGGGATTTGAAGCCTGCATGGCGCTGGCGCAGGGCAATGACGCGCAGCGGCAGATGCTGCAGGACGCCATTAACCGCTTCTGGTGGCCGGCGCTGATGATGTTTGGCCCCAACGACGACAACTCGCCGAACAGCGCCCGCAGCATGGCGTGGAAAATCAAACTGCACTCCAACGACGAACTGCGTCAGCGCTTCGTCGATAACACCGTGCCGCAGGTAGAGATCCTCGGTATGACCGTCCCGGACCCGGATTTGCGCTTTGATGAAGCCAGCGGCCACTACCGCTTCGGCGAAATCGACTGGCAGGAATTTAACGAGGTGATTAGCGGCCGTGGCATTTGCAATCACGAGCGGCTGGCCGCCAAGCGTAAGGCCTGGGAAGAGGGCGAATGGGTGCGCGAAGCCGCGCTGGCCCATGCGCAAAAACAGCAGGCCCGCAGCGCGGCATGAGGAGAGACAACATGAGCAAAGTTTACTGGCCGTTATATGAAGTGTTCGTTCGCAGCAAACAGGGGTTATCCCATCGTCACGTCGGCAGTCTGCACGCCGCCGACGATCAAATGGCGCTGGAGAATGCCCGCGATGCCTATACCCGCCGCAGCGAAGGTTGCTCAATTTGGGTGGTGAAGGCCAGCGAAATCGTTGCTTCGCAGCCGGAAGAGCGCGGCGAATTCTTCGACCCGGCGGAAAGCAAAGTCTACCGTCATCCGACTTTCTATACCGTGCCGGACGGCATGGAACATATGTGAGGCGGCGATGAATAACCCTAACCCCGTAGCCACCTACGCCCTGCGGCTTGGCGACAATGGTCTGGTTCTGGCCCAGCGTTTAGGCGCCTGGTGCGGCCATGCTCCCGAGCTCGAGATCGATCTTGCGCTGGCCAATATCGGCCTCGACCTGCTCGGCCAGGCGCGTAACTTTTTAAGCTATGCCGCCGAGCTTAACGGCTGCGGCGACGAAGATACGCTGGCCTTTGGCCGCGATGAGCGCCAGTTCAGCAACCTGCTGCTGGTGGAGCAGCCAAACGGCAATTTTGCCGACACTCTCGCCCGTCAGTTCTTTATCGACGTCTGGCACGTCGCCCTGTTCAGCCGCCTGGTGAACAGCCGCGATACGCAGCTGGCGGCCATTGCCGCTAAAGGGCTGAAAGAGGTGCGTTACCACCAGCGTTTTAGCCGCGGCTGGCTGGAGCGTCTCGGTAACGGCACCGAGATATCAAACCGCAAAATGCAGCAGGCGGTCGACAATCTGTGGCGCTTCACCGGCGAACTGTTCCTGGCTGATGAAGTGGAGCTCAGCCTGGTTGAGCAGGGCATTGCGGTTGATCCGCGTGAACTGCAGGCCGAATGGCAAAGCGCGGTACACACGGCGCTGCTCGACTCCGGCTTACAAATCCCGCAGGAAGCGGCCTTCCGCAGCGGCGGCAAACAGGGGCTGCACAGTGAACATCTCGGCCCGCTGCTGGCGGAGATGCAATATCTGCAGCGTTCACTTCCCGGACTGCAGTGGTAAGTGAGGTGACTATGCAACGTCTTGCGGATATCGCTCCCGCTGAAGTTCGCACCATCTGGGGATTGTTAAGCGCCATTCCGGATCCGGAAGTGCCGGTACTCACCATCACCGACCTCGGAATGGTGCGCAGCGTCGCGCGCCACGGCGACGGCTGGGTGATTGGCTTTACCCCGACCTATTCGGGCTGTCCGGCGACGGAGCATCTGCTGGGCGAGATCCGTACGGTCATGAGCGAGCATGGCTTTCTGCCGGTACATATCGTCCTGAAGTTAGATCCGCCCTGGACCACCGACTGGATGAACCAGGAGGCCCGCGAGCGCCTGCGCCAGTACGGCATCAGCCCGCCCCAGGGGCACGCCTGCCATGCGGACATGCCCGCTGAGGTGAGCTGTCCGCGCTGCGGCAGCACCCATACCTCGCTGATTAGCGAATTCGGTTCCACGGCATGCAAAGCGCTCTATCGCTGCGACAGCTGCCGCGAACCTTTTGATTACTTTAAATGTATTTGAGGTTGCCATGACGACGTTCCATTCGCTTAAGGTGGTGAGAGTCGAGCCGGAAACCCGCGATGCGGTGACCATCACTTTTGCGATCCCGCAAGCCCTGCAGGCGGAATACTGCTTTCGTCCGGGCCAGCATCTGACGCTAAAAGCCCGTCTGGGCGGCGAAGAACTCCGCCGCTGTTACTCCATTTGTCGCAGCCGCACGCCCGGCGAAATTAGCGTTGCGGTCAAAGCCATCGACGGCGGGCGCTTCTCGCGCTACGCCCAGCACGATATCCAGCAGGGGATGGAGCTGGACGTGATGGTGCCGCAGGGACATTTCGGTTATCAACCGCAGGCCGAACGGCAGGGTGAATATCTGGCGATTGCCGCCGGCTCCGGGATCACGCCGATGATGGCGATCATGAGCGCGACGCTGGCGACCGAGCCGCACAGCCGCTTCACGCTGATCTACGGCAACCGCAGCAGCCATAGCATGATGTTCCGCCAGGCGCTGGCCGATTTAAAAGACCGTTATCCGCAGCGCCTGCAGGTGATACACCTGTTTAGCCAGGAGTCGATGGACAGCGATCTGCTACAGGGGCGCATTGACGGCGACAAACTGCGCCAGCTCGCTGACCATCTGCTGGATTTTAGCCGTTTCGACGAGGCCTTTATCTGCGGTCCGGCGGTGATGATGGACGAGGCGGAAGCGACGTTACGTGAGCTTGGCGTAGCGGAGAAATCGATTCATCTCGAACGCTTTAATACCCCAGGCGGCAATGTGAAGCGCGCCGCTGGCGTGCAGGCGGAAGGACGCACGGTGACCATCCGCCAGGACGGGCGCGATCGGCTGATCGCCCTCAGCGCCGAAGACGACAGCATTCTGGATGCCGCGTTGCGTCAGGGCGCGGATCTGCCGTTCGCCTGTAAGGGCGGGGTTTGCGCCACCTGTAAATGCAAAGTGCTGCGCGGTGAAGTGGCGATGGCCGCCAATTACAGCCTGGAAGCGGATGAGCTGGCGGCGGGATATATTCTGAGCTGCCAGTCGCTGCCAACCAGCGGCGACGTGGTGGTCGATTTTGACGCGCGGGGGATGGCATGAGTGACCTGCTGATCCACCGTCATGGCCGGGTGCTACAGCTGACACTAAACCGTCCGCAGGCCCGCAACGCGCTGAACAATGCCTTATTGACCCAGATTGCCGAGGCGCTGGAGGTTGCGGCCACTGATGACAGCGTCGGCGTCTGCGTTATCAGCGGCAACCCGCGCTTTTTCGCCGCCGGGGCCGACCTTAACGAAATGGCGGAAAAAGATCTGCCAGCCACCCTTGATGATATTCGCCCACGGTTATGGGCGCGAATCGATGCTTTTACTAAACCGCTCATCGCTTCGGTCAACGGCTACGCGCTCGGCGCCGGCTGCGAGCTGGCCCTGCTGTGCGACCTGATTGTCGCTGGCGACAACGCCCGATTTGGCCTGCCGGAAATTACCCTCGGCATTATGCCGGGCGCGGGCGGCACCCAGCGTCTGATCCGCAGCGTTGGCAAGGCGCTGGCCAGCCGAATGGTGCTGAGCGGCGAGAGTATTGACGCCCGCCAGGCCCTGCAGGCCGGATTGGTCAGCGATATCCATCCGACGGCATTAACCGATGAGTATGCCCTGAAACTGGCCGCCACCATTGCGCGCCATTCGCCGTTAGCGCTACGGGCGGCAAAACAGTCGCTGCGCCTGTCGCAGGAAGTCAGCCTGCAGGCCGGTCTGCAACAGGAGCGTCAGCTGTTTAGCCTGCTGAGCGCCACCGAGGACCGCCGCGAAGGCATCGATGCCTTCTTACAAAAACGTACACCGGAATTTAAAGGACGCTAATCGTGGAAGCTTTCATTCTCAGCGTAGTGGAACAGGGCGTCATGACCATTACCCTCAATCGCCCGGACCGCCTCAACAGTTTTAACGATCTGATGCATCAACAGCTGGCGGAATGTCTGAAGCAGGCCGAGCGCGATGACGGCGTACGCTGCTTGCTGATCACCGGCGCCGGACGCGGCTTTTGCGCCGGCCAGGATTTGAACGACCGCAATGTCGATCCCAGCGGCCCGCCGCCGGATCTCGGTCTGTCGGTAGAACGCTTTTACAACCCGCTGGTACGCCGTCTGGCGGCGCTGCCGAAACCGGTCATCTGCGCGGTTAACGGCGTGGCCGCTGGCGCAGGCGCCACCCTGGCGCTGGGCTGCGATATCGTGCTGGCCGCGCGTTCGGCTAAATTTGTGATGGCGTTCAGCAAGCTCGGCCTGGTGCCGGACTGCGGCGGTAGCTGGTTCCTGCCGCGGGTGGCCGGCCGTGCGCGCGCGATGGGGCTGGCGCTGCTGGGCGATAGCCTCAGCGCGGAACAGGCCGCGCAGTGGGGGATTATCTGGCAACTGGTGGACGATTCAGAACTGGCGGATACCAGTCTGCAACTGGCGCGCCATCTGGCGGCGCAACCGACGTTTGGTCTTGGGCTGATTAAAAAGGCGTTGCTGGCTGCTGAAACCAACAGTCTTGATGCGCAGCTGGATCTGGAGCGCGATTATCAGCGCCTGGCCGGGCGCAGCGATGATTACCGCGAAGGGGTCAGCGCGTTTCTGGCCAAACGGCCACCACAGTTCAGCGGGAAATAGGCCATGACAACATCCTTTGCCACCGTGGCGGTGATTGGCAGCGGCACCATGGGAGCCGGTATTGCCGAAGTAGCCGCTGCCGCCGGACATCCGGTGCGTATTTTCGATATTAATCCAACCGCGATTGCCCAGGCGATCGATGGCATTGCTATGCGTCTGGCCTCACGGGTCGAGCGCGGCAAACTGGCGTCAGAGCAGGCCGACGCGCTGCTGGCGCGCCTGCAGCCGGCTCACGATTTAGCCGCGCTTGCCGACGCAGATTTAGTAATTGAAGCGGCCTCTGAACGGCTGGAGGTCAAAACGGCGCTGTTCGCGCAGCTGGCGGCGATCTGCGCGCCGTCAACGTTGTTGACCAGCAATACCTCGTCTATTTCGATTACCGCCATCGCCGCCGGGGTCAAAAACCCGGAGCGGGTGGCCGGGCTGCACTTTTTTAATCCGGCGCCGGTGATGAAGCTGGTCGAGGTGGTTAGTGGCCTTGCGACCTCTGCAGAAGTGGTGGAGCAGCTGTGCCAGTGCGTAAGCGGCTGGGGGAAACAGCCGGTACGCTGCCGCTCAACGCCCGGTTTTATCGTTAACCGCGTAGCGCGTCCATTCTACGCTGAGGCCTGGCGCGCGCTGGAAGAGCAGGTTGCCGCCCCTGAGATTATTGATGCCGCTTTGCGTGACGGCGGTGGTTTTCCGATGGGGCCGTTAGCGCTGACGGACCTGATTGGTCAGGACGTCAATTTCGCCGTGACCTGCTCGGTATTCAACGCCTTCTGGCAGGACCGCCGCTACCTGCCATCGCTCCTGCAGCAAGAGCTGGCGCTGGCCGGGCGGCTGGGTAAAAAGAGCGGCCACGGCGTCTATCACTGGCCCACGGAGACGCAGCCGGACGTGGCGTTGCCGCCGGTTGCCAATGGCGCTCAATCCGTGATGACTGTCAGTGACAGTGACAGTGACAGTGACAGTGACAGTGTCACTGAGCTGGACGAACTGCTGTTGCTGGAAACCGAAGGCGAGACCGCGCTGGCGCTAAGTGTTAAGCATCACCGCCCGGTGGTGGTGTATGACCTGTGCGCCAGCGATACGGTGGTACTGGCCGCAGCGGCGACCAACGCGCCGGCGGCGACGGATAAAGCGGTGCACTACTTCCAGCAGCAGGGCAAGAAAGTGCTGCGTATTGCCGATTACCCCGGCCTGCTGGTGTGGCGCACGGTGGCGATGCTGATTAACGAAGCGCTGGATGCGGTGCAAAAAGGCGTCGCCAGCCCGCAGGATATCGATACCGCGATGCGGCTTGGCGTCAACTATCCGCGAGGCCCGCTGGCGTGGGGAGAAAGCCTCGGCTGGCGGCGGGTGCTGCAACTGCTGGAGAACCTGCAACATCATTACGGCGAGGAGCGCTATCGCCCGAGTTCCCTGCTGCGCCAGAAGGCACTGATGGAGAAGCACCATGAGCAATGATCCGTGGCGCAACGCGCGCGTGATGTACGAAAAAGATACCTGCGCCAGAAAGATGGGGATTGAACTTATCGAAATGGACGACGGCTTTGCGCAGATGAGCATGACCGTCTCGGCGGACATGCTTAACGGTCATCAAACCTGTCACGGCGGTCAGCTATTTACGCTTGCCGATACCGCTTTCGCCTACGCCTGTAACAGCCAGGGGCTGGCGGCGGTGGCCTCGGCGGCAAGCATTGATTTTCTTCGTCCGGCGTTTGCCGGCGACCGGCTGGTCGCCACCGCCAGAGTCAAACAGCAGGGCAAGCTGACCGGCGTCTACGACATTGAAATTGTTAATCAACAGCAAAAAATTGTGGCCCTGTTCCGCGGCAAATCGCACCGCATCGGCGGCACAATCACAGGAGACGTGTAATGCGCGACGCCTTTATTTGTGACGGGATCCGCACGCCGATTGGCCGCTACGGCGGCGCGCTGGCCAGCGTCCGCACCGACGACCTGGCGGCGATCCCGCTACGTGAGCTGCTGAGCCGTAACCCAGGGCTCGACCCGGCAGCGATTGATGATGTGATTTTCGGCTGTGCGAACCAGGCCGGTGAAGATAACCGCAACGTAGCGCACATGGCGACGCTGTTGGCAGGTTACCCGCATAGCGTGCCGGGTACCACGATTAACCGCCTGTGCGGATCGGGTCTGGATGCGATCGGCTTTGCCGCCAGGGCGATCAAAGCAGGCGATGCCGATCTGCTGATTGCCGGCGGCGTGGAATCGATGTCGCGCGCGCCGTTCGTGATGGGAAAAGCCAGCGCGCCGTACCAGCGTCAGGCGGAACTCTTTGATACCACGATTGGCTGGCGTTTTGTGAACCCGCTCATGGCGCAACACTTTGGAACTGACAGCATGCCGGAAACGGCCGAGAATGTAGCTGAATTGTTAAATATCAGCCGAGCCGATCAGGACGCTTTCGCCTGGCGCAGCCAGCAGCGCACGGCGCAGGCCCAGCGTGACGGCATTCTGGCGCAGGAAATCGTGCCGGTGCAGATCATCGGCCGGAAAGGGGCGGTTAGCGATGTGCGCGAGGACGAGCATCCCCGCCCGGAAACCACGCTTGAGCAGATGGCGAAACTGAAAGCGCCGTTCCGCCAGGGCGGCGTCATTACCGCGGGCAATGCTTCTGGCGTTAACGATGGCGCCGCGGCGCTGATCATCGCCAGCGAACAGCAGGCCGCTATCCAGGGGCTCACGCCGCGGGCGCGTATCGTGGCGATGGCGACGGCGGGTGTTGAACCGCGCCTGATGGGGCTGGGGCCGGTACCGGCAGTGCGTAAAGTGCTGGAGCGCGCCGGACTCAATATTAACGATATGGATCTGATTGAGCTGAATGAGGCCTTCGCCGCGCAGGCGCTGGGGGTGCTCAGGCAACTCGGCGTGCCGGATGATGCGGCGCACGTGAATCCCAACGGCGGCGCCATTGCGTTAGGTCATCCGCTGGGCATGAGCGGCGCGCGACTGGCGCTCAGCGCCAGTCTTGAGCTGCAACGCCGGGGCGGGCGCTATGCGCTGTGTACGATGTGTATTGGCGTGGGTCAGGGCATTGCCATGATCCTCGAGCGAGTGTGAGCTAATTTACCTGCGAGTACCCTACAATGATAACTACTACAAAATTAGATCCGATTGAAACCGCATCGCGTGATGAACTGCAGGCTCTGCAAACCCAGCGCCTGAAATGGACGCTCAAGCATGCGTATGAAAATGTGCCGATGTATCGCCGCAAATTCGACGCCGCCGGCGTGCACCCTGACGACTTTCGGGAATTAAACGATCTGCAAAAATTCCCCTGTACCACCAAACAAGATCTGCGCGACAACTATCCCTTCGATACCTTCGCGGTGCCGATGGAGCAGGTGGTGCGCATTCACGCTTCATCCGGCACCACCGGCAAACCGACGGTGGTGGGCTACACGCAGAACGATATTGATAACTGGGCCAATATCGTCGCCCGTTCGCTGCGCGCGGCCGGTGGTTCAGCGAAAGATAAAATTCACGTCGCCTACGGCTACGGCCTGTTTACCGGCGGCCTTGGCGCGCACTACGGCGCGGAGCGTTTAGGCGCGACGGTGATCCCGATGTCCGGCGGACAGACCGAAAAACAGGCGCAGCTGATCCGCGACTTCCAGCCGGATATGATCATGGTGACGCCGTCCTACTGTCTGAATCTGATTGAAGAGCTGGAGCGCCAGATGGGCGGCGATGCCCGCGGCTGTTCATTGCGGGTCGGGGTCTTTGGCGCTGAGCCGTGGACGCTGGCGATGCGCGCGGAAATCGAGCGCCGCCTGGGGATCACCGCGCTGGATATTTACGGTCTGTCAGAGGTGATGGGGCCAGGGGTGGCAATGGAGTGTCTGGAAACCGTTGACGGCCCGACCATCTGGGAAGATCACTTCTTCCCGGAAATCGTCAACCCGGACGACGGTACGCCGCTGGAAGATGGCGAGCATGGCGAGCTGCTGTTCACCACATTGACCAAAGAAGCACTGCCGGTGATCCGCTATCGTACCCGCGATCTGACGCGCCTGCTGCCGGGCACCGCGCGGACCATGCGCCGCATGGATCGCATCAGCGGACGCAGCGACGATATGCTGATTATCCGCGGGGTTAACGTCTTCCCATCGCAGCTGGAAGAGGAGATCCTCAAGTTTGAACACCTGGCGCCGCACTATCAGTTAGAGGTGAATCGCCGCGGTCATCTTGATTCGCTGGCGGTGCGCGTTGAACTGAAAGAGAGCGGGCTGGCGCTGAGTCATGAACAGCGCTGCCAGATTTGCCATCAGCTGCGTCACCGCATTAAGTCGATGGTCGGGATCTCCACCGATATTACTATCGTCAACTGCGGCAGCATTCCGCGCTCGGAAGGGAAAGCCTGTCGGGTATTCGACCTGCGTAAAGCGGTGGTCAGCGGTTAATTCTCTCCCCGGTAACCCGGCTGAGGCCTTTACGCCATAAGCCGGGATTTTCCTGTGCTATGATTCATAAAGGAAAAATATAACAACAGAATGAATCAGATGAGTAAACTCGACGCCTTTATTCAACAAGCGGTGACGACGATGCCGATCAGCGGTACGTCATTGATTGCCTCGCTGTATGGCGACGCGTTATTACAACGCGGTGGGGAAGTGTGGCTGGGTAGCGTCGCGGCGCTGCTGGAAGGATTAGGATTTGGCGAGCGCTTTGTCCGCACTGCGCTATTCCGTCTCAATAAAGAAGAGTGGCTTGATGTCGTGCGTATCGGCCGGCGCAGCTTTTATCGCCTGAGTGATAAAGGACTACGTCTGACCCGGCGCGCGGAACATAAAATTTATCGGGCGAATGCCCCCGAATGGGACGGCACCTGGCTGCTGCTATTGTCGGAAGGGTTAGAAAAAACGGTTCTGGCGGAAGTCAAAAAGCAACTGTTATGGCAGGGATTTGGCGCGCTGGCGCCGAGCCTGCTGGCCTCACCGTCGCAAAAACTGGCGGATGTCCAGTCGCTGCTTCACGAAGCGGGCGTCGCCGAAAACGTCATCTGTTTTGAAGCCCATTCGCCGCTGGCGCTCTCCCGTGCGGCGCTGCGCAGCCGCGTGGAGGAGTGCTGGCATCTCACCGAACAAAACGAGATGTATGAATCGTTCATCTCGCTATTCCGACCGTTACTGCCGCTGCTGCGCGACTGCGACCCGGCCGAGCTGACGCCTGAGCGCTGTTTCCAGATCCAGCTGCTGCTGATCCATTTTTATCGCCGGGTGGTGCTCAAAGATCCGCTGCTGCCGGAGGAACTGCTGCCGGCGCACTGGGCGGGGCAAACCGCCCGCCAGCTGTGTATCAATATTTATCAACGCGTGAATCCCGGCGCGCTGGCGTTCGTCAGCGAGAAAGGGGAAAGCTCGGTCGGCGAGCTTCCGGCGCCGGGCCCGCTCTATTATCAGCGCTTTGGCGGTTTGCCGGGCGCATAAGGAGGTTGCATGCCGATTTATCAGATTGATGGACTGACGCCAGTGGTGCCGGAAGAGAGCTACGTCCACCCAACCGCCGTGCTGATTGGCGACGTGATCCTCGGTAAAGGGGTCTATGTTGGGCCCAACGCCAGCCTGCGCGGCGATTTTGGCCGCATCGTGGTCAAAGACGGCGCCAATATTCAGGACAACTGCGTCATGCATGGATTCCCCGGCCAGGATACGGTGGTGGAAGAGGATGGCCACATCGGTCACGGCGCAATTCTGCACGGCTGCGTGATTGGCCGCAACGCGCTGGTGGGAATGAGCGCGGTGATTATCGACGGGGCGGTCATTGGCGAAAACAGCATTGTCGGCGCTTCGGCCTTTGTCAAAGCCAACGCCGAGATGCCCGCCAACCATCTGATTATCGGCAGCCCGGCAAAAGCGATTCGCACCCTGAGCGAACAGGAGCTGGCGTGGAAAAAACAGGGTACACGTGAATACCAGGTGCTGGTGGAGCGCTGTAAGCAGACGCTGCATCAGGTGGAGCCATTACGGGAAGTGGAAGCAGGGCGTAAGCGACTGGAGTTTGATGAAAACCTGCGGCCAAAAACGCAGCGCTAACTTCCCAGGGCAACCCGGAGAGGTTGAGTGGATTAGTGCTCAGCCAGTTCGCGAAAGAACGCCGGGTTGGCCTGGATAACCGCCAGTACTTTTGCTGCCAGGCCTGTCGGGTTGCGCCGCCTGGACTCCCAGCTTTTGATGGTATCCACGCTGGTACCCAGTGCTTTTGCCATTTCCGCCTGCGAAACATTAAGCTGCGCGCGGATGGCTTTCACATCAGCCACTTCATAGCGCGTCGCTCGGGCTGGGGCCTTGTTGCCGTCTTTGATCTCAACAGCCTCTTCCAGAGATGCTTTAAGCTCGTCAAAGTAACCCATTTCAAACCTCATTTTTTAGTCGCCGGGTCAGTTTCCTGAGTTCGTTTTTTTCCGCTGCGCTCAGGCTCTCTTTGGTGTGCTTCGGGTAGGCTAAGACGAGATAGATAATCTCGCGGGTTGCCAGAAAATAAATCACCCGCACGCCGCCGCTTTTTCCCTGTGAGCCTGTCGCCATTCTTATTTTGCGTAACCCGCCGGTATCCTGGATGACATCGCCAAAATCCGGGTTGCCTATGAGTTGCCTCTGCAGTGCCCTCAGATCTTCATCGCAGGCCAGCTGTTTTATCTGGCGGGTAAATAGCGACGTTTCGATAAATTCAATGGCATGACACACGAAAACGCTCCTTGCTAAGGTACCATGTACACCATTGAGTGTACATAGTACGCACTCCTGTTTTTGACCATGACAACGGTTGCCGTCAGCCACCGGTAGTGAGCCAGATTCGTGCGGCGACAGCCATGGTACAGGCCGGATGCTTAAGGCGTTGGAATGATGCGTGAATTTACGAGGCGGCTCGTAAAAGGGGAAACGGGCGAGGGGGAAAAAACACTCCCACCGGGCGGCGGGAGTGGAAATCTTAGGCTGCAACCACGCTGTCGATGGCCGCTTTGGCATCGGACTGCGCTTTGGCCGCCACTTCCGGGCCGTAAGCGATACCTTCGGCGAACACGAAGTTCACGTCGGTGATGCCGATGAAGCCGAGGAAGGTGGACAGGTACGGGGTGACCAGGTCGGTCGGGGTATCTTTATGGATACCGCCGCGGCTGGTAACGACGACCGCACGTTTACCGGTCACCAGACCTTCCGGCCCTTTCTCGGTGTAGCGGAAGGTGACGCCGGCGCGAGCCACCAGGTCAAAATAGTTTTTCAGCTGCGTCGGGATGTTGAAGTTGTACATCGGGGCAGCGATAACAATCACATCGTTCGCTTTCAGTTCGGCGATCAGCTCGTCGGAAAGGGACAGCGCTTCCTGCTGACGCGGGGTCAGCGGGGTGTCGCTCGGACGCAGGGCGCCGACCAGTTCACCATCCAGGACCGGGATCGGATTAGCGGCCAGGTCACGCACGGTGATCTCATCGCCCGGGTGTTTTTCCTGCCATTGTTCAACAAAATAGTCGGAAAGCTGACCAGATTGTGAGTACCCTGCCAGAATACTGGATTTCAGAACTAATACTTTGCTCATGGGTGTTTCCTTTTTTAATGTGATTGACGGGTCAATGCCCTGGTGCTTGTTGACACTGTATTCACAATCGCGCCACAGAGATAGCGCAATATATCGAATCCTATGTTCAGATTTTTTGAACAAGGCGCGAATGACACAGATGTGGTACTCTAAGGCAATACTTCAAAAGAGATTTTCCCGGCAGAGCTCTGCCCGATAACGCTATGACAGAACAACAAAAAATCACCTTCCCCCAGCTTTATCAACAGCTCGACGGCCTGATGCTGCGCGATAAAACGCGATTTTCCCGCCGTCTGCACGGTGTGAAGAAGGTTAAAAATCCTGAATCGCAACAGGCCATTCTGCAGGAGATGGCGCAGGAGATAAGCCAGGCAGCCGGTAAAGTCCTGCTGCGCGAAGCGGCGCGTCCGGCCATCACCTATCCGGAAAACCTGCCGGTTAGCCAGAAAAAACAAGAGATTCTCGAGGCGGTGCGCGACCACCAGGTGGTGATTGTCGCCGGGGAGACCGGTTCGGGCAAAACCACCCAGTTGCCCAAAATCTGCATGGAGCTGGGGCGCGGGCTGAAAGGACTCATCGGTCATACCCAGCCGCGTCGTCTGGCGGCGCGGACCGTCGCCAACCGTATTGCCGAAGAGCTGCAAAGCGAGCCGGGCGGTTGCATCGGCTATAAAGTCCGCTTTAGCGATCACGTCAGCGACAACACCATGGTCAAGCTGATGACCGACGGTATCCTGCTGGCGGAGATCCAGCAGGATCGCATGCTGATGCAGTACGACACCATCATTATCGATGAAGCGCACGAGCGTAGCCTGAACATCGATTTTCTGCTCGGCTATCTGAAAGAGCTGCTGCCGCGTCGTCCGGACCTGAAAATCATCATTACCTCGGCGACCATCGACCCGGAACGTTTCTCAAAGCATTTCAATCATGCGCCCATTATCGAAGTCTCCGGGCGGACTTACCCGGTGGAAGTCCGCTACCGGCCGATAGTGGAAGAGGCGGACGATACCGAGCGCGATCAGTTACAGGCGATTTTTGATGCGGTTGACGAACTGGGGCGCGAAGGGCCCGGTGATATTCTGATCTTTATGAGCGGTGAGCGGGAAATTCGCGATACCGCTGATGCGCTGAATAAACTGGATCTGCGCCATACCGAAGTGCTGCCGCTGTACGCCCGTTTGTCCAACAGCGAGCAGAACCGCGTCTTCCAGCCGCACAGCGGACGACGCATCGTGCTGGCGACCAACGTGGCGGAAACCTCGCTGACCGTGCCGGGCATTAAATACGTTATCGATCCCGGTACTGCGCGTATCAGCCGTTACAGCTACCGCACCAAGGTGCAGCGCCTGCCTATCGAGCCGGTTTCCCAGGCGTCCGCCAACCAGCGTAAGGGCCGCTGCGGCCGCGTTTCGGAAGGGATCTGTATTCGTCTTTATTCGGAAGACGATTTCCTGTCGCGGCCGGAGTTTACCGACCCGGAAATTCTGCGTACCAACCTGGCGTCGGTCATCCTGCAGATGACCGCCCTGGGCTTAGGCGATATCGCCGCCTTCCCGTTTGTCGAAGCGCCGGATAAGCGCAATATTCAGGACGGCGTGCGCCTGCTGGAAGAGCTGGGCGCCATCACCACCGATGAGCAGGCCACCGCCTATAAGCTAACGCCGATGGGCCGCCAGCTTAGCCAACTGCCGGTGGATCCACGTCTGGCGCGCATGGTGCTGGAGGCTCAGAAGCACGGCTGCGTGCGGGAAGCGATGATCATCACCTCCGCGCTGTCGATTCAGGACCCGCGCGAGCGGCCGATGGATAAGCAGCAGGCCTCTGACGAGAAGCACCGCCGCTTCCACGATAAAGAGTCTGATTTCCTCGCCTTCGTCAATCTGTGGAACTACCTTGGCGAGCAGCAGAAGGCGCTGTCGTCGAATCAGTTCCGCCGCCAGTGCCGGGTCGATTTTCTTAACTATCTGCGCGTGCGCGAGTGGCAGGACATCTACACCCAGCTGCGCCAGGTGGTGAAAGAGCTCGGCCTGCCGATCAACAGCGAGCCGGCGGAATATCGCGAGATCCATACCGCGTTGCTGACCGGTTTGCTGTCGCACATCGGTATGAAAGATGCCGATAAGCAGGAGTTTACCGGCGCGCGCAACGCCCGCTTCTCCATCTTCCCGGGTTCCGGCTTGTTTAAAAAGCCGCCGAAGTGGACGATGGTGGCCGAGCTGGTAGAAACCAGCCGACTGTGGGGGCGCATCGCCGCCCGCATTGAGCCGGAGTGGGTGGAGCCGGTAGCGCAGCACCTGATCAAGCGCTCGTACAGTGAACCGCACTGGGAGCGGGCGCAGGGCGCGGTGATGGCGACGGAAAAGGTCACCGTCTACGGCCTGCCGATCGTTGGCGCGCGTAAGGTCAACTACAGCCAGATCGACCCGGCGCTGTGCCGCGAGCTGTTTATTCGCCACGCGCTGGTGGAGGGCGACTGGCAGACGCGGCATGCCTTCTTCCGGGAAAACCTGAAGCTGCGGGCGGAAATCGAAGAGCTGGAGCATAAATCGCGCCGCCGCGACATCCTGGTGGATGACGAAACCCTGTTCGAGTTCTACGACCAGCGCATTAGCCACGACGTCATCTCCGCCCGTCATTTTGATGCCTGGTGGAAGCAGGCCAACCGCGAAACGCCAGACTTGCTCAATTTTGAAAAGAGCATGCTGATTAAAGAGGGGGCGGAGCAGGTCAGCAAGCTGGACTACCCGAACTTCTGGCATCAGGGCAATCTCAAGCTGCGGCTTAGCTACCAGTTTGAACCGGGCGCCGATGCCGATGGCGTGACGGTGCATATTCCGCTGCCGCTGCTGAACCAGGTGGAGGAGGCCGGGTTTGAATGGCAGATCCCCGGCCTGCGTCGCGAGCTGATTATCGCGCTGATAAAATCGCTGCCGAAGCCGGTGCGGCGCAATTTCGTCCCGGCCCCTAACTATGCGGAAGCGTTTCTCGGCAGGGCGACGCCGCTTGAGCTGCCGCTGCTCGATTCGCTGGAGCGTGAGTTGCGTAAGATGACCGGCGTGTCCATCGACCGCGAGGCCTGGCAGTGGGATCAGGTGCCCGATCACCTGAAAATCACCTTCCGGGTGGTGGATGACAAAAACAAGAAGCTGCAGGAAGGGCGCTCGCTGCAGGCGTTGAAAGACGCCCTGAAGGGCAAAGTGCAGGAGACGCTGTCGGCGGTGGCCGATGACGGCATCGAGCAGAGCGGGCTGCATATCTGGAGCTTTGGCACGCTGGCGGAAAGTTACGAACAGAAACGCGGCAACTATAAGGTGAAAGCCTGGCCGGCGCTGGTGGACGAGCGCGACAGCGTGGCCATCAAGCTGTTTGATAATCCACAGGAACAGCAGCAGGCCATGTGGCGCGGTCTGCGTCGCCTGCTGCTGCTCAACATCCCGTCGCCGATTAAGTATCTGCACGAGAAACTGCCAAATAAAGCCAAGCTTGGGCTCTATTTTAATCCGTATGGCAAAGTGCTGGATCTGATTGACGATTGCATCTCCTGCGGCGTTGATAAGCTTATCGACGAGGCGGGCGGTCCGGTGTGGACGGAAGAGGGCTTCAGTCAGCTGCACGAGAAGGTCCGCGCCGAGCTTAACGACACGGTGGTGGAGATCGCCAAACAGGTCGAGCAGATCCTCACCGCGGTGTTCAATATCAACAAACGGCTGAAAGGCCGCGTGGATATGACCATGGCGCTGGGGCTGTCGGATATCAAAGCGCAGATGGCGGGCCTGGTGTATCGCGGCTTTGTCACCGGCAACGGCTTCCGCCGTCTTGGCGATACGCTGCGCTATCTGCAGGCGATTGAAAAGCGTCTGGAGAAGATGGCTATCGATCCGCACCGCGACCGCGCACAGATGCTGAAAATTGAGAGCGTGCAGCAGGCGTGGCAGCAGTGGCTGAATAAGCTGCCGCCGAACCGCCGTGAGGACGACGATGTCCGGGAGATCCGCTGGATGATCGAGGAACTGCGGGTGAGCTTCTTCGCCCAGCAGCTGGGCACCCCGTATCCTATCTCGGACAAACGCGTCCTGCAGGCGATGGAGCAGATCACGCCATAATCCTCTCCTTCCCCCCGCCCGGTGGCGCTGTGCTTGCCGGGTGGGGGCATATCCTGAGGCTGATACTCATCAGTACGCCGCACCCGATAATCTTCCCGCCCCTGATGTGGCCCATACCGGTTATCCCGGACGTAAAATTAACGGATTCTGAAAATCGCCCCGGTGGCTTGGGGAACTTGCGTTATTGGCGTATTTTTAGCCTCGCTTTGCCGGATAAACAGGACACGGAGTCTATTTTTACGATGATGGCTATGTACAGACTATTTATGCTGGTGTCGGCCATTCTTGTTATTACGGCGTGTAAACCCTTCGTTGACGCTTTCTCCTGTGATGAAACCCAGCGGGCGATCAACGATGCCAATTTTTTTATTTTGACCTATCTTACGCCGCTGACTGGCGAGGTGCAGAGCGTGCAAATCGTCGGTAGCCAAAATAACGAGTCTGGCACCCTTCGTTTTGCCCAGTGCCGTCGGCTGGAACGTTATGAGCGAGCAAAAACCTTTAATACCGCGAATGACTCCACGATAGTCAGAGATAATGTTCACTGGCGAAATGATAAAGGATGGATGCGGGAATATATCCGACAGACCCGGAGCGCGACGGGAAATATCAGAAAAATGGTCATGCGTAAGCAGTTCTACACCGATAATCTCGGGCGCATTGTACGTTCAGAGAATCTACTCGTGTCGCAGCAACCGCCCAAAGCCATGAGCACAACCACCTATCACTATGACGACCGCCACCGGCTGGTGCGTAAAACGGTCAATGGCGGCATGATGGCCATGCTTGTTGTCAATTATCGCTACGCGGAAGGGCATTTAAGCCGCATTGCCGACTCGGATGCGACCACGACGCTGCGTTGGGATGAAAAAGGGCGGTGGTTATCCGAGGAAAGAACCACCACGTATCGTACAAAACACCAGTCGCGCTGTTTAGGCTGGGACCCCGAGGGGAACTGTACCGGGGAATATGGCGAGCATGAAGGATACGGCGGAAAAAGCGAAGACTCTCTGCACTATCAGTATACGTATTATCCCCAATGATCGTCAGCGGAAGAATGCCGCTGGTGACGCGTCCCGGCGCGGGTTTTCTCCCTCTCCCTGGGGGAGAGGGCCGGGGTGAGGGCATCAGGCCGCCCGGATCTCACCCATTCACCAGCGCCAGCGTAAACCCATCCCATCCCTTGATGCCCACCGTCTGCAGCGCAGTGGCGGTGAGCCGCGGGTTATCCCCGATCATTTCGATAAACCGACGCACGCCCTGCACGCGCGCATCATCGCTTTGCCCGTTAATCACTTCGCCATCGCGCACCACGTTATCGCCCACGATCAGCGTCCCGGGGCGCGAATAGTGCAGCGCCCACTCCAGATAGCGAGGATTATTAGGTTTATCGGCATCAATAAAGATCAGGTCGAACGGCTGCACATCCGCGAGATTTTCCAGCGTGTTCAGCGCCGGTCCTTCAATAAGTTCAATACGATCGTTTAGCCCCGCAAGGCGGATATTCTGGCGCGCCACCCCGGCATGGCCAGGATCGGCCTCGAGGGTAATCAGCTTTCCGTCGGCGGGCAGCGCGCGCGCCATCCAGATAGCGCTATAGGCGCCGAGTGTGCCAATTTCCAGGATCCGCCGCGCCTGCGTTATGCGCACCAACAGCGCCAGAAATTGCCCCTGATTGGCCGCAACATCATGTTCAGGTAGCCCGGCGCGTTTGTTGTTTTCCAGTACCTGACTCAGTACGTCATCTTCAGGAATAAGCGAAGAAATCATGAAATTATCGACGGCAGACCACTGTTGTTGCATAGATTGACTCCCTGGTGGTAGTTGCCGGGTAGCGCGACGCTATCCCGGTCTGAATATGGGTTTCCGTGCTCTCCACGGTTGTGGACCGGCGCGCACAGGGTATTCACGCGTTCATCCAGCCGCCTCCCAGCGCCCGGTACAGATCGATCTGCGCCAGCAGCAGGTTGTTTTTCACCTGCACCACGCTCAACTGGGTGGAGAACAGCGTTCGCTGGGCATCAAGCACATCCAGATACGAAGAGTAGCCGTTACGGTAGCGATTCTGCGCAATACGCAATGTTTCCTCCGCCACCGCCACCTGCCCCTGCAGTTCGGTCAGCTGTTCACCGTAGCGGCTAATGGCGTCAAGGCTGTCATTCACCTCTTTGAACGCGCCGCGCACCGTTTTCTCATAGCTGTAGAGCGCCTGGTTGCGCTGGGCCATGGAGACATCTACCTGGGCATTTAGCGCCTGGCGGTTAAGCAGCGGGGCCAGAATACTGCCGCCGACGCTCCACAGCCGCAGCGGGTTGTCCAGCAGGTCCGGCAGTGTACGATCCTGCAGGCTGCCGGTGGCGGTGAGGTTGATGACGGGGAGCAACTGCGCCTGCGACGAGGCCAGGGTGGCATCGGCGGCCACCAGCTGACGCTGAGCCTGTACGATATCCGGGCGGCGGTTGAGTAAGGTGGACGGCAGTTGCGACGGCAGACGCAGCGGAGTGAGCTGGGCGAACTCGCCGCGTTTTACCGCGCCGGGATTATCACCGAGCAGCACGCTGAGGGCATTTTCCTGCTGCGCAATCTGATGTTGTAGCGGCGGGATCTGCGCCCGCGTTGAGCGCAGCTCCGAATCTGCCTGCATCAGCTCAAGGCGTGAAGTATACCCGGTTTCAAACTGACGTTTGGCCAGGCGCCACGCGTCTTCCCGTGATTTCAGCGTCTGCTGGGTAACCCGCAGCTGCTCATCCAGCGACAACAGCGTCAGGTAGCCGACGGCCACCGAGCTGGCGACGCTCAAATTGGCCGCGGCTGCAGCGGCTTTTTGCGCCTCGAGGCTGGCCCCGGCGGCGCTGGCCGCGCTGCGATTCGCTCCCCAGATATCGACGTCATAGCTGGCGGTCAGGCCGCCTTTGTACAGCGTGCTGTGGATCGGCAGGCCGGTGGCGGCGGACTGCGCGCGGGCGCGGGTGCCGGTCAGGCTGGCGTCCAGCGAGGGGAAAAGGCTGCTGTCGGCGGCATAGGCCCGCGCCTGATACTCATTCACCCGCTCCCGGGCGATCAGCACATCGCTGTTATAGCGCAGCGCCCGGTCGACATACTGGTTGAGCGTGCTGTCATGGAAATTACGCCACCAGACGCCTTCCACCGGGCTGGCAGGGCCAACGTCGGCCCGCCAGGCGGCAGGGATGGTGAGCGTCGGTTGCGCCCGCTGCACGTCGGCGGACTGACAGCCGACCAGCGCCAGGGCGAGGGCAAGGGTGACCGGGCGGATCATGGCTGTTTCTCCGCGCGGGTATCAATGGTCACCTGCACCGACATACCGGGACGCAGGTGTTCGCTGTACTTCTGCCCGTCGTTGACCGTAATGCGCACCGGGATCCGCTGGGCGATCTTGACGAAGTTGCCGGTGGCGTTGTCCGGTGAGATGGCGCTGAATTCCACCCCGGTCGCCGGGGAGATGCTCTGCACCTTGCCGTGGAAACGCTCGCCGTTGAGCGCGTCGACGGTGAAGGTCACCGGCTGACCGAGACGCACATCGGCCAGCTGGGTCTCTTTCAGGTTGGCGATCACCCAGTGCTGGGGAGGTACCAGCGAAGTCAGATGGGTCCCGGCGCTGACGTAGGCGCCAAGACGCACCGAAATCTGCCCCAGCTGGCCGCCGGTGGGGGCGCTGATCTGCGTATTCTGCAGGTCGATCTGCGCCAGCTCGAGTGCGGCTTTGGCGCTGGCAACATCGGCTTCCAGCGAGTCGCGATTGACGATGGTCGATTCACGGTCCTGGCGCGACATCTCCAGCGCCGCTTTCGCCTGTTCAATATCCGCAGCCCCTTGCGCCGCGCTGGCGCGCGCCGAATCACGCTCGCGGATCGACAGCGAACCATCGGCAGTCAGCTCCTGCACCCGTTTTAAATCGGCCTGGATTTTCAGATTCTGCGCGCGGGCGTTTTGCAGCGCGGCTTCATTTTTGGCAATCGTCGCCTCGGCGCTTTTGCGCTGCTGCAGGTTGTTGCGCAGCGCCGCCTCTTTCATCGCCAGGGTAGCCTGAGCCTGATGCACCCGCTGCTTATAGATGCGATCGTCTATCTGGAACAGCACCTCGCCCGGCTCGACAATCGCGAAATCTTTGACGTTGACGGCAGTGATATAGCCGTTGACCTGCGGGCTGATAAAGGTGGTCTGCCCGCGCACATAGGCGTTGTCGGTAAACTGGCTATGCCGGGTGAACGGCGGCAGTTGCCAGGCGTAGAGGATCACCAGTACGCCGACGATACCTATCGCCGCGGCGGTAAAAATGGAGACCACGCGAATGTTGTTCCGGGTGTTGGCCTGTTGTTTGGCCGCATCCTGCTGACTCATAACGACTCCAGAGATGAAATGATGATAATTATTTGCTGCCGGTGGCGCGTTTTAAGGCGATACGGGCGGTCAGTCGTAAGCGAATTAAGCGCCAGAAAACCCACACTAATGTCCCGGCGGAGATGGCCGCCGTCAGCAGGTAGGTGTCATTCCAGGCGAGAATATTGGCCTGCAGCGTCGCGGCGTTTTGCAGCAGGGTGGTGGCCTGAACGTTAAGCAGGGTGCTGTCGCCGATCTGGCTCTGATACATCTGGCTATACTGCTGCAGCCGCTCGACGATCAGCGGGTTCAGGGTGGTGATCTGGTCCGCCAGCTGGCTGGAGTGAAATTTTTCCCGCCAGGTCTGGAAGGTGCCGAGGATCGCCGACCCCAGCAGACCGCCGATGTTCTGGCTCATGCCGAATAGCACCGAGAAGCTGACCAGGTTGCGCGGATCGGCAAACACGCCGCCAATGCCGGCGAGCATCGCCGGGGCCAGAAAGAAGGCGCTGCCGAAGCCGAGTAAAAACTGGCTGAACATTAATTGTTCCGGACGGGTGAGGGCGTTGGACTGGCTGTCGAGCAGCGAGGCTACCATGATCAGCGCCAGGGCGGTGGCGGTCGGCCAGTAGAGCTTCTGCGGGTTGAGCGTCAGACAACTGGCGATGATCCCGCACAGAATGCCGGCGAAAATTGACCATGCGAGGTTAGTCATCTGTTCGTTTTGCAGACCAACGTACTGCAACCAGCCGATGACCCCGGTGTTTTGCTCCGCCAGCACGATGCGGATCAGCAGCATAATCAGGCCGAGGCGTACGATGCTGCCGCTGGAGAGCCACTTGGTATTGAGCAGGGGATTGCTGCGGTTATGCTCAAAGGCGATAGCGGCGACGATCAGCACCACCGCTGCCGCCAGCGACCAGCCGATCCACGGCGCTTCAAACCACCACTCGAGCCGCCCCAGCGACAGCACGGCGCACACCAGCGCCATGCCGGGCGCCAGCAGAAAGAAGGTGATAAAATCCTTCTTCTCGAACACCTTTTTACGATCGCTCGGCGGCAGTTTCAGCGCGATGACGCAGGCCAGCGACACCAGCGCCAGCCCCAGTTCAAAGAAGTAAAGGCCGCGCCATTCATCGATCTGCAGCAGTTCGGTGGAAAAGAGACGCGCCAGCGGAATGGCCAGCGACGAGCCGGTGATGCCGATGGTTAGCCCTTTCAGGCGGTGGCGTGCGGGCCAGGCCTGCACCTGGTAGTAGATCCCCAGCGAGCTGAGCGCTGCGGCCACCATGCCGTGGGCGGCGCGGACCATTATCGCCGAGCTGAGATCGTTGACGAACAGGTGGAAAAAGGTGACCAGCACATAGAGCACCAGAAAGCCTTCGGTAAAGGCGCGCAGCCCAAACTGCTGGCGAAATTTCACCAGCAGCAGGTTGATGGAGACGTTGGTCATGACGTATACCGCCGGCAGCCAGGCGATCTCGGTCGACCACGCGGCGAAGGTACCCTGCAGCAGCTGCAGGTTGGCGGTGACCACCGCGTTGCCCAGCGCGCCGGTGAGACACACCAGCAGGCCGACCACGCCATAGGCGAGACGTTTCGCCGGACTGTGCAGCGGCGTCGAGGGCGAGCCGAGCAGGGCCGGTTTTTCATGCGGCGCCCAGTCATGCGGGGCGTAGGGGTTACCCTGGCGACGGGGCATTATTTCTTCTCCACTTCACGCAACAGCTTTTCCAGCACCCGCTGAGTTTGTTCCCGCTCCTGCGGGGTGATCGCCGTCAGGATCTCCTCGCGCAGATCGTCCGCCACCGTTTTGACCTGCTCATACAGCGCCATTCCCTGCTCGGTGGCGACCAGCAGCCGCTTACGTTTATCGCTGGCGGTGGTGACACGCTCCACCAGACCGAGGGCGACCAGCCGGTTGATCAGCGGCACAATGGTCGGACTCTCTACCCCCAGCTCCTGCGCCAGTTCGCTTTGCGACAGCGGCTGTGGCTGGCGGGCAATGGCCGCGACCGCCACCCAGCTGGCCTGGCTCAGGCCAAGGTCCTTCAACCGACGGTTAACCGCCAGCCGCCAGTGATGGGCGGTGAGGTATAAAAGATGAGAGAAGTTTAGCTGTCGGTTATCCATAGGTCGTCTGCCAATATCGTTAGAGCTCTAACGAGTTTATGCCGGGCGACCGCCATAATTCAAGGCGAAGGAAAAAAAGTGGTTAACGGTATGTGCGTTTATTGTGGCAAATAGCGATGGGTTAACCCGCGAACCCTTTACTCACTGAGGATGTTCTTATTCTGCGCCATCACCCAGGTGATAAAGGCCCGCAGCGGCACTGGAATATGTTTCCGGCTCGGGTAGTAGACGCAAAAATGGTCTGCCGGATAGTGGTAGTCGGGTAACAAACGGACCAGACTGCCCGCGCTCAGCTGCTGCGTCACCAGCGACTGATAGACAAAGGCGATGCCTAATCCGCTCTCCGCCGCCTGGATCATCGCCGTATCGGAATCAACGACCAGATCGCCTCTGACCGAGACTTCGCTAGGCTCCCCGCAGGGGCTAATAAACTCCCAACGGTACTTTTCGCCGCTGGGAAAACAGCGGTTGATGCAGCGGAAATTGACCAGCGACTGCGGGGTGTCGGGCTCTCCGGCCTCGCGGATATAGGCCGGGCTGGCCACCGGGATCAGCGACAGATTCTCGCCAAAGGGGATGGCAATCATATCTTTGGGCACATCCTGCGAATAGCGAATACCGGCGTCAAAACCGGACTCAATAATATTGACTTTCCGATCGGTGGTATACAGTTCGAGCGTCACATCGGGATAGGCGGTTTTAAAGGCAATAAAATAGTGTTGAAAAAACAGGTCAAGAACAATACGCGGTAAATTGACTTTCACCATGCCTTCCGGCGTCAGGCGATGATAATTCAGGCTGTCAACCACCCGGCGATAATCATTGACCACCGGCGTCATATTATTAAGAAATTCCTCACCCACGGCAGTTAATGACAAACTGCGCGTCGAGCGATTTAGCAGGCGCACGCCTAACTTTTCTTCCAGATGATTAATAGCGCTGGTGAGGGCCGGTGGTGAAAGATTTAATGCCCTGGCGGCCTGGCGAAAACTGCCATGTTTCACTATGAGTATTAATATTTCAATTTGTTGCAAATCCGGCAAGGTTTTCATTGTTAATTTCCAGCTAACACCGCGTTCGGAATAGATTAATTGTTATCAATGTAAAATGGAAGTATATATTTAATAACATTCAGCACGTAAGGAAAATAAGGTGAAAACACGTTATCTCGGAAAAGAGAAGTTCCAGGTTTCCGCATTGGGTCTCGGGTGTATGGGAATGAGTTTCGCCTACGGCGGTGCCGAGGAGTCGCAGGCGATTAATACGATTCATGCCGCGGTGGACATGGGCGTGACCTTCCTGGATTCTGCCGAAGTGTATGGCCCTTTCGATAATGAAGTCCTTGTCGGGAAAGCGATAAAAGGTATCCGCGATAAGGTGCAGATTGCCACCAAGTTTGGTTTTCGTATTTTGCCGACCGGCCAGGGACTGGAGCGCATGGCAGGCGTCGACAGCCGTCCGGAACATATTCGCGAGTCAGTGGAAGGGTCGCTGAAGCGGCTGAATATTGAGACCATCGATCTGCTCTATCAGCACCGCGTCGATCCGGCGGTGCCGGTGGAAGACGTGGTGGGCACCATGGCCGACCTGGTTAAAGAGGGTAAAATTCGCCATATCGGACTGTCGGAAGTCTCAGCCCAGACGCTGCGTCGGGCCTGCAAGGTGCATCCGATTACCGCCGTGCAGACGGAATACTCGCTGTGGACCCGCGAGCCGGAGGCCGGTATTCTCAACGCCTGCCGCGAGCTGGGGGTGGGCTTTGTCCCATACAGCCCGCTGGGGCGCGGCTTCCTGACGGGAAAAATCACCGATCCTGGCGTCTTCGCTGAGGATGATTTCCGCCGCAATCTGCCGCGCTTCCAGGCCGAGACCATGCGCAAAAACCAGCTGCTGCTTGAGCGCCTGCAGCAGGTGGCCACGCGCTATGACGCGACTCTTGCGCAGATTGCCCTTGCCTGGGTCATGAGCAAAGGCGAGGATATTGTGCCTATCCCGGGGGCGAGGAAAATTGCCCATCTGCGCGATAATGCCGGAGCCGCGAATATTACCCTCTCTCCTGAGGATATTCTCACCATCGAAGATATTTTCACTCCCGATAACGTCACTGGCTTACGCTATAACCAGGGCGACTTTAACTTAATCGAAAAATAACCCCCTGAATACTATTCTCCCGCCGCCCTGGCGGGAGATGAGGTTACTTATGACTATTGCTGTTTCCCGTTCGGCGGGATTGCCTGCGGCAGTTTATGCGCTTTCCGTGGGCTCATTTGGTATTGGTACCACCGAATTTGTGATTATGGGATTATTACTCGATGTGGCCCATGATTTTCATATATCCATTACGCTTGCCGCCTGGTCTATTACCGCTTATGCCTGTGGGGTGGTGATTGGCGCGCCGCTCCTCACACCGCTATTAAGCCGCTATCCCAAAAAACCGGCGTTGTTATTTCTGATGATCTTATTTTCCATCGGTAATTTAGGTTGCGGTATTGCCGGTAATATGACCATGCTCATTATTTTCCGGGTAATAACCGCCTTAGCCCACGCCTCATTCTTCGGCATCAGTTCGGTCTATGCCGCGGAGCTGGCGCCGGTGGATAAACGGGCTTCGGCGGTCTCCGCCGTCTTTCTCGGCGCCACCCTGGCCAATATTCTGGGCGTGCCGCTCGGCGCCTGGGTAGGGCAATACCTTGGCTGGCGCTACACCTTCTTTATGGTCACGCTGATTGGCATTCTTTCCGCCCTGGCAGTCATTGCCCTGGTGCCCGGCCGTCAGGCCCAACCGGCGGTGCAGAGCCGGATCCGCGACGAGCTGAAGGTGCTGCGCCATCCGACGGTGCTGCGCAGCCTGCTGATCACCGCGCTCGGGTTTTCCGGCGTCTTCGCCGCCTTTACCTACATTGCGCCAATGCTGAAAACCGTCACCGGGATGAGCGACCATCTCATTCCACCGGTGCTGGTGCTGTTTGGTGTCGGGATGGTCGCCGGGAATCACCTCGGCGGCCGCCTGACCGACGGTGGGGTCCGCCGGGCGCTGCTGCTGACCCTGGCCTTGCTAATCGTCGTCCTGTGCCTCTTTCCGTTCGCCATTCAGACGCTACCCGGCGCCTGCGCGGCGGTGTTTCTGCTGGGGGCGGCGATGTTCTCCACCATTCCGCCGCTGCAGATGCAGGCGCTGGACAGCAGTGAGACCGGCAAAAGCATGGTCTCCTCGTGCAATATCGCCGCCTTTAACCTCGGCAATGCCGCTGGCGCCTGGTTTGGTGGGCTGTTGCTCACCGCCGGCGTCTCCCTCTCGCATATTCCCCTGGCCGGTGCGTGCCTGACCGCCAGCGGATTTGTTATCGCTAGTGTGACGTTGTCACCTTTAAAAGGAAGTCAAGCATGAAGTATCGGTATTTAGGTTCCACCGGGCTGTCGGTGTCGGAGCTCTGTTTTGGCGCCATGACGTTTGGTGAAAAAGGGGCCTTTCTCGGCGCGCCGGGACGCAACTGGTCGGAATTCGGCGTGGTGCCTGAGCATACGGCATACGATCTGGTGTACAAAGCGCTGGACGCCGGGATTAACTTTTTTGATACCGCGGACTGCTATAAAAATGGCCAGGGCGAAGAGCTGCTTGGCAACGCGCTGAAGGGGAAACGTCAGCAGGTGATTATCGGCACCAAAGGACGCTGGCAAACCGACCCCAATCCGAACGCGCTGGGGGCGTCGCGCTACCATATTATTAATGCCGTCGACGCCAGCCTGCAGCGGCTGAAAACGGATTATATCGATATCTATCATCTCCACGGGTTCGATCCGCGCACCGCGCTGGAGGATACCCTGCGGACGCTGGATGCGTTGATTCGCGCCGGGAAAATTCGCTACATCGGGGTCTCCAACTATGCGGCCTGGCAGCTGGCGAAGGCGCTGGGGATCTCAGAGCGCCTCGGACTGGAAAAATTCTGCGTCTATCAGGGCTATTACAATATCGCCGCGCGTGAACTGGAACATGAGATTATCCCGCTCAGCGTCGATCAGAACGTCGGCATCACCGTCTGGAGCCCGCTGGCCGGGGGCTTCCTCACCGGTAAATACCCTCGCAATCAGGCGTTTCCTGAGGGCAGTCGGCTGGCGAACGCCACCCCGTTTGAATCGGCGCCGATCGCCAATCGTGAACAAGCCTGGCAGACCCTGGAAGTGATGCAGGAGATTGCCCGTCAGCGCAACGCCAGCGTGGCGCAGGTGGCGCTCAACTGGTTGCGTACCCGCCCGGGGATTACTTCGCTGGTGATCGGCGCGACCAAACTCGCCCAGCTGGAGGATAACCTGGCGGCACTGAACTGGACGCTGAGCGACGAGGAGGCGGCGATCCTCAACAGCGTGAGCGAAAAAGAGAAGCCTTATCCCTACTGGCATATCTGCAATGTCGCCGGCGATCGCCGTCTGGCCGACGATATCTACCCCTAACTCACCCTGCACCCAGGCAACACGCGTATGCCCCCTCCGGGGCATACAGAGAGGCTCGATCGTGAAAAAAGTACTCATTGTTGGCGCCGGCCCGGTAGGGTTAATCATTGGCTGCTATCTGAATAAGTATGGAATTGATTTTGATATTATTGATAAAAATACACACAGCACCACTTGGTCCAAAGCGCTGAGCGTCAGTCCGGCGACGATTAAAGCCTTCCACGGCTTAGCCCTTGCCGGGGAACTGGTCGCCCAGGGCAAGCAGGTTCAGTCAATTTACGCCTGGTATAAAAACCGCAAATTTCTGCACATCGATAACCGCCATCTCCCCACCTGCTATCCCTTCCATGTCAGTATCCCGCAGCCGCGGACGGAGAAGATCCTTGAAACGGCGCTGGCCGAGGCCGGGCAGCAGGTGAAACGCGGGCATCAGCTGGTCTCCTGGCGGCGGGAAGAAGGGCGCTATCACGTCTCTCTGCTCGACGATGCCCTCCGGGCCTGTTCCGCCACTTATGACTATATTATCGGTGCCGACGGCGCGGCCAGCACCGTTCGGGAGCTGGCCGGGATTGGCTTTAGCGGCCATGATTACCCGCTGCATTTTGTGATGGCGGACGTGCAGTTCGCCAGCGCGGCGATGCTCCCGGGAACCTCCTACTATATTGACGAGCAGGGCTTTCTGATCTTTCTGCCCATGCCGGACAATCAGGTCAGGATCGTGATTAAAAGAGCCGGTCGATTACCTTCGCCGCGTCCGGTGCCGGATCTGCAGGAGATCAACGTGGCGCTGGCGCGCTTCTGCCCCGAGGTTCCTCCGGCGCAGGCGCTGACCTGGTCCTCCAGCGCTAACTTCTATAACCGGATCGCCGATGACAATCTGCAGCACAATATCATGCTGGCGGGCGATGCTTTCCATCTGTTCAGTCCGATTGGCGGGCAGGGGATGAATACCGGTATTCAGGATGCGATTAACCTGGCCTGGAAGCTGGCCTTTTACCTGCATGGCGTCGCCAGCGACCGGCTGCTGGCATCCTATCGCACCGAGCGCTTCGCCGCGGTGAGTGGCGTGCTGCACGCCACCGATCACGATACCGGCTTGATCGCCGGTCTGGTGCCGAATAATCATATCGACGCGGTCTACTTTCCGGAGTTTTGCAACCGTCACTATTATCGCCACCAGCTGCCGCTGCAGTACGCCGGCTTTGCCGCGCCGCAGAGCGCTCACCCGAACGGCCTGATGGGCCACCATGTCCCGTGGTACGTCTTTACCTCGCCGCAGGCGAGGTTTCGCAACAGTTATGACGCCTTCGCCAGCGGTAAGGTCGTGGTCTATTCCGCGCGCGTCGACTGTCCTCCCTTATCCCGCCTGAAACATAGCGGCTGGTTTATATTCTGCGCCCTTGACCCGGCGGACGAGGCGTTTCTCGAGGCGCTACAGATTGGCCGCGATGACTATGCGGTGATCAATCCCGATGGCTATGTGGGCTTTACCGGCAGCGAAGCCGGGACATTGCAGTATCTTTCCTCGCTCTACGTAATGGAATAATCATGAATAAAGTGTATATCGTCGCGGCCTGCCGTACGCCGGTGGGGCGCTTTCTTGGCGCCCTGAAAACGGTCTCTGCGGTGGAACTGGCCGCGCTCACCGTCCGCCACAACCTGCAGCAGGCCGGGATTGACCCGGCGTGGATTGACGAAGTGATCTGCGGCAGCGTCCTCTCTGCCGGACAGGGGATGGGGCCGGCGCGTCAGGTCGCGCTGCGGGCCGGGATCCCGGTGCAAAAGCCGGCTTACACCCTGAATATGATCTGCGGTAGCGGCATGAAAAGTATTACCGAGGGGGCGATCCATATCCAGAGCGGTTATGCCGACCTGGTCGTCGCTGGCGGGATGGAAAACATGAGCCAGGCGCCGTTTTTGCTGCGGGGAGAGATAAGGGGCGGCATGAAATTTGGCGCGTTCAGCAGCGAGGATCTGATCCAGAGCGATGGCTTAACCGATCCGCTGTTGCATATTCCGATGGGGGAAACGGCGGAGGCCATCGCCGCGCATGAGCAGATCTCGCGCGCAGAACAGGACCAGTACGCGCTCGACAGCCATCAAAAAGCCTCCGCCGCCAGCCGCGCCGGCCATTTTGCCGAGGAGATAGTGCCGGTGACGGTCAGCGGGAAGCGGGGCGTCAGCGTGGTCCGCGAGGATGAGCAGATCCGCCATGACCTTAGCGCCGACCAGCTGGCGGCGCTGAAACCGGCTTTTCGTCGCGACGGGAGCGTCACGGCGGGCAACGCCTCGGGGCTGAACGACGGCGCGGCGTCAGTGATCCTCGCCTCGGCGCGCGCCGTTGCGCAGTACGGCCTGCGGCCGCTGGCTGAGATAGTCGCCTTCGGCGAGGGCGGCGTCGACCCGGCGATGATGGGGCTTGGGCCGCTGCCGGCCATGACGTGCGCTCTGCGCCGCGGGCGGTTTCAGCTCAGCGATATGGCGCGACTGGAAATTAACGAAGCCTTTGCCGCGCAGGTGCTGGGGGTGGTCAAGGGGCTGGCCCGAGAGCATCAGATGACGGCGGAGGAGATAGCCGCCCGCCTGAACGTCAACGGTGGCGCGATTGCCCTCGGGCACCCGCTCGGCAGTTCCGGAACCCGGATTGTCGTGAGCCTCCTGCACGCGCTGCGCCGGGAGAATAAACCGACCGGCCTGGCCTCGCTGTGTATCGGCGGTGGGATGGGTATTGCGTTAATTGTGAAAACGATCTGAGGAGACAAGCGCCATGGAAAAATTAATTGTGGTGGGTGAGAAATTTACCGATTTTGCCCGGCGGCATCAGCATGTGCTGACCGTCAACGAGTTTGAGCGTTTTGTCTGGAGCGGCGAGCTCGCCGGCGTCGATAAAATCGTCATTGGTCAGGGCGTGCAGCTCGACGACATCTCCCGCACGGTCTGCATTATTCGTCAGCACTATCCGGATAAAATCCGCCAGATCGTCAATCTGCAGGATCTCTATTATCAAAACAACCGCGATCATCAGCGGCTGGTGCATAAACGTAAAAAAGAGAACATCCTCATCACCTCGCCGGAAAAACGCGATGAAGATAGCTATTGCGCGCGTCTGATCCTGCAGGACGCCTCGGAGCTGCTCTGCGACCACCAGACCGGGCAACACATCCAGGGGATGGTGCTGATCGAGGCGGCGCGGCAAACCATCATCGCCACCTCGGAGAAATTTCTGCTGGCGGAGGCGGGCGTGGCGATGGACGAGAAGTACTTCACGCTGAGCTCGCTGCAGGTAGCTTTTTCCAGCTTTGTTTTCCCGCTGCCGGTGACCATTGTGCTGAATGTGGTGTCGCGCAAAAGCTCAGCCCACGGCCGCTTTACCTGCGAGTGTTCGGTCGGTTTTGACCAGACCGGCACCCGCAAAGCGGAAGTCGGCTTTAGCTTCAGCGTCTATGACCTGAACTACATTACTCGTAAGGAGTGTGAGCAGGCGGCGCTCTGCCATCAACATTATCTGGTCAGTATTGAGCAGGGGGACGGGGATGAGCATCGCCTTTTTTGACGTGGATGAAACCCTCATCAACGGCAAGAGTATGTTTCTGTTTCTGCACCGCTATGCCTGGGAGTATCCGCTGCAGTGCGGCCTGACTGCCGCAGCGATTGTCCAGATGGTGCAGGGTCTCAGCAAGGCAGGCAGTTCGCGTGAGGCGATCAATCGCTACTACTATTCGCTGTTTCGCCATGAGCCGCGCGCCCAGGTGCGGGCGGTCGCTGAGACACTGTATCGCGAAGGTGGATATGGTTTTCACCGCGAGGTGGTGGCGATCCTCAAGCAGCATCAGGCGCGGGGGGATGATGTGGTATTTGTCTCCGGGTCGATGACCGACATTCTCTGGCCAGCGATGGCGGCGCTGGGGGTGGAGCATGCTCTGTGTTCAGAGCCAGTAGTGGTTGACGATCACTACACCGGGGAACTCTGGCGGACCGCCATTGGCGAACATAAGGCGCTGCATGCCCAACGCTACGCGCAGGAACAGGGCCAGCCGTTGGCGGCGTGCTATGCCTTTGGGGATCATATCTCGGATCTGCCGTTGCTCGCGCTGGTTGGGCACCCTTGTGCGGTCAATCCGTGCGCGGCGCTGCTGGCGGAGTCGCAGCGTCGGGGATGGCCGGTGCTGTGGTCCACCGGCAGCTGACGGTACGATAGCGAAAAAAAGGGGGCGGCGCTACGCCACCCCCTGATTCAGTCCCTGACGGGGATCAGCCCGGGTAGATGCCGCGGTCTTTACGCGCCATCAGGATGCGCTCGCAGGCCACGATATAGGCGGCAGTACGCAGCGTACACGCTTTCTCGGCGGCTTTATCGCAGACGTGAATGATGGCGTCGGTCATGATGCGGTCCATCTTGGCGTTGATCTCCTCTTCGCTCCAGAAGAAGCTGGCCATGTCCTGCACCCACTCAAAATAGCTGACGGTCACCCCTCCGGCGTTGCAGATGACGTCCGGCACCACGATCACACCGCGTTCAGCCAGCACGTCGTCCGCTTCCGGATAGGTTGGGCCGTTGGCCCCTTCCAGCACCAGTTTGCAGCTCAGCTTCTCCGCGCGCTCGCGGGTGATTTGCCCTTCCAGTGCCGCCGGGATCAGGATGTCCATCGGGGTGGTCCAGAAAGCGTCTTTATCGATCTCCTGGGCGCCCGGGAAACCGGCAATCTGCTTTTTCTCCGCCTGCCAGGCGGTGAGGGCGGCCATATCAATTCCGCCTTCGTTATACAGGGTCGCGGTATGATCCTGAATGACCACCACGCGAGCGCCGACGCCAGCGAACAGGCGGGCCGCTTCGCTACCGACGTTACCAAAGCCTTGCAGCGCCACTTTGGCGCCTTCAATTTCGATACCGGCGCGACGAGCCACTTCCCGGCCGGTGACGAATACGCCACGCCCGGTGGCCTTTTCACGGCCGAGGGAGCCGCCGAGGTGGATCGGTTTGCCGGTGACCACGCCGGTGATGGTGGTGCCATGGTTCATGGAGTAGGTGTCCATCATCCATGCCATCACTTTACCGTTGGTGCCGACGTCCGGCGCCGGAATATCTTTCTGCGGCCCGATAATAATGCCGATTTCGCTGGTGTAGCGGCGGGTCAGACGCTCCAGTTCACCTTCTGACAGTGAGAAGGGGTCGACGCGAATGCCGCCTTTGGCCCCGCCGTAAGGAATATTGACCGCGGCGCACTTAATAGTCATCCAGGCAGAAAGTGCCATGACTTCGTTGAGATCGACATCCGGATGGTAGCGAACACCGCCTTTACCCGGTCCACGCGACAGATTGTGCTGAACGCGATAGCCCTCGAAGTGGCGGATGGTGCCGTCGTCCATTTGCACAGGAATGTCGACGATCAGCGCACGCTTCGGATGGCGCAGGGTTTCCACCCAGTAGGCAAGATCGCCGAGATAAGGCGCGACACGGTCGATCTGGCGCAGGTAGGTGGTCCAGGGAGATGTACTACTTTCGGATGCGTAAGATAACTTTTCCATAAGAGTCCTGTTTCTTAGTGTTATTTATGTCGTGTAAAACCGTGGAATAGCTACAGCAGTAAACTCTGTGCAATGAATGGTATCACCAATTTTATAAAGCGGTATTTGACGGCAATTCCGATTTTTAAATTTTTGTTAGATTTTTTATTTTTTAAGTGAATAACTACGCACGCCAACCACCCGCAAGCTGTGCATTCTAATTCACTTTTTATTCACTTAAGTGCATAAGAAAATATTTTTTCTATGTTTTTCATTATCTTGATGATCTTCAAAAAGTGAATAAATTGCTTCCCCCCGTATTGACAATCTTATTGTTCACAGGCCAGCATTAGCCCACACAACAACATGACGTTAACCATGAATTAACAATTACCCGCAAAATAAATAGGGCTTATTTTTCCTGTGGTGAATATTTTTGCCACCACAGCGGGCGCGCTCGTGCCCAAAATAAGCCAAGGGTCAGGGTTAATGTCGATTGTCCAACGCGGCGGGAGCGTTTTCCGTCGTCTTACGTTCCGGAGATGAATGATGTCAGGCACTATGACTCGCGAAGATTTTGACGCTTACCTGGTTCCCTGTTTTGCCCCCGCGCCGTTTATTCCGGTCAGGGCGGCGGGCTCCCGCGTCTGGGACCAGCAGGGGAAAGAGTATATCGATATGGCGGGCGGCATTGCGGTGAACGCCTTAGGCCATGCGCATCCGGCACTGGCCCAGGCCCTGCAGGATCAACTGGCGAAACTGTGGCATATCGGCAATGGCTATACCAACGAGCCGGTGCTGCAGCTGGCGAAAACCCTCGTGCAGTCGACCTTTGCCGACAAGGTGTTTTTCTGCAACTCCGGCGCCGAAGCCAACGAGGCCGCTCTCAAACTGGCGCGGAAATACGCTCACGATAAGTTTGGTGGTGAAAAAAGCGAAATCATCGCCTTCAACCATGCCTTCCATGGCCGGACGCTGTTCACCGTCTCCGTCGGCGGCCAGCCGAAATATTCCAGCGATTATGCTCCGCTGCCGCAGGGCATTACCCATCTGCCCTATAACGATATCGAGGCGGTCACCGCGGCCATCTCTTCACGCACCTGTGCGGTGATCGTCGAGCCGATCATCGGCGAAGGCGGCGTGATACCCGCTGACCCGGCGTTCCTGCAGGCGCTGCGCACCCTCTGCGATCGCCATCACGCGACCCTGATATTCGATGAGGTGCAGACCGGGGCGGGCCGTACCGGCCATCTCTACGCCTACCAGCACTACAACGTCGTTCCGGACATCCTCACCAGCGCCAAAGGGCTGGGGGGCGGCTTCCCGATCGGCGCGATGCTGGCGAAAGAGGCCTGGGCGCAGGTCTTCCAGCCGGGCACCCATGGCACCACCTTCGGCGGCAACCCGCTGGCGGCGACCGTCGCTAACGCCGTGCTGGCCCATCTCGATGCGCCGCTGCTGGCGGGCGTTGGCGAGCGCCATGCGCTGATCGTTGACCAGTTGAATGCGCTCTCTGCCCGTTACGATGCGTTCAGCGCCGTGCGCGGCACCGGTCTGCTGATCGGCGCTGAGCTGGCGGGACCGCTGCGCGGCAAGGCCAAAACGTTGACCAACCTGGCGGCGGAAGAGGGGCTGATCGCCCTGATTGCCGGCCCGGACGTGCTGCGCTTCGCGCCGGCGCTCAATATCCCGCTGGCGGATATTGCGGAAGCCTTCGTGCGCCTTGATCGCGCCGTTGCCCGCTTAACCCGCTAACCGGGAGGACGGCCTGTGATGCTATTTCGTCCCGTACGGGAAAACGATCTCGACGACATCGTCCGCCTTGCCGCGCGGGCGGGGGTCGGCATGACCTCCTTACCGCATGATGCCGGGCGCCTGGCGGCCCGTATCCAGCGCAGTATCGAGACCTTCGCCGGCGAACTGCCGCGCGGTCAGCAGGGTTTCCTGTTTGTACTGGAAGACACCGCGCTGGCGCGGGTGGTGGGGGTGAGCGCCATTGAGGTCGCGGTGGGCCTGGACGAGCCGTTTTACAATTTTCGCATTCAGAAAACGGTTCGCGCCTCGAAAGCGCTGGGAGTCTATAAGCCTCAGGAGCTGCTTAATCTCAGCTATGACCACACCGGGCACAGCGAGCTGTGTACGCTGTTTCTCGACCCGGCCTATCAGCGCAACCGCAATGGTCTGCTGCTCTCCAAGGCGCGCTTTTTATTTATCGCCGCTTTTCGCGAGTGGTTTTCCCCGCACCTGTTTGCCGAACTGCGCGGCTGCAGCGATGAGCAGGGACAGTCGCCGTTCTGGGATGCGCTGGGCCATCACTTCTTCGACATCCCGTTTGCCGATGCGGACCGGCTGACCGGCACCGGCATGAAAACCTTTATTGCCGAACTGATGCCGGCTTACCCGATCTATATCTCACTGCTGCCGGAAGCGGCCCGAGAGGTCATTGGTCAGGTGCATCCCAATACCGCCCCGGCGCGGGCGATCCTCGAGAAAGAGGGATTCAGCTGGCGCGGCTCGGTGGATATTTTCGATGCCGGTCCGGTGCTGGAGGCGAACACCGATCAGATCCGCGCCGTGCGCGACAGCCAGTGCCTGCCGGCCCAGCAGCTGATGGGCGCCCTGCCGGCGCCGACGCTCGTCGCCAACGGTCAGTTCGACAATTTCCGGGCGTTGCTGGTGGCCCACGAAGAGCAGGTCTCACTGGATGCCGCCGCGCTGGACGCGCTGCAGGTCAGTGAAACCGACCGCGTTTATACGGTAACACTGAATCCAGAGGAAAACAGATCATGGCGGTAAAAGCACAGTTTATAGCCGGGCAGTGGCAGGCGGGCAGCGGCGCAACGATGAGCAAACTGGCCCCGGAGGATCAGTCGCTGCTGTGGCAGGCGGCCAGCGCGGGTGCCGACGACGTCCAGGCGGCCTGCGCCGCGGCGCGCGCGGCGTTTTACCCCTGGTCGCACCGGCCGCTGGCCGAGCGTATTGCCGTGGTGGAGCGTTTTGCCGCGCTGCTGGAGACGCATAAAGAGGCGCTGGCGACCCTGATTTCCCGGGAGACCAGCAAGCCGCTGTGGGAGACCCGCACCGAAGTGCAGGCGATGATCGGCAAGGCCGCGATCTCCATCGAGGCCTATCACCAGCGGACGGGCTTTCACGAGTCGACGCTGCCGGACGGAAAAGCACAGCTGCGCCACAAACCGCACGGTGTGATGGCGGTCTTTGGTCCCTACAACTTCCCGGGCCACCTGCCCAACGGGCATATCATTCCGGCGCTGATCGCCGGGAACACCATCGTGTTTAAACCCAGCGAGCTGACGCCGGCCACCGCCGAAATGACCGTCCAGCTGTGGCAGCAGGCGGGCGTCCCTGACGGCGTGATCAATCTGCTGCAGGGCGGAAAAACCACTGGCCAGGCGCTGCTGGAAAATCGTGATATCGACGGCGTACTGTTCACCGGCAGCGCGGCGGCGGGTTTCCACTTCCATCGCTATTTCGGCGGCCAGCCGGAGAAGATGCTGGCGCTGGAGATGGGCGGCAACAACGCGCTGATCGTCGCCGACGTGGCCGATGTCGATGCGGCGCTGCATGTGATTATCCAGTCGGCGTTTATCTCCGCCGGACAGCGCTGCACCTGCGCGCGCCGGCTGATCGTTCCGCGTGGCGAGCAGGGGGATGCGCTGCTGCAGCGGCTGGTCGCGGCCAGCGCGCAGATCCGCGCCGGCAAATGGGATGACCAGCCGGCGCCGTTTATGGGCGGGGTGATTTCTCTCGACGCCGCGCAGAACATGCTGGCGGCGCAGCAAAAACTGGAGGGGCTCGGCGGCAAGGTGCTGCTGCGCATGCGCCAGCCCGACCCACGTTCCACGGTACTGACGCCGGGGATCGTTGACGTCACCGGTATCGACGTGCCGGATGAAGAGTACTTTGGCCCGCTGCTGACGGTTATCCGTTATGACGACTTCCCGGAGGCCATTCGCCTCGCCAATCAGACCCGCTATGGCCTGGCCGTCGGGCTGATCTCCAGCGATGCGGCGCAGTTTGACCAGCTGGCGGACGAGGCGCGGGCCGGGATCGTCAACTGGAACAAGCCGCTGACCGGCGCCTCCAGTAAAGCGCCGTTTGGCGGGGTGGGCGCCTCCGGCAACCATCGCGCGGCAGCGTGGTACGCCGCCGATTACTGTGCCTGGCCGATGGCCTCTCTGGTCAGCGATACGCTGACGCTTCCGGCGACGGTATCGCCGGGCCTGCCATTCTGATAACGGATCCTGTGAGGACATATGTCTGGTTTTGAAGCAAACTTTGATGGCCTGGTCGGCCCGACGCACCACTACGCCGGACTCTCCGTCGGCAATGAAGCCTCGCAAAATAACCGCGATGGTCTCTCTAACCCTAAAAAGGCGGCGCTGCAGGGGCTGTATAAAATGAAAGCCCTTGCCGATCGCGGATTCGTGCAGGGCATTCTGCCGCCGCAGCCGCGGCCGAATCTGCGTCTGCTACGCGAACTGGGTTTCCAGGGCAGCGATGAGCAGGTTATCCAGCAGGCGGCCCACGCGGCGCCGCAGCTGCTCTCCGCCTTCAGCTCCGCCTCGTCGATGTGGACCGCCAACGCGGCGACCGTCTCACCGTCGGCGGACAGCGCCGATGGCAAAGTCCATTTCACCGTCGCCAACCTGAACAATAAGCTGCACCGTATGCAGGAGGCGCCCACCACCTCGGCGATCCTGGGCGCCACGTTCGCCGATCCGCGCTACTTCGCCCACCATGCGGCGCTGCCGCAGCATGGCGACCTCGGCGATGAAGGGGCGGCCAACCATAACCGCTTCTGCCGGAAGTATGACCGACAGGGGGTGCAGTTTTTTGTCTACGGTCGACGCGCCAGCGGCGGGATCGCCCCGGTGAAGTATCCGGCGCGGCAGACCCTCGAGGCCAGCGAGGCGGTGGCCCGCCTGCATCAGCTGGATCCGCGCTACACGGTGTTTGCCCAGCAGGCGCCGCAGGCTATCGATCGCGGCGTGTTTCATAACGACGTCATCGCGGTCAGCAATCGCCATGTGCTGTTCCACCATCAGCAGGCATTTGTCGATCAGGCGACGGTGCTGGCGACGCTGCGGGCTAAAAGCGACAGTCTGGATATTCCGTTCACCAGCGTGGAAGTGCCGGAGGAACAGGTTTCGCTCGATGACGCCGTGGCCTCTTACCTGTTCAACAGCCAGCTGCTGAGCAAACCTGACGGCAAGATGCTGATCGTGGTCCCGGAGGAGTGCCGCCAGCGGGAAAACGTCTGGCGCTATCTGAGCGACCTGGCCGCCGACAGCGCATCGCCGATCGATGAAGTGGCGGTCTTTGACCTGCGGGAAAGCATGCGCAACGGCGGCGGCCCGGCCTGTCTGCGGCTGCGGGTGGTGCTCAACGAGGCTGAACGCCAGGCGGTCAACGCGCATAGCCTGATGAACGACGAGCGTTATCAGCAGCTGACGGCATGGGTGGAAAAACACTATCGCGACCGGCTGCACGCCCGCGATCTGGCGGACCCGCAGCTGCTGCGCGAGGTTTATCAGGCGCTGGATGAGCTGACGCAGATCCTGCGTCTGGGCACGGTCTATGATTTTCAGCGTTAAGGAGCGGCAGATGGAGCACCTGGTTAACGATTTACTGCACTGCCGCCTGCAGGAGTGGACCTTCCCGGCGGGCATCGAGGCCCGCTGGCTGGGCGAGGGGATCCTGCAGTTGCTGCCGACGGCGCCGTGGCGCCAGGCGACGATCCTCTCCGCGGGCGTGCATGGCAATGAGACCGCGCCGACGGAGCTGCTGCTGCAGTTGACCCACGATCTGAGTCAGGGGCGGCAGCCGCTCACTCAGGCGCTGCTGATCGTCTTTGGTAATCTGCCGGCGATCCGCGCCGCGCGTCGCTATCTGCACAACGACCTGAATCGCCTGTTCGGCGGCCGCCATCTGGCGGTCGCCCCGGGGAATGAGTCGCGGCGGGCTTTTGCGCTGGAGCAGGCGGTGCAGGCCTTCTATCGCGCCGCCGATGCGGCGGGTCCGGTCAACCGTAGCCATCTCGATATGCACACCGCTATTCGCGGGTCGCTGTATCGCCAGTTTGCGCTGCTCCCGGCCCACGCGGGGGATTTTTCTTCCGGCTTCTATCAGCTGTTGCAGGCCAGCGGGATGGACGCCATCGTGCGGCATACCGAAGCGGGCGGCACCTTCACCCATTTCACCTGCGAAAAGTTTGCCGCGCAAAGCGCCACCCTGGAGCTGGGGAAAGTGATGCCGTTCGGCGCCAACGATCTCAGCCTGTTCGCCGCTACCGACGCGGCGATCCGGGCATGGATCGCCGATACGCCGCTGCCGCCGCGCGACAAAGCGCCGGTGGATTACTTCCTGGTCGAGGAGAGCATCATCAAGCGCGAGGGGGAATTTACGCTTAATATCGCGGCCAACGTTGAGAACTTCACCGCTCTCCCGGCGGGATACGAAATCGCTCGCCAGGCGGAGAAACGGTGGGTGGTGCAGGCCCGGGCCCCCTATATCCTCTTTCCCAATGCCGGGGTTGCCACCGGTCAGCGCGCCGGGCTGCTGCTGCGCGCCGCGGCTCTTCGCCTCCCACAACCAGCCTGAGGAAACACCATGACTGAACATCAACATCAGGCGTCTCCTGCCGCCGGAGGTGAGGGCGCGTCACAGCTTAAACGCGGGCTCGGCGCCCGCCACATTCAAATGATTGCCCTCGGGGGTGCCATCGGCACCGGGCTGTTTATGGGGGCGGGGCGCAACATCGCCGTCGCCGGCACCTCGATTCTGGTGATCTATGTGCTGGTCGGGTTCTTTACCTATATGGTGATGCGGGCGATGGGCGAGCTGCTGCTCACCCGCCATGACTACCGCTCGTTTGCCGACTTTGTCGGCGAGTATCTCGGGCCGCAGGCCAGCTTTTACCTCGGCTGGACCTACTGGCTAAGCTGGGTGGTGACCTGTATCGCCGACGTGGTGGTCTGCGGGAGCTATATGCAGTACTGGTTCCCGGAACTGTCGGCATGGATGCCGGCCCTTAGCATGCTGGCGATCCTGTTCCTGCTTAACCTGCTGTCGGTGAAAATGTTTGGCGAGGCGGAGTTCTGGTTCGCCCTGATCAAGGTGATTACCATTATCGCCCTGATCGGCACCGGCGGCTGGATGATTGCCACCGGCTGGACTTCCCCGGACGGCGTGACGGCCTCTCTCAGCCATCTTACCGACCCGACGGCCTTTATGCCTCATGGCATCACCGGTTTTTTCGCCGGCTTCCAGATAGCGATCTTCTCCTTTACCGGCATTGAGCTGCTGGGCACCATGACGGCGGAGACCCGCGATCCGCAGCGCATTTTGCCCAAGGCGATCAATGCTCTGCCGCTGCGGATTATCATCTTCTATCTGCTGTCGATGGTGGTGATTATCGCCGTCGCCTCCTGGCCGGGGGTATCGGCGGAGACCAGTCCGTTCGTGACGCTGTTTGCCAAGGCCGGGCTGCCTGCCGCCGCGGCGGTGATTAACTTCGTGGCGCTAACCTCGGCGATGTCCTCGGCCAACAGCGGCGTCTTCTCCAGCACCCGCATGCTGTACGGCCTGTCGGTGGAGAAGCACGCGCACTGGCAGTTTCGCATCCTGTCGCGCAATACCCGCATCCCGGTGCGTAGCCTGCTGTTCTCCTGCTTCTGCATGCTGATCGGCACGCTGCTGCTGTTCCTGGTGCCGAATGTGATGACCCTGTTCACCATCGTCTCGACCCTGGCGGCGATTATGGTGGTGTTCAGCTGGGGGATGATCCTCGTGGCCTATCTGGTCTATCGCCGTCAGCGTCCGGACCTGCACGCCGGGTCGATCTTTAAGATGCCTGCCGGGGTGGTAATGAGCTGGGTGAGCCTGCTGTTCTTCGCCTTCGCCATCTTCATCATGATCTTTGACCCGGACACGCTGCTGGCGTTGTTGGCTTCTCCGCTGTGGTTTATCGCGCTGTGGGGCTTCTGGAAGCTGAAGCAGCGGCGCGAGGGGCAGCTGACGCTGGACAACCAGAGCGCCTGACACCCGCTGGCCAACCTGGCCGGCTAAGCAGGAGGTGAAGACTTGACGTCTGTTTGTGCCCGGTGGCGGCTGGCGCCTTACCGGGCCTACATGCTTACCGGACCTGGGATGAGCGGTTTCTCCTGTGGCGTGATCCCCCAGGCCCGCGCAAGCGCAGCGCCGCCGGGCGGGATACTCGGCGCCGTAGTAGCCCGGGCGGGCGGCGGTTAGGCGCTTTCCGCCCGGGAAGGGGCCGCACCCGGCGCGGACTTCATCCGGCTGGCGCAGAAAATTGCCAGCAGCGAAATCACCACCGTAACGCCCAGATAAACGGCCACCGGCCGCCAGTTCCCGTCATATTTTGCCAGCAGACCGGTGGCGATAAGCGGCGCGGTGCCTCCGGCCAGCGCGGCGCCCAGCTGGTAGCCGAGGGTGATCCCGGTATAGCGCACATTGGCGCTGAAAATCTCAGAGCACAAGGTGCCGAGCACCGCAGTTACCGGCGCCCACAGGATGCCGAAGGCAACGACCGTCGCCAGCATGATGCCCCAGCTGGTGCCGGTGTCGAGCAGCAGGAACCACGGGACGATAAACAGCCCCAGCAGCACCACGCTCAGGGTGTACATTTTTTGCCGGCCCACCTTGTCTGACAGCAGCCCCATCAGCGGGATCATCACGGTGGCCACCAGCGCGCCCAGGGTCACGGATTCCAGCGCCTGCGACTTCTGGTAACTCAGGGTGGTGGTGGCATAGCTGACCACAAAGGTGGAGAAGATATAGAAAGGGGCGGTTTCCACCACTTTCAGACCGGCGGCAATCAGCACTTCCCGCCAGTGGTGCTTGAGCGTTTCGCGCAGCGGGGCCTTCGCCACCTGGCCGGATTTTTTCACCTGCTTAAAGGCGGGCGTTTCGTCGATATCTTTGCGGATCCACAGGCCGAGAAAAACGAGAACGGAGCTGAGCAGGAACGGTATGCGCCAGCCCCAGGCGAGAAACTGCGCCTCGTCAAACAGGGTCATCAGTGAGACGATAAACGTCGCCATCAGCATGCCGATGGTCACGCCGGCCTGGGGAATGCTGCCGAAAAAGCCTTTCCGCTTTTCCGGCGCGTATTCGTAGGCCAGCAGCAGCGCACCGCCCCATTCACCGCCGATACCCATGCCCTGAATAATGCGCAGGGTAATCAGCAGGGCGGGCGCCCAGAGGCCCACCATCTCATAGGTGGGAAGCAGGCCGATCGCCACCGTGGCGCTGCCCATCAGCGACAGGGTCAGCACCAGCGTCTTCTTGCGGCCGATGCGATCGCCGATATGAGCGAAAATGACGCCGCCGATGGGGCGGATAAAAAACGTCAGCGAGAAGGAGAGCCAGGAGAGGATCAGGCCGATGACCGGGTCGACCATCGGAAAGAAGATTTTGTTGAACACCAGCGCGGCGGCGGTGCCATAGAGAAAATAATCGAACCATTCGATGGCGCTGCCTGTCAGGCTCGCTATCAGGACCTTCTTGTTTTTCTGCAGAATGGATGCAGTGTTGTCTTGTGGATTGCTCATTACGAAACGTTCTCCCGCCACGGTAAATAGGTCAGGTGTCACTCTGTGTAAGCAGGGTGCAACCTGGTGTGAAAAAGGTTGTGTAATTGTTAAGCAACTTAGGGTTGAAGGTTACAATTGGCAAGTTTATCGCTGGCAAACTGGGCGACATGGCGAGGTTTGGCGTGGTGTAACCGCGACGCTATTTTTTATTTTCCACCTGATTTTGCTGTTTTTTGTTATTTTCATAGTGAGTTGTTCAGGTGCAACCCGCCTGTTTTTAGATGTTTCTTGTTATTTCAAAATGGTTACAAATCGACGCCGCTTTGCGTCCCGCGAGGCGGCGTTTATGATGGCGAAAGCATCCTCTCCGATCGGCTGAGAGGGGATTAAGGAGACAGAATGGCAGAACAATTTCCCCCGTTGTCGGCGGCGACGCTGGCGGCGGCTAACCATGTCGGCGCCTGGCTGGCGCAGGACGATCTGGCGACGCTGCCCGCGTTGCCGCAGGTGGACGTGGTGGTGCTGGCCGGCAACGCCGTGATCCCGACCATCGACGCCGCCTGCCGACTGGCGGCGGCGCAGGACGTCCCGCTGCTGATCAGCGGCGGCGTGGGGCATTCTACGGGCTTTCTCTACGAGGCGGTGCGTCAGGACAGCCGCTACCGTACGTTGCTGGTGGAGGGGCGTCCGGAAGCGCATATTCTGGCCGATATTGCTCATGACTACTGGCACATTCCGCGCTCGCGGCTGGTCGTGGAGGACCAGTCGACCAACTGCGGCGAGAACGCCCGTTTTGCCCGCACAACGCTGGAGGGCCGGAGGATCCTGCATCGTCGCGGGATCGTCATTCAGGACCCCACCATGCAGCGGCGAACTATGGCTACCTTCGCCCGCGTCTGGCAGGGGGCGACGACGCCGCCACAGTGGCTGAGCTTTCCCGGCTGCTCGCCGGTGCTGGAGCAGACCAATGGCCAGCTGAGGTTCGCGGGTGGTGGGACGGGGCTGTGGCCGGTCTCTCGCTACCTGGCGCTGCTGCTGGGCGAGCTGCCGCGCCTGCAGGATACGCCTGAAGGATACGGTCCGCGCGGGAAAGACTTCATCAGCCACGTCACCTTCCCGCCGGAGATCCTCGATGCCTGGCGACAGCTGCGGGAGGACGCCCAGCTTGCCGGGGCGCTGCAGGCCCGCACCCTCAGCTGAAAACTGCCCGTTTGCGGCAGATTTATCGCAAACGGGCAATTTGTGTTATTGGAATGTAACCTCAACCGGGCATTTTTGGCCCGGTTTTATGAATCAGCTCACAGAACGGCGCCAACGTGCTGCGAAGCCACGGCTTATCCGCCCGATATTTAACAAAAAAATCACTTGTTAAATACAAACGCACTACAGGAGCAGCCATGACAGCACCCGTTCAACACCAAATGTATATTGATGGCCAGTTCGTTTCCGGTCGCGGCGACGGCTGGATCGACGTGCTTAACCCGGCGACCGAAGCGCTGCTGTCGCGGATCCCGGACGGGACTGCTGAAGAGGCGCGGCTGGCGATTGACGCGGCTGAGCGCGCCCAGCCCGCCTGGGAAGCACTGCCGGCGATTGAGCGCGCGGGCTGGCTGCGCAAGATTGCCGCGGGTATCCGCCAGCGTGCTGAAGAGATTGCCGGGCTGATCGTGGCTGAAGGCGGCAAGATCCAGCAGCTGGCGGCGGTGGAAGTCGCATTCACCGCGGACTATCTCGACTATATGGCCGAATGGGCGCGCCGTTACGAAGGCGAGATCGTGCAGAGCGATCGCCCGGGAGAGAATATCCTCGTCTTTAAACGCGCGCTGGGGGTGACCACCGGGATCCTGCCGTGGAACTTTCCGTTCTTTCTTATCGCCCGCAAGCTGGCGCCGGCGCTGATCACCGGGAATACCATCGTCATTAAGCCCAGCGAATTTACGCCCAATAATGCCATCGCCTTTGCCGAGATTGTCCATCAGGTAGGGTTGCCGAAAGGGGTCTTTAACCTGGTGCTCGGCCGCGGAGAAACCGTTGGTCAGGAGCTGGCCGGCAATCCGAAGGTGGCGATGGTCAGCATGACCGGTAGCGTGGCGGCAGGAGAGAAAATCATGGCCGCTGCGGCGAAAAATATCACCAAAGTGTGCCTCGAGCTCGGCGGCAAAGCGCCTGCCATTGTGATGGACGATGCGGATCTGGAGCTGGCGGTGAAAGCGGTAGTGGACTCGCGGGTGATTAACACCGGACAGGTGTGTAACTGCGTCGAGCGGGTCTATGTTCAGCAGGGCATTTACGACCGCTTCGTCAACCGCCTCGGTGAGGCGATGAAGGCCGTGCAGTTTGGCGACCCGGCAGCGCGGGATGACATCGCGATGGGGCCGCTGATCAACGCCGCGGCGCGGGATCAGGTGGCGGGCAAAGTGGCGAAGGCGGTGGCGCAGGGGGCGCGGGTGGCGCTGGGCGGCCAGCCGCTGGAGGGCAAAGGCTATTTTTATCCGCCGACCCTGCTGCTGGATGTGCGTCAGGAGATGGACATTATCCACGAGGAAACCTTCGGGCCGGTGCTGCCGGTGGTGGCGTTTTCGACCCTCGATGAGGCGCTGGCGATGGCCAATGACAGCGACTATGGCCTGACCTCCTCGATCTATACCCGCGATCTGAACGTGGCGATGAAGGCGATTAAGGGACTGAAGTTCGGCGAAACCTATATCAACCGGGAAAACTTTGAGGCGATGCAGGGTTTCCACGCCGGCTGGCGCAAATCGGGGATCGGCGGCGCTGATGGCCGCCACGGGTTGAATGAGTACCTGCAGACCCAGGTGGTCTATCTGCAGGCCTGAGGCACTCAACACAGAACCGGCGGACAGCTCAGGCTGCCCGCCGTTCGCTTAGCGGGCAAATTTCTCCAGCACGCGGATCAGCTGGGTGACGAAGCCGTATTCGTTATCGTACCAGGCGACGGTTTTCACCAGCTGTACGCCGCCGGCTTCCACAATCTCCAGCTGAGTGGCATCGTAGATCGAGCCGAAATGGCTGCCGATAATATCCGAAGAGACAATCTCTTCTTCGGTGTAGCCGAAAGATTCATTGCCCTCGGCCGCCTGCTTCATAGCCTGATTGATTTCCTCAACGCTGACCTTTTTCTCCAGCACCGACACCAGTTCCGTCACCGAGCCGGTTTTGGTCGGTACGCGCTGGGCATGGCCCTTCAGTTTACCGCTCAGGGCGGGGATCACCAGACCAATGGCTTTGGCTGCGCCAGTGGTGTGCGGGATAACGTTTTCTGCCGCCGCTCTGGAGGCGCGCAGATCTTTGCCGCGCGGCCCGTCCACCAGCGACTGGGTGCCGGTATAAGCATGGATGGTGGTCATGGTGCCCACGGTGATGCCGAAGGCATCCTGCAGTACTTTGGCCATCGGCGCCAGGCAGTTGGTGGTGCAGGAGGCCACGGAGATGATGGTATCTTCCGGGGTCAGGGTGTCATCGTTGACGTTGTAGACGATGGTTTTCATCTCGCCAGCGGGGGCGGAAATCAGCACTTTGCGCGCGCCGGCCTGGAGATGGGCTTGCGATTTCTCTGCCGAGGTGTAGAACCCGGTACACTCCACAATCACCTCGGCGCCTGCCGCCTGCCACGGAATATGCTGCGCCTCTTTTTCGGCATACACCGTAATGGTTTTGCCGTTGACGATCAGCGCATCTTCCGTAAAGTCGACGCTCCACGGGAAGGGGCCGTAGTTTGAATCATGCTTTAACAGGTAGGCCAGCACCTTTGGCGAGGTGAGGTCGTTGATAGCCACCACTTCCAGGCTGCTGTCGACTTCTAATAAACGGCGTAACACCAAACGTCCGATACGACCAAATCCATTAATCCCAAGTTTACTCATGGACATTCTCCGGTTGGTAAAACGACTCGATGTGATAAAACTCCTCCAGGCTTAGTCCTGTCCCCCTGATTGGTCAACTGACAATCTGTGCGGTATGCCAGCGCTTGCGGGCCGGGGAGGAAAAAGTGGATGTTTTCCCGGCCTTTTTTAGCGCTGACGGCAGGGAATAATTTTTGTTACCGGAGATGAGGGGGCCGCCTGCTGGCGAAGCGGTGAAAAGCGTCTATGCTTAACTATTGAATAGCTTAGTAAAATATTGACGTTAGACGAAGGGAGAGGTTATGGGATTCTGGAGAATCGTTTTCACTATCATTCTGCCGCCGCTGGGCGTACTGCTGGGGAAAGGCTTCGGCTGGGCATTTATTCTCAACATTATTCTGACCCTGCTGGGCTATATTCCTGGCCTGATCCACGCCTTCTGGGTGCAAACCCGCGACTGAGGGCCGAGCAGATAACCACGTCTCCCCCCTGTGACCCGCTCAGGGGGGCATCAGGTTCTCTTTATACAGCAGCGTATTATCCTTCGACCAGTAGTGCCGGGTCTCCTCTTCCAGATCAACGATCCACTTAAACACGCCGGCGCTGGCGAGATCCTTGCAGTACTGTTCAAAGTTGATGGCGCCGGCAAAATGGCGGATGACCGCGGCCGAGGTCAGCCGATGGCTGGGGGCGCTGCGCACGCGTAGCAGGCCGCGGGCGCTTTTTATCGAAATCACCTCGTCGTTTGCCATCACGAAATTCATATTGCCGGTGGAGACAAAATAGATGTAGTAGGAGACCTGATGCCGGCGGAGTTCACTGGCGAAGGTGGTAAAATCGGCATCCGCGCGAACCTGTTCGAAAAAGTGACCCAGCCTTGCCAGCAGTTCCATTTCAATCCTTGTTGTGTTGTTGCTGCGCATGGTTTCGGCGTCTGTCGGCATAAACCATTCACACGTTTACTTATTCGTATTTTAATAATATAGGCGCGTTATATTAATGGTTATTATGTAGCTGGAACACCGTTTCAAGTGTTACAAGCTATTGCAAAGGTTCGCAGGGGATCCTCGAGACAGGCAGAAGGTGGGATAAGACGGGAAGGGGCGAAATTAGCGCCGGCGATGTTCGTCGCCGGCGGGGCCATGAGCCGCGGCTATTTCTGGATCAGATAGCGAATGGTTGGGCCATCCTGCTGAATATCCAGCACCGTATAGCCGTGGTTCTTGGCATCGAGGGGAATGTTATTGATCGACTGCGGACAGTCGCTGACCACTTCCAGGATCTCGCCTTTTTGCAGGGAGGGCATCGCCTCCAGAGTGGCCACGGCCGGATAGGGACAGGGTTCGCCGACCATATCCAGGCGATAATCAGGGATGATGTTTTTCATGCGCTCTCCTTCACGGTCCGGACCGCCGTCGACTGGCGGCGGAAAAAATGTCTTTCCCAGGCGATCACCAGCAGCAGGGCGATCAGCAGCAGCAGATAGGTCGCCAGCAGCCCGCCGAAGGGGCCGAAGGCGTTCAGCAGGTTGATTTTCTGCCAGTGGGTGGCGAGCGGAGCGGCGATATCGTCCCAGCACCAGGCGAGCAGCGTTGAGCCAATGACATTGCCCAGCCCAACCCACCAGTAGTGAACCTGGCCCTCCACCGCCCGGTACATCCAGCCGGTTTCACAGCCGCCGGCCAGCACGATGCCAAAGCCAAACAGCAGCCCGCCAATCGCCGCATTGGGACCGGCCCACATAATTTTCGGCGCCATCCCCAATTGCACATAGCTGAAGATACCGATGGCGCTCGCCGCCATGCCGAAGATAATCGCCTTCGCCATCACCGTCCGGCCGGTGATCCACATATCGCGAAAGGCGGAGGTAAAGCAGATCTGCGCGCGCTCGATAAGCAGACCGAAGCCGATGCCGAACAGCATCGCCAGGCCGAGCGCCGGGTGGTCTGCGGCGGTGAGCAGGCCCCAGCCGATCATGGTGAAAAAGACCACCATACCCAGCCGGAAACGGCGGCGCGCCTGCTGCGGTTTTTGGGTTAACGGCGAGGCGGCGGACACCTTTTGCATTTTTACCGGGATGCGAAAAAGGGGCAGCAGCGTGAAGCGGGCGCCAAACCAGGAGCCGATGGCGGTGGCGATGGCAAACAGCCAGGCGTGCAGGGAGAACTGCGGAATACCGGTGAAAAAGGCCGCCAGATTGCAGCCCATCGCCAGCCGTGCGCCGAACCCGGCGATGATGCCGCCTGCCACGGCCTGCGCAATGCGGATCCGGCTGCGTGGAAAGCGCAGTTTGACGTTATTGGCCCACAGCGCGGCGGCCAGGCAGCCGCCGAACATGCCGATGATCATCCTGCCATCGATGCGGGTCAGCGGCGTCCCTTCGAGATGAATCAGCTGGTAATAGCCCCACTGTTCGCTGTGGACGCCCAGCAGCTGCAGCAGCTGACCGCCCCAGCGGGTGAATTCGCCGGTCACCGCCCAGAAGGTGCCGGTGATGCCAAAATAGTAGGTGGAGAGGATGCCCGCGGCGATGACCGCCGGGACAGGGGACCAGAACCGGATAAGCCAGGCCTGTTTGAAGGATTGCCATGTCATAAAAATGCCTCTGAACTCAGAAGGTATTAAAGGTCGATGACCGACCGAAGGGGGCAAATAGTACCCGCCTCAGCGCCTGCTTTCTCTGTTTTGGATCAAGGCCCTACGCTTGCGCCATCACGGCAAGCAGCGCCAGCAGTGCGGGCAGCGCCTGAATATAGAGAATTTTGCGGCTGGCGGTTAGCGCGCCGAAAATCCCGGCGACCAGCACACAGGCCAGGAAAAAGATAACCACCTGCACCCCCGGCGCCCCCAGCCACAGCCCCCACGCCAGGCCGGCGGCCAGAAAACCGTTATACAACCCCTGGTTGGCCGCCAGCACCCGGGTCTCCCGGGCGAAATCAGCGCTGAGGTTAAAGGCCCGGCGCCCGGCGGGGGCTTCCCAGAGAAATATCTCCAGCACCAGGATGGCGAGATGAATAATAGCGACCAGCGCAACGAGGAAAGTGGCTAACACAGCGGTCCTTAATCAATAAGATGAATGTGTCTGCAGTATAGCTGCAAGCGCTAACGAAGCGGGAGCGCCGCTGCTATAGTGCAGATAGGGTCATGTTTTCTGCCGCGACCAGCGTCGGTTATCTGATTGCCCTTCGGTTTAGTTTAGCGGTGCTAGTATGCCGGGTTCTTTTTTACGGGTGTGGCGTAGGTTACTGAATGTTAAATAAATTATGGATTTTGTTATCAGGGCTACTGGTGGTTGCCATGCCGTCGGCGCAGGCCGGGGAATTAAACCTCTATTCGATGAATACCGGCTCCTATGTTTATCATATGACCGGTAACCACGGACAATATAACGAGCATTTCAATAACAATTTTTTCTCGGTGGAGCGCAAGTTTTCTCAGGATTCAAAATACAGCGTGCTGGTCGGAACGATGAAAAACAGCTTTGACGATCGCTGCCTGACCCTCGGCGTGCGCCGCGACTGGCTGAAAAACGATACCGGCTGGGTGCTGAAAGGGGTGTATGCCTATACCGGGGAATTTTTCTTTGACGCCTTCAGCCACTGTGGGGATTCTGGCACCTACCGCACCGCCAAAAAAATCACCGGCGTCGGTTTTTCGCCCTACATCTATCATGGTCTGCAATATAACTTCACCGATTATTTCGGTGTGGAAGGCGGCATTATTGTGCCGGCGATCTTTGTGATGAGTATTCAGTGGAGCTTTCGCTAGCCGCTTTATTTGTCGGGAAAAGAGCAGGCCACCCCAGGCGGCCTGCTACTGATGACCTGGCGGCAGGAATTAATGGAAGCCGAGACGGATCAGATCTAACGGGCAAAAGCGGCCCTCGCAGCCGTCGATTTCAACGCAGTCCGCCCGGCGAAGCTGCTCGGCGGTTTTCCCTTCACCATGGATAGCTTTAATCACGCCTGTTGTGCCGTTACCGGCGATCATTACCATGCTGCCGGTAGCAATAGCGTTACGATTACGGTCATAGGTTTTCATGGTCTCCTCCTCAATAAACCAGGGTAAGCAATGATTAAGCGGCTAAAGTAATACGCTTTTTCGCCTAAAAAAGTTTTGAGGATAATCAAATTTATTTTAATAACCCCGGAGCGAAAAGGGACAGAAGCCCCCGCCATTCGCGCCGATCGCATCGCCTGTGTGGCGCGCGACACTGACGGCAATATGTCATTCAGGTTACTGTTTTATGACCAGATTATTAACCTTGCCAGCCCGAGGAAAATAGCGAAAGATGGCGCTATTCGGGCATCAACAGTGCCAGTGCGTGTCCTGAGGGAGCCATGAGTCAAGACGTCACCGCGAAGATGTTAAAGCCCGATTTTGATAGTGAAGTTTCCGGTCTGGTGCATGGTTATCTGTTTCATGAACAGCGCCCCCCGCAGCCCATCGCCTCTGGCGAGGTGTGCGCCCGTTATCAGGCGCTCGCCGATGACAAGGCGTTTATCTGGTTACACCTGAATCTCAATCATGCCACCGCCGAGAAATGGTTAACCAGCCACTTTCCGGTGGCGGACTTTTTCTTCGAGGAGATCCGCAGCGGCTCGCACACCACCCGCATTGAGCGACAGGGGGAGAATCTGTTCGCTGTGCTCAACGATGTGCTGTTTCGGCCGCAGGATACCAGCGCGGAAACCGCCACGCTGTGGCTCTACTGTAGCCCTAAGCTGGTGGTGACGGCGCGCTTCAAACCGTTACGGTTTATCGAATGGATGCTGCCGCGTCTGCAGACGCTCAGGGTGAATACCTCTACCGAGCTGCTGGCTTTTCTGCTGGAGGAGCAGGAGGAAGTGCTGGAGCAGGTCGTCCGCCAGGCCAGCCGCCATGTCGACCTTATTGAAGAGCGTCTCCTGAGCAATCATGTGCAGCGCAACCGGGCCGATCTGGCGCGGCTGCGGCGGATGCTTTTGCGCTTTCAGCGGCTGCTGGCGCCGGAGTCGGCGGCGATGTTCCGTCTGCTTAACCGGCCGCCGGCGTGGATGGATCGTGCAGTGGTGCAGGCGTTTCGTCAGTTCACCGAAGAGTTTAGCGTGGTGCTCAATGACCTGTCCGGCCTGATTGAGCGTATCAGTCTGCTGCAGGAGGAGATTGGCGCCCGCCAGCTGGAGCAGAGCAACCGCACCCTCTACACCCTGACGGTGATCACGGTCCTCGCGCTGCCGATTAACATCGTCGCCGGTTTCTTCGGCATGAACGTCGGTGGGATCCCGCTGGCGAGTAACCACCACGGGTTTATCCTGCTGGTGGTGATAGTCGCTATCTTTACCCTCGGCGCCGGCTACCTGGCATTCCGCCGGCGCGATGACCTGTAGATTGCGCGTCGAATCAGCTGAGGCTGCGCAGGGCGGCAATCAGTCCTTCGACACCGCGTTCCAGCTTCTCGCGCGGGCAGCCGACGTTGAGGCGCAGAAAGCCGTTGCCCTCAGGACCATAGGTATAACCCGGCATAATCGCCACCTTCTGTTCGGCGATCAGCGCCTGCTGTAGCGCGTGGTCGTCGATGTTCAGGGGGCACAGGTCGATCCACGCCAGGTAGGTGGCCTCCGGCGGCTGCCAGCAGAGTGCGGGGAAGGCATTATTAAGCGTGTCGGCGACATAGCGCATATTCGCCTGCAGATAGTCACGCAAGGCGTCGAGCCAGGGAGCCCCGTCGCGATAGGCGGCGATATGGGCGACCAGCGCCGGCACGGAGGGAGAAGAGAGCCCGTCGCGGGCCTTCAGCGCCTGCAGGTAGCTGTCGCGCTCGTTCGCCTCGGGGATAAAGCCATAGGCCCCGGTAAAGGCCGGAATATTAAAGCTCTTTGAACCGGAGGTGAACAGCGCCCACGGTCCCTGAGCGATCTCGCTCCACGGGATATGGCAGTGTTCACCCCAGGTCATGTCCATATGAATTTCGTCGCTAATCACCCTGACGCCATGTTTTTGACACAAGGCCGCCATGGTCTCCAGCTCCTCGCGACGCCAGACTTTCCCCGTTGGGTTGTGCGGGCTGCACAGCAGCAGCAGGGTATTCTTCGGTTCCGCCAGCACGGCTTCCAGGCGGGCCATATCGCAGTGCCACTGGTTATCCGTCAGGGTCAATGGCACCGGGGCAATCTCCCGGCGGTTAGCGGTGATGGTCTTATAGAACGCATCGTAGGCGGGAGTATGGACGACGACGCCGTCGCCTTCGCTTGACCACTGGCGGATGGTTTCCGCCACCATGTAGATAACCGACGGCCCGTAGACCACCGTTTGCGGATCGATGACGCTGTTAAACCGGCTGGCGTACCAGTGAGCAATCGCCCCGAGAAACGCCTCGTTCTGCCAGCGGCTGTAGCCGAACACCCCGTGGGCCAGCCGCTGGCTGACGGCCTCGAGAATGCAGGGCGCAGTGGCGAAATCCATATCGGAGATGGTGAACGGCAGCAGGTCGGCGGCGCCAAACCGGTCGGCGACATAGTCCCACTGTGTGCACCAGGTACCGTGGCGGTCGATGGGGGTGGCAAAATCAAACATCGGAACTTCCTTAGCGAATGTCCCCCTCCGCGCAGAAGGGGGACCAGTGGGGTCAGGCCTGAACAGTATTCATCAATACGGCCATTTCATCTTTTACTGACTGCACCTGCGGGCCAATAACCACCTGCAGGTTATGCTGATTGAGCTGAACCACCCCGATGGCGCGATGGGCTTTCAGCGCGGCGGCGTCCACTTTGCTCATATCGTGTACTGACAGACGCAGGCGGGTAATGCAGTTATCCAGCGAAACAATGTTCTCGGCGCCGCCGAGCGCCGCCAGAATCGCCGGCACGTTATAGCCGGATTTGCCGATGGTACCGGCGACGGCTTTCTCCACGCTGGCGGCGGTGTCGATATCGCGGCCCGGCGTTTTCAGATTGAAGCGGGTAATGGCGAAGCGGAAGATGGCATAGTAGACCGCGAACCAGATAGCCGCCACCACCGGCACCAGATACCACTTGGTCGCCAGACCATGCAGGATGCCAAACACCACGAAGTCGATGATATTGCCGTCGGTGTTGCCGATGGTTACCCCGAGCACCGCCATGATGGTAAAGCCGAGACCGGTCAGCAGCGCGTGGATGACATACAGCACCGGCGCGACGAACAGGAACAGGAACTCCAGCGGCTCGGTGGTGCCGCCGACCACGCAGGCGATAACCCCGGAGATCAGCAGGCCTTTAATTTTATGCCGGTTTTCCGGACGGGCGCAGTGGTACATCGCCAGCGCGGCTCCCGGCAGGCCGCCGAGGAAGGCCGGCATTTTACCCTGCGACAGGAAGCGGGTGGCGCTTTCGGAGAAGCCGTGGGTGGTCGGGCAGCTCAGTTGCGCCTGGAAGATGGTCAGCGCGCCGCTGACGCTGTGGCCGCAGACGTCGAGGGTACCGCCGGCTTCAGTGAAGCGGATCAGCGCCACCAGAATGTGGTGCAGGCCAAACGGCAGCAGCAGTCGCTCGCCGGTGCCGAAGATCATCGGGCCAAAATCCCCGGCGCTGTTGATCATCTTCCCGAGGGCGTTGATCCCCATGGCGAAGACTGGCCACACCAGCGGGATCGCCAGCCCGACCAGACCCAGCACCACGGTGGTGATGATCGGCACGAAGCGGGTGCCGCCGAAGAAGGCCAGGGCGTCCGGCAGGCGAATGTTATGGAAGCGTTCATGCAGCAGCCAGACGATAATCCCGGCGATAACCGCGCCGAGGATCCCGGTATCGATCGACGGAATACCGATGATGTTCTGGATATTGTTGGCCTTCAGGATCGCGGCGTCGGTGGTGGGCAGAATGCCTTTCGCCGTCAGCCAGAAGTTGACCGCCAGGTTCATGACCGCGTAGCCGACAAAGCCGGCGAAGGCGGCGACGCCTTTGTTCTCCCGCGCCAGTCCCAGTGGGATGGCGATACAGAACATGACCGGCAGGAAGCTGAAAGCAAAGGAGCCGACTTTGCTCATCCAGATAAAGATGGCCTGCAGCAGCGGCATATCCAGCCACGGCAGCAGCGTCAAAACATCGTGACTGCTTAACGAACTGCCGATCCCCAGCATGATCCCACAAAACGAGAGCAACGCTACGGGCAGCATAAAGGTTTTTCCGAGCTGCTGGAAAAACTCCCATAAAGTGATTTTTGGTGCTGTTTTCGCCGTCATAACACGGTTCCTGATTCTCAAGTGGTCGGGAAGAACTAACGCCACGGCAAGATAAAACGTTTTACCACTTTTTAGTGCGATAAAAATCACATAATCAAGCGATAATAAGGTTTATAAAGATCGCACAATGATAAAACGTTTTATCGACAGGCAAGGGAGTCAGCCAGCACGTTATGGCTATCGCAAAAAAGATCACCATCAATGATGTGGCGCAGGCCGCCGGGGTCTCCGTGAGCACCGTCTCGCTGGTGCTGAGCGGTAAAGGGCGTATCTCCAGCGCCACCGGCGAGCGGGTTAATCAGGCCATCGAACAGCTGGGATTTGTGCGCAACCGCCAGGCCGCATCGCTGCGTGGCGGGCAGAGCGGGGTGATTGGCCTTATCGTTAGCGATCTGTCAAAGCCGTTTTACGCCGAATTAACCGCCGGCCTCACCGACGCTCTGGAAAGGCAGGGGAAAATGGTGTTCCTCACCCAGGGCGGGCGCAGCGGCGAGAAGATAGACCAGCGGTTTGATACCCTCGCGGCGCAGGGGGTCGACGGGGTGATCATCGCCGGGTCGATCGATCGCGGGAGCGAACTGCGCGAGCGGGCCGCGCAGGCTGGCGTGCCGCTGGTGTTTGCTTCCCGCGCCAGCTACCTTGACGATGTCGACCTGATCCGCCCGGACAACATGCAGGCGGCGCAGCTGGTGACCGAGCATCTTATCCGCCGCGGCCATCAGCGGATCGCCTGGCTTGGCGGGCAGAGCTCGTCGCTGACGCGCGCCGAGCGGGTCGGCGGTTATTGCGCCACCTTGCTGAAATACGGTCTGCCGTTTCACAGCGAATGGGTGCTGGAGTGCGAGTCGAGCCAGAAGCAGGCGGCGGAGGCGATGGCGGGGCTGCTGCGCCAGAATCCGACTATCACCGCGGTGCTGTGCTACAACAACGTGGTGGCCACCGGCGCGTGGTTTGGTTTACTGCGGGCCGGAAGGCAGAGCGGAGAAGACGGTGTCGAGAGCTACTTCGAACAGCGGGTGGCGCTGGCGGCCTTCGCCGACGTGCCGGAGGCGGCCCTGGATGATCTGCCGCTCACCTGGGTGACGACCCCGGCGCGCGAGATGGGGAAAACTCTGGCAGAGTCGATGCTGCGACGGCTGGAGGAAGGCACCGGCGAGGCGCGCAACCAGATTATGCCGCCGCGGCTGGTGACACGGAAATGAGGGAGACGGCGCGCGATGGCCGTCTCCTGAGCCGATAAGTTACGGCTGCGGGGCGGCGTCGTCCTGCTGAGGAGCGGCGTCATCTTGCTGCGGAGCGGCGTCATCCTGTTGCGGCTGGCCTTCCTGCGGCGCCGCGTCCGGTTGAGCAGGCGCTTCCAGACCAAACATCGCGGCAAAATCCTCCAGCGGCATTTTCTGTCCGTTCAGCGTCACCTGGCCGTTAGCGTACTGCAGGCTGCTGCTGATGGCGTTATCTTCCATGGTGGTGATGCGGAACATCTGGCCCATCGCCGCCAGGCCTTTGACCTGCTGATCGGCAAGCTTGGCCGCATCGGCTGGCTGGTAACCTTCCAGACCGGCGATCTTAGTCATTAACTCCGTCGCCATATCCACCGGGATCACTACCTTGCCGTCAAGAGACTGCACCACGCGATCCAGGCTGTCTGCCAGGGTCTGCGGTGGGGTGGTCACCTGGGCCGGATCCTTCAACAGAACCGACAGATTCAGGGTACTTTCCCCTTTGGCATTGCGCCAGCTCAGCGGAGAGATGGTCACCGACGGGTTGCCTTTAAGCAGGATCGGCAGCGCATTGAACAGGGTTTCGGTTAACGCCTGCTGGTACAGTTCCGGGTTTTGCGCCAGCTCCGGTTTCGCCAGCAGCGCCTGAGACTGTGCGCTGTACTGTTGACTGAACTGGTGCCACGCCTGACCGTCGACATTATCCACTTTCAGCGTCAGTTTGCCGCTGCCCATATCCTGCCCCTGCAGCTTGAGGCTGTTGACGGTGTAGTTCACCTGGCTGTTCACGCCTTTGCCGTCCTGGGTCAGCGTCGAGCCGCCGTCCAGCGCCATGCCGTCGATCAGCGCCAGCTCTTTGCCTTCGACGCTGATGGCCAGTTTATCGAGGGTCATTTTTTGCTGGCCGATACGTTCGTTGAAGCTGGCCAGCTCGGTGGCGCCGTCGGTGGTCAGGTTGACGAAGCGCAGCTGCACCTTTTGATTATATTCGTTGAGCGCATCGATCTGCCCGCTGCCGGCCTGGCCCTTCAGACTGATGTTTTTGCCGTCGCGGTCGGCGTCGAGCTGGAACTGACCGCCGCTGAAGCTGACTTTCTCATCACCTTTGGCATAGTCGAGGGCATTGAGCACGATCGCCGACTGGCTGTCGCCGCTGTAGGCGATGCGTGTATCGACGGTAAAGGGAGTGTTGCCTTTGGCGATCTCGAACAGCGCCTGGCTGGCGTCATTTTTCACCAGCGTGGTGTGGACCGAGGCCATTGCCGGCGCCAGATTAAAGGTTTTTAATGAGGCCAGCGGGAAGGGGCCATGATCGACCACCTCGTCAAGCACCACGCTGTGTCCGGCGGCCAACCAGCTGGCCTGACCGGCGATCGGCTTAACCACCAGCTGCAGATGGCTGCTGAACAGCCCGCGCCGGTAATCCTGATAGCTCAGCTCCAGCCCTGATTCCGGCGCGCTGCTGCGTAGCTGCGCGTTAGCCTGCTGCACCATATCGGCGATCCGGCCTTCCAGCTGTTTGCCGGTGTACCAGGCGCCGCCTGTCCATACCACGCCCAGCGCCACGATGATGCCTGCTGCGACCAGCGATTTTTTCATAGCATTTGTCCATAAATGAAGCCAGGCGGAGAGACCGCCTGGCTGAGTTGTCATCATTCAGTAAGCGCGACCTGAAAGGTCAGTCACTTACTGGAGCTTATTAAACACGCGCGCCACGCGGCCGCGGCCGCTGACCTGCACCGGTGATTCGTTGGCGGCCACGAAAGCCGACTCGCCCGGCTTGAGCGTCAGGCTCTGGTCACCTTTGTGCAGTACGGCTTCGCCGTCGACGCAGAAAATAATCGCCGCGCTTGCCTGAGCCAGATCGCTGGCTTCGGCGGAGAGGTCGTGCAGCGAGAAGGCAAAATCTTCCACCGGGATCGGGAAGTCCAGCTCTGCGCCGTGCTGCTGCGGCTGGGTCAACAGCTCACCCGCCGGTTTGGCTTCGAACTTGACGTTAGCGACCAGCTCAGGAATATCAATGTATTTCGGCGTCAGACCGGCGCGCAGTACGTTATCCGAGTTGGCCATCACCTCCAGCGCCACCCCCTGCAGATAGGCATGCGGCGTTTCGGCGAACAGGAACATCGCTTCGCCAGGGTTCAGCTTCACCACGTTCAGCAGCAGCGGCGAGAAGAGGCCGCTGTCGTCCGGATAGAATTCCGCGATCAGGCGGATAGTCTGCCACGGTTCGCCCTGTTCACGGGCCAGTACGTCGCGCAGCACCTGCAGCGCTTTGGCTTTTTCCTCACCCTGCATATTTAGCAGGCTGGCAAACAGCTGGCTCAGGTGAGCCGCGTCCGGCTGCTGCAGGAAGGCGCCAATCGCCGGATGCGCGCTAGCCACCGGCTGCAGCAGGGTGACAATCTCGTTGAACTCGCGAAACGCATTCATCGCCAGGAACGGCGTCAGGGCAAAAACCAGCTCCGGCTTGTGGTTTGGATCTTTATAGTTACGCTCGGCGGCGGAGAGCGGGATGCCGGCGGCGTTCTCGCGGGCGAAACCTTCTTCTGATGCCTGCTTGTTGGGATGTACCTGAATAGAGAGCGGCTGAGCGGCGCACAGTACTTTAAACAGGAACGGCAGCTCACCAAAGCGGGCGGCAACTTTGTCGCCGAGCAGGGCGGTTTTATCCGCGTCAATCACCTCGCGCAGCGAACGCGGCTGGCCGTCGGCCGCCAGGATCTGCGAGCTGCTCTTCGGATGCGCCCCCATCCACAGCTCCGCCATCGGCAGGTTGTCCGGGTTGGCAATGCCATACAGTTCAGTTAAAGCGGTGTGGCTTCCCCATGCGTAGTTCTGTACGGCGTTGATCAGCTTTTGCATTCTCATTCCCTGTATCAATCAAAGTAAAAATTATTGCTCTATTAAACCAGCAAACCGTGGAGAAGCAACTGCTGAAAGAAAAAGTCGTCCCTGTCTCAGTTTTTGTTAAAAAATTGTGTAAGATTGATCGACTCGCTTTTCTACAGGCACATGGAGTCCCTGCCTGAAACATAATCAGCCAAAGCAGTAAGTGAGAGTACAATGTCGAATAAACCGTTTGTTTACCAGGATCCTTTTCCCCTCAAAAAGGATGACACCGAGTATTATCTCCTCAGCAGTGATTACGTCTCCGTCGCCGAATTTGCCGGCCAGGAAGTGCTAAAAGTCGACCCTCAGGCGCTGACCCTTCTGGCGCAGCATGCTTTCCACGACGCCTCCTTTATGCTTCGCCCGGCGCATCAGCAGCAGGTGGCGGATATCCTTAACGACCCGGAAGCCAGCGAAAACGACAAATACGTCGCGCTGCAGTTCCTGCGCAACTCGGATATCGCCGCCAAAGGCATTCTGCCCACCTGCCAGGACACCGGTACCGCGATCATCATGGGTAAAAAAGGCCAGCGCGTGTGGACCGGCGGCGGCGATGAAGCCGCCCTGGCGCAGGGTGTGTACAACACCTATATCCAGGACAACCTGCGCTACTCGCAGAACGCGCCGCTGGATATGTATAAAGAGGTTAACACCGGTACCAACCTGCCGGCGCAGATCGATCTCTATGCTACCGATGGCGATGAGTACAAATTCCTCTGCATTGCCAAGGGCGGCGGTTCGGCGAACAAAACCTATCTGTACCAGGAAACCAAAGCGCTGATCACCCCGGCGAAGCTGAAAAACTATCTCGTCGAGAAGATGCGCACCCTCGGCACCGCCGCCTGTCCGCCGTACCATATCGCCTTTGTGATTGGCGGGACTTCGGCGGAAGCGACGCTGAAGACCGTGAAGCTGGCGTCCACCAAATACTACGACGGCCTGCCGACCGAAGGTAACGAACATGGTCAGGCGTTCCGCGATGTGCAACTGGAGCAAGAGCTGCTGCTGGAAGCGCAGAACCTCGGCCTCGGCGCGCAGTTCGGCGGGAAATACTTCGCCCACGATATCCGGGTGATCCGTCTGCCGCGTCACGGGGCTTCCTGCCCGGTAGGGATGGGCGTCTCCTGTTCCGCCGACCGCAACATCAAAGCCAAAATCAACCGCGACGGCATCTGGATCGAGAAGCTGGAGAGCAATCCGGGGAAATATATCCCTGAGCATCTGCGCCAGGCCGGGGAAGGCGAAGCGGTGAAGGTGAATCTTAACCAGCCGATGAGCGAGATCCTGGCGCTGCTGTCGCAGTACCCGGTGTCCACCCGTTTGTCGCTGAGCGGCACTATCATCGTGGCCCGCGATATCGCCCACGCCAAGCTGAAGGAGCTTATCGACAGCGGTGAAGCACTGCCGCAGTACGTCAAAGATCACCCGATCTACTACGCGGGCCCGGCCAAGACGCCGGACGGTTACGCCTCCGGCTCTCTGGGGCCGACCACCGCAGGCCGCATGGATTCTTACGTCGATCTGCTGCAGTCGCACGGCGCGAGCAAGATCATGCTGGCGAAAGGCAACCGCAGCCAGCAGGTGACCGATGCGTGCCACAAACACGGCGGTTTCTACCTCGGCAGTATCGGCGGCCCGGCGGCGGTGCTGGCCCAGCAGAGCATCCGCAGCCTCGAGTGCGTGGCGTATCCGGAGCTGGGTATGGAGGCTATCTGGAAAATTGAAGTGGAAGATTTCCCGGCGTTTATCCTCGTCGATGATAAAGGCAATGACTTCTTCCAGCAGATCCAGACGTCGCAGTGCGCACGCTGCGTGAAGTAACCCTGGTCGCCCTTCGGGGCGGCTCTGGCCGATGACAAACCGGTTTTCGTTATTGTGATCGCCTTTCTGCCGGGTGGCGGCTTTCGCCTTACCCGGCCTACGAAAACAGCAATATCAAACAGTTATGCAGTTCTCTGTAGGCCCGCGCAAGCGCAGCGCCGCCGGGCAATCCCGACGATTGCATTTTGTCAGCGGTCTAGGCCGCCCTTCGGGGCGGCTTTTTTATGTCGCTTCGCGGCACGAACCACCAAAACAACTTATAAATCTGGCCAATACTTAGTCTTTTAAGCAGGTGAGCTTTGTCGCTATGACGCACTTTGAATCCAAGGAGAAAGTAATGACAACGCATCGCAGTGAAAAAGACTCGATGGGCGCCATCGACGTCCCGGCCGATAAACTCTGGGGCGCCCAGACCCAGCGCTCGCTGGAGCATTTCCGCATCTCGACCGAAAAAATGCCCGGGGAGCTGATATACGCCCTGGCGCTGACCAAGCGGGCGGCGGCGAAGGTTAACCAGGATCTTGGGTTGCTGACGGCGGAGAAAGCCGGGGCGATCGTCGCTGCCGCTGACGAAGTCCTGGCCGGAAAGCACTCACAGGAGTTTCCTCTGGCTATCTGGCAGACCGGCTCCGGCACCCAAAGCAATATGAATATGAACGAGGTGCTGGCCAACCGCGCCAGTGAACTGCTGGGCGGTGAACGGGGGATGGCGCGAAAAATTCATCCCAATGACGATGTGAATAAGAGCCAGAGCTCAAATGACGTGTTCCCCACCGCCATGCACGTCGCGGCGCTGATTGCCCTGCGGGAAAAAGTGATCCCGTCGCTGCAGGCGCTGCGGGCGACGCTCAACGAAAAAGCAGTGGCCTTCAGGGATATCGTCAAGATCGGCCGCACCCATCTGCAGGACGCCACACCGCTCACGTTAGGCCAGGAGATCTCCGGCTGGGTGGCGATGCTGGACCATAGCCTGAAGCACATTGAAGCCAGCCAGCCGCATCTTGCCGAGCTGGCGCTGGGCGGGACGGCGGTAGGAACCGGGCTGAATACCCATCCGGAGTATGCCGTGCGGGTGGCGGCCGAGCTGGCGTCGCTCAGCGGACAGCCATTTGTCACCGCGCCGAACAAATTCGAAGCGCTGGCTACTGTGGATGCCCTGGTCCATGCCCACGGCGCGCTGAAAGGCCTGGCGGCGTCGCTGATGAAGATCGCTAACGATGTCCGTTGGCTGGCCTCCGGCCCCCGCTGCGGCATTGGCGAAATCGCCATCCCGGAGAATGAGCCGGGTTCTTCAATCATGCCAGGCAAGGTTAACCCAACCCAGTGCGAAGCGTTGACCATGGTCTGCTGCCAGGTGATGGGTAACGACGTGGCGGTGAATATCGGCGGCGCCTCGGGTAACTTTGAGCTTAACGTCTATCGTCCGATGGTCATCCACAATGTCCTGCAGTCGGTGCGTCTGCTGGCGGATGGTATGGAGAGCTTTAATGAGCACTGTGCGGTGGGTATTGAACCGAATCGCGAGCGGATCAGCCAGCTGCTCAATGAGTCGCTGATGCTGGTCACTGCGCTGAATACCCATATCGGCTACGACAAGGCGGCGGAAATCGCTAAAAAAGCGCACCATGAGGGGCTGACCCTCAAAGCCTCGGCGCTGGCGCTGGGCTACCTGACGGAAGCCGAATTCGACAGCTGGGTGCGCCCTGAGGAGATGGTCGGCAGCCTGGCTACTCGCTAGCCAGCCAGAGGTGCAGGCGCGGGATAAGTAATCTCAGCGACTGCGCCTCCGGTTTGTAGCGGTACTGGACATTGTTGGCGTCATAGTTCAGCAATTCGCCGATATCCGGGACGCTGACCCCCTGGCTGCCGGATATCAGCGCGATCAGCGGGCTGGGGCAGGCGTACTGCACTTGTTTCTGCTCGCTGGCGTACCAGACGCGGGCAATCGGCTGCACTTTCACCGGCCGTTTGATTTTCAGCCGCGCCCGCTGCGGCAGGGCGGCGATGTCCTGATACTCCCTCTCAAGCTTGCTCTGCCACTGCTCACGGGTCCACGGCGGCACCGCCCGCGGTGATTGCAGGCTTTTCTCCAGCATCATCAATACCTGGTCGCGGGTCAGGTTCTTGATCACATGTTTATTGGCCCAGCCGAAGCGGATGGTGCTCGGGTCGACGAGGGGCGTCAGCGTGCGGTAGGCGCTGAGGGTGATCAAGCCCGGCAGGTGGCGATGCACCCATTCAAAACGGGCAGTGGGGGGCAGGCCTGAATCGACGGTGACGATTTTCTCGAAGGTAGCCTTCAGGGCGTTAATATGCTGAATGCGCGCCAGCAGATCCTGCTGCTCCACGGCGGTGACCTGAAGGCAGATAGCCCCCGGCAGACGAACGGCGGCTTTGCTGCTGCGGGTTTCCGACTGCTGCTGGATAAACAGATGGCTGTAGTGGCGCAGGGTGAGGGTCAGCGCCGCCTTGCCGATGTGTTGCACCACCGGAATGTTGGCCAGCGGATCGTGCTCGGCATCCTTACTGACCGCCGGCAGTTCAAATACCCGGGCCGCCAGCAGCCGGCAGCTGCTTAGCGCCTGCTGGAGCGTCTGCAGCTCCAGCTCGATCTGACGAAAGGTATCATTCAGACGTTCAACAAGGTCGTAGCGAGCCATCGATTCACCTTAGTTACAACATACTATTCAGTTTTTGCAGCATACGCAGCGCGCGGCCTCTGCGCAAGTTTTATTCAGGCAGAGGTAAAATCGGGCAACTGATGATAAACCGGCCAGCTAAAGCAGAAGCGGGCGCCGCCGAGAGGGCTGGCCTCGCAGCGCACGTCACCGCCCATCGCCTGGGCAATACTGTGCACAATCGCCAGGCCGAGGCCGCATCCTCCGGTCGCCCGATCCCGGCTGGGGTCAAGACGGACAAAGGGCTCAAACACTCGCTCGCGCTCTTCAGGGGCAATGCCCGGGCCGTCATCCTCGACCTGCAACGAGGCACGCGATCCCTGCAGGGTCAGGCTGACCGCCACCCGCTGGGTGCTGTAGCGCAGGGCGTTATTTACCAGATTATCCAGTACCCGCTCCATCAGCCGCATATCCAGCGCGCCATAGTTGCCGTGGGTCAGCGTTGCCAGAGCGACCTCGCGCTGCGGGTTGACCATCTGAATATCCTCGACATGATCGCTGATCCAGGCGGGGAAATCAGGCGTCGTCAGGCTGAGTTCTGTCTGCGGGCGGTCGAGGCGGGCGTAGGTCAGGAGTTCTTCAATCAGCGCCTCCAGCTGGCCGATATCGCGGTTCAGCGCTTGCGATTCCGCCTCAGTGAGGTTTTCGCTCATCTCCAGACGGTAGCGCAGGCGGACCAGCGGCGTCCTGAGCTCATGGGCGATACCGTCAATCAGCTGCTTTTTACTGGCAATGAGGGCGTTAATGTTATCGGCCATCTGATTAAAGGCCACGCCGAGCCGTTCAAAGCTGGACATGCTGTCAAAATGAATGCGCTCGCTGAAGTGGCCTTCGCCAAAGCGCTGGGCAGCGGTTTCAATACGCAGCATGTCCTGCCAGTGCGGACGCATCCAGATAAACACCGGAAAGGCCAGCGAGATAGCGATAAACGCCATCAGCGCGATGTCCAGCAGGCGCATTTCATGCAGAAAATAGAGATAGGGCACCGGGCCCACCGACAGCACATAATGGCTGCGGGGAATGCGCTGAATAAAGGTGTACTGGTCATCCAGCGCGACGATATCGCCGGCGCGCAGGTGCTGCATCGAGCTTTCCGACAGCTTGAATTTGCTCATTGGTTCGATGTGCAGATCGAACGACAGGTTCAGATCCAGCTCTTTGAGCGTCTTGCTCCAGTCGCGCGGCGGAATTTCCCGCAGCTCGCTGCGCATCAGATACAGCGAGCTTTTCATCAGATCGTCAAGCGACTGTCGTCCGGCGCGCTCAGCGGTAAATTTATAGACCAGGCCTACCAGCATGGTCATCACCAGAAAGCAGACGAAGAGCAAAAGATAGAACTGCACAAACAGCTTTTTCATTAAATCTCACTTAAATCAGAATGTTAGTTACCTATCTTTTGCCTTCATGGCGCGGTGTGATATGTGCCTTTCCGCTAAAGCGGTGATGCAGTAACGAAACCAGACCGCAGTCCAGGGCGTTTGTCACGGCAGAATATACCGTAAAAAATGACTTCTGCGTTTCACGCCCGGTTTAATGCGCTATCAAAGCAGGGTTCACCCTCACTGACAACATCCCGCAGGCATAAATAATGACGCAGCCCTTATAAGCGCAGCAGTCCGCCATCCACCACATACTGGCTACCCGTCACATACCCGGCATCATCCGATAATAAAAACAGCGCAACCGCCGCCGCTTCTTCCGGCGTTCCCGGGCGTTTTAGCGGCACGGTAGCCCTGATCTGCGTATCATACTGCTCGCGGAAGGGGGCGGGGATCGCGTCAAGCAGAGGGGTATCGATTGCCCCGGGCACCAGCGCGTTAACTCTGATCCCGCGGGCGGCGAAGGCCGTTGCCCAGCTGCGAACCAGGGCCAGCTGCGCGCCTTTGCTGGCGGCATAGAGCGCCGCCAGTGGCGTGCCTTCGTAGGCGGCCGTAGAGGCGGTGATGACCACCGAGGCTCCGGTCTTCAAAAAACGCGAAAGTGCGGCGATTTGCAGGACGGCAGAACGAACATTGTTGGCCATGATGGTATCGAACTGCGTTTCGGTGGTATTTTCCACCGTTGAAAAGGCGAGCTGGCCGGCGTTCAGCCACAGGCCATCCAGCATGCCAAATGATTCTACAGACTCGGCGAGGGCATGTGCTGCCTCAGGTTCCGCGCCATCGTTCTGGAGAAACCAGGCGCGCTCGGGCAGCACTGCGCGTAACGATTCCAGTTTTTGCTGATGGCGTCCGGTCAGCATCACTTCGCCCCCTTCATCAATAATGCGCATTGCCCCTGCCAGACCAATACCGCTGCTCGCCCCTGTAATCACAATTTTCTTACCTGAGAACCGTCCCATTGTCTCTCCCGTACCGCGTGAGTGTTGAGTTAACTCACACTAGAACAATGAAAATTTATTGTAAAACGACCATCTTTGGGGGGCCCGGCGTGTTGCGCCTTGCCATCTTTGTGGCGCCGCTATACCCGGTATAGATAGCGTCATCCGGGATGATATCGGCCGGGAATATCTGAATTAGTGACGTTGTCACAAATTAATTATAACCACCAGACCTGCGCCTTCCAGGGAATCGAGCGGGGTATCGCTACTCGCGAAAGTAGGGAATATCTACCGGATAGGTGGTCGTCAGGCTTAGCAGCCGACAGCGCACCAGCTTTTCCGTTTCGGCATACCAGTAAGCAAACTCGCCGGTGGTTTGGTGGTAAATCATCTGATCGAGGTTGGCAAACGGGATCACCAGCAGCGGTCCCTGGCGAACGTGGCCGCCTCCCGTTTCAAAGTGATGCTGTCCCCAGGATTGCTGGGTATGTTCATAGCGGTGGAGGATCACCTCGATTTGCCCGCGCTGTGGACAGAGGAGCCGAATATCGGCGTTGTCGAGGGAAAAAGCCCAGCCAAAGAGTGAAGTGAAGAGTGAGAGTGCCAAAAGTACAACGTATTTCATCATGCAAAAGTCCTGTGTTTTCAGGCTTTATGCCACTCTGATAACGGTAAGTCCTTGAGCACAATCATATTGAGGGCTTATGTGATGGGGAACTGTACGGCTAAATCTATTGATTTACGCAATATGACAAATTCGCAGCGGGCAGCCGGCGTGTACAGGAAAACTGCGTTATTGCGTTAAGCAGCAAAAGCTGAGGCGGTTATCGTCGCGGAGTGCGCCATAAAACGGGCCCCTCGCAGGGCCGAGGAAGAAGCTTAGTTGTCCCAGGCGTGAGGGGCGAACAGGTAGCCTTTGTTGCGAACGGTCTTAATCCGATAAGGCTCCGTGGCGTTGTCGAGCAGTTTTTTACGCAGGCGGGAGATGGCGACGTCGACGCTGCGATCCATCCCGTCGTAGGTGACACCGCGTAAATTTTTCAGCAGCGCGTCGCGGTCCATAATTTGCCCGGCATGGGTGGCCAGCTCCCACAGCAGATCGAAGTCGGCCGTCGACAATGCGACGCTTTCCCCGCCGAGCAGCACCTGGCGGTTGACCGGGTCGATGGTCAGCGAACCAAAGGAGATGGTTTTATGTGGCGTGAGCGTTGAGGAGGTACCGGCGCCCGCCGGAGCGATATGCTGGCGTAGATGCAGACGCAGTCGCGCGAGAAGTACCGCTGGCGGCGTGGTTTTCAGGATATAATCGCTGGCGCCCATCTCCAGGGAGAGGATATGGTTCATATCGCTGTCGAGCGAGGTCAGCAGGACAATGGGCCCTTGCCATTGCCCGCGCAGGTCGCGGCAGAGCGTCATCCCGTCTTTGCCGGGCAGCATAATGTCCAGCAGCACGAGGTCCGGTTTCTCCCGCGCGATCACGTCCTCTGCGCGGTCGCCGCGAGGCTCGACCACCACATCCATATCATGCTTGCCGAGATAGGCGGCGATCAGCGCCCCTACCTCAGGGTCATCCTCAACAAAAACGATTTTATTCATGTCTATTGCACATCAGTAAAAGAAGTAACATACACCGCGCTTATTTTACCCGCCATTACTCTTTTATAAACAGCGCTATTTCCGCTATGCTGCGCTAACTTGTTGATTCATTGTTAAGGCATACGGACATGGGGCTGTTAATCAAAGGGCTGCTGGGTGCGCTGGTGGTGGTGCTGATTGGCGTGCTGGCAAAACGAAAAATTACGCTCTCGCCGGGCTGATCCCGCTGTTTCCCACCTTTGCGCTCATCGCCCACTATATCGTCGCCAGCGAGCGCGGTATTGAAGCCCTGCGCACCACCATCGTGTTCGGCATGTGGTCGATCGTTCCCTATTTTGTCTATTTGTTATCGCTGTGGTACTTCACCGGGATCATGCGCCTGCCGTTGGCGCTGGCAGGCGCAGTGGGATGCTGGGGGCTATGCGCCTGGCTGCTGATTGTTGGCTGGAGCCGCTTCCACTAGCGCAGCGGGCGACCACCGTCGACAGCGAATGACCGGCCGGTGACATAGCGGCTGGTAAACAGGTAGTCGATAAGGTCGCTAATCTCTTTTTCGCCTGGGGCAATTTTCATCAGCGATTTATCCAGCGCCTGCTGACGATAGGCTTCGTCATCACTCTCATTAAATATGATCAGCGACGGGGCGATGGCGTTGACCTTGATCTCCGGCGCCAGCTTGCGGGCGAAGGAGCGGGTCATATTGTCCAGCGCGGCTTTGCTGGCGGCGTAGGCGATATGTTTATCGCTGCCGCGCTCCACGACGTAATCGGTAATATGGATAATATCACTGGCGGCATGGCCGTGGCCGCGCAGCAGATCCTCCAGCGCGTGGTTGAGCAGATAGGGGGCATGGACGTGGATCTGCATCATGCGGTTGATCACTGTGCTCAGCGCGACCCCCGGTTTCTCCGCCATCCAGTCGCTGGCGTTGTGGATGATGGCGCGCAGGCCGCTGGTATGCGATTTGACCGCCTCGGCGAAGGTCAGTATGCCGTCATCGCTGCTGAAATCGGCCTGCAGACAGAGGGCGCCCGCGTCGCGCAGGCCATCGATCGCCGGATAGGGCGTGCGATAGCTGACGATGACCGGCTGGTGTTGCAGCAGAAAATGGTGTGCCAGCGCGAGACCGATGCGGCGGCCTCCTCCTGTGATCAGAACCGGGCGGGGCTGTTGTTCAGCCATGGGTATCTCCTATGCGTTCTGCGGCAGGGCGACCGCTTACCCCACCAGCATCCACGTTGCCGGCACAGCGGCAACCAGCAATAAACCAATTAGCGCCAATTCGCGGCGTTTGAGCGAACGATCGTGCTGGTGCGTACGTCGAGCGTACAAAAAGACCAGAAGACCCGGAGCGTAAAGTACCACCGACAACAGTAAATGCACAGGTCCCGACGCGTATAATAACCATAAGCCATAAATGCAGGCGCCGATACCCACCGCTTTGTGCAGCGGGCGGGTGGCGATTTTCAGCAGAAAGGCGCCAACCAGCAGATAGGGGACGAGGATCATCTCTGAGGCGATGGTCAGTAGGGTGCCGTAGTCCGACCCGGTCAACCAGATCAGCACCAGCGATGCCTGAACGCTGATATTGGTCAGCCACAGCGAGGCGGACGGGGCATTGTTGCTGTTCTGGCGGGCAAACAGGCGCGGGAAGGCTTTATGCGTGGCGGCCAGGAACGGCACTTCCGCAGCCATGATGGTCCAGCTCAGGTAGGCGCCACACACCGACACGATCAGGCCCGCCGCAATCACGATTTCTCCCCACGAGCCCATCATGTTGACCATCAGTCCCGCCATCGACGGGTTACGCATGCCGGCCAGTTCACTGCGCGGCACCACGCCCAGTGACAGCAGGGTGACCAGCAGATAAACCGCGAGGGCAGAGATGACCGCCAGCAGCGTTGCGCGACCGACATCGCGCTTATGCCGGGCGCGGGCAGAAACCACGACGGCACCTTCCACGCCGATAAACACCCACAGGGTGATCAGCATGGTGTTTTTAACCTGCTCCCATACGGGTATACCCAGTGCCAGCCCACGGAAATCGAGGCGAAACGTATCCAGCTGGAAGGCCAGGGCGGCGAGCGCGATAAACGCGCCCAGCGGCAGGAGTTTGGCGAGGGTGGCCACCAGATTAATCCCCGCCGCCGTCTGCACGCCGCGCAGAACCAGAAAATGGACAACCCACAGCAGAACTGAAGCGCCAGCGATAGACTGCCAGGTGTTGCCATCGCCAAACAGGCGCAGCTCAGGGGTATCGGTGAAGAAACTGAGCGCGGAAAAGACGATCACCAGATAGGAGACGTTGGCGATCACCGCACAGAGCCAATATCCCCAGGCGGAACAGAAGCCAATCAGCTCACCGAACCCTTCGCGGGCGTAGGTGAAGATCCCGCCGTCGAGGTCGGGGCGAATTCGGGTTAACAGCAGCATGGCGAAGGCGAGGAACAGGATCCCGACACCGGTGATGGCCCAGCCGATAAGCAAAGCGGAGGGGCTGGCTACGGCAGCCATATTTTGCGGCAAACTGAATACGCCAGCGCCGAGCATTGAGCTAAGGACCAGGGCGGTCAGGGCGCTCAGGCCCAGTTTCTTTTCCATTGCATTCCCGAGGTGAAAATGGCTGTTCCAGAATATTTATTTTGCGAAATCGCATAAAAATGGAGGATTGCGCTAAGGCGCGGGATTTTACGGAGTGTCCGGGAGCCATGCAATGGCGGGGGATGAAAAAAAATGAAAAGGCGGCATTGCGCCGCCTTTTTAGCCAGTCAGCAGTGATTATTTGTACAAATCGGCGCTGATGGTGATGTTGCCGCCGCGTTCCTGCCACTGGCGGGTAATGTGATAGTACTTCGCCCCTTTCTTCGCCGCGCGTTTCGCCGTCTGATAGGAGATTTCGGTCATGTTGCCGTAGTTGCCGGTGAACTGGATATTATCAAACGGCACCATTTGCGCTGCGGTCACTTTGTTCACTTCTTCGACTTTGGTGCCGTCCGGCAGCGTGACAGTGTAACGCCCGCCTTTGGACGACTGGGTCTCGAAGAAACGACCGACGCCAGTGCCTGACCCTACAGCCGCAGTGGTGGCGACGCCCGGGATTTCCACCGTTTTCGCCGCTTCGCCGCCTTTGGCCAGCGCTGCGCGACCGGCGTCAGAGTCCGCCGGAATGGCGTCAGGGCTCTGCAGTACGCGTTTCTCAGCATCTTTTTTATAGATATAAGCGGTAATGCGCTGGTTGCCACCCTGGTTGGCATCCACCTGGCGCACGATAAAGAACGCATAGGCGCCTTTCGCTTTTGCCGCTTTGGTGATGGCATCGTTCACTTCCGGCTGACTGCGATAGAAGCCCTGAACGGTGACGGTGTCGTAAGGCATCAGTGCAACAGCCTGATCTTTCGGCAGTTCTACCACACCATTGATGATGCGATTTTTCGGCGTATCCGCTTGCGGTGCGTTGTCTTTATAGAGGTCAGCCGTGACGCGCCAGTTGCCGCCATTGCCGTAGTCCGACGTGTCGACAACATAGAATGAGGCCGCGCCGTCTTTGTCGGCTTTGCGCGATACCGCCTGTACCGCGTCGCCAATGGCATTAAACCGGCCGGTGACGACAACGCGATCGTAGGGCTTCAGCGCAGCCGCCTGCTCCGGGGTCAACTCGGTCGCTGCATGGGCAGACAACGTGGCGGTTGTCAGGAGAGCAGACGCCAGGAGGGTGTTTTTAAGCTTCATAAAAATAATCCTTTGCCTTGCGCAAACCATATACTGGTGTTGTTGTTGACTGAAAACGTTTGATTATTGCATTTAATCGTTGTGACTGTCTGCGTCATTTTTTGCTTGCCGCCCGAATCGTATACTACGGAAAGATAACATTTTTCGATATGTTGAAAAAACAGCCGCTTGAGCAGCAAAAACGATAATCGATACCACTTTTATTAGTTAACGTAATGTTAATACAATGATCTCAATGGCGATAAATGGCGTTTTATACCACTGGATAAGCGGATTATCAGGCCTGAGTGAGAAATTCAGGTAAATATTGCTGCCCGGAACCATCTGTGCTGACAATAAGCAATAAAATCAAAATTTCTGTTTTATCGCTGTAGATCACAATCGCTATTTTCAGTAGGTTATAAAAAGTTTGTTACTGTTTCATTTTGCAGACAGCGGAAGATGGCGAGGAAGATTTCGCCGTCTTGTCGTTGTTGGTCAGAAAAGTAAACCATCATCAAAAACCGATGGAAGGGAAAACTATGCGTATTGGTGTACCACAAGAGAGGCTAGCCCAGGAGACCCGGGCCGCCGCCACGCCGAAGACCGTTGAGCAATTGCTTAAACTCGGCTTTAGCGTCGCGGTAGAAAGCGGTGCCGGGAAACTGGCCAGCTTTGACGATGCAGCCTTTACCCAGGCAGGGGCTGAGATCGTCACGGGCAACGAGGTGTGGCAGTCTGACGTCATCCTCAAGGTTAATGCCCCAAATGACGATGAAATTGCGCTGCTGAATCCGGGAACTACGCTGATAAGTTTTATCTGGCCTGCGCAAAACCCGCAGCTGATGGAAAAACTGGCGGCCCGTAATATCAACGTGATGGCGATGGATTCGGTGCCGCGTATTTCTCGCGCCCAGTCGCTGGATGCGCTCAGCTCAATGGCGAATATCGCCGGCTATCGCGCAATCGTTGAGGCGGCTCATGAATTCGGCCGTTTCTTTACCGGGCAGATTACGGCGGCAGGCAAAGTTCCGCCCGCGAAGGTGATGGTCATCGGCGCCGGGGTGGCCGGTCTGGCCGCGATTGGCGCCGCTAACAGCCTGGGCGCTATCGTTCGCGCCTTTGATACCCGTCCGGAGGTGAAGGAGCAGGTGCAGAGTATGGGCGCCGAGTTCCTCGAGCTGGACTTTAAAGAGGAAGCGGGCAGCGGCGACGGCTATGCCAAGGTGATGTCTGAGGCCTTTATTAAGGCCGAAATGGCGCTCTTCGCCGCCCAGGCGAAAGATGTCGATATCATCGTCACCACGGCGTTAATTCCGGGTAAACCGGCGCCGAAGCTGATCACCCGCGAAATGGTTGATTCCATGAAGTCGGGCAGCGTGGTGGTCGACCTCGCCTCGCAAAACGGCGGCAACTGTGAGTACACCGTACCTGGCGAAGTGGTAACCACCGCCAACGGCGTGAAAATTATCGGTTACACCGACCTGCCGGGCCGTCTGCCGACCCAGTCCTCCCAGCTCTACGGCACCAACCTGGTTAACCTGCTGAAGCTGCTGTGCAAAGAGAAAGATGGCAACATTGTTATCGATTTCGATGACGTGGTGGTGCGCGGCGTGACCGTGGTGCGTGAAGGCGAAATCACCTGGCCGGCGCCGCCGATTCAGGTCTCCGCTCAGCCGCAGGCTGCGGCGAAAAAAGTAGAAGCGCCGAAAGAAGCGGCAAAACCGGTATCCCCATGGCGTAAATATGCCCTGATAGCGCTGGCGATTATCCTCTTCGGCTGGCTGGCCAACGTCGCGCCAAAAGAGTTCCTTGGCCATTTCACCGTCTTCGCGCTGGCCTGCGTAGTGGGTTACTACGTGGTATGGAACGTCTCCCATGCGCTGCATACGCCGCTGATGTCGGTGACGAACGCGATTTCGGGCATTATCGTTGTTGGTGCGTTGTTGCAGATAGGCCACGGGGGCTGGGTCAGCTTCCTGAGCTTTATCGCGGTACTGATCGCCAGCATTAATATTTTCGGTGGTTTTACCGTGACTCAGCGCATGCTGAAAATGTTTCGCAAAGGATAAGGGGTAGCACATGTCTGGTGGATTAGTTACAGCTGCATACATTGTTGCCGCAATCCTGTTTATTTTCAGCCTGGCGGGTCTGTCGAAACACGAAACGTCGCAGCAGGGCAACTATTTCGGTATCGCCGGGATGGCCATCGCCCTGATCGCCACGATTCTGGGGCCGGACGCCGGCAACGTCGGTTGGATCATCCTCGCGATGGTGATCGGCGGAGCGATCGGTATTCGTCTGGCGAAGAAGGTCGAGATGACCGAGATGCCGGAGCTGGTGGCTATCCTGCACAGCTTCGTGGGCCTGGCGGCGGTGCTGGTGGGTTTTAACAGCTACCTGCAGCATGAAACCGGGATGGAGCAGATTTTGGTCAATATCCATTTGACCGAAGTGTTCCTCGGCATCTTCATCGGTGCAGTCACCTTCACCGGTTCGGTGGTGGCGTTCGGTAAACTGCGCGGCAAAATTTCCTCGAAGCCGCTGATGCTGCCCAATCGCCATAAGCTGAACCTGGCGGCGCTGGTGGTCTCCTTCGTACTGATGGTGATTTTTGTTCGCGCCGACAGCACCGGCACCCAGGTCCTGTGCCTGCTGGTGATGACCGCGATCGCGCTGGCCTTCGGCTGGCACCTGGTGGCTTCTATCGGCGGCGCGGACATGCCGGTGGTGGTTTCCATGCTGAACTCCTACTCGGGTTGGGCGGCAGCGGCAGCGGGCTTTATGCTGAGCAATGACCTGCTGATCGTCACCGGCGCGCTGGTGGGTTCTTCCGGTGCCATCCTCTCTTACATTATGTGTAAGGCGATGAACCGCTCCTTTATCAGCGTGATTGCCGGCGGCTTCGGCACCGATGGGTCTTCCAGCGGCGGCGATGAAGAAGTGGGCGAGCATCACGAGATTAGCGCGGAAGAGACGGCGGAGATGCTGAAAAACTCGCAGTCGGTGATCATCACCCCCGGCTACGGTATGGCGGTGGCTCAGGCGCAGTATCCGGTGGCAGAAATTACCGAGAAGCTGCGGGCGCGGGGTATCAAAGTACGCTTTGGTATTCACCCGGTGGCCGGGCGTCTGCCGGGGCATATGAACGTGCTGCTGGCGGAAGCCAAAGTGCCTTACGACATCGTGCTGGAGATGGATGAGATCAACGACGATTTCAGCGATACCGACACCGTGCTGGTGATTGGCGCCAACGACACTGTCAACCCGGCGGCGCAGGACGATCCGAAGAGTCCTATCGCGGGTATGCCAGTGCTGGAAGTCTGGAAAGCGCAGAACGTGGTGGTCTTTAAGCGTTCGATGAACACTGGCTACGCCGGCGTACAGAACCCGCTGTTCTTCAAAGAGAACACCCATATGCTGTTTGGGGATGCGAAAGCCAGCGTCGATGCGATCCTGAAAGCGCTGTAATGTAGCACGTTTGTTTTACAACGTTTGTTTATAAGCCGTCTCCTGTGAGACGGCTTTTTTATATACGGGGCGGCACCTGGAATTGTTCATAAAATAAGCGGCAAGAGGTGATATAATGTCCCGGTTATTACATCAGACAGAGGATATTATGGATACCGAGTTAACCCCAACGCAGATGGCCATCGAATTCTTACGCCGCGACACTACCGCCATGACCCCAGCGCAGTATCTGAAAAAGCTGAAACTGCTGGAGCTGGAGTTTGCTGACCTGATGGCGCTCTCATCGCTGGAGCTGAAAGAAGAGATCGATCTGGCCTGGCGTCTGGGTATCCACTAAGCCATTCTCGCTGGACAGTGACAGGGGCCGCCAGCGGCCCTTTTTTTGTGCCTGACTGGCAGCAAGCAAAAAAATCCCCCGCGGGGCGGGGGAAGATGAGCGGTACGAGAAGAGGGTTAATCGTCGTCGTCGTCGTCCAGTTCCACCGGCGTCTGGTAGGCCTCCGGTTTGAGTACCAGCAGGTCGCAGCGCAGATGATCGACCACCTGTTCCGCCGTATTGCCGAGGAACGCTGCTGACAGGCCGGTACGTCCGACCGTTCCCAGCACCACGATCCCCGCCTGCAGATGCTCGGCGAGATCCGGGATCACCTCCTCAGGCAGGCCTTTTTCCACATGGGTGAATTTCTCATCGATGCCAAACTTCTGCCGCAGCGCTTTCATCGCCAGCAGGTGCTGACCGCGAATGGCGTCGTTGTAGACGCTGGGATCAAAATCCGGTAGCTCAATCGCGATATTGATGGGGGTCACCGGATAGGCGCCGATGAGATGTACTTCGGTATGGTTGACTTCTTTCGCCAGCGACAGTGTCTCCCGAACCAGCTTTTCGTTCAGGGTATTGTGATAATTCTCTTCGCTGGCAAGGTTGACCGCGACCAGCGCTTTGCCACCTTCCGGCCACGGTTGGTCTTTCACCATCCACACCGGGCACGGGCACTTACGCAGCAGATGCCAGTCGGTCGGGGTGAAGATCACCGCCTCCAGTTTGTCGTGCTGGTGGGCCATCTTCAACAGCAAATCGTGTTTCTCGCTAATGACTTCCTGAATAATGGCTTCGAAGGGGCGGTTGTGCCACACCACTTTCACGTCAATCGGCACACCCGATTCAATATAGAATTTCGCCTGCTCGCGGATCCAGGCCGTACGTTGGGCAATGACGCCCTGGCGCATCGCCGTGCGTTCGTCCGGTGACAGCAGGGTGGTCATTTCATAAGAAAAATCATAGATCGGCAAAAAGGCTTTGATGCGTCCACCAATCCGTTGGTGCAGGTACACCGCGCGCCTAAGTGCCGGCTGGTCGTCCTGGTTAGGATCGATTACTACCAGCATGCTCTGATACTTCGCCATACAGGGTCTCCTTACAACTGCAGCTACCGTCAGTTACTAAAAAGATAACCTATATGGATGAATTGAAACAGGGGAGGAGCCTGGTCAGATCAACAAATCTTAAAAAATTGCCGATCGTGACCAGGTGGTGCGCAGAGATTAAGCGACGTTGCGAGCCTGACCGGCCAGCTGGGCCAGCAGATCGCTGTTTTCAATGGTGATGTATTTGCCTTTCACCGCCAGCATGCCGCTTTTCTGGAAACGCCCGAGCAGACGGCTGATGGTTTCGACAGTGAGGCCGAGATAGTTGCCGATGTCGCCGCGGGTCATGGTCAGGCGGAACTCACGCGGTGAGAAGCCGCGCTGGGCGAAACGACGAGAGAGGTTATAGATAAACGCAGCCAGGCGCTCTTCGGCATTCTTTTTGGAAAGCAGCAGGATCATATCCTGGTCGCCTTTAATCTCACCGCTCATCAGGCGCATCATCTGCTGACGCAGATTCGGCATTTTTCCGGAAAGATCGTCAAGGGTTTCGAAGGGGATTTCGCAGACCATCGAGGTTTCCAGCGCCTGCGCAAAGCTCGGGTGCAGACCGGTGCCGATGGCGTCGAAGCCCACCAGATCGCCCGCCAGATGGAAGCCGGTGATCTGCTCATCACCCTGCTCGGTGATGGTGTAGCTTTTGATGGTCCCGGAGCGAATAGCGTACAACGACTTCAGCTCATCACCGGCTTTGAACAAGGTTTGACCTTTCTGGATAGGCTTTTTCCGCTCGATAATATTATCCAGCTGATCAAGCTCATGCTCGTTCAGAGTAAAGGGGATGCAGAGCTGGCTGATACTGCAATCCTGACAATGGATAGCACAACCGCCAGACTGAATGCGTCGAATAATTCGCTTCTCAGGGATCATATGTCTGCTCAGGCCTTAATTGATATTGGTCAATTTTAACATCTTTTTGATCAGCAGGTAAGTCTTCAGACCCGGAAACACGTAATATCAGCAGGGTAAATCAAAACGGGTATATATCTATTTGATTAACAATAGATTATTTCGCTATGTTTGATTGTAAAATTACCTGAAGATTCCAGAAAAGGCATTTTCAGTCAAAGTAAAAGATACCCTTCATGGCGCAATAACCACTCTTTTCGCTGCACGCCGCCGGCATAGCCGGTCAGGGTGCCATTACGCCCGATGACCCGATGGCAGGGCACCACGATACTCACCGGATTGGCGCCATTGGCGGCCCCCACGGCGCGAGCGGCTCCGGGGCGTCCGAGCGCCTCGGCTAGCTGGCCATAGTGCATCACCTGGCCACAGGGGATATCGCGTAACGCCTGCCAGACCTGACGCTGGAAAGGGGTGCCAGCGGTGGCGGTAGGCAGCGTATCGATAATTGCCAGATCGCCGGCGAAATAGTCGTTCAGCTTACTACTGAGACCGCCTGGATTGCGGCAGTCGACGCGCTGATAACCTTCCCGGCGATAGTGTACGTCGAGCAGGGTTTCCATCCGATCGCGGTGCTCGTCCCACTCGACGGCGCGCAAATTAAACTGTTCGTCGCAAAGTACCCACAGCGGCCCCAGCGGGGTATCCATTTTATCCTGCAGCAAGGTCAACATCGTTTCTGTCATCCACCATCGTACATGAGGGGCACACGATACCACGCGCTGACGACAGTCAACTATACTCCCAAAAGATAAAGCCGCATCACGGGCTGGCGCTCTGCGTAAGCCACAATGATTTATTTTTGGATCGATCCCGGCGGGTTATCGGGCATGGTTTTTGCTACTTTTTAACTGACGATGCCGGTGCTTCACGCGCCCGGTAGGGTGCCGACGCCTCAGCGCGGCGCTGTTAATCACTCAGAGGTGGAGCTATGCAATTTATACTGACTGGCGTACTGGTATTGATCATCAGCGGCTTAGCGATCCACGGCCTGACCCTGGTGTTTGAAAGGGTGTACAAAGCGCTTTTCTACAAATTCGCCAGTGCGGATCATGTTGCCAGCAAAGTGAAAACGAAGGGGGCGCGTTAACGTTATGCGGCCGTCCCTGGCCTGCAAGCGGGTTAAGGAAGACGCGGATAGATGCCCGGGCCGATCGGCAGTCCCACCAGATACCAGCCCACCAGCAACAGCAGCCAGACGGCGAGAAAAATCAGCGGGTAAGGGAGCACCAGCGAGTAGTAGGTGCCGAGGCGGGCATCCGGCCGGTAGCGCTGTAGGAAGCCGAGAAACAGCGGCACAAACGGCGACACCGGCGCCAGCGGCAGCACCGATGAATCGGCGATGCGAAACAGGATCTGCGCAAAGGCCGGGTGAAAGCCAAGCAGCATAAACATCGGCACGAAGATCGGCGCCAGAATCGACCAGATGGCCGAGCCGCTGGCGATAAACATACACAGAAAAGCCGACAGCAGCGCGAGCCCGACAAACGCCGGGACGCCGTTCATCCCTGCGCTCTCCAGCAGGTCCGTCAGACCGACGGCCATAAACTTGCCCATGTTGCTCCAGTTGAACATCGCCACGAACTGCGCCAGCGGGAAGACCATCACGATAAACCCGGCCATCTCTTTCATCGGCTCAATCATCAGCTGCGGCAGGTCGGCCTGGCGGCGAATTTTGCCGGTGGCGATGCCGTATGCCAGCGACACGACAAAGAAGAAAAAGATAATCAGCGGCACGATGCCTTTGATAAACGGCGAGGGCATGACCGTATGTTGAACCGGGTCGCGAAGTATACCGTTCTCGGGGACTACCATCAGGGCGATGACCGCCACGAATACCAGCGTTGCCACGCCGGCGATGCGCAGGCCGAAACGCTCCTCGGGCGTCAGCGTCTGCAGCTTTTCATCACGACTGCCTTGCCACTGGCCCAGCCGCGGTTCAACCAGCTTATCGGTGATCAGTCCGCCGACGAGCGTCAGAACGATCACCGAGATCGCCATAAAGTACCAGTTGTCGATCACGCTGACGTGCAAAGTGGCATCGATGGATTTTGCCGCCTCGGTGCTGATCCCCGAGAGCAGTACGTCGGTGGTGACGATCAGTAAATTGGCGGTAAAGCCGCAGCCCACACCGGCAATCGCCGCCAACAGGCCAGCGACAGGATGCCGACCGACGGCGAGGAACATCAGCGCGCCCAGCGGCGGCATAATTACCAGCGCCGCGTCGGAAGAGATATGGCTGAAGAAGGCGATAAACAGCACCATATAGCTGGCATATCGGGCGCTGACGTGAGAAGCCATCTTCACGATCAGCGCGGGTAACAGACCCACCCGCTCGGCGAAGCCGGCGCCCAGCACCAGGGCGAGGATCGCCCCCAGCGGCGCGAACCCGCTGAAGTTTTTAATGACGTTGGGCAAAAACCAGTGCAACCCTTCCACGCTGAGCAGATTTTTGACCACCACCCGTGAACCATCCGTAGGGTTCTGCACCCCGACGTTGAAGGCGGAGAGTATCGCCGTGGCCGCGATCAGCGCCACGATAAGATAGATAAACAGCAAAAACGGGTGCGGGACTTTGTTACCGATCTTCTCTACCCAGCCATAGCGCTTTCCGCCGGGGGAAGACGACGGTATGGATGACATACTCATGGGCGTTCCTCTGTTGTCGTTGTTGTGTTGGGCAGGCCTGCTCCCGTACTGCCGGCGGTTATTATGGTCGGTGCGTGCCGCGATGCCGGTCAGCGTTGGCCAGGAGTAGCCTGTCTTAAGTGGTTATCGTAAAACGGACGGACTCACCTCCGCCGGGATCGGGCAGCGATAGGGGCGTTCGGCCAGTACCTGCCTGAGTTCTTGCTGGCTGGCCGCCAGCAGGGCGCTGTCGCTGAATAAACGGATGGCAGTCGCCGCGAGCACTTTCCCCGCCAGCAACATCCCTTTATGGGCGATGGTGGTTCTGCCCTGGCTCACCAGTTGCCAGCTGTGCAGCGGGGTTCCCACCGCGAAGCACGGGCTGAAGCACTGGGCCACCGGCGCTTTCCAGCTGACATCGCCGACGTCAGTGGAGCCGGCAAGGACGTTATCCGTGGCCGCCCAGGGCGCCACCTCATCAATCAGCAGTGTGTCGCGGTGGCGACGAGCGAACGTTTTCCCTTCCTCCCCACTGGTGCCGGCAATATTGTTCAGGCTGTTGTTAATATCGTTGGCGCAGAGGGTAGCGCGGATCGCCGCGGCAAAGGCGCGCTCCTCGTCGCTCCAGTCGGGGGTACCGTAATGACAGATCGCCTGATACATCGCCGCCTCAAGCGTGCGGTTGGGCAGATAGCTGGAGCAGGCTTTTTCAAAGCGGCAGCTGACCTGGGTCTCGGTCATCAGCGCGGCCCCCTGAGCAATCTTCTCGATGCGGGCGAAGATCTGCTCCGCGTCGGCCATCTCCGGCGCGCGGATCAGATACAGCACTTCCGCCTGAGCCTGCACTACGTTGGGCGAGACACCGCCGGTATCGGTAATGGCATAATGGACCCGCGCCTTCTCGATAATATGTTCATTGAGGAAGTTGCTGCCGGTGGTCATCAGGGTGACGGCATCCAGCGCGCTCCGGCCCAGGTGCGGCGAATTCGCAGCGTGGGCGGCGGTGCCGGTAAAACGCCATGCCGCCTGAATATTGGCGAGGGTGCGGGTGCTGAACATCCCGGCCCAGGCTTCCGGATGCCAGGTCAGCGCCGCATCGACATCATCAAACAACCCTTCGCGCACCATAAAGGTTTTTCCCGATCCGCCTTCCTCGCCGGGACAACCATAGAAGCGCAGCGTGCCCGCGCCGCCGTGCTGCTGCAGCCAGGCTTTGGCGGCGACCGCCGCGGCGAATGCCGCCGTACCGAGCAGATTGTGCCCGCAGCCGTGGCCGTTGGCTCCCGGTGTCGACGACATCGCCTCCGCGCAATGGGCCTGCTGGCTGAGACCCGCCAGCGCGTCATATTCGCCCAGCAGGGCAATGACCGGTTGGCCTTCGCCGACGCTGGCGATAAAGGCGTTAGGGATCCCACCCGCATCGCGAGTGAGCTGGAAACCTTCCGCTTCCAGGGCGTCCGCCAGACGTTGGGCGGACCAGAACTCCTCAAAGCGGGTCTCCGGGTGATCCCAGATGTCATCGGCGATGGCGCAGTACGCCTCGCGTCGCGTCTCAATCACCTCGTCCACAAACGTAAAAATGGATCCCATCACACCCCCCGCTGCCAGGGAAAGTTAAGCGCGATGCGCGCCAGGGTTTCTACCGCTATCACCATGACGCTCTCGTCGAAGTCAAATTTCTCGTTGTGGTGACCGGCGCTCAGTTCGGTGCCGAAGATCATGTACGAGGCGAGGCCGCCGCGCGCCTGGACCCGGGCCATCATCAGGGTGGCGTCTTCCGAGCCCGCCGGGGCGGCGATGCGATCCACCGCCTGTTGCACGCCGGGCACCCGGGCGGCCTGTTCGCGCAGATAGTCCACCCACGCCGGCGACGGTGCGCTGGCGGTCGCTGCGCCCATCATGCGCAGTTCGTAGCGGGCTTCGTATATCGCCGCCGCCCCGGCGACGACGTGCTGCGCCCGCTCGAACACGTACTGGTTAATGGCTTCGCTTTCGCCGCGGGTTTCCACTTTTAACAGCGCGGAAGAGGGCACCACGTTGCGCCCGGTACCGGCCTGCATCACCCCGACGTTGACCCGCGAGGCGCCGGCGCTGTGCGGCGGGATGGCGTGCAGGCCAAGAGCGGCCTGGGCGGCGGCCAGCAGCGCGTTGCGCCCATCCTCGGGCTTGCCGCCGGCGTGGGCGGCCACGCCGCAAAACTGCACGTCGAATTTAGTGGTGGCCATAAAGTTGTCGCCGCCGCAGACGACGGTACCTGCCGGCACGCCGGTACCGATATGGATCGCCGTGAAGTAGTCCACGTCATCCACCACGCCGGCGGCCACCATCGCCCGGGCGCCGCGGGTGCCCTCTTCAGCGGGCTGGAAAATCAGCTTAATTACCCCGTTGAGCTGCGCGGCATACTGCTTCAGGACATGCGCCAGACCCAGCCCGATGGCGGTATGGCCGTCATGGCCGCAGGCGTGCATCATGCCGGCATTGCAGGAGGCGAAATGGTCGCGATGGGGGCGGTGGCTGTCGTCGTGCTGTTCGTTGAGGTCAAGGGCATCCATATCGACGCGGAAGGCCAGGGTTGGGCCGGGACGTCCGGTGTCGAGCGTGGCGACCACGCCGGCGAAACCGCCTTCAAACGCCGGTAACTAGCGTTCCGGCGCCCCCTGTTCGCGGGCGCGTTCGAAAGCCTGGGCCAGGGCCTCCTCGTCCGGCAGCCCCATCCGGCTATCGGCATCGATGACGTCGCGCCCCAGCGCCAGCTGATAGCCGAGACCGTCGAGGATCTCCGCCACCTTGCTGGCGGTGCGGAATTCCAGCCAGCCGGATTCAGCGTGCAGGTGAAAATCACGACGCCATTCGGTCATGGCCGGCGCCAGCTGGTGGAGGTATTCATCAAGTTGCGGCATAGCTCATCCTGTCATAAGTAAAAAATGTGAGGGTGTTCACGATGTGATAGCTTTTGTTTATCACTTACGTTTTACAGGCCGTATCCCACTTAACCTGCCACAGCCTGATGGATTACAGTAGATGTGATTTTCTTCTGTCTGATAAACAATGGTTATCACCTAAAGCATGGCATTTCAGATTAAATTTCATCATATCCGCGCCTTCGTCGAAGTGGCCCGGGAAGGGAGTATTCGCGGCGCCAGCCGGGCGCTGGCGGTCTCGCAGCCGGCCCTGACCAAAGCGATTAAAGAGCTGGAGGAGGGGCTTTCCGCCCAGCTGTTCGTGCGCCGCAGTCAGGGGGTGGCGCTGACCGAAAACGGCGAAAGCTTTTACCAACATGCGAGCTTGATCCTTGAGGAGCTGCGGGCGGCGCAGGACGAACTGCTGCAGCGCCAGGGCGAGCAGGCCGGGCAAATTAATATTGGCCTCGGCGCCAGCGTCGCCCGGTCGCTGATGCCGTCGGTGATCTGCCGCTTTCATCAGCAGCATCCGCAGGTGAAGGTGCGGATCATGGAGGGCCAGCTGCTGGCGATGATCAATGAGCTGCGCCAGGGAGAGCTGGATTTCACCATCAATACCTATTACCCCGGGCCGTACGACCATGAGTTCAGCTTTGAGAAACTGTTTGAGAAACCGTTCGCGGTGTTTGCCCGCGCGGGACATCCGGCGGCGCAGGCCGCCTCGCTGGGGGAGTTGATGGATCACCACTGGACCATGCCAACGCCGCGCGGCAGCTACTTTAAACAGCTGCAGGACCGGCTTAATCAGGCCGGACTGGTGCCTAAGGTGGATATTGTTTGCGAAACCTTCTCGTCGTGCATTAGCCTGGTGGTGAAAAGTGATTTTCTCAGCATCCTGCCGGTGGAGCTCGGCAACGATCCGCTGATGGCGGACAAGCTGGTGATGATCCCTGTCCGCGACGTCTTGCCGACGGCCGCCTATTTTCTGATCCAGCGGCGCGACACCCGGCAGACGCCATTAACGGCGTCGTTAATCACGCTGTTTCGCCGCCAGAGCCGACAATTGTTTCCTTAATCGCCCGTGGCGCTCACTTTGCCAGCGAACGCGGCTAAACGCGTTGAGGGGGGAGCGCGGGGCGGCTATAGTAGCTGGCGACAGCCGCTGGAGGAGAGCCCATGAACCTTGATGACAAATCCCTGTTTCTTGACGCCATGGAAGATGTCCAGCCTCTGAAACGTAACAATGACGTGCACTGGCATCCCGGGCGCAACAGCCGCGCCCCGCAGCGCGTCGATACCCTGCAACTGGATAATTTTCTCACCACCGGCTATCTCGATATCGTGCCGCTCGCCACGTCGCTGGAATTTAAGCGTGAAGGGCTGCAGAGCGGCGTGCTGGATAAGCTGCGGCGGGGGAAATACAGCCAGCAGGCGAGCCTCTCCCTGCTGCGCCAGCCGGTGGAACAGTGCCGGCAGATGCTCTTCGCCTTTATGGTGCAGGCGCAGAAAGAGGGGTTACGCAATGTGCTGATCGTTCACGGCAAAGGCCGCGACGACCAGTCCCACGCCAATATTATCCGCAGCTATCTGGCGCGCTGGCTGGAAGAGCTGCCGGAGGTGCAGGCCTTCTGCACCGCGCTTCCACATCATGGCGGTAGCGGCGCCTGCTATGTCGCGCTGCGTAAATCGGCCGAGGCGAAGCAGGAGACCTGGGAGCAGCACGCCAAGCGCAGTCGTTAGCGCAGAAGCAACGTCAGCTCGCGAGCGGCTTTTTGCAGCTCCGGCAGCACGCGATCGATCATCTCGCGGGCCGACATCTGGCCCGCATGCACCCCAACGTTCAGCGCCGCCTGGACCTGCCCCTGAGCGTTGAACAGCGGTACCGCGAGGGAGCGCAGGCCCATCTCCAGTTCCTGATCGTTGAGGGCATACCCCTGCTGGTGAATCCGTTTCAGTTCGGTGCGCAGCTTCGCCACCGAATCCACCGTCTGCGGGGTGTAGCGGATCATGGTCACCCGAGCCAGCATATCGTTGAGCTTCTCCTCCGGCTGATGGCTGAGCAGCACCCGGCCCATCGAGGTCGCCCAGGCCGGAAGGCGGCTGCCAATATCCAGGTCGATGGTCATAATCCGCGAGCTGGAGGCGCGGGCGATATACAGAATATCGTCCCCGTCGAGGGTGGCGATGGAGCAGGACTCATTGAGCATTTCGCTCAGATGTCGCAGCACCGGCTGCGCCGAACGCGCCAGTGGCGTCGAGGCCAGCCAGGCGTGGCCCAGCGCCAGGATCCGCGGTCGCAGCTGGAAATTCTTACCGTCTTCGGCATACACGAACCCCAGCTTGCTCAGGGTATACAGGCAGCGGCGCACCGCCGCGCGCGGAATGCCGGTCTTCTGGCTGATCTGCGAGATAGACAGCAGGGGCCGCTGCGGCGTGAACGCCTGAATCACCTCCAGACCCCGCGCCAGGGAGGCCATAAAGTTAGGATCGCCTTTAAACGGATCGCCGTCGCCGGTCAGTAAATCGTCTGGATGCTTGTCCATTTCTGTTCCCCATATTTGCCATCGATCACATTCTTTCGCTAAAGATAACCGATGTTCGATTATCGCACCATATTTCGATTATCGCCCTTGACCGACATCGTTAAGCGGGTCACATTTTGTGCGAACAACGAATAAAAGTGCGATTACCGCACATCACTGGAGCGACCTGATGATTGATAAAAGCGTATCGACGCTGAGCGAGGCCATCGCCGGGATCCACGACGGGGCGACTATTATGATCGGCGGCTTTGGTCCCGCCGGCCAGCCGACCTTTCTGATTGACGCCCTGATTGACCAGGGCGCCCGCGACCTGACCATCATTAATAACAATGCCGGCAACGGGGAAGTAGGTCTCGCGGCGCTGCTCAAGGCCGGGCGAGTACGCAAGATGATTTGTTCCTTCCCGCGCCAGGTGGATTCCCAGATTTTCGATGACCTCTATCGCCGCGGCAAAGTGGAGCTGGAGCTGGTGCCGCAGGGTAACCTCGCGGCGCGGATCCAGGCGGCTGGCGCCGGGCTGGGGGCAGTGTTTACCCCCACCGGCTACGGCACACCGCTGGCGGAAGGCAAGGAGACGCGGGAAATCGACGGTCGTCACTTCGTGCTGGAGTATCCGATCAAAGCCGATTTCGCGCTGATTAAGGCCCATCAGGGCGACCGCTGGGGCAACCTGGTCTATCGCAAGGCGGCGCGCAACTTTGGCCCGATCATGGCGACGGCGGCGAAAACCACCATCGTTGAAGTCTCGCAGCTGGTGCCGCTGGGCGACCTCGACCCGGAAACTATCATCACCCCCGGCATTTTCGTCCAGCGTGTCTTCTCGCTGGAAAACCTGACTGCCGCGCAACGCGCCTGAGGAGCCCGAGATGCAAAAACTGACCCGTGACGAAATGGCCCAGCGCGTGGCCCGCGATATTCCCGAAGGCGCTTACGTCAACCTCGGTATCGGCCTGCCGACCCGCATTGCCAATTACCTGCCCGCCGACAAAGAAGTGTTCCTGCACAGCGAAAACGGCCTGCTGGGGATGGGGCCGAAACCCCAGCCCGGAGAAGAAGATCCCGAGCTGATCAATGCCGGTAAAGAGTATGTCACCCTCCTGCAGGGCGGCTGCTATTTCCACCACGGCGACTCCTTCGCCATGATGCGCGGCGGCCATCTCGATATCTGCGTGCTGGGGGCCTATCAGGTTTCCGCCAGCGGCGACCTCGCCAACTGGAGCACCGGTGCGCCGGATGCGATCCCGGCCGTTGGCGGGGCGATGGATCTGGCCATCGGCGCCCGCCAGGTGTTCGTGATGATGGACCACCTGACCCGTGACGGCGAGTGCAAGCTGGTGGAGCAGTGCAGCTACCCGCTGACCGGCGTCGGCTGCGTCAGCCGGATCTATACCGACCTGGCGGTGATCGACATCACCGACCGCGGCCCGGTGGTACGTGAAATCTTTAACGGTCTCTCTTTTGAAGAGCTGCAGCGTATCACTCCGGTGGCGCTGACCTTTGAACAACTGGCGGAAAGCGCGTAAGGAACCTATGATGAATCAGGCATTTATCTGTGATGCGGTGCGTACACCCTTTGGCCGTTTCGGTGGTACCCTGGCGACGATGCGCGCCGACGACCTCGCGGCGCTGCCATTGAAAGCCCTGCTGGCGCGTAATCCGGGACTGGATCCCTCGCGCATTGACGATGTGATCTTTGGCTGCGCCAACCAGGCCGGGGAAGATAACCGCAACGTGGCGCGGATGGCGCTGCTGCTGGCCGGGCTGCCGGAGAGCGTGCCCGGGAGCACCATCAACCGCCTGTGCGGTTCCAGCCTCGATGCGATCGGCGTCGCGGCGCGAGCCATTAAAAGCGGCGAGACGCAGCTGATGATCGCTGGCGGCGTGGAGAGCATGTCCCGCGCGCCGTTTGTGATGGGTAAAGCGGAGAGCGCCTTTAGCCGCAGCATGCAGATGGAGGATACCACCATCGGCTGGCGCTTTATTAACCCGCAGATGAAAGCCCTGTACGGCGTGCATTCCATGCCGGAAACGGCGGAAAACGTCGCCGATGAGTTTGCCATTTCCCGTGCCGATCAGGACGCGTTCGCCTTACGTAGTCAGTTGCGCACCGCCGCGGCGCAGGAGGCGGGGCGTTTCGCCGATGAGCTGATTGCCGTCCAGGTGCCGCAGCGCAAAGGCGAGCCACTGCTGTTTAGCCGCGATGAGCACCCGCGCAGTACCTCGCTGGAGGCGCTGGCTAAACTGCGCGGCGTGGTGCGCGCCGACGGCAGCGTCACCGCCGGTAACGCCTCCGGCGTTAACGACGGCGCCTGTGCGCTGCTGCTGGCCAGCGAGACGGCGCTGGCGGCTCACGATCTTCAACCGCTGGCCCGGGTGGTCGGCGTGGCGACGGCGGGTGTTGCGCCGCGGATCATGGGCTTTGGCCCGGCGCCCGCGGTGCGTAAGGTGCTGGCGCAGACCGGCCTGACATTAGCCCAGATGGATGTCATCGAGCTGAATGAAGCCTTCGCCGCTCAGGCGCTGGCGGTGACCCGTGATTTGGGCTTACCGGATGATGCCGACCACGTGAACCCTAACGGCGGGGCGATCGCGCTGGGCCACCCGCTCGGCGCCTCCGGCGGCCGGCTGGCGATGACCGCGGCTTATCAGCTGAAACGGACCGGCGGCCGCTACGCCCTGTGCACCATGTGCATCGGCGTCGGACAGGGGATTGCCCTGATTATTGAACGTGTTTAAGGAGCCAGAATGAGTTTGTTGACCCCAATGCTGCGCAGCAGTCCGCTGACCGACTGGTTCAGCGACGCGCAGCGGGTGCAGGGCATGCTGGATTTTGAAGCGGCGCTGGCGCAGGCGCAGGCCGCCTGCGGGATGGTGCCGCCGGAAGCGGTCGGGCCGATTGTCGCGGCCTGCCGCCACGAGACCATCGATTTTGCCGCGCTGGGCGAGGCGGCGGTGGGGGCCGGTAACCTGGCGATCCCGCTGGTGAAACAGCTGACGGCGCAGGTAAAAGCACGAGATCCGAACGCCGCACGCTACGTCCACTGGGGAGCCACCAGTCAGGACGCCATCGACACCGGACTGGTGCTCCAGCTGCGCGGGGCGCTGGATGCCGCTGAGACCTTGCTTGAGCAACTGTTGGCTGCCCTGGCTCTCCAGGCGGATCGTTATCGCGATACTGTCATGCCGGGTCGGACCTGGATGCAGCATGCGCTGCCGGTGACCTTTGGCCTGAAGATGGCGGGCACCCTCGACGCGCTCCTGCGCTGGCAGCAGCGGCTGCGCGAGTTGCGTCCGCGGCTGCTGGTGCTGCAGTTTGGCGGCGCCGCGGGCACTCTGGATGCGCTAAAAGAGAAAGGGCCGGCGGTTGGCCAGGCGCTGGCGCAGAACCTGGGTCTGTCGCTGCCGGATACCCCGTGGCACAGCCAGCGCGATCGGCTGCTGGAGGCGGGCGCCTGGTTTGCAGGCGTCTGCGGCACGCTGGGGAAATTCGCTAACGACTTCTCTCTGCTGATGCAGACCGAAGTGGCTGAGGTCGGCGAGCCGGTGGCGGAAGGCCGCGGCGGCTCATCGACGATGCCGCATAAGCGCAATCCGGTGGCCTGCGCGGCGATCCTGACCGCCGCCCAGCGTACGCCGGGACTGATGGCGACCCTCTACGCCAGCCAACTCCAGCAGCACGAGCGGGCGCTGGGCGGCTGGCAGGCGGAGTGGGAGACGCTGCCGGAGCTGATTACCCTGGTGGGTGGGGCGCTGGCGCAAAGCGAAGCGCTGGTGCGCGATATGCAGGTCTTCCCGCAGAAAATGCGCGCCGATCTCGATATCACCCACGGGCTGATCATGGCCGAGGCGGTGACCCTGGCGCTGGCGGAATTCACCGGCAAAGCCGAGGCGCATCATCATATCGAGGCGCTGTGCCGTCAGGCGCTGGACCGTCACTCTCCGCTGGTCGATCTGCTCACGACTGATCCGCAGGTCAGTCAGTATCTCTCTCGTGAACGCTTAACCACGCTGCTGGACCCGACAACGGCGACCGGCAGCGCGGAACGCTTTGTGCGCCAGGTGCTGGCGCGTTATCAGGAGCAACGTGATGAATCTTGATTATCAACTCGACGGGCCGGATGGCGCGCCGGTTATCGTCCTCTCCAACTCGCTGGGCACCACCCGGGCGATGTGGCAGCCGCAGATCGAGGCGTTAACCGCCCATTTTCGGGTGCTGCGCTATGACACCCACGGCCATGGCAACACGACGAAAAATGGCAAAGTCACCCTCGCCCAGCTGGGTGAGGATGTGATTACGCTGCTCGATCACCTGAATATCGACCGCGCCTGGTTCTGCGGGATCTCAATGGGCGGTCTGACCGGCCTGTGGCTGGGACGCTTTGCGCCAGAGCGTTTTTATGGTCTGGCTGTCGCCAACACCGCGGCGCGTATTGGCGATCAGGCCAGTTGGCTGTCGCGGGCGCGGGCGGTACGCCAGGAGGGAATGACGGTGGTGGCCGCCGGGGCGGCGGATCGCTGGTTCACTCATGCGTTTCGCCAGAAGGCGCCGGAGGTGGTGGAGGCGCTATGCCACCAGTTAACCCATACCGACGCCGAAGGCTATGCCACCTGCTGTGAGGCGCTGGCCGCGGCCGACCTGCGGGGCGAAGTAGGGCAGATCCCGTTGCCGACGTTAATTATCGCCGGTGAAAGTGACCCTGTCACTACGGTCAGTGACGCCAGTTTCCTGCAGCAGCAGATCCCCGCTTCCCAGGTGGTGGTGCTGGCGGCATCGCATCTGTCAAACATTGAGGCGCCGAAAAGCTTTACTTCGGCGCTGCTGAGCTTTTTCCAGGGGGAACGCCATGGAGGATAAACAGCGCTATCAGGACGGGATGGCGGTACGGCGCAAAGTATTGGGCGACGCCCACGTCGACCGTACGCTGCAGCATCTGACGCCGTTGAATGATGAGTTTCAGGACTTTATTACCCGCTACGCCTGGGGCGAGACCTGGACGCGTCCGGGGCTCGATCACCATACCCGCAGCATGATCACCATTGCCATGCTGATCGCTCTCAATCGCGAGGCGGAGCTGAAGATGCATCTGCGCGCGTCGTTTAACAACGGGGTGACCCGTGATGAGCTGAAAGAGTTGATCATGCACTCTGCGCTGTACTGTGGGCTGCCGGCGGCGAATGCCACGATGCATCTGGCGCAGCAGGTGTTTGATGACATCGACGCCGCGCAGGGTTGAGTCGTCATCCGAGTCGGATTGCCCGGCAGTCGTTGTAGGCCGGGTAAGGCGCAGCCGCCACCCGGCGAAATAACGGCACAACCGGAAATGTCCCTGTTCGTACTATGTTTGGCAGGGCCACAACGTTTGGCAGGGCTACAACTTCTATGTTAATTCCGGGCAGATTGCGCTCCCGGTTGATCTTCTGCGCTATGTCTCTTATGGCGCAGGGAGCGCACAGGGGGCGGCCAGTCGCCGGCGCCCCCTGTACCCCCGGGTTCCGGCCAGCAAAATCGCCACTGCGTGGTACCTTCGACTTATCCCTGCAGGCTGCGGGTCGGGCCGAGGCAGCGTCCCTGCAAGACACGGCCCTCAGCCCGCATCCATGCGGGCTGCCCCGGCCTTCCGGGAACGTCTCAGCGATTTTGAGGCCGTCAGCACCGGCAGTTTCAGCAACAATGGTGAATAAATTAACGGCAGGCCGTACGTACGTAGGCCGGGTAAGGCGCAGCCGCCACCCGGCGAAATAATGTCGTAAACGTAAATTTCCCTGCTCGCGCTGCGCTTAGCAGGGCTACCACTCCTGTGTTAATTCCGGGCAGATTGCGCTCCTGATATTTCTTCTGCGTTATGTCTCTTATGGTGCCGGGAGCGCACAGGGGGCGGCCAGTCGCCGCCGCCCCCTGTACCCCCGGGTCCGGCCTGCACCGGCAGTTTCAGTCGCGCAAGTGGGTAAATGAGTGACAGGTCGCACGATCCGTAGGCCGGGCAAGGCGTTAGCCACCGCCCGGCACAAGCGCGGCTCTGCGCTGGCTGTTCTTGCTCAGCGGTGAAGCCGCCACCCGGCGGAAATGCCGCTATATTAGCCCTTATTTCTCAGGCTCCTGCGGCGCGACGGCTGGGGCGGCGTACCAGGCCTCCTGCGGCACCACCACCGCCGCCTTGGGCTGCATCACAAAGTTCGGCGACATAATCTGCACGCCGAATTCGTTAAACACATCAATAATACTGCTATGCAACGCGTTGCGGCCCTCCGGCAACGACGTCGCGGGAAGTAAGCGCACCTGCAGCTCATACGAGGTGTACCAGTCAAGCAACCCCAGCTTGCGAACTATCGGGGCGATTTGCTGATCCACGCCGGGGGTGCGTCTTGCCGCCAGCTCCAGCAGCGCATGAACCTGACGCCACGGCGTATCGTAGCCGATGGTGACGCTGGTGGTGAGATTGAACCCGCCGTCGGTGCTCTCGGCGCTGAGATTAATAATTTTCCCGCTCACCACCACCGCGTTCGGGACGGTGACAATGTAATTTTCACGGGTGAGAATTTTGGTCGCCAGCACGCCAATCTCGCTGACCTGTCCCTCATTGTCGGCGAGGCGGATCCAGTCGCCTTTGCGCAGCGCCCGGGAGTAGATCAGCACCAGGCCGCTCATCGCATGGGTCATCACCCCGGTCGACCCGAGAGTCAGCATCAGGCCGAAGAACACGCTAATGCCTTTGAAGGCGAGGGAGTTGGCGCCGGGGAGGAACGGGTAGGCGGCGGACAGGGCAAACAGCCAGATGACCACCGAGATCAACCGGCGGGTGGCGCTGACAGTTTCTGGATGGATGCCCGGCACCTGAATGCGGCCGGCGGCGACCTGGTCGAGAGCGACTTTCACCAGGCGAATGATGAGCCAGGTGATCAGGAAAATCAGTACCACAATCATCAGCCCCGGCAGGGAGGCGACAATCGACAGGGAGAGATCGCGGATCACGCCCAGCGACCAGTCGCCCAGCGATTCACTCCACACCCGTGTCCAGGGAAACAGACTGAAGACCCAGCTCAACCAGATATAGCAGGCCAGCACGCCGATAAGGATGACCAGCGCGGCGTAGAGCCGGACCTCAATATTGCCGAGATAGCGCCGCCAGTGCTGCGGGATAGCGCTGCGCTTTTCGAGGATCCGCAGGTGGAAAAAGCGCCGCACCCGCCGCCAGGCGCGGAAGGCGCCGTAATAAAACAGGGCCAGCAGCAGCCCCCCGGCCAGCGCTTTGCCGGCGGAGAGCAGCAGATAGCGGTCGTTGAACTGTTCCTGCAGGCTGGTGCGCTGGGCCTCCATTCGCGCCAGCACCCGCTGGGCCGCCTGGTCGAGCGTTAAATCATCGCCCTCGTCGAGATCCGCCTGGCTCAGCAGCAGCACCGGTTTGCCGTTCATCAGGAACAGCCGGCCTGGCTGACCATAGCGGTTGACCGCAACGACCCGCAGCGGCTGGCGAATATCGTCTTCAGTAAAAGCGCGCAGGGCGCTGCGGGTACGCAGGACGCGCTCTTCGGGCGTGGTCTGGCCGAAAGTAGCCTGCAACATGACGACAGGTTGGTGGAAAACGGTGACCGTGCGTGCCTGCTCGCGCGCGGTTGGCTGCTGCCGCGGTTCGGCAGCCAGCGCCGGCTTTAGCACCAGCAGCGCCAGCGCCCAGAGGATCACCACGCTCATCCTGTTCATAGAGGCACCTGAGAAAGAGAATTATTGTTATTTTTCAGCAAACAACGGACGGCTTGTAGTTGAGCATAGCCTGGCGCGAAATGAATTCAAGTTGGCGCGGCGTGGGCATAAAAAAAGCCGTCGCCCAAACGGCGACGGCCTGATATCAGCGTCAGAAGTGAGCGTTAGCCGTGCTGTTGACAGCCGGCGCACTGCTTATTCTGGATCTGCTGGAAGAAGTCGTTACCTTTATCATCAACAAGGATGAACGCCGGGAAATCTTCCACTTCGATCTTCCAGATGGCTTCCATCCCCAGCTCCGGATAGGCCACGCACTCGAGGCTCTTAATGCTCTGCTGGGCAAGCACGGCTGCCGGGCCGCCGATGCTGCCGAGGTAGAAGCCGCCGTGTTTATGGCAGGCATCGGTCACCTGCTGGCTGCGGTTGCCTTTCGCCAGCATTACCATGCTCGCGCCGTGCGACTGCAGCAGATCGACATAAGAGTCCATGCGGCCTGCGGTGGTCGGACCGAGGGAGCCGGAGGCATAACCGGTCGGCGTCTTCGCCGGGCCCGCGTAGTAGATCGGGTGATCTTTCACGTACTGCGGCAGCGCCTCGCCGTTATCGATAAGTTCCTTCAGCTTAGCGTGGGCGATGTCGCGGGCCACGATAATGGTGCCGTTGAGGCTCAGGCGGGTGGAGACCGGGTGCGCCGACAGTTGCGCCAGGATCTCGCTCATCGGCTGATTCAGGTTGATGCTGACGACATTGCCTTCACCCTGCTGACGCAGGTGCTCAGGGATATATTTCCCCGGATTGCTCTCCAGCTTCTCGATCCAGATGCCGTCGCGGTTGATTTTGGCTTTGATGTTGCGGTCGGCGGAGCAGGAGACGCCCATGCCGATCGGACAGGAGGCGCCGTGGCGTGGCAGACGAATCACCCGGATATCGTGAGCGAAGTATTTCCCGCCGAACTGCGCGCCGAGGCCGAGGTTCTGCGCTTCCAGCAGCAATTCTTGCTCCAGCTGGACGTCGCGGAACGCCTGGCCGTGCTCGTTGCCTTCGGTCGGCAGGCCGTCGTAGTAGCGGGTGGACGCCAGCTTCACGGTCTTCAGCGTCGCTTCTGCCGAGGTGCCGCCGATCACAAACGCGATGTGGTATGGCGGGCAGGCGGCCGTACCGAGGGTGCGCATCTTCTCAACCAGATAGTTTTTCAGCTTCGCCGGGGTGATCAGCGCTTTGGTTTCCTGATAGAGATAGGTTTTGTTGGCGGAACCGCCGCCTTTCGCCATACACAGGAACTTATACTCTTCACCGTCGACGCTGTAGAGATCGATCTGCGCCGGCAGGTTGGTGCCGGTGTTGACCTCTTTATACATATCCAGCGGCGCGTTCTGCGAGTAACGCAGGTTATCTTCGGTATAGGTGTTGTACACACCCTGCGCCAGGGCGGCTTCATCACCGCCGCCGGTCCAGACGCGCTGGCCTTTTTTACCCATGATGATGGCGGTGCCGGTATCCTGACAGGTCGGCAGAATACCTTTGGCGGCGATTTCGGAGTTGCGCAGGAACTGCAGCGCCACGTATTTGTCGTTTTCGCTGGCTTCCGGGTCGAGCAGAATGGCCGCGACCTGCTGTTGATGAGAGACGCGCAGCATAAAGGCGGCGTCGTGGAAGGCCTGCTGGGCGAGCAGGGTCAGCGCCTGCGGTTCTACTTTCAGAACCGGCTGGCCGTCAAATTCGGCGACAGAGACGTGCTCTTTGCTGAGCAGATAGTATTCGGTATCGTCGTGCGCCAGCGGGAACGGATCCTGATAAACAAACGGTTTAGTCGACATAGTCACTTACTCCATAAAGATAAAAACCGCCGGGGTGGTCCCGGCGGTTATGAATCAGAACATCATGGACATCCACGGATAGCCAATCAGCAGCAGGGCGGCCAGGAAGATGGCGCCAAAGATGGTGCCGAGGCGCCAGTAGTCTTTGGTCGGCAGGTAGCCGCTGCCGTAGTAGATTGGGCTTGGGCCAGTACCGTACGGGGTGATAATCCCCATCACGCCCAGCGAGGTGACCATCAGCAGGACGAACACTTCCATATTCATACCCGGAATGGTGGCCGCAATAGTCAGCATGGCCGGCAGCAGGGCAGTGGTGTGTGCGGTGGTGCTGGCAAACAGGTAGTGCAGCAGGTAGAACGCCAGCAGCAGGACGATGGTCGCCACGCCTGGGGAGATACCGCCCATCAGCGCGCCGCCCTCTTTACCCAACCAGGCGATGAAACCGGTGGAGGAGAGGCCGTCGGCCAGTGCCACCAGGGTGGCAAACCAGACAAAGGTGTTCCACGCCGCTTTGTTGTTGGTGATGTCGCTCCAGGAGAGCACACCGGTCCACAGCATCAGCACGATAACCAGCAGGGCGGCCAGCGCCGGTTCAATCCAGTCGGCGGCGAAGATCCACATCATCAGCGCGAAGCAGACGAACACCAGCAGCAGAATTTCATTGCGCGACAGTTTGCCCAGTTTTTCCAGCTCACGCGAGGCCCACAGCGGCACTTCATTATTGATTTTCACTTCCGGCGGATAGAACCAGTACGCCAGCAGCGGCATGGTCAGGATCAGCAGGACACCGAGCGGCAGGAAGGCGATGAACCAGGTCCCCCACGAAATGTTGATGCCGACGATGCTTTTTACCAGCGCCAGGGCCAGCAGGTTCGGTGCCAGCGCCGACAGGAACATCGAGCTGGTGATACAGGCGGCGGTGATCGCCACCCACATCAGATAGGAACCGATTTTACGCGCGCTCGGGTCGTTTGGTTTTGAACCGTACAGCGGCGGCAGGTTGGCAATGATCGGGTAGATGGTACCGCCGCTGCGCGCGGTGTTAGACGGCGTAAACGGCGCCAGTAACAGGTCAGCGAAGGTGATGGCGTAGCCCAGCGTCAGGCTGCGACGGCCAAGATATTTCACCAGGATGAGTGCCAGGCGGCGGCCAAACTGGGTTTTATCGTAGCCGGCAGCGAACATAAAGGCGCCGAAAATAAGCCAGACCGTGGAGTTGCCGAAGCCGCTCACCGCCCATTTAAAGGAGGCGCCGGCCAGCTTGAAGCTCGGGGCGGCCATCTGTTCTGGGCTGAACAACAGCCACTGGCTACAGAGGGCGATCACCACCACGCCGGTGATGCCGATAACGGCGCCAGGCAGCGGTTCAAAAATCAACCCGACGATCACCCCGACGAAGATGGCGAAGTAGTGCCAGGCATACGGCGGCAGGCCATCGGGGACGGGAACAAACAGTAACAGCACAGCGACGATTATCGGCAGCGCCATCATCAGGAGACGTTTTTTAGTCGCAGTCGTTGGATTGACTGCACCGGCAGGCGGTATGGTTGTCTTTTTCTCTTTCATAATGAGTATCTGCAAGTTGTTGAAAATAGCGTTTACGCCAGCGACATGCTCAGTGATTTCTTTAATTACAAAAGTTACTTTAGTTTTTATTTTTCGTTTCTGAGTATCGTCAGGGCGATTATTTAACGCGTTTGTCTGGGCGTTAAATTAAATTTGTTGGTTATTTATATATTGCGCTTTCAATGGCCGTTGCAATTGATCGAGATCAAGAAAAGCAGGTGATTTCACTATTTTTTTATTATCAGTATAACCCTATGTGATGAGGTGTTAATTTGGCTAAAATATCGGTAGATGTTAAAATAAAAATGAATAATTAATGCTTAATTTATTCATCCATTACATAACTACATGAAAATGAATGGTTTTATTTGTCGTTGCAATCGTTTTGAATGTTAACATAAGTATCTAAAATGTTATCGTACATTTGTATTATGTAAATGTTATTTATTATTTTAATAATACAATAGAGGTAGTGATGTTATTGTTGGGGTTAAATAGTTTTATAACTAACGTAATTGATTTAGTAACTAAAAAACACGCTATATTATTGGCATGACAACAGGAATTAAAAAACCAAAACCATTAATGATTCCGTCACCCCATTCTGAGTTTTTAATATTTTAAAATCTGGAGCGTAACTTATGACCAGTAACGAACGAATTCTGCAGCCATTTACTTTACCAAATGGTACGGAGCTGAAAAACCGTTTGCTCATGGCGCCGATGACCACCTGCACCGGTTATTTCGATGGGACTGTCACCAGCGAGCTGGTGGAGTACTATCGCGCTCGCGCCGGCAGCATCGGTACCATTATTGTCGAGTGCTGCTTTATTGATGACTACGGCCTGGCCTTCCCGGGCGCGATCGGCATCGATAATGATGAAAAAATTGCCGGCCTGGCGAAAATCGCCGAGGCGATCAAAGCGCAAGGTTCAAAAGCGATTCTGCAGATCTATCACGGCGGACGCATGGTCGACCCGCAGCTGATCGGGGGGCGTCAGCCGGTGGCGCCAAGTGCTATTGCCGCGCCGCGTGAGGGCGCCGCGATGCCGCGGGCGCTGAGCGGAGAAGAAGTGGAAGGGATGATCGCCAAGTTTGGGGACGGCGTCCGTCGCGCCATTCTCGCCGGTTTCGACGGCGTCGAAATCCATGGGGCCAACACCTATCTTATCCAGCAGTTCTATTCGCCGAACTCCAACCAGCGCGACGACGAGTGGGGCGGTAGCCGCGACAATCGCGCTCGTTTCCCGCTGGCGGTCCTCGACATCACCCACAAAATGGCCCGCCAGTACGCTGACGATGCCTTTATCATCGGCTATCGCTTCTCGCCGGAAGAGATGGAGGTCCCGGGGATCCGCTTCGACGACACCATGTATCTGCTGGAAAAGCTGGCCGCCCGCGGTGTCGATTATCTGCACTTCTCGGTGGGCGCGACCCTGCGTCCGTCTATCGTCGATACCCGCGATCCGACACCGCTGATCGAGAAATACTGCGCGATGCGCTCTGAAACCCTGGCCCAGGTGCCGGTGATGGGCGTCGGCGGGGTGGTTAACGTTGCTGATGCCGAACTGGGCCTCGATCACGGTTATGACCTGATCGCCGTGGGTCGCGCCTGCATCGCCTATCCGGACTGGGCGGCACGCATTGCCGCCGGTGAAGAGCTGGAGCTGTTTATCGACAGCACCCAGCGCGAGGCGCTGCATATTCCGGAACCGCTGTGGCGCTTCTCGCTGGTGGAAGCGATGATCCGCGACATGAGCATGGGCGACGCCAAATTTAAGCCGGGGATGTTTGTTGAAACCGTTCAGGATGACACCAATGAACTGGTGATCAACGTCAGCCTCGAAAATGATCATATTGCCGATATCGAACTGGCGGCGAGCCCGGTGCAGACCGTCGAGTTCACCACCAGCTTCGAAGAGATCCGCGAACGTATTCTGACCGCCAATACCCCGCACGTGGACGCCATTTCCGGTGCCACCAGCCAGAGCGAAGCGGTGAAAAAAGCGGTCGCCAAAGCGATGCTGAAATCCAGCAAAGCGCTGGCAGCGGAAGAGGGCGGCAATAACGCCGCGCCGAAAAGTTATGACGTGGTGGTGGTCGGCAGCGGCGGCGCCGGCCTGGCGGCAGCCATTCAGGCTCACGACGAAGGCGCCAGCGTGCTGATCGTCGAAAAAATGCCGACCATTGGTGGCAACACCATCAAGGCTTCCGCCGGGATGAACGCCGCGGAAACTCGCTTCCAGCGGGTCAAAGGTATTCAGGACAGTAAAGAGTTGTTCTATCAGGAAACCCTGAAGGGCGGCCACAACAAAAACAACCCGCAGCTGCTGCGTCGCTTCGTGGAGAATGCGCCGCAAGCCATTGAGTGGCTGGCGGACCGCGGCATTATGCTCAACGACATCACCACCACCGGTGGGATGAGCATTGACCGTACCCACCGTCCGCGCGACGGGTCAGCAGTCGGCGGCTATCTGATTAGCGGCCTGGTGCGCAACATCACCAAACGCGGGATCGACGTCCTGCTGGATACCTCGGTGGAAGAGATCCTGATGAGCGGGGATGAGGTGAGCGGTGTACGTCTGGTCAACGACGAAAAAGAAGTCATTGAAGTACAGACCAAAAGCATCGTAGTGGCCACCGGCGGCTTCAGCGCCAACAGCGCGATGGTGGTGAAGTATCGTCCGGACCTCGACGGTTTCGTGACCACCAACCACAAAGGGGCGACCGGGAGCGGTATCGCGCTGCTGGAACGCATCGGCGCTGGCACCGTGGATATGGGCGAAATTCAGATTCACCCCACCGTCGAACAGCAGACTTCGTACCTGATTTCCGAATCGATTCGCGGCGGCGGCGCTATTCTTGTTAACCAGCAGGGGAACCGCTTCTTTAACGAAATGGAGACCCGCGATAAAGTCTCGGCGGCGATTATCGCCCTGCCGGAACACTATGCGTACATTGTCTTTGACGAGCATGTGCGGGCGAAAAACAAAGCTGCCGATGAGTACATCGCCAAAGGCTTCGTCACCAGCGCCAGCTCCCCGCGTGAACTGGCGGAGAAACTGGGGATGGATTACCATGCCTTCCTCGCCACCCTCGAGTGTTACAACGGGGCAGTGGAAAAACAGCATGATGAACAGTTTGGCCGGACCACCGCGCTGCGCGCGCCGATTAACGAAGGCCCGTTCCATGCCATTCGCATCGCCCCCGGGGTGCACCACACCATGGGCGGCGTGACCATTAACACCGATGGCGAAGTGCTGAACGTTGACCAACAGCCTATCCGCGGCGCCTACGCCGCCGGTGAAGTGGTGGGTGGGATCCACGGCGGCAACCGCATCGGCGGTAACGCGGTCGCGGATATCATCATCTTCGGTACCCTCGCGGGCCACCAGGCGGCGAAACGTGCCAGAGGATAACAGGTAATTGCTGATGCCGGGCTGGCGCTTTCGCCGCCCGGCTTATCCCTTCTGAAGGAGAGCCCGATGTCCGATAACCGTGTCTATAGCTACTCCGCCGTCCTGATGGGGTCCCCCATTCTGCTCAAACTTTATTCCCACGATGAGGCGCTGGCCTCCCGCGTATTTCAGTTAATTAAACGCTACGAAGATCTGCTTACCGTTAACCGTGCCGAGTCGCAGGTGATGGATATCAACCATGCCGCCGGACGCCATCCGGTCACGGTCAGTCGCCCGGTCTTTCAGCTGATTCAGTGCGCCAAAGCCGCCAGCATGGTGCGCGACAGCGCCTTTAATCTTGCCATCGGCCCGCTGGTGAAGCTGTGGCGAATTGGCTTTCACGGGCACAGCGTGCCTGACGCGGCTGATATCAGAGCCCGACTGGCGCTGACCCGCCCACAGGAGGTGATCCTCGATGAGACTACCTGTAGCGTGTTTCTCCAGCAGCCGGGGATGGAGTTGGATCTTGGGGCGATCGCCAAAGGCTATATCGCTGACCGCGTGCGCGATTATTTGCGTCAGCAGCAGGTGGCGAAGGCGCTGATTAACCTCGGCGGCAATGTGCATACCCTCGGCGAATGGACCATTGGCCTGAAAAAACCGTTTGCCGACGCGCAGGCGCTGATTGGCTCCCTGACGATCAACGGGCAGTCGGTGGTCACTTCCGGAACCTATGAACGTTATTTTGAGCAGGACGGCAAACGCTGGCACCATATTCTCGACCCGCGCAGCGGTTATCCGCTGGATAACGAACTCGACAGCGTGACGGTGATTTCCACGGATTCCTTAGACGGCGATATCTGGACTACGCTGCTGTTCGGCCTCGGCGTAGAGAAGGGCTGCGCAGCGCTGCGTCAGCGTGAGGATATCGACGCGATTTTCGTCACCAAAAATCGCGACATCATCCTCTCATCGCCGCAGCGGCTGCGTTTTTCGCCGCTGGACAGCGGCTATCAGGTTATTGACTGTACTGCTTAAGCAAACTGTACTGTTCGGCGACCAGGCGGTAGCGATAGACCGGTCGCCCGGTAGCGCCGTAGTGGATAGTGGTGTAGAGGATATTGATCTGCGCCAGCCAAATCAGATACTTGCGGCACGAGACGCGGGAGATATTCACTGCCGCCGCCAGCTCATCGGTAGAAAATTCGACGTCCGGATGGGCGTCAATCCACTGGCAGAGCGTACGCAGCGTTTGCGCGGTTAGCCCCTTGGGCAGCTTGCGCGCGTCGCTGGCCTCCGGCGCGCCGCCGTGCAGCAGACGGTCGACGTCGGCCTGTTCGTAATACGGCTGGCCGGTCATCAGTTTACGCTTCTCCCGCCAGGTGGTGAGCGCCTCTTCAAAGCGCGGAAACTGGAAAGGTTTGATCAGGTAATCAACCACCCCGTAATGCATCGCGGTCTGCACCGTGGCGGCGTCTGCCGCTGAGGTAATCATGATGACATCGATAGCGCGCCCCGACTCGCGGATGGTCGGTAGTAGATCCAGCCCGCTGTCCTGTTGCATGTAGACATCCAGCAGCACCAGATCGATCTCCCGCTGCTTATCGTTAATCATCTCCTGGGCCTGACTGAGCGTCGAAGCGCTCCCGCTGCAACGAAAGCCGGGAACTCTTGCCACGTACAGGCGATTCAGTTCGGCCACCATCGCATCATCGTCAACAATCAACACATTTATCACGCATGTTTCCTTTTACTATCCCAGGGGAGATGAACAAAAAATTGGGTAAATACGCCGGGTTCCGACTCGACGGCGAGGGTGCCGCCCAGTTCGCGCAGCTGCTGGTTGGCGAGAAACAGCCCGACGCCACGATTCTCGCCTTTGGTGGAGAAGCCTTTGTTAAAGATAGCGTCGATATTATTTTCCGGGATCCCCGGTCCGTCATCGCTCACTTCACCGCTTAGCCAGCCGTCCTGGTAGTGCAGCAGCAGGCCGATCTCACCCTCCGCCTGGCCGCTCATGGCGTCCAGCGCGTTCTCGATAAGATTGCCCAGCACTGTCACCAGCACCGTGACCTGCTTCTCATTCGGGCAATCCGGCACCAGGCTCTCTTCCGCCAGCGTTAGCGTAAAGCCGCACTCGGTAGCGCGCTGAATTTTACTTATCAGGAAGCCGGCCACCACCGGGGATTTAATGCGGTGCTGAATGTCGCCGATGTCCGCCTGATAGCGGTGGGCGGTCTGCAGCACGTATTCCTCGAGTTTGCCATAGCTTTTCATATTCAGCAGGCCGAGGATCACGTGCAGTTTATTCATAAATTCATGGGAGGTGGTGCGCAGGGCATCCACATAGCTCATCATGCCATCCAGCCGCTGCAGCAGCTGGCTCACCTCGGTCTTATCGCGGAAGGTACAGATGGCGCCGACTACCGCTTCCTGGCTGCGAATGGGCACCGTATTGCCGATCAGCAACAGGCCATTGCACCCCAGCTCGCGGTCGTACATCGGCTCGCCGCTCTGCAAGACGGTCTGCAGGTCGGCGAGCAGCGGCGTGTGGGCCAGGGTTTTGTCCGGCCCGGAAAAGAGGATCTCCTGCGCCGCCGGGTTGATCAAATTGACTTCGCCGTGGGCATCGACGGCAACGACGCCCTCCTTCAGGGCGTGAAGCATGGCCTGACGCTGTTGAAACTGGGTGGAAATCTCCTGCGGCTCCAGCCCCAGCAGGACGCGCTTCAGGCCCCGCACCAGGCTCCAGGTGCCCAGCGCGCAGACCAGCGCACTGAACAGGATGGTCAGCAGCACGTCCCAGCGGCTGTTGGCGATCTGTTCGTCCACTTTACTCAGCGAAATGCCGACCACCACCACGCCAATTTGCTGGCGCTGGTCGTTGAACACCGGGGTGAACACCCGCAGCGCCGGGGCCAGCACGCCGTGGTTAATGGCAACGTTCTCTTTTCCCTGCAGCGTGGGCAGGATATCCCGGCCGATAAACCGCTTACCGATGATGGAGGTATCCGGATGCGAATAGCGAATACCGTGCATATCGGTGACGATAGCGTACAGCAGGTCGTTGCGCCGGGTGATAGCCTGCGCCAGCGGCTGAATGATCTGCTGCTGCGGGGGCGCCTCCAGTCCGCGCTTCACCTGCGGCATATCAGCCATGGTGCGCGCCACCGCCAGCGCGGTCTCTTTCAAACCGTCGCGGGTGGCATTGCTTATCTGCATATACCACAGGGCATAGACCAGCAGGAGCACGGCGCCGATGACGCTGCCAATCATCAAGGATACGGCGGTGCTCAGCTTTAACGGTAAGGTGCGTTGACGAACGCGAGGCTGCTGCTCTGATGCCTTCATGACGATCCCGGATAGATTCAGTGAAGGCATATTATCGCCGATAGGACGGTTTTCATAAAGCCGTGTAATCAAAGCAAATCGAGGCGATCTAGCCGATGCGTAAACCGTTTCACATGCCCGGTCAGCAATCCTTCTGGCTGGCCATGCCGGCGGGCGGCGAAGATGACGCGTAAGACAGGATTGCTCAGATAACCGGCAATCGCCCCCTGACGGGGCAGTTGGGACAGTAAACTGTGACCCCGACGGCGGTAAAGTGCGGAAGAATGCCCGTATAGTGGCGACAGAGATTAAATAGGCATGATGAATATAAGGATATGCATCAGGCCGCTGATTACGCCGAGATGCGCTTTTTCTGTTGTAAATGGAGGTTGTTATGAACAGTTCGCTAACCGCTGCAATGCAGGCCCGCCGTCACCCGGATACCACTCACATCGATCGTCTCGCCACGGCCGACATGCTGGCGATGCTGCATCAGGATGATAAGCAGATATCGGAGGCGGTCGGCGCCTGCCTGCCGGACATCGCCCGGCTGATTGATGTCGCCACCGCGGCGATGGGCCGGGGAGGGCGCCTGGTCATTATCGGCGCCGGGGCGTCAGGCCGGACGGCCATCGAGGCGGTCAGTGACTATTCGCCGGAAGGCAAACACGCGCTGGTGGGACTGATTGCCGGTGGGCAGACGGCGGCGATGGCCGAGCGGGAAACCGCGGCAAACCATTATGACCTGGGCGCCTTTGAACTGCAGTCGCTGGACTTTTCCAACCACGATATGCTGCTGGCGTTGACCGTCAGCGGCAAGACGCCGTGGGTGTGGGGCGCTATGCGCCACGCCTGGTCGCTGGGGGCCCCTATCGCTGTCGTCACTCAGCAGGCGGCCAGCGAGGCGGCGCAACTGGCGGATATCATTATTGCCCCACAGACCGGGCCGGAGGCAGTGTCGGGCTTAGCCAACCCGAAGGCTCAACTGGCCCAGCGGCAGATCGTCAACATGCTGACGACCGGGCTCGCCATCCGTGACGGTCGGGTGTACAGCAATCTGCGGGTGGACGTGCAGGCTGACAATTCGCACTGGGCGGAGCGGCAGATAGCGATTGTCATGGCGGCCACCGACTGCACGCGCAGTGAAGCAAAAGCGGCACTGGCCAGCTGCCATCAGCACTGCCGCACCGCGATCCTGATGCTGCTCAGCGGGCTGGATGCCTGGCACGCGCGCGAGCTGCTGAGGGAACATCACGATCATCTGCGTCTCGCCCTGCGCGAAGCACAGCGCAGCAGCACGGCCACTCCCGCCCATTAACCCCTCTGCCAGGCGCGCGCGATTGTCGTACGCGCCTGGACTTTATTAACTAAAAAAATCTCTCTTTTTTATTTTTCTCAGCAATCAGGCTGAATTTTCGATCTTATTTTTCACCAGGTGTCATTTTGATGCCTCGCTTTACTTTTTTAAGTTAAATAATTATTTGATTAAAAATGCCAGAGTGTAAATGATATTTTAAAATAAAGTAAAAGTGCGTTAATATGCTGCCTCTTATTACCGTGTGCTACGTGATAATTCTATTATGCCTGCAATGAAAAAAACGATTATTTCCTTTACCGCATTAGCGATGTTCGTCAGCGCGGCGACGCATGCTGAAGCGGATACCTCTAAAAAAACCGACTTCCTGCTGATTGGCGGCGGGATCATGAGCGCCTCGCTCGGCACCTGGCTGCAGGCGCTGCAGCCGGACTGGAACCTGACCATGGTGGAGAAACTGGACGGCGTGGCCCTGGAATCTTCCAATGGCTGGAATAACGCTGGTACCGGCCACTCAGCGAATATGGAGCTGAACTATACCCCGGAGCGGGCGGACGGGTCGATTGACGTCAGCAAAGCGCTGGATATTAACGAACAGTTTATGATTTCCCGTCAGTTCTGGTCGTCACAGGTGAAGCGCGGTATTTTGCACGACCCGCACTCCTTTATTAACTCCACACCGCATATGAGTTTCGTGTGGGGCGATAATGTCGATTACCTGCAAAAACGTTATAACGCGCTGCAGCAGACCACCTTATTCCAGGGAATGAAATTCTCCACCGATCACGCGCAAATTAAACAGTGGGCGCCGCTGGTGATGGAAGGTCGCGATCCGCAGCAGAAAGTGGCCGCCACCTGGACGCCGGTGGGTACCGATGTCAACTATGGCGAAATTACCCGCCAGCTGATCGGCAGCCTGAAGAAAAATAACCACTTCACCCTGCAAACCTCCTCCGAGGTGACCGATTTCAAACGCAATGCCGACAACTCCTGGCACGTGACGATTAAGAACGTGCAGAGCGGGGAAGCGCAGACTATTGACGCCAAATACGTCTTTATCGGCGCCGGCGGCGGCGCGCTGAAGCTGCTGCAGAAAACCGGTATTCCGGAAGCGGATAACTATGCCGGTTTCCCGGTGGGCGGCTCGTTCCTGATGACCGAGAACCCGGCGGTCACCGCGCAGCATCTGGAGAAAGTCTACGGTCAGGCTTCGGTCGGCGCGCCGCCGATGTCGGTGCCGCACCTTGACGCTCGTTACCTCGACGGTAAGCGCGTGGTGCTGTTCGGGCCATTCGCCACCTTCTCGACCAAGTTCCTGAAAAATGGTTCGTTCTTTGACCTGCTCAGCACCACCACCACCGATAACGTGCTGCCGATGACCCACGTCGGTCTCGACAACTTCGATCTGGTGAAATATCTCGTCAGCCAGGTGATGCTCAGTGATGATGACCGTTTCGCTGCGCTGAAAGAGTACTACCCGGACGCGCGTAAAGAAGACTGGAAGCTGATCCAGGCCGGCCAGCGCGTGCAGATCATTAAGAAAGACGCGGAGAAGGGCGGCGTTCTGAAGCTGGGTACCGAAGTGGTGGTCGATCAGCAGAAAACGATTTCTGCGCTGCTCGGCGCGTCGCCGGGGGCTTCCACCGCCGCGCCGATCACCCTGAACGTACTCAAGCAGATGTTCCCGCAGCAGTTTAACTCGCCGGAGTGGCAGAGCCGTATTCACGCTATCGTACCGAGCTACGGTCAGAAGCTGAACGGTAACGTGGCGCTGACCCAGCAGGTATGGGATGACACCGCCGCGGCGCTGCAGCTGACTAAGCCGCCGGTGATCCAGATGCCAGCGGCTGCGCCAACCGCGACCGCCAAACCGACTGAACCGCAGCGCGACGCCTCGCCGCAGCACGATATGGCGCTGTAAAAGCACATTCGTGCAGTGAACAAAAGGGAAGACCACGGTCTTCCCTTTTTTACATCCACATTTCCCTGCCGCTATTTATGAATGATGCTCATAACCCTGTTATGATTTCCGGGGATTATCCGTTACCCCGAAACGGCTAAAATAGCCAGTCACTTCACCGCTTTCCTCTCCTTAACGGATACCATAATGACTTCATCGCATCAGCGCGCCGCCAGCGGGGCGCTTTTTATTTTGATTTTAAGCGGCCTGATGGCCTTTACTTCGCTCTCCACCGATATCTATCTGCCGGCCATGCCGATGATGGCCGCGCAACTGCACGGCGATGCCGAACTGACGATCACCGGATTTCTGATTGGCTTTGCGCTGGCGCAGCTGGTGTGGGGGCCAATAAGTGACCGGCTGGGGCGTCGCACGCCGCTGTTCATCGGCATGGTGCTATTTATTATCGGCTCCGCCGGCTGCGCGCTGTCGACCACCATCGATCAGATTGTCTTCTGGCGGGTGTTTCAGGCGCTTGGCGCCTGCACTGGGCCGATGCTGGCGCGGGCGATGGTTCGCGATCTGTTTGCTCGTACCCGCGCCGCGCAGATGCTCTCGACGCTGACTATCGTGATGGCGATTGCGCCGATTGCCGGGCCGCTGATCGGCGGGCAGATGATTAAATTCACCAGCTGGCACACCATTTTCTGGCTGCTGGTGGTGATTGGCGCTCTGATGTTTATCGCCTTGTGCTGGCTGCCGGAAACTCTGCCGCCAGAGCGTCGGCAGAAAGGATCGCCGCTTAGCGCGTTTCGCAATTACGCCGCGTTGGTAAAAAACCGGACGTTTATGCGTTATACCCTCAGTCTGACTTTCTTTTACGTCGCGGCTTACGCTTTTATCACCGGTTCGCCGGATGTCTATATTCGCTATTACGGCGTTGCGCCGCAGCACTACGGCTGGCTGTTCGCGGTCAATATCGTTGGGGTTATGCTGATGAGCGTGGTCAATCGTCGTCTGGTGCAGCGCCATGCGTTAGGTTCGCTGTTGAAAGCGGCGCTGGCGGTATCGGCGATTGCCGTCGTCGTGCTGGCAGCCGGCGTGCGTCTGCATATCGGCGGCGTGGCGCTGATTGTGGTGAGTATTTTCCTGTTCTTCTCAATGAATGGGGTGATTGCCGCCACCTCAACCGCCGCGGCGCTGGATGAGGCCGGTGAATATGCCGGTTCCGCTTCGGCGCTGATCGGCTCGCTGCAGTATGGCAGCGGCATTATCTCTTCGCTACTGCTGGCATGGCTCCACGACGGTACTCCGTGGACGATGGCGTGGATCATGGCCGCTTTTACGCTCGCCAGCCTGCTTTTGGCGTGGCTCCATCGGCGCGTCGATTAATGAATTGAGCTCATAGAGACAAGTCGATTTCCCGGCTGGCGAGTAAGCGAACCGACAACGCGGGGGATATTGACGATAATTAGCGGTTGCGGTCAAAACGGACGTGAGGGTTATTGTTATACTGCCTTGAATTACTGCAGAAAAACGATAACCAGGAGTGTGGAAGGGCTATGAAAGACGATATCAACCAGGAGATCACCTTCCGCAAGCTATCGGTCTTTATGATGTTTATGGCGAAGGGCAATATCGCCAGAACCGCCGAAGCCATGAAGCTCAGCAGCGTTAGCGTGCACCGCGCGCTGCATACGCTCGAAGAGGGGGTCGGCTGCCCGCTGTTTGTCCACAAAGGGCGCAACCTGCTGCCGCTGCAGGCGGCGTGGACGCTGCTTGAATACTGCCAGGATGTGATGAGTCTGATGAGCCGTGGGCTTGAGGCGACGCGCAAAGTCGCTGGCGTCGGTCAGGGGCGGTTGCGCATCGGTACCCTCTATTCGCTGACGCTGGAAACCGTTCCGCGCATCATTATGGGGATGAAGCTGCGTCGCCCGGAGCTTGAGCTGGATCTGACCATGGGCTCTAACCAGATGCTGCTGGATATGCTGGAGGACGATGCGCTGGATGCTATCTTAATCGCCACCAATGAAGGCGAATACAATCATTCGGCTTTCGACGTAGTGCCGCTGTTTGAAGATGATATCTTCCTCGCCGCGCCGGCGACGGAACAGCTGGATACCACTCAGCTCGCCGACCTGCGCGATTACGCCGATCGTAAATTTGTCTCGCTGGCGGAAGGGTTTGCGACTTATGCCGGATTTCAGGAGGCCTTTCAGGTGGCCGGTTTTGAGCCGGAAATTGTGACCCGGGTGAATGATATCTTTTCGATGATAAGCCTGGTGCAGGCAGGCGTCGGGTTTGCACTGTTGCCGGGGCGCATGAAGAAGGTTTACGAAAACGATGTGCAGCTATTAAAGCTGGCGGAACCCTATCAGATGCGCCAGCTGATCTCTATCGTCTATTCGCACCACCGCGAGCGCGATGCCGACCTGCTGGCGCTGGCGGCGGAAGGGCGGATGTACGCCCGCAGTATTAATCGATAAGCCGCTGCGCCAGATGGCGGGCGACGTCTACGCCGCTGCGCTCCAGCGAAATGGTCTCGCCGCGCCAGCCCGCCTGGCGGGTCAGGCAGGTGAGCACCCCGCCGGGCGGCATCTCGATTGCCAGCCTGGCGTCGCGTTCATCGGCGGCGATCATCGCCTCCTGCCAATGTACGGTGCGCGCCATGTTCATCGCCAGATCGTCAGCGATCCGCTGTGGATCCCACAGCACGCGCGCCGTCGAGCCGCTTAAATAGGCGCACTGAGGCCGCGTCAGTGTGACATCGGCAAAGGCTTTTGCCAGCGCTGCGGCGGGTTTATCCAGCAGTGCGCAGTGTGACGGTACGCTGACCGCCAGCCGTTGGGCTTTACTGGCGCCAGCCTGCAGCGCCAGTTGCGCCACCTCGGCCATGGCTTCATCACGCCCGGCGATCACGATCTGCGTTTCGGCGTTGAGGTTGGCGAGATAAACCTCGTGGCCCTGCATCAGCGCCTCAACCCGCGGGCGGGTCAGGCCCATAATCGCCGTCAGTCCGTAACCTTCAGGATACGCCTGTTCCATTAAATCACCGCGGAGCGCCACCAGCCGCAGCGCGCTGGCGAAATCGAGTGCGCCGGCGATCACCGCGGCGGGAAAGGCGCCGATTGACAAGCCGCTGACCATCTGCGGATCCACGCCCTGGCGCTGTAGTTCACGCGCCCAGGCGACACCGGCGATCAGCAGACAGAGCTGTACCGCACGGGTGTGTTTTAGCGCAGCGGCGCTATCGAGGCTATCGACTTCATCCCCCAGCACGGCGCGCGCCTGGGTGAAGATAGCCTCGCGATCGGGGATCGCCGCCAGCATGCCGGGGCGCTGGCCGCCCTGACCGGGAAAAGTAAATAAAATCTTCATCATTCCTCCCTGTGCCACGGCGTCGTGGTTAAGCGCGCGCCGCGGGATGTTTTCAGCAGCGCACGGCCATCGCGCAGCCACTCATTAAGGGCGAAGGCGCCATACGGTGTTTCTATCTGGGTATCGGCGCGGCACGGCAGTTGGGCCACGCGGGCCTGCCATTCCAGCAATGCCTCGCGGTCCAGCGGCTGCGGCGCGCGGATCAGCAGATCCAGATCACTTGCCCCATGCAGAACCGGGATTTCGGTTGCCAGCGCGTAGCCGGTACTGCCGGTGACGCCCCAGCGCCAGGGCCAGTTGTGCAAGGTAAGGGCGATAGCCGCCTGGACCGGCGGCTGTGAAACAAAAGGCGAATGGAGTAAGACCTCACGATCAACAAGCATCTCCGGGGTGACGCTGCGCACGATATTGTGCGCCTGTACCCAACCGGCGGCACGTTGCTCGCGTTTCATGCCCCGCACCCCAACCGGGATGCGGGCCTGGCCGTCAACGTCGCGCCTCACCACTACCGGCAGCGCGGCCCGCCACTGTTGAGCCACCCACGGCTCGGCAATAGCTTCCAGGGCGCTGGCGTGGTTTAACCAGATTAAATCGTGGGGACGCGGCGTTGATGACATGGTTTACAGTCCTGAAGTCAAAGAGATAAACAGCGGTAGCGACAGGATACACAGAACCGAGCTCAACAGCAGCACGGCTTCAGCATCCGGAGACTGGACGCCGAAACGGTTGCCGAAGACCACGCCGAAGAAGCCGGCGGCCAGGGCAATCATCAGGATCGCGGTAATGGCGATGGATCCGTGCAGACCCAGCAGCATTACCAGACCCCAGGCAATAAACGGCTGCACCAGCAGTTTCACGATGGTGGAGGTGGCGATCAGCGCATTGAGCTGCAGTTTACGTGCCGACAGGATCACCCCGGTGAGGAACAGCGCGGCAGCGGTGGCGGCCAGGCCCAGCGGTTTGATGGAGGCCAGCAGCATTTCCGGCATTTTAATGCCGATAGCGGAAAGCACCACCCCAAGCAGCGGGCCCCAGACGATCGGTTTTTTCACCGACCGCCACATCAGCACTGGCAGCATCGCCAGCGTAGAGCCGCTGTTTTCACCCGCGGCGCGGGCTTTCTCACGTTCCAGAATCAGCAGGCAGAACGGGGTCATCAGTACCGAGCCGCAGGCGATAGAGACCGCTACCGACAGCGAGGTTGACGCGCCTTCACCCAGCACGCTGCCGAGGATCGGCAGACCCAGCGCGGCATAGTTTGGCAGGGCGACGGTGAGGGTCAGCACTGCGGCATCCTGCGGCGTGCGTTTGAACACGCTGGTGGCGAGGAAGTAGATCGCGGCATAGGTGATCCACATCGCGCCGGTCAGTACCAGCACCAGCGGCGACTGGGCGACGATACCGGCCCACGGCGTTTGTACCGTGGCGCTAAACAGCGTGGCGGGTAAGGCAAAATCCATTACAAAAATATTAAGCAGCGAGACGTTTTTGTTATCTACCATCCCGGCCTTTCCGGCCCAGAAACCCAGCAGCATGATAACGAAAATGGGCGCGAGAGCATGAATAATCACATAAGTCATAAATCACCTGTAAATAAAATAGAGTACTGGCGCGATTGTTATTTTTTCTAAAAGCCATCCCTTCCCGGAGCACTTGTTTCGCGCCCCGGGGGACGACTTCCGGCAGGTTTTCTTCTACTACTTACGTACGAACGTCTTACCAGCTGGCGCGCATGCGATCGCGAACCAGTTGTGAGCTGCGGCGGTTTTCCGCGCCCAGGCGGCACTTCAGCGAGGTATCTTTGCGCGCGTCAGCGATGGCGTCGCGCAGCGTGTTGCTGACCAACGACAGATCGTGGTCGTCAGGGGCATCCGGATTATTAATATCCAAAAGGGCGGAGAGCAGGCCGAGCGTCGCATAGTTGCTGACGTCGTAGGCCATCGGCGGAATTGTCGCCGCTAATTTCTCCAGCGCTTCTACGGTACGCAGCGTAATGCGCGCTGCCGACTCTTTACCCATGGCGTGAACCAGCACGCCGCTATCGTTAAAGGCGATCAGGCGGTTGGCCTGGTAGCCATGGGCCAGAAACGCCCCGGACATCGCTTTTCCGACAATCAGACCAACCACCGGGTGGCCGGCAAGACGGGCTTTGGCGTAGGCGCCCGCGGCTCCGGCCAGTGCCTGGTGGATGCCGAAAGCTTCTTCGCGGCGGCCATAGGCCTGGCTCGGTACATCGATCACTGCCACGATTGGCCGTTTGATAGCCTGGTCGGCGTCGGCAGCGATGGTTTCGTTGACCACTTTCGCCAGCGTCCAGCCTTCCAGCAGGCCGACTTCGCCGCCGGCGGCGCGCGGGTAGTGGTTGTTGGCGTCAGGCACCACGGCGATAAAGCGGACGCTTTCGCCATCAATTTGGCCATCTGCGACCTGCACCGACGGGCACAGACCACTCATCAGCGGCGCGTCGGGCGCCAGTTTATTCAGCCACAGCGCGGCGCGGTTTGGGAACTGACTCATTATTTATCCTCCCGGGCAAAAAGCTGTTTAATCTGCGCGGTATCCGCCTGCTGGCGGGTATCGAACTGGCTCAAGCGACGCAGATAATCGTCATAGTTGTCGCTGCGGTGCTGGGCCGGTACGCCTTTGGCGATCGCCTCATTCATTGCGGTTTTAACGGCGTTAACGCCATCGTTAACCAGCGCGTCGACCAGTCCGCTGGCGGCGCGAATTTCACCCCCGGTCATGCTCCAGATAAACGGCCGGTTACGGGAGTCGTACTCTTCAATGCCGGCTTCCTGCTCGATAACCTGCGGGCCGTTGAGGCCGAGACGGGCTTCACGGGTGACGATAAGGTAGCTGCACAGCGCCGCGGCGATGGACATGCCGCCGAAGCAGCCGACGGTACCGGTGATAATGCCGACCACCGGGGTGTAGCGGCGCAGGTCGACAATCGCGGCGTGAATATCGGCGATGGCGGCCAGACCAAGGTTGGCCTCCTGCAGACGTACGCCGCCGGTTTCGAGGCACAGTACCGCCTGCGTCGGGATACCGTTGCGGTTATCTTCCGCCGCCAGTTCCAGCGCGGCGGCCATTTTGGCGCCGGAGACTTCGCCCATGCTGCCGCCCTGGAAGGTGCCTTCGATGGCAATTACCACCGCAGGTTGCCCGTTGATAGTGCCTTTGGCGACCACCATACCGTCGTCGGACTGCGGGACGATGCCCTGCGCGCCGAGCCACGGCGACATAATGCCTTCAAACGGATCCAGCAGTTCGCGGTAGCTGCCGTCGTCCAGCAGGGCGTGGGCGCGTTCGCGAGCGCGCAGTTCGATAAAGCTGCGATCGTTACGCATGAGCGGCCTCCTCAAAGACTTGTTCAATACGAATACGGGCGACGCCCGGCGTGGCACCGAAGTCGTGGATAATCAACTGCCCGGCGGGCAGACCGTTGATCAGGTTCAACCTGTCGAACAGCGCCTGCCAGCGCGCCTGGCTGTTATCCACGGAGGTGGTGATCTGTACGTTGAGCGTGGCGCTCTGTGCGGCGGTATAAAGCACTTCCATATCGCCTGAACCTACGACCCCTGCCAATGCTTTGCCGCTGAGGGCGCGGTTGGCAGGAAATGACAATGTAATCTGTTCCATAACATCCTCTGAATGCGTTAGCCGGAAACCCGGTCGAGAAACAGGGTGGCGGCAAGGAGATCGGCCGCGCCACCCGGCGAGGCGTTTTGCGCCAGCATCTGCGCATCAAGGCGCGCCAGCGCGGCGCGACCGGCGACGCTGGCGCAACCGCCCGCCGCCAGAACCTCGCGAGCGCCTTGCTGCATAGCGTGCAGGCCGTTCATGCCGGCGCGCGACAGCACACAGGTATCGCTCAGCGAGGTCATGATGGCCATCAACGCGTCGAGGCGCGCCTGCGGCTCGCTGGCGCCTCGCGCCCGGCTTTGCTGCAGTTGCGGCAGCGCCAGGGTGGTAACATGCGGAAATCCGCGCTGCGCTTCCTCGCGTGCGCCCGGCACCTGCCAGCGGCGGCTGGCGCGCAGCCCCTTACTAAAGCTTTTCGGCGCGAAGCCGTCAGGCAGACGGGCGAGGGCGGCGGCGGTCCCGGCGATCGCCTGTGATTGACCCTCCCCACCCAACATCGCCACCGCGCTGACCAGCAGGCCCAGCGCCCAGATGGCGCCGCGGTGGGTGTTAACCCCACCCGTCGCCATCATCATCTGCGCTTCACCTTCGCGACCGAGGCGGCCGACGGTTTCGCGCAGGGCGATATCCGCCGGACGCTGCCAGCTTTGCTGTGCCAGCGCGTGAAAGGTCGGCTGCAGGCTGCGGGCGGAGCGTTCCATCAGGTCCAGATTGAGATCCTGATGCGCGCCGTTGCCGCGACTATCGACCAGACCCGGTTTCGGGCTCAGACGGGCTTCGTCAATCAGACACGCGCTGGCGGTATGCGCCAGCCAGCTGACGCGGCTTTCTGCGAGTTGGGGAGAGAGATTTTTCATTACCAGCTCCGGAATTTTGCCGGTGGGTTGTACAGTCCGTCGGACCATTCCACCAGGTCGGCGACGCTGCCGGCCGCCAGCAGCGAGCGGGTGGCATCGCTGCGGCGAATGCCGATATCTTCCGGGTAGACCACTTTGCCGCTCTGGCGCAGGGCGGCGACACGTTTGGCGTCCACCCCGAGGCCAATATCGGTGATCCCGGCCACCGCGGCGACCATCGCCCGGCGCTCTTCAAGGCTCTCCGCGCGGTACAGGTAAGCGATACCTTCTTCGGTCAGCACGTGGGTCACGTCATCGCCATAAATCATCACCGGCGCCAGCGGCATGCCGGAAGCTTTCGCCACCTCAACCGCGTCGAGGGTTTCAACGAAGGTCGGTTTCACGCCGGCCTGGAAGGTTTCGACCATCTGTACCACCAGTTTTTTCCCGCGCTGCATCGGGTCTGGTTCAGTGATCATATTGAGCCAGGCCGGGGTAGCGTGGCGGCGACCGTGCGGGTCGTGGCCCATATTCGGCGCGCCGCCGAAGCCGGAAAGGCGGCCGCGGGTGACGGTGGAGGAGTTCGCCAGGCCATCAACCTGCAGGGTCGAACCGATAAACATATCTACCGCGTACTGACCTGCCAGCTGGCAGAAGGCGCGGTTAGAGCGCATCGAGCCATCCGGGCCGGTAAAGAAGATATCCGGGCGGGCGCGGATGTACTCTTCCATCCCCAGTTCGCCACCGAAGCAGTGCACGCTCTCCACCCAGCCGCTCTCGATGGCCGGGATTAAGGTCGGATGCGGGTTCAGCGTCCAGTGTTTACAGATTTTGCCTTTCAGGCCGAGCTGCTCGCCGTAAGTGGGCAGCAGCAGCTCGATGGCGGCGGTATTAAAGCCAATCCCGTGGTTGAGCGACTGCACCTGGTGTTCCGCGTAGATGCCTTTGATCGCCATCATCGCCATCAGAATGTGTTCTTGCTTAATCAGGCGCGGATCGCGGGTGAACAGTGGCTCAATAAAGAACGGTTTATCGGCGACCACCACGTAATCGATCCACGAGCCGGGAATATCGACCCGCGGCAGATCGCATTCGTCGTCCACCAGTTCGTTGACCTGGGCTATCACAATGCCGTCGTGGAAGGCGGCGGCTTCGACCAGCGCCGGGGTATCTTCGGTACTTGGCCCGGTATACAGGTTGCCTTTACGGTCCGCTTTATAGCCGGCGATCAGCGCAACGTTTGGCGACAGGTCAACGTACAGGCGGGAGTAGAGTTCGATATAGGTGTGGATGGCGCCGATTTCGAGCAGGCCATCTTCCAGTAGCTGCGAGATGCGCAGGCTCTGGGTGCCGGAGAACGAGAAATCCAGTTTACGGGCAATGCCTTTTTCAAACAGGTCCAGATGCTCGCTGCGTCCTACGCTGGGCATAATCATATGCAGGTCGTGAATTTTTTGCGGATTGACCTCGGCGAGCATGCGGGAGAGGAAATCAGCCTGTTTCTGGTTGTTGCCTTCCAGTACCACCCGATCGCCCGGGGCGAGCAGATTTTCCAGTACGCTGACCAGCTGGTCAGTGGGGATGACTTTGCCGGCGATCTTCGCTTCGGCCAGCCGCCGCTGTTTTTCCGTCCGGCGACGGTTCCAGACCCGCGCCGTCGTTTGTTCAGCATTCATTGTTAACCTCCTGATTCGACAAATCGTTTCGTTTGTCCTGGTGGAAGTTAGTGTGCGATGCGTGGCGCTGCGCATCAATTAAGCACGGCGGCTGATTGTTAGCTTTAGAGTAACGATTGGGTCTTACCGTTTGTGATAGGGATCAATAATACGAAAGGCGTAGTGGTCTACGGGGAGAGCGCAGGTGAGGAAGCCGGCCGGTACACGGCCGGCCGTGGGAAGGGGTTATTCTTTACTGACATCACTTAATAAGAAAGCAATACTCTGACCGCCGCTGGTCTGCTCGAGGGCAATTTTGGCGATAATCGTCAGTGGCACCGACAACAGCATGCCGACCGGACCCAATAGCCAGCCCCAGAAGATCAAGGACAGAAACACCACCAGCGTGGAGAGCCCCAGGCCACGTCCCATCACCCGTGGCTCCAGAATGTTGCCGAACACCAGGTTGACGATCAGGTAGCCGGCCAGGACCACCAGCGCCTCGTACAGCCCGCCAAACACCAGTACCTGCAGGATCGGCGGGATAGCCGCCAGCACGGAGCCAATATTGGGAATATAGTTGAGCGCGAAGGCCAGCAGTCCCCACATAAAGGCGAAGCGCACGTCCAGCAGCACCAGCATGCCCCAGACCACCAGGCCGGTCACCAGGCTAATCGCGGTTTTCAGCACCAGATAATGCGACACGCTGTCGATGGCGCGCTGAATGGCGCCCATCCCTTCAACCGGACGGGACATCAGCTGTTGCAGCTTGGCGGGAAGCTGGGGGACCTCCAGCAGCATAAATACCACCGTCAGCAGCAGCAGAAAAATCGAGGACATCGCGTTCGACAGCTGAGTGAGCAGGCTGGTGACCAGCGTCATCACCGCGTTAGGGTCGATGTATTTATTCAGCTCCACCACCGAGACGGTGAACCCCATGCGCTGCAGCCAGGGGGCGATGGTTTGCATCGGCTCGTAGAGATAGTTGCGATACTGCGGTAAGGTGCGCGCCAGCTCGTTAAGCGAGGTCCCCAGCGAGGCCAGCAGCACAATGGCCAGCATGACGATGAGGCCAATCAGTATCGAGATCGCCAGCACGCGTGGGACCCGGCAGCGGACCAGCAGTTGTACCAGCGGATTAATGATCACCGCCAGAAAGAGGGCGAGAATAAAGGGGACAATAATGTCCGCCGCAAAGCGAATGCCGGTAAGGATGATCACCAGCATGCCCAGCATGATGACCATCTTTAATCCGTTAAGTGTAATAATGGGTTTAGCCATAGGTCCCGACCTCAATCTTCCTTGCCTATTAACAGGTTGCGTTACATTAGCATAATGACGTTTTTTTGCAGAAAAAACGCATTGAAGCAAAACGGCGGCGTAAAGAACTGCAAATTCTTTGAATTAAATGTAGCACTATGCTACAAATTTACCTGTGTATAACTACTGAGGACAATTTTCATCCGCAACGGACGAGAAGCAACACCGCGGATAATTGTAATTTTATGGACAATCAGTTCAGGATGTATATTTTAAACCACCCCGCAGTCTCTCTCTCTTTTTCCCGTTTTGCCGGCGAGCAGCACTGGCATTCGGCGCTATAGTCACCTTCTCTCTGCCTGAGCTGGCGCCAAGCGCACAGCGAAATCTACGTCAGAAATTTTCCTGTTTACGCCTCGCGTAAACGGTAATGGATTATATTCTCAAGCAGGAGAAGGGATCATGTTTTATTGGATTTTATTAGCTTTAGCTATTGTTGCTGAAATTACCGGCACCTTGTCGATGAAATGGGCAAGCGTGAGTGGCGGGCACACCGGCTTTATTTTAATGCTGGCCATGATTGCTCTGTCATATATTTTTCTTGCCTTTGCGGTTAAAAAAATTGCCCTGGGTGTGGCCTATGCGCTATGGGAAGGGATCGGCATTTTGCTGATTACCGTGTTCAGCGTGCTGTTGTTTGATGAAAGCCTGTCGCCGCTGAAGATCGCCGGCCTGACCACCCTGGTGGTGGGGATCGTCTTAATTAAATCCGGCACCCAGAAAAAAGCGTCGTCAAAGCAGGAGGTGGCCCATGCAGCAGTTTGAGTGGATCCACGCCGCCTGGCTGGCGATCGCCATCGTGCTTGAAATCATTGCCAACGTCTTTTTGAAGTTTTCCGACGGCTTCCGCCGCAAGGTCTACGGCATCCTGTCCCTGGCGGCGGTGCTGGGCGCATTCAGCGCCCTGTCGCAGGCGGTCAAAGGTATCGATCTGTCGGTCGCCTATGCGCTGTGGGGCGGCTTCGGTATCGCGGCGACCATTGCCGCCGGTTGGGTACTGTTTGGTCAGCGCCTGAATAACAAAGGCTGGGCGGGGCTCATCCTGCTGGTGGCCGGCATGGTATTAATTAAACTCGCCTGACGTCTCGCCGCCTGCAAAGCCAGGCGGCAAAACAGGTCCTCTGTAGTATGCTTATCTCAAGACCGGCCCCGCTGAGTTTGTGTCCGGTGACGATGAGGACTGCGCATGTTCAATGCTTTCGGCTGGCGGAAAATTCCTTCCGCCAGGACGTTGTCGATAATGATTTTTCTCGCCGGCCTCGGACTCACCGCGTCGGTCATTTCCCTGCTTTATCTTTCGCAACACCTCATTGCCAGTAAATCCAATGAAATTGACCAGCAGCGGTCAGTCCTCTCGGTGGAAGGGGCCGTGCAGACCTCGGTCAATCGGGTGCTGTCGCTGGTTCTGGATAATGCCATCTGGGACGATGCGGTCACGCAGACTTACGCGCCCTCGCTGGATCAGAAATGGCTGTACGACTCGTGGGGGTCAGGCTTTAAAATCAATAATCTGTACGATGGTACCTTTGTCCTGGACGAACACTATCGCATCCTGTGGGGCGCCTTTCAGAGCCAGGTCATGCCCCGGACCGACCTCTCATTCCTTGGAGCTGGCCTGACCAGTCTGATCCACTATCATGCGCAGGCATTGCGTGAGGGAAAAAACGCCTTTGCCGGTATCACCCGCACGGAGGCCGGGATCGCCTTTGTCGGTATCGGTCTGATACGCCCGACGACAGGTCGGCTTCAGGTATTTGATGCGACGCGGCGCTATCTGGTGATTACCCGGCATATCAACCCCCAGCTGCTGGAACGCCTGGGCGACACCTTCCAGATAAGCCATCTGCATCTCGCCGAGGGCCCCGGCGCCTACCGTATTCCGCTGCGAACGCGGTCGGGTGAGGTACTGGGATACCTGGCCTGGCAGCCACGCCTGCCCGGAGCCGAAGCGGCGCAGGCCTCGTCAGGCAGTATGCGACTGATCGCCGGTGTGGCGGCCAGCCTGATCCTGCTGTTTATCCTTTTTAGCAGTCTGGGCATGTATAAGCTGGCGCGCGGCGAACGTCAGGCGCGGGAGATAGCCATGATTGACTGGCTGAGCCGTCTGCCTAACCGGCGAGCGCTTCTGCTGCGGTTAAGCCAGGTATGCGAGACGGGGAAACACGACATTCAGTGCGTGGTGTTTATCGATCTGGATGGTTTTAAGGACGTCAATGATAACTATGGTCATGATGTCGGCGACGCCCTGATCCGCCATATTGCCAGCGCCCTACAGACGCGGGTACCGGCGGGGGCCATGCTGGCGCGAATGGGCGGGGATGAGTTCGCCATGGCGGTGAGCGGCGCAAAAGCGATTGACCGGGCGGCGGCGTTCGCCTGGGCAGCGCTGGAGCTGCTGAAAGCGCCGGTGACGCTCAGCAAACGCAAAATTTATATCGGCGCCAGCATTGGCATCGCCAGCGGCGCTCCGGCGGAATGCTCCAGTACCGAGCTGTTTCGCCGGGCGGACATCGCTATGTACCATGCCAAGAAGAGCGGCAAAGGTCGTACGGCCTGGTATGACGATGCGCTGGATGCCGTGCGCCGCCATCAGATGACGATTGAGAATGGCATCCGCCAGGGGCTGGAGGAGGATGAATTTGAGGTCTGGTATCAGCCGGTGGTTGATGCCGATACCCTGGCGATGATTGGCGTGGAGGCGCTGCTGCGCTGGCCGCGACGCCCGCAGGGGGCGCTGGCGCCGGACGCATTTATTAGTATTGCCGAGAGCAGCGGCCTGATCGATGCCCTCGGGCAGTTTGTCCTGCAACGCGCCTGCAGCGATCTGCAACCGATGGACGATCTCCTCCTGTCGGTGAATATCTCGCCGGCGCAATTTCGCGACCCGGCCTTTGAAAACCGGGTAATGAAGACCGTCGCTGCTTGCCGCTTTCCGCCGTCGCGCCTGCAGGTGGAGGTGACGGAGAGCTATGTGCTGGAAAATCCGGAGCGTTCGCTGGCGGTGGTAGAAAATCTGAAGGCCCAGGGCATCGCCGTGGCGCTGGACGATTTCGGTACCGGCTATTCGAGCATTGGCTATTTACGCCGCTTTCGCTTCGACAGTCTTAAAATCGATAAATCTCTTGCCGGGCGGGTGGAGCGTGATGAGCAGGCGGCAGAAATGGTGCGCGGGACGGTGCGGATAGCCCGCGCGCTGGGAATGACGGTGGTCGCGGAAGGGGTGGAGGATCCGCAACAGCTGACGCTGCTGCGGCGGGCCGGCTGCGACCGGCTTCAGGGGTACTATTTCAGTAAACCGATGCCGATCGCCGACCTGCTGCAGCGGCGTCAGTCGCAGGGGTGATTACTCTCCGGCCAGTGCTTCCAGCTTATCGCGAAAGCCGGTAACCGAAATGGCGCGGTTGTCAGCCCGCCAGCGATCCTGCGGACCGGGAGCGGAGCTTTGCACGGCGATCACTTGCCAGCCGTCCTCCGTTTTCAACAGCAGCGGCGACCCGCTGTCACCTGGCAGCGTATCGCACTGATGCGACAGCACGCTGTTTTGCGCCCAGCCGGTCACGATGCAATCCTGATGGCTGTACAGATTATCCAGATGATCCTCCGGATATCCCGATTGGGTCACTTTCCGGTCCGCTGCCTTCAGCGCAGCGGTGAGATCGGCCTTGCTACCCGGGAAGAGTGGGATCGGCGTGATGCCCGAGGGAGCATAGCGCAGTACGATCAGGCCAAAATCTGACGGCGCCGCGGCGGAGGGCACGATCCAGCCATCGCCATCGGCCTTCAGGCGCTTACCTAAGGCCGGATCCACTCGCCCTTCAATGCCGTGAATTTCATATACCCAGCCGCCCTTGCGCGAAATAAAGCGCAGAGCAACCGCTTTGTCCGGTTTGCCGCGCGGAGGCGTCAACAGACAGTGGCCAGCGGTCAGCGCCAGGTGAGGGGAGATAAGCGTCGCTGTGCACAGATTGCCGCTGGCGGTTTCCAGTTGGCCGATCGCATCCCACGGGCTTTCCTCGGGGTGGCTCACCGCTTTTCGGTCATCATGGCCGAAAAACAGCGTCTTAATATCTTTGGCGCTCAGTCCGCTATCATCGGCATGTGCGCCCAGAGGTAACAGATAAAATGAACACAGCAATAACAGAACGTCTCTACGCATATCACTCTCTGGGGAGGCTATGATGTCTATTGACAGTAGCAGGAGATTTAAGTTTTTGAAAGTAAACAATAATTCTAATCAGACCAAACCGCTGCCATCAGGCGAGGCGGGCTGACGCTGCCGCTGGCAAAACCGTCTGATTTCAAACGGTTAATGCCAGCTGATTGCTTTAGCTATTTCCGCAGAAAGCGACGTCCGACGCAACAAAATTCGTGTATCAGAACGTACTGAACCCGGCGAATAATTCATCAGTCTGGCATTGAGATTATTCCTGGTTTGCCAGCGATTCGCTGAAAAATAATGCGCTTACCCGCCAAAACTTCACCAGAATTCGCACTTCTTTACGCCTCTCGTAATTATTTTCAATGCGAAACATTTTCTCACCTAAAACGTTGTTACCGTCACTCCGCCGTTGAGTAAATAGAGAGGTAACACCGGCGATGATAGCCTGAATTCTATTTCCCCGACGTTGGGAGGGTATATGTCTAAAAAAGGTATTCGCGCACTGGTTTATGTTTCCCTGGTCTCAGTCGCTATCTGGGGCGCGACCGGTTATCTGGTGATGGAAGCGGTGCGCGTACTGTGAAGCGTCTGGTCACCACGAGGTGGCCGGCGCGCGCTAGTTTATGACTACAGTGTCTGGCGTCTTCGGACGCCGGGCATTTTTTGTGCCGCAGGAATTTCAGGGTAATGAGACGCGGGAAGGTGTCGTCAGCGATCGCCGTACGGTATTTATTATTCTGCAAAGCCAGCAGAAGCAGTAAATGAGAGCGTGGCGGAAATGATTAATAGAGGAAAAAGCGGGTAGCAACCACTGCGCAAATGATTAACAGGATCAGGATGAGCTCGAAACGATAGCGCCGCAGCATAGTGCTCTCCAGAAAAAACGGCGCTGAAACAGCGCCGATTATTAAGAAGGTTAGTTCACCGGGAGGAATTATGCTGCCGGCTGTGCAGCAGGTTTAGCGGCCTGGTGTTTAGTGGTTTTGTGGTGTTTTTTTGCAGCCTGCGCTTTCTGTGCTACCGGTTTAGCCGCAGCTTTGTGGTGCTTTTTAGCCGCCTGAGCTTTCTGCGGAGCAGCGGGTTTAGCTTCTACTTTTTTGTGTTTTTTAGCGGCCTGGGCTTTCTGGGCAGCGGCTGGTTTAGCTTCTGCTTTTTTGTGTTTTTTGGCAGCCTGAGCTTTCTGCTCTGCAGCTGGTTTTGCCGCGGCTTTGTGGTGTTTTTTGTGATGGGTGGTCTTGGCAGCAGTGCTGTGGGTAGCAGCCGGTGCCTGAGTGGTGCTTACTGCGTCAGCAGCGAAAGCGGCGGAAGAGAGACCCATAGCAGCGGCAACGACCAGAGCTAATACTTTTTTCATTCTGATATCCTCGAAAAGTTTTCTTAATTTCAACCCCACTGCGGGGCCGGTGAAATCACTATATGCTTGTCTTTTCGAGCTTTCCGTGAGTGTTTGGTATCGGCGTGTAACCGAATGTACAACACGCCTGGCCGTGGGGAGTGGAAGGACGCGCCGGGTAGCCCGGCGCGTACGATCACAGATAGCGGGCGGTAAGGTGTTCGCGGAAGTAGCGGCTGTTGAGATCCTCGCCGGTGGCCTGCTGGATCAGCTGCGAGGTGGAGAAGCGGCTGCCATGCTGCCAGATATTCTGCCGCAGCCAGTCGAACAGGGCGCTGAAATCTCCCTCCGCAATATCGCGGTCTAACGTCGGCAGCGCGCGCCGGGCGGCGGCCATCAGCTGGGCGGCATACATCGCACCCAGCGTATAGGAAGGGAAATAGCCGAATCCGCCGTCGGTCCAGTGAATATCCTGCATGCAGCCGTCCCGGTAGTTGCCGGTGGTCGACAGCCCCAGCCAGTGCTGCATCTTCTCGTCCCACAGCGCCGGGATATCATCTACTTCAATCTCGCCGTCAATCAGCGCGCGTTCAATTTCATAACGCAGGATCACATGCGCCGGGTAGCTGACCTCATCGGCATCGACGCGAATAAAGCCCGGTTTCACCCGCTGATTCCAGGCGACAAAGTTGTCGCTGCTAAAGGCTGGTTGATCGCCAAAGCGCTCACGCACCGCCGGTAACAGGCGGTTAAGGAAACGCTCGCTGCGTCCCAGCTGCATTTCAAAAAACAGGCTCTGCGACTCGTGGATAGCGGTGGAGCGGGCGAGTCCTACCGGCTGGTCGACCCACGGGCGAGGCAGATTCTGCTCATAGCGGGCATGGCCGGTTTCGTGGATCACGCCGAACAGGGCGCTGAGCAGGTCGTTTTCATTGTAGCGGGTGGTGATACGCACATCCTGGGGGACGCCGCCGCAGAATGGGTGGGCGCTGATGTCGAGGCGCCCGCCGTCGAAGTCAAAGCCGAGGATGCGCATGGCCTGCAGGCCCAGCTCGCGCTGATCGGCAATCGGGAAAGGCCCCTGCGGGGCGAGTAATGTTTGCGTCGCTTGCTTATCGACCGCTTGCCGCAGGAGGGAAGGCAGCCAGGACTTGAGGTCGGCAAACAGACTATCCAGCCGGGCGCTGGTCATATCTGGTTCGAAAATATCGAGCAGCGCGTCGTAGCGTGAGCCGCCTCTGGCCTCGGCGCGGATCTGCGCTTCCTGACGGCTCAGCTTGACCACCTCGCGAAGATTGTCGGCAAAGCCAGCCCAGTCGTTAGCGGGACGCTGGCTGCGCCAGGCATGCTCACAGCGGCTGCCGGCAAGGGATTTTGCCTCCACCAGGCTCTCCGGCAGCAGCGCGGCCTGATCGTACTGACGCTGCATTTCACGCAGGTTGGCCTGCTCGACGTCGTTGAGGTCCTGCTGGCGGGCTTCCTGCAGCCATTGGCCCACTTTTTTATCGGTCAGGATCTGATGCTGCAGCACGCCGAGCTCCGCCAGCGCTTCGCCCCGGGCGGTGCTGCCACCCGGAGGCATCATCGCAAACATATCCCAGCCAGCGATGGCGGAGAGATGCGAAAAGCGCGACAGGCGCTGAAAGGTACGGGTAAGCTGCTGATAAGGCGTATTTTCAGTCATAGTGGCGTTCGGTCCGTGACAGGTGAATGAACAGGTTATCGGTATGCTTCTACACTATCCTGATACGCCTGGCGGGTCGAGCATTGTGCGCTGGAGGACCGGAAAAACGTCAGCCCCGAGCGGGAAAGAAAAAAAAGTGACTCTGTGAGCAATATTGCAGAAAACGGTAACATATCGGAACTAAACTGTGATCTATAACGCAGGTCTGGAGGTTCGGGGGTGGTTTATGAATCCGTTCACCTGGCTGTTTATTGCACTACTGTCCGTTGATGCCGTCAGAGAGCTGATGGGCTTGTCTTCCATTATGGGCATGTGGTGAAACGTGGCCCGCAGGCCACGTCACACACGACTATTTCAGTCGTTGATGTAAGCAGGTGCCGGTCAACAGCGCGGCAAGGAGCAGCAGCGCGATAAACCCACCGACGCCATTCCAGCCGTAGTGATGCCAGAACACTCCGCCTAACGTTCCCGCAAGACTTGAACCCAAATAATAGCTGAACAGATACAGCGATGACGCCTGACCGCGGGCACGGCGGGCGCGTGGGCCAATCCAGCTGCTGGCGACGGAATGCGCGGCGAAGAAGCCAGCGGAAAACAGCAGCATGCCGATGAAAATAAGCCACAGGGAAGAAAAGAGCGTCAGCAGCAGGCCGCAGAGCATGACAGCGGTAAAGCCGAGCATCACCGGCCCGCGGCCAAAGCGTACGGTCATGGCGCCCGCCTTCGGTGAACTCCAGGTGCCGGTGAGATAAGCGACCGACAGCAGGCCTACCACCGCCTGGCTTAGCGACCACGGCGACATCATCAGGCGGTAGCCAATATAGTTAAACAGGGTGACAAAAGCGCCCATCAGCAGAAAACCTTCGACGAACAGCAGCGGCAGACCGCGGTCGCGCCAGTGCAGACGGAAGTTGATCAGCAAGTTTTTCGGTCGCAGCGAGGTCGAGCGGAAATGGCGCGACTCGGGCAGAATGCGCCAGAACATGATGGCCGCGGCCAGCGCGAAGCCACTGATCACCGCCAGCGCCACGCGCCAGCCGAAGAAATCGGTAAAGACCCCGGTCAGCAAGCGGCCGCTCATGCCGCCGATAGAGTTGCCGCTGATATATAAGCCCATCGAAAAGGCGACGAAGCTGGGGTGGATCTCCTCACTCAGGTAGGTCATGCCGACCGCCGCCACGCCGCTCAGCGACAGGCCGATCAGGGCGCGCATAATGAGGATGCCGTGCCAGCTGGTCATCATGGTCGACAGCAGCGAGCAGCAGGCGGCCAGCAGCAGGGCGGTGACCATTACCGGCTTGCGCCCGATGGCGTCGGACAGCGGGCCGGTAAACAACAGGCCCACCGCCAGCATCGCCGTGGAAATGGAGAGTGAAATACTGCTGCTGGCCGGCGATACGCCGAACTCGTTCGACAGCACCGGCAGGATCGGTTGCACGCAGTAGAGCAGAGCAAAGGTGGCCAGACCGGCGGAGAACAGCGCGAGGGTGACGCGCATAAATTGCGGGGTGCCGCGCTTAATAAACTGATCCGGGCGGGATGCACCAGCGACGCTGACCTCGCCCGCCGGCACGGTGTCAACGGTTGTTGTACGACTCACAGATAATTCCTTGCGTAGAAGTTGCTGCTTACCAACAGAATGTTGTGACCATTCAGCTCACATTTTTAGGGTATGAAAATGTAAATATTCTGTCTAATATATTAATAATCTCAAATAAGACGTTTTAAATATGAATATCGAGTTGCGTCATCTGCGCTACTTTGTCGCCGTCGCCGAGGAATTACATTTTGGCCGCGCCGCGGCGCGACTGAATATTTCTCAACCGCCGTTAAGCCAGCAAATTCAGATCCTTGAGCAGCAGACCGGCGCCCGCCTGTTCGCGCGCACCAATCGCAGCGTCAGCCTGACGGCGGCTGGAAAGCAGTTTCTCGCCGATAGCCGACAAATTCTTGCCCAGGTGGATGACGCGGCCGCCCGCGCTGCGCGTCTGCATCACGGTGAAACTGGCGAACTGCGTATCGGCTTTACCTCCTCGGCCCCCTTTATCAAGGCGGTATCCGATACGTTGTCGATGTTTCGTCAGCGCTACCCGGATGTGCATATTTTGACCCGCGAGACCAACACCCGCGAACAGATTGTGCCACTGAGCGAGGGGGCTCTCGATCTGGGGCTGCTGCGCAATACCCAACTGCCGGACACCCTGGCATGGGAACGAGTGCTGCGCGAGCCGTTGCTGGCGATGGTCCCGGCCGACCATCCGCTGGCCCGCCAGCCCTCGGTCAGCCTGGCGGCGCTGGCGCGCGAACCCTTCGTCTTTTTCGACCCGCACGTGGGTACCGGCCTGTATGACGATATCCTCGGCTTGCTGCGTCGTTACGGCCATACGCCGGTGATTGCCCAGGAGGTGGGGGAGGCGATGACCATTATTGGTCTGGTGGCCGCCGGACTGGGGGTGTCTATCCTGCCGGCCTCCTTTCAGCGCGTACAGCTCAGTGAAATGCGCTGGCTGCCGATCGACGAACAGGATGCGGTCTCGGAGATGTGGCTGGTGTGGTCGAAACATCATGAACAGGGGGCGCTGGCAAAACGCTTTCGCGAGTCGCTGCTGGCCTGGAAAACCGAGCAGAATTGAGGCGAAAAGGGGCTGGAAATGTGCGGTAAATCACAAGGCTAAGTAAAAATTTGACGTTCACCATCGAAGTGCTTCACCATAGCCGAAAGTTTATTTCGAAGCGCGAAAATAAAGGGAGTCAATGGTGGTAGCGGATAGTCAACCAGGCCATATCGATCAAATTAAGCAGACCAATGCGGGCGCTGTGTATCGCCTGATTGATCAGCTCGGCCCGGTATCGCGTATCGACCTCTCCCGATTTGCGCAACTGGCTCCCGCCAGCATCACCAAGATTGTCCGTGAGATGCTGGAAGCGCATCTGGTGCAGGAGACGGAGATCCAGGAGCCCGGCAGCCGTGGCCGCCCGGCGGTAGGGTTGATGGTGGAAACCGAGGCCTGGCACTATCTCGCGGTGCGCGTCAGCCGCGGCGAGATCCACCTTTCGCTGCGTGATTTAAGCAGTCAGCTGGTGGTGGAGGATCAGCTGGAGCTGGCCCTCACCGACAGCACGCCGTTTCTGACGCGCATTATTGACCACATCGATCGGTTCTTTATTCGTCACCAGAAGAAGCTGGAACGTCTCACCTCCATCGCCATGACGATGCCGGGTATTATTGATACCGAAAATGGCATTATTCATCGCATGCCGTTTTATGAGGATGTCAAAGATGTGCCGCTGGGCGATGTGCTGGCTAACCATACCGGGGTGCCGGTCTATATTCAGCATGACATCAGCGCCTGGACTATGGCGGAATCGTTGTTCGGCGCCTCGCGCGGCGCCCGGGACGTCATCCAGGTGGTTATCGATCATAACGTCGGCGCCGGGGTTATCACCGACGGGCGCCTGCTGCATGCCGGCAGCAGCAGCCTGGTGGAGATCGGCCATACTCAGGTCGATCCCTATGGCAAGCGCTGCTACTGCGGCAACCATGGCTGTCTGGAAACCATTGCCAGCGTAGAGAGCGTGCTGGAGCTGGCGCAGATGCGAATGGCCCAGTCGATGAGCTCGCTGCTGCACCAGCGTCCGCTGAGCGTGGAGTGGCTGTGCCAGGCCGCGCTGCAGGGCGATCTGCTGGCCAGAGACATTATCAGCGGCGTGGGTAACCACGTCGGCCGGATTCTGGCGATCATGGTCAATCTGTTTAACCCGCAGAAAATTCTGATTGGCTCGCCGTTTAATCTGGCGGCAGATATCCTTTTTCCGGCAATTTCCAGCTGCATTCGGCAACAATCACTCCCGGCCTACAGCCAGCATATCGCGGTTGAAAGCACCCAGTTTTCCAATCGCGGCACGATGGCTGGCGCGGCGCTGGTCAAGGATGCGCTCTATAACGGATCCTTACTCATACGACTGTTACAGGGTTAACATTTTTTCATAGTCGCACCAAAAATTGCGCTATCTCAAGCCGACCTCTGGCGGCATCACGTAGACTTTGCCCACTGTTGATTATTTCTCTCCCGTATATTTCATCGACAAAACTGTGGGGTTAGTGATGTTTAAGCGTTTCTTTATTACAGGTACAGACACCTCTGTCGGGAAGACAGTGGTTTCCCGTGCGCTGTTGCAGGCACTTGCTGCCAAAGGCAAAAGCGTGGCCGGGTACAAGCCTGTGGCGAAGGGCAGCAAAGAGACGCCAGACGGTTTGCGTAACAAAGACGCGCTGGTGCTGCAGAGCGTCTCCACGCTGGCGTTGCCGTATGAAGCTGTCAATCCCATAGCGTTAAGCGAAGACGAAAGCAGCGTGGCGCACAGCTGCCCGATCAACTATGGTTTGCTGTCGGATGGTTTGCAGCGACTGGCCGGCCAGGTCGATCACGTAGTGGTTGAAGGTACCGGCGGCTGGCGCAGCCTGATGAACGACCTGCGCCCGCTCTCCGAATGGGTGGTACAGGAGCAGCTCCCGGTGCTGATGGTGGTGGGGATCCAGGAGGGGTGTATCAACCATGCGCTGCTGACGGCCCAGGCGATCGCCAATGACGGACTGCCGCTGATCGGCTGGGTGGCCAACCGCATCAACCCCGGTCTGGCGCACTACGCCGAAATCATCGATGTCCTCAGCAAGAAGCTGCCGGCGCCGCTGATTGGCGAGCTGCCGTACCTGCCGCGCGCCGAACAGCGTGAGCTGAGCCGCTATGTCGACTTAGACATGCTCGGCAACGTGATGGCGATAGATCGAATCCCGGCGTAACGTCCGCGACAGCACCGACGCCACCACGCAGGTGATCAGCAGGCCGGGCAGCAGCGTATACTGCCCGGTCATCTCACATATCATCAGGGTCGACATGATTGGCGCATGGGTGGTGGCAGCCAGAAACGCCGCCATGCCGGTTAGACCGATCATCATAGCCATCTCTTCATTCCCGGGTAGCCATAGCCCGCTGACGCTGGCAAATAGCATGCCCATCGCCAGGCCGACAAACAGCGTGGGGGTAAAGACCCCGCCCGGCGCGCCGGAGCCGCTACTGGCCAGCACCGCCAGCAGTTTGCACAGGAAAACGCCGGCCAGCAGTAGGCCAGACGGCGGCACCTGCAAATAGCTTTGCACCACGCTGTAGCCGTTGCCCCACACCGCCGGGGTGATGAGCGATAAGCTGCCGACAATCAGCCCACCCAGCGCCAGCTGCCACGGCGGTGCCAGTTTCAGTTTGACGAAGCCACGGTGGCTGTAGTCCATCAGCCAGATAAACAGCGGGCCGCATACCCCGGCCAGCAGGCCAGTCGCCAGCATTAAACCATAGTGCAGCGCGCTGAGGTTTTGCTGCAGGACGACGTGGTACAGCGGCGTGGCGCCGCCGTTGAGAAACTGCGTCAACAGCAGGGCGATCACCGCCGAGATAACGACCGGCCCGAGCGAGGCCAGCATCAGCGTGCCAAAGAGAATTTCAGCAATAAACAGGCTGCCGGCCAGCGGGGCATGATAGGCGCTGGCCATCCCGGCAGCGGCGCCGCAGGCGACCCACAGCTTCCATTCAGTCTGCGGCGTGAAGCGGCGGGCGAACAGCGACGCCGCCAGCGCGGCCAGCAGGATCATGGCGCCTTCCCGGCCAATCGCGCTGCCGGTGACCACGACCAGCAATGACGCCAGCGATTTCACCAGGCTTGCCGGCGTATCGAAGCAACCGTCGCCGGTCTCCAGGGCTTCCATATAATCGGTGGCGGCATGCGGGCGCGCGATGCTGCGTCGCTGCCACAGCCAGAGAAGTGTCCCTGCCGCCAGGCCGCCCAGCGCCGGGGTAATCAGCCGCCGCCACGCCGGCAGCGACTGCGCCGCGTTGACCAGGCTCCCGCTGTCATTGCCAAGAAACAGCGTTTCCAGCACCACCATCGCATGGCGAAACAGCGCCACCGCCAGGGCGGCGAGAAGGCCAATCAGGGTGGCGATCAGCAGGCGGCGAAACATCACCTGCACATCAGGATAGGGATGAAGACGGTGCATCAGTTACGGCGAGGTTCGGAAAACATGGCCTTATTGTGATAGGGAATAACCTTAGATGCAAAAGCGATAAGTGCGGGTGAGGGGCTGGGAAGCGACGAAATAAAACCGCGCCGGATACCGGCGCGGTGAAGGGTTAACGATAGAGCGCTTTTTCCGCCACGGCGATCGGCAGATTCTCCTGCCACTGCGCCAGCGTTGCCTGCGCCAGCTGACCCAGCGCCTGGTAGAAGGGGTGGGCGGCATGGTCGACAAAGACGCTCAGGAAGCGCCCGGACCACGGCAGCAGGTGCCAGGCCAGCAGCTGGGCAAACAACGCATCCTGCTCCGTCTCGCACAGCCATGCCGCCAGCAGCAGCAGGGTGCCGAAATGATCTTCCGGTTCGTTACGCTCGGCGTCCAGTGCGATGCCGTTCGTGCGCATCCACTCGCGCAGGGCCAGCGTGGAATCGCCAAACAGCACTGACTCTTTATCCAGCCAGACGGATCCCCATGGCGGCGCCGGCAGGGCCCACGGGCCGATAAACAGGCGTTGCCAGGCTTCTGGTAATGACTCTTCCGTCGACGCGGCAAAGGCTGACGCCAGTGGGGCGGTTACCGGGAAGGGCCACTGTTGCTGCCAGCTGCCGTCCTGGAAGGCGGCGACCAGCGGCGCAATGTGCGCGCTATTCGGCGCATAAGAGAACAGCGCGCCCAGGGTGCGGGCGCTTAACGCGACAGCGTCGCGGTTTGGGATCGGCATCATTACTTATTCCTTTCTGCGGCGCGCGCCAGCGCGCCGTCTCATTAACCGGCAACCGCCATACCGACGGTCATATGCAGACCATAAAACAGGCCGCGACCAATACATTCCGCGATCAAGACCAGCAGCAGGCCGATCAGCAGCGCCGTAGCGCGCGGCGGTTGGCGGCGGATCAGCGGACACAACCAGCAGCCAAGACCGAGAGCCAGCAGTATCAGGCGTAACGCCTGGAGTGTGCCGTAATCTGGCAGCAGGGTGGCTGCCTGCTGGACTGAACTGTGTATGGTACTGAGTCCGGCGCTTTGCATGATGATAACGGCGGCGCCGATCGCCAGCGCGGCCACGCTGAGTCCGGCAAAAAACCAGCCGTTAAAGTCGACTTTCGCCAGCCGCAGCAGCAGGGCGGCGAACAGCGGCCCGCTGAGGAGCACCGTCAGGAAGAACGCGCTGGTAGTGTAGCCATTGTACCATGTTGGCACGGTATCGATTTGGTAAACCCGGGTCATCGCCAGAACAAACAGCAGCCCCAACAGCATGGCGATCACCAACCAGACTTTACCCAGCGCCGCTGGCATTTTGCCCAGTACCGCCAGCAGCCACCAGAATCCCCCCACTGCGAAGAACAAGGCGCCGCTGGCGATTTCATTGCTCAGCGCCGAGGCGCCGACGCGGTTCAGCGAGTTAAACGCGCGCAGCGGCGAACCGAGATGCATCACCGAAGCCAGAAAACCAATGCCCATCAGCAGCCAGATAAAAAACATGCTGCGCGCCAGCCGCTGCTGCGCTTCGCGCTGATCTGTCAGCGATAGCCAGCCCAGCCCGCTGACGAGGGTCGCGCCGACCACGCATTGCCCCAGTACCGTAAACAGCACCAGCGGCCATTCATGCCATCCGCTTCCCATCTCACACCTCCTTTGGATTTGCCAGATAACCGGTGGTATCGCCACACGGCCGGGCATTGGCGTTAGGTTTAATAACGATACTCGGCCTGGTAAAATGCGCCGAGGGCAGCGGGGCCACTGCGGCCAGCTGGCCGTGCTTGGCGCGCAGCTCGGCAATCGGCCCGAAATCGAGCGCCCGCAGCGGGCAGGATTCGACGCAGATCGGCTTTTTCCCCTCGGCGACGCGCTCGTGACAGCCGTCGCACTTGGTCATATGACCTTTGTCGGCGTTGTACTGCGGGGCGCCGTACGGGCAGGCCATATGGCAGTAGCGGCAGCCAATGCACACCGCTTCGTTGACCACCACAAAACCATCGTCGCGCTTGTGCATCGCCCCACTCGGGCAGACCTTGGTGCAGGCCGGATCTTCGCAGTGGTTACAGGCGATGGAGAGGTAGTAGGCGAACACATTCTGCTGCCAGACGCCGTTGTCCTCCTGCCAGTCGCCGCCGGCATACTCATAGATGCGACGGAAGCTGACCTCCGGGGTGAGATTCTTGTAGTCCTTACAGGCCAGTTCGCAGGTTTTACACCCGGTACAGCGAGCGGAATCGATAAAGAATCCATATTGCGTGCTCATGGTTTACTCCTTAAACCTTCTCTATGTCGACCAGGTTGGTATGCTGTGGATTCCCCTTCGCCAGCGGCGATGGGCGGTGGGTGGTCAGCGTATTCATGCAGGCGCCATGGTCGATCCGGTCTCCGGCCATATTCGCGTCGTGCCAGGCGCCCTGGCCCATCGCCGACACGCCCGGCATGATGCGCGGCGTCACTTTCGCCGGAAGACGGACTTCGCCGCGCTGATTAAAGACGCGCACCATATCGCCGTTTTTAATCCCGCGTTTTTCCTCATCAAGCGGATTGAGCCACACCTCCTGGCGACAGGCCGCTTGTAATACATCGACGTTGCCGTAGCTGGAGTGGGTGCGCGCTTTATAGTGGAAACCAAACAGCTGCAGCGGATATTGGCCGCGCAGTGGATCGTCCCAACCTTCAAATGTGGAGGCGTAGACCGGCAGCGGGCTGATAACTTCGTCTTTCTCCAGCTGCCAGTGGGCGGCAATCTCGGCGAGCCGGCTGGAGTAGATTTCAATTTTGCCGGACGGGGTTTTGAGCGGATGCGCTTCAGGATCGCGGCGGAAGTCGCGATAGGCGACGAAGTGGCCGTTCGGATCTTTACGCTTGTAGATGCCCATCTGCTTCAGGTCGTCGTAGCCAGGTAGCGCGGGGTCTTTCGCCACCATTTTGGCATACAGATGCTGCAGCCACTGCGCCTGCGTGCGCCCCTCGGTAAAACGTTGATGCACGTCGTCGCCGAGCCGTTTCGCCACTTCACTTAAGATCCAGTAAATCGGTTTGCGTTCGAACTTCGCCGAGGTAGCGGGCTGGATAAAAATGAGATAGCCCATATTGCCGGCATAGTCGTTGGGAATAATATCTTCCTGCTCAACGGTCATCAGATCGGGCAGCAGCAGGTCGGCGTATTTCGCCGACGAGGTCATAAAGTTGTCGATAACCACAATGGTTTCGCACTTGCTTTCGTCCTGCAGGATCTCGTGGGTCTTATTGATGTCGGAGTGCTGGTTGATGATGGTGTTGCCCGCGTAGTTCCACAGGAACTTGATCGGCACATCCAGCTTCTCTTTGCCGCGCACGCCGTCGCGGGTGGCGGTCATCTCCGGGCCTCGAGCGATGGCGTCGGTCCAGGTGAAGCAGGAGATGGCGGTCTTTACCGGATTTTCCAGCACCGGCAGACGTTCGATAGTGATGGTGTAGGTTGATTCGCGGGCGCCGCTGTTGCCGCCGTTGATGCCGACGTTGCCGGTTAAGATCGGCAGCATGGCGATCGCGCGGGCGGAGAGTTCGCCGTTGGCCTGGCGCTGCGGTCCCCAGCCCTGGCAAATATAAGCCGGTTTACTCATGCCGATTTCGCGCGCCAGCTTAATGATGCGATCGGTAGGGATGCCGGTAATACGCGAGGCCCACTGCGGCGTTTTGGCGATCCCGTCGTCGCCCTCGCCAAGAATATACGCTTTGTAGTGGCCGTTTGCCGGCGCCCCGACCGGCAGCGTTTTCTCATCGTAGCCAACGCAGTATTTGTCGAGGAATGGCTGGTCGACGAGCTCCTCGTTTATCAGCACCCAGGCGATACCGGCGACCAGCGCGGCGTCCGTGCCGGGACGAATAGGGATCCACTCATCTTCCCGACCGGCAGCGGTATCGGTGTAGCGCGGGTCGATAACGATCATCCGCGCGTTAGAGCGCTCGCGAGCCTGCTCCAGATACCAGGTAATGCCGCCGCCGCTCATCCGGGTTTCCGCTGGGTTATTGCCGAACATCACCACCAGCTTGCTGTTTTCAATATCCGAAGTACTGTTGCCGCCGTTGCTGCCGTAGGTATAGGGCATCGCGCAGGCAATCTGTGCGGTGCTGTAGGTACCGTACTGGTTAAGCGAGCCGCCGTAGCAGTTCATCAGCCGCGCTACCGGCGACGCTGAAGGCGACGAACGGGTGATGTTGCCGCCGACGATCCCCGAAGAGTAGTTAATGTACACGGCTTCATTGCCATACTGGGCAACGGTGCTTTTCAGACGGTCAGCGAGGATATCCAGCGCCTCCTGCCAGCTGATGCGTTCAAATTTGCCTTCCCCGCGTTTGCCGACGCGCTTCATGGGATAGTTAAGGCGATCCGGGTGATTGATGCGCCGACGAATCGAGCGCCCGCGCAGGCAGGCGCGGACCTGGTGGTCGCCGTAGCGGTCGTCGCCGGTGTTATCCGTTTCGACGAAAACCACTTCATCATCACGCACGTGCAGCCGCAGGGCGCAGCGGCTGCCACAGTTGACCGAACAGGCGCCCCAGACGACGCGGGTGTTGTCGCCGGTAGCCTGTTGTACTGCTGCCGCGGCGCTGCGCAGTGTAAAGGGTAGGGTCAGCCCGCCGGCGGCCAGCGCCAGAGAGCTGAGGGCTGTGGATTTGAGTAGCGCGCGTCGGGTGACGCCGCCGGGGGATTCCTGATTCGACATTGCTCACTCCATGATAGTTATGCTGTGCGGAGAAGGGCCGCCACGTCATTAACAGACGCAGGGGTGAGCGATAATACGTTATAGGTAGCCAGCCGATCTTATCCCTGGTCAATGCAGGGATAAGATCTTTCATTTGAAACCGAAGTGGGCTTACTGAGCGTCGTTTTCGGCGGGACTGTCGCTGTTACGCGTATAGGTGATTTTGAAGGTGTCATTGGCGCAATGGCCGACCACCTGAACCCCGGGCTGGTCTGCCTGATCGTTTGGCACAATGGCCAGGCTGAAGGCAGTTTCCGGTACGCCATTGTTGATGATCTTCTGCTGGATGTCACTTTTAACCCGTTCACAAGAGTCGGGGGCCGCCAGCACGGTCGTGGAGCACAGCAGTAGCGCGGCGCCTGTCCAGAGGGATAGTTTCATCTTACACTCCTTATCGATGTTATCCAGAATTAAGCATAGCAGAACTGGTGTAAACAATTGTATTTGCTAATATGATCTGATGTACACAAAAGGAATCGCCTGTGAAAAGATTGTATTGGCTGATCCCGGCAGCGCTGCTGCTGACGGCGTGCGACCGCAAAAGCGCCCCGGAAGCCTTCACCCCCGAGATGGCGAGTTTTTCCAATGAGTTTGAGTTCGATCCGCTGCGCGGGCCGGTGAAAGATTTTAGCCAGACGCTATTGGATGAACACGATGTGGTGGTCAAAAAAGTGAGCGCTCAGCTGTCAAAAGAGGGATGTTTTGATCTGCTGACCCTGGAAGATGTGGAGAACAATACCGGCGCCACGCTGCTGCTGGATGCCAACTATTACGTCGATGGGCGCACCCACGAGAAGCGACTGCGCCTGCAGGGCAAGTGTCAGCTGGCAGAGATGCCTGCCACCGGGGTGAGCTGGGAGACGGATGATAACGGTTTTATTATCAGTGCTCGCGGCAAAGAGACCACCGCCACCTACCGCTATGACAGCGATGGCTATCCGCTGGGAAAAACCACCACCGCCAAAGAAGAGCAATTTACCGTCGCCTCCACGCCGTCGAAGGATCCGCGCAAGAAAATGGACTATACCGCCATCAGCACCTTCAACGAACGCACGCTGGGCACGGTGCGTCAGACCTGCGACTACGATCGCCGCGACAATCCGCTGAGCTGTGAGCTGCAGGTTATTGATGAAAGCGTACAGCCGCCGCTGACTCGCCACTACACCATCAAGAACCGCATTGATTATTACTGAGCCGTCGGCTTCAGCAGGGCCGGACCAGGGGTTTTGTGTTCGGCCAGATACTGGTGCTGGAACAGACACATGCGGATGGTGTTGCGGTACTCGCCGTTAATGAAAAATTCATGGATCAGTTCACCCTCGACGATAAAGCCGAGCTTGCGGTAAATATGGATCGCTTTTTCATTCTCTTTATCGACAATTAAATACAGCTTATACAGATTAAGAACCGTAAACCCGTAGTCCATGGCCAGCCGCGCCGCGCGAGTGGCAAGGCCTTTTCCCTGGAAGTCCGGTGAGATAATGATCTGGAACTCGGCCCGCCGATGAACATGGTTGATTTCAACCAGCTCCACCAGCCCGGCTTTATCGCCATTGCATTCGATCACAAAGCGACGTTCACTTTGATCGTGAATATGTTTGTCGTACAGATCGGAGAGCTCAACGAAGGCCTCGTACGGCTCTTCAAACCAGTAGCGCATGACGCTGGCGTTGTTATCGAGCTGGTGGACAAAGCGCAAATCTTCCCGTTCGAGGGGGCGGAGTTTGACGTGTAGCGCGTCGGTCATGGGTAATCCTGTGGTTAAAGCTGAACAGCGCGTTATGAAAGGCGGCGCCCGCAGGCGCCAGCGTTGACAGGAAGCGGATCAGGGATTGATAGCCCGGCCGGTGCGGCGGTCAAGGCAGCGCAGGGTGTTCGGCTCCCAGTAGGCATTGACGTTGGCGCTTTTCTGGCAGTTATCCTGCGCGTCGAAGGCGACATCGGTTTTGTCCCACTCTTTTTCCGCCCGCTTATTGACCTTCTGGCGCAGGCTGCGGGTGTCGTTCCATTGCTCTTTTTCCATCGACGCCTGCTGACGGCTTTGCGCGCTGTCGCCAGATTCAATCACCAGCCGGTCGGTGGCGGCGAAGGAGCTGGAGGTATAGACCACGGCGCTTAACGCCAGAATGGCGGTCAGGCACCAGCGTTTGTTCAGTGTCATGTTCATCACGATTTCCTTTAAGTGATGGGTTAACCCTCAGGTTAAGTTTACTACAGCTCTTATGCCGGGCATAGCCGACAAAACAGCGTAGGGAAAGGGCTATTATCGCGTAGAATGGTTCAACGCTTTGTCTCATTTACGAATCTTTTAATGCTCAAAACAACGCTATTGTTCTTTGCCACTGCCTTGTGCGAAATCATCGGCTGCTATCTGCCGTGGTTATGGTTAAAGCGCGGGGCCACGCCGCTACTGTTGATCCCCACCGGCCTGGCGCTGGCGCTGTTCGTCTGGCTCCTGACGCTCCATCCTGCCGCTAGCGGGCGGGTCTATGCCGCTTACGGTGGGGTGTACGTCTGTACCGCCTTGCTCTGGCTGCGGGTCGTGGATGGCGTCAAGCTCAGCCATTACGACTGGGCCGGGGCGATCATCGCTCTGTGCGGCATGCTGATCATCGTGGCGGGCTGGGGTCGAGCCTGAGCTCGCCTTGTGTGATCGCTGCCACTTTTTTAAACCCTAATTCTTGTATGGTAGTCGACCTGTTGCCTTACTTATCAGACATTCTCTTTTGTTATGACTCTGTAAGGAACAACGATGGCTATCGAGACACTTGCCGCCCGGACGGGGGCGACGCCGCTGCGTATCCGTCGGGTGCAGAAGATCACCCTGACGCTGCTGTTTATCGCCGGTATCGTCAACTTTCTTGACCGCTCTTCGCTGAGCGTCGCCGGGGAGGCGATACGCGCCGACCTGGGACTCAGCGCCACCGAGTTCGGGGTGCTGCTCTCCGCCTTTTCGCTCTCCTACGGCTTCGCACAATTGCCATCGGGAATACTGCTGGATCGCGTTGGACCGCGCATTGTGCTCGGCGCCGGACTGATTTTCTGGTCCGCAATGCAGGCCCTGACCGGGATGGTCAATTCGTTCTCGCATTTTATTCTGCTGCGCATTGGACTCGGGATTGGTGAAGCGCCATTTATGCCGGCCGGTGTGAAATCAATCAATGACTGGTATGCGCAAAGAGAGCGCGGTACGGCGGTGGGGATATTTAACTCCTCGACGGTGCTGGGGCAGGCCATTGCGCCACCGGCTCTGGTTATTATGCAACTGGCCTGGGGCTGGCGAACGATGTTTGTGGTGATTGGCTTAGCCGGTATCGTGGTCGGTCTGTGCTGGTATGTGGGTTACCGAAATCGCCGGCACTTCACCCTGCAGGAAGAGGAGCAGCAGTATCTGGCCAGCGAGGAGGTGGCCCGCCCGGCGCTGAAATTTAGCGAATGGCTGGCTCTGTTTAAACGGCGCACCACCTGGGGGATGATTCTGGGCTTTTCCGGTGTGAACTACACTGGCTGGCTGTATATCGCCTGGCTGCCCGGCTATTTGCAGGCGCAGCAAGGGTTAAGCCTGGCCCGTACCGGCTGGGTGGCGGCGATCCCGTTCCTTGCCGCGGCGGTGGGGATGTGGGTCAATGGCCTGGTGGTCGATGCCCTGGCGCGCAGAGGTTACGATCTGGCGAAAACCCGCAAAACGGCGATCGTGATCGGTCTGGCGCTGTCGGCCCTGGGCACCCTGCTGGTGGTGCAATCCTCCACGCCGACCCAGGCGGTGGCTTTTATCTCCATGGCGCTGTTTTGCGTCCATTTTGCCGGGACGTCGGCCTGGGGGCTGGTGCAGGTATTGGTGGCGGAGCATAAAGTGGCCTCGGTGGCAGCGATCCAGAACTTTGGCAGCTTTGTGTTTGCCTCCTTTGCGCCGATCGTCACCGGATGGGTGGTGGATACCACCCATTCTTTTAATCTGGCGCTGGTGATCGCCGCCGGCGTGACCTTCACCGGGGCGTTGTGTTACTTCTTTATCGTTAAAACCCGTATCGACTAACCGCCAGACCGGACTCCCGGTTAAGTGACAGGCCCGCAGGGACGCGTGGCCGGTGTGTCATTCGTCGACTTCTTTTATTTCCTCGCGGCGACTGTTTCCCATTCCATCAGTGATGATTTTGTGACGGTTCACTCCCGGCAGCGAACCGGCTGCATCTTCTTGTATGGTAGTTGACAGAAATCAAAGATGTTATACCAATTGCGTGCGATGGTTGAGACACAAAGGCATTCTCCTCGAGAGTTCTCCCCGAGAATGGTTGATGAGACACATAACAACGAGAGTCATCATGGAAAACACCTTTTTAACCGCCAACGCCATGCTGCCAGGCTACGATCGCAGCGCGCTGATCCCCCGCATCGTACACCTTGGTTTTGGCGCATTCCACCGCGCCCATCAGGCGGTATATGCCGATATTCTTGCCAGTGAACATGGCAGCGACTGGGGCTATACCGAAGTCAATCTTATCGGCGGCGAGCAGCAGATCGCCGACCTCCGCCAGCAGGATCGGCTGTACACTGTGGCCGAAATGTCCGCCGACGCCTGGACCGCACGCGTGGTTGGGGTGGTGAAGCAGGCGCTGCACGCCCAGGTTGATGGCCTCGAAGCGGTGCTGGCGGCGATGTGTGAGCCTCAGGTAGCCATTGTCTCCCTGACCATTACCGAGAAAGGTTATTGTCATTCGCCGGCCAGCGGCGAGCTGCAGCTCGATCACCCGCTGATCGTCGCCGATCTGCACAACCCGCACCAGCCAAAATCGGCGCCGGGCGTGGTGGTGGAGGCTCTGGCTCGCCGTCGGGCGGAAGGCTTGCCGGCTTTTACCGTGATGTCCTGCGACAACATGCCGGAAAACGGTCACGTGATGCGCAATGTCGTCTGCGCCTACGCCCGGGCGCTGGACGCGGAGCTAGCGGCCTGGATTGAACAGAATGTCACCTTCCCATCGACCATGGTGGACCGCATTGTCCCAGCCGTTACCGCGGAAACCCTCGATAAAATTGAGCAACTGACCGGCGTGCGCGACCCGGCCGGGGTGGCCTGCGAACCTTTCCGTCAGTGGGTGATTGAGGATAACTTTGTTGCCGGACGTCCGCAGTGGGAAAAAGCGGGAGCGGAACTGGTCGCCGATGTGGTGCCTTTTGAAGAGATGAAGCTGAGGATGCTCAACGGTAGCCACTCGTTCCTGGCGTACCTGGGCTATCTGGCCGGTTATCAGCACATCAACGACTGTATGCAGGATGACAACTACCGCCGCGCGGCGCTGGCGCTGATGCTGGACGAACAGGCGCCGACGCTGAAAGTGCAGGGGGTGGATCTACCGCGCTACGCCAGTCTGCTGATTGACCGCTACTGCAATCCGGCGCTGAAGCACCGTACCTGGCAGATAGCCATGGACGGCAGCCAGAAGTTGCCGCAGCGCATGCTGGACTCAGTACGCTGGCATCTGGCGCACCAGCAAGATTTCACGCTGCTGGCGCTCGGTGTGGCGGGCTGGATGCGCTATGTCGGCGGCGTTGACGATGCCGGCCAGCCGATTGAGATTTGCGATCCGCTGTTGCCGGTTATCCAACAGGCGGTGGCGGCCAGCGCCGAGGGTGAAGCGCGGGTGAAAGCGCTGCTGGGTATTGAGGCGATCTTCGGCCTGGCGTTGCCGCAGGAGCCACGCTTCGTCTCGGCGGTGACCCGCGCCTATCTGGCGCTGCAGCGGCAGGGGGCCAAAGCCACCGTCGCCGCGTGGGCTGCCGAGCAATAATCCGCTTCCGGTGTCGGCCTCGTCGTCGACACCGGCTATTTTGTTATCTCTGCCACCTTCCGCTGATATTTCTTTTTTTTGCAGTCGATCGGTTTTGGCGTGCTGAAAGTATGATCGAACGCAATGTCTATACATAACTCTATATTTCCCTGATTTACTAAAGATAAGTAGCTGTTATTTTTCCGAATTATGGCTGGTAATTTACTGCCATAATGGCATAGTTAAGTCATTGAAAAAGAACTTTCTCTGGAAAAGGAGTACGGGCCATGTATAAAAAAATTTTATTGCCTGTTGATGTCTTTGAAATGGATTTAAGCGATAAGGCTGTGCGTCACGCGGAATTCCTCGCCACTGCAGAAAACGGTGAAATCACATTGCTCAACGTTCTGCCGAACAGCAGTCGTTCACTATTACGTGGTTTTACGGCGGATATTCGTAAATTCGAAGCCTATATGAAAGAAGAGTCGGAGAAAAAGATGCGCGAGGTGGCGCGACGGTTCGACATCCCGATGTCGCGGATCCATACCCGGGTGGTCTTTGGTAACGTGCGCGACGAAATTCTGGCTATCAGTAATAATGAAGAGTTCGATGTGATAGTGGTTGGCTCCCGCAAACCGGGCATCTCCACCCATCTGCTGGGCTCCAACGCCGAGTCGATTCTGCGCTACGCCAAAACGCCGGTGCTGGTCGTCCGTTAATCCCCTCAATGACGACGGCTGCGTCAGCCTCGCTGGGCAGCCGTCTGACCATTAATCTTCGCTAAACCAGTCGCGGTTCTCCTGGCGGATCAGTAACACGGACTCGCTGATTTCATGCAGATGGACATTCATTGCCTGCTCTACTGCCTCCGCGTCGCGTTTTTCCAGCGCGGTGAAAATCTCATGGTGCTGACGCAGGAGCATCTCCGGCGAGGTGATATGGTCCAGGCTCATGTAGCGCACGCGGTCGATGGCGGCTTTTATATTTTCCACCGTATCCCATGCCAGCTGACAATCGGCAATGATCGACAGCTTCTGGTGAAACTCATCATCAAGCAGGAAAAAGTCGTTTGATTGTTGTCTGTCGACGGCAATACGCTGCTGATGGAGATTCTGCTCCAGCTGATAAACCTGCTCATCGTTAATCATGCCGGCAGCCCGGCGGACCACCGCGCACTCAATCGCCTGGCGGACAAAGCAACCATTGCGCACCTGCGACAAGGAAATTTTATTGACGTAGCTGCCGCGCTGGGGACGTATCTGGATAAGCCCATTTTCCGCCAGCTTGATGAAGGCCTCGCGCACCGGCTGACGCGACACATCGAAACGCACGGAGACTTCTTTCTCGGACAGCGGTGTGCCAGGCGGGATCAGGCAGTGAACGATATCCCGGCGGAGGATGCGATAAATTTGCTGATTGACGGGTTGCGTCGGATTCAGTTGCGATTCTGCGGCCATTGATGGTTACTTTTTAAGGGATTATGCGCACTATTTTACGCGTTTTTTGCGGTTCCGCCCATACCCGGCCCGCAGGCCGGGTGGCTGACGGTTAGCCCTGACGGTGAATACTGAGTCCGGCAAAGCTCTGGCTCACCGGCATCATCTCCAGGGTGTTGATGTTGACGTGCTTCGGCAGGGTGGCCACCCACCAGACCGCCTCGGTCACATCTTCCGGCGTCAGGGCTTCGGTGTTCTCATAAGTTTTCCCGGCCTTGGCGTCATCACCTTTAAAGCGTACGTTGGAGAACTCGGTGCCTCCCACCAGACCCGGCTCGATGTCGGTGACGCGCACCGCGGTGCCGTGCAGGTCGGTACGAAGATTCAGGCTGAACTGACGGACGAAGGCTTTGGTCGCCCCATAGACGTTCCCCCCGGCATAAGGCCAGCTGCCTGCCGTGGAGCCGATGTTAATGATATGCCCGCGATTGCGCTCCACCATACCCGGCAGAACCGCGCGGGTCATGTACACCAGCCCTTTATTATTGGTGTCGATCATATCTTCCCAGTCTTCCACGCTGGCGCGGTGCGCCGGCTCCAGACCCAGCGCCAGGCCGGCGTTATTCACCAGGACGTCAATCGCCTGCCACTCAGCGGGCAGATCGGCAATCAGCGTCTCAATGGCGGCGCGGTTGCGGACGTCAAGCTGGGCGATATAAAGGTTATCACCGAGGTCGTCTTTCAGCGTCTTCAGGCGCTCTTCACGACGTCCGGTGGCAATCACTTTATGGCCGTTAGCGACGAAACGGCGAGTAATACTTTCACCAAAACCGGCGGTGGCACCGGTAACCATGATAATCATCTTACTGTTCCTCAACGCTTTTTGTGTTTTCATACCATAGCACGCACAGACGGCGACCGGTAACGGAAATCATTGCGACCCCTTAAGGAGAAGCCTAATCTTACAGGATTAGCCTGTGCAGGAGAGAAAGATGTCTGAACAAAATCCCTTTTTTAGCGTCAGTTTGCTGCCTTACCAGGCACCCCCGTTTAATCTCATCCAGGACTGCCACTATCGCCCGGCGTTTGATGAGGGTGTCCGGCAGCAGCGCGCGGAGATCCGCGCGATAATCGACAACCCGGAGCCGGCGAATTTTGCCAACACTCTTGAGGCCCTTGAACAGAGCGGACAGCTGCTGGCGCGAGTGACGCGGGTCTTTTTCGCCATGGCTGGCGCCCACACCAACCCGTTCATTCAGTCTCTGGATGAAGAATTTTCCGCTGAGCTCGCCGAGCTGGGGAATGACATCTGGCTTAACGAGGCCTTGTTTCAGCGAGTGAACAGCGTCTATGAGCAGCGTGACGCGCTGGCGTTAGACAGCGAATCTCATCGTCTCCTGACCCTCACCTGGCAACGTTTTGTTCATGCCGGGGCGACCCTGGCGCCGGCGCAGAAGGCGGTGCTGCGCACGCTGAACACCGAAGCGGCGACCCTGCAAAGTCAGTTCCAGCAGCGGCTGCTGGGGGCGACCAAAAGCGGTGGCCTGGTGGTTGATTACCGACATCAACTGGATGGCCTGGCGGATGAGGAGATAGCGGCGGCGGCCGATGCGGCGCAGGAAAAAGGGCTCAGTGACCGCTGGCTGCTGACGCTGACCAATACCACCCAGCAGCCGCCGCTGCTCTCTTTGCGCGACCGACAGACGCGGGAGAATCTCTTTGCCGCTGGCTGGACGCGCAATCAGCAGGGCGATGAGCATGATACACGTCGCCTGGTGCTGCGACTGGCGGCGATCCGCGCGCAGCAGGCGGAGCTGCTGGGCGCGGCCGATTACGCCAGCTGGGCGCTGACCGATCAAATGGCGGCCTCTCCGGCGGAGGCATTAACTTTTATGCGCCGGATCGCGCCGGCAGCGCGGGCGCGGGCGGAACGAGAGCTGGCTGACATCCAGCAGGTGATTGACAACGAGGGCGGGGCGTTTCGCGCCGCGGCATGGGACTGGCTCTATTACAGCGAACAGGTGCGGCGAGCTGCCTTTGCCATTGATGATGCGCAGCTTAAACCCTATTTTGCTCTCGAGCGCGTGCTGCAGGATGGCGTCTTCTGGACGGCCACGCAGCTCTTTGGCCTCCGCTTTGTCGAGCGCTTCGATATCCCCGTCTATCACCCGGATGTTCGGGTCTGGGAGATCTTCGATCACAACGGCGAAGGGATGGCGCTGTTTTATGGTGACTACTACGCACGCGACTCAAAGAGCGGCGGTGCCTGGATGGATGTGTTTGTCGAACAGTCTACTCTGCGGGAGCAACGACCGGTTATCTACAATGTCTGCAACTACGCCCGGCCGCAGGCAGGGCAGAGCGCGCTGTTGTCGTGGGATGAGGTGATCACTCTGTTCCATGAGTTTGGTCATACCCTGCATGGGCTGTTCGCCAGCCAGCGTTACGCCAGTCTCTCCGGAACCAATACCCCGCGCGATTTTGTCGAATTTCCTTCGCAGATCTTCGAACACTGGGCCAGCCAGCCGCAGGTGTTTGCCCACTACGCGAAGCACTACCAGTCCGGGGAGCCGATGCCGGAAGCGCTACGCGACAATATGTTGCGTGCGGCAACCTTCAATAAAGGGTACGACATGAGCGAGCTGTTGGCTGCTGCGTTACTCGATATGCGCTGGCATAGCCTGTCGACCTCGGCAATACCGGAGGACGTGGATGGGTTTGAGCAGAAGATATTGCAGGAAGAACACCTGGATCTGGCGGCCGTTCCGCCGCGCTATCGCAGCAGCTATTTCTCCCATATCTTTGGCGGCGGCTATGCGGCAGGTTATTACGCCTATCTGTGGACCCAGATGCTGGCCGACGACGGCTATCAGTGGTTCGTGGAGCAGGGCGGTTTGACCCGTGAGAACGGTCAGCGCTTCCGGGAAGCGATTCTGTCGCGCGGTAATAGCACTGATTTAGCTGAACTTTATCGCCAGTGGCGCGGGCACGATCCACAGATTGAGCCGATGCTGAAAAATCGCGGGTTGAATACGTAGGGCCATTTCGGGCTGACACGATAACCGGGCGCGATGCCCGGTTTTTTTCGATTTTTTTCGTAAAACCGCTGCAAAAGTCTTTCCGAAAATGAATCCTTAAACCAGGGAAAATTTGCAGGAGGATAGAGCCCCATTTTTTCACGTAGCTCAAATTTATAGTGTGATGGACATATCCATGCAACGTAGATCTGTTTGGGCAAGTCTTGATGGGGATGTCGTTTCCTTGATAAACATAAAGCCATGCTTTTCGTAGAAAGTTTGCGCGTTTGGTGTTGAGGTCAGGGTTAGCTGTTTCAGCCCTCTTGTCATCGCCTCTTCTTTAATCGTTTCAATAATCAGGCTAGCAAAACCTTTACCAAAAAAATCCGGCAATGTAAAAATAGCTTCTACGCTACCCTCGGTAAGATCCAGATACCCCGTTGCCACCAATCCTGTATCTGGCAGCTCGACAACAAAGAAAGGATTTTCCGTAATTACCTCCCTGTAATGTTCAGGCATCGCTTCGGGTGTCCAGGCTTCAAGTACCTTGGCGCTATAACTTGGCTTACATCCTTCCCGAATAGAAAGGTTCCTTATATTCCAACATTCCTCTGCCTCTTCTGGTACAGCAAGTCTGATTTTCATTTGTTCTTCCTTTTCGTCTTATTATCTTTAAAGAATCATCATGAAATGGATTTATTTCAAGTTTGTTAAATAAAAAAGTAAAGTTCGCTTCTGGCACAGAGTGAATAATTCATCTTTTTACAGCTCCGGTTAAAAGGATCGCAGCCCGAATGTCAGGCAATGCTGACACTAGCGGTATCGCTAAAATCTGTCTCTATCACATGCGATTCTACAATAACGTCCTTGCTCCCGGACTGCGAGACGTCCGGCGTTAGGTTGTCTGACCAGCTTCTCAGTGCGTGTTTTGTTGCATGGCACCGGGCATCAGAATTGCCACGCAAAGATCACTTTTAGTTCATCTCTGCTGCGTTCCAAACCCGGTACAGTATCTCTGCATTAACCTGATGAGAATAAATTTCACACAATTGTGAGATTTTAATGGATATTTAATTACAAACAATTACATTGAATTGCACAACATTTCAGAAAATGGAGTTTTTGATGTCGTGTTTATCCTCTGCCAGGTATGGGCTTCTTTTAGCAGCTTTAATATCAGCAGGTCTATCTGCAGCGCCGCTGAGTCCTGCTGATCAGAATGCTATTGAGCAACAACAAAAGGCATTACTGGAACAGTCGCAGCAGCAGCGCGACATGCTCCGTAATTCCACACCGGCCCCCACACTTCCGACAACAGCCTCTGCTGAGGCGGGAGGGAAGTGTTTTGAACTCTTTCGTATTCGTCTGGGTAACGTCACGGTTCTCCCGCGTTCTGTACAACGAAAACTAACAGCAATTCCGGCAGAGGGGTGTATGACCCTTAAGGATATCCAACTGCGGGTGCGGGATGTCACACAGGATTATCTTTCCCGGGGATTCATCACTTCACGAGCCTGGCTGCCAGAACAGGATATTTCCGGAGGGAGTCTGGTCATTGCCGTGACGGAAGGGCGTGTGGAGACCGTTACTCTGGATGGTCATCAGGAAAAGGCTCTGAAAATGGCTTTCCCTCAGGCTGAAGGGCAAGTACTGAATCTCCGTGATATTGAACAGGGGCTGGAACAACTGAACCGTATGAGCTCACGTGCTCTGACCGTCGATATTTTGCCGGGGAGCCGTGAAGGTTTTTCCCGGGTTGCATTGGTGCCGGTCAGTCAGCGTTTTCCCATCAGTCTGGATGTGAGCGCAGATAACAGCGGGCAGAAAAGCACCGGTAGTGGGCAGATGAATGCTCGCCTGACGGCAGACAATCCGCTGGGGCTGGCAGACCAATGGACACTGGCAGCTGGAAGGGATAGTGAGTTTCACCATGACAGACGTAGCCGCAATATGCTGGGGAGCGTTTCGATTCCTTATGGATACTGGTTGTTCAGCGCGCAGTATGGATGGTCTGATTTTTATCAGACACTTTCTCTTGGTGAATCTCCGCTGCGCTGGCGTTATGAAGGTACCGTACAGTCACACCGACTGGGTGCCAGTCGTACATTACTGCGTGACGGCAAACAACGCCTTGTGCTCGATATTGCCCTGTCCCGTAGGGAAACCGAAAACCGATTGGGCGGTGTACGCCTTGACGTCAGCAGCCCGACTCTGAGCAGCGTGACCGCCGGGCTGAGCTATAGCAGGAGTATCGGCGGCGGTTATCTGACTTTCGGTCCTTCCCTTTCTCACGGTCTCTCTCTCGCCGGAGCAACAAGGGATGATCCTGCTCATCCCGACCTGCCGCGCAGTGAATTCCGGCGTTTCAGTGCCAGCACAAGCTGGTTTTATCCGCTGACCAGCTCTATCTACTGGCTTACCTCGGCATACGGACAGACCACGCCGGACAACCTCTATGCCAGTGAACGTCTGTCAGTCGGGGGGCAATATTCGGTGAGAGGTTTTAAAGAGCAGTATCTCTCCGGAAACCGGGGTGGATACTGGCGAAATGAGCTGACCGGGCAGTTGCTGACGCTTCCTGTTACAGGAGGAGGACTGTCAGCTACCGGTGCGGTAGACATTGGACATGTCATCAGCCAGAGAGGAATAACAGAAGGTGGCACGCTTACTGGAGCCTCATTTGGCTTTGAATTGTCAAACGCATGGTTGTCCCAGTCACTGACGCTGGGTGTCCCTTTGTCCTGGCCGGGTTCCATTCGTCCGGATAAACACGTGGTTTACTGGCAGGCCACGGTTTCACTTTAACTGCCGGCACACAGCAGGGGCTTTTGCGGCCCCGTAATACAGGATGTTCAGAAATGGAAAAACTAACTCATCCGCTGGCTCGTGGGGCCAGCTGGTTGTTGATATACCTCACAGCCGTTCAGCCTTTACATCCTGCTGTTGCGGCAGGTATCGCCGCCGCGAATGGTAACACCCAGGTCGTAGTTAAACCCGGAAATGTACCGGTTGTGAACATCGCCACACCCAACGCAGCAGGCATATCGCATAACGCCTACCAGGATTTTAATGTTGGAACACAAGGCGCCGTGTTAAATAACGCCACCCAGGGAGGGAAAACACAGCTGGGTGTAACAATCGATAACGGTAATGCCGGACTCAAGGGAAAACCAGCAGAACTGATTATTAACGAGGTGACCAGCGGTAACCGCTCTGAACTGAAAGGAAAGCTGGAAGTTTTTGGTAATAAAGCTGGCGTGATGATTGCCAACCCGAATGGCATCACCTGCGATGGATGCGGATTCATTAATACACCTTCAGTGACTCTGACAACAGGCAAGCCACAGTTTGATAAACAGGGGGCGCTCGATGCGCTTGAGGTTAAAAAAGGTGCGGTGATTATCGGCGGTAATGGTCTGGATGGCGCCAGTGCTGAATATGTCGATGTCATCAGTCGAGCAACCGAACTGAACGGTAAAATTAACGCTAAAACGCTCACGCTGACCCAGGGGGCAAACAGAGTCAGCTTCAAGGATGGCTCGGTAAAACCCATTGCTGGCGAGGGAGCAAAGCCTCAGCTTGCTGTCGATACTAAGGCGTTGGGCGGGATGTATGCCGGAAAAATCCGCCTGGTTGCCACTGAGAACGGTGTCGGGGTCAACCTGAACAGTATTACCTCTACTCAGCGGGAAATTTCCCTGACGACCGCCGGAAAAATAACCCTCAGCAACGTTAAAGCGCAGACAGACCTCAATGTCAGCGGGCAGGAGATCGTCACACCTGCGGGCAGCAGCGTGCGTGCAGAGCGTGATATGACACTGGCGGCCACTACCATCGATAACCGCAGCAGCACTACTACTGCACACGGGGATATGCGGGTATTTGCTTCTGTGGTGCACAATACCGGTAACGGTGCGACCTTACACAGCCAGAAAAACCTGTGGATACAGAAAGATGCTCAGGGTAATAAAAGCAATCTGGTGGAGAACCGTTCGGCCACTATCAAAACCAATACAGGTGACCTGGTTATCCGAACTGATCGGCTGGAAAATATAATCTCAAGGGCTGATACCATTATCAGTACAGAACGTCCTACGACAGCACTGGTATCAGACTCCCGACTGGGCTGGCATCCTATGAACAGCGGTATGGGACAGGGAATAGCTCATGTCGTAGGGGAAATGGAAACAGGGGAGCCAGATAAGTGGTTTGGCAGTATTGATTTTAAAAATCTGACTTACCTTCAGACAGAAAAGCAACACTATACAGTGCTGACAGAAGGCGCCCGACCGGTTATTAGTGCAGGTAATAATCTGTACCTCAATGCCGGGGACCTGATTAACCGCCTTGGGGATATCTCAGCAGGTAAGGATGCGGTTCTTACAGGTCGTAATTTTATCAGTGAAAATCGTTATGAGGGGACGCTGGGTAAATATTTAATCTATCAGCAGGATCCGTATATAGAGACGCTGAAACCAGAGCCAATGGAAGGTGGGGCTTTTCCCGGAGGTTTGTTTCATACGAGACAAATTATTAAATATCGCCACTCTGGAGAAATGAATGACTGGACACCTGGCCGGCTGTTGGTCTCTCGCCTCAGTACAGGGGGAAATCTGGTTGCTGATTTTTCAGAACGTATCGAAAGTAATGAACCCTATTCCACGAATGTCGGTTATTCAGGCGTTATGGCACGGCCGGACACAATTACGGCCAAAAATATCCTGCTGCGTGCCGGAAATATTATAACCACCGATGTGATGAAAGCTACCGGAGACATCATCTTACAGTCAGACGGTAGCACGAAAATGGCACTGGCTTTAATGACGGCCGGAAAAGATCTTTCCGTTCTGGCAGGAGGCGGTGTTGAGGCATGGCAGAGTGAACTGAAAGGGCAAAATATTACACTGGTCAGTCGCGGCGGTGATGTCATATCTCATACCAGCGAGTGGCCAAACTATTTCCATTCTGATGGAGTGCGCTGGCTGGGGAGCCTGGAGGCATCACGTGATTTATCAGTAACAGCCGGTGGAAATATTCTGCTCAGGAACACGCGTTTTCCCGTTCGGAGCCAGAATATTTCTCTGGTTGCCAATGGTGATATCACCATGGATAAAAATGAAGCAATGCTGGGCCATGAGAGACCGGGCGTTGTCATGGACCAGGCTCGTAAACAGGAATTATTTAATCGTATGCTCCCCGGAGAGCCACTGCGTGCTTCCGGTGATATCACTCTGAGTGGCAAACGGCTGTCTCTGTATGGAGCAGGACTTGAAGCCGGAGGTAATATCAGTCTCTCGTCGGCTGCAAATACAGACCTCAATATGCGGAGTCTCAGTGACCGCTACAGTGAGTTTTTCCCGAATAACCGGATACCCGAGTTACGCAGTCATCTGAATGCAGGAGGCAACCTGTTGATAAACTCTGCAGCAGATATCGGTCTGCAGGGCGCCGATATTGTTGCCGGGAAAAACGTGACACTGCTGGCCGGGAAACTTGTCTGGCTGGGGGCCTACGGATATGGCGTAACGGACAGCGGTAATGACAATAACAGAGATGAACTTAACGTACTGACCCGTATTCACGGTGCAAATAGCGTCACGCTGGCGGCAAATGGCGCTATTCAGGCTACCGGCAGTACGCTGACATCGAATGGAAACATTACGCTGACTTCCGGCGGGAATATGCAGTTTCAGTCTGCACGGGGCACTGTTTATCGCGAGTCCGGCAATTCCTGGACTGAAAGCGTCAGTCAGACGGGAGTCATGTTGAATGCCGGTGGTGCGCTAACGATCATCTCAGGCGGAAGCATCCTTTTCCAGGCATCGCGTTTGCTGGCAAAGGGAGCCATGGATGTTGCAGCAAAAGGTGGCTGGCTCTATGCACAGGCGATGGAGGAGTCCAGTCATTACCAGCGAGAAACCACGAAGAGAAAGTGGTGGGGTGAGAAAACTACTGTTAAACAGACTAAGCATACTACCACTAACAAGGTTACGGAGTTTACAGCTGGCGGCAATCTCAGCCTGATGAGTCGTGATGACAGTACCTATGAAGCCAGCAAAATTGAGGCGCAAAAGAATGCCACGCTAACCAGCACAAACGGAAAGGTCAATTTTCTGGCAGTAAAAAATACCACCTTCGAGCAAACCGTAAGCACCTCGAAAGGGTTCTATATCAAACAGGGAAATAAGGGCTACAGCGAAGGGAAATGGGTCCTGCCTTCCGTTTACGCCGGCGGTACGCTGACGGTGGATGCGGCAGGCGGTATCAGTGCTGATGTTAAAACCAAAAATGGTCAGGCGCTGCAGGGAGCCATTAGCGCACTCGCCGTTCAGCCGGGTACCGAATGGCTAAAAGGATTAAACACCCGCAATGATGTACAGTGGAACATGGTCAAGGATGCCTACGACAGCTGGAACTATAAAAGCCAGAGCCTGAATCCGGCCGTTGCCGCGGTGATTGCGATAGCGGCTGCTGCAGTGACTGCCGGAACGGGGCTCGCAGCTTTGGCTGGAAGCGGCGCGATTACGGCAACCGGCGTCACAGGCGCAACGGCTTCCGCGGCAGTGTATGGCTCAGCCTATGCAGGTATGACATCCCTGGTTTCCCAGGCTGCCGTCGCGCTGGTTGAAAACCAGGGCAATCTGTCAAAAACCCTGTTGGCACTGGGAAGCAGCAGTTCGGTCAAATCGCTGGCCACCTCCATGGCTATAGGCGGGGCGCTGGCCGGATTCGATGAGGTGATGAACGTCAGTGTGTCGCCGGACAAGGCGCGTCTGCCGGCTCTGGCGAAGGATGAGGGGTGGAGCAAGGTTGTCCAGCGCGTGGCCGGGCAGTCGGTTATCAGCTCCAGCCTCAACACCGGCATCAATGGCGGCAGCTTTAAGGACAATCTGGTCAATGCGCTGTTATCAAATATTGGTAATCAGGTTCAGGCCGAAGGCGCAGGGCTGATTGGGGACAACGGGGAAGTGTTAGGTGTGGCCGGAAAATCGGTCAGCCATGCGGTGCTGGCGGGCATCAGTGCGGAAATCGGGCGGGGTGATGGTAAAGGCGCGGCCGCCGGTGCGCTGGCCGCGGAACTGGCCGGGGTCATCATGCAAAGCTCGTTGTTCGAACCCGCAAATCTAAATGAACAAGAGCGCCAGTTGCGGCGTCTGCAGGAAGCGCTGAACGGTAATGAGGCAAAAGAGCAGACGGCCCGTGTTATTGGCGCGTTGACCGGGGCGCTGACTACGCATACGCCCGAAGGCGCGTATAGCAGTGCAGACAGCGCGCAAAATGTTTACCGTTACAATATGACGGAGCATATGCTGCAACAATATACTCTGGATAATCAGCGGGATATTCTTGCGGCAGATAAAGGGGACAAGGAAGCAGCTAAACGCGTTCAGGCCCGGCGGGAAGCGGCGATTATCGTGGCTGCTGCCAGCGGTGGAGGTATGGCGCTGACCGCAGGTGGGATGACCCTGGTAGGTTCGGCCCCCGAGCTGGTTCTGGCGGCAAGACTGGTCATCGCTAGTTGTAAAACAAATCCTGCGCTTTGCCTGAATCAGGCGGGTATTTATGCGGCAGATATTGTGGCACCAGAGGCCATCATTGGTACAGGCGCTGTAACGACCGGCAGCACATTGATTCTGGGTAAAACCGAAGACAGCTTGAAGAAGCTTTCGCAGCAGTTGGTGAAGGCCTATGATGAACTGAATATAACAAAAACATTAAATATACAGCCTGTTGCCGGTTTCATTAAAGGCGAAACAGCAGCCGGAGCTAATCTGTCGACGAAAACGGCAGATTATGTCCGCGATATTCAGAAAACCAATACTGGCCAGTTAGTTAAAGTGTTTGATCCAAAACAGAGTAGCGATAAGCTCAATGTGTTCGGGAAGGAGTTTGCGCAGGTGTTGGGTGACGGGGGAGGTAATAAGTACGGAACGACCAAGGTCTTTGCGACAGAGAAACTTTCCGACCGAGATATCATTGATTATGCGCAATCTTTGACGGGGGGAGAGCCATTTAAAGAAGTCACGACTCCTTTAGGTACAGTTTATTTTTCAAAAAAAGATGGTGTAACAATAAGCTTGCGTGACTATTCCGCCAGCGAAGAAAAAACGAATGCTCGCTGGACAATAGAAATTTTAGGTAATAAAGACTTACAAGCCTTACAGGGCAAGGTTAAGAAAAAAGTTGAGATCAAGTTTCGGTGAGGTGTTTATATGTTATATAGCGATGATGAATATAAGATGTTTGCTGAGGAACTGGAAGGATCATCCATAGGTACCGTATGGTCTGCCATGAGGGCGGATAATTTTGGGAAAGAAGCGTTATCATATAAAGAAAAATGTGACTATTTTTTTGAACTTATGGAGCGCCTTCTTCGGGAAGGAAAAATAAAATTAGCAAGTCGAGGAAAATATCTGGAAGGAAGCATCGACGAACAAATTTCTTTGTATCGTGAAAACTTTCCCCTAAACCAGGAGGAAATGGAAGAGGATGCTTTCGATAGTTTCTGGTTTCTGACGGAAAAATGCCCTGGCGGCATAGTCTGGATCCATGACAATGGCTATGAAGACTGGACCTGATGCACCGCTAGTCATAACGGCTCTTCGGAGCCGTTATCCTTGATGGTTAGGAATTTGGAAAAACGTTTTAAAAACTCACTGACCATGAACACAGGATCCCGAAACGCAGTGATGGTAAGTTATCGGGGGATTATGGCGATAAGATGCTTTTTTTGTTGTGTTTTTAACCGGAGGCTCATTTTTCGGCCGCACTTATCTTGCAGCCTGTGTCAGAAGCCATCGTTGTCTGGCGATCTCGTGGAGCCTTTCCGCCACTAATTCCGTGGCATGCCTGCCGGCCTTTGCGCCGACAAAGCGCAGCCGGTTGCCACATAGGATAATCTCACTAACGCCCTGCTAGCAAATATCGGCAATCAGATCAACACCGAGGGTGTAGGTCTAATTGTCGACAACGGTGAGGTTCTGGGACTGCCTGGCAAAGCGCTGAGCCATGCAGTGGTCTCGGGAATCAGTGCAGATTTAGGTGAGTTTTTGTATCAATTCCGGCCCCTGATTCTTAACATTACCCACCGCGCGGGAAACCGGGTGCCATTTGAAATGGTCTGCTGACAGAGCTCCATCTGCAATTATTTCCTGTGCCTCTTTCCCTCCGACATCCTGCCGCATCCATTCTCGCGCTGCTTCGGGCGCCAAGACCAGCGGCCGGCGGTCGTGAATATCCACGAGTCCTTGATCAACTGCGGCGGTCACAATCAAAAATCCCTCTGCTTCATCCCCACGCTCGAAAGGAACGCTGACGATCACAGCCATGAATATTGGCTGGCCATCAGCACGATGAATGAAATAGGGCTGCTTCTTGTCACCTTCCTTTTTGTCGAGTAGGGTGCCGAAGTTACCTCCGACACCCCCTCTAAGAACCGTGCGTGAGAGTTTCCAGCTCACACGGCTCAAGCCTTATCAAACACCACTATGAAATGATGCAGCAGGTGCAGTCAGTCGCGAAGATCTGGCTCGGGCATAATCTGCCCAATTCGTGTCATAGGGATTAAGTGCTGAGGCAACAAGTCTGTGACGGACAATTTTGATGCTTTGAGCGTTAATTAATCTCAAAGTCATAATTTGTCCCGTGACAGTATCCCGATATAGACCGCTGAAAACCCAGTCTCGGGATTTCACCTGAGCGAAGTATTTCTTTTTAATCCATCTGAGCCCTTTACGGGGATGTCTGGCCTTGGCCCACCTCCGGATAATTTCAAAGATCAGGTGATCCACATAAGTGAATGCCCGCTTGGAAACAACATGACGATGGTAGTTGGCCCATCCCCTGATCACAGGGTTTAGCCTCGTGATCAATGACGCAACAGGTTGAGCTATCATTTGATTAGCAATTGCTTTGACCTTCGAGATCAACGTGTTGATGCTTTTTCTGGACGGTTTAATGAGAAGTTTTCCGTTAGGATAACGTCTTATGTTCTGGCCGAGAAAATCGAAACCTTCAGAGACATGGGTAACCCGGGTCTTTGCTTTAGAAAGCTCCAGCCCACGTTCTGCAAGGAATGCTTCGACGAGAGGTATGACTTTATTAATCGTGTCCCGGCTGTCACCGGTAATAATAAAGTCGTCGGCATAACGGATCAGATGCACTTTGGCTGCTTTTCCCGCCCCTGAACCTTTTCCCTGCCGTGGATATTGCGTCCTCAGCAGGTGTTCCAGTCCATCCAGCGTCAGGTTTGCCAGCACGGGTGAAATGATCCCTCCCTGAGGAGTGCCTGCAATTGTTGAGTGATAAACCTGTTTTTCCATAAAGCCTGACTTTAACCATTTACCGAGAACTGTTTTGTTCATTGGAACGTGGTCAATGAGCCACTGGTGGTCGATATTATCGAAACAGCCTTTAATATCACCTTCAAGAACCCATTCCGGGCTGCTTTTTCGAGCGAGATTAGTAAAGCATCTCTCGATCGCATCAGCGCACCGTCGCATGTTCCTGAATCCATAGGAACCGCCATCTGCTGTAGTTTCCGCGACAGGATCAAGCGCCAGCAGAAATAGTGCCTGCATAGCCCGATCCTTAATCGTAGGGATCCCAAGCGGACGTCGCTTACCATTAGCTTTAGGAATGTATATTCTTTTGAGCGGAGCGGGCGAGTAGCCCCTTGATTTGAGGGATTGAGCCCCAGCAAATCTTTTCGCTGGAGAGTCCCAGATGATACCGTCAACGCCAGCGGTATTTCTGCCTTTGTTGCTGGTCACTCTGCAAGCCGCCAGAAATTTACCGCTCATCGAACGCGTCAGCAGATAACTCAGGACACGAACTTTATTCCAGCGATTTTCCTGCACTGCCTTCACGATACGCGCCTGTAGCCGACTGACATTTGCCTCAATGTTCAACCAGTTAATGGCATCCCATTGCTGACCTTTGCCCGAGGCTGCACCAGCTTTCGCCATCATCTGCTTTTCCTCGCACGTCGTTAATCAGGTTATCTCGTGACGTAAGACCACGGGGAAGTCTGCCCGCTTTCGCGCCGGGTAATCTTTCAATCCGTATCCTGTTCATTACAAACAGGCATTCGCTTTTTCCCCGATCCTCTACCCACATAGCTATCACTTCACCTTGCGGTGAAGCTTCCTTAATAAGGAGCTATTTGGGCTTACCATGTTCCGCATAAATGACAAGAATGGTTTAGGTTCCTCTTACGCTACCGGCGGTCACTTTGCCCATGGCGGATGAGAATGGGACATCCGCTCCGACCGCAATCGAGCCCTGTCAGCATCTTTGGGCCCTTCATGGTTGACGATAGTAAACGAGGTTCGCATATGCTAACCATGCCACTCACCCTAGCTCCGACCCGCGTTGATGCTCGCAGGCATGCCGTTTTCTCACGATTCTGGCACTTACCAAATGGTAAAGGCTACATTGTCCGAGGGCTTTTGGACGGCCTGTTACCAGTCCGCCCTACCTCGTAGGGTACTGCCGATGGGACGGCAGGTTCGGTAATAATATATATTCCGAACAATCACTTATGCGACTTCACGTCGCACCCATTCAAACCATCCATCAGAGAAACAGATCGCTCGACCTTGCTGCCAAAGCGGTTTAGACATCCTGCTGGTGGCAGCGGTCTCAATCCGTGCATTAATCAGCGGTGGTTTATCCCACCATCCCGGTGCATAGCCCCAGTGAACGGGATCGAGATGCAATTGTTCGTCGCGTTCGCTCAGAAGCAAAACTTTGGTACATGGTGCGACGTTGTATCGACCAATCGGCGCCGGGTCATACGCGATGCCGCGCTCGGCTTCATCTGCCAGGTATGCCAAGTATTCTTCACGGGTTTGAGATTGAGCAAAGCGCCCGCACATGGTTACCTCCAGTCAGATGCCAGACTTAAAATTATAAGTCAGAAGAATAGAGTCGTTACCTCATCCTTACAGGACACTATTTGATAGTTATCAGTATGAAAATGAACTGATAAAGGTGCTGATTAGGCATTATTGAGAGAATGTCTTCCCCAAAACGATATGCAACTGACTGAATTGTATGAGATTGTATTTATGCTTAAATCAACGGGATTTTCATGATAAAAGAAAGTTAACTTTATGATTTTTATTGGTAAATGCGCCCATTGAAAAGGATGCTTCTCCCATATCTTCGGCGGCGGCTATGCGGCAGGCTATTATGCCTATCTGTGGACCCAGATGCTGGCCGACGACGGCTATCAGTGGTTTGTGGAGCACGGCGGTTTGACCCGTGAGAACGGTCAGCGCTTCCGGGAAGCGATTCTGTCGCGCGGCAATAGCACTGATTTAGCTGAACTTTATCGCCAGTGGCGCGGGCACGATCCACAGATTGAGCCGATGCTGGAAAATCGCGGGTTAAATGCGTAGGGCCATTTCGGGCTGACACGATAACCGGGCGCGATGCCCGTTTTTTTTTGACTTTTTCATTCAGGGTACCTGGCTACTCGCTGTAACGACCGGCAACGCTATGGCGGCGATTTAAGGGGGGAGGACTGAAAAGTGTCTACCCAGAATCTCCCGACCACAATTATCAGGTCTTTTTAATGCTGCCTGAAGTAATTATTCATCATTTTCAACCACGTCCAGCAATAAACGTAGAATTAAAATTTTAATTTCCAGAGAACTTGATATTCTCCGAGAGAGAATTAACACTCTTTATTATAACTGGGATTGATTATTTAAAGCTGTCGCAGTGTGCACTTAACTATGAGGTGCTTCGGGGCAATTGCTGCCTATTATTTTGCGTTGACAGAACGTCCTTCTTATTATTTTTTACACCGTCTCATTCTACAGGTTCACATTTTTGTAGGTTGTGCTGTGATCCTTTTCTTTTCTGTAAGGAAGAAGAATATGTCATATGCTGCCTGTGTTAAAAATATCTTTCCGCTGGCAAATATCAACGCACTGACACCAGCACAAAAGATTGAAGAATTATATCGTTATGCAAATGGATACAAAGAAGGCCTTTGTCAATGGTATTGGCGAGGTATTACCAGGAAAAGAAGAGCGGCATTTTCATTGCTAATTATAGTGTTCATTCTGGTGATATTGGCCACATTTATACAAACAGTAGTGGTTAATTATTATCAGGGAGATGCAAAAAAACAGTTCTTTTTTAGCCAGCTAGCCTTTGGTTTATTCGCACTATCCATAGTTTTCCTTTTAATTGACAAGGTGTTCGGTTGGACGAGTGGTTGGGTTAGATATATTAAGACAGTGCACGACATTGAAATGAGCCATAGTGATTTCACATCAAAATGGATATCTAACAATTGTTTGAATGAACATGATTTTAACACATGTTACAAAAATGCTCTTCAACTGGTAAAGGAATTTATTCAATCAGTAGATGATTTTCAGAAGCGTGAAACGGATGAATGGTCAATGCAGTTTGGTGATAGTTTGAACCAGCTAGGAGCAATGCTTAAAGCAAACCAGAAAGAGAGCAGCAAAAGTACACCAGAACAGAATGGAAATAACCAGAAAAAATAATTGGATGGGATGCTATTGTCAGGTGTTGTTAATATTTGCGTTACTAATTCATCATCAACAAAAATAATTAAAGTTTCTATGAGAAAAGGAATGAATACCATCAATGAGAAGGATTTTATTGCAGGTTGCTGGGGCGTAATTGATATTTCACCGGGTATTTATTTGCTTGAGGTTTTTGATGGTTTAAATTTGCTTGTTTCACAAGCGATAAAAATAACTTCGGGGGAAGTGTTTCGGGTTGATTTTTCTATCTAACCACGAGTGGGGGGAATTATGAACATCATTCTCGGTCCAGTATTGAGTCTCAGAAAAGTGAATGTAAATTATTTTCATGTTTCTGCACTTATTGTTGTGCCCAAAGATTACAGCGAGATTGATTGCTCACTGAGTCATGGTGTGGTTGAGCAGGTTGTGAAAATAGCTAGTGTGCCATTTTGTAATCCTATTTGGGATGTAATAAGGCTGGATTTTAATATCCCATTGTTAGATGTTCCGCAAACAATTAACTATACAATCGAAAATAATAAATGGCAGTTTGGGCTACCCGCGGTAGGGCAAAGCCCGGCTATTGCTTATGTATCATGTAATGGCTTTTCAGATGCTAAAAAGATGAAAGATGTTGGTTATATCACAGATCGCTGGAATGATCTTTACACCACACATCAATCAAGACCCTATCATATTCTTATTATGGGTGGCGATCAGGTATATACTGATGGGTTATGGCAGCAAGTTAAGTCAATTTTTGAGTGGAATGTCAGCTTTGCTCTTGATCGCTGGCATAAGCCCTTCACGAAAATGATGAAAGAAGAACTAGATTTATTTTTATGCAATATTTATTTTAACGCCTGGAGTTCATCCGAAATAATAAATGCCATGTCGGCAATCCCAAGCATTATGATGTGGGACGACCATGATATTTTTGACGGTTGGGGGTCCTATCCAACGACATTGCATAATAGTGACATTTATCAGGGAATATTTTCCTTGGCAGAGCAATATTTCCGCGTGTTCCAACTACAGTTAGCTGCGACGAGTGATGAGAAACACCCATCAGCGATACCTGGATGTACAAACTACAATCTTGGTTTTTCTTCCATTGGAAAAATATCTATTCTGGTGGCAGATTTGCGCAAAGAGCGACAGCCGGAACCGATGCAAATTATGTCGGAGTACAACTGGACATTATTTTATCAGTATCTTAATGCTCTTCCCGAAAATGGTCATGTGTTGCTGCAATCCAGTATTCCTGTGGCCTATCTTAATCTGAACAATCTTGCCAAATTACTCAAAGTTCTACCTGGACGAAATGAACTGGAAGATGATTTACGTGATCACTGGCGGGATGAAGCTCACCGGGGGGAAAGGATTCGCCTGGTGCACAATTTACTTGATTTTACCCGGGTTCACAAAAGTCGTGTCACCATCCTTTCTGGAGACGTGCATGTTGCTGCAAGTGCCGTCATTGAATCCTCACGCTATCCTAATTCAGGTTTTGCTACGAGAGTAAACCAACTGATCTCTACCGGTGTTGTTCATCCCGCCCCGCCGGCTATCGCTCGTTATATGCTGGAATGTAATGCTGATAAAGTCGACATTATCGACTCAGGTATAACGGCAACTATGTTACCCATCGCATCAGATGGTGGTTATTTGATCGGTGAAAGAAACTGGCTGGCTATTGAACCAGACGATAAGAACCGTTTATGGGCAAACTGGCATGTTGAATTTGCCAAACAATTAACAACCAGGGTCATACATCCTTATGGGGATGAGATAAACTAACTGGTTTCTGGAGGTGTGTATGTTATTTATAACCAATCGTTCTCCGCAAGGATCATTTGTTACAACCCCAGGGCGCGATTTTATTTTTGATCTGTTAGATAATACGCCTTCAGCCTCGGTATATTATTGCCAGCGGGATAGATTAAACAACAAGGACATCGAGTTGGGCAGCGATAATTTTCTGCAGGCAATAGAGACATCACAAATTAAATCAATTTTGTTCTATCTGCATGGATTCAGGAACTTGCCCGAGGACGTCTTCACGGCCGCTCAGTTAGTGCAAAATCTCTGTGATACCCTTGCAACCTTTAAAATCATGGTTATCCCTTTAATCTGGCCCTGTTGTGGCGAAAAAGGAATCATCCAACGTTATTATGATGATCGTGATGCAGCAAACGATAGCGGAAGTTCATTTTCACGTGTTATTCAAAGGATTGTTGACTGGGGAAGAGGGCGTAAAACAGCCTGTAAAAGTATAAATCTGCTGGCTCATTCGATGGGGAATCAGGTGCTATGCGCGACGCTGAATAACTGGTATCAGTCTTCAGTAGAACGGAGGCGTTTATTTGATTTTAGTTTCATGGTTGCACCCGATCTGGAAAGTAACGCACTGGAAACTAATGAACCAGCCGAAGTAATTTGCGAGGTCACTCGTGATGTAATTCTCTATCATGCGCGAGATGATCTTGCTCTTAAAGCAAGCAAAATAATCAATTTTAACGCATTACCACGATTAGGAAGTTTGGGGCCTGCCTATATGACACGTATTCCTAATAATGTGACGGTAATTAATTGCGGGAGTGTCAATCAACCTGCTGATAGCCTCATTGGTCATAGTTATTTTGAGTCATTAGCGGATGATGCGACCAAGCCCAGCCTTGTGATTCAGCATATTATTAATTGTATGATAAAAGGTGAGATTATTCAGAACCCTTTTTCTTGACAGAAGAAACATATGCTTTCAGCCCAGGCGGGTTGTCTGGGCCGTGTCATGATGTCTGGATGACGAAAAAGTGAAACAAAGTGATATTTTCAGCATAGCTAGTAATAGCGCCCTCCAATTTTTATAAGGTAAATATAATACATTTGTAAATAATTTCAGGCTTCAGCCGATCTTCACCGTACTTTTTTAAAGTGCCTATTTTTGTTTTTCAGTTCTCTCACACGTCTCATCATCGCGGTATTCATCTCACTAAATATTGCGCGCCATTTATAAAAACTGGTCCTGTGCAGACGGAGCGTGGAGCCAGCGCTTCGACGCAGAACACTTTCCATCTCCTGGCGAACAGCGAATGACTTCCCATACCTAAAAGGGTATGGCTGGGCATCAATATAGTATTGGAAAGGGGGTTAGACCCGTGATTAAGATTGAATCACCCGCCAGACAGGGCGAACGAATACCCAGACAGAGGTGATCATTCTATGAGTAACACAATAACTAAAGTTCAGAACGCCAATGCACGCCGTGGCGGTGATGTATTGTTAGAAGTTCTGGAAAGTGAAGGGGTGGAATATGTGTTTGGTAATCCAGGTACCACCGAACTGCCGTTTATGGATGCGCTGTTAAGAAAACCGTCAATTCAGTACGTGTTAGCTCTGCAGGAAGCGAGTGCAGTCGCCATGGCGGACGGTTATGCGCAGGCAGCAAAAAAACCAGGCTTTCTGAATCTGCATACCGCCGGTGGTTTAGGCCACGGCATGGGAAATCTGTTGAATGCAAAATGCTCACAGACACCACTGGTGGTGACGGCGGGGCAGCAGGATTCACGCCACACGACAACCGACCCATTATTGTTGGGTGATCTGGTCGGTATGGGTAAAACGTTCGCGAAATGGTCACAGGAGGTTACCCACGTTGACCAGTTACCGGTATTAGTTCGCCGGGCTTTCCACGATTCTGACGCTGCACCGAAAGGCTCCGTTTTCCTGTCGCTTCCGATGGATGTGATGGAGGCGATGAGTGCTATCGGCATCGGCGCGCCTTCTACTATCGACCGCAATGCCGTCGCGGGTTCGTTACCTTTGCTGGCGAGTAAGCTGGCGGCATTTACTCCGGGTAACGTCGCACTGATTGCCGGCGACGAAATCTATCAAAGTGAAGCGGCCAATGAGGTTGTTGCTCTTGCTGAGATGCTTGCCGCTGACGTGTACGGTTCAACATGGCCGAACCGGATCCCCTACCCAACAGCACACCCTCTCTGGCGGGGCAATTTGTCCACGAAAGCGACGGAAATTAACCGAGCATTAAGCCAGTACGATGCTATTTTTGCCCTTGGCGGTAAGTCGCTTATCACTATTCTTTATACCGAAGGTCAGGCAGTGCCGGACCAGTGTAAAGTGTTCCAGTTATCAGCTGATGCAGGCGACCTGGGACGCACCTACAGTAGTGAACTCTCAGTGGTTGGCGATATTAAATCCTCGTTAATGGCACTACTACCTGAACTGGAGAAAGCCACGGCAAACCATCGCCGTGATTATCAACGCCGTTTTGAAAAGGCGGCTAATGAGTTTGAATTAAGCAAAGAAAGTCTGCTCGGGCAGGTTCAGGAACAACAATCTGCTACGGTAATTACGCCGTTGGTGGCGGCGTTTGAGGCAGCAAGGGCGATCGGACCAGATGTGGCCATTGTTGACGAGGCGATTGCCACCAGCGGCTCGCTTCGCAAATCTCTCAACAGTCACCGTGCGGATCAATATGCCTTTTTACGCGGCGGTGGCCTGGGATGGGGAATGCCCGCGGCTGTCGGCTATTCACTCGGTTTGGGAAAAGCGCCTGTGGTGTGCTTTGTGGGAGACGGCGCGGCGATGTACTCCCCTCAGGCTCTCTGGACGGCCGCACATGAAAAACTGCCAGTCACCTTTATTGTCATGAATAACACGGAATATAACGTATTGAAAAACTTCATGCGTTCTCAGGCAGATTATACGTCGGCCCAAACAGATCGCTTCATCGCAATGGATTTGGTTAATCCGGCAGTGGATTATCAGGCACTGGGTGCATCGATGGGGCTGGAGACCCGAAAAGTTATCCGTGCCGGCGATATCGCCCCGGCCGTTGAGGCCGCACTGGCGAGTGGCAAGCCTAATGTCATCGAAATCATCATCAGTAAAAGTTAATCGTTTATCCGTCCGGACTGTGCCGCATCCAGTTTATCCTTGATACTGCGGCACAGGTTCACAAAACCCGGTAAAGCCGGATTCGTGTTCTTTGCCGACCACATCAGCATATTCTCCACCATATTCGGATTTTCCAGCCTCCGGTAAACCACACCGCGTAATTGAGCATTTTCCATACTGGCAGGAATAAGCGCGACACCAACACCATGGGCCACAAAATTCATCACAGTCTGCTGCACGGAGGCTTCCAGACCTATTTGCGGACTAAATCCAGCTTTGAGGCACTGATGAAGGATGGAATCATAGAGCATCGGCGCGCTCTGGCGCGGAACCGTGATGAACGGGTCATCACAGAGTGATTCAAGCCTGAAATGCTCGCGTTGAGCCTGAGGGTGGTTGGCAGGAAGGGCGGCGATGAGCGGCTCACGCAAGAGCACCAGTGAATGAATTCCCGGCGTGGCCGTCTCGGAGAAGCTAATTGCCGCGTCCAATCTGCCATCCTGTAATGCGGCATGTAAATCAGAGGGGACCCTCTCCTGAAAATGCAATTCCACGTCGGAACAGGTATTCCTGTGCTGCATCGCAACATGCGGCACAACGCTATAGCTGGCATACATTGTTGCGCCTAATTTCAGAACCCCTTTCTGCCCTGATTCTATTGCCCGTACGTTATTACAGGCCTGCTCCAGCATTGCCAGCATCGCACGACAGTCCAGCAGAAATTGCTCACCGGCAAGGGTTAAACTGACCCCTTTAGCGGCCCGGTTAAATAGCTTTGCACCGAGGATGGTTTCCAGCTGGGCTATTTGCCGGCTTAAGGGAGGCTGCGAAATATTGAGTTTACTGGCGGCTTTGCCAATGTTTCCGGTATCAGCAACAGTGCAAAAGTTAATCAACTGATTAAGGGTCGGTTTCATAAGCATTCCTGAAGCAGGTTCATACCTTCCAGGGTATCACTTGTTTGCCGCAGAGAGGCATATGAAATTAAGCGTTCTGGCGTTCGAGTTGAAGCAGGTGTGTGGCAATTCCCCATCTGATTGCCAGGCATTTCCCACCCCGGAAATCGAACACAGCGTAACTTGCATTAGGGTGAGCGTACCGCGAAAAGTTTTCAATAGTTCCTTCTTTAAGCACCGCCAGCACGCCCTGGCTGACTTGCCCGTGCGTGACAATACAGACGCGCTGATGTTCTGTGGTTTCTTGTAGGTTTTGTATGAAACCTGTTACTCGTCGGGTTGCTTGTGCTAATGACTCTCCCTGTGGCGGGCAATACTCGGCATCATGTGTGAATAACGCATGTGCATCGTGGGGGCGTTGTTGCATGAGCTGTGACGTTAACATACCTTCGAACTGGCCAAAGGCCTGTTCTTTGAGGGCCGGCTCAGCTATCAATGGGCAACGAAAACGGTCAGCCAGGCGCTGTCCCATTTGCCAGGCACGACCAAGCGGAGACGTGTAAACGCAGTCTACCCGGTAATCACTCGCTGCAAACGCGGCAAGTAAAGCTGATGTTTGGCGCTCCCCGCGGGGGGTTAACGCACTGTCACTCTGTCCCTGAATTATTCCTCTTATATTCCACTCTGTTTCCGCGTGTCGAACAAGTATCACTTGCATCATTAAATGGCCATGTATATTGTTGATTTAAATGCTACAGTTTAGACAAATCCCTTTAATAGAATGGGATTTTTAGCACTGGACGAAGACAGATTCTGCCTCCCCGCTTTCCTTGTATCTGACAGTATGTCGTGATGAGATACCGTCTCTGAAATCGAGTGAGCCATCCCATTCGCTTAATCAGTGACGCCTGGTTCGGAATGTGATGCAGACAATCCAAAAAACGCGCCAGACAATGACCCGAGCCAGCACGCTTGTCAAATGGGATGGCTAGAATGGCAAACAGCAATTTTCGTCAGGACATTTTCGCTTCGACGTTTAATTCAGCATTTAAAATATCGCGTATATTGACGAGTGCATTGCGCACCGCGGCGCCTCCTGCATAAAACAATAATTGCAGGACAACCTCGATGATTTCTTCTCTGGTTGCCCCTGCATTTAGCGCTGCCTGAGCGTGCGCCCTCAATTGTGGAATCGTATGACCCAGAGTGACACAGGAAGCAATGACAACCAGCTCCCGCGTTTTAGCGTCCAGCCCCGGGCGTGCAAGGATGCCTCCCATAGCCCATTCGATCGAGATATCAGTAAAATCAGGGCACAAATCGGCCATGTCCTTTCGTAGTTCTTCTCCTGCACCATTTCCATACAGCTCATTAAACAATCTCATTCCTCGCTCACGGAGCTCTGTATTAGTCATCATTTTTAACCCTCCTGCACTAAGTGAAAACAGATTAAAACCCGCTGGTGAAATTTGATAAACAGCGTTATGTTTTTATCTTTAACAAGCCAGGCTTGATAATAGTGAATAAACTGGAAAGTATGGCGGTGTTTGTCCGCGTCGTGGACAGGGGCAGCTTTAGCGCTGTTGCTGAAGAGATGCGAATCAGCGGAACCATGGTTGGGCTGCATATCAAAGCGTTAGAGGAACATCTCGGCGTTCGCTTACTTAATCGCACAACGCGTCGGCAAAGTCTGACCGATTTTGGTCAGGTTTATTATCAGAGTTGCCGTCGGATATTAGCTGATATTGAAGATAGCGAGTCACAGGCATTTGCTCTTCACCAGAAGCCACGTGGAAAACTGAGAGTAGGTTGCCCAGTCTCCTTTGGTGTCCATGCGCTTTCGCCTGTTACTGCTCAGTTTCTTACTGAATGGACTGATATGGCAGTAGACCTGGTACTGAGCGATAAATCGATGGATATGGCAGATGAAGGTTTAGATGTCATGATTAAGATTGGTGAGCTCCTGCATGTCAATACACTTGTTGCCCGTCCGATAGCGCCATATCGCTCAGTCATGTGTGCATCTCCGGCCTATATAAAACGGGCAGGGAAACCCATAACACCTGAAGAATTATGCCATCATCGATGTCTTGGGTTTGCCCATCCCATTGCAGCGAATGAATGGACACTTCAGAGGGAAGGCAAACCTGTCAGAGCTCTGGTAAACATCACGATGACCTGTAACAATGGGGAAGCATTGCGAAGGGCAGCATTGAATGGATTGGGAATTATTATGCAACCCGAGATCCTGTTGGCTGAAGATTTGCAACATGGCCGACTGCTGCCTCTGATGTCTGAATTTCAACCATTAGCTAAGCCAGTGTATATATTGACCTTTGCAAACCGTCAACAGTTACCAAAAATCCGTTTATACGTTGATTTTTTATTGAAAAATTTCAGTACATCACTCTACGCATTGAATCTCGAATAAATAATAAATTGTACGCGGCTGCGGTTGACCGGATGCCGCGTCGGTGGCAGAGAGGCGCCATCTGACGTTGATAATACGTAATAATTCGCCTCTGTTCCCGAACACTCCCGAGCGCGCGTCACTTTTTAATGTTGACTTTGCATAAGATTGCTCGGTATGTTTCTCATCGTAGTGTATTATGCCAGATGAAATAAAGCCGTCTGAGCGTGGATTATATCGTTCAAAGGATATATTCGCGCTAATGATTTTTTTAACCAAGGAAGCAATGAATAAGGAAGTGCGCGAGTGTCTGATTGGAATATTATTGTGCTGTCTCTATTTTCAGCGACGTACCTCCCTTTGTTCTGGTTCGTAGGCATGCGGATAGCCTCTGAGGACATTCTCAGAAAGAATAAATTTTACGAAGCGGATCCAAATGTTTTAGTCCCTGGATGGGCGAAGACATGCACGACGGTATTCTGTGTTTTGCACTACTGCCTATTCCTCATACCGTTGACTATGATTGACTGGTTACATGGTTTGGCTGCATTTGGTGCAGGGATTCTGTTGCTTGTGTTTCTCCCTTTCTTCAGGAAAAGCTATATGCCTGTTTTTAAAGCACACGCTATGCGCGTTCACAGGAGGGACCCTTCAACAGGACGATTATTAATTCGTGTGTTGAAGGCTAAGACTTTTGGTTGAAAATGGTCTGTTTAGCCTTTATTCATATTACGTAAGTCTTCTGGCAAACCAGGTCCATCCGGTAACCAACCTGGCTGAATCTGGGTAGCTTTGCCTGGAGCACCAGGATCAACATGAGCCAGCGCCAAACGAACCACGATAATGTTTACCCCTTGGGCCAGCATTGAGGCAGCGGCTTCTTCTGTCGCTCCATGGGGAAATAAGGCGGAGGAGACAGGCGCATCAATTTCACGAGTAAGTCCATGGATGCTATTAGCTGCTGAGATAGACGGTATGGTTTGCCTTTTATTCACACATCATTCAGTGCATTTCAATATCAAGGCGTTAAGGTTGCGTTAACAAACAGACGCAATACTGATGTGGCCGAACAACTCATAAAATGGCCAAATGATGAACGAAAAACTACGCAATGCACTTCCGCACAAAGACACCCCTTTTTTCCGCCTGCTGCATATTATTGTCGCCACCCTGATTCTATTGCAGATCATTAGCTCTAATCTCACCGAAAGTGAGGCGCTTCGCGACGTATCTCTGACCGGGGTCGTGACATGGTTCCATGTTATCTCTGGATTAGCGCTGATTGTTCTTGGTGTAGTGATGCTGGTATGGATGCTTAAACAACGTGGGTTTCGTTACTATTTTTCCTGGTTGTCCCTTGATTTTCGCGGTGTAGTTGAAGACATTAAAATACTAATGACATTTCGTCTTCCTGAAGCACATGCCGGTGGCATAGCGGCGATGATCCAGGGGCTTGGCGTACTTGCTTTGCTGGCGGTCGCACTCTGTGGAGGGCTCTGGTTTGTACTGGACATTGCGCCAGGGGCGTCATCGGCGCTGGCAGAAGCGGTCCTGCATTTGCATAAATTTCTGACGGTGTTCATTGAAACCTATTTCTGGGCACATGGTGCGATGGGATTGCTGCATATCTTCCTCACCTTTCGCAGTCAAAGGAAACATCCCGTTGCGGAGTAATCTTGTGCTCTCTCGCTAATCCCGATGAGGATGCGTATTAAAAGGAAAAAGGCATGCATCTTGAACGACACAGCATTGAAAAAGTCGGTTGGTTAAGGGCGGCGGTACTCGGGGCGAATGACGGGATTGTCTCTACCGCCAGCCTGGTGCTCGGCGTGGCGTCTGCAAATACCAGCCCTTCGGGTGTGTTGCTGGCCGGTGTCGCCGGGCTGGTTGCTGGAGCCATGTCGATGGCAACAGGGGAATATGTTTCGGTATCATCCCAGGCGGATACGGAAACCGCCGCGCTTGCCGAGGAAAAAAGTGAGCTGGACGCAGATTATCAGGGAGAGGTACGGGAACTGACGTCTCTTTATATCCAGGGCGGAGTGGAGCCTGCGCTTGCCCGCCAGGTTGCAGAGCAGCTCATGGTCAAAGACGCCCTGGAGGCTCATGCCCGCGAAGAGCTGGGACTAACGGACACTCATTCTGCGCGACCTTTGCAGGCGGCCCTCTTTTCGGCCGTGAGTTTTTCAGCCGGGGCGGGGTTGCCCTTGATCGTTGCAGTGCTTTCGCCAGCAAAACTGATTTTTATCGCTATTTTCCTTTCCACTCTCTTTTCACTGGCGGCTCTTGGCTATCTCTCTTCCATGGTGAGTAACGCACCGCCTGTCAGAGCTATCAGCAGAATTACGTTCTGGAGCACGCTGGCCATGCTTTTTTCGATGGGGATTGGGCGTATAGCCGGGCAGGTACTGTTGTAAAAATAGCTAAATTATCAAACACACCTTTAGAGAAAGAGCCATTTAATCTAACGTCCATATCGGGGTAGTCTTTAAATATAGCGAAATAACTTGTTATATAAGTTTCGCTACACCGATATCTTTCATTGGAAAAGTGGATGTAAAAATGGTTTTGATTGCTACTATGTTTCTGTACTCTCTGGCTCTGTCGTTTTCGCCTGGCCCGGTCAATATGGTCATTATCTCTTCCGGTGTTATGCATGGCTTTAGAAAAACATTCGCCTTCGTATCCGGTGCGACGCTTGGTTTTACCTTGTTACTTATCTTTGTTAGTTTTGGGGTATACACAGTCATTGCCACGCATCCACAATTTTTCAAATGCCTGAATGTTCTCGGCTCGATTTTTATACTGTATCAGGGCTATAAAATTGCTACATCACACCCTGATTGGTCATTAAAAAAAGAAAATGCCCCCGGATTTGTTCAGGGAGTGTTAATGCAATGGCTCAACCCAAAAGCCTGGGCTGCCTGTACCTCTGGAACTACCTTGTTTTCTGAGCCATCAACTAGTCTGCCGCTAATACTTTTTATTATTATTTACTTTTTTATCTGTTATATCTCATTATCCATTTGGGCAATATTTGGTGATAAAATGTCAATATTTCTTCAGGGAAGGGTACAAATCCGCGTCTTTAATTTATTGATGGGCGGTTTTTTATGCGTTATCGCATTCTATATGCTTTATCCACAATTATTTTAACGATTCAAAGCCTATGTTGTTCCATAGAATTATAAATGTAATTGATTAGTTTATAGGCAGCGCTGCTGGTTGATATATTGGCAGGCCAAATGGCATAAACTTTTAGCGGCTCTAATGACCAGTCAGGAAGTACGTCATGCATCTCCCCGAGTTTAACATCATTTTCACAGAGGAAACGGGGAGGTACGACAAGTCCTATGTTTTGTTTGGCAAGGACATAGGCAGCTTCAATGTTATCTACGCATACCATAGGAGCATACTTAATGACCGCCAGTTCGCCGTTTTTGTGCCTGAACTCTCGAATGTTCTCTCTCATTGTTAACCCAATCCACGGCAGGGATCCCAGTTCAACGGGATGGTTAATGGGCTTGTGCTGCATGAGCAAGCCCTTTGACGCTACCAGTTGTCGTGGCAGAACAAATAGATGCCTTGCTTTGAGTGAACTGTCGGGAAGTTCGCCAATACGGAAGGCGACATCAATGCTATCGGCGATGATGTCCTCACGCAGATCACTATAAGAAATACTCAGGGAAATATCCGGGTTTTCTTTAATAAAATTCGCGAGATGGCGGGTGAATGGGCCGTTTAAAAAAACAGCAGGGAGGGAAATGCGCAGCTTGCCGACGGTAGAAATAGAGCGTTGTTTAAATTCAATGACGCCCTTTTCATACAACTCCAGCATCGATCTGGCGGTCTCCAGCAAACTGATGCCATCCTGGGTTAGGGAAATCTTCCGCGTATTTCTGTACAGCAAGGCGCTATTGAGGTTTTTCTCAAGTCTGGATAAATGTGTGCTTGCCGTGGCGGTCGTCAGGCCTAACGCTGCGGCGCCACCTGAGATTGAACCTCGTTCTACAATTTTGGCAAATACTATCAGGTAGCGGATGTCATCGATCATTTACAGTCCTGTGTTCACTCAGTCATGCTGTGCGTAGAGCCAGCAAAAGCTTAAATCCATCATAGAATTAACATATCTTATTTTCATCACCGGCAGCATATTTTTTCAAGCGCTTCACAACGCGGGCTAACCGGTTCCCGGGTATGCAAATTTGTGCTTAAATGAGCAGGCATAAATCTTCGAAGCATCATTGGTAATACTCCCCGTCAGGAGGTAAGTTTGCACATTGATACCCATCGTTTGCATCTTCGCCCGGTCATGGCTTCTGATGTCGACGATCTGTACCGAATTTATGGCGATCCCGCGACCAATACCTTTAACCCCGCCGGGCCATACCCGAATGTTGACCATGCGGAAGTCGTTCTGAGGCGCTGGCTCGCGCATTGGCAAACTTACGGCTTCGGAAACTGGGCAATAGCACCGCGCTCTACCCCAGAACATATCATTGGCTTTGGCGGCGTCAGTCTTCGTAGCTATAATGATGTCACCATTAACAATCTTGGATATCGGTTTTCCACTGAGGCATGGGGAAAAGGACTGGCCACCGAGTTTGCGATTGGTGCGATAAAATATGGCTTCGAGGAGATTAAGCTTGCAGAGATGTCAGCGGTTGTCAGGGCTAACCATCTGGCTTCGCAGAAAGTCCTCGAGAAAGCAGGGATGAGGTACATCAACGATATTGCTGATGTAAAAGATGCGCCGCCGAGCCTGCTTTATTCATTGACGTTAAACGAGTGGTTAAACCAGTCTACTAACTGAACCAAACGTTCTGCTTAACCCTCGCGACGGATAATGACACCGTTGCTTTGGGGGCCTTTCCGGCAAAACAGGCAGGCCTGCCCACGACGTTACTCTTTGACTTCAGACCCTAAATTTACCGTGATTAACCGCAGACCGTCACGCCTGGCTTTACCCGGTGTAGTTGCTCGCTTTTATTATCCAAATGCGCACATAATAATAAAAATGAGGTCTTCAGCATTATTCATTTTCAGAATTATCGCACAAGGTATTACCTTAATCTGAAATGGCTGTTGGATGGTTGTTTTCGAAAACTTATACCCCGTATTATTTGATAATCATCTTTATCTCTGAAAAGGTCGTGTATGAGTAATTTTCTGCTATTAGCCCTGGCGGTGGTATTATTGTTAACATCATTATTTTGTGGTCTGTCATATGTTAAAGACAGAAGGAAACTTAAGATGCGTTTTAACAAAACCCGGCGTTAATTGATCGCTCTTGAGGATAGTGCAAGAGCGATGGCCGAGAATCGCGCCAGCTCTTGCTTTGTATCAATCTGGAATTTTTTCATGATGTTGATTTTATGAGAAAAAACGGTCTTATGGCTGATGCCCAGTTCTTGCGCTATCTGCTGATTGTTCATTCCCGTTTTTATCGCATCGATAATATAAAGCTGCGACTTGGTCAGTGTTAATCGTGGGCATTTAAGACACCGTTTGCTGTCTTTCTCCGGCCCCCCAGCAACGGGTTTGCTTGACGCTGTCAGACGGTTTGCGATTTGATTTTTTATGCTGCGCAGATCGGCGTTAATACTGATAAAAGTGGCATCACGCAGACAAAGCGGCAAGCGGTCAACCCGCGCGCCGCTGTCGCTGGGGACAAAAACAAAAATAGGTGTCTCCTGTGGTACCTTTTTGAAGCACGGGTGGCACAGGTAATGTTCACCGATTTCCATTTCTGTAAAAAGCACATCAGTCTGGCTAATGATCTCAGGTGAATATTCGTGAAGAGAAAAGGGTGTACGGATATTTTCTTCGATGGCGATCTCGAGAAGCAGTTCGCAAATTCCCCGCTTCAGATAAATATTTTCAGTGTTAATTAAAAAATCAGTCATAGTAGTGATGAACACGAAATGGATAAAGGTTGATAGAATATTTAAAGCAAAATTGTTTTGCGAATATGGGCTTAGGATATTTCTAATAACCAATAAAAGCAACAAGTCCAAAATTGGACTTTTTGCGATGTTGTTGATATAAAAGTTTTGAAATCAGTAAGTTACAAATCTTAATCGCGTGTGCACTGTCAGCAATTTGGCACAAACTGCTTAAATTGCTTATAACGCATGCGTTAATTCTGGACTCAAATATATTAATTAAAGTTACTTATTCACAGTGTGAATTGCTATTTCAAAAAATACGGTGTGCAGGCCCTGATCTACGGTTAAATGTCACCAGAACGAGGCCTGCGGTTGTCATTGACGAGAAGGACGCTGGGTATAGACGCGCCGCTGCGGAGGGTGAACAGCAACGGCGTACAAAAGGATCAGTTATCAGGATTGTTGGAAATGCCTTTCCAGACCATCCCCAGGCCGATCAACATCGACGCGAAGAGGGCGAACAAGGTGGTGGAGATAAAAATGCCGGTCATGGTGATGCCTCAGAAAGTGCGTATGCAGGTTATTAGGCACGGGACTGCGAGAAAGGTTCCTTGTCGGGCTGAGTATATTTCCATCAGTGGCTTTTCGGCTGGTGCCAGCAAGGCTAATGTCTTGTCAGCGCGCCTCGGGCGGGAGGTGATGTATGCGCTCGTCCCCACGCTGTCGCAAGGGGCAACTGTTGACAGGTGAGGCGGAGCGGTCCTGGCGTTGACATTCCTCTGAGCAACTTATATATACATGTCGCTTCTGTTTATTGCATGTTAAACAACATCAGTTATGGGACTCAGAAGCGCCACGGCCCCCGCCGTCGGGTGGGGGTTACTCTGCCACCTGGCCTGGTTATTTTTTTCCGGTGGCGAGTGATAAAAAAATTTATTTCCGCTCTTGAAAAATGCGCTGCAGATATTATTTTATATAGCGGACAAGCCATGCTTGCCTTTATGTTGAGCTTTTGAATGGATATTCAGGAGGTTAATTATGGCACTCAAAACCTTGTCAGCACTCCCCGTTTTCGCTGATTCTCTTTTTGCCGATCGTTTCAACCGCATTGACCGTCTTTTCAGCCAGTTAACTGGCGATACGCCGGTGGGCACCTTGCCGGCCTATGATTTGCAGAAAATAGATGACAGTAATTTCCTGCTCAGCGTCAGCGTGCCCGGCTGGAAAGATGAGGAACTGGAAATAGAGACCGTCGGCGGTAATCTGCATATTACCGGTAAACGTGCAGAAACTGATCCCGGGACCGACGGTAGCCAGCGCTGGATATATAAAGGCATCCGCCGCGCCGATTTCCAGCTGAGTTTCTCGCTCCCTGAACATGCTCAGATTAATCAGGCGCAACTGGATAGTGGGATCTTAAAGTTGACTATCCACCAGGAGATCCCGGAGAGCGAAAAACCGCGAAAAATTGCCATTGAGAATCAGGGCCGGGTGATTGAACACAAAGTCTGATTCGGCAACAGTTTAAACGAGTATCCTGCTAAGGCCCGCGCTGCGGGCCTTTATTTTTCCCCCCGCACTGACGCAATCGGTCTACGGCCGGCGAGAGAACTCGATATGCTATTCTTTTAACTGGCGCGATGCTGCTGTTATTCCTTTGATATTTTGCGAGGGGGCTGAATGACAGACGAAATGAGTTACGATGCAAAACCGACCTCAGCGCTGACGACGGAAGTGGCTCAGATGCTGGTTGCGCGTGGCTGGCGGCTAACCACGGCAGAGTCCTGCACCGGGGGCAATCTGGCGGCGGCGCTCTGTGCTCAGGCGGATACCGCGGCGTTTTATGATACTGGCGTCGTCACTTTCAGCGATGAAGCCAAACGAAACGTGCTGCAGGTTCGTGCGGAAACCCTGGCGGTACACAGCGCCGTCAGCGAAGCGTGCGTCCAGGAGATGTCGGCCGGTATTCTGGCAATGGCTGACGCCGATATCGCCATCGCCATCAGCGGCTACGCTGGACCGGAGGGCGGGGAAGATGGTACCCCCGCCGGCACGGTATGGTTTGCCTGGAATTTTCGCGGTCAGACCGAAACCAAACGGATGTGCTTTGCCGGCGACTGTGAGACCGTGGTGGCGAAAGCGGTACGATATGCCCTGGCGGCGTTGAGCGAAAAGCTTGCCCACTGGCAGTGACGATGCCCGGGGGCGTGGCCCTACAGGTCCGTTGCCTGGCGTGCTACCGGCCAGCAGATCTCCCCGATGCCGTTAAGGCACGGTCGGGAAAAGAGAAACCCCTGAAACAGACGAATGCCTACCGACTGCAGCCAGCACCACTCCTCAATGGTTTCGACGCCCTCGGCGACAACGGTGATGCCGAGATCTTCACAGCAGCGGACGACCGAGGCGACAATCGCCTGTTTGGTGCCGCTAATATGAATATCGCGCACCAGCTCCGCATCCACTTTGATTTTATCAGGCTGAAAGCGGGTCAGGAGCGACAGACCGGAGTAACCGGCGCCAAAGTCGTCGATGGCCAGCTTCATGCCAGCCACGCGCAGCGCTTTGAGTACTCTACGGAACTGGTCGAAACAGGAGATAACCTCCGTCTCTGTCACCTCGATCAAGACCTGTTCTGGCCTGAGACCTGCCGCCAGCAGGTTGTCCATCAGCCAGCCTACGGCGTCAGGATGGTGATACAGCGAGCCCGGCAGCAGGTTGATCGCCAGCTGCTGTTTGCCGAGCGAAAGGCGGGCGGCAAGAGAGAAGGCGAACGCTTTGCTCTCGAGGTCGAAACGGTAGCGATCTTCCGCCGCAATGGCGGCAAACATTTCCACGGGTGAGCCGCCGGTCGGGCTGCGGATCAAGGCTTCAAAGGAAGAGACCCGCCTTTTAGCCGGCTCGACGATGGCCTGCAGGGCGAACTGGCAGGGCTGGTCCGCCAGGTTGCGCGGCGAGGCGTTGCCCATTGCGGGAGTCATCGTCCAGCGAGAGGGTTGCAGAGACTCGGGCAGGCAATAGCGTCCGCCGTCGGCGATAAAGGCGCTAATCAGCCTGAACATGCGGTCGTTGATCGGCTCGGTTTCACCGAAGGTGCTGAAGCGCAGTATCGCTTCTACCGCGGCGTCGCTCTCATAATGGCGGAGATCCAGCATGCGCATCCCGACATCCCGGAAGCGGCGAAAGGCCGAGTAGTCGCGCATCAGCTCCACCACGTCGCGATGGCGGGGATCGCATTGTATTGCGCTGAATAACGACTCGAGGATTTCCTCATTTCCTTCCAGCACCTGGAAGAACTGCTGGCCATTAAACAGCAGAATGCCGGTTATCCCGAGGGGCATATTTTTCCCGCTGGCGCGATGAATAAGGGCGTCAAGATCGATCAGTGGCCAGGCAGGATCAACCTGGCTGCGGTAAATCAAGGTGGTTAGCATAGTCATTCCGTTCGCTGTAGCAGAGCCCGATGGCCTGTACAGAGCGAAAATAGGGAGGTTTGGCCTTACCCTCAAGGAGGAGGCCGGCATTTTCTGACATTCAACCAACCGTGATGTCCGCTACGCGGAACGGGAGATTCACATTGTGATTCCCTCCACTCTACAGGGAATCGGATGTTTAGCTATCTTTTTATTACTGCGGTGATTCACGGGCGTTAAGGATGTCGCTAACCGTCAGGTTTGGCGGTAAGTCATATAATTGTGCCAAAAAAGCGGTTTGTTCTAAGCAAGAAGAGAGTATCCAGGATATACACCAGGTCGTATTCTTTCCAGAGAACTCGTATATTTCCGGGTGCAGAAAAAATGTAATTTGCAACAGCGCTGCAGGTAATATCACTTCCCGGGCACAAGAGAAATCCCGAGGATAATAGAATACTGTGAAGGTTTAATGTCTGGCTAATATCTGAATAAAACTATTAAATTGTTGCTGGCTCTGTAATTTAAACTTATGCATAATATGCTGTTTGTGTGAGTAAATGGTCTTATGACTAATATTTAATGCGGCCGCGATTTCATGCGGGCTGAGGCCAATGCTGAATGCGTATATCACTCTCAATTGCGCTTCACTAACCGACCTACAAGAGCAGTTAATACAGCGTCTGAGACGATTAAAGGAATGGGGGACACTCGGGGTAGCGCAAGACATCACCGCCTTGGCTATTTCTTTTTTTAGAGTAGACGTCGTAGTCTGTTTATCAATAAATACCGCATTCTGAAGGCAATTGGGTAATTCAGAGGTGGTAAGGTCTTGTTCACTGGATTGCAGGATAAATAGTTTAAAACATTCGTTTGTCTCTTTGAATATGTCATGGCACAAGTACCACTCCCCTGCAATCATCTCTGTGAAAATAATATTCGCACTGGCAATGCCCTGTACGTCCCATTGCTGGGAAAGCGTGTATGTTGTCTGGTGGGAGGTATTCATAACCTCATGAATGAGCTCTGCAATCGCCATTCTAAAATAGTGATTTTTTATATTAAACAGACAAGTGAGCATGTGACATCCCTGTTGGGCATAGCGAATGGAGGTCAGGTAAAATAACGAAAAATAGTAATCCAGTTGCTATTAGACGGCGTAATCTAGGTCATATACTTCTCTAATGCAATATTTATCAGGGAAAGTGAGATAAAGGCTGGTGTGTGTAGGAATTTTCTTAGTGATTACCTGGCTGGTGAATATATTCCTGTATTTTCACCAGGGTAAACTTCTCTTACGGTAGGTTAAGGCAGGCTGATGAGGAGGGAGTGAGTAGCTTAAACAGAAGCCGTAATAACATGGCGAAAGACACCTGCTGGGCTTGATGAACAATGGGGCAAAAACGCCCCAGCGGTACGAAGTCAGTTTGCCTCGGCCATCTTCCATTGCGTGAAGTCCATGGGGAGCGGATCGTGAAAGGTGGCCTGGCGGCCACCTTCGCGAATATCACAGTACAAACCACAGCAGCCAGGTGATCAGAAAGCCCGTCACTCCCATGATGGTCGTCAGCACGGTCCAGGTTTTTAACCCGTCCGGCACCGAGAGCCCGAGATAGCGCGTGACGACCCAGAACCCGGCATCGTTGACGTGCGATAACCCAAGCGAGCCGAAGCAGGTCGCCAGCGTCACCAGCACCAGCTGAATCGGATCCAGCCCGATAACCGCCTGAGACAGCAGACCGGAGGTGGTGAGGATCGCCACGGTAGCCGATCCCTGCGAGGCCCGGAGTACCAGCGAGAGCAGGAAGGCGGCGGGCATCAGCGGCAGATGAATGGTCTCCAGCGCCTCGGCTAAGGCATTGCCGATGCCGGAGGCGACCAGTACGCCACCAAAAGCGCCGCCGGCACCGGCGACGAGGATCACATCCGCCGAAGAGGGGATCGCGCTGCCGGTGACTTCGCCCAGCTTTTTCAGGCTCATCCGCCGACGGATGCCCAGCGTCCAGCTGGCCAATCCCAGAGAGATCAGCAGGGCGACCGGCGGGGTACCAATGACGGTCATCAGCTGGCGAACCGCGTTTTCCGGCAACAGCAGCGCCTGACACAGCGTCCCGGAAACAATCAGCATGATGGGCACCACGATCAGCCCACCGATAACCAGCGCATTCGGCGGCGGCAGACGGGTCTGCTGCGCGTTAACCGAGAGGTCCGGCACTTCAGCCGTTTGCTGCTGCTCCAGCACGTTAATCGACAGATGATAATGGCGCCGATTGATAAACCGGGCGACAAAATAACCCACGATACCGACGACTATCGATACCCCAATTCCCGCCAGCATCAGCCAACCGACATCGCTATGCAGAATGCCTGCCGCCGCTGCCGCGCCAGGGTGAGTGGGCAGCGCGACGTGCACGGTTAACATCACTCCGGCCATCGGCAGGCCAAACTTCAGCGGTGATACGTGGGCGACTTTGCTGAAGCCGTAAATTAACGGAATGATGATGATAAAGCCGACTTCAAAAAAGACCGGCGTGCCGAGAATAAAAGCCACGATGGTTAAGGCGGCAATGGTCCGTTTTGCACCCAGTACGCCGGTCAACGTTTTCGCCAGCGATTCGGCGCCGCCGGACATTTCAATCAGCACCCCCAGCATAGAGCCCAGAATAATAATGCTGGCGATGTGACCAAGCAGGCCGCCCATGCCTTTTTCAATGGTGGTAATAATTTTATCTGCCGGAATGCCGGTGGCGAATGCCACCAGCAGGCTGACGATCAGGAGCGCCACAAAAGGATGTGCTTTCGCTTTGATCACCAACAGGAGCAACAGCACTACGCTGGCTAACGCAATAAGTAACAGCGCCGATGTCGACATAGGTTTGCCTCGGGTATTAACAGGTGTACAGAGAGTTATTTTTTTAGAAAACGGCGTTTATTTTTTCCGGTAGGGCGAGAACCACCCCAGCCCGGAAAGCGTGTCTGCTCGGGGGATATATTCGCAGCCGATCCAGCCGTCATAACCGGTTTTATCCAGTAGCGCATAGAGCCACGGATAGTTTATTTCGCCCTCATCCGGTTCATGACGGTCGGGCAGGGAGGCAATCTGAATATGGCGATACTGGCCGGCATATTCGGTAATGAGATGGCTTAAATTGCCGTCTACCTTCTGCGCGTGAAACAGATCTAACTGCACCGCGACGTTCGGCCTGTCGACCCGTTTCACCATCTCCAGCGTTTGATATTGGCTGTGGTAGAGATAGCCCGGTTTGGTCTGAGGATTCAGCGCTTCGATGAGTATCCGCTTGTCGTGGCGGGCAAAGCACTCCGCCGCGTAGCGCAGATTATCGATAAGCACGGCCTCGCAGGCTGCGCGATCCATCCCCGGCTGTACCACGCCGGCCATGATATGCACCTGCGGGCAATCCAGCTGGCAGGCATACTCCAGCGCCAGCTGGATCTGCTGGCGGGCCTCGGCGCTTCTGCCTGGCACCGCGGCGAGCCCCCATTCTCCGGCGTTGACGTCGCCGGGTGGGGTATTGAACAGCACCAGCTGCAGCTGGTTCTCCTGCAGGCGCTGTTTAATTTCCCCGGCGTCATACTCATAGGGAAACAGAAACTCCACGGCCTCAAAACCCGCGCGGGCAGCGGCGGCGAACCGGTCCAGGAACGGCAGCTCGGTAAACAGCATGGTTAAATTAGCAGCAAATTTTGGCATGGTTTTATCTCAGTTCATCCACTTCGTCAGTGGTCAGGTAGCGGATCTCACGGTTGCCGAGGGTAAATATCAGCCGCGCGGTCTCTTCCAGCTCTTCGGTATTGTTGGTGGCTTCACGCAGCGATGAGCCGGTGACCACCGGACCGTGGTTGGCCAGTAAAAAGGCGTTATAGCGCGGCGCCAGCCCGGCCAGCGCCTGGGCAATACGGTCATCGCCCGGTCGGTAGTAGGGAACCACCGGGACGTCGCCGACACGCATCACCACGTAGGGGGTAAAGGGACGAATACAGTTGTGCGGATCGAGCCCCTGCAGGCAGGAGAGCGCGGTCAGATAGTGGCTGTGCAAGTGGACGATCGCCTTGCAGGCCGGGTTGTGCAAATAGACCGCCCGGTGAAAAGTGACCTCTTTCGACGGTTTGTCGCCGGAGATCCATTCACCTTGCAGCGTCACCACCGACAACCGATGTGCCTGCAGTTCGCCGAGGCAGGAGCCGGTCGGCGTCGCCAGCAGGTTGCCGTCCGGCAGCAGCAGCGACAGATTGCCGGCGGAGCCAGTGGCATAGCCGCGGCTAAACAACGAGGCGCCAATCTGCACCATTTCATCTCGCAGCTGTTGCTCAGTCATGACGAAACTCCTGCTGGGCACGGGCAAAGAAGTGAATATCGCCGAAGTTACCTGACTTCAGCGCCAGGGAGAGCGGCTGGCGGGTGTCACGCACCCACGGCACGCCGGGGGAGATGGTCGGCCCAATATGGAACGCCTCGACCCCCAGCGTCTGCGCCACAATGCTTGATGTTTCGCCTCCGGCCACAATAAACCGGGTAAATCCTTTCGCCTTCAGGGCGGCGGCAAGGGCGGCAAACAGCTGTTCCACCCGTTCGCTGCTGGCCTTGTCGCCATACTGCGCCTGGATCCGCTGCAGCGTTTGCGGCTCGGTGGTGGCATAGATCATCGGCGCCAGCGGGGCATCGCGCTGCGCGTCCACCCAGTCTGTCAGCGTCGCGACATAGCTCTCCAGATCGGTAAAGCAGGCGCTTAAGTCGACGGCGCGGGCGGGGGCCTGTTCACGATAGGCCGCCACCTGGCTGTTGGTCATCACCGAGCAGGAGCCCGAGAGCACCACCGCCGGGCCGGCCAGCGGCATGCCCGCCTGAGCGCTTTCACCCCGGGCGCCATGACGTTGCGCCCAGTCGCGGGCGAGGCCGATGGCGAGACCGGAACCGCCGGAGACCAGCTTCATCTCTCGCAGCGCTGCGCCCTGGGTGAGCAAATCCTGTTCACTGAGGGCGTCGAGCACCACATAGCGCACCGCCGGATCGCTGATTGTCGCCAGCGCGGCGGCGACCGCCTCCGGTCCCCGGTCGACAATCGGCCAGGCAATCAGCGCGGCTTTTCCGCGCCCCTGGCGCTCAATTAAGCGGCCCAGGTGCGCATCCTCCATCGGCGTCACCGGATGGTGGCGCATCCCGGACTCATTCAGCAGTTGCTCGCCGACAAACAGATACCCCTGATAGACCGTGCGGCCGTTCACCGGCAGCGCCGGGGAAATCACCGTCCGCGTCTCGCCCAGCTCGGCCAGCAGGGCATCCAGCACCGGGCCAATGTTGCCCTGCGCGGTGCTGTCGAACGTGGAACAGTACTTGAAGTAGAATTGCTGACAGCCCTGGGCCTGCAGCCAGCGCAGCGCGGCCAGTGACTGGCTGACGGCGCTTTCCGCCGGGCAGGAGCGGGTTTTCAGGCTGATGACCACCGCCTCGCTGGTCAGCGGAAGATCGCGGGTCGGCACGCCATTCAGTTGCACCGTCGGCATGCCGTTGCGCACGAGAAAGCTGGCGATATCCGTGGCGCCGGTGAAGTCATCGGCAATGACACCAAGCTGCATGTTATCTCTCCTCACTGTTTGTGGCCCGGCAGAGTGATGCCGTTGAAAATCTTGATCACCGCGCTGTCATCTTCCCGGCCGAATCCGGCATTGCTGGCGGAGGTGAACATATTTAGCGCGGTGGTAGCGAGCGGCAGCGGGAAGGTCAGCGCCCGGGCGGTGTCATTCACCAGACCGAGATCTTTGACAAAAATATCGACGGCGGATTTTGGCGAGTAATCGCCATCCAGCACGTGCTGCATGCGATTCTCAAACATCCAGGAATTACCCGCCGCGTGTGTCACCACGTCGTACATCGTCTCCAGCGGGATCCCGGCGCGGGCGGCCAGCGCCATCGCTTCGGCGGCAACGGCGATATGCACCCCGGCCAGCAGCTGATGAATAATCTTTACCGTCGAGCCAAGGCCAATGTCGCTCCCGATGCGGTAGACTTTGCCGGCCACAGCGTCCAGCACCGGCGCGAGGCGGGCAAAGGCGGCATCGCTCCCGGAGGCCATCACCGTCATGTCGCCAGCGGCCGCTTTCACTGCGCCGCCCGATACCGGCGCGTCAAGCATCAATAGCTGGTATTCTGCCAGCGCCGCGGCCATCGCCTGGGCATCGGCGGAGGCGATGGTGGACGACACCATCACGACGGTGCCCGGCTTCAGATGGGCGGCGAGGCCGGTTTCGCCGAACAGGATCCCCCGCACCTGGGCGGCATTGACCACCAACAGCACGACCGCATCCAGTTCAGCGGCGAAAGGCACCGCGCTGGGTCCCGCGCCTTTGGCGCCCGCCTCCAGCAGTGCGCGACAGTTGTCGGGGTTGATGTCAACGCCCCAGGTGTTCAGGCCCGCCTGCAGGCAGGCGCGGGCGGCGCCCATGCCCATTGAACCCAGTCCAATCACGCAGACGTTAGTGTGTGCAGCCATGATGGTCTCCTTGTGAATATTAGTTAATTAATGTGATTTAATGATAGAATAAAGCGTTATCATGTGAAGTTATGTGAGAGCTATCACGAATAACCTACATGAATATAAAAAATTCACAGGCGGAAAGAGGCTGCACAACGGCGATTCTTGCCCTAAAATAGCGTAAAAACAGCGGCAAAGCGCGATAACAACACAGCGTGTCGCCAGGTCCGCAGCCCGAGTGGTGATGCCTGGTGTGAAAAAATGGTAAGGGGAGAGCGGTGATTCCAATAGAACGACATCAGCGTATTTTAGCCCTGGTGGAGCAGCGTGGGGCGGTAAGCATCAATGAGCTGACGGAGATCCTCGGCGTGTCCCATATGACCATCCGTCGGGACGTCAGTAAACTGGAGGAACAGGGGCTGCTGGTCAGCGTCTCGGGCGGCGTTCGCGCCGTCAGCCGGCTGGCCACAGAACCCAGTCATCTGGTGAAAAGTACCCTGCAGAGTGAGGAGAAACAGGCGATTGGCGCACTGGCGGCGAGTCACATCGCCAAAAACAGCTGTATCTATCTGGATGCCGGGACCACCACCCTGGCGCTGGCGCGGGCGATCCTCGACCGGGATGATCTGCAGGTGGTCACCAATGATTTTGAGATAACCCAACTGTTGATCGATGCCAGCCAGTGCGGCGTGATCCACACCGGTGGTACCCTGTGCCGGGAGAACCGCTCCTGCGTGGGCGAATCGGCGGCGCGAACGTTACGCCACCTGGCTATCGATACGGCCTTCATCTCCGCCAGCGGCTGGGACAGTCGCGGTATTTTCACCCCTGATGAGAACAAGGTTACCGTCAAGGAGACCGTCAGCCAGGTCAGCGCAAGAAGCATCCTGCTGTGCGACAGTTCGAAATACAATCAGGTGGCCACGTTTATGGCGTTACCCTTGACCCGGTTCACCACCATCATTACTGACCGGAATCTGTCCGATGCCGCCGCCAGTCATATCGCCCGGCACGCCTGCGAGGTGCTGAGGGCCGGATAACGCGTGCCTACCGCCGGGTTAGCGTTGCCAGTGCTCTATCAGCGCTGCGCCGATCCCGGCGATATGTTGATTACGCTCGGCCATACTCGCCGGGGTATCCCGCAGATAGATTACCACAATGCGCTCCGCTTTGCCGTCCGGGCCGAGCAGGGCGACAATGCCGCGCGCACCCCGTTCGCCAGCCCCGGTCTTGTCGGCGATAAACCAGCCCGCCGGCAGCACGGCGCGGATCAGCGGGCCGGCAACCCGATCGTCCACCATCCACTGCAGGAGCTGGTGCTGTGAACGGGCGCTCAGATGCTGCGCGGTCAGTAGTTTACGCAGCGTGGCGGCCATGCTGGCCGGGGTAGTGGTGTCGCGCATGTCGCCGGGAAGCGCCTCATTCAGTGCCGTTTCCCAGCGGTCAAGGCGGGTGACGTTGTCACCGATTTGGCGCAGAAAGGCGGTCAATCCCGCGGGGCCGCCGATGGTGGCCAGCAGCAGATTGCCGGCGCTGTTATCGCTCAGGGTGATGGCGGCGGCGCAGAGTTCGCCGATCGTCATCCCGTCGACAAGGTGTTTTTCGCTGACCGGGGAGTAGTCCACCAGATCCTGCTGGCGGTAGTGGATCCGCCGATCCAGTTGTTCGACCCCGGCATCCACCCGCGCCAGCACCGCGCCGCACAGCAGCACTTTAAAGGTGCTCACCATGGGAAAGCGTTCATCGGCGCGCCAGGCGGCCAGCGTGCGGCCGCTGGCCAGATCCATTTCCACCATCCCCACGCGGCCCGACAGCTGGCTTTCGCTTTGTTTAATCTGCTCAAGCGGCTGTGGACCGGCGTCTACCGCCAGTGGCAGGGTGGCTAACAGGGAGATAACACACAGGCGAACATAACGCATAACCGCAATACTTCCTTGAGTGAGGGCCGATAAAGGCGAGCAAAGGAGCGACAAATAAGAATAACCCGGCGTTTTGCTGATTCACAATTCCTCTTTTTTCCTTCATCATTTGTCATCTTTTATTTCGAATAATCAATATTTAGCCCAGCCTCAGCACGCTATTTTTTGACTCAAGGCCGCGATGAACTATAAGAAAGTACGTAATACCGCACTCTGGCTGGCGCCGCTTGCTGACGATAACGCCCGCCGGTCTCCGCGGTTCGCCAATGATATACGCCATCCCGGGAGGAACTGGTGCACCCGATAATTAAGGTCATGCTGGTGGGAGGTAAGGCCGACGGGCTGTTGGTCAGCGTCGCCGATGACGCGACCGAGGTCTCGGTGACGCCTGCGCAGTACGGTGCCCCATCCGGGCAACCGCTGAGCTATCGTATTGTCAGTCAAACCATTGACGATGAACGCTATTATTTTGGCGTCTTCAGTGAAGCCCATCAGGATAGCGACAAGCTGACGCGGGTGGCGTTGACCCGTGGAATGAAAAAAATGTTCTGTTAAGCCATGCCCGAAAAGGGAGCATGAGAAGGTAACCCTGGCGCCGCTATGCTACTGTGGCAGCCTTCTATTTCCAGGGCAGGACCTATGATGATTCAGTACATCCGTATTCAAAACTTTCGCTCGGTCAGGGATATCGCGCTGGAGCTCGGGCCGCTGAACATTGTCTTCGGCCCCAACGGCTGCGGCAAATCCAATATTTATAACGCCATCCACCTGCTGACCGCCGCCGCTGACGGCAAGCTGTCGGGGTTTATCAGCGAAGAGGGCGGCCTGGAGAATATGATGTGGTCCGGGGAGCGTTCGCCCGTTGATCGTCATCCCCGCCGTCTGCAAATCGCCTGCCGGACCGACAGCTTCGATTATGAGCTGCAGATAGGCTTCCCGGAAAAATTGCCCTATCCGACGCAGTTCATGCTCGATCCCATCGTTAAAGAAGAGAACATCTGGCTGGCCGGCTACTCCCGCCGGCCTTCCTCCCGCGTACTGCAGCGTAAGAATCAGGCGGCGTTTCTCGTCGATGTGACGGGGGAGAAAAGTACGTTCACTGAGAGCATCTATGAAAACGAGTCGGTGTTCGGTCAGCTCGGCGAACCGCATCGTTTTCCCGAAGTGTCGCGGGTGCGGGAGACCCTGCGCCGCTGGCGGTTTTATCATGAATTCGCTATCGGCCGCCATTCGCCGTTGCGTCAGCCGGCCGTGGGGTACCGTTCGCCAGTGCTCAACAGCGACGGCCATAATCTGGCGGCCGCCTTTCAGACCATTGTCGAAATTGGCGCGGAAGAGATTTTGCACGAGATCCTCGCCGACGCCTTTCCTGGCTGCCAGTTTTACTGTGAAAACGAGCAGTCACGTTTCGCCCTGAAAATGCGTCGCGAGGGGATCCGCCGCCCGCTGCTGGCGGCGGAGATGTCTGACGGTACGCTGCGCTTTCTGTGCCTCGCCGTTGCGCTGCTCAGCCCACGCCCGCCGGCCTTTCTGGCGATCAATGAACCGGAGAACAGTCTGCATCGCGACATGTTGCCCGCGCTGGCCCGGCTGATTATCGAGGCCTCGCGCTACAGCCAGATCTGGCTGACCAGCCACTCGGCAGAGCTGGCGGAGCTGATTGCCACCGGAGCGCCTTGTCAGCGCTATGCCCTGGAGAACCGCGGCGGGGAGACGCGGATTGTCGAGTGAGTCCCGTCGTCCCTGACGGGGGCGCCGGAGTCAGGCGGGGGTCTGCGTCCCCGCAGCAGGCAGCAGATTTTTCCCGCCCCGTAAGGTAAAGAACGAGAGCAGGGTGAAGCTCAGGGTGATACACCCGAGGATCAGATAGGCCTGATGGAAGCCGACGGTGTCGTACATCCGGCCGACCCAGGCGGAAAGCACCACCCCGGAAAGCTGTTTCGACAGGTTAAAGCCGATCAGAAACAGGGTGGCCGAGAGCCGCGGGTTAAAGGCGGAAGAGATATATTTAAAGGTCCCAACCAGCAGGAAGGGGATCTCAAACATATGCAGCATCTTGAGGATCACCACCTCCACCGCCGATGAGGCAAAAGACGACCCGAGAATACGCACCGACATGATCATCCCTGCGGTCAGCAGGGCGTTTTTGGCGCCGATGCGGTTAACGATGGCCGGGGCGCAGAACATAATTAGCGCGTTGAGCAGCTCGCCGCCGGTGGTAACAAAGCCAAACACTTCGGTCCCGCGCTGCGGGCTGGCGAAAAAGCTTTTGAAAAAGTTGGCGAACTGCTGGTCAAACACGTCATAGACGCTGGCGACGCCGATCACATAGACGATAAAGCCCCAGAAGCGCGGCATACGCAGCAGCTCTGCCGCCGTGCGCAGCGAAAAGGCCTGGCGATTGGCGCCCAGCGCCTCGATAACCTCGGCGCTGTTGCTGCTTTCCGGTCGCGACAACCAGAGCAGCAGACCGAGCACCAGCGCAAAACCGGAGGCGATCCAGAAGGTGATGTTGGGATCGATGCCGAACAGCACGCCGGTTATCGAGGCGCACAGCGCCCAGCCGACGCAGCCTGCGACCCGCACTTTGCCATATTCAAAGCGGTTGGCCCGGCTGACGCGTTCGATATAGGCTTCCACCGCCCCGGAGCCGCTGGAGAAAACAATCCCCAGATAGATCCCGCCCGCCAGCGCCCCGGCGATAATATTCATTTGCAGCAGCGGTGAAAAAACGAAAATAAAGAACGGTGCGAAAAGAATTAACAGCACCGTAATAGTCCACAGCAGATGTTTGCGCAGGCCGAGCTTATCCGACATCAGGCCAAACACCGGCTGAAAAATAATGGCGAATAACGAAATAGACGAGAAAACGATCCCGGTTTCCGTTTTGGTTAAATGGTTAACGTCCGCCAGCCACACCGGAAAAAACGGAAAGTAGGCCGACATAATGAAATAGTAAAAGAAAAAAAACAGCAGGAAATAGACAAAATTATGCCGTTCTCGTGGCGCCAGTTCAGAGAATTTCATCACCATGATCCCTTGTTATTCTGTTTGTAGGGTGGGGGCTGTCGCCCCCACGGATTAAAGGCAACGCAATGAGACCTCGTACTGCCAGCGCGTTTGGCTCAGGAGCCACTGCGGTAGCACGCTAGGGGTCCAGGAGTCATCGCCGCCCACCCCCATATGCAGGCCGTCGAGGGTGATCCACACGCCGTCTTCGGCCTGCATCTTGTGCCAGTGGTCGGTCTCTATCAACTGACGGGTACTCCACGGCTGAACGGAGAAGTGGAAATGACCGCTGACGTGCCAGCGTCCCCAGTCCAGCGTCTGGGTATCACAGCGCAGGCCGTTTTCCGTCGGGAAGATGTAGGGCGTCGTCATCGCCGCCAGCGGCAGCTCCCAGCGGGCGAAGCAGGCGCTGCTCCGCCGGTCGGGGTAGTTCTCATGCGGCCCCAGCCCCAGCCAGCTCACCGGCGCCTGCTGATCCGCCACCTGGAAGTGCAGCCCGACCCGCGGCAGCGGCGGTAGGGTTTCTGCCCGTTCGCCGTCCACCGCCAGCCGCAGCGTACCGTCCGCGGTGAAGTGCATGCGCCAGTGGCTGACAATCACTACCTCTTCGCCGCGCAGATAGTGCCAGCGGCAGTCGACGAGGGTTTCATTTGCCAGGCGCTGCGCATCGCACTGGACGCAGTGCGCCTCAAGATCGTACAGACCGGCGCTTTTCCAGCGCTCCACCCAGGCGTTGGGGTCGATGCGCTCTACTTCGCTGACCCCGATGTCGTTGTCGAGCGGCGCGCGAATAAACTGGTCACGCAGGGGGGTCAACAGCTGCTCCTGACCGCCAACCAACCAGCGGCTCAGCAGACCCGTCCGGCGATCGATGGTCCAGCATTGCGAACCGGCGCGGATCTGCCAGACCTCGTCGCTGACGATAAGATCCGGAGCGCCGGCAGACACCGTGGGCGCCGGCAGCGCCAGCGGGGCGGGCAGGGGAAACTGTTGCCAGGCGACGCGGTGTTCCGCTTCTGACCAGGCGGTCGCCCGGGGCTGGGTCACCTCCAGCGTCAGCCACACCGCGCGGGCGCCTTCAGGCAGGATCAGGCTATCGAGCAGCGTTATCTCGTCGCTGCCCTCAGGGGGCAGCGCCAGGGTCAGGTTGCCGTGATACAGGGTTTCACCGGCCGACTGCACCTGCCAGCGCACCACTTCGTTATCGGTTGGACGGAACAGGTATTCGCTGGTGATGCGCACCCGCAGCGGCGAGGTCGACAGCAGCGTGAACTGAAAATATTGCTGGGCGTGCTTCGCCTCCACCAGCGACGGATGCGGCGTGCGATCGGGAAACACCAGACCGTTCATACAGAACTGGCGATCGTTAGGCTTATCGCCAAAGTCGCCGCCATAGGCCCAGCCGACGCTGCCGTCGTCAAAGATTTTGCGGATCGCCTGATCGGCCCAGTCCCAGATAAACCCGCCCTGCAACCGCGGATACTCGCGGAAGGCCTGCCAGTAATCGGCGAAGTTGCCGAGGCTGTTGCCCATCGCGTGGGCATATTCACAAAGGATCAGCGGCCGCTGCTCGCCGGGCAGGCTGATCCATTTTTTGATCCCCCATTTGGGTACCGCCGGGATCGGCTGGTCGCGTTCGACGCGGGCGTACATCGGACAGATAATATCGGTGGCGGTGGTATCCGCGCCGCCGCCCTCGTACTGCACCGGACGGCTCGGGTCGTTGCGTTTCAGCCAGTGGTACAGCGCTTCGTGGTTACCGCCGCCGCCGGACTCGTTGCCCAGCGACCAGATGATAATGCACGGATGGTTGCGGTTGCTCTGTACCATCCGGGTGATGCGGGCGCTGAAGGCTGGCAGCCACGCCGGATCGTCGGACAGCCGATTCATCGGCACCATCCCATGGGTTTCAATATTGGCTTCATCGACCACGTACAGACCGTAGCGGTTGCAGAGTTCATACCAGCGCGGCGCGTTGGGGTAGTGAGAGCAACGCACGGCGTTAAAGTTGTTCTGCTTCATCAACAGAATGTCCTGCACCATATCCGCCTCGGTGACCACCTGACCGCGCAAATGATGATGCTCATGGCGGTTAACGCCGCGGATCAGCAGCGGTTTGCCGTTGAGACGCAGCAGGCCATCGGCAATCTCGATGCGGCGAAAACCGATGTCCCATGCTTCGGCCTCCAGCAGTTCGTCGCCGCGCCACAGGGTGACCACGGCGCGATAACAGTTCGGAGTTTCCGCGCTCCAGTGCGCCGGCGTCGCCACCGCCAGGGAGAAATCGACCCGTTCCGCGTAGTGGCCGCGTTCATCCACCGCCGGGGTGCCTAATGGCTGCCGCCCGGCGGCGACCTGCTCCTCGCCGCGCCACAGGCTAACCCCGACGCTGAGCCCGGCAAGCGCCGCCTCTGTCGCTTCGATCGTCGCCTGGACCTGCAGAGTGCCATCGCGGTAGAGGGCGTCGAGGGCTGGCGTCAACTGCACGTCGCATAGCCGTTGCTGCGGCTTATTCAGCAGCCACACCGAGCGGAAAATGCCGCTCATTCGCCACATATCCTGGTCTTCCAGCCAGCTGCCGGCGCTCCAGCGCATGACCATCACGCACAGGCGGTTGTCGCCTGGACGCAGGAAGGGGCTGAGATCGAACGCTGCCGGCAGGCGACTGTCCTGTGAATAGCCGACCCAGACGCCATTGCACCACAGATGAAATGCCGAGTTGACGCCATCGAAAATAATCTGCGTCTGTCCATCCGCGCGCCAGGCTTCTTCGATCTCAACGTGCAGGGAATAACAGCCGGTCGGGTTATCCTCCGGCACCCGCGGTGGCGTGGTATCGATGGGATAGCGGACGTTGGTGTAGATCGGCGCGTCATAACCCTCCATCTGCCAGTTGGAGGGCACTGGCGTGCCGCGGCTGTCCGGCAGATCCTGCGTCAGCCACTGCGCATCGACGGCGAACGGGCTGCGGGCGTAAGCGAACTGCCACTCACCGTCCAGCTGACGGCGGCGTGTGGAGGGATGGTTATCCCGGGCGGCAAGCTCATCGCGCCAGCTGGCGAAAGCGGGATGCGCCGGCAGGCGGTTAAGGTGGGTAATGGTTTGGTTCTGCCAGTCTTCACGGGCGAGGACGGCGTGAAAGTCGGGCGTGTGGCTGTGGCCGGTATCGCAAATTTGTATTTTAATCCCCGGTAAGTCAGAAAATGTCGTTCGCTAAACAGGATGATTAACGTTATCGGGTAATTTGTTTTTTCCAGCAATCACGCTGAAAATGAAATGAACAGACGATCACGAAAGCGGGGGCAAAACGCTGTTTTTTGTCGCGCGTTAAACATAAAATGTTAGCGCACGACATTGTTATCGCTGAGGAGAAAATATGCCGCGTCGTACCGCAACCCTGGAGGATGTCGCCCGCGCGGCGGGGGTCTCCCAACAGACGGTCTCCCGGGTGCTGAACCGTCCTGAGGTGGTGTCAGCCCGCACCCGGGAACAGGTGATCCGCGCGATGCAGACGCTGCACTACGTGCCTAACCGCTCGGCGCAACTGCTTGCCGGCAAGGCGGCGCCCTCCATCGGGCTAATTACCGCCTCGCTGACGCTGCATGCCCCCTCGCAGATCGCCGCCGCGATAAAAAGCCATGCCAGCCTGCATCAGCTGGAAGTGGCGATAGCGATGCCGGCGCAGGCCGATTTTGTCGCGCTACAGGCGCGGCTGGATGAGCTGCGCGCTCAGCATATTCGCGGGGTGATCGTCAGTCTGCCCCTGGAGAGCGCCACCGCCGAGCGGCTGGTGCAAGAGAACCCGGATATGGCCTGCCTGTTTCTTGATGTCTCTCCGGAGGCCGATGTCTGCTGCGTGCGCTTCGACCACCGCGACGGCTGCGGAGCCTGCGTGCGCCACCTGTGGGAGCTGGGGCATCTCGAATTCGGCCTGCTGGCGGGCCCGGAAAGTTCGGTTTCCGCCCGTCTGCGCCTCGCCAGCTGGCGCGAGGCGCTGCACAGTCTGAATATCGCTCGCTCAACAACGGTGTTCGGCGACTGGAGCGCCGCCAGCGGCTGGCAAAAAACGTTCGAGCTACTGCATCTGCAGCCGCGGATCAGCGCCATTGTGGTGGCGAACGATCAAATGGCGCTCGGCGTGCTCAGCGCGCTGGCACAGCTTAATCGCAGCGGTAGCCGGGCGGTATCGGTGACCGGCTATGACGACACTGCCGACAGCCTCTATTTCCAGCCGCCGCTCACTACGGTGGCGCAGGACTTCGATCTGCTGGGCAAGCGGGCGGTGGAGCGGCTGATCGCCCTGATGGCGGCACCGCAGCTGCGGATCCGCGAGCTGCTGCCGACCCGGCTTATCGTGCGCCAGTCGGCCTGGCCTGCCGCCGTCGCGGAGGACCAGCAGCAGACCCTCGCGCAGCTGAAAGCGCTGGTGGAAAAACTTTAGCGCAGGCCGTTGAGGCTTTATTGAGGTTGACTCTGTTATCCTCGGCATCAAACGTAGAGAGGTCAGGATTATCTGTCTGCGGAAAATGCAAAACACAATCTATCCATGCAAGCATTGATTTACCGCCAGTCATATGGCGGTTTTTTTTTGCCGTCGCCAGCCTCTATCGTTTTCTTCCGTTCGCCTTTCCGCCTGGCATATCCTGCCGCGGCATGCTAGATCTTGCTTCCGGGGATCCATCCGCGAGACGACGGGAGGCAAGGTTATGATGGTGATAGAGGGTAAAGAGGCGATCGCGCGGGTGGACTGGCAGCGGGTGCGAACCATTATCGCCGAGGCCGGATTGAATGAGCGCGATGTTCAGCAACTGGAGCAGGCGTTCCGCCAGAGCACCTTCTGCTGGTTTGGCTATGAGAACGGTCAACTGATTGCCGTGGCGCGAGCTATCAGCGACTGTACCTGGAGCAGCTATCTGTCGGATGTGGCGATCGTCCCCGCCCGTCAGGGGCAGGGTTACGGACAACAGTTGATGCTGGCCATCCGGGAGCAGTTGCTTCCCTTTGGCAAAATTTTTATCTATGCGGTCGCCGATAAAATTACATTTTATCAGCGCTTTGGTTTTGCCATGCTGACCACTGGCATGGTCTGCGCCAGCGAGGAGGGCATGCACAACATGCAGGAGCAGGGTTATATCCGTCAGCCCTGAAAGCAGGCGCTTAGAAACGCCTGGCTTAAACGTGTAAACCAGGCGCAGGCTGTCAGAGGGGGCGTTCGAGCACGAAAAGATACGCTTCCCGCGACCAGAACAAAGCGGTGCGGCGGCGCTCCACCGACATGGTTTTCACTTCCCATCCTTCACGGGTATAGCTGCTGAGAAACTGGCTCATTTTGTCAGGGTCAGCCTTGGCTTCGCCAAAAAACAGGCTGCCCAGCAGCCCCTCTTTATAGATCACTACCCGACACTCTTTCTTCATCATCGACCCTCCTGGCGACCCGTTTACTGTTGCTGTCTATTGTCCGTTGCCGCGACGATTTTGCAATCGGAGAAGTAGCAAACTGTTTCCGGTACTGCAGCGGGCTTAGCGCAAACTGCTGGCGAAAATGGTGGCGCAGGGTGCCGGCGCTGGCAAACCCGCAGCGCTCAGCGATCTGATCGATGGACATCGTGCTCTCCGTCAGGTGCTGGCGGGCGCGCAGCAGCCGCTCGTCCAGTAGCCAGCGGGCGGGCGTTTTACCGGTGGCCTCCTCAAAGCGGCGCAAGAAAGTGCGTGGTCCCATGCCGGCGCGCTGGGCGAGGGAAGCGACGGTATGGCTGGCGGCAAGATGCTGGTGCAGATAGTCAAACAGCTGCCCAAGGCGCTGGCTCTCCCGGCTGCGGGCAACCGGGCGCAGGACCTGCTGCGCCTGACCGCCATCGCGATGGGGAGAGACCACCAGGCGGCGGGCGACGACGTTGGCTGCTTCGCTGCCGAAATCCTCGCGCACCAGGTGCAGACAAAGGTCGATCCCCGCCGCGCTGCCCGCGGACGTCATCAGCAAATCATCGCCCACGTAAAGCACATCTTCCACCACCTGGATCTGCGGGAAACGCGACTGCAGCGCCGCGGTGTAGCGCCAGTGGGTGGTCGCCTGCCGGCCATTGAGCAGCCCGGCGGCGGCGAGAACGAACACCCCGGAACAGATGGAAATAATCCGGCATCCGCGGGCGTGGGCGGCAACGAGGGCGGCGCACAGCGCCTCCGGGACCGGGGCGTCGACACCGCGCCAGCCGGGGACCACGATGGTCTCCGCCTGGGCGAGAAGTTCTGAGCCGCCGTCAGCCATCAGGCGGATGCCGCCGGTGGCGCGCAGCGGACCTTCATCGACGGCGGCGACCGCGAACTGGTACCAGTTGTCGCCCATTTCCGGGCGCGGCAGGCCGAAGATCTCCACGGCTACGCCAAACTCAAAGGTGCAGAGTCCATCGTAGGCGAGGGCGATCACCTGATGACGTGACGGTGTCACCGAAGGGGTTGTCAGGATGTTAGCGTTTTCTGTCATGGTTGCCGGCAGATCAGGGTGAGAGGCGTCAGTAAAGTAGTGTTATCACAGACAAGGAGAAGACGCCATGAGTGTAGTAACCCAATTTACCCCCGCCGCTTCCGCTGAGGCTATCCGCTGGTTCCGCCATAAGTTGCATCTTGAGACCGACTGCGCCGATGTGCACAGCGCCCAGCGTGCCGGCGAGGTCGACTTTGTCCTGCTGCACGTGGTCGGCAGCGAGGAAGCCTTCGCCAGACGTCACTTACCAGGCGCGCAGCATCTCCCGCACAGCCAGATCACCGCCGAGCGAATGGCCGCCTGGCCGGCGGAGACCCTCTTTGTGGTCTACTGCGCCGGGCCGCACTGCAACGGCGCCGATATGGCCGCGCTGAAGCTGGCCGAGCTGGGACGGCCGGTGAAAATGATGCTCGGCGGGCTCACCGGCTGGGAGGATGAAGGATTTGCGTTCGCCGACGCTGAATGAATTATTTTCATGTACCATGAAATATTCTCGTTTGCGACCCGCCAACCTGCATGCCAGTATCTGGACATATAGCCATCCAGAAGTCTAAAAATTCAAATAATGAACTATCACGGTGGGCAACTAACGCGCCCACCGCTAAGGAGACAGCATGCAACGTCAACAGGCCCCGTTCCGCGCAGACATCGTCGGCAGTTTTTTGCGCCCGGACAGCATTAAACAGGCGCGTCAGCAGCTGGCTGAGGGGATTATCGACGCCGGTCAGCTACGCGAAATTGAGAATAACGCGATCCGTCATCTGGTTCAGCAGCAATGCGACTGCGGCCTGCATGTGGTCACCGACGGTGAGTTTCGGCGCGCATGGTGGCATTTCGATTTCTTCGATGGCCTGCAGGGCGTTGAACGTTACGATGCCGAGCAGGGGATCCAGTTTAACGGCGTGCAGACCAAAGCGCACGGCGTTCGCGTCACCGGCAAGCTGGCGTTTGGCGACCACCCGATGCTGGAGGACTTCCGCTATCTGAAAAGCATCAGCGGCGACGCGCAGCCGAAGATGACCATTCCCAGCCCGAGCGTGCTGCACTTCCGCGGCGGGCGGAAAGATATTGATGCCACCGTTTACCCGGATCTTAGCGACTACTTCGACGATCTCGCCACCACCTGGCGCGACGCGATCCGCGCGTTTTATGACGCCGGCTGCCGCTATCTGCAGCTGGACGATACCGTGTGGGCCTACCTGTGCTCCGATGCCCAGCGTCAGCAGGTACGCGAGCGCGGCGACGATCCGGATGCGCTGGCGCGCATTTATGCCCGGGTGCTGAACCAGGCGCTGGAAGGTAAGCCGGCCGATCTGACGGTGGGCCTGCACGTCTGTCGGGGTAACTTCCGTTCAACCTGGATCTCGGAAGGCGGTTACGAGCCGGTTGCCGAGGTGCTGTTTGGCGGCGTTAATGTCGATGCCTTCTTCCTTGAGTACGACAACGACCGCTCCGGGGATTTCGCGCCGCTGCGCTTTATTCGTCCCGGCCATCAGCAGGTGGTCCTCGGGCTGATCACCACCAAAAATGGCGAGCTGGAAAATCCGCAGGGGGTAAAAGCGCGTCTCACCGAGGCGGCGCAGTACGTGCCGCTCGAGCAGATCTGCCTGAGCCCGCAGTGCGGTTTCGCCTCCACTGAAGAGGGCAATGCCCTCAGCGAAGACCAGCAGTGGCAAAAAGTCCGTCTGGTGACGTCGATCGCCGCCGACGTCTGGTAATGACTTTCATAGCGCAGCGTTGCACCGTGATGAGGCAACGCTGCCGTCCCCACCGTCTCCGCCGCCCACCTGTCCCGCATCCTGCTGCTTTCACAACCTGGCACCGTTTTTGCCTTATCACCTCTGGTTAGCTGTTAATTCTTTATTTTTGCGCTACTCAGGAGTGAATCATGCAACGTAGAACGTTATTAAAAGCTTTTGCACTCTCCGCCTCTGTTATGGCTATGGGCCTCTCATTCCAGGCCTACGCCGCCGACACCATCAAAGTCGGGATCATGCATTCGCTCTCCGGGACGATGGCGATTTCCGAAACGCCGCTGAAGGACGTCGCGCTGATGGCCATCGACGACATCAACGCCAAAGGCGGGGTACTGGGCAAGAAACTGGAGCCGGTGGTGGTCGACCCGGCCTCCAACTGGCCGCTGTTTGCCGAGAAGGCGCGCCAGCTGCTGGCCCAGGATAAAGTGGCGGTGGTGTTTGGCTGCTGGACATCGGTCTCACGTAAATCGGTGCTGCCGGTGTTTGAGGAGCTGAACGGCCTGCTGTTCTACCCGGTGCAGTATGAAGGGGAAGAGATGTCCCCCAACGTCTTCTATACCGGCGCGGCGCCTAACCAGCAGGCTATCCCGGCGGTGGAATACCTGCTAAGTGAGGATGGCGGCGGCGCCAAACGTTTCTTCCTGCTGGGGACGGACTACGTCTATCCGCGCACCACCAACAAGATCCTCCGCGCCTTCCTGCATGCCAAAGGGATCCAGGACAAAGATATCGAGGAGGTCTACACCCCGTTCGGCTACAGCGATTACCAGACCATCGTCGCCAATATCAAAAAATTCTCCGCCGGTGGCAAAACGGCAGTGGTCTCCACCATCAATGGCGATTCCAACGTGCCGTTCTACAAAGAGCTGGCTAACCAGGGTCTGAAAGCGACCGATGTGCCGGTGGTGGCCTTCTCGGTAGGGGAAGAAGAGCTGCGCGGCATCGATACCAAACCGCTGGTCGGCAACCTCGCGGCATGGAACTACTTTGAGTCCGTCGATAATCCGACCAACAAAGCCTTTGTCGCCGACTATCGCGCGTACGCCAAAGCGCACAAGCTGCCGAATGCCGATACGGTGGTGACCAACGATCCGATGGAAGCGACCTGGGTGGGTCTGCATATGTGGGCGCAGGCGGTGACCAAAGCGGGCACCACCGATGTCGACAAAGTGCGCGAGGCGATGGCCGGGCAGACCTTCAACGCGCCGTCCGGTTTTACCCTGACCATGGATGCCACCAACCATCATCTGCATAAGCCGGTGATGATCGGTGAAATTGAAGGTAACGGTCAGTTCAACGTGGTCTGGCAAACCGATAAACCCGTCCGCGCGCAGCCGTGGAGTCCGTGGATCCCCGGTAACGATAAGAAACCTGACCATCCGGTGAAAACCGTCAGCCAGTAAGCGCCAGGGCCGGCGGGGCTGGAGCATAGCGCCCGTCGGCCGCTGACCAGAGGAGAACGACATGAACGCATTGCGTCTCATGAGTGTGTTGGCGCTACTGCTGATCCTGCTGCCGTGGCGGGCGCAGGCCGCGGAGGCGGACGACTTTGTTGCCGCCAGCCGCAGCCAGCAGGCGCAGCTGTTGACCCAGTGGGCGGCAGCACCGCAGGCGGATCGTCTGCCGCTGCTGCGGGCGTTGACCACCGAGAGCCTGGTGATGGACGACGGAAAACATGCTTTCCGCACCCGACAGGGCGGATTACAGCCATTGGGCGCTGCCGCCGCGCCGCAGGGCGAAACCCGACCGGTCCGTCTGACCAACCGGCTACGCAATCTGGCTGCTGGCGCGCTGGCCAGCCACCTTATTTTAAGTGACAACGTCACGGAGAGAGCTTCCGCCGCACGAACGCTACAGCGGGAAGCGACCCCGGCCATGGCCGCGCTGCTGCAACAGCGGCTGCAGGCGGAAACCGATGAAAATGTGCGGGGCCTGCTGGAGGTGGCGCTGGCGCGCCTGCAGCTCACTCAGCCTGAGGCCAGCGCGCGACTGGCCGCCGTGACGCTGCTCGGCCATTCCGCGGACCCGGAAACCCAGGCGCTGCTGATCCCCTTTACCGATGCCCAGCATGAGCCGGATGCGGCGGTGCGCGAGGCGGCCAGCGACAGCCTGCAAAAGATCAAACATCGTTTGCTGCTCGGCGATCTGCTGGGCCAGGCCTTTATGGGGCTGTCGCTGGGATCGGTGCTGCTGCTGGCCGCGCTGGGGCTGGCGATCACCTATGGCCTGCTGGGGGTGATTAACATGGCCCACGGCGAGATGTTAATGATCGGCGCCTACAGCTGCTGGCTGGTACAGCAGGCGCTGGCGCAGCTCGCGCCGCAATGGCTGGCCTTTTATCCTCTGGTCGCGCTGCCGGTGGCGTTTCTGGTGACCGCCGGGATCGGCATGGCGCTGGAGCGCACCATTATTCGTCATCTGTATGGTCGGCCGCTGGAAACGCTGCTCGCCACCTGGGGGATCAGCCTGATGCTTATCCAGCTGGTGAGGATGCTGTTTGGCGCGCAGAACGTGGAGGTGGCAAACCCGGCCTGGCTCTCCGGCGGCGTGCAGGTCCTGCCGAACCTGATCCTGCCGTGGAACCGACTGGCGGTGCTGGCGTTCGTCCTGCTGGTGCTGTCCTTTACCTGGCTCATCCTGAACCGCACCCGTCTGGGGATGAACGTCCGCGCCGTGACGCAGAACCGGGCGATGGCCGCCTGCTGCGGCGTGCCTACCGGGCGAGTGGATATGCTGGCCTTTGGCCTCGGCTCCGGTATTGCCGGGCTGGGCGGCGTGGCGCTGTCGCAGCTTGGCAACGTCGGGCCTGAACTGGGTCAGGGATACATCATCGACTCGTTTCTGGTGGTGGTGCTGGGCGGCGTCGGCCAGCTGGCCGGCAGCGTGGCGGCGGCCTTTGGGCTGGGGATTTTCAACAAAATTCTCGAACCCCAAATGGGCGCGGTGCTGGGCAAAATCCTGATCCTGGTGATGATTATTCTGTTTATTCAGAAACGCCCGCAGGGTCTGTTCGCGCTGAAAGGGAGGGTTATTGACTGATGAGCCAACCAATCACCTTAACGCTGGCGCAGCGCGCGCCGCGGCCTCTGCGCTGGCTGGGGATCCTGCTGGTGCTGGGTCTGCTGAGTATGCCATTCCTGGCGCTGCTGCCGGCCTCGCATCCGCTGGCGGTGCCGAGCTGGCTGCTGACGTTGAGCGGCAAAATCCTCTGCTACGCCATTGTGGCGGTGGCGCTGGATCTGGTCTGGGGCTATGCGGGTATGCTGTCGCTGGGGCACGGCATTTTCTTTGCCCTCGGCGGGTACGCCATGGGGATGTACCTGATGCGCCAGGCGGCGGGCGACGGTCTGCCGGCGTTTATGTCTTTTCTCTCCTGGAGCGAGCTGCCCTGGTTCTGGTGGGGCACGCAGCATTTCGCCTGGGCGATGGCGCTGGTGGTGCTGGTTCCCGGTCTGCTGGCCCTGGTTTTCGGCTGGTTTGCCTTTCGCTCGAAGATCAAAGGGGTCTATTTCTCGATCATGACCCAGGCCCTGACCTATGCCGGTATGCTGCTGTTCTTTCGCAACGAGACCGGGTTTGGCGGCAACAACGGCTTCACCGGTTTTACCACGCTGCTGGGTTTTCCGGTCACCGCCACCGGCACCCGCGCCACCCTGTTTATGGCCACGGTTTTGCTGCTGTTGCTGACCCTGTGGCTGGGCTCGTCGCTGGCGCAGAGTAAGTTTGGCCGGATCCTCACCGCGGTGCGTGATGCCGAAAACCGGCTGATGTTCTGCGGGTACGACCCGCGCGGCTTCAAGCTGCTGGTATGGACGCTGTCGGCGGTGATCTGCGGTCTGGCGGGGGCGTTATATGTCCCGCAGGTCGGGATCATCAACCCCAGCGAAATGTCGCCGACCAACTCCATCGAGGCCGCCATCTGGGTGGCGCTCGGCGGGCGCGGCACCCTGATCGGCCCGGTGCTTGGCGCCGGGCTGGTCAACGGCGCGAAAAGCATTTTCACCGTGGCGATGCCAGAGTACTGGCAGCTGTTTCTGGGCCTCATCTTCATCATCGTGACCCTGTTTTTACCCCGCGGGGTGATGGGCCTGCTGCGTCGAGGAGACCGCTAATGCAACCGGATGAAGGACTGTTTACCCGTCAGCTGCCCGGCGATCGCTTTCGCGAACAAACCGATCCAGTGCTGCAGCTGGAGAACATCAACGTCAGCTTTGACGGTTTCCGGGCGCTGACGGATCTGTCGCTGGCGATAGGCGTCGGCGAACTGCGCTGCGTGATCGGCCCCAACGGGGCGGGCAAGACCACCCTGATGGACGTGATCACCGGCAAGACCCGGCCGCAAAGCGGCAAAGCGCTCTATGACCAGTCGGTGGATCTGACCACCCTTGACCCGGTGGCCATCGCCCGCCAGGGCATCGGGCGCAAGTTTCAGAAGCCGACGGTCTTCGAAGCGCTGACGGTGGCGGAAAATCTCGCCCTGGCGATGAAGGGAGATAAATCGGTGTGGGCCAGCCTGCGCGCCCGGCTGAGCAGCGAACAGGACGATCGGCTGAATGAGGTGCTGCGCCTGCTGCGTCTCGATGGTGAGCGCTACCGCCAGGCCGGTCTGCTGTCCCATGGCCAGAAACAGTTTCTTGAGATCGGCATGCTGCTGGTGCAGGAGCCGCATCTGCTGCTGCTTGATGAGCCGGCGGCCGGCATGACCGATGCGGAAACGGAGTATACGGCGGAGCTGTTTCGTACCCTGGCTGGACAGCACTCCCTGATGGTGGTGGAGCACGACATGGGATTTGTCGAGACCATCGCCGACCGGGTGACGGTCCTGCATCAGGGCCAGGTGCTGGCGGAGGGATCGCTGCGGGAGGTGCAGGCCAATGAGCAGGTCATTGAAGTTTATCTGGGACGTTAAGGAGCGCCAATGTTACAGGTGAGTCAGCTACATCAATACTACGGCGGCAGCCATATTTTGCGTGGGGTGGATTTTTCCGCCCGCCAGGGTGAAGTCACCTGCCTGCTGGGGCGCAATGGCGTTGGTAAGACCACGCTGCTGAAATGCCTGATGGGGCTGATCCCGGCGCGCAGCGGTGAGGTACGCTGGCAGGATCAGAACATCACCCATCGCAAACCGCACCAGCGGGTGCAGGCCGGGGTCGCCTACGTTCCCCAGGGGCGCGAGATATTTCCGCGCCTGACAGTGGAAGAAAACCTGCTGATGGGGCTGTCGCGCTTTCCCGCCCGCGAAGCGCAGCAGGTGCCGGAGGAGATCTACCAGCTTTTCCCGGTGCTCAAGACCATGAAGCAGCGGCGAGGCGGTGACTTATCCGGCGGTCAACAGCAACAGCTGGCGATTGGCCGCGCGCTGGCCAGCCGTCCGCAGCTGCTGATCCTTGATGAACCCACCGAGGGGATCCAGCCTTCGGTTATCAAAGAGATTGGCGAGGTGATCCGCCAGCTGGCGAGCCGCGGGGATATGGCGATCCTGCTGGTGGAGCAGTTCTATGACTTTGCCGCCGGGCTGGCGGACCACTACCTGGTGATGTCGCGCGGCGCCATCGTCCAGCAGGGTAAGGGCGGTGATATGGAGAGCGACGGCGTGCGCGCCATGGTGACCATCTGACCAGGCCGGCGGCGTGCGCGCCGCCGGTTTGCGGGCTATTTGCGCAACAGCCGCTGCAGGCGCGCCTGGCGCCAGTTTTTGATCCATTCGCCGAACACGAACAGGCGTAATCCTCTCACCACCAGCAGGGCGCCCCAGATCAGGGCGACCCAGCCGGACCAGTAGTACTGTGGATTAGTGAAGCGGTTAAGCACCGCCAGCAGCACGCAAACCACCAGCGCCACCGACAGCGAACGGAAAAAGCGGCTCTCCTGATGCACCCGCGCTTTGGCTTCCTCTATGCGCAGATCCAGCGAGGCTTCCGGGCCCGACGCGCCCTCCCGCGAGGCTTCGCCGCCGATCTCGGCCACCGTGACCTCAAAGACCGCGGCGAGGGCGCTGAGAGTCTCCAGCCCCGGGCGTTCGCCATTCTCAATGCGCTGGATCGTGCGGACGCTGAGACCCGCCATTTCGGCCAGCTGTTCCTGGGACCAGGCGCGCTGTAGCCGTAATTGTTTGACCTGATTGTTGCTGTTCATATTCGTATGCTCCATGACGTTCTGCGGATGTAAACCTGTGATGGAGTATGGTGAACCGGGCCGCCAGCCACCACGACAGCGACCCGACAGCGGCCCGACATCAACCCGACATCAACCCGACAGCCGCATGCCAGCTGGCGTCAGGCGTTGGCCAGCGGACAATCCGGCTGCCAGGGACGGGCATTCATCCCGCGGAAAATCATCAGCCAGGCGGCGACAATCGCCACGATAAGAATGACAAAAAGCGACCAGTGCGGCAGATGGGTGAGGATCATCCCGGTGAACATCGGGTTAAATGCCGCGCCCAGCCACCCCAGCGACTGGGCGGAGAAGTAACTGGCCTTCATCCCCGACGGGGCAATATGGTCAATCAGCATATACTCCCCGGGGGCATAAATCACTTCGCCGAGGGTGAAGATCGCCGCCGAGATCCCCCACGCCCACAGGTTGGCGCCAGAGAACATAAAGCCCACGAGGCCGATAACAAAGCAGACGGTGCCGAAGGTCATCAGCGGGCGAATATTTCTGGCGCTCAGTCGTCGGCCAACCGCGTACTGCAAAGCGACCACCACCGCGGCGTTAACCGGGAGCACGACGGCCACCACTTTCTCGGCGAAGTCACTGCTGGCGACCACCAGTACATACTGCGAGAGACAGGAGGCGAAAGCGCCGCTGACGAAGGAGGCCAGCAGCCCGGAGCAGGTAAACCACAGCAGCGCCCGGTCATGCAGCAACACTGAGGGAGACCAGGCGGCAGCACCCGGCTGGGCCGCGGCCACCTCCCGCTGGAGAAACAGCTGAATAAACACCAATGGAAAGGCGGCGCAGGCGGCCGCCAGCCAGAACGGCAAATTGATGCTGTGCATCACCAGCAGCGTGCCGATGGGCGGCCCGACGGTCCAGCCGATATTGAGGATGGTATAGTTCAGCGAGAAGATACGCGCTTTTTTCTCCGGCGTCAGTCGGTCGGCGAACCAGGCTTTTAGCACGGTGGAAAACACCGAGTAGGCGCAGTTGATCAACGCAAAGAAGATCACCACCAGGATGGGATTATCGACCAGCGGTATCGCGCTAAATCCCAGAATAAACACCAGCACTGACCACACCATATAGCGCTTTTTGTCGAACTTATCCGCGAGGATGCCAAAGCCCATGCTGAACAGCACGCCGACCACCAGCGCCAGCGACAGCGCGTAGCCAATCACATCGACATCCAGCTGATAACGTCGGGTGAGGTAAATAGTCATAAACGGCAGTGTGGCCCCGCGGCCAATAGTTAACAGTAACGACGATGCCAGCAGCGCGATGGTGGAGCGCCTGAGAGTGGTGATCATGATTTCCTTGCCTGTCATGTTGTTATAATTTTATGTCTTCGATCACAAATAACATGCTCATTACGCCTTGTACAGGTCAGCCCGGTCGCCGGGCGCACTTCCTGGCCTGCCAAAAATAATGATCTATCCCGACGGCCGCTTTTTGGTTACTTTGATTTTGTTCACAAAAATTCTAATAACGACAGAGGCAGGGTATGACGAGGAAAGATGGACTGCTGGCGCTGCTGGTAGTGGTGGTGTGGGGGCTTAACTTTGTGGTGATTAAGCTGGGATTACACAATATGCCGCCGCTGATGCTGGCGGGGCTGCGCTTTATGTTGGTCGCCTTCCCGGCGCTGCTGTTTGTGTCCCGGCCTGCCATCCCGCTGCGCTTGCTGCTGGGTTATGGCCTGACCATTAGCTTTGGTCAGTTTGCCTTTCTGTTCTGCGCTATCGGCCTGGGTATGCCTGCCGGGCTGGCTTCGCTGGTACTGCAGGCGCAAGCCTTCTTTACCATCATTCTCGGCGCCTTCGTCTTTGGCGAACGTCTGCAGGGCAAGCAGCTGGCGGGGATCGCGCTGGCGATCTTTGGCGTGCTGGTGCTGGTAGAGGGCAGCCTCGGCGGGGAGCATGTGCCGCTGGTGGGCTTTATGCTGACCCTGGCGGCAGCGCTCAGCTGGGCCTGCGGTAATATCTTCAACAAGAAAATCATGTCGCATGCCGCCCGGCCGCCCATTATGTCGCTGGTGGTGTGGAGCGCGTTGATCCCGGTGCTGCCGTTTATGCTGGCCTCATGGCTAATTGATGGCCCGCAGACCATGCTGGCGAGTCTGCAACACATCGATCTGCTGACGATACTGTCGCTGCTCTATCTGGCGTTTATCGCCACTATCGTCGGCTATGGTATCTGGGGATCGCTGCTGGGGCGCTATGAGACCTGGCGGGTGGCGCCGCTGTCGCTGCTGGTGCCGGTAGTGGGGATGGCCAGCGCTGCGCTGCTGCTGGGGGAGACGCTGAGCGGACTGCAGCTCACCGGGGCGGTACTGATTATGGCCGGGCTCTATATTAACGTCTTCGGCTTACGTCTGGTGCGGCCGGGTATAGCGCGCGGATAAAAAAAGCCCCGAAGAAGGGGCTACACAATTACGCGTGTAATGGCATCACAGGTCGTGCTGCTGGTAGTACGGCACGCCCAGTTCGTCGGATTTATCACTGCCAGCCGCCATATGATTGAAATCAAATGGCGAATCGTTATGTTCCGAAGGGATAATCATTGTATCACGCTGGTTTTGACGCACCGGCGTGGTGTTTTGCTCCGCATAGCTGAGGCTGGAGACCAGCGACAGGAGTACGATAGCTGCGGTAGCGAATAATTTCATGATTTCCTCAATACGTCTTTGATAATGCAGGCGATTAACATCAGTTATTTAGCGGATGCAGATAGCGGGATTCGCCAGGTACATTCGTTATGCGATACTTGTGGGGCGGAACATCGAAATAGTTCTTGAACGTTCGCGTCAGGGTCTGCTGCGACTCGAAACCGTAGCGTTCCGCCAGGTACAAAATGGGCTCATTGCTCTGCTTGAGCTTTTGCGCAATCTCCGTCAGCTTGCGGCTGCGGATGTACTGGCCGAGGGAATGGCCGGTCTCTTTCTTAAACATTCGTTGCAGGTGCCACTTGGAGTAACCTGAACGCTCAGACACTTTTTCCAGCGACAGGGGCGATTCCAGGTTATCCTCGATCCACGACAAAATACTATGGATAGTGATGGCGTCATTATTACGTCTGGACATCATCTTACCTCTTCTTATTTTACGGCAGGACCTTCTTGAGTAGTTGCTCAAGCGCGACGACTTCGTCCGCCGACAGATTTTTTGTTAACTCCTGGTGTAACTTCTGACCCACAACCTGATGACACTGCTCGCAAAGGGCTGCGCCGTCCGGTGTCAACTGCACCAGCACGCCGCGCTTGTCAGCGGGGTTGGGTAACCGTTCAATCCAGCCTTTGCACGCCAGGCGGTCGAGCATACGCGTCATCGCGCCCGGGTCGACGGAAAGCACGGTTTTCAGCTCAACGGGGGTAATACATACTTCGCAACGAATGGAACAGAGCACGCGAAACTGGGTCGCGGTAATATCCATGGGTGAGAGGTAGTCGTTGAGCAGGCGATCTTTTTTCTGGTTAACCATCTGGATCAAGCGGCCCAACGGGATCATTTCATTAAACAGGTCGCTGGTACTTTTCATGATGGTTGCCCAGGCAATTAATTAGTTGCAAGTGATACTATTGCCCAGGCAATCATAAGTCAACATTATGAATTGGCCGATGCCACGATTTGCTAAAATAAAAAAATCTGACGTGGGTCACTGTTTGTGGTTTTGCTAACGCTTGTTAATTTTTAGCGGAAGTGGTTTATCAGCAGGCTGGCGGCGAAAGTGTCGAAGCCGGTATACTCACGGAACGAAACAATACTTAAAAAATGAATATTAACGGGACTTTAATTAACTATGTTCGATTTGTTTAAAGCAATAGGGCTTGGCCTGGCGGTGCTTTTACCGCTGGCAAACCCACTGACCACCGTGGCGCTGTTCCTCGGCCTGGCGGGCAATATGAACAACGCCGAGCGGAACAAGCAGGCGTTGATGGCATCGGTGTATGTGTTCGCCATCCTGATGGTGTCGTGGTATGCCGGTCAGGTGGTGATGAATACATTCGGCATATCAATACCTGGGCTGCGTATCGCCGGGGGATTGATTGTAGCTTTTATCGGTTTCCGCATGCTGTTCCCCCAGCAAAAAGCCCACGATTCGATGGAAGCGAAGATCAAATCGGAAGAACTGCAGGATGAACCGACCGCCAATATCGCCTTTGTGCCGCTGGCGATGCCAAGCACCGCCGGTCCGGGCACCATCGCGATGATTATTAGCTCCGCCTCGACCGTTAAGCACGGCGTGGACTTCCCGGAGTGGGTGGTACTGGCGGCGCCGCCGATCATCTTTTTGCTGTTAGGGGTGATTCTGTGGGCTTGTCTGCGCAGTTCCGGCGCGATTATGCGTCTGGTAGGCAAAGGCGGCATCGAGGCCATTTCGCGACTGATGGGCTTCCTGCTGGTCTGTATGGGCGTGCAGTTTATTATTAATGGCGTGCTGGAGATCATTTCGACCTGGCACCCCTGATCGCCCCGGATGGGATGAGAGACAACAGCCTGCCGGTAGCAATGCCGGCAGGCTTTTTTATCGCTGTAACTCAGGAGTGGTGCGGTTGATGGTCTTCCAGCGATACCGGCCAGCGGCGGAAGATCATCAGAGACCATACCAGCGCGGCCAGCGCCGGGATGGCACCGATGTAGCCGATGGAAGCCATCGACAGATGCAGACTCACCTGGCTGCCCACCAGCGCGCCAGCGCCAATACCAATATTAAAGATGCCCGAGAACAGGGACATGGCGACGTCGGTGGCATCCGGCGCGGAAGCCAGCACTTTAACCTGCATACCGAGACCAATAATCATGATCGCCACGCCCCAGAAGATACTGAGCAGCATCAGATGATGTGCATTGTCCGAGGCAGGCAGGAGCAACAGCAGGCAGGCCAGCAGCAGGCCGATAGCGATGCTAATCAGCCCGGAAGCATGCTGGTTGCCGAGCTTACCGAACAGAATGCTGCCGATAATACCGGCCCCGCCGAGGATCAACAGCAGCACGGTAGCAAAGTTGCCGCTCAGGCCCGCCACCGTCTGGACAAAGGGCTCGATATAGCTGTAGGCGGTATAGTGGGCGGTCACCACCACCACGGTCAGAATATAAACGCTGACCAGCGCCGGACGGCGGAACAGCACCGGCAGGCTTTTCAGCGAGCCAGAATGTTCGCTCGGTAGCGTCGGCAGCAGTTTTACCAGACAGGCAAGGGTGGCTAACGCGCCCAGGCCAATCGCCAGGAAGGTCATTCGCCAGCCAAAATACTGGCCGATGATGCGGCCAATCGGAATACCGAACACCATCGCCAGGGCTGTACCGGTGGCGATCAGGCTCAGCGCCTGCGCCCGTTTGCCGGGAGGCGCCATGCGGATGGCCAGCGCTGAGGTAATCGACCAGAAAACCGCATGCGCAAAAGCGATGCCAATGCGGCTAATCACCAGGACGTCAAAACTCCACGCAAAAAACGACAGAACGTGGCTGGCGATAAACAGAATAAACAGGCCGATGAGCAGACGCCGGCGCTCCATTTTGCTGGTGAGCAGCATAAACGGCAGCGACATCAGTGCGACCACCCATGCATAAATGGTGAGCATCATGCCCACCTGGGCGGTTTCCATGCCGAAGCTGCCGGCAATATCGGACAGCAGACCGACAGGGGCGAATTCTGTGGTGTTGAAAATAAACGCGGCGATGGCCAACGTCACGACACGTAGCCACGCTACCTTGCGTGAGACCGTATTCGTAGTCATAAGCTCTGGATGGGTGATTCAAGGGAAGATGTGACGGTGATCTTAAAACGATTACTGGCGAAAAGACAATCATTTTGTGATCTGTATCTCATTTCGCTGCAAGTGGCTGGCCGCGGTTAAACAATTAATTTTGCTATGGATAGTGTCAGGGGAGCGCTTTTATGTCATGTTGAAGGAAAGTAAAAAAAGTAAGGACAGTGTATGCAGGAAATTCAATTTTATCTGGTCGATGCCTTCAGCGATAAAAACTTTGGCGGTAATGCCGCGGCCGTTTGCCCGCTCAGCGAGTGGTTAGCGGACGATGTATTGCTGAAAATGGCCCAACAGCATAATCAGTCCGAAACGGCGTTTTTCGTCCACACCGACGAAGGCTATGAGCTGCGCTGGTTTACCACGCTGGGCGAGATCAACCTCTGCGGCCACGCCACCCTGGCGACGGCGCATGTTATTTTCGAGTATCTTGACCATCCCTCGGCGACGATTACCTTCAGCACCCGTTTTGTCGGTGAACTGCGGGTGACCCGCAGCGGCGACTGGCTGACGCTCGACTTCCCGGCGTGGTCGACTACCCCGGTGGACAACCCGCCGGCGGACCTGCTGGCCGGACTGGGGCTTGAGTCTGCCGTCGAGGTGCGGGAAGGGCGTGATTATCTGGTCGTGCTGGCGGATCGCCAGCAGGTTGAAGCGGTGCAGACCGATATGGCACGTCTGCAGAAGCTCGGCAAAATGATCTGCGTCAGCGCGCCGGATGAGGAGTATGACTTTGTCAGCCGCTTCTTCTGCCCGGGAGAAGGGGTGCCGGAAGATCCGGTGACCGGCTCCGCCCACAGCATGCTGATCCCCTGGTGGGGCGAAAAGCTGGGAAAAACCACCATGACAGCGCGCCAGGTTTCCGCCCGCGGCGGCGACCTGCGCTGCCAGTGGCAGGGCGACAGGGTGCTGATTGGCGGCCAGGCCACCACCTATCTGCGCGGAACGGTTTACCTGCGAGGGTAACAATGTGTTTACGCCCGGTGGCTTCGTCTACCGGGCGGATTGTGCTTAATGTTGTTCTGCAGTATTCAGGACCGGTGATTTTTCACCTTGATCATTGATAGGTTCGATTTTTCCCATCAGGAACAGGTAGTTGATTATCCCGACCACGACCAGAATGGCCGAGAAAATCAGTGCCCAGTTGAATGATCCTGTTGCGGCGACGATCGCACCCGTAATAATAGGACCTACCGCGCCCCCCATATTTGACACCGTATTCTGCAGCCCAGCGACAATGGAGACACTGTTTTTGGGTGCAACATCACCCGGTAAGGCCCAAACCTGTGATGCGGCTACCGTAGTGCCTGATTTGGCGACACACAAGAGAAAGACGGTCATGAAAACCGAGTCGGTAAATGGCGCAAAACCGATGCAAAGAGCCATGAGCAAGCCGATGGTCAAAAACAGTTTACGGGTGGCCGTAAGAGACAACACTTTTTTATGTACCAGGCGATCCGAGGCCCAGCCAGCAAAAATTTCGATAACCATTCCGCATAATAAAGGCAGAGCGGCTACCATTCCCATTTTTATAAAATCCATCCCTTTTTCTTTTACCAGGTAAGTAGGAAGCCAGGTAATGAAAAAATAGGAGGTATAATTGATGGTAAAAAAGCCGATGCACATTGCCCAAATGTTACGATAACGCAAGAGCTTATACCATTTCATGGGTAATACCGTTTTGTCGCCGTGATGTTGTTTTTGTCCATCACGAATCAAACGTACTTCTGAAGCGCTAATGCGTTTATGTTCTTCAGGGTTTTCAGCATAGATAAAATACCAGGCGATAACCCACAAAATGCCCACACTACCGATTATCAAAAAGGTCAGTCGCCAGTCAAAGGTGTAGATCATCCAGACGATAAGCGGCATGGCAATCGCCCCGCCAAATTTTGACGCACTATCGAAGAGTCCGGATACGGTGGCACGTTCTTTATCCGGAAACCAGCGTGCGGCGATCCCTGCGTTGCTGGGGTAGGCTGCGGCCTCGCCAACACCCAAAGCCAGACGCAATGCCAGAAGTGATTTAAATCCGGTTGCCACGCCCATCATTGAGGTGGCAATAGACCACCAGGCGACTGCTATACCGAGTCCTTTCTTTTGACCAAAGCGGTCTGCAAACCATCCCGCGGGGATCTGCAATAATGAATATGACCAAAAGAAGGCCGCCATGATAAAGCCCATCATTTCGGGATCGAGTTTCAGTTCATCAATTAAATGAGGGGCTGCGGCAGATAATACCGTTCGGTCGATATAGTTAATGGCAATAGCCAACCACATTAATCCGGCTATCCACCAGCGAATACGAGTATTGCTAGCTGTCGTGTTCATATATTCGGCTCTGAGTAGATGTTCGTCATTTTGGTGGGAATGACATGCTTCCCACCTCGTTATTTACAGCGAATTCATAATGTTTTCAGGACGTTCACCGCGACAGACGCAGGTGATTATATTGTTGACGCAGCGCGCGCTGATATTGCTTATTGCACCATCCGTATATCCAGCAATGTGAGATGTTGGCGCAAAATTCGCCAGGGTAAACAAAGGGTGCTTAGCACAAGGCTCTTCGAGAAAAACGTCAGCTGCGGCTCCGGCGAGATGTCCTGATTTCAGTGCTTCATACAAAGCTTGTTCATCAACAATACCGCCTCTGGAAACATTAATCAGGAATGCCCCTGATTTCATCTGCTGTAGCCGGGCGGCATTAAACATATTTTCAGTTTCCGGGGTTAAAGGGGTATGCAGGCTAATAAAATCACTTTGCCCCGTCAGGGTATCCAGTGAGACATATTCAATCTGGTGTTCTTGTGCAAATTCTCTGTCTGGCCAGGCGTCGGTGGCGAGCACTCGCATATTGAATCCGCGCGCACGTCGCGCCACTTCCTTACCGATATGGCCTAAACCGACGATCCCGAGGGTTTTGCCATAAACATCAGTGGCAAAAATACGAGGCCAGTTGCCTGCTTTCGTTTCACAGATTGCCTGAGAAATCTGGCGGGCAGTATTGAGAATTAAACCAAAAGCAAAATCTGCCACCGCATGCTTGTTGGCATCAGGAACGTTGGTGACAAACACGCCTCGTTGTTGCGTAGCGTTAAGATCGATGTTATCCACCCCGACGCCGTGTTTACAGACGATTTTGAGCTGCGGAGCTTTTGCCAACAATGTTTCATTGACGTCGGTGAAAGCAACGATCATCGCCACGGCATCAGGCAGGTGCTGAGCCAGGATTTCCAGAGAGGCGTCGGCTGGTAGCATGACCAGTTCCAGATCGGCATCTTTCAGCACCGAGACGGGTGCTTTGTCGTATTTGGCGAATGAGGGTGAGGTGCAAATCACTTTCATAACCATTTCCTGTGTACTGGCGACGATGACGTCGCGAAAATAAGGTTATGCCCCAGCCGTTTACGGTTGGGGCGAGTTCCAACGTTAGTGAAGGTAGGTTTTGATGATATTTTTAATCTGCTGCAGCTGTTCGTCGCTAAACTGCACCGCGTAGCGGCTGTCGCCCACCTCATGGCCCATCAGCTGCAGGGCTTTTTTCACTGCCGCGGGTGAGAACGCCACCTTATACAGATCGGTGCGCAGGCCCGTCACGCGCTCCTGCGCCTGGCGCGATCCGGCGATATCCCCGGCGTGAAAAAGCGACCAGATCGCGTTGATTTCCGCGGGGGCGACGTTGGCAAGCCCTGAAATGCAGGCCGAGCAGCCATCGACATACCCCTGATGGATAAGCGAGTCCGGCCCGTTCAGAACGTCGAAACCGTCAATGTCGCGTACCGCGTCAAGAAAGCCTTTCAGGCTGTCGTAGCTGCCGGCGCTGTCCTTAATGCCGATGATATTGTCGTGCCGGGCCAGCTGGCGCGCCGTCTCCGGGGAAATGGTGTTCCCGGTGCGGGCGGGAATGTTGTAAAGAAAGAGCGGGACGCTCAGCGCGTCGGCGATCGCCGTATAGTGGTTTATCAACTCCTCCTGCTTCAAGGGCACGAACCACGGGGTAATGGCCGATACTGCGTCAACCCCGAGGCGGGCGATCTGCTGGCCCAGCCGGCGAGTCTCGCGGGTGGAAATCTCCCCGATATGCGCCACCACCGGCGCGCGTCCGGCGGCTTCTTCCACGCAGGTTCTGGCGACGGCGATCTTCTCCTCCTCATTGAGGACAAAAAACTCGCCGTTGGTGCCGCCGCAGAAAATACCGTTGCCCGCGGCGAGCTGACGCTGCACCTGCTGGCGTAGCGCTGGGAGGTCAAGGGCTCCCTCGGCGGTAAAGGGGGTGACGATGGCGGTGAGTACGCCGCTAATAGCTCTCCTCATTTTCTTTCTCCTGTTAGGCATGTTCTGGAAACAGCGTCTGATAGATAGCCGCAATCTCTTCGCGGCTGACGCTGCAGGGGGCGTTATTCATCAGGCGCTTGACGTTTTGCGCCGCTGCGCTGAGGGCAGGGATGCTCTCCCTGGGCACGCCGAGCGCGGCCAGGTTATCCGGCAGGGGCAATCGTTTCACCAGCGCCGCCAGCCACGCGACCAGCGCATGGGATTTCTCTTCCTCACTGAGCGTGCGATCTGCATCGGGGATCAGATCCCAGACCTGAGCGAATTTTGCCACCGCGTGGGGGCGGACCACCCGCATGCAGGGCGCCAGCAGAATGGCGTTAGCCACCCCGTGCGGCAGGTGCCAGGTACCGCCAAGCGGATAGGAGAGCGCATGCACCAGATGGGTGCCGGCATGGTTGATCGCCGCGCCGCCGTACCACGAGGCCCAGAGCATCTCCAGCTTCGCCGTCAGATCCTGCGGCTGATCCACCGAACGTTCGATATGCCGCACCAGCTTGTGTAAACCGATTAACGCGGCGTTATCGCTTACCGGGTTGGCGACGGTGGAGGTAAAGCACTCCAGCAGATGACACAGGGCATCGATGCCGGTCGACGCCGCGATGCTGGCCGGCATGCTGGTGGTCAGCTCCGGCAGCAGGGCGACATAGTCCGGCAGCAGCACCGGGGAGATGATCCCTACTTTGGTCTGCTGCTCGGGGATCGCCAGAATGGCGTTCGGCGTCGCTTCGGAGCCGGTGCCGGCGGTGGCCGGGATTAACAATGAGCTAATCCGTCGTTGTGGCAACTCGCCTGCCAGCAGGGCCGTCAGAGAGGGCGCCTCAGGATGCAGGAGCACCGAGAGCAGTTTCGCCACATCCAGCACGCTTCCCCCGCCGATGCCCACGATCATCTGGGGCTGGCTGGCACCCAGCTGGCTGACAATCTGTGCCACATCGTGATGGCTGGGCTCTGCCGGCACCGTGTCAATGACCTCAACCTTACGCCCTTCGGCTGCCAGCAGGCGATGGATCGCCTGGGTCGCTTCCAGCGCGCCAACGTTCCGGTCGGTCACCAGCAGGATGCGGGTTTTACCTGACAACAGCGGGAGCAGGGCCGTTGAGGCGCCCGCTCCGCTGATGATTGTGCTGTGTATCGTCGCCACGCGTTTCTCCTTGGTAGTAATTGATTGAATTCAATCATTCATGAATCTTGTCACTCGTCTGGTGGGGAAAAGTTATAATTTATACGGCAGTTTAATAACTTGAGCTTGCTCACATTTAATCAAATATGATTGAATATAATCAATTTCAGATTTTCATCGACCACAAGGCAGAACAATGAACGACGGTAATAACCAGGTGCTGGTGCTGGCAGATGACTTTACGGGAGCGAATGATGCCGGTGTCAGCCTCGCGGAGGCGGGCATGTCGGTGGAAGTGGCCTTCAGCGCCGGACAGCCATCAACCGCCCGGGCGCTAATTCTCAACAGCGACAGCCGGGCAATGAGCGCCGCCGCCGCCGCGGACAAGGTCACCACTCTGCTGCGCGGCGCGGCAAGATTCGTCCCGCACTGGCAGGTAAAGAAGATTGACTCCACGCTGCGCGGCAACCCCGGCGGCGAACTGGAGGCAATGATGGCGGCGCAAGGTTGCCGGCTGGCGGTGGTGGCCCCGGCGTATCCGGCGGCAGGAAGGCATACCCGGGACGGGCGCTGCTATGTGCATGGGGTGGCCCTCGATCAGACCGAATTTGCCAGCGATCCGAAAACGCCCGTGAGCCGGGCGGAGATTAGCGAAATTATCGCCATGCAGAGCCGTCTTCCCTGTCTGACCCTGAACGCTACCCAGCTTCCGGCGACATTAGCGACGGCGGGCGAGGAGAAGCGAGTGTTGATTGTCGACGCCTGGGAAGACCGCCATCTGGACCAGGTGATCGACGCCGTCGCGCCCCATGCGCGGGAGACGCTGCTGGTCGGCTCGGCGGGACTTTGCGAGGCGCTGGCGCGCCGCCTTCGCCGCAGCGAGCAGGGGCCTCTGCTGGCGCTGGTCGGGTCGATGAGCGAGATGGCGCAGCGCCAGGTCGCTGCGCTGCAGGCTCATTCCCGGGTGAGGAAGATTGAAATTGATGTCGAACAGGCCTTTAGCGGATCGCCGAAGGAGGAAGCCTCGCGGATCGCCGAGGTGCTGCGTGAGGGTCATCACTGCGTGGTGACCACCCGTCCGAATAACGCCGCCCGGCACGGGATTGAAGCCCAGTGTCGCGAACATGGCCTCAGCCGCGCGGCCTACGGGGAGCACATCTGCGCCTGGCTTGCTGACGTCACGGCGCAGGCGGTGGCGCTGTGCCCACCGGGCGCCCTGTACCTCTCTGGCGGCGATGTGGCCATCGCCGTCGCGCACGCGCTCGGCGCCACCGGATTTCAGATCCGTGGGCGGGTGGCGCAGTGTGTGCCTTACGGGCACTTTCTCGGCGGTCGCTGGTCGCGGCCGGTGATGACCAAAGCAGGGGGATTCGGCACCGACACTACGCTGTTAAATGTTGTGAATTTTATTGAGGAGAAACTGAGTGTCTAACATGATTGCAGTGACAATGGGCGACCCGGCAGGGATTGGTCCGGAGATTATTATCAAATCCCTCGCCGAAGGGGCGCTGAGCGGCGCGCCGGTGGTGGTGGTGGGCTGCGCGCAGACGCTGCGGCGGATCCTGGCGCTGAATATTACGCCGCGGGCGGAGCTGCGCATCATTGACCATCCCGCCGAGGCGCGTTTTTCCCCAGCGACCATCAACGTCATTGATGAACCGCTCAGCGACCCGCAGGGGCTGCGCCCTGGCGAAGTCCAGGCCCAGGCAGGGGACCTCGCGTTTCGCTGCATCAGGCGGGCGACCGCGCTGGCGCTGGACGGCGCGGTCGCGGCCATCGCTACCGCGCCGCTAAATAAAGAGGCGCTGCATCTCGCCGGGCACGCTTTCCCCGGCCATACCGAACTGCTGGCCCACCTGACGCAGACCACCGATTACGCCATGGTGCTCTATACCGAGAAGCTCAAGGTTATCCATATCACCACCCATATCGCCCTGCGCCAGTTCCTCGATACCCTCAACCAGCCGAGGATCGAGACGGTGATTGGCGTGGCGGATCGGTTTTTGCGCCGGGTCGGCTATCAACGTCCGCGCATTGCGGTTGCCGGTGTTAATCCGCACGCCGGAGAGAACGGCCTGTTTGGCGATGAAGAGATCCGCATCGTCGCCCCGGCGGTCGCCGCCATGCAGGCGCAGGGGATAGAGGTCACCGGCCCCTGTCCACCGGATACGGTGTTTATGCAGTGTCACGAAGGCATGTACGACATGGTGGTGGCGATGTATCACGATCAGGGGCATATTCCGCTGAAGCTGCTCGGGTTCTATGATGGGGTGAATATTACCGCCGGGCTGCCGTTTATCCGCACCTCAGCGGATCATGGCACCGCGTTTGATATTGCCTGGACAGGTAAAGCGAAGTCTGAGAGCATGGCAACCTCCATTGAGCTCGCCATGCACATCGCGCAGGAATAACATGAAGGGATATAACCGGTTAGAGCAGATTATGGACTTCCTGAAAAGCCATAATCTGGTGACAGTCGACCAGCTGGTGGCGGCGACCAACGCCTCGCCGGCCACCATTCGCCGCGACCTGATCAAACTCGATCAGGAAGGGGTGATCAGCCGCACGCACGGCGGGGTGACGCTGAACCGGTTTATTCCTTCCCAGCCGACGACGCTGGAGAAAGCCCAGCGCAGTCCGCTGGAAAAGCAGGCTATCGCCAGCGCGGCGGCCGCGCTGGTGAAAGCCGGCGACGCGATTGTGCTTGACGCCGGCACCACCATGATTGAGCTGGCGCGGCAGATCACCCATCTGCCGCTGCGGGTGATCACCAGCGATTTACATATCGCGCTGTTTTTGTCGGAATTTAAGCAGATAGAAGTGACGATTATCGGTGGGCGCATCGATGACAGCAGCCAGTCGTGCATCGGCGATCACGGCCGCCGCCTGCTGCAGACCATCTGGCCGGACCTTGCCTTCGTCAGTTGCAACGGCTGGGACCTCGAGAAGGGGATCACCGCCCCGACGGAGGAGAAGGCTGCCCTGAAACGTGATCTGATGGCTAATGCCCGGCGGCGCATCCTGCTGGCGGACAGCTCCAAATACGGCGCCTGGTCACTGTTCAATATTGCCCCGCTGGAGTCGTTGACCGATATCGTCACCGACGCCCATCTGCCGGAGGCGACCCGCGAGGCGCTGGTGACCCTTTCCCCGCAGCTGATCATTGCCGACTGACTTGCAGGCTGCCGTCAGGGCAGACGGGCGATATTGGCCTTGATCACCGCCATCGACTGGCTGAACTTCGCCTGCTCCTCGGCGGCCAGCTGCAGTTCAATAATCTGCTCCACGCCACCCTGGGCCAGCACCGCCGGCACCCCAGCCGCCGCGCCGCTGACGCCGTACTCACCGTCAAGAATGCAGGAGACTGCCAGCGCACGGTGGCTGCCGGTGAAGATATTGCGGCAGATCTCGGCGATGGTGCCTGCCACGCCATATTCGGTGCAGCCTTTACCCGCGTAGATCTCAAACCCCAGTTTTCGTACTTTTTCGGCCATTGCCTCGCGATCGAGCGGCCGGCCGGTACGTTGCTGGTAGAGGTCGGCGATCGGCGAGCCATACACCGCCGAGTGCGACCATACCGGAAACTGGGTATCGCCATGCTCGCCGAGGATAAAAGCGTCGATGCTCTGGGCGCCAATATCCAGCTCCTGCGCCAGCAGGCGACGCAGGCGAGTGGTATCCAGCCAGACGCCGGTGCCCAGCACCTGACTGCGCGGCAGGCCGGAGAGCTGCCATACCTGCCAGGTGATGATGTCGCAGGGGTTGGTGGCCACCAGAAAGATGCCGTTAAACCCGTTGGCCATCATCGTCGGCACAATACTTTTCACAATCTTCGCCGTCGTGGTCAGTTCATCCAGCCGACTCTGACCGGGGCGCAGCGCACCGCCGGAAACGGTGATCACCGCGATATCGACATCAGCGCAGTCGCTGGCTTCCCGGGTGGAGATGGTCATCATCCCCGGCAGATAGGCCGCGGCATCGCTGAGATCCTGGGCATGGGCCTCGGCACGCTGTTGGTTAAGGTCGACGAGGATCAGTTCCTCGCAAATGCTCTGGTTGAGCAGGGCGTAGGCCGCCGACGCGCCGACATTGCCGGCGCCAATAATCATCACTTTACGGGCTTTGGTGTGCATATTCAGATCTCAAGTACGAACGGCAGGAGATAAAGTTACTGTGTTTCAGTGAGTTAGCGCAAGAGGTGGGCAGCAATATAAGTTAATGCTATGGCGAAAACAGGCCGAGGCCGCGCTACAGTGGCGTAAAAAAAGGAGTTCACCTATGTATACCGTTACCGACATCGCCCCCACCGACGCCGAATTTACCGCTCTGATTGCCGCCCTCGACGCCTGGCAGGAGACACTCTATCCGGCAGAGAGCAACCACTTGCTGGACCTCAGCCAGCTGCCGCCGCAGACGGTGATCGCCCTGGTCATCCGCAGCCCGCAGGGCGAGGCCGTTGGCTGCGGGGCTATCGTCCTCAGTGAGGAAGGTTTCGGCGAGATGAAGCGGGTCTATATCGATCCGCAGCACCGCGGACAGCAACTGGGAGAAAAGCTGCTGGCGGCGCTGGAAGCGAAAGCGCGCCAGCGCGACTGTCATACGCTGCGGCTTGAAACCGGTATCCATCAGCATGCGGCCATCACCCTCTACACGCGCAACGGCTACCAGACCCGCTGCGCGTTTGCGCCGTATCAGCCCGATCCGCTCAGCGTGTTTATGGAGAAACCGCTGTTTGCCGATCTTCGTTCAGCAGCGCTATAAACGCCTCCAGCTGGCGGGTTTTGGCGCCCCGGCGCCACACCAGCCAGGTGGTTAACCAGCGCCACTCTTCGGCCAGCGGCCAGGCGGAAACCTGCTGATGACCGGGCATACTCTCCAGCATACTGCGCGGGATCAACGCCAGGCCCGCGCCGGCGATCACGCAGGCCAGCATCCCATGGTAAGACTCCATCTCGTGGATCCTGCCCGGGGTTGCTCTGTCGGCATGGAACCAGCTCTCAAAATGCCGGCGGTAGGAGCAGTTGGCGCGAAAGGCGTAAACGTTGGCCCCGTTCACTTCGCTGGCGCGGGCGATGGGCGCGTGGCCGTACGGGGCGACGATCATCATCTCTTCCGGGAACACCGGCAGCCCCTCCAGACCCGGATGCACCAGCGGGCCGTCAACGAACGCGGCGCTCAGGGCGCCCTCCAGCACGCCGTCGATCATCGTTCCGGAAGGGCCGGTGGAGAGCGCCAGGTGAATTTTCGGGTAGCGCTGATTAAAGTGGGCCAGGGTGGTGGGGATCCGTACCGCCGCGGTGCTCTCCAGCGAACCAAGAGAAAACAGTCCCTGGGGTTCATCGCCTGCCACCACCATCCGCGCCTCGTCCACCAGGGCGAGGATCTGCTGGCTGTAGCGCAAAAAGCTGTGTCCCGCAGGCGAGAGGCGCAGGCGCTGGTTCTCGCGGATAAACAGCTCTACGCCGAGGTCTGCTTCCAGCTGGCGGATGCGGGTGGTGAGGTTGGACGGCACGCGATGCACTTTCTGCGCCGCCTGGGTAATGCTGCCGGTGGTGGCGACAGCGTTAAACATCTCTAGCTGAGTCAGGTCCATTCTATTCTTCTTTTGTGAATGCGTTGCTTAATATTATTCATTTTCAATGAATGGAAAGGTAAGCCAGAATACGGTTACTTCGCAAGCAACGAGAGAGAGAATAACGATGAATTTATCTGCAACGCACGCGGTTTCCGTCAACCCGACTACCGGTGAGGTGGTCTCCTCGCTGCCCTGGGCCAGCGAACGTGAGGTTGATGCGGCTATCGCTCTCGCCGCGGCAGGCTATCGCCAGTGGCGTCAAACGCCGCTCGCCGAGCGCGCTGATGCGCTGCGCCGCATCGGGGCCGCGCTGCGCGCCCGCGGTGAACAGGTGGCCCAGATGATCACCCTCGAGATGGGCAAACCGATTGCTCAGGCGCGCGGCGAGGTGACGAAATCCGCCAATCTCTGCGACTGGTACGCCGAGCACGGCCCGGCGATGCTGGCGACGGAAGCCACCCAGGTGGAAAATAATCAGGCGGTGATTGAGTATCGTCCCCTGGGCGCCATTCTGGCGGTCATGCCGTGGAACTTCCCGGTCTGGCAGGTGCTGCGCGGCGCGGTGCCGATCCTGCTGGCCGGCAACAGCTACCTGCTTAAGCATGCCCCGAACGTGATGGGCAGCGCCCGCCTGCTGGGCGAGATTTTTGCCGCCGCCGGCCTGCCTGATGGCGTGTTCGGTTGGGTGAACGCCACCAATGACGGCGTTTCGCAGATCATCAATGACGACCGCATCGCGGCGGTGACCGTCACCGGCAGCGTCCGTGCCGGGAAGGCGATTGGCGCCCAGGCGGGCGCGGCGCTGAAGAAATGCGTGCTTGAGCTGGGTGGCTCCGATCCCTTTATCGTACTCAACGATGCCGACCTGGATGAGGCGGTGAAGGCCGCCGTCACCGGCCGCTATCAGAACAGCGGCCAGGTGTGCGCCGCGTCGAAACGCTTTATCCTCGAAGCCGGTATTGCCGACGCGTTCACCCGCAAATTCGTCGACGCCGTCGCGGCGCTGAAGATGGGCGACCCGCGCGATGAGCAAAACTACGTCGGGCCGATGGCGCGTTTCGACCTGCGCGATGAACTGCACCAGCAGGTAACGGCGACCCTTGATGAAGGGGCGACTCTGCTGCTGGGCGCGGAAAAAATCGAAGGGGCGGGCAACTACTATGCGCCAACGGTGCTGGGCAACGTCACCGCCGGGATGACTGGTTTTCGTCAGGAGCTGTTTGGTCCGGTAGCGACCCTCACCACCGCTCGCGACGCTGACCATGCGCTGGCCCTCGCCAACGACAGCGAGTTTGGCCTGTCGGCAACGGTCTATACCACCGACGAGGCGCAGGCCCAGCGCTTCGCCCGCGAGCTGGAGTGCGGCGGCGTCTTCCTCAACGGCTACTGCGCCAGCGACGCCCGCGTGGCCTTCGGCGGCGTGAAGAAGAGCGGTTTTGGTCGCGAGCTGTCGCATTTTGGTCTGCACGAGTTCTGTAATGCGCAGACTGTCTGGAAAGACCGTCGCTAATCAACGTTAGCCCCTGACGACCGTCGCCCACCTCTGCTATACTCGCCCACCAAATTTCGATGGTGGGCAAGGAGCTGCATGTGGCGGCGGTGATCAATAACGCAATGCTGGAAGCCATTCTGGCAGAAATCAGGCCGCTGATTGGCCGCGGTAAAGTGGCGGATTACATTCCGGCGCTGGCCAGCGTCAGCGGCGATAAGCTTGGCATCGCGATCAGCACGGTGGACGGGCAGCATTTTGCCGCCGGCGATGCGCATGAACGTTTTTCCATCCAGTCTATCTCCAAGGTTTTGAGCCTGGTGGTGGCCATGAACCACTATCAGGAAGAGGAGATCTGGCAGCGGGTGGGGAAAGATCCCTCTGGCCAGCCCTTTAACTCCCTTCTGCAGCTGGAGATCGAGCAGGGCAAACCGCGTAACCCGTTTATCAACGCCGGGGCGCTGGTGGTCTGCGACATGCTACAGAGCCGGCTTAGCGCCCCGCGTCAGCGGATGCTGGAGATTGTCCGCCGCCTGAGCGGCGTGCCCGATATCGCCTACGATCCGGTGGTGGCCCGTTCTGAGTTCGAGCATTCGGCGCGCAACGCCGCCATCGCCTGGCTGATGAAATCCTTCGGTAACTTCCATAACGACGTCGCCACCGTGTTGCAGAACTATTTCCACTACTGTTCGCTGGAGATGAGCTGCGTTGAGCTGGCGCGGACCTTCCTGTTCCTCGCCGATCGCGGTATCGCCCCGCACCTGGAGGCACCGGTTATCGCGCCCATTCAGTCCCGTCAGGTGAATGCCCTGATGATGACCAGCGGCATGTACCAGAACGCCGGCGAATTCGCCTGGCGCGTTGGCCTGCCGGCGAAATCGGGCGTCGGCGGCGGAATTGTGGCGATTGTGCCGCAGGAGATGGCGATCGCCGTGTGGAGCCCGGAGCTTGATGACGCCGGGAACTCGCTGGCCGGCGTGGCGCTGCTGGAAAAACTGACTCAGCGGATGGGGAGGTCGGTGTTCTGATGGTTGAGCAGGATCGGTTGTTTGCCCGTCTGGCGCGCTCGACGTTTCGTTCACGCTTTCGACTCGGGGTCAAAGAGCGGCAATACTGTCTCGATAAGGGGCCGGAGATCATCGACCAGCACGCTGCGGATTTTATCCGTCAGCGACTGGCGCCCGCCGAACCGGTGAACGACGGCAAGCAGACGCCGATGCGCGGCCACCCGGTATTTATCGCCCAGCATGCGACCGCCACCTGCTGCCGCGGCTGTCTGGAAAAATGGCACGCCATTCCCCACGGCCGCGCGCTGAGCGAGCAGGAGCAGCGCTATGTGGTGCAGGTGATCCATCACTGGCTGGTGCTGCAGATGAACGGCCCGTCTGTGCGGTAATCTGCATTTGATCGGCGCCGGAGTATGCCTGATAAATATTCTCATGTTATGATAATCCGCTAACTAATTATTAACATAATAATTGCCTGAAACAATTAGACGGATAATTACTGAATGTCTTCACTGTCGATTCGGTCATTTACGCTGTTTCGTGAAGAGCAGCCCGTGCGCGACGCACTGGTATTATTCACGTTAACGCTACTACTGCATTTTCTGGGCGCCATGCTGCGTCTGGTGCAGGAGCTCTCATTCTTCTGGCCGCTCAATGCCGTCATGGCCGGGATCTTTGCGCGCTATGTCTGGCTTAATCGCAGCTATTTTTATGCCGTCTGTTTTGCGGCAATGCTGGTTTATGACGGACTCACTTCGCGCTGGGGGATGGGCTTTGCCTCATTGCTGATTAATTTCTCCAATATTGTCTTTATTGTGGTGCTGGCGCAGCTGGTGCTGTGGGATAAACGACGCGCCGACTCCATGCCCGGCCCGATTAATGCGCTTAATTTATTCTGTTTTTGCCTGTTTGCCGCCTTACTGTGCGCCGCTGTCGGCGCCCTGGGGTCGGTGGATGTTGAACGCGCCACCTTTATTCCCCAACTGGCAGACTGGTTTAGCGAACAGTTCTCGACAGCGGTGCTGATCCTGCCGTTTATTCTGACCCTGACGTTGCCTTCGGCATTAAGCGGTTTTCGTTTTCGCCAGCTGTTGCCCGCGCTGGCGCTGGTGCTGTCGATAGCCCTCGGCGTGGCGGTGGGCGGCGCCGGCAGCATTACCTTCCCGTTGCCGGCCCTGATCTGGTGCGCCGTTCGTTATCCGCTGCCGCTGACCTGCCTGTTAACCTTTCTCACCGGTATCAGCGAGATACTGCTGGTCGCTAACTCGTTAATTCACTTTTCGCCGGATGCGCGAATGCAGCCGTGGCAGCTGTTCTCCACTCGCCTCGGCATTGCCGCTATGCTGATTAGCCCGGTGATTGTCGCTTCCAGTGTCGAAGCGATTAACACGCTGATGAAACAGCTGGCCCTGCGTGCTGATTTTGATTTTCAGACCCGGGTGTATTCCCGTTCCGGACTGAGCGAGGTACTAAAGCGTCAGGCGTTGCCAGCCGATAAGCTGCTGACGGTAATGGTGCTGGATATCGATGGCTTCAAACGGGTGAATGATGCTCTGGGCCATGAAGGCGGCGATTGCGTATTGACTCAGTTTGCCCAGCAGGTTCGGCAGTTGGTGGGCGAGCAGGGGATGGTTGCCCGCATTGGCGGTGAAGAGTTTGCGGTGGCGGCGGTCGTCGACAGTACCCAGCAGGGCTATTTACTGGCGGAAAAAATCCGCCACGGGGTGGAGTCGCAACCCTTCGGCCTGGGGCAGAATCCAATCCATCTGACCATCAGTATGGGGCTGGAGACGCGCGAGGTGGGGCACGCTCGGATCACCGAGCTGTTTAACCAATTGCTGATGGCGGCAGACGAGGAGATGGTCAAAGCCAAACAGACCGGTCGCAATCGCATCTGTATGCCAGCGCTAACCGAAAGCGCACCATAAGAAAATCCTATACGGAATCCGCTTGTGTTAATTTTTGGTTAAAAACATAGTGATGTGGTCAATTACAGGGAGCTTCCATGACCACATCCTTTTCACTGCGCACGCTGTCGCGTGACGATATTCTGCACCACCTCCCGGCATTAAGCGATATCCTGGCAAGCTGCGTCAACGGCGGCGCCTCGGTAAGTTTTATGCTGCCCTTTAGCGCGCAGACGGCCACCACTTTCTGGCAACAGACCGCCGACAGCGTGGCGGCCGGCGAGCGCATCGTACTGGTGGCCCTCGACGCCAGCGAGCAACCCATCGGTACCGTGCAACTTATTACCCGCCAACCGGAAAACCAGCCCCATCGTGCGGATGTCGCCAAACTTTTGGTTCACCAAAATGCCCGCCGCCAGGGGATTGCCAACGCGCTGATGGCCGAGCTGGAGCAAACCGCCCGGCGGCAAGGGAAGACGGTGCTGGTGCTGGACACGGCGACCGGTAGTGGGGCGGAACAGTTCTATGTCCGCTGTGGCTGGGAAAAAGTGGGGGAAATTCCGCGCTATGCGCTGATGCCTGACGGGGAGATGACCGCCACCTCACTGTTCTATAAGTTTCTGCCCTGACGGCCGCTATTGCAGAATGCTTTGATCAAAACGGGGTTTCACTGGTAGAAAAACCTGATAACTTATTGGACCAATTACTCAGGTTGTATGACTACTATTAGAGGGAACCCATTGTGAAAACATTAAACCGTCGTGATTTCCCCGGCGCGCAGTACCCTGACCGTATCATCCAGTTTGGTGAAGGCAACTTCCTGCGCGCATTCGTTGACTGGCAGATAGATCTCCTCAACGAGCATACCGACCTGAATGCGGGCATCGTGGTCGTCCGTCCTATTGCGACGGATTTCCCGCCTTCACTGAGCACCCAGGACGGCCTTTACACTACCATTATTCGCGGTCTGAACGAGCAGGGTGAGGCGGTGAGCGACGCGCGCCTGATCCGCTCGGTCAACCGGGAGATCAGCGCTTACGCTGACTTCGATGCTTTTTTACGTCTGGCGCATAACCCGGAGATGCGGTTTGTCTTCTCCAATACCACTGAGGCGGGCATCAGCTACCATACCGGGGATCGTTTTGACGACGCGCCGCCGGTCAGCTATCCGGCGAAACTGACGCGCCTGCTGTTTGAACGCTACCAGCATTTCGCCGGTGCGGCCGACAAGGGATGGGTGATTATTCCCTGCGAACTGATCGATTATAACGGCGAGGCGCTGCAGGCGCTGGTGCTGCGCTATGCTGCCGAGTGGCAGCTGCCGCAGGCCTTTATCCGCTGGCTGACCTCAGCGAACACCTTCTGTTCGACGCTGGTGGATCGCATCGTAACCGGCTATCCGCGTGATGAAGTGGCGGCCCTTGAGGCACAGACTGGCTATAAAGATGCCTTCCTTGATACCGCCGAGCATTTCTACCTGTTTGTGATCCAGGGGCCTGCCTCGCTAGCGGCCGAGCTGCGTCTCGATAAACTGCCGCTGAATGTGCGCATTGTGGACGATATCAAGCCGTATAAAGAGCGCAAAGTGGCGATCCTCAACGGGGCGCACACCGCGCTGGTGCCGGTGGCCTTCCAGGCAGGGATCGACACCGTGGGTGAGGCGATGAACGATGCGGAGATTTGCGCGTTTGTCGAAAAAGCGATTTATGACGAGATTATTCCGGTGCTGGATCTGTCGCGCGATGAGCTTGAATCATTTGCCAGCGCCGTGACCGGGCGCTTCCGTAACCCGTATATTAAACATCAGCTGCTCTCGATTGCGCTCAACGGCATGACCAAATACCGCACCCGCATTCTGCCGCAGCTGCTGGCAGGGCAGCAAAAGAGTGGGCAACTGCCGCCGCGGCTGACTTTTGCCCTGGCAGCACTGATCGCCTTCTATCGGGGAGAGCGGGAGGGTGAACGCTATCCGGTACAGGATGATGCCGAATGGTTGACGCGATACCAGACGCTGTGGGCCCGGCATCGCGATCGCCAGATGAGCACCCGCGAGCTGGTGACTGCGGTACTCAGCGTAGAGGCTCACTGGGAACAGGACTTGAGCCAGATCCCGGGGCTGGTGGAGCAGGTGACTGCCGACCTCGATGCTATCCTGTCCCGCGGTATGCGCGATGCTGTACAGCCTTTGTGCTGATAGCGGACGTCATTGACCCGGCTGCGGCCGGGTTTTAAAGCCCCTTGATTAGTTACAACATACATTTTATTGCAGTTATCAAGCCGGTCGGTCACTCCGCTGCAAAAAAGCCTTTTAGTGCCAAATCGCCCCCTTCAAGGAGAGAATTGCCGCTATGCCGCTTGAACATGTGGCTACACAGGAAAATAATGGTTTGAACCCATTTTCCCTGCCAATGTTCGCAGGCTAATTCATTCATCTGTAAGGAAACTCGCATGGTCATCGATATCCGGGAAATACGGCCGCACGACAAAGCCGAATGGCTTAATCTCTGGGAAGGCTATACCCGCTTCTACGGCAGTCTGCAGCCGGAAGAGGTGACCGAATACACCTGGCAGCGAATGCTGGACATGAACTCCCCGGTGCTGGGCAGGGTGGCTGTGGTCGATGATACGGTAGTGGGGTTTGCCATCTGCATTCTTCACGAGGGAACCTGGGTCACCACGCCAATCTGCTATCTGGAGGATTTGTTTGTCGATCCTGTCTTCCGTGGACAAGGCATTGCCAGAACAATCATTAAGTCGCTGCAAACCGAAGGGGCAGACAAAGGCTGGTCGCGGTTGTACTGGCATACGCGCCATGATAATCCAGCCCGTCATCTGTATGATGAGTTTACCCCGGCTGACGATTATGTGCGCTACAGGATCACGCTTGGGTCCTGAAGCGGTAAGAGGTTGTTAAGCTTTTCCCGCTATAACAGGGGAAACCGGCTCAGGAGAAGCAACGATGGAAAAACGTCTCGACACAGTGGTCAATCTGATTATGTTTCTTTCACTATTGGCTACGGCCTGGGATCTCTCACTGGTGCATCATCTCGCCTGGTAGCCTGAAACGCGGCGCCTCTTGCGGCGCCGCTGGCATTATTCATCCGCCATCTTCCCTGCGCTAAAACTCCAGTCCTCCTGCTGGTTAAACTGGATAACCACCATCACGTCCTGCGGGCTGACCGCCATCTCATCGTCTAACCGCGCACAGAGCCGACGATAAAGCTTCTGTTTCTGCGCCCGGCTGCGCGGTTTCCCGGCGAAAATATGAAACAGCACGAAGCGGGCGCTGCGCCCGTCGCTGAGGTAGTGCGGGTCGTAAATGCGCTGCTCGTCGGCGGCCTGTTCGATAAATTGAAATTTATCTGCTGACGGCACGTCGAACTCCGCCACCAGACACTCATGAAAGAGCGCCGACAATTGAGCAAACTCCGTGGGACGCCAGGCCGTGCCAAGCGATATGCGAGTCAGGGGCATGATGTCTCCTGCTCATTCAGACAGGTCAGGGCGCTGGCCGCCGCCGGCCAGCCGGCATAGAACGCCAGATGGGTAAACAGCTCGACGATTTCGGCCTGGCTCAGGCCATTTTGATAGCCGAGAGCGATATGCCACGGCAGCTGCTGGGTTTTACCCAACGCCGTCAGGGCAGAAAGGGTGATCAGGCTCCGTTCGCGGGGCGACAGATCGCGGCGTGCCCAGATATCACCAAACAGTACCGTTTCGGTCAGTTCGGCCAGTTTTGGCGCAATGGCGGCCAGGGTGTTGCGATTAACAGCGTTATTTTCCACAGTGACTCCCGTTATTGGGTGTTGAGATGGCAATCACTGTCGCATGCCGGGAAAGAGGTTGAATATCGCAATGTTCAGGATGTTTCATCCTGATAAGCAGGACGATTTTTCGCCCTGTTTTCCATACCCATTACCACGCTTACGCGCTCATTCCGGTTAGACGTCGATTTTTCGCGCCACGATAAACAGTCTGGGGAATCGCAGGAGTACCTTTCCGTTACACCGTAACGGATAGTGGGCGGTCAGCAATTCGACATAGCGTGTCAGAAATGCGTTTCTGGACTGCTCGTCCAGGCCGGCCAGATAGGGACGCAATCCGGTCCCCTGCAGCCAGTCGCTTATCGCCTGATGGGAAGCGAGGGGATGAAAATAGGTGGTGCGCCAGATATCAACTTCGCAACCCTGGCGGGTCAGCATATCGTACCAGGCGTCCGGCGGGAGTAAGGGCTGGCGTCCGCGGTCCGGTAATCCTTGTTCGTTGGCGACCTGGCGCATCAGGGTATGCGAGGGCTCCTGCCAGTTATCCGGCATTTGTACGGCCAGCGTCCCGTTGTCTGCCAGCTGCGCCACCAGATGCGGAAACAGCGTCTCATGATCCGCCAGCCACTGTAGAGAGGCGTTCGCATAGATCACGTCTACCGGTTGCGCAGGCCGCCAGCGGGCAATATCGGCGTCGATGAACTCACAGTCTGGTAAGGCCTGTGCCGCCTGAGCCAGCATGGCCGGGGAGTTATCGATACCGGTGATTGCCGCCAGCGGCCAGGCGGCGCGCAGCAGGCGGGTGCTGTTTCCCGGCCCGCAGCCAAGGTCGACGACATTCTCAACCTGCAGATGGGCAATACGCGAGAGCAGATCGGCCGCGGGGCGGGTACGTTCAGCGTCAAATTGCAAATACAAAGAAGGGTTCCAGTCAGCCATAGCGCGGTCCTGTGTGAGGGAAGACTGGGCAAAGCATAGAACGCCACAGGCAGCCTGTCAGCCGCCGAATGTTACCAGCGGTAACCCACTTCGTGACAGTGTCACAAAAAGAATAAACATCAGTGGGGTTTTCGCGTCTGGTCGGTACGCTCAGGGAAGCGGTGGGATGGACAGACACTGCGCCCGCTACGGGCGCAGTGTCTTATTCGGCGTTCTTGAGCGCTTCAGCGCGGCTGGCGGTGGCGTAAACAAAATCCAGCATCGGTTCGAGATCGGTGTCGTAACCGGCCTGAATGATTTTTCCCCGCAGCCATTCGATTTCGCTGGTGATATCGGGCGGGAAAATGTTGTTATCCTGCGCCCGGCGTAGCCATTTCAGCAGAAAGTTATTCTTTCCTCTGATACCGCCCGATTTTTTCGACTTTCCGTGCATCTTCAGCGCGACCAGGACGCAGTAATAGAAATGAACGCGCTGATTAAAACTTTGGTGCATGTCTGTGTTTCCCGCCAGAATCAGGAATTCACCGTGTGGGTCAGTGATTCGGATTGGACTACGGCGCCGGGCTGGATCGTTGTGCGATCTCTGTTGTTCTCCGCTACCGTCCTTGCATCTGTTGTCAGATGCTGAGGAGGATGTTGGCATGGAAGCCGAATCGTCGTCAATTGCCGATTCGTTTTTTGCCCGCGACGACCCGCGGGCCAGGCCTGACTACGTCCTTGAGACGGCTCGCTGTTGTCGCTGGACGCGTAAAATGAGCAGGAAAGCGAACACCACGACGATCGCCGCCAACAGATATAGCGTGGCGAGGTCGTAGAACCCGGCGACCCATCCGGCCAGCGGCCCGGTGAGTCCCAGCGCCAGGTCAAGAAACGCCGAGTAGGTGCCGAGGGCGGTTCCCTGGTTTTGCTCTTCCACCTGTTTGACTGCCTCGACCCCTAACGCCGGGAAGACCAGGGAAAAACCCGAACCGGTGAGAAAGGCGCCGACGCCGGCCACCCAGGCTGACGGCGCCAGCCAGATCAGCAGCAGGCCAAGACACTCGATCACAAAGCAGACCAGCGAGACCGGGACCCCGCCATAGCGGGTAATGGTATTTCCCAGCACCAGGCGGACGCAGATAAAACCGACGCTGAACAGGGAGAGGGTAAACGCCGCGCCCTGCCAGCTGTGCGCCGCAAAATAGAGGGTGATGAAGGTGGCGATAACGCCGAAGCCAACGGTACCAAAGGCCAGTCCCAGGCCATAAGGCCAAATTTTTCGTACCACCGCGTGAAAGGGCGCTCTGACGCCGGCGGTCACGCTGACATCCTGGCGGGTGCGGGCGAACAGCAGGCCGATGGCGGCCACCAGCACCACCACCGTGGCAAATCCGCTAATGCCGAAATAGTGGTTAAGGGTGACCCCCAGCGGCGCCCCGATCGCCATGGCGACATAGGTTGCCACGCCATTCCAGGAGATCACCCGCGAGGTATGGATCGCGCCGACGGTTTTGATCCCCCAGAGCGTGGCGCCGGTCGCGGTAAAGCTCTCCCCGACGCCAAGAAACACCCGGCCCGCCAGCAGCGCGGCGATGGCCAGCATTGGCGTCGCCTGCAGCAGCACCGCCAGCAGGGTAAATGCGCCGCTCAGCAGACAGCAGATGATCCCGAGACTGACCACTTTTTTCGGGCCCCAGATATCGGTATAGCGCCCGGCGTGCGGTCGACTGATCAGCGTTGAAATGTATTGCAGGCTGATCACAATCCCGGCGACAAAGGTGCTGTAGCCCAGCTGATAGTGAATGTACCCCGGCAGTACGGCCAGCGGCAGGCCGATGGAGAGATAGCAGATACAGGTGAAGACAACGATCGAAATGATGCGCAAATTGAGTTGCGTGGTGCTGACGGAAGTGCTCATAGGGATAAGTGTTTAATACAAGGGATGTTTAGCATAGCGCGCCGCGAGGGCGCTGGCGAGTCGCGATGGCGTTTTATCCGTTACGGATGTTCGTGCATGCGCCCGCCATTAATAGGGTTTGCCGCTGGCGCCTGCGTACGGGCATGATGGCGTTATCTTACCGCCGCGTTCAGGAGAGAACATGTCCCACGATTTCGCTGATATTGACGTTTTGTTCATTGCGGGCTTCGGTCCCATCACCCGCAGCACGTCGCAAAGCCGTGACTTCTATTGTCAGGCGTTGGGGTTGCCGCTAAAGCCGATGCCGGGTAACGAGGCGTATCTGCTCAGCGAGCAGGATGCCATCGGTGGGGTGAAACATTTCGCGCTGTGGCCGCTGGCGCAGGCGGCGCAGTCCTGCTTTGGTCAGGACCAGTGGCCGGAGACGGAGCCGGTGCCGCAGGCATGGATTGAGTTTGAGGTCCGCGACCTTGCTGCGGCGACGGCGCGGCTACAGCAGCAAGGATACCGCCTGCTCGTCGCTGCGCGCGACGAACCGTGGGGACAGACGGTCACCCGATTGCTCAGTCCGGAAGGGCTGCTGGCCGGGCTCACGGTGACGCCGTGGCTGCGGGCGGAAGAGCCATAGCGCCCGCGCCGGACGCGGCGCAGGGCATATAGGGGAGGTTATTGATTCTCCTCTTGATGGGAAGCGCTTCGTACTTCTCCCCAGGCGCGGTTTTGCAACACGGTGCGATAGCCGTCGCGGTCGACGAAAGTGACGCCATTGACCTCCCAGTAAGGGTTAAACGCCGTGACCCGCAGAAACCCGGCGGCGTCCATGGCGGCGCACTGTGCTTGCCATTCCGCCTGCTGTGGGTAATACAGCACCAGCAAATCTTCATCTCCTGGCGAGGGAGTGACGGGATGGTGGCGACAGTGGGTGAATTCCAGATGCCAGCCCGCGTCGGGCGCGCCGAGCATAATCCCGCTGAATCCTTCATGATCGGTAAAGCTGCCGAGCTGCTGAAGCCCCAGCCCGGCGCAATACATGCTGGCGGCGGCGTCCAGTTCACTGACCGGTCTGGCGATGCGCATATGACAGAACGACATAATGACTCCCGTAAGGCGTAGGCCGGGTCAGGCGCAGCCGCCACCCGGCAAAAAAGCGGCATCATAGCCGCGACCTGGCGCCCGGCGGCGCTGCGCTTGCCGGGCCTACGGACCGAAGAATCGCTTTAGCCTGACAGCGTAGCCCTGTAGGCCGGGTCAGGCGTAGCCGCCACCCGGCAAAAAAGCGATTCTTTCGCGAGTTGATACTGTACCGGCAAAACGCCCCTGCGTTTGTCTGGAAGAGCCCTTGTGCGCCTCATACGAGTGCATCGCGGTTTCCTTTTTCAGCTTAGTCGTTCGCCACGCTTTGCAACAGCTTGCGCCACTCGCTAAGGGCGGGGACGCTGAATCCGTTGCGCCAGATAAGTTGGGTGGTCGCCTCGCACAGTGGTTCGCTAAGGCAGTTTTCTGGAAGCGTCATCAGCGCCAGCACGCTCTGCGGCAGCAGGCAGGCGTAGCGTCCGGAAGCCACGCAGGCGAGCATGCTGTGATAGGAGTTCACCTCATGTACCTCGACGGTCATCTGCTGCGCCGCCAGCCAGCGTTCGCCCAGCGCGCGGTAGCTGCAGCCGCTGGCGAATGCCGCGAACCGCAGCGGGCCCGGGGTCTGCGGACGGACCAGCATCAGCGTTTCATAAAACACCGGGGCTGATTCCAGTTCGGGCGGACATGCGGGTTGACCATCAGCCCCCGGCGGCAGGCAGACCAGCGCGGCATCGAGGCTGGCGTTGACCACCTGCTCGGTCAGCTGGCAGGTAGGCTGGGTGATCAGCAACACCTCTACCTGCGGGCACCGCTGTTGAAAGCGAGTCAGCAGCGGCGGCAGACGGCTGGCGGCGGTTGCCTCCATCGCGCCCAGCCGCAGGGTACCGCCGGGCGTCGCTGGATGCAGGGCCTGCTTTGCTTCCTCCGCGAGACTCAGGATCCGCCGGGCATAGCTGAGAAACTGAATGCCTGCCGGGGATGGCACCATCTTTTTGTTGCTACGGACGAAGAGTTCCACGCCAAGTTCCTCTTCCAGCTGCTGAATACGGGTGGTGATATTGGATTGCGCGCGGCCGAGCCGTTTCGCTACCTGCGTCACGCTTTGCGTTTCTGCCACCTGGATAAAGATCTGCAGTGTGCTGTGGTTCATATTTTTATTCTCAATATGAAAATGATATTGATCTTATCATCTTTAAAGGAGATGGTAAGCCTCCGGCATCGCTAATGCATGAGGAAACCATGAGCAACCCGCTGCTTTCGCTTCTTGATATTGATTATCCCCTGATTCAGGCCCCGATGGCGGGCGTCTCCACCCCCGCGCTGGCGGCCGCGGTAAGTCATGCCGGCGCGTTGGGCTCGCTGGGGCTGGGCGCTTCAACCGTTGCCCAGGCGGAAGCGATGATAGTCGCCACCCGCCAGCTGACGGACCGTCCGTTCAATGTCAATCTGTTCTGCCATGCGCCGCCCCGGCGCGACGCCCGGCGGGAAGCCGACTGGGCAGAGACGTTGCGCCCCCATTTTGCCCGCTATGGCAGTACGCCACCGGATTCGTTAAGCGAGATCTACCAGACATTTATCGGTCATGCGCCGATGCTGGAGCTGCTTCTCGACCTGTCGCCGGCGGTGGTGAGTTTTCATTTTGGTCTTCCTGAACGTGAGACGATCCAGCGTCTGCGACAGCAGGGGATTGTCACCCTGGCGACGGCAACCTCGCTCCAGGAGGCGCTGCTGATTGAGCAGCAGGGGATCGACGTGGTGGTCGCTCAGGGCTATGAGGCGGGCGGGCACCGGGGGATCTTCGCTCCGCAGGAGCCTGATGCTCAGCTGAGCACCTTCACCCTGGTGCAACTTCTGCGGCGTCGGCTAACCATCCCGGTGGTAGCCGCCGGGGGCATCATGGACGGGGCGGGGATCACCAGCGTAATGCAGTTGGGGGCGCAGGGCGTTCAGCTCGGTACGGCGTTTTTACTGTGTCCGGAATCGGCCGCCGACGCCGGTTATCGCGCGGCGATCAACAACAGCATTGACGGACGTACGGTGCTGACCTCCGCGATATCCGGGCGTCCGGCACGCTGTCTGGCGAATGCCTTCTGTGCGCTGGGGGAAGCCTGTCCGGCGAGCGCCGTGCCGGATTATCCGCTGGCGTATGATATCGGCAAAGCGCTGGCCGCCGCCGCGAAAGCCCAGGGCGTCCATGAGTATGGCGCCCACTGGGCCGGGCAGGGTGTGGGGTTGATCCGTGAGGGTGACGCCGCAGGTCTGGTGCGCCAGCTGGCTGAAGAGTGCGGCTGGCGTTGAGGTTTGAAACTTAGCGCCGGTGGGCCAGGCTGCGCACCAGCCGATCGCCGGCCATTTGCACGCCCTGTACCATCGCCACCAGGATCAGCACCGTGCCAAACATGACTTCATTATTAAACCGCTGATAGCCGTAGCGGATGGCGAGGTCGCCAAGTCCACCGCCGCCGATCACGCCGGCCATGGAGGAGAAACCAATCAGCATCACGATGGTCAGCGTGATCCCGGCCAGCAGCGTAGGCAGGGCTTCCGGCAGCAGAGATTTAAAAATCACGTGCCAGACGTTACCGCCCATCGACAGAATGGCTTCGATTCTCCCGTAGTCCACCTCGTCGAGCGCGTTTTCCGTCAGACGGGCAAAGAACGTAAAGGCGCCGATGGTCACCGGCACGATGGCGGCGGTGCTGCCCAGCGTGGTGCCGACTATCAGGCGGGTAAAGGGGATCAGGGCGATCAGCAGCACGATAAACGGCAGCGATCTGCCGATGTTGATCACCGCGCCTAACAGCGCGTTCAGTTTCGGCATCGGCGCCAGTCCGTTGGCGCGGGAAATAAATAACAGCACGCCGGTGGGCAGCCCGATCAGCACGGTAAACAGGGCCGCCAGGCCCACCATATAAAGCGTATCCAGCGTGCCGTCGAGTAATAACGGCCACAAATCTTCCCAGCTCATGCTACTCCGCATAATGGCCTCCCCTGAACGCCGTGACGGGTAAGAAAATCTTGTTCAGCCTGCGGGTCGTGCAGCAGCGACTGGCGCAGCCGCGACCATGGGGTCACCAGCAGGTCGGCGAGTTTACCGCTCTCGACAATCTCGCCCTGTTCCAGAAGTGCCGCGTGGTCACAGATGGTTTTCACCACCTCCAGCTGATGCGTAATCAGCACGATGGTCAGATTGAGGCGCTGGTTAATATCCGCCAGCAGGGCCAGCACCGAGGCGGTGGTCTCGGGATCCAGCGCACTGGTCGCCTCATCGCACAGCAGCACTTCTGGCCGGGCGGCCAGGGCCCGGGCGATGCCGACGCGCTGTTTTTGCCCGCCGGAAAGCTGCGACGGGAAGGCGGCGGCCTTTTCGCTGAGATCCACCAGTTCCAGCAGTTCACGCACCCGAGCCTCGCGAGCGGCCCTCGGCATCCCGGCAATCTCCAGCGGCACCGCGACGTTGTCGGCGACGGTGCGGGCATGCAGCAGATTGAAGTGCTGGAAAATCATCCCGGTACGCAGACGATAATCCCGCAGCGCCGCCTTGTTCAACTGGGTAATATCCTGTCCGTTCACCAGAATGCGGCCCGAGGTGGGCCGCTCCAGTAAATTGAGACAGCGGATGAGCGTACTTTTGCCGGCGCCACTGCGCCCGAGAATGCCGTATATTGCCCCTTTCGGTATCTGCAACGCGATATCGTTCAGCGCCGGTCGGCCGGTTCCGGCGTAGGTTTTGCTCAGCCCTTCGATGGTTATCATGACTGAGGGGCCACCGGGATCACCGAGCCGTTGTAGGTTTTACGGATAAACTCCGCCACCTGCGGTGACGTCAGATCTTTCGCCAGCGCCTTAATGCGCGGGTCATTCGCCAGGGCTGGGGTGGTCACCAGAATATTGGCGTACGGGTTATGCTCGGCGCTTTCCAGCCCCAGGGCATCTTTCGCTGGCACCAGGCCGGCTTCCAGGGCGTAGTTGCCGTTAATCACCGCCAGGTCGACATCGTCGAGGGAACGCGGGATCTGCGGCGATTCAATCTCCAGAATCTTCAGGTGTTTCGGGTTCTCGACAATATCCTTCGGCGTCGCCAGGGTGGTGGCCGGGTCGGTAAATTTGGGATCCAGCTTGATAAGCTTCTGCGCCTGCAGCAGGAACAGCGCCCGGCTCAGGTTAGTGGTGTTATTCGGCACCGCCACCGTGGCGTTTTCCGGCAGTGATGAGAAATCTTTATGCTTGTGCGAGTAGATCCCCAGCGGCTCAATATGAACGGTGGCCGCGACGGCAAAGGTTTTACCCAGTGCTTTTTCCTGATCCTTCAGATAGGGGACATGCTGGAAGTAGTTGGCATCCACATCACCACTGGCCAGCAGTTCATTGGCGTTGACCCCGCTGGTCAGCTCCACCACCTTCAGATCGAGGCTGGGATCGATTTTTTTGATGTAGTTGAGGATCTCGGCGTGGGGAACCGGGTCCGCGGCGACGCGCAGCGCGGCAGCCTGGGCAGACGTCCATGCCAGAGAAAGAGACAGTGCGACCCCTGCCAGTTTAAAAGCGGCATATTTCATGGTGTTTTCCTTTTTAGTTATGGTTAAACGATCAATTGCTCGGCGCGTTCGCGAAACACGTCCTGATAGTAGCGTTCCGCCACGTCCGGATGGGAACGCAGACGGCCCTTGAGATAATTCCAGCCGACATCGCGCAGCAGCGGATTGTGCGGGTCGCTGTCCGGACCTCGCGCTTCACGCGCCAGCTCGGGCGGCAGGGTGTAAACCGGCACCACCGCGTCAAGCTGGGCGCCGAGGAAGAAAGCGATGGAGAGGCGCTGCTGCTGCGCCGGTGGCGACACCACGCGATGGACGGTGGCGCGCAAATACCCGTTGGTCGCCAGCTCCAGCAGTTCGCCAATATTGACCACAAAGCTGCCGGCCAGCGGCACGGCGTCGATCCATTGTCCAGGCGCGACCTCTACCTGCAGTCCTTTTTGCTCGTCCTGCAGCAGGAAGCTGAGAAAACCCGAATCTTTATGGGCGCCGACGCCCTGGCTGCTTTGGGTCTCCTGCTGGCCGGGATAGCGGATCAGTTTGATATGCTCGTTGGGTTTCTCGCCGTAGAGCCGGTCAAAGGCATTCTCCGGGAGCTGCAGGGCTTCGGCAAAAGCGCGCAGTAGGCGGATGCCCACCTGGGTCATCTGCTGTTGCCAGTGAAGTAATACTGGTTTAAGCGACGGCAGGGCGGCAGGCCACAGATTCGGACCCTGCAGGCGCTGCCAGCGCGGGGCGTCGTCGCTGAGGGTCAGCGCCGGACGTTCGGCGCCGATATCAAACTGCTCTCGCCAGTCAGGCTGGCCGCGCGTTAGCTCCGAGGCCGCGCGGTTATAGCCGCGAAAATGGGGGGAGTGGATCATCGCCACCTGCTGCTTTTGCGCCTCATCGAGAGCAAAAAAGCGTTGGGACTGGCGCTGAACTTCATATTGAAGCGCGTCGTCCACACCGTGGTTGATCAAATAGAAGAAGCCGATGTCGCGGGCGGCGTGACGCAGGTCGGCCAGGAAGGCCGCTTTATCCGCGGGGTCCGAGTAGCGGGCCAGGTCGAGAATCGGCAGGGTGGTCGCGTTCATTGTGTTCTCCGAAAACGGGGTAATAAGTTATGGGTTGATTCAGGTTCAGGGTTCGGGCACAACAGCAGCGCATGGTGATTTCCTCTGTCCGGGGCTGAACACAGCTTGCCTCAAGGCCAAATAAGCAACCAATAACGTTATTTTCTAATTTATGACCGCGCGGGGTTCAGTGCTTTTGCGTTAAATAGATATAGGCGCGAAGCGCGTAATGAAGCCGGTTGCGCCCGTCGGTCAGAGCCAGTAAGGTAGGCGCACTTTTTTAATGCGGAACGGACGTATCGTAATGCACAGCTCGAAAGATCCCCTGCACGGCGTGACGCTGGAAGCGCTGCTCAATGCCCTGGTGGCGCGCTATGGCTGGGCGGAAATGGCCCGCCAGGTCAACATTAACTGCTTTAAAAGCGATCCCAGCATTAAGTCCAGCCTCAAATTTCTCCGCCGGACGCCGTGGGCGCGCAAAGAGGTGGAGGCCATGTATCTCGCCTCCCTTGATGATGACGCGCCGGTGGAGAAAGCGGATCCCTGGGCAAACTGGCAGAAAAAATAACCCTTACCACAGGACACCATCATGCAGAGCTGGAGCAGTAAAGATTTCACCGCCGACCGCGCGTGGGGCGCGCTGGATATCGCCAATTTTTCCGGGACCACCGTGCGTCTGCACTGGACCGACCAACCCTATATCTGGCATATCAACGATGGTCAGGAGGTGTTTGCCGTGATGGATGGTCAGGTGGCGATGCATGTGAAAGTCGACGGCGAGGAGCAGGTCATCATGCTGAACGCCGGCGATATCTTCTACGCTGGGGTGGGATGCGAGCATGTCGCCCATCCGCAGGGGGCGGCGCGTATTCTGGTGATCGAGAAAGAAGGGTCGGTCTGATCCCTCCGGCGGGCGGTTCTTAGCCCGCCGTTTCATCACCGGTTAGACTCAACATACCGCGTTGATATAAATCACTTATCCAGCTTTCGATATATTTAATTCTTGTTTGCCATTCCCTTCACCCCAGCACTATCTTTTGCCGCAGGCGCCTGAACAGGCACAATCGCGGGAGAGATCATGGCAACCTTGCAGTGGGACCACGCAGTACAGTTTGTGAATCAGCCGGAAGCGGCCATTCAGACCTTTGCCGACCAGCAGCTGCGGGCGGTGGCCGGAGGGCGACATCCGGGGTGGGGAACCCGCAATGCGCTGAGCTATTTTGGCCTGACCTATATCGAATTCCTCGCCATTTCCGACCCGGACGAACTGCGCGCCGCGACGGACAGGTTCTTGCTTTCGCGGGATGCCGAGCGGTTGCTGCCGGAGAACGAAGCGCTGTTTCGGGTAGCGCTGCGCAGCGACGACATCGACGCCACCCATGACCAGTTGCGTCGCAAGGGGTTGGCGGTATCACCGATTGTCGATGGTCAGCGCAACGATCCGCAGGGCAATGTCATCCGCTGGCGGATCTTCACCATCGATGGCGACACTGACGGGCTGGTCTATCCATTTGTGCTGCAGTGGGGAGAAGACGATACCACCCGGCTGGCGCGGCTGCGCGCTCAGGAACTGGACGTGCCGCACCCGCTGGGCGACATTGCGCTTGAGCAGGCGGTGTTCGAGGTGGTCAATCCGCAGGCGGTACGCGATCGCTGGCAGGCGCTGCTGGGCTTCCCGCCACAGGGGGAGCAGGGACTGGACGTGGGCGGCCAGTGGTTTACTTTCCGCGAAGGACCCGCTAACCAGCTGACCGAACTGGTGTTTCGCGTCGCCAACCCGGCGCTTAAGGGGCAGCGCTTTCGCGTCGGCAACGGCGTGTATCGCTTTACATAAAAGCTGAATCTAGCGTGCCGTGGCGCGCAGGGCCCCCGGCGGCTGGCCGGTGATGCGTTTGAAGGCCCGGCTGAAGGCCGCCAGCGATTGATACCCGAGGCTGAAGGCGACCGTTTCCAGCGCCTGGCCTTCGTGGGTGATGTACTGCACCGCCAGCCGCATACGCAGCTCGGTCAGATAGCGGGCGGGGGTGGTGTCTGTCGCGGCGAGAAAACGTTCCGCGAACAGCGAGCGTGAAAGCCCCGCCTCCCGCGCCAGATCTTCCACTTTCCAGTTGACCCCCGGGCGCTGATGCATAGCATAGATCGCTTTTGCCAGCCGGGGATCGCGCAGGACCTGTACCCAACCGGTGGCGTTGCCACATCCGCACTCTACCCAGCCACGGACAATCAGCGCGGCCACCACGTCCGCCAGCCGGGCGAGGATCCCGGCATAGCCTACCTGGCGGGTGAGGGATTCCCGCTCCATCGCCACCAGCAGCGGCTGGATCTCCGGCCAGGTGTTTAGCAGGCTGCTGACCCGCATCACCTCGGGCATGGCCTTTACCAGCGGCTGCATGCCGCCGAGCTCAAAATCCATACAACCGCTGAAAATAACGGCGCGCTCCGGGCAGTCAGGGCGGCCGCCGGCGTTGATACAGCTCACTGTGCTGCACACGGTTTCGCTGGGCAACTGGGCCACATTGACCACCGTGGCCTGCGGATCAGAGAGCAGGGCGTGCCCGTCGCCGTTGGGAATAAACAGCGCATCGCCGCTCTCGAGGGTGAACTGTTCTCCGCTGGCCATGCGCAGCAGCACCGGCCCGCGGCTGATGAAATGGAACTGGGCTTTACCCGCCACGGCGCTAAAGCCGACGCCGAACGGGCGTGTGGTTTCGATACGCCGGTAGTTAACGCCGGAGAGGCGCATCCCGCGCAACAGTTCGCTGGTCAGGTCGATGCCAGGCTGGCTCATGGCAATTCCGGACGAATAATCAATAACTGGAGAGTATGCATCATATATCGTCCAAAGGTAAGTACCTAAGATGACCAGGATGTTAATAAAACTGGAGAGTTGTATATGAGTTCCTGCATAGCTGCTGACGCGAGCCTGTCTCCCGCCAAGCCTGCCTGGCGTGCCGTCTATGCCCTGGCCCTCGGGGTATTCGGCCTGATCGTGGCCGAGTTTCTGCCCGCCAGCCTGTTAACGCCGATGGCCAGCAGCCTTGGCGTCAGTGAAGGGATGGCCGGACAGGCGGTCACCGCGACGGCGCTGGTGGCGTTAGTCACCGGCCTGCTGATCGCCACCGCCACCCGCAATATCGATCGCCGCTGGGTGCTGATGTTTTTTTCCGTGCTGCAGATAGTCTCCAGCCTGATGGTCGCTTTTGCCGATTCGCTGGCGTTTCTTCTGCTGGGCCGTCTGCTGCTGGGGGTCGCCATCGGCGGCTTCTGGGCGATGTCCACGGCTACGGCGATGCGTCTGGTGCCGGCGGCCCATGTGCCGAAGGCGCTGGCGATCATCTTTTCCGCGGTGTCTGTCGCCACGGTGGTGGCCGCGCCGCTCGGCAGCTATCTTGGCGAGCTGATCGGCTGGCGCAACGTGTTTATTCTCTGTGCGATACCCAGCCTGCTGGCGCTGCTCTGGCAACTGTGGGTGCTGCCCTCCATGCGCCCGGAGAGCGTCGGGACCTTCTCCACGCTGTTCAGGGTGCTGCGCCGTCCCGGTATGCTGGGCGGCATGCTGGCGACGATCCTGATTTTTAGCGGCCATTTCGCCTTCTTTACCTACCTGCGGCCGTTCCTTGAGACCGTGGCGCAGGCCAGTGTCGAAGGCGTCTCGCTGATATTGCTCGGCTTCGGTATCGCTAACTTTATCGGCACCTCGGTGGCGAGCTATCTGCTGAGCCGTAGCCTGCGTCTGACCCTGGCGCTGGTGCCGTTGATGATGAGCGTTCTGGCGCTGCTGATGGTGACGTTTGGCCATCTGACCGTGCTGGACGGGCTGCTGGTCGCCCTGTGGGGATTTGCCTTCGGTCTGGTGCCGGTGGCCTGGTCCACCTGGCTTGCCACCACCGTGCCGGATGAAGCAGAAAGCGCGGGCGGTCTGCTTGTCGCCTCTATTCAGCTGGCCATCAGCGCCGGGGCCGCCGGCGGCGGGGCGGTGTTTGATTTGCACGGCGCCAGCGGTGTCTTCACCGGCAGCGGCCTGCTGCTGTTGAGCGCGATGGTGATTGTCTTCGCCGCCGTGCGGGTGAAACCGGTCGCCAGCGCTGACCAGCCGGAGACGGGCCGCTTATCCCGCGAGATCGATAACTAAATTGGCCGACAGACTGCGGGAGCAGCACAGCGCAATATGCTGCTCTGCGGCCTGTTTTTCCGCCTCCGACTGCACGGTATCCCGGTGGTCGACGGTTCCCTCCCGCACCGGCGTCAGGCAGGCGCCGCAGATCCCCATCTCACAGGAGAGCGGCACCGCGACGCCATGCTCCTGTAGCACCTGGGCGATGGTTTTGTCCCCCGGGACCGGCCAGCGCTCCCCGGTGGAGGCGAGGGTGATGGTGAAGGTTCCGTCCGTCGCCGATGGTGCCGTCGTGGCGGGTGGCTGGAACGCTTCGCTGTGCAATTGCGCCTCTCCCCATCCGGCCGCCAGCGCGGTATCGCGAACCCGGGCCATAAATCCGGGCGGACCGCAGAAGTAGACCCGGGTGTCGGCGTCCGGTGTCCCCAGATCCTGTGCCAGCCGCTGGCGCGGACTCTGCCCCTCGTCTGAGCAGTGGATCTGGCAGATTCCACCGGTTAGCTGGCGGGCGATCTCAGTGGTGAAGGCAGCCTCCTGCGCACGGCTAACGTAATAGTGCAGCGTAAAGCTGGCGCCGGACGCCGCCCGGGCGTGGGCCATCGCCAGCAGGGGCGTAATGCCGATCCCGGCCGCGAGAAGCACCACATGGCCGCCCTCGTGCAGCGGAAAGTGGTTGCGCGGGGCAGAGATCATCAGCGGCTGTCCCGGGCGCAGGGTGTCGTGGACATAGCCTGAGCCACCGCGGGACTGCGCCTCGCGGGCGATGCAGAGCAGATAGTGATCCCGTTCGGCCGGGCTACCGGTCAGGGAGTACTGGCGGATCAGCCCGCAGGGAAGATGGAGATCGATATGGGCGCCGGGCGTCCACGCCGGCAGCGGTTGCCCCTCGGCGCTCACCAGACGAACGGCCAGATTTTTCGCGCCCTGGCGCCACAGGCCATCGACCACCACGGGGAATATGTCGCGCATATGACCTCCACTCATACCAGAAAGAAATCGCCAAAACCCATCTTCTTCAGCCCGCGCCGGTAGGCGATGGAGCTGCGGTCTGCCGGAATATGCGCCTCAAGGGTCAGATCCAGCGGCAGCCGCTCCGGACGCTGGGTCTCTACCATCAGGCGGTCCTCCTCGAACACCCGCAGATTGAACGCATGTACGTCTTCCACCGGCACGTGCAGGTCGAAATTGCGGGCAATAGGGGCAAACATCCGCGTCACCCGTGACGACACCGGCGAGGCGGCGTTCATGATCACCAGCCTGGCGTCGGCGGGAAAATGGATGGTCAGCGTAGCGGTGAACGGCAGATGCATTTCAAAGTGACGCAGCCACTGGAACCCTTCCGGCGCGCGGAAATCGGAGCTGGCCGGGTAATTGCCCACCGAGCTCCAGTAGTCGGCAACAAAGCCGAACGGCGTCTCCTGCGGGGTGTAGTCCGGCACCTGCTGGTTGTCCGGATCGGCGAAGGTGTCGGTGTGGATCCACGCGAAGTGGGCGACATCGAGAAAGCCTTCGACCTGGCGGCCGGCAAACCCCTTCACCTCGAAGGCCGGGCAGTTGATTTGCTGAAATCCCGCGTCGTCCCAGTGCGGCATGGTCGGTAACGGCGGCGGATTGTCCGGATCGCAGGCCAGGCAGGTCCAGATCAGCCCGTAGCGCTCCTCCACGGCGAAGCTGGTGAGATGCAGTTTGGCCGGAATGGGTTGCCCTGGGCTGGAGGGGATACGGTTGCAGCGGCCATCCTCGCCAAAGCGCAGGCCATGATAGGGGCAGACGATGCCTTCCTCTTCATGAAACCCCAGGGTCAGCGGCACCCCGCGGTGCGGGCAGACGTCGCGGGCGACCACCACCTGGCCTTTAATACGATAAATAACCAGCTGTTCGTCCAACAGGGTGGCTTTCACCGGGGCGCCGGTAATATCGCAGGCGCGGGCCACCGGGTGCCAGCAGCGGGCCAGCCGCAGCCAGTCCTCAGGATCAAAGGTGCAATGGGCGGGGGGCGTGGGGGTGATTGTCTTCATGATTTCTCTTCCTGCTCACATCGGTGATTGTTTTATTGTTGTGAGATTATTGTTGTCATATTAGGGTGTTCACATCCATCACCATTAATTCACTCAGCTGTTGCAAAAAAGAGTACAGGGGTGCCATGAGTCCATTTTCCCGTTTCGCGCACTATTTTATCGCCGTGGCCCGCTGCGGCAGCTTGCGCCGGGCCGCCGAGCAGCTGCATATCTCCGCCTCGGCAATTAACCGCCAGATCCTGCAGGCCGAAGAGGCCTTCGGCACCCCGCTGTTCGAGCGCCTGCCGGAGGGGCTGCGGATGACCACCGCCGGTGAACTGCTGTATGACAATCTGCTGCGCTGGCAAAAGGAGTTTCGCCAGACCCGGCAGAAATTTGATGAGCTGCAGGGGATGAAGCGCGGGAGCGTCAGCGTTGGGATGGTGCAGGCGCTGGCGGAAGGGGGCTTCGCCGCCGCGCTGGCGGAGATCATCGCCAGCTGGCCGTGGCTGGAACTGGATCTGCAGGTGGCTGACAGCCACACCGTCAGCCAGAAAGTGCGTCAGGCGGACCTGGACGTCGGCCTGATCCTTGATCCGCAGGGGCAGGCCGGACTCAGCGTGCTGGCCTTTGCCGAACTGGAGGTGGGGATTGTGATGCGTCCGGACCATCCCCTGGCGGGGGCGAAAGCGCTGTCTTTGGGCGAGCTCAGCCTGGAGCGGCATATCGTGCCCGGCGCGCCGCTGATCGTCCATGAGCGAGTGGCGCTCCTCTATCGCCACCATGACTTTGCGCCGGAGAATACCATCAGCTGCAATGATATCCGGCTCATCAAGTCGCTGGTGCTGCGCGGCAGCGGCGTGACGCTCCTCAGCCTGCTCGACGTGCTGGACGAAGTCCAGCGCGGACAGCTGGCCTTTATCCCGCTGCGCAGTACGCTGCTGCGACCGCTGACTCTGGCGCTGTGCACCGCGCCCTCGCGTCAGCTTTCGCGGCCCGCGCAAATGGCCATTCAGACGCTGAGTGCGGTGATTGAATCCATGGCGACGGTCAGCCCAGCGGCCCGCTGAGGATAGTGTCGCACATGCCGTTGATAATGCGCTCCCCGGTCTCCTCTCGCAGCTCCTGGTACCAGGCTTCGGTGAGGTGCATATCCTTCCCGTGGGTGATATCACAGCGTTTGCGCGCCTTCAGCACCAGGTCACGAACCCGGTCGCAGCGCTGGGCTTCATACTCGCGCAGGGCGGCCGCAATATCGTGGGTCTGGCGGAAAACGGCGCCCAGCACCACCGCATCTTCCATCGCCGCGCAGCCCCCCTGGCCAATATCCGGGGTGGTACTGTGTCCGGCGTCGCCGAGCAGCGCGACGCGGCCGCGCACCAGGCGGCTGAACGGCTCGATATCATGGATTTCAATACGGTTGGTGGTCTGCGGATCGAGGGTGGCGATAAGCTGCTGCACCGGCGACGCCCAGCCGGCAAAATAGCGGCTGAGGTCGGCGCGCAGAGTGTCGCGATCTTCCGCCAGACCCGCCGGCAGCGGCACATCAAAGAAAAAATAGAACCGGCCGTCGGAGACCGGCATCAGCGAGACGCGCTTACCTTCGCCGACAAAGGTGGTCCACTGATCGCCGGGCGCCAGCGCTTCATCTATTTCCACCAGACCGTTCCAGTTGACGTACCCGGCGTAGCGGCGCTGCGGGGTAAAGCCCAGCACCCACGGACGCAGTGCGGAATGGCTGCCGTCGGCGGCAATCAGCAGATCGCCGCTGGCGCTGCTGCCATCGGTAAACCACACCGTCACGCCGTCGGCATCTTCCTCACAGCGGGTGACGCGTTTGCCGAACTGCACGCTTTCCCGTCCCCAGAAATCCAGCATTTCCCGCTGCAACTCTGCCCGGGAGACCGGGCAGGGGCGGCTGCCGGTGCGTTCGATCAGCGGCGCGAGACTGAACTGGGTCATGTTCTCGCCGCTGCGGAAATCACGATACGCCATGCGGCGCAGCGGCCCGCCGAAGGTCTCCATGATGTCGCCCATGCCGAGGTGGGCCATGCACTTCACGCCGTTGGGCCACACAGAAATCGCCGCGCCGACCGGTTTGATCTCTTTCACCGCTTCATAGACGTCGCAGTCGATCCCCGACTGTTTGAGCGCCACTGCCGCACTTAAACCGCCGATGCCGGCGCCAATCACGATTGCTTTCATTTTTTTCTCCTTCTCCCGATGTTGTGACTGACTACAGCAATTTGCGTACCAGTTCGCCGGAGGGAGGAAAACCGCCTGCCAGAGGCACAGAGATAGGTCATGACGCACCGCATCGGTGCAATGTGACATATCGGTTGCCTTTTTATGAATCAAAAGTTTCTCAATGTCTCATTGAGAATCTATCGTTTCATCACTCTGGTTCAGCATCGGTGTGGAGGTATACGTAAACAGAGTCATTTAAGTTAATGATTTTGAAGAATTAATGAAATTTTCTGGTCGCTTTTGTCGTCTCTGGCCTGCTTTGTGCACTAGCCCATGCACTTCTCTTTGCTATGGGATTACACCATGTCTGACGAACATCACAGTGGCCTGCTTTACGGCCTTGAACAGCGGATCCCACCGCTTCCGGCCTTTTTCAGCGCTCTCCAGCATGTGCTGGCGGGCCTGGTGGGGATCATCACGCCGCCGCTGATCATCGGCGCTACCCTCGGGCTTGGCGACTGGCTGCCGTATCTCATCAGTATGTCGCTGCTGGCCTCGGGCATTGGCACCTTTCTGCAGTCCAGTCGGGTATGGGGCGTTGGCGCCGGGATGATCTGCATGCAGGGCACCAGCTTCGCCTTCCTCGGCGTGACGGTGGCCGGAGGGATGTGGGTAAAAGCGCAGGGCGGCGGGCCGCAGGATATGATGGCGATGCTGTTTGGCGTTAACTTTGTCGCCGCTCTGGTGCCGGTGATTGTCAGCCGTTTTATTGAGCCTCTGAAGAAAATCTTTACCCCCATTATTACCGGCAGCGTGATTGCGCTGATCGGCATCAGTCTGATCAAGGTCAGCGTCATCAACTGGTGCGGTGGGGAAAAGGCAGAGGATTTCGCCAGCATGAGCAATATCGCGCTCGGGGCGGGCACCCTCGGGGTTATCGTCCTGCTGAGCTGCGCCAAAAACCGCTGGCTGCGGCTCTCCTCGGTGGTGGTGGGCATTGCCGTGGGCTGCGTCGCGGCAGGGCTGAGCGGTCAGTTCCATCTTCACCCCCTGGGCGACACTCTGTTTCGCCTGCCGACGCTGTTTCCGTTTGGCTTTCAATTTAACAGCGCAATATTTCTGCCGGTCGCCCTGGTGTCGCTGGTCTGTATTCTGGAGGCGGTCGGCGATCTGACGGCCAACTCGCTGATTTCGCAACAGTCTATTGACGATCACGCTTTTCGTAACCGGCTGAAGGGCGGTATCCTGGCGGACGGCGTCAGCTGTATGGTGGCCGCCATGCTCTGTGCTTTTCCCAACACCACCTTCGCGCAGAACAACGGCGTGATCCAGATGACCGGGGTGGCCAGCCGCTATGTCGGGCGCTACATTGGCGTGATTCTGATCCTGCTTGGACTGTTTCCCCCGGTGGGCGAACTGCTGCGGCAGATCCCGGCGCCGGTACTGGGGGGCGCCACGATGGTGATGTTTGGCTGTGTGGTGGCGGCCGGGATCCGGATTATTACCCAGACCCCGCTGAGCCGTCGCGATGTGCTGGTTGTGGGGCTGGCGTTTGGTGCTGGCCTTGGCGTCGAGTCGGTGCCGGCGTTTCTCAGCCATTTCCCGCCGATGGTCGGCGATCTGTTCGGTTCGGCGGCCACCAGCGGTGGGCTGGTAGCGATAGCGCTGAACCTTATTCTGCCGCAGGAGCAGGCGGCGACGAAAACGATAAGGAGTCAGGATGATCGCGCTGAGTCAGTTTAACGGCCTGAGTAAAGATGAGGCAGTGGGGCTGCTGGCCCCCTGCGTGGCGATCCCGGCCTGGGGCGAGACGCTGGTGAGCTTGCGACCTTTCCCCAGCCGCCATGCGCTACTGCAGACCGCCCGTGAGGCGATGGATTACTGGGGAGAGGACGAGCTGAACGCGGCGCTCAGCGCCCATCCGCGGATCGGTGAAAAGCCGACCGGCGGCCAGGCGCACGCGGCGCTGTCACGCCAGGAACAGTCGGCGGTGGACAGCGAGAATGAGCGGCTCGCGCAAGCCCTGCAGGAGGGCAATGCCCGCTACGAGGCCCGTTTTGGCCGGGTGTTTTTAATCCGCGCCAAAGGGCGCAGCGGCGAAGCGATTTTACAGGCGCTGACGCGCCGGCTGCAGCATACCGCCGACGAAGAAGTGACTGAGGCGCTTGCCCAGCTGCGAGAGATTACGATGTTAAGACTGGAAGGAGTGATTGGCGAATGAGTACCCTGAGCACCCATATTCTGGATATTTCCACCGGCAGGCCGGCGGAAGGCGTGACGGTCAGCCTGAGCCGGGAGGGCGAGACGCTGGTGACCCTGTTGACCAACGCCCAGGGACGTATCGCCACCTTTAGCGCCGCACCGCTGCCGGCGGGGAGCTATTGCTTAACGGCGGAAACCGGGGCGTGGTTTGCCCGCGCCGGGCGCGAGAGCGTCTTTACCCGGGCGCAGATTGATTTTGTCATTGGCGAGGCGGCAGATGACCATTTCCATCTGCCGTTTCTCATCGCCCCGGGCGGGTGGTCGACCTACCGCGGCAGCTAAACCCGGATGCCCGTTGCCGGGCGGCGCTGCGCTTGCCCGGCCTGGATCGTTACGGCGCGGGCAGAGACAGCTCGTAGGCCCGGTAAGGCGTAGCCGCCACCGGGCATGTACAGCTGTCTCCGGCTATCATCCTTCCTGTTTTATCCCCACACAAGGATAATCATCCTGCTATCCCCACCAGGGGATAAGCTTGACATTATCCCCTATCGGGTATAAAACCAGACTTATCCCGATAGGGGGATAAATGATAGTGAGGAACAAGGCGATGACTTCCCCGCAGATATACAGTCCCGTGCAGCTGGCCAATTATCTGAAGCTACTGCGCCAGCAGAACCACTGGACCCAGGATGCGCTGGCCAGGCGGATCGGTATTAAGCAGGCGACGCTGTCCAATTTTGAAAATCACCCCGACAAAACCACCTTAACCACGCTGTTTAAGATCCTCCAGTCGCTTGGGGTGGTGATGACGCTGAACGCCAAAGCCACAGAGACGGCGCCGGCTCCCGATAACAACACGGACCTTGACTGGTAATGGCGACGCTTACCTCCTGGATGAACAATGTGCGCGTGGGAACCTTAACCCGCCAGGCTAACGGGGCGCACAGTTTTCGCTATGACGAAGAGTGGCTGCGCAGCCCGCGCGCCAGACCGCTCTCCCTCTCGCTGCCGCTGCAGTATGGCAATATCACCGCCGACGCGGTGTATCACTATTTTGATAATCTGCTGCCCGACAGCCCGCAGGTTCGCGATCGGATCGTCAGGCGCTATCAGGCGCGCTCGAAGCAGCCGTTCGATCTGCTGGCCGAAGTGGGACGGGATAGCGTAGGGGCGGTGACCCTGCTACCGCCAGGGGAAGAGGCACACCTCGAGGGGTTGCGCTGGCAGACGCTGGACGAGGCCCAGCTGACCGCTTTGCTGACCGCCTACCAGTCGGATATCCCCCTCGGGATGATTACCGGCCAGGATGATTTTCGTATCTCGGTGGCCGGCGCCCAGGAGAAAACGGCGCTGCTGCGGATGGGCGAGCACTGGTGTATTCCGCAGGGCACCACGCCGACCACGCATATTATTAAACTGCCCATCGGCGAGATAAAGCAGCCTAATGCGACGCTGGATCTGCGTGAAAGCGTGGATAACGAGTTTCTGTGCCTGGCGCTGGCCAGGGAACTGGGCCTGGCGGTGCCAGAGGCAGAGATTATCACCACGCCGCGGATCCGCGCGCTGGCGGTGACCCGCTTTGATCGGCGCTGGGCGCAGGAGGGACGGGTACTGCTGCGTCTGCCGCAGGAGGATCTGTGTCAGGCCTTTGGCATACCGTCGTCGATGAAATATGAATCTGACGGCGGGCCGGGTATTGCGGCAATCATGGCTTTTCTGCTGGGCTCCAGTGAAGCCCTGAAAGATCGCGATGCCTTTATGAAATTCATGGTCTTTCAGTGGCTGGTTGGGGCAACGGACGGGCATGCGAAGAACTTCTCGCTCTTTTTGCTGCCCGGCGGTAGCTACCGGCTAACGCCGTTCTACGACATCATTTCGGCGTTTCCGGTGCTGGGCGGCACGGGACTGCATCTGCGCGATCTGAAGCTGTCGATGGGGCTCAATGCCACAAAAGGGCGGAAAACGGAGATTAACGCTATCTATCCGCGTCATTTTCTGGCAACCGCCAAAGCGGTGAACTTTCCCCGGGAGCAGATGCTGGCGATCCTTCATGAGTTTGCCGAGCGCGTGCCGCAGGCTATCGAAAGCGCTCGCCGGACGCTGCCGGCGGACTTTTCCGCCCACGTCTGGCAGGCCATTACGGAAAATATGCTGAAGCTGCATGCCCGCCTGCAGCAAGGGCTGCAGGCGTTATAGCGAAGCCGGCTGGCGGTTAGCTCTGCGGCTGCCCCCAGCGGCTGCGCAGATAGTTGACCGCCTGCCGGGTTTGCGGCTGATTGAGATTGTTTTCGCGGAACAGGATCGTGCCCTGGATCTGCGGTAGAGTTTCATTGAGGTCGAGCTGCTTTTTCAGCTCCGGCACGCCGCCATCCACCGTCCAGTCAGGCTCATTTTTGGACGGCTCACCCACTTTGTACAGCGCCACGCCGATATACAGCCGGGTATGCGTCGGCTTAACCACCTCGGCCCACCAGTTGGCCAGCACATCGTAGCGCGCGGCATCGCGGGCAAACGGCCAGTATATCTGCGGCGCGATGTAGTCGAGCAGTCCCTGCTGCACCCAGCTGCGGGTATCGGCATAGGACTCATCATACGCGGCCGCGCCACGGGTATCCGACCCCGCCGGATCGTGCGAGCGGTTGCGCCACACCCCGGCCGGGCTCACGCCAAACTCGACGTTCGGATTGAGCTTTTTGATAGTAGTGGAAACCTGGGCAATGAGCTGCTGGGTGTTATGCCGACGCCAGTCGCCCTTCGAGGCGTAACCCTGCCCGTAACGGCGGAAGGTTTCATTGTCGTTAAGCGGTGAAGAGGCGGTTTCGGTGTAGAAATAGTCGTCGAACTGCACGCCGTCAATCGGGTAGTTCTGCACCACTTCAGCGACGATGCTAGTGATCCAGTCCCGTGCTTCGGGAATGCCCGGATCGAGGACAAAGCGATCGCTGGCAGTGCGGATCCAGTTACGGTGCAGGACGAACACGCTGGCTGGCACCTGCGTGAGGGTGTTATTCAGCTCGGCAATGGTCGACGGTTTGGTGTTGACCGAGACACGATAGGGGTTAAACCATGCGTGAACCTTCATACCGCGCTTGTGCGCTTCATCCAGCATAAACTGCAGCGGATCGTAGCCGGGGTATTCGCCGATTTTGCCGGTCAGCATATCGGACCACGGCAGAATATCCGACCGCCAGAGCGCCGTGCCGTCGGGTTTCACCTGGAAAAAGACGGTGTTGATACCCAGGCGCTGCAGGTTATCGAGTTTGGCGATCAGCGCCAGCTTCTGCTGCGTGATGCGGCTTTCCGGCGTGCTGGCGATAATCGACCCGACCGGCGGCCAGTCAAGGCGCGAAACAGTGGTGAGCCACACGCCGCGTACCGGCTCCCGGTGCGTCTGGCTGGCTTTGACGGCGGTAGTGTTCGGCGCCGTGACAAGGGATTTAGGGGCCTTACTGGTGCAGCTGAAAAGCATGCCCGCGGCAATGACGGCCGCACCGGCCAGCGCCACTTTGCTGGCTAAGGGGAATCGACGAGAATGGCTGATGATGAACTCCCGTGTAATCAGATCGTCGCGTAGAGCCGCTATTCTCTTACGATTCGCTGGTCAGAGCAATTCCTTAGTCGGGTTCCCAGGCGAGGATATCACCGGGCTGACATTCCAGCGCCTCGCAGAGGCGGGACAGAGTATCAAAGCGGATGCCTTTGACCTTTCCCGACTTGAGCAGCGACAGGTTCTGTTTAACGTTCGCCGGTAAAGACGATCCACTGCGGCACGATCAGGGCGAGCATAAATAAAAAGTGCGCTGGCGAAGGGCGGTACTCGCCAGCGAGAAACGTCGGCTATGCCGGTATATCGGGAGACGAAAACTCAGCGGATCCGCGACTGCTCGTCGTCGCGTAGCGTCAGCACCTCAAAACCGTTGGCGGTGACGGCCACGGTGTGCTCCCATTGCGCGGAGAGTTTTTTATCGCGGGTGACGACCGTCCAGCCATCTTTTTTGGTTTTGATGCGGCTGTCGCCCTGATTCACCATCGGTTCGATGGTGAACACCATTCCTTCGCGCAACACGGCGCCTTCCCCGGGGCGGCCGTAATGCAGCACCTGCGGTTCCTCATGCATTTCCTGACCGACGCCGTGACCGCAGTATTCCCTGACCACGCTGTAGCCATGGTCCTCGACCCAGCGCTGAATAGCGTGGCCAATATCGCCCAGCGTCGCGCCAGGTTTTACCACCTCAATGCCTTTCCACATCGCTTCATAGGTGGTCTTTACCAGCCGGCGGGCCAGCGGGGAGACGTCGCCTATCAGGTACATCTTGCTGGAGTCGGCAATCATGCCCGCTTTCTCCAGGGTGATATCGACGTTAACAATCATCCCGGAGCGCAGATGTTCGGTCGCTTTGGGGATCCCGTGGCACACCACATCGTTAATGGAGGTGTTCAACACATAGGGAAAATCGTATTGCCCCTTGCTGGCCGGGCGGGCCTGCAGCTGGTTGACGATAAAATCTTCCACTCGATCGTTAATCGCCATCGTCGTTACGCCGGGAACGATAAAGGTATCCAGCATATCAAACACCGACGCCAGCAGCTGGCCGGCATGGCGCTGACGCGCGAGTTCATCGGCGGTTTTAATGATTATTGATGGCATTGATTACCTCCAGCAGACGGTCAGAGCCGGATTTCAGCATCAGCAGTTTGATCTGCTGGTGGTTAAGCTCAGGGTAGAGCTCGCTCATCATGCCCAGACGGATCCAGTATTCCGCCTGGGCATTGACGGAACGGGACATGGCTTTGCTGGCATCACGAATATCATCGTGCAGCAGATCGGAGATTTTGACGATTCCCATAGAGACAGTCCATATATGATTCGTATATGTATCGTATACAGACCGGCACGGGATGTCATGGGCATTCTGTGTCGTGACGGGTGGGAGGCGAGAGGCCCACGCAAAAAAGCCCGACCAGCGGGCTTATTTTCAGCATTTTTTTTGGGTTAATCATTCGCGCCATTCACCATGGCGAAAATACCCATTAGATTATCGGTATGCAGAATGAAAATAACATGACGGCGGCGAAGCGCGGCGCATCACTATATTTTATGCAGGTGTTAATTTTGCGTATGAATATTCTCCCGTCAGGCCGGGAATCCGGGGGATTTACAGCGCGTCAGTGAGTTTATCCACCACCACTTTTCCCGCATTATCGAACTGCGTAATGCGAAAGCTGTCGCTCCAGGAGCGGCGGGTGGTGAAACGGTCGAACAGGGATACCCGACCTTTACGCTGACCATCTTTACTCAAAATAACCCATTCAGTCACCGCAGAATAATGCTGGCTATTGTCATGACGGCTCTGTTGTTCAACAAGCTGATCTTCTTTTTCCACTTTTAAATAATCACGCAACATATTTAACCTCCATAGAAAGTATTATTAACATTACTCCTTTTATTTATTCTTTCAATCAAACTTTTTAATCAATAATAGTAACTATTAGTGGGCGACCTAAGTGCAAAAATCGTCAGATTGTCATCACCCGGCGCAGTGGATTCCACTACGCTTAACAGAGCTGTCCGCCGCGCTATCTGCGGTTGCCAGGGCCAGAAAGGCGGCAACAAAACGCTTCACCTTGTATTCATCATGGGCGTTGTTCTGCTATATCTAGTGCGTTTTGCCACGACCGAGCCACAGAGAGCGCTGTACCATGAGTAATGAACACCTGACGGACATTGCCTATCGTCACTTTATTGAAAGTGTTAAAGATTATGCCATATACATGTTGAGTACCGACGGTACGGTCATCAGCTGGAATGAGGGCGCTCGCCGGGCAAAAGGGTACCTGAGCGACGAGATCATCGGTTGCTACTACGGACTGTTCTATAGTGAAGCCGAGCAACTCTCCGGCGTACCCGCGAAAAACCTGGAAATCGCCCTGCGTAGCGGGCAGTTCGAAGGTGAAGGATGGCGTTACCGCAAGGACGGCTCCCGATTCTGGGCGCACGTCATGATCGACACCATCCGCGATGAGCAGAACACCCTGCTGGGTTTTGCCAAAATCACTCGTGACATCAGTGAACAAAAAGCGATTAACGACCGCATCGCATGGATGGCGCGCTACGATGCGCTAACTGGTTTACCTAACCGGGTGGAGTTCTTTGAGCGGGTGGAAAAGCTGATCACCGGTAATGATGCCCGCCGCTTTGCCATTTTCACCATCGATTTAGACAAGTTTAAAGAGATTAATGACCTGCAGGGCCATCTGATTGGTGACCAGCTGCTGCAGCGTGTGGCAGGCGCCGTGCTGAAAACGCTGCAGAAGGAGGAGATGGTCGCGCGCTTTGGCGGCGATGAGTTTGTGGCCGTTAAACCTTTTGCTGATGAGGGTGAAGTGGATGCCTTTGCCGCCCGACTCTGGCACTGCTTCAGCGGTAAGCAGACGTTTGCCGCGACGGAAGTGGTTCTCTCCGCCAGCATTGGCATCTCGGTCTACCCGGAGGACGGCACGGATATTAATACGGTACTGAGCAATTCCGACCTGGCCATGTACCGGGCGAAAAGCAGCCTCGACACCAAAATTTGCTGGTACGAGCGCGAGATGGATGACAAGACGCGGCAGCGCAATATGATGGCCGCCGACATCCGGCGCGGTATTCATGCAGGAGAATTTTCGCTTCACTATCAGGCGATCCGCAATATTAAAGATCGCCGGATCACGGGTTACGAAGCGCTGTTGCGCTGGCAGCATCCCCAGCAGGGGTCGATCCCGCCCGATGTGTTTATTCCTATTGCCGAGGAGAGCGGCGCTATTGTGCCCTTAGGCTACTGGGTGCTCGAGCAGGTGTGTAACGAATCGCTGGAAAAGGGTCTCAACAGAAAAGTTTCGGTCAATATCTCGCCGGTGCAGTTGCGTCACCGCAGCTTTATCGAAAAAGTCCGCGAGATCCTGATGCGTACTGCCTATCCGGTCAGCCTCCTTGAGTTTGAAGTGACGGAGACGGCGTTCATCGTCAATAAGCAGCTGGCCTTTAGCGTCCTGCATCATCTGCAAAAAATGGGGATCAGTATCGCGCTCGATGACTTCGGTACCGGCTACTCCTCCCTGAGCATGCTGCGCGATTTCCATTTCGACGTGATTAAACTCGACCGCAGTTTTATGCTTGATGTGGAGAGTAATCCCCAGGTCCGCTCATTCGTGCGGGCTATCATCTCGCTGGGAAACTCAATTAATACGCCGCTTATCGCCGAGGGTGTGGAAACCGCCGGGCAACTGCAGATCCTCGAAGAGGAGGGGTGTGACGAGATGCAAGGCTTTCTGTTCGGCGAGCCGGTGGATATTAAACACCTGCCTCCGTCGTCCTGATACGCCCACCGGCTGCGGGTGGGCGTAGCGTCATTACTGATGCGCCAGCGGAGCCTGCCCGGAAAGATGCAGCAGAGCCGACTGCAGCGAGACGTCAAACATCTGACCGTGCGTCATACCAGGGTAGCGCCAGAAAGCCACCGTCAGGCCTTTGTCGGCCAGCTGCTGCTGGGTTTGCCGCAAAACACTCAGGGAAGCCACGTGGCCGGTCGGTTCTCGGGCAGCTTTGCCATCACCTTCCAGCAGATACAGCGATTTCCCGGAGAAGGCGGTAGCGCTTAAGGCTTCGCTGCCCTTCAGCGGAGATTCCTGCGTCTGGCCCAGTGACGGGCTGGCCGAATAATAGAGGTGAAACAGCGAGGTCTTCCGCCACGCGTCGAGCACAAACAGCCCGCCGTAGGAGTGGCCCCAGATCGCGCGCTGGTGGGGATCTATTTTCAGGTGAGCTTCCGTTTGCGGCACCATCGTTTCGGTCAGCAACTGACGAAACAGGTCATTACCTCCGGTTTTTCGCGGCGGCAGCGCGGGTTTCCCGGCTCGCGGTTCGAAGGTCTTTAGCGGCGGAGTGTAATCCCAGGCCCGGGCGGCGGTATCGAAGGGTAGCGTTGTCTGGTAACCGATAGCGACGATCACCGGCGGGGAGCCGGCGGAGAGCTGCTGCAAAAAGGCGTCGTTAAGCTTATCCATCACCGCGTTACCATCCAGCATATACAGCACAGGATAGCCGGCGGCGGGCGGGGCTTTGTCCGGCACGGCAGTCCACACCCGGTAGTGGCGTTCCCCATCGGCGGAGTCATACTGACGTTGCGTAAAATGATAGTACGCTGACCCTTTATCTGCGATGTTCGGCCCCAGCGGCTGAAGGTCCGGCCGGGCGGCGCTACTGCTAGTGTAGAAGAGCATGCCAACCGCCAGCGTCAGCAGCCCGCGTGCCCGGATGCTCACTGAATTCCGCTTCACCTTGTCTAACCCCCTGTATTCTTTGAGCTGTCATTGTTGTTGGGCAGACACGGTAACACAGCTTGTTTGATAATGGTTCTCATTTCTTTTGTGGATTTGGGTCAGCGTGGAATGCCGGGCAGGGCTGGTGGCGGAAGACGTCAAAACGGAGAATACATGGCCGCCTGTCGGCGGCCATCAGAGCACGGTCAGGGATCGCCGTTGATGCTACGCAACAGCCTTTTTACCAGTGGGATGAGCGCAATAAGCACCAGCGCAATAACCACGATCAGTAACAGCGTCAGCCCTTTATGATGACTGATAAGTACCAACAGCATCGCCAGCGTCATGAGATGATCCTTGCATTAACAGCGTTAACCACCGCCAAGGTGAATGAAATTTAACAGAATGGTGATGACCACCCAGGCCAGCAGCAGAAAGCGTCGTTTATCGCGTCGAGCTTCCAGCGCAGCGAAATAATTAGCGCTGTACCAGGTTGATATAATAATAGCCAGCGTGATGATGACCTGCCAGACCACTTCGCTAAAACCCGTCACGATGCTTATCGCGCGAAAGCAGAGCACAATCGCGATACCGTTAAGCGCGTTACACATCAACCATCCCCACAGACTTGAGGGACGGCTAAAGAAATATCCAAGTCGTAAAACCAATGTCGTATACACCTTGCCAAAATAATCGCGCTGTAAAATGCAGTTTAACGCCCGACGAGGTATTGATATAAATCAATATTAATGGGATAGCGCAGTAATCACTGGCATGCGGCGATCGCGGGATGGCAATGGAAAGGAGAGAGAATAAGCGAATAAAAACACAAAACTAACTGTTTTGATTGAATTTTTTAATTTCCTGAAGCGGTGAAATATTCTCCTCAATCAATTTAAGGAAATGGCATTAATTTCCATTGTTATTATTTTATCTGGCTCTATCACCAGCTAAATTAAAAGCTATTCACTATTAACCGCTGGCTGCTTGCGGAAGTGGTCTGAAACAGCCGGAGCCTCAGCTCCGGCTGGCGTCATACCTAATGAGGCAAGGCGTTATGTTGCAGAATTTTCAGGAAATCATTTTTGTCTGAAATTAATGACAGCGCGTTAGCGATCAACTCATCGCTAAATATCGAGGCAATTTCTTTGAGCACATCAATATGCTCTTTTTCTTTCGCGATGACGCCGATGGCAATAAACATCACGTTGCTGCGATCCCAGATAACGCCATCAGGAAACTGAAAGATCTCAATGCCGGTTTTGAGAATGATATCCGCCGCTGATTTCGGCAGATGCGGCAGGGTAATGCCATTCCCCAAAAAAGTGGAGACCTGATGTTCACGCTCCAGCAGAAAATGAACGCACTCCTGATTCACATACCCTTTGGCTTTACACTCCGCGCCAATCATGGCGATCACTTCGGCTTTATTACTGGCCTTGCAGCCGATGTGCAGATTATCCAGCGTGATGTTATCGATCATAGCCAACCTCCCTGGTGAGACGTGTAGATTTTTTACCCTCATGATTCGCTGACAGCTCTTCTTCTAACTGCTCGAGCGATTTATTGGAGGTCTCTGGTAGGGCGAAAACCACGAACAGAATCGCTAAGTAGTTGATGGCTGCGAAGATGAAGAAGACCGGCCCAAGGCCCAGTTTCGCCTGCAGCAGCGGGAACAGGTAGCTGACTACCGCGTTCATGATCCACATGAAAAATACCGAGATCCCCATCGACAGCCCGCGGAATTTCAGCGGGAACAGTTCGGCTAACACCACCCAGGTAATAAAGCCCATGGAACCCTGCATCACGCCGACGAACAGCGCGCCCAGCAGCCAGATGGCGGTGGCTTTCAGATCGCCCACCAGGGTGTAATCGACAGCGGCGATAATCAGGTGCAGCGTGGCCATAATGGCGAAGCCGTAGATAATGATCGTCTTACGTTTAAAACGATCAACAAGGAACAGCACGCCAATCAGCATACCGCCGACGGAGAAGACGCCGTTCAGCACGTTACAGATCAGCGAAGTACGCTCTGAGAAGCCGGCGGCACTCAGAATTTCCGTGCCGTAGTACATAATGACGTTGACGCCGGTGGTTTGCTGCAGTGCGGCCCAGGCTATGCCCACCAATAAAATTTTGAGGATCCAGGGTGTTTTGAGAATAGTGGTGAAGGTGCCCTGAGCGCTGTACTTATTGCCAGCTTCAATTTTGATTAAGGTAGAGATGTCGTCGAACTCTTTCTGCGCGCGTTCCGCCGGGCGGATCTGTTTGAGAATATGCAGCGCTTCCTCGTGGCGGTTTTTGCTGATCAACCAGCGCGGGCTTTCCGGTGCGCGCCACATGCCAACAAAGAGGCAGACAGCGGGAATGGCCTGTACCAGCAGCATATAGCGCCAGACATCCGGCAGGTGGCCCCAGATAATGCCGATTATTGCGTTAATGGCAAACGCCGCCAGCTGGCCAATGACGATGGCGACTTCATTCAGGCCGGTCAGTTTGCCGCGCATCTCGGTAGGCGCCACTTCCGAAATAAAGGTGGGGGCAGTGACCGACGCGCCGCCGACGGCGTAGCCCAGCAGGGCACGAGCAATCAGCAGGGTGGTGATATCGGGGGCCGCGGCGGAAAGCAGGGCGCCGATAAGAAAAATAAAGGAGAGGAAGAGTAAATATTTGCGCCGGCCGAAGAAGTCGGCAAACTTGCCGCCAAACACGCTGCCCAGCGCGGCGCCGATCAGCAGGACGCTCATCACCAGCCCTTCGGTGGTCGGGGTCAGCGCCATATACTGCTTCAGTGAGGAAAAGGCGCCGTTAATTACGCCGGTGTCGTAACCGAAAAGCAGGCCGCCGAAGGTGGCCACTAAGGTGATCTGATGAAGTCGTTTTCTCTGTTGCTGGTTCAGGTTTGTTATAAATGACATGGTAGTCCCTTTATTTTATTGAACGACACAAGATAAAAATACATCTCCCCAGTCAGGATTTATTACGCCTGTGTTGTCGTATCTAACTGAACTAAATGATTTTTCTTCTTTGTGTAATTGCTCAGCACATGGCAGGGTACGCTCAGCAATGGCGGTCAAAGAGGTTTACGGCTTGGTGTTGACATGGATGTAGTCGATATCCGTTCTCCTTTCGGGTTATTAGCGGTCTTAATTGCGCCGGATGCACCGACGTCTGCCGGTGGACAGCGCCCTGGCGTGGCTCGTTGCTGTCGTTCCGGTGTTTTAGCGTGACATGAATATGGCATAAAGAAATGGAATGAACATGCAACAAGATCACATTATGAAAATTTAATTTCAAATTGGTGTTGCAGAATGGTAAATGCATGAAGCCAATCACAAAGGATACAGGGCGCATATCCCCATGAAAACCAGGTTAAATTTACATTCCGGTAATAATGATGTTGTTTTCAGTGGGTTAATGTAAATCAAAGAATACAACGCAGATCACATTTTTACGCCATAATATCTAAGAATAGAATTTATATTTCATTACTGTGATCAGGGTAAAACGAGGATGGGCGGCCTTCTGGCATCGGTCTGGAGGGGAAGAAAGCCCGTGGGGGAGGTTATAGGATGAATGTGTGGCCGGCGGGAACGCTGGGTAAAAATGCAGAGAAGGGGGATCCTCTGCATTTTACCCATCACGAAAAAGATCAGTGCAGTGCGGGCCAGTAGCCTTCGTTGGCGACGATCAGTTCATCGAGGATGGCTTTCGCCACCGCGGCGCTGGGCACTGTTTTCGACAGCGTGATGGCCTGCCACAGTTTCTGGTAACTACCCTCAACCCAGGCGTCAACCACCAGTTTTTCGACCGCCACCTGCTGCTCCATCAACCCTTTCTGGAACGACGGGATTTTCCCCATCGCCAGCGGCTCCGGGCCATTGACGCCCACCAGGCAGGGGACTTCCACCATCGCCGTCTCATCAAAGTTGGCGATCGCCCCGTTGTTTTCCACGATCAACAGCATCCGTTCCTGGGTGTTAAAGGCGATGGCGCAGGCGAGGTCGACGATAAAGGTGGCATGGGCCCCGGCATGAAAATGCGCGCCTTCCGCCGTGCCGCGACGGGTAATCTCCCGGGCCATATCGAAGATCTCTTTTTCACGTCCGGCCATCACCTCGTTCGCCCGCGTAAAGTCTGGATCGGCGTGCGCCACCTCATAGTCAGGATAGAGGTAGTATTTCAGATAGGTGTTAGGCAGTGTCGACGGATCGAGGGCAAACACATCCTTCACCTTTTTAAAGGTTTCGATCCAGCTTGGCGCTTTATGCTGAAAATCTTCTTTTGGACTGCTGTATCCCTGTTCCGCCACGTGACGCTTCAGCGCCGGCATCAGATCGTTACCGGCTTTATCGGTGATACGGGTCCACCAGCCGAAATGGTTCAGGCCATAGTAGCGGACGTTCAGCGCCTTGCGCGACGGCAGGCCGAGGATGTCGGCAAACAGCCCCTCGATAGCCACCGGCATATCGCAGATGTTGATGATGCGCGCGTCGGGTCGCAGGCGACGGGTGGCTTCCGCGACGATGGCCGCCGGATTGGAATAGTTGAGCATCCAGGCGTTCGGAGCGTATTGCTGCATATAATCGACCAGCTCCAGCACCCCGGCAATGGAGCGCATGCCGTAGGCAATCCCACCCGGACCGCAGGTCTCCTGTCCCGGCACGCCATATTTTAACGGGATCTTTTCATCCTTTTCCCGCATTTCATACAGACCGACGCGAATATGCGCCATCACAAAATCGACGTCAGTGAAGGCCGCCTGCGGATCGGTGGTATAGCTGAACTGCACCTGCGGGAAGCGTTCTGCCACCAGAATAGCGCAGGCGTCGCCGATCGTTTTCTGACGCTGGTGATGGTTGTCGTACAGACGGATCTCCCGCAGGGGAAAGCGCGACATATTTTCCAGCAACATCATCACAATCCCAGGGGTATAAGTACTGCCGCCGCCGGCAATCGTGACCACAAAATTATCTTTCATTTACCACCTCGTTATTCAGTAACACCCAGACTGGCGTTGACCGCCGTTCGAATTTTGTTAACCCCCAGGCCATAGATCACCTGGACATGGTTGCCTTTAATCAGCACGCTGCTCCCGCCGCTCTCTTTCAACAGCGACTGCTGGATGAGGGCGGGGTCGCGCACATCGACCCGCAGACGGGTAAAACAGTTTTCCACTACGCAGACATTCTCTTTACCGCCCAGGCCCGCTATCACCAGCGTACCTTTATCGGCAATCTCGCTTGCCTGGCCCGTCTGCTCGGAAGGCTCCGCATCGGCAGCCGCTTCACGGCCCGGGGTGAGCATCCGCAGACGGGTAATACAGAAGGTGCCGACCAGGTACATGGTGGCGGTCTCCAGCAGGCCGAGGGCGACAAATACCGGCCAGCGCGTCACGCTGGCGCCGGCAGGGAGGTTATAGACGACAAAATCGATAAGACCGTTGGTGGCGCAGACCCGCACGTGAAGCAGCCAGGCCAGCATCTGGAAAAAACCGTCCAGCAGGGAGTAGATAAGCCACAGCAGCGGGGCGGTGAAGATAAAGAGAAACTCAAAAGGTTCGGTGATCCCCACCAGAACGGAGGTCACAATTAAGGGGATCAGCGTGACTTTAAGCCGCTGCTTATTCTCCGGTTTCGCCGTACGGTAGAAGGCGAGCGCCATGCCGGCGGTGCCGAAGATCTTCACCATCCCGTAGGTTAAAAACCGGGCGGAATCACTCAGCGCCCCGATGGGATGACGGGCGATTTCGGCAAGGAAAATAGGCTTGGCGCCAATAACCGTTTGACCATCAATCAGCAGCTGTCCGCCGATGGAGGTAAAGACAAACGGCGACCAGATAAGATGATGCAGCCCGGTCGGGATCAGGAACCGGTTGAGAAAACCGTACAGGAAGACCCCGATGGCGCCAAAGGATTTCATAAAGCCGGTCAGCGCCGAAATGCCCAGCTCAACCACCGGCCAGAGATAGACGGTGGCGATAGCAAACAGGCCAACCAGCGGCAGCATTACGATCAGCACCAGCTTACTGTTGCCGTAGATCGACAGCGCGCCGCGAAACTCAATGCCGACCACGCGGTTGTGGACAAAGGCGACGGCGCAGCCAAGGATAATCCCAAGGAACACGCCCATATCAATGACCTGAAAACCAAAGATAAAGGTTTGTCCACTGCCGTACAGTTGCGCGTTGGTGGCACCGGACGCCAGGCGATGGGTCAGGGTCAGCCAGCTATTGTTCGCCGCCAGATACACCAGCCAGGTCATCGCCGCCACGAAGGCCGCTTCGGCTTTGCGGGTTTTCGCCAGGCCGCTGGCCAGCCCAAGGCAGAACAGAAACCCGAGATGGTTCATCAGCGCCCAGAGCATGCTGGAGACGAATTTCCCCAACAGGTAGAGCGCGCTGCTTTCATCCACCCACAGCCGGTTGGTGGTCATGCTGAACAGGGCGATCAACAGGCCGATAGCCGGCAGATATAGCACCGGCCCGATCATTGCTTTGGAAAAGTCCTGAAGCTTTTTCACGCCAATCATGGTTGTCCTCTCGTCTTCGCAGACCTGATGAATAGGCTTTTCAGACTAGGAGCAGACCACCGGGATCCCGAGCAGGAAAAGGGCCATCTGTGATGAAAGTCATATATATTGTTGCTGGACAGATATATAAATATGGCGAGATTTATAGATGAGTTAGTGTTGAAATTTTCGCTGAAATGTAAAAATAATCTTTTATTTACATTAAGTTATTCACTTATCTGTTTGACGAGCGCCATCTTAGCGAGACATATAAAAGTGATTTATAAAAAGATTGCCACTGAACTGAAGGCCCGCATCAACAGCGACGACTATGCCGTAGGCGATATGCTGCCCAGCGAAAAAGCGCTCGCTGCGGAGCTGCAGGTCTCGGTGATGACGCTGCGCAAAGCGCTGGCGCTACTGGAGGAGGAAAAGCTGATCGCGCGGCGGCACGGCAGCGGAACCTGCATTGTGCGTAAAAGTAACTATCACGGCGGAGAACTGGAGGGCTTTAACTACCAGATGCAGGTGGTAGGCGTCACCAACTACCGTAACAAAGTCATTGAATTCACGCTGCTTGATGCTCCTCCGGCCATCGCCCAGCAGTTAAAGATCCAGCCGGGGGAAAAAGTTTACTACGTCAGGCGGCTGCGGCTGATTGATGAGGTCCCGATCCTCGTGGAAAACAGCTATATTCCATTCGCCACCTTTCCCTGGCTCAGCGTGGGTAACCTCGAGCAGTCTAAATTCAACTATTTCAAAAAAGAGTGTCATATCACCATCATCGAGAGCCACCGCAGCTATACGCCGGTGCTGGCGACCCGCGAGCAGGCCGAGCTGCTGCAGGTGGCGCCAAACAGCCTCCTGCTGCGGGTGCAGTCGGTGAGTTATGCGCAAAACCGGGCGATCGTCGATTTCTCAGAGATCTACCAGAACACCAGTAAGTACAACGTGAAGCACATTACCCGCCGCTAGCGGATTCAGGTCAGCCATCCCCTGGCGATCAGCTCCATTCCCAGGGCCAGCAGGAACAGCAGAAAGCCCTGACGAAAGCGTCGCGGGCTGAGACGCGAGCGGATCCACTGTCCCAGCCACATGCCGAGTAGCGCGGGCAACAGCGCCAGCCCCGACAGCAGCAGCGAATCAGCATGCCAGCCATCGTGCAGGGAGAGGCCGGCCGCCATCGCCAGGGTGGAGAGGGTAAACGACAACCCCAGAGCCTGCACCAGTTCGTCTCGACGAAAGCCCAGCGTCTGCAGCCAGGGAACGGCCGGAATAACAAATACCCCGGTCGCCCCGGTGATAACGCCGGTCAGACCGCCCATGAGCGGCGACAGCCACTTCTCCACGCGGGCGGAAACCTGCAACGCCGGGCCACAGAGCGCATACCCGGCATAGGCTATCAACACGGTGCCAAGCGCCAGCGCTGAGCACCGAGGATTGAGGCTGATCAGCAGTGACGACCCCGCCAGCGTTCCCATAATAATCCCGGTCATCATAAGCCAGAGGCGGCGCACAATCTGCGCCAGCGCGGGGCCAGCCAGCAACTGCCAGAGATTGGTTAACAGCGAGGGAAGTACCAGCAGCGCCGCTGCGGCCTGCGGCGGCATCAGCAGACCAAGCAGGCCCATCGCCACGGTGGGTAATCCCATGCCGGTCACCCCTTTGACCAGTCCGGCGGCGATAAAGATCAGCAGTAAATAAAAGATGTGGAGATCGAACATCATGGCTCACTTTTCAGGATAGAAAGGGACATTGAAACCACTGGTCGCTAAAGCCACAATGCGGTATGTTGCCCTAAGACTACGGGAAAACCGAAGGGTGGGGAGGGTGTGATGCGGATGGATCTGGCCGATCTGCGACTGTTTATCGCCATCGTGGATAGCGGCAGTATTACCGGTGGGGCCGCCATGGCCCATCTGGCCCTGGCCTCCGCCAGCGAAAGAGTGCGCAAGCTGGAGGCAGAGGTCGGTGTTCCCCTGTTGCAGCGTCATGCTCGCGGCGTGACGCTGACTGAGGCCGGGGAGGTACTGGCGCGCCATGCACGCCCGCTTCTTGCGCAGCAGCAGCGTCTGCGCCAGGCGATGAGCGCCTTCGCCCGCGGTCAGCAGGGGACGCTGCGGCTGTTCGCCAACACCTCGGCGATGTCGGCTTTTCTGCCGGGCAAGCTCGCCGCCTGGATGGCAGCGCATCCGGCGGTGCAAATCGACACCGAAGAGCGCACCAGCGCGGATATCGTCAGCAGCATTCTGGCGGGTGTGGCGCAGGCTGGAGTGGTGTCCGATGCGGTCGACCCAGGGCCGCTGCATCTGGATCCTGTCGCCGATGATCCCCTGGTGCTGATTGTGCCGCCGACTCACCCTCTGGCCGGCGCGAATGAAGTGGCGTTTGCGGCGGTCATCAACGAGCCGCTGGTCGCCCTCTACCAGACCAGCGCACTGCAGCAGCATATTGAACAACATGCCGCCGGGCTCGGCCAGGGGCTAAACGTCCGGGTCCGGATGAGCCATTTTGAAGGGCTTTGCGAGATGGTGGCTCACGGCGCCGGCGGGGCGATCCTGCCCCGCGTCATTGCCGAACGCTACCAGCAGCGCTACCGGTTTGCCGTCATCGCGCTGCAGGATCGCTGGGCACAGCGCCGCCTGTGTCTGTGTTATCAGGATGATGCCCGGCTGATGCCAGCGATGCGCCGTTTGCTGGCGTGGCTCCGACAGCCGTGAGACCATGAGTGACAGCGTCACTTTTTATGGCGGTTATTGCTACTGACATCCGTGTCAGAGATGCGATAGTAGACGTCCGACATTTATTAACACGCGAATCAGGACAGACAAGATGAGTACATTACCAAAGGTCGCGGTGCTGGGACTCGGCGCCATGGGACATGCTTTTGCCAGCAATCTGCTGAAGAAAGGCTTTACCGTCGCTGGCTGGAACCGTTCGCCAGCACGCGGCGAAGATTTACAGGCGCAGGGATTATCCCTGCATACCACGCCGCAGCAGGCGGTCGCTGATGCCGAGGTGATCATCAGTATGCTCGCCGACGGTCAGGCTACCCTCGAGGTACTGGCGCAAATAGCGCCTGCCTGTCAGCCGCAGGCGATCTATTGCCAGATGGGCACCATCGGCCTGCCGGAGACGCAGGAGGCTATCGCCTTGCTGCGGGCGCTTCAGCCGGCGATGACCTTCGTCGATGCCCCGGTTTCAGGGACCAAAGCCCCGGCGGAGAAGGCGCAGATCCTGGTGCTCGCCAGCGGAGATCGTGAAAAGTGTGCCGCTGCCGAACAGGTGTTTGCGGCTATCTCCCGCGGGACGCAGTGGTTTGGCGAGGCCGGCAACAGCCAGAAAATGAAGCTGGTCCTCAATGCCTGGCTGATTTCGATGATGCAGGGCATCGCGGAAAGCGCCCGGCTGGCGAAGACGCTGGGCTTTACCCCCGACCAGCTCTGGAGCGCTCTGGAAGGCGGCCCGCTGGCCGCACCGTATGTCAAAGTCAAACTGGACGCCATCGCCAGCGAGCAATTCGCGCCGCAGATGCAACTGGCGCATGCGCTGAAAGATGCCCGGCTGGCGCTATCCCTGGCCGAGCCGCACACCATGCCGGGGCTGGATAACATTGCCGAACTGTGGCAGCAGGCGGCGGACGCGGGATATGCCGGAGAGGATTTGTCAGCGGTATATCAGTGGCTGTCGACGTCGGCGAAAGCGTAGTACCGCATCCTCAGGAAAAAGTGGCCGTGGTGGCCACTTATCCAGAGAAGAGTTATTTCCCGGAGAGAGCCGGGCGAGTGTCGATCCCTTCGTCAATGCGCTTGATCATATAGGGAAAGAACGGATTGGAAGACTGACGCATCAGCGAGTCCAGACCCACAACCAGCACCGAACGCTCGCCGCGAGCAGCAAACGTGCCGAGGCTGATCCCATATTGATTCAGCGGATGGGGATAGCGCCCGTACAGCGAATCGCTTAACGGGAAGGGGAGCGCGACATGAGAAAGGGAGTATACGTCCGGCAGGTAGCGCATTCCCTGCAGCTTTTCCACTGTGGTGTCTGTTTTCCCGGCAGGTGTTGTGCGGATTTCCATATCGGTACTGGCTGAATTCGAGTTAGTGATGATCGTGGTCTGATAAGCGCGTGGCGGCGCGGGCAGCAACCGCGCCAGCGCGGTGTAAGACGTCCGGCGTAATAATGAATTAAACCTGACGGCATGATTCAAATCGAAGAGGACAATTTCACTGCCATTTTCCGGCAAACGGTTATACAGCGCCGTCACGATCGCCCGCGTACTGACCGTTGAATCCACAACGGACTGAAAGGTCAATACCGGCGGTAAGCTGTTAAGTCTGTGATTTCTCGAGTCAGTCACTATCTGCTTTTGCAGCGCTTTGGTCAGCAGGAAGGACTGCCGGGCGGCGTTCGTCGGGAACGAGTTATATTTGAACGGATTAAACTCGGGCATGATGTTTAACCATGCGGCTTTCGAGAAGGCGGGAAGAAACGCGGGCCAGCCAGCGAGGCCGGAAAAACGCGCGAAGCTGGTAATACCGATCATCGGAGAAATCAGGATCACCCGCTGGGGTTTTGCCAGTTCGGCATTATCCAGCGCGTCCAGCGAATATTTCATTGCCAGCGCGCCGCCGTTGGAAAATCCGACGATATGCAGGGGCACATCATTACCCGTCAGTCGTTTCGCTTCTCTCACCGCAAGGCGCGTGGCGGCAAGCCAGTCCTGCCAGTCCACATCGGTCAGCCCGGCGGGAACCGTCCCATGGCCCGGTAATCTGATACCGATGGCGACATAACCCTGTTGCCGGTAATTTTCTGCAATATGCCGCAGGCTGTAGGGGGTATCTGTCAGACCATGTAGCAACACCACGGCGCCTTTCGGTTTGCCATCCGGCATCATGATATATGACCGATTCCAGTTGGTTGGAAACGAGTCCGGATAGATGGGGCTGTGACTATAGTAACGATTCAGTTCGGTTTGCTGCTCAGCGTCCAGCTTATCGGTAACCTGGCGTTTTACCTCACTGAAGAGCGCATTCTCTTTGTTGATGTAATCGTTCCAGTCAGCATTGTCGATTTCATCCGCGTCCATCTCATGCGGAACCCAGGTATGCCAGAGCTGCAGCTCGGGTCCGCGCTGAATGTCATAAAGGCGTAGTCCCAGAGCGCCAACGATCAACAGCAGCAGGGACAACACGATACGTTTTAACCAGGTTACCCATTTCAACGCGTAGCTTCCTTTCTTAATGACATGTTTTCTGAGTATAAATAAACATGGTCAGGGAGATTTACTTTTTTACGCAGGACGGGGCGTGAAGCGCGCTGAGCGGTTCTATGGCATTGGGTTTAGCGATGCAAGACCAGTGGAGGGATCCATCAATGGCCAAAGGCGCTTACTGGCTGACGGCTTCAGCGGGACAGCGTCGAACATTCGCCCTTTATGTCATCTCTTAATAAACAAAAATTCCAGCGCCGTCCGTCACTGCGCAACTCGGTGATGCTGAGCGGGTGAACGTCGATACGTGCAAATGAGTGAAGTGGGGCGCCGAGAACGTTGAGGAGCATGGCACGGATAGTGGAGGCCGACGCAATTACACCGTGTCGGCCTGGAATATCGACGTGTTTTGCCAGCCAACGGCCACAGCGCGCCAGCAACTGAGCACGTGACTCTCCGCCCGGCGGCGGATCGCCCTCCAGCCAGGCCAGGAAAGCGTCGGCGTCTTGCGTCATCACCTCACGTACTGGCCGACCGGCCCAGATGCCGTAGTCGGGTTCCGCCAGCTCCATCACCGGGGTACCCTGTAAAGAGAGCGCTGCGGCAGTTTGTCGGGCGGCGGTCTCCGGGGAGATCCAGACGCGGTGACAACGGGCGACACGGCTTTGTAACTGACGCGCCCGCTGCCATTCCCGCGCCTCCAGAGGGTCATCACAGGGGAAATGTGAACCTCGGGACGCTGCCGTTTCTCCCTGACAAATCAACGTTAGCGACGCTCTCATGATGTTAACCGCGGCGGAAGGCTGGGCGCTGCACACCTGTCGCCGGCGTGCGTTCGGCTAAGGCACCGAACGCCACACCGATGACGCTCCAGAGCACCAGGTGCGTGCCGAAGGAGCTGATACGGAAACGCCATAGCAGGTCCGCCGGGAAGTGTTCGGGCACTTCGTTCACTGTCGGCATCAGGGCACAAACCACGAGCATCAGCGCCACCGCGAACAGCGTTGCCCACATCATCGCATTTCCTCTACCGAGGCGCGGTATTAGCTGATGTGATAACCACGCGGCCGCGATGACGATGCCGATGGAAAGCAACATCATGACGAAGTACAGTTCGGTACGATAGCCGATGGTCTCCGGGTTACCGACCGCGGGCGGATTGGGTGGGTATTTCAGACCAGGCATCAGGCTCATGACCAGAAAGCCGACCAGCGCCAGGCCTAACGCTAACAGACGCGGGTTCGATGGTCCGAAGCGCTGATAGCTAAAGGCCCAACTCAGCGCCAGACCGCCGCCCAGCGCTGCGCCGAACAGCACCATGCCGGCCATTAGCCCGATCCCGGACTGGGTTTGACGGCTAAACACCTCTTCTTCACCGCCGTCAGCCGACGCGCTGTGTTGGTGTGAATGAGCGGCCAGACTTTCTTCAATCCCGATAGCGCGATCGACCTGCGGCTCGCCGAAATGGTGTGCAAAGGCAAATGCCACCAGTCCAGCCAGAATGCCTGCTATCATCCCCTTGAATAATAGTTTCCCAATCATGTCCGCCTCCTCAGTGGCAGGGAAAACCCAGTAGATGGCGTGCGTCGTGGAAGAATTCATGCACCTGGGTGCCGGAAAACATCGACGTCGCACCTTGTTCCGCACCGACGAAATAGATCGCTAACAGTGCCAGCAGGGTGGTAAACAGTGCCCAGGGCAACAGCGCCGCGACCGGTATCGGAGTGGCCGGGGTGTTGGTGGTAAGGGTGATATCGCTCATGATGTGACTCCGTTGTTAATTTGGCTGATGGAAGATTGTGCCGGGCTCACCGTGACCGGAACGCCGAGTGGAAGCGAGTGGTGGTTATGCGCCGGCGGACAGCTGGCATTGGCCAGGACGATCGGCTGACCATGCGGCGTGTTGATATACGCCAGTCGCCATTCCTGGGCCCGTCGGGCAATGTCATCCGGTGCTGTCAGGTGGAGGGCGGTGATCATGTTCTCCATTGCTGTCGCCCACTGGCGATAGTAGGCATCGTTCACACTTTCGCCGGGTTGCGCCGGAGCCGCCTTGATCGCTTCGCTGAACGTCCGTACCCATTCTGCCCACGGGAACAGCCCCGCCCGGTGCAGATGGACGATCAGGGAGAAGGCTTTCGCCTGCCAGGGCTTATCAAAAACCGGCCCCTCCTCGTCGCGGGGTAACCCGACGGCGGCGTAATCATGCTGTGTCGCAATGCTCATGCTTCCTCCAGATAGTCGTCCCACAGATCGATGTACACGTTGTCCGGGCGCGGCGTGCCCCACAGTTCCAGCGCGGTGAAGCTGACGCTGTAGACGTGCTGAGGATGTTCGCCCAGACCGTGCGCCGCGGTGTCCGGCGTGATGAACACGCCATGATCGGTCTCAATACGGCCGATTTTCCCGCGCACGTAACGCGGCAGGCGGGTGTGGGTGGTTGGGTTGATGTTTTTTGCCCGAACCCGGTCTCCGGCCTTAAAGCGGGGAGCAATATCGTGACTGACGCGCGCGGAGGCGCCGGTACTGACAACCATCGCCACGATGTCCTGCGTCAGCACCGGCGTGCCCGGAGCGCAGGGGGCAGGGGTCGAGCCACCCCAGAGTTCATCGGCGGTGATCACCCCTTTTTCCAGCAGCAGCGTTTCAAATGCGTGCAACCAGTGCTCGTAGTAGCTCGCCTCCAGGTAGTGGGCTGGATCCATGCGTTCAATGGCGTGGCGGAATTCATCCACATTGAAATGTCCGCCGACGAACAGCGAGGCGAACAGCGGAAATACCCGGCGCTCCCATTCATGATGGAAATACGGCTCATTTTCCTCGTTGAGGATCGGCCCGAGGCCGTGCATACCGCCCAGATCATGTATCCCGTTCATGGTTTTCTCCTCTTATTATGGCGCGGCGACCAGGCCGGTGCCGATCATGGAATCGCGGGTGACCAGTTCGATCAGCTGCGCTTCGCTCCAGCCGTCGGTACCCGCCGGACGTTCTGGCAGGACCAGATAGCGCAGTTCCGCGCTGCTGTCCCAGACGCGCACCTCTTTACTTTCTGGAATGTTTACCCCGAATTCGGCCAGAACGCCGCGCGGGTCGATAACGATACGCGAACGATAGGGGGCCGATTTGTACCACACCGGTGGCAGACCCAGCACCGGCCAGGGGTAGCAGGAACATAATGTACAGACGGTCACGTTGTGCACGTCCGGCGTGTTCTCCACTACCTGCATGTCTTCACCCTGCACGCCGGAGAAACCCAGCTCGGCGATGGCGGCTGTGGCGTCCGCCAGCAGCCGACGTTTATACTCCGGATCACTCCACGCTTTAGCGACCACCTGCGCGCCGTTACGGGGGCCGACCTTGTGCTCATAAGTGTCAATCAGTTCATCCAGTGCCGCCGGGTCAATCAGTCCTTTCTCCTGTAGCAGGGATTCCAGCGCCCGGACGCGTAGCTCGATGTCCGCCGGCGGTTCAGTATGGTCGTGGTCGTGTTGATGGCTCATTTTATGGTTCCCGATGGTTAAGGGTTAAAACATCCGCCAGTCGCCGGAAGCTTCAAATGCGGCGGCGGCCTGATAAAGGGTGCTTTCGGCGAAGTGGCGTCCTACCAACATCATTCCTACCGGTAAGCCGTCGACCAGCCCACAAGGGAGAGTCATTGCCGGATGGCCGGTAATATCCTGCGGCGCGGTATTGCCGATCATTTCAAATGCGCGGGAGATGTATTCGGTAATGGAGCAGTCAGGTTCCGGTAATGGCTGAGCGACAAGCGGTACAGTGGGCATCACCAGCAGGTCGAAGTCCGCCAGCGCCCGGTCATAGCCCGCACGCGCGCGACGCGCGATATTCTGCGCCTTGGCATAGTAGCGGCCATGGTAGCGTTCCAGCCCGTACTGGCCGACGAACATGCATATCTTCAGCGATGGGGAAAGCGCATCGGCGTTGTCACGCCACTGGGCGTGCTTGTCCAGCAGCGCTACGTCATATTGTCCTTTCCAGTTAAAGCCCATGCCGTTGCCATGCATCATCTGCGCGGTCAGCCCCTCGCAGCCGATAGGGGACCAGAGCGCCCCCGCCAGGCTATGCTCCGGTACCGAAATCTCGCCGACCGTCGCGCCCAATTCCTGCAGACGGGCGACGGCAGCGCGAACTTTCTCCGCGACTCGCGCATCCAGGTTCGGCAACTGAAAACCTTCGGCCATAATGCCGATCTTTAAGCCACGGACTCCCTTACCGAGCGCCTCGGTATAGGCTTCCACTTTGGGAGCATACTGACGTGGGTCCAATCCGTCCGCGCCGGCAATGACCTCAAGGACTAAGGCATTGTCTTTTACGCTGCGGGTCATCGGCCCGGTATGGTCGAAAGTGGCTTCGATCGGCATGATGCCGGTATAAGGCACCAGACCGTGGGTCGGTTTCAGGCCATAGAGGCCACACCATGCGGCGGGAATACGCGCAGAGCCCCCTTGATCGCCACCCATGGCCAAATCGACTTCCCCGGAAGCGACCAAAGCGGCGCTGCCAGAAGATGAGCCACCGGCCGAGTAGCCGTGGCGCAACGGGTTATGCACGGGCGCCGGATCGGAGGTATGGCTGCCTCCCGACAAGCAGAAGTGCTCGCAGGTGGCTTTGCCGAGAATAGTCGCGCCGGCATCCAGCAGTCGGGTGGCAACGGTGGCGTCGTAGAGGGGGACGAAGCCTTCCAGCGTCGAGGCGCCGTTCATCATTGGTACGCCAGCCAGCGCGATGTTGTCCTTGAGCACCACGGTGCGGCCGGCCAGTTTACCGGTTGCTGCACCTGTCACCTCGGTCTTGTAATACCAGGCATTAAGCGGGTTTTCGTCGCCTTCAGGACGATAGCCGGCGGCGCGTGGGTAGTGCACCGCGGGGATCTCGTCGGGCAGGGCGTCGATGAGATCATAGGCGTCGAAATTGGCCTGCATCAGCGCCAGATATTCTTCGGCTTGCGCAGGCGTCAATCGTATGTTTAGCCGACTGGCGAGCGCTTGCAGTTGTTCAATGGTAGGACGTTCAATAGCCATGGAGTTCCCTTTGTATGGTGTTTGCCAATGCAACCTGCCTTCAACATAAGCCCGAAATGTCATCACTACATGGTTGTGCAGGTCAGTCATTTGGCTGAGACGGACACCCGCCTGTTGCGCGGATGTCCGTCCTCGGTTAAGACGGTTTATCTGTTTTCGGCCAGTGAATGCCGACGCTTTTCATCCCTTTGGTGACGTCCATGTCAGGATGCGCGAGTACCACATCCCGGTATGAAGGGCTGCCGATGACGGCGGGTTTGAACTGGGTCAGGAATGCGGTAACCTCTTCACGGATATCCTGCGGAACGTTGAAGTTCTCGTAGCATTCATCAATTGCCTCGAATACGGCTTTCCAGTGCACTTCGGTCAGACCCATTCCGCGGTGCGCGGTTACCATATCTCGTCCCCGGTAGACCGTGTTGCCGCCCCAGTGCTTGCACAGAAAATCGACAAAGTTGATATGCTCTTTCTGGAACGACGATTCGGATACGTGCGCCCAGATATGGCCGATATCGGGATGCTTCATACAGGTCTTCAACACTTCTCCTGCGAAAGCGTAAACGGCGTCATAACCACCGAGACGTTCATAAAGTGTGGGTTTTTGCTGCTGATCGGTCATGATGGATTTCTCCGTTGCGGGTGAGTAGTGAGTCTGGGGATGTCTCTGTGCCGATTCGCATCAGAACAGTTTCATCACGCGCAGGGTGGTATGTAGATCTTCCTTAAAACCGCCATCGACGTTGAGGTCGCGCTGGAGCAGACCCTGTACCTGCACCGTGGGGGTGACGAATTTCGATAATTCCAGCCTGACCTGATCGACGCGCGTCGCCTGTCCGTTCTCGATACCGTCAAGCTGCTGTTTGCCGCCCCAGTATTGGGAATAACCGGCGGCCAGGGTCCAGCTCTTATCGGCGGGCGGCGTCCAGGTCACCCAGCCCTGAAACTGATAGGTGTTGTCCTGCTTGAGTCGACCGGTGCCGATGCCCGAGGCGTCGTCGTTGACGCCATACCACATCACGTCCGTGGAAAGTTGGGTGGCGAAACCGTTACCCAGCTGCTGCACGCCGCCGAGCTGAAGGTCGAACTTCCAGCGATTTTCACCGACGTTTAGCGTGCGTCCGGCGTCGTAGGAGCCCGCGGGGAGGTACAGGTAAGGCACAATGGCAAAGGTTGTGCTGGGGTTGTTGACCAGCCAGACCGGCGCGGCAAGGATGGGATCGCCCAGGCCGCTGGCTGAATCAAGTCGAACGCCGTTTAGTGAGCCATTGTAAAGGCGTCCGTAAGGCAGCAGCACTTGCGGCGCAACCGTAAAGCCACCGACGTCCATGTAGTGAACGTAACGAAAGATGCTGACGAAGGAGTCGAGCCCGGTCTCTTGCTTAAGTTCACCGCCCCCGGTGGGGGTGAAGCTATCTCTCGTCGCGTAGGTGAAATATCCCAGAACGGCATCGGTGCCGGCGGGGGCGGGAATGAGGTCCTGCGAATTGAGATCGACCGCATGGGCCGGGCCGGTTGCCAGCCACAGTGTGCAGGCGGCCAGGCTGGTGCGAAACGTAGCGTTACTGAAAGTCATGACGTTCCCCCTCTTGTCTGATGTCGTGTTATGTCCGGAGCACGGTGTGGCCGGAAGACCTTACGCTTACTGATACTAGGGAGAAATTTGCGGCGTACTTGCTTCAGCAGGACAGTCGTTTGGCTGGAAGGGACATTCGGTTGCGGGCCTGCCCCTCGTCGTGTGATGGTCCGCCATAGTGCAGACGCCGCACGTTTAGGGTGCGGTTCCACGTTTTGTCGTTCCGCTATTCGACGCCCTATATGCCAGCAGAAAAGGGGGGGCGCGGATTTTCAGTGATAGTTCCCGGTAACTTAGCGCCGATCGGCGTAACTGAAAGAGGGTGTATTAGCTCGTTGGCATGATAGTTGCTGTCTGCGGAAACGTTTCTGTCGTTTTGGCGGAATACCCGGCGCGAGGTGAATGATGATGAATAGCATGCAGTCTGCGGGCAGTCTCCACTATTCAACCGTTGGCGTTACCGAGTCGCGCCGCTTCGAGTACTGGAACGACGTAGTGTTACGCCACTGTATTCCAGCCGCCAGCGCCCCTCTGGCTGGGGTCGACTTTGATGCACGGCTGACGGTACGTGGAGTGGGTCTGGTGGATATGTGTTCACTGTCCGCGCCGCTACACAGCTGGGATCGCACGGCACGTTATTTGCGCCAGGGCCCCGACGACGATCTGTGGTTGGGGTATATGCAGGATGGATACGGTCAGCTTGAACAGGGGGGACGCAAGGCGACGCTGGCAGCGGACAGTCTGGTGCTCTACGATGCCGCCCAGACATTCCGCTTCAGTCTTGGCGGGCGCGATAATCATCTGGTGCGGATCCCCCGCCATTTGCTGAGCTGTCATTTACCTGGGGTCGAACACCTCACCGCGATGGTGCTCGACGACCGCCGCCCGGGCGTGATCCCATTGCGCGAAATGCTGCGTCAGGCGGCAGCGATGCCCGCCTGTCTGAACACAGCGGATATCTCTGGCCGCTTCTCCCAGACGTTGCTGGATCTACTGGTACTGAGCCTGGAGCTACAGGACCTGAACAACGTTGGTGTTGAGCGCGATCTGTATTCCCGGATGATGAACTACATCCGGCGGCAACTTGTCGATCCCGATTTGAACATCGAAAGCCTGGCACGGGCGCACCACGTTTCCGTTCGCACCGTCACGCGTGCTTTCGCCCGCCATAAAAAAACGCCGATGGCAGTGATTTGGCAGGAGAGGCTGCAGGCGAGCCGAGAGGCTATCGAACGCGGACGAGTCAGTAGCGTGTCCCAGGCGGCGCTGGATTTCGGCTTCTCTGATTTCTCTCATTTCAGCCATGCCTTCCGCAAAGCCTTCGGCATTTCTCCTCGTTCTCTGCTGCCGAAGAAGCAGTAAAATTAGGTCTCCTGTTATCCACGCGTTGCGCCAGCAGGTGGATGACACGATGGAGCAAGTTCTTTGTCTTGCAGCGAATAACCTGGCAGACCCCTGAGGCGAGGATACGACGGCACGCTACTCATTTTTCACGAGTCTCGCCTGAGGACGTCATTCTCAGGTGTAACAACAGGCTAAACGATGCCGGTAAAACGGTCAGTGTAACCAGCGTGGCAACCAGTAGTCCCCCGATAATCGCATAGGCCATCGGTCCCCAGAATACCTGATGAGAGATGGGGATCATTCCCAGAATGGCGGCACAGGCAGTCAGGCAGATGGGGCGCGCACGATGCTCTGCGGCCGCAATAATGGCGGCATCGCTTGCCATCCCCTGAGCAAGGTTGCTGTCAACCTCGCTAATCAGTATGACGGCGTTACGAATGATCATGCCAGCGAGCGCAATCACGCCAAGCAGAGCGACAAATCCCATTGGTGTTCCGCCAGGTAACATAGCCAGCACGATACCCGGTAAACCAAACGGGGCCATCAGTATAGCCAACGCCATACGGGAATAGTTGCGCAACTGGAGCATCAACAGCAAGAGCATGATGACCAGTGTCACCGGCAGAATCGCATAGACCGAACTATTACCTTTTTCAGACTCAGCAACCGCGCCCCCTTCTTCAATGCTGTAGCCTTCAGGCAGTTCCGCGCGCAACCTGTCTACCGCAGGTCGCAACGCTGCGGATACTGCTTCGGCGCGAAGTCCCGGGGCGAGGTCAGTTTGCACGGTAATGAAAGGCAAACGCTGTCGACGCCAGATAACCGGATCATCCACGCCCCAGACTGGCGTGGCAAAGGCGCTGAGGGGGATTTGTTTACCGTCATTCCCCTGAATAGTCAGCGAAGAGAAGGTGGCAAGGTTAAGACGCTCATTGTCCCTGGCCCGGAGCACCACATCGACAAGGCGGTCATTATCGCGAACCGACGTGACTATACTGCCGGACCAGACGGTATTGAGCATCCGGGCCAGACTTTCTGACGACACGCCCGCAGCCCGGGCTGCGGTCTGATTGACCTTGAGGGTAATGACTCTCTCCGGTTCGCCTGCCGTCTGATTAACCTCGCGAGAGGAGGGGGACCGGCCAATGACATCGCTCAGGCGGTTCGCGATCGACCTGACTTTCAGATAATCTGGCCCACTCACCCGGTATTTCACTGGCCAGCCGACGGGGGGCCCAAGTTCCAGGGGCGATACGCGCGTGATGATGTCGCTAAAGCCCGTAGCCAGTATCCTGTTTAACTGTCGATGAAGACGATCCCGCGCTTTAAGATCTTTAGCCACCACCACTATCTGGGCGATATTTTCATTTGCCAGAAGCACATCCATAGGCAGGTAAAAACGGATCGCTCCCGACCCAACGTATGTCGAAAAGCGCTCAACGTTGCGGTTGCCTGCCAGGGCCTTCTCCAGCTTTTCAGCCGTATTTTGCGTTTCCGACTGCGAGGCATTTGCCGGTAGCGTCAGGCTTACCAGCAATTCTGGCCTGTCGGAGGCGGGGAAAAACTCCCCCTGCATAAAGGTTGTTCCGTAAACGGACAGACCAAGCGCAATGAGAGTAAGACACACGGTGGCGAAGCGGTGACGCAACGCCTTGCGCAGTAGCCACTGGTATCCGCGGGCCATCCGTCCAGGACCTTTCGCCTTCTGTCTGATGTTGTCAGATAACAGCCACGTCCCGGTTAACGGTGAAAACAGGATCGCGACAACCCATGAGCACAGCAGGGCGATGAGCACCACGGCAAACAGGGAAAAGCAATATTCACCGGCGCTGGACGCAGCAAATCCCACAGGAATAAACCCGGCAATCATCACAAGGGTGCCCGTCAGCATCGGAAATGCGGTCGTTTTAAAAGCCCGGGTCGCCGCCTGCCGGCGGGAATCCCCGGCTTCCAGACCAGAGACCATGGTTTCCACGGTGATCATGGCGTCATCGACCAGCAGACCCAGCGCGATAATCAATGCGCCGAGAGAAATACGCTGCAGACCTATTCCTGCCAGCATCATTCCCGTAAAGGTCATGGCCAGAACCAGTGGAATGGCCGCAGCCACTACCAGTCCGGCTCGTAAACCCAGCGAGACAAACGAAACGGCCAGGACGATCGCCACGGCTTCGATAAGCACCCGGATAAACCCGCTTACGGCGTCGCTGACCACCGCTGATTGATCGGCAACCTTGACCATCTCAATACCGTGCGGCAGCGTGACGCTGATGGCATGCATTTTTGCATTCAGCGCGGCGCCGAAACGCAGCATATTACCGGTCGGCGCCATCGAGATAGCCAGCCCGATGGCGGGTTTGCCGTTGACCCGGTAAACCGGCTGGGGAGGCTCGGCGTTTTCCCGACTAACGGTGGCAATATCCGTCAGAGGAAGGTAACGATCGTTAATATGCAGCGTGACGGCACGTAAGCTCGCTTCAGAAGTCAGTTCCCCGCTGACCTTTATCACCATATTTTCCTGTCCGGTGCGGATCATACCTGCCGGGACAACCGCATTTTGTACTCTGAGGGCATCCGCTACCTGCTGGATGTTCAACCCCATACCTGCCAGACGCGCTGGAGAAAAAGAGAGAACTATCTGTTCCTGCTGCTCACCCAGCAGGCTGGTTTTTCCGATATCCGGTAACGACATGAGCTCCCGGCGGATTGTCTCAACACGGTCCCGGACCTCCCGCAGGGTATAGCCCTCAGGTATAAAGCCATAGATCGTACCGTACGTGTCATCAAACTCATCGTCGACGGCGGGGCCCTGAACGCCTTCTGGCAAAGAGGGGGCAATATCCTGCATTTTCTTACGTACCTGATACCAGATATCCGGCACCTTTTGCGGCGGGGTATCGTCACGAAGATTGACATGAATAACGGAGCTCCCGGCACGGGTTTCACTTTCGAGATAATCAAGCCAGGGAGTTTCCTGCAGCTTTTTTTCCAGCGTATCGGTCAGCAGTCGGGTGGTATCCGTTACGGATGCCCCGGGCCATTGCGCAGAAACAACGGCCGTTTTAATCGTAAACGCCGGATCTTCGTTACGTGGCAGGTTCTCATAACAGAACGCGCCCATAGCAATGATCAGCAGCATGAAGAAACTGACCATCTGCTGATGATTTAGCGCCCAGGAGGACAGGTTAAATTTCTCATTCAATACGGGTTTCATGATTCGCACTCCCCGGCAATCACCGGCTCGCCGGAGCGTAATTTACTCACGCCGGCGGTAATCACCCGGTCGCCTGGTTCAAGGCCGCCGGAGATAATGACCGTGGTGGCGGTATAGTATGCTGGTACCACCACGCGAAGCTGCGCCTGCGACTGTGGGTTAATCACATAAACCGCCGGTTTGTCGTCGACGCGGCTCAGCGCTGAAGCGGGAAGGGCGTATCCATGCGGACCCGTTGCGGGTAACGTAACGGTGACGCTGGCGCCCAGCGCCATTGCCAGCGGTGGGTTTTGCAGGGTCGCCCTGACGCGCCATGTGCGGGTCTGAGGATCGGCCTGCGGGCTAATATCTCTTACCGCGGCGGACGCTTGCACCGACGGGTCGCTGAGGAGGGAAACTCGCAAGCCAGCCTGTTCCTGTGGCGGGATCGCCTCGGGTTTAGCGATATCAAACACCACATCGCGGGCTTCACCGGTCGCCAGCGTCAATACCGACTGACCACCATTGACCACCTGACCCGCAGAGGCGCTTACTTCGGTGATCACGCCGCTTCGCGGCGCAATCAGACGCGTCCAGCCAAGGCTTTCCCGGGCATTACGCAACGCGGACTCGCTGTTTTTTAAACGCGCGCGGGCGACAAGCCAGTCTGCGCGGGCGGTATCGAGCTGCGTGCGGGCAATCGCGCCTGTTGGCATAAGCTTTTGCATTCGGTTGACGTTAAGTGCAGCAACCTGAGCAGAGGCTTTGGCTCCTTCATAATCAGCCTGTGCGCCATCGAGCTGATTCTGACTGGTTGTATTTTCAAGCGTGGCCAGCAGTTGCCCTGCATTGACCCGATCGCCAATATCGACGCTACGCGTCACTATCCGGCCGCCGGTACGAAAGCTCAGAATCGTTTCATCGTGCGCATGGATCTCTCCGGTTCTTTCCTGCGCGGGAAGGGTTTGCGCTGAGCCAACAACAACGTAGCGCACCGTTCGCACAGGATCAGTCGTATTACCCTGGTTGTCCCCGCATCCGGGCAGCAGAAAAATCACTACCGAAAGAATGGTCAGGGGGAGAAAGTGCAGCCAGGAAAGGGTGCGCGCCACGTCGTACAAATGGTGCAGACTGTGGCGGAGGGAGAGTAAAAATTCATCTGACATAACGCCGCTCCATAAAGGTGATGGCGTTATTAAATGCGCGCTTAGTCGAGAAAGATTCGACGTTTCGTCAAGGTATTATCAAGAGCCGCTATTTTCCATCTCAGACGACGTCCAGGGTAACAAAAGGGTGACTGCGAGTCCGCCGGTTTCAGGTAACGACGCGCTGATACTGCCACCATGGGCCTGACAAATCGCGCGAGCGATCGACAAACCGAGACCGCTGCCGCCGGAGTGGCGGGCACGCGACTGCTCCTCCCGGCTAAAACGGTTGAACATTTCCGGCAGGAACTGGGAGGATACCCCCGGGCCGTCATCGCGAAATTCGAGGCAATATTGCCCGCTGGCGTAGTGCAGCGTGACATCAAGATGGCCGCCATCACGCCCGTAACGGAGGGCATTTTCCATAAGAATGGTGAAAACCTGGCCCATACGGAACGTATCGCCTTTGAAGGGACACGCCTGAGAATGATGAAGCCTGATTGTAAAACGATGTGCATCAGCCTGGGGCATGATCCATGTCGCCCGTTCCTTAAGCAGCTCATCCAGACGAAAGGGTTCGTTTTCCAGCACCAAATTCCCGGCATCAGACAGCGAGAGCAGATGAAGTTCATCGGTCAGGCGATTCAGGTGCTGAAGCTGTTTCATTACCATGGCCAGTTGTTCCGGGCTGGCATCAAACACGCCATCCAGCATGCCCTGCAAACGTCCGATAGCGGCAGTCAGGGGGGAGCGAAGTTCATGCGCCATGGCCACATGAGAGGTACGTAACTCTTTTTCATAGCGGGCCAGTTTTCCCGTCATGGCATTAAAGTCGCTGGCAAAGCTGACCATTTCAGCCGGCGCATTCCTGATGAGCTCAGCCTGGCGGCCAAATTGCCCTTCGGCGACGTCCTTTGCCGCATCACGCAGTCGGCTGAATTGCAGCGCCAGTGGCCTGGCATATCGCAATCCCATCACCACAATAAAAGGGATCATGACCAGGACCAGTAACGCCACGGTGACCCAGTCCGCCGAGGCGATGGATGGGGTTGAATAACTCAACCCCCACCAGGTATCGACGATTTGATGGAAGCGCGCCGGGTTCGCCTGCGGGTTCTGGCTGAGCGCAAGAAACTCTTGTCGGACCGATGCCGGCATTCTGCCTATGTTCCAGTAATTCTGCACCGCATAACGTAGCCACATACAGGTCGCAATGACAATTACGCTTCCGATGGCCAGCGCTAATATACGTGCGCAAATCCAGCGCCACAGGGAGGAGTAGCGGGTTTTTGTCATGGTTGTCTGAACCTGTAGCCTACGCCGCGAACGTTAACCAGCACGCCGGAAATACCCGCCGCCTCGAGTTTTTTACGCAGGTTATAAATATGGGTATCCACCACGCGCTCCAGGGCTTCACTTTCCGGCAAACAGTGCTCAAGTAAATGCTGGCGGGAAAAAGGACGTGAAGGAGAGCGCATAAGCGTGGTCAGTAGTGAAAATTCGGTTGGGGTCAGATCCAACGTGCGCGGTGTGGTGTCCCCGTCGACAATGCTCGCCACGATGGCCGTAACATTCACTTCAAGCGATTGCCAGCGAAGGATCTCTTCCTTTGTTTCTGTTTGATTGCTGCGGCGCAGTACCGCCTGCACCCGAGCCACAACTTCTCCCGGATGGTAAGGCTTAACAACATAATCATCAGCGCCATAGCGCAAGGCGCCAATACGATCGGGTGTATCTCCCATGGCGGTGACCATGATCACCGGAACATCATTTTTACGGCGCAGGCCAGCCAGGACTTCGGTGCCGTTAAGCCCCGGAAGCATCACATCCAGCAGGATCAGATCGGGTTTCCACCGGTGCGCCATATCCAGCCCGGAAAGACCGTCTCCGGTAATGACGACATCGTAATTTTCACGGCGTAAGTAGGCTTCGAGCACGCCAGCCGCATCGGCGTCATCTTCAATAATCAGCACTCTTCTGGACAACATCCATTCACCTTGACCGTTTCTTAACACTATCCCGACGATTCATTGATTTTGCCAAATCATACTGCGCCAACATTTTGTGGCGGCTCCTGCCTCAGGAGAAGCCGGCGTCTGTGAGGAGAACAGTATGATAGCGATAAAAAAAGCCCTGTATATGACCGTACCGCTTTTGACGGCCATGACATCCTGCGTACAAGCAAATGATGACACTTTCTCCGGCACCTTCACCATTGGGCTGGGAGGCCACTACACTCCGCGATATTCAGGTTCAGACAAGCAGGTATGGCAGGTGGTTCCTGTACTTCAGGGGCGTAACGGCGCATTTTTTATTGATACGCAGAAAGGGGTGGGATATGACCTGCAGAACGCCAGCGGCTGGTACTTCGAACATACGCTGGGATACGATCTGGGAAGGGCGGATAAAAACGCCAGCTGGCGGGCAGGGGCAAATAATCTGAAAGGGATGGGAGACATTGACGTCTCCCTGAACACGGCCCTTGCCGTCGGCTGGCAGGCGCTTTCGTGGCTCAGCGTTGAAGGTAAAGCGACGCTGCCTTTAACGGACAGCCAGGGGGTAAGCTACCGGGCATCCTTGACGTTGCTCCCTGTACAAACTGACCATGACACGGTCGCCTTTCAGACGGCGGCCCTGTTTGGCGACAACCGTTACCTGAATACCTGGTATGGGGTGGATCCGCAGCAGAGCCAGCGCTCAGGTTATAGCCGCTATTCAGCACCGGGGGGATTTTATGGCATAGACAACAGTCTGACCTGGAGTCACCAGTTTGATGCCCACTGGGGCACGCTCCTGAGCGCTGACTATACCTGGCTTGGGGAGCATGCAAATGAGAGCCCGATCGTGTTACGACGTAACGAGGCGGCACTGACAGCAGCTGTCATCTGGACATTTTAGGGCGGAGAAAGCGCGGCGTGCGGTTTGTCGGGAAAGGATCACATTGAGAGCGGCAGGTGATGGAAGGAGCCATATCCAAACCACTCTTTCCGAGCCTTCAGATTTTTACATCCATCAGAACCCAGTGCTTTCGACAGTAAAATTTATTCTTTGAGTTTGTCGTGTTGACTTATTCTGTAAAAAGATTACTTTTCATGACATGAAAAAGATACTTATTATTGTACCCGATGGCGGCATGCTGTTTGAATCCGCCGGTATTGCTGACATTTTGATGCAGGCCAACCGCCTGCACCCGGAAGGTGCCCGGGAAATCTGCTACCAGGTCAAGCTAGCGACAACTCAACCGCATCAGGTTATCCATGGTCAGTCCGGTTTAAATCTTCTGGCCGATCATCGCCTGCATGAGATTGACCCGCGTGAACCCCGCGATACCATCATGATTACCGGCAGAGGTCAAAACCCGCAGGAAGGGATGGCGGTGGTTGACTGGCTGCGCCTTGCCGCTCCCCATGCCCGCCGCATAGCCTCCATTTGCGGCGGTGCGATGCTGCTGGCGCAAACCGGACTGCTGGACGGCAGACGGGCCACTACCCACTGGAAACTGCTGGAAACCATGCAGGCGGAATTCCCGCAGGTCCGCGTCGAGGGCGGGCCGCTCTATATTCAGGACGAACATATCTGGACCTCTGGCGGGGTCAGTTCCGGCTTTGATCTTACGCTGGCGCTGGTTGAAGAAGATTACGGCTTCAGCCTGGCGCGCGATATTGCCCAGGACTTCGTCATGTATCTGCGTCGCCCCGGAGGCCAGCTACAGTTTAGCCGCTATAACCTGCAGCAGACCACCTCCCAGGGCCCGATTAACGATCTGCTGGCGTGGTTGCTCGAAAACCTCACCGCCGACCTCAGCGTAGATAAGCTGGCGGAAAAAGTCGCCATGAGTCCGCGAAATTTCACCCGCGTCTTTACCCGGGAAACCGGCGCTTCCCCGGCGCGCTACGTCGCGGAAGCCCGCCTGGCCGCCGCACGGCAGCGTTTGGAGCAGACTAACGAGACGCTGGATCGTATCGCCGAGCAAACGGGATTTGGCAGCAGCATTAACCTGCGACGATTGTTTGAAAAACAGCTTAACCTCACTCCAGGTGAATATCGTCAACGATTTCACTGCCGTAAAATGGCGTAAAGTGATCCTTTTTTGTCATTTACGCCACAACCTATCCGTCCTAATCTGACTCCAGAGATATAGATAAGGAGTCAATTATGGTAAAGGTCGGTATTAACGGTTTTGGCCGTATCGGACGCAATGTACTGCGCGCAGCACTGGATAATCCGGATATTCAAATTGTGGCAATCAACGATTTGACGGACAGCAAAACGCTGGCGCATCTGCTGAAATATGACTCGCTGCTCGGTAAGCTGGATGCAGAGGTCACCGCTGGTGAAGGGGGGCTTGTTGTTGATGGTAAACCCATTACCGTATTCAGTGAACGCAACCCGGCGAGTATTCCGTGGCGTCAGCGTGAAGTCGACATTGTTATTGAGGCTACAGGATTATTCACTGACCGTGAAAAGGCGGCTGTACATATCCACAGCGGTGGTGCGAAGCGCGTGATTATCTCTGCCCCTGGTAAAAACGATGATTTAACCATTGTGATGGGCGTTAATGAGAGTCTCTACTCCCCGGATAAACACTACGTGATAAGCAACGGAAGCTGCACCACCAATGGTCTTGCACCTGCTGCGCAGGTCCTGCACCAGCATTTCGGTATTAAACATGGTCTGATGAACACCACCCATGCCTACACCAACAGCCAGGCGCTGCACGATCAGCCGGAAAAAGATCTGCGCGGGGCTCGCGCCGCAGCATTGTCGATTGTTCCTTACTCCAGCGGCGCAGCGAAGGCTCTGGGTAAAGTTATTCCTGAGCTGGATGGCCGTTTAACGGGCTACTCGCTACGCGTCCCTGTGCCGGTGGTGTCCATTGTTGACCTGACCGTCACGCTTGAGCGAGATGTGACGGTCGAAGAGGTGAACAATGCTTTTCGCGAAGCTGCCGCAACGGGACCTTTGAAAGGGATCCTGGGTTATAGCGATGAACCGCTCGTCTCCAGCGATTACCAGGGAGACCCACGCTCGTCGATTATCGACGGCCTATCAACGCTGGTGATTGGCGGTAATATGGTCAAAATTCTGGCGTGGTACGACAATGAATGGGGATTCTCTAATCGTCTCGTTGACCTGGCATTGATGATGGCAAAGCGTGAAAGCTAATATTCATAGATTAAACATAACAAATCTATTTGACCGCGATATAAAAGCATAAATGCCCGAGAGAGCATTTATGCTTTCGGTGAAGAACGGAGTTGCGATATGTTGTGGCCAGGTGCTCCCTAGGAGGCTAAGCGACGATTCATACAGGTACTGTTCTTAGCTTTGAGGTCCACAGAGTCAATATCGCTGAGAAAATAAGTATTCCTGCACTCAACGCAAATGTACTTTGAAAACCAAACTGATCAAACAAAATCCCGCCCACTGTAGACCCCAGTGCGATTGAAAACTGAACTGTTGCTACCATAAGACCGCCCCCTGATTCTGTATCTGACGCAGTGGCACTGGCAACCCAGCTCCACCATCCTACCGGTGCAGCTGTTGATAACACGCCCCAAAGTCCCAACAAAACACAGACGGTAGGAATATTGTTACCCATAGGGATCAGGATTACAGCGACTGAAGCCATGACAAGTGGTATCCCAACCAGTGTCTGATAAAGGCGATTTTTGATCACAAACCCAATTGCTGTCGTTCCGGCAAGTCCAGCTACCCCAATCAGTAACAATATTAGCGTTACTGCATCAGAATTAACTTTCGTGACATTCTCCAGAAACGGTCGGATGTAGGTAAACAGAGTAAACTGCCCCATGAAAAAGATACCGGCGGCACACATACCAACCGCGACATTCTTTTTTCGTAAAAGCGAGGTAACAGATGACCCGGTTTTACCAGATTTGCCGGGCTCCATAGAAGGAAGGCTTATCCATTGCCATACAAACGTAATTATTGCGACAGGTACTAAACACAGAAAAGCTCCACGCCAGCTTATGGCAGCCGTAAGATAACTTCCAAGTGGGGCTGCCACTACGGTTGCCAGGGCGTTTCCTCCATTGAACACGGCCAGGGCACGCGGTACCTTACTAATGTGCACCAGTCTTACTGCTGTAGCGACTGACATTGACCAGAATCCTCCAATGACAACACCAATCATAGCTCTCCCCAGCATATAGATAAGATAATTGGGGGCGAGTGCGACTAACACGGCAGATAATCCCATCAGAGCTGTCAACGCCAGTAAAAGAAACTTTCTGTTCAGTGTTCCGGCTAGTCTGCGTATGCTAAGACTTGTAAATACGGCAAAAACACCTGAGATTGTCATTCCCTGACCAGCTGTACCTTCCGTTATCCCTAAATCATGGGCAAGTGGAGTTAACAGACTGACAGGCATGAACTCTGAAGCGATCAGAGCAAACACGCAGAGTGAAATAGCGAATACACCATTCCAGTTAGAATTATCTGAAGTATCATTCAAATATGTTTGTTCTATTTTTGAATGCTTTTTTGTCATCGTCAGTACCTTTAAAACGGGCATTGAAAAAAACGGGACCACCGGCCCCAAAAAGAGGGTTAAAATTAAAAAGAGAGGATTAATATGAACATCACAACGTCAATGGACTTATGAATCTGGAAAGTGTTACATATTCCTGATATCACATCGTCGACGCATCTATAACATAGCGATATCGGGCTTTCTTATTAAACACGTTATCCCATGCTTCATTAATTTGCTCTGCCTTGATTATCTGGATGGTGGGTAATATTTTATTTTCAGAACAGTAATTTACAACTTCCTGAGTTTCTTTCATGCCGCCAATCATTGACGCATTGAAATTAACTCTTGATGCTGCAAGACCAAGCGCATTGAGTGTAATCTGAAAACCTTCTGGCATGCCGACCTGGGTGAAAGTTCCGTATGGCTTCACAACTGATGCGTAGGCTGCGACGTCGAACTGATAAGGGATCGTGGAAATCATATAATCCAGACTTCCCTGATAAGCCTTCAATTTGTCAGAACTATCGACCACAATTACTTCTTTGGCCCCGAAGGAAAGAATATCGTCAACTTTCGATGGCGTAGTTGTGAATGCATATACCTCCGCTCCTTTAGACACGGTAAGCTTTATGGCCATATGGCCCAGACCACCAATTCCGGCCACTCCAACTTTCATTCCCTTGACGATACCAGCCTTCATGAGCGGTGAATAAGTGGTAATGCCTGCACAAAGCAAGGGTGCAGCTTCCTGGAAGGTAATGTTTTCAGGAATATGGACAGCAAAATGATCGCGCACCACGATGTTTGTGGAATAGCCTCCCTGTGAAATTCCCGTGGGAGAATCGCTTTCAGGGAAACCATAAGTGAAGACAGTAGCTGGACTGTATTGCTCCGTGTTCTCAAGCTGCATCAGCTCTGAGTCTGGAAGAGTGCTGTTGACCATACATCCAACGCCTGCTCGATCACCGATCTTGAACCGGGTGACATTCTTTCCAACCGCCGCCACAATGCCTACGATTTCATGTCCTGGAACCTGAGGATATTTTTGGACCCCCCAGTGTCCTTTCATCTGATGGATATCAGAGTGGCAAATACTTGCATATTTAGTCTCAATCAAAATATCGTTGTCACCAACTGCTCTGCGTTCAAAGGACCAGGGCGAGAGTTTTCCGGAAGTGTCAAACGCTGCATAACCGCGAGTTCTCACTCTGGAACCATTTACATCAGCGGCAAGTGAACCAATTGGACTGCTCAGCAACACACCGGCTCCTATGACAACCCCAGAACGAACAACAAATTCGCGACGAGTCAGATTTTTTTCTTCATCCATCATTACACTCCTGCTCATATTTTTGACCGGGTTTGCTTTCCGCTTCGGAAAGGAAGCCGAATGTATGCTAATAATGGTTAATCCCGGCAAGTTAAATTTTCCTGGAGGCCAGGAAAACGCCAGCGTACTTTCAGATAAATTCATCTGTTAAGTGAGCAGATAACAATTTACAGGCTTGAGGTAACATAAAATACACAAATACTTCAAATTACTTGCCTGATCCTCTGAGGATTGCATTGGTAGATCAAGTCTGTGGTGCGGTGACAATGAAGGTACAGTCTTTCGCTAATACGGAAATGAGTCGGGCATCTGACTCTACTTCTCTTCTCAATGCAGATAATAAATTGATTATTATGATACTGCGGTATTCCAGCTCACCACCGTCATAGATTTAGCCTGCGAAAATCGCAGGCTATACTTATTAAAGCGCCATCTTCAATAAGGCCTCAGCCTCTCTGGCCGTAATTTTTCCATGCTCACCCAAGGCAATGTGACCATGTTCTTTTAACTTACGAATAACTTCTGCAATGGCTTCATCCCCTAAATCATAATCAGAGAGTCTGGTTTTAACCCCCAGTTGTTCAAAAAAAGCGACCGTGGAATTGATAGCCTCATCGGCCATTTTTTCGGTATCAGATGCGGGAATATTCCAGACCCGAGCACCGTACTGAGCCAGCTTCTCAGATTTTTCATTTTTGCAGTAGCGCCACAGGGCAGGCATCACAATCGCCAGAGTGCGGGCGTGGTCAATGCCATACAAGGCTGTAATTTCCTGACCAATCAAGTGAGAAGCCCAGTCTGTCGGTACACCGGCACTTAACATCCCATTCAGGGCCATTGTAGCCGCCCACATGATATTCGCTCTGGCGTCGTAGTCTTGAGGATTTTTAAGGGCTGTCGGGCCTTCTTCTTTCAGCGTATTGAGCAATCCTTCCGCCAGGCGGTCCTGCACCTTCGCGTTTACCGGGTAAGTGATATATTGTTCAAGTATATGGACAAAGGCATCCACAACCCCGTTTGCGGTTTGTCTCTCAGGCAGAGTGTAGGTAATTTCCGGTTCAAGCACGGAGAACTGCGGCATAACGCACGGAGATGCAAAAAAAAGTTTATCCTGCGTGGTGGCACGATTAATCACAGCCGTGTTATTCATCTCGGACCCCGTCGCTGCAAGCGTCAGTACGCATCCAAAAGGCAAAGCCTGTTTCACTACGCTGCCATAGCTGGTGATAATTTCCCACGGATCATTTTCATAAAGAGCGGCCGCGGCGATGAATTTTGTACCATCGATGACTGAACCACCGCCAACGGCCAGGAGAAAATCAATTTTTTCCACTTTGACAATCTCGACCGCTTTCATCAGGGTTTCGTAATGTGGATTGGGTTCAACCCCACCAAATTCAAAAACAAGGGTGTTTTTAAGGGATCCTTTTACGCGTTGCAGAATGCCGTGTTTTATTACGCTGCCTCCGCCATAGACGATCATGACCTTTTTATCCTGCGGGACTTCCTGCGCAAGTGCAGGGATTTGGTCATGCCCAAACAGAATTTTTACCGGGTTGTGATAGATGAAATCTTGCATAACTGTTACCTCAGGATCAGAGCCACAAACGCGTTATCAGTGTGATGACACGCTCACTATTGATGATGTGAAGGTAACATTTGATATAAAATTTATTAATCAGCATTTATTTCACTTACTTGTGAAAAATATTTGATAATTAATCATTGGCTGGTACGCTGGCTTCTCCCTTGGAGGAGGCGAGTGTGGATGAACTGAAAGTTTTTTTAAGCGTGGCCAGACTCAAGAGCTTTACTAAAGCGGCAGCAGAGATCGGTGTGACGCCCTCAGCTGTCAGCCATACAGTAAAATCCCTGGAAGAAAGGCTTGGGATCAGGTTGCTGGCCAGAACCACCCGCAGTATCTCCACCACAGAAGCGGGTGAAAGGCTGAGCAACGAAATTGGCCCCTTGATGGAGCAGGTTGATGACGCAATTAGTCGGCTGAGTGAGCTTCGTGAAAAGCCCACTGGCATCATTCGCCTTACGGGTTCAGATGATGTTATCCAGTACCTGATCCGCCCGGTGCTGCCTGACTTCCTGAGCCGCTACCCTGACATTCAGATTGAAATCGGAATTGATTATGGATTTACCGACATCGTTGATCAGCGTTTTGACGCGGGGATCCGCCCCGGAGATGCGCTGAATAATGATATGATTGCCGTTAAAATCAGCCAGGACTGGCGGCAATTGATTGTTGCAGCACCGGATTATTTTCAACGCTATGGGAAGCCTAAAAAACCGCAGGATCTTTTGAATCACAACTGCATCAATGTCCGGTATTCCGACACGAGTGGTTTGTATGCCTGGGAATTCGAGAAGGAAGACCAGAAGTTCAGCCTGAAGGTGAAGGGGCAATATATTGCGAACAGCACGGTACATCAGCTTGATGCCGCTCTTGATGGCCTGGGCGTAGCCTGCCTTCCAGAATATGTTGCGGATGAATATATCAGAAACGGCAGGTTGATGGCGGTCCTGACCGAGTGGTGCCCCTGGTTTGAGGGCTACCACATCTTTTATCCTCACCGCCGACAGGATTCTCCCGCCTTTATGGCTTTCCTGCAAGTTTTGCGCAACCGGTACAATAACAGGATAAGGTAAAATACATGACGATAATACTAAAGCTTACCAGCTGACTTTCTCAGCACGGTTATATCCCTCTTGGGTGATTCCCCGAACATCCGCGTATATTCCCGGCTGAAATGGGACAGGCTTTCGTAACCGACAGCATAGGCTGCTGTGGTGACATCGTAATGTTCATTCAGCATCAGTCGCCTGGCTTCATTAAGGCGCAGCCATTTCTGATACCGTAGTGGGCTCATTCCCGCAAGCTGCCTGAAGTGTTGGTGGAAAGAGGGTGTGCTCATTTGCACCCGACTTGCCAGTTCTTCTACGCGTAAAGGTGATGCAATATTGGTCTTTAACCAGTCAATAGCTTTACCGATACGGTAGCCATGGCCGTCTACTGCTGCAATCTGTCTGAGATGATCTGACTGATCGCTCATCAAAAGCCGGTAATGTATCTCCCTTTGAATCAGCGGCCCGAGAACAGGAATGGCTTCAGGCTCGTCAAGCAAAGAAAGCAGACGGCAGAAAGGCTCCAGCAAAACATCAGTAATAGTTCCTATACCGACACCCGTTCCCGCGTCTCGTTTTTTAACCGGCGGCAGGCTTCCCTGTGCAATTAATTCCATCAGCACGCGCTGGTCAAGTTTATAGGCTACGCCCACGCAGGGACGGGATGTCGAAGCCTGTAATACTTCCGAGCTGGCTGGCAGGTCAAGAGAGGTGATCAGGAATTTTTCCGCATTGTATTCGTAAGGTTCACCACCAACCCACATGATCTTCGCGCCATCGGCTACCAGAACGATACTGGGAGGGACCAGGCAGCTTACCGGAGGAGCGGGTTCGTTTCGGCGGAACAATTCGAGACCTTCTACGGCTGTAGGGAAATCACCGGTACCGGGTGTGCGCTGAGCTATATCGACCGAAAGTTCACCCAGTAGTTTTTCAACCGACTTGTCAGAAATCATTCTGTAATGCCTCACATTTGTTACGTCTTTTGACGTTAACAACTTAGCAGCTATGAAAATTGAAATACACGCTTTGAGATCAGGTTCAGAGGATCAGGCAAATAATGCAGAGTATTTTAATAACACCTTTCATTAAAGACACTCAAAATAACAACACTGAAATGAGGCAGTGTCCTGTAAGTCAGGGTTCACCGCGAGCAAATTTAAACCGTTCAGGTTAAAGCCATTTTTAACTGCCAGACAGGTTATCCGGAGGAGACATACGTGAAAGAGTTTACTTTCTACAACCCAACCCGAATCGAATTCGGTTCCGGAAAAGAAGATACTATCGGTGCACACATTGCCAGTGCTGGCGCACGTAAAGTCCTGCTGTGTTACGGAAGCGAACGTATTAAACGAGAGGGCCTGTTCGCTACGGTCAGCCAGAATCTTGCCAATAACGGCATCGAGTATATAGAACTTGGCGGTATCGTAAGTAACCCGGTGATATCCAAAGTCCGTGAAGGGGTGGAACTGGCGAAACACCATAACGTGGACGCTATCCTGAGCGTTGGCGGCGGCTCCGTACTTGACAGTGCTAAGGCTATTGCGGCCGGTGCACATTATAATGGTGACGTCTGGGATTTATTCGCTGGTAAAGGCGAGCTTTCCTCTGCTTTACCTTTGTTTGCCATTCTGACCCTGGCCGCAACGGGAAGCGAAATGAACCCGTATGCCGTTGTCACCAATGAAGAAACACATGAAAAATTATCGATCGGTAACGACTACACGCGTCCGGTGGTATCCGTACTGAGTCCGGCACTGATGGCGGGCGTCTCCCGCGATTACCTCGTCTATTCTGCCGCTGATATCATTTCACACCTTATCGAAGTGTACTTCACCGCAACCGTTCAGCCTGCAATTCAGTCGCGACTGGTTGAAGCACTCCTAAATACGGTAATTGAAACCACACAAACGCTCATCGCCAGTCCGGATGATGAGGCTGCGCGTGGGGAATTTGCCTGGGCTGCAACCCTTGCTCAAAACGGTTTGATCCTGTCAGGCTGTGCCGGATTTAGTTATCCGAATCATGCAATCGAGCACTCTTTATCCGCACTTTTCAACGTTCCGCATGGGGCAGGGTTGTCCGTTGTTATGCCCGCCTGGATGAAATGGTACAAAAACCGAAATACACCGCAGTTTGAGCGTTTCGCAAAATATGTGTTCGGACTCAGTTCGGCAGACGACGGCATCGCAGCGCTTGAGAAGTGGTTTGAAGAAATTGGTACGCCAACACGTCTTGAACAGCTGAACATCAGGGAAGCAGATCTGCCCGCTATCGTTGAGAACGTCCAGATCAATGTCAAAGCGTTTGGTATCGCCAGTGATTACCCGCCGGAAGTTGTAACTGAAATACTCATGCATGCTGTCTGAAACATATCCCTCAATATCCAATGAAAGGTTTTAATATCATGACGCTAAAATCTTCAACGCGCTTTTTTAATGGCGCACTCCTTGCCGGGGCGATGGCTCTGATTTCAACAGAAGCTGCAGTCGCCCAGCCTGCACCAGGCACAGCAGATTCTTCAGTCCGTCTGGTTCAGACGTGGGATAAAACTTTCCCAAGGAGCGAAAAAGTGGATCATCAAAAAGTTACTTTTAAGAACCGTTACGGCATTACGCTGGCCGCTGATGTATATCTTCCTAAAGATCGCGGGAACAAGAAGCTTGCTGCGCTTGTGATTTCCGGGCCATTTGGCGCGGTAAAAGAGCAGGCTTCAGGTCTTTATGCTCAGACCCTGGCAGAGCGCGGATTCGTGACGCTGGCATTTGATCCGTCTTATACCGGTGAAAGCAGTGGTGAACCCCGCAATATTGCTTCACCTGATATCAATACCGAAGACTTTATGGCCGCAGTCGATTTCATTGGACTGCAACCTTATGTGGATCGTGAACGTATCGGTGTCATCGGTATCTGCGGCATGGGTGGGATTGCCCTGAACGCTGTTGCCGTGGATAAACGCGTAAAAGCGGTCGTTGCCAGCACCATGTATGATATGAGCCGCGTGATGTCGAAAGGATACAATGACAGCGTAACGCCGGAGCAACGCGAGCAGGCGCTGGAGAAGATGAGCCTCCAGCGCTGGGAAGATGCGGCAAACGGTAAACCTGCATACCAGCCAGCCTATAATAAACTGAAGGGCGGTGAAGCACAGTTCCTCGTGGACTATGCGGACTATTACATGACCAAACGCGGCTATCATCCCCGAGCCGTCAACTCTGGTAACTCATGGTCTGTGACAACGCCGATGGCCTTCATGAATTTCCCGCTCATGACCTATATTAAGGAAATTTCTCCGCGCCCGATCCTGTTCATCCATGGTGAAAAAGCGCATTCGCTTTACTTCTCCAAAACGGCTTATGAAGCTGCAAATCAACCAAAAGAGCTTCTGATTGTTAAAGATGCCACACATGTCGATTTATATGATCGTATGGATAAGATCCCATTCGATAACATCACTGCATTTTTCAACAAAAATCTTAATAAGTAAGCCATAGCACCGTCCGGTGTTTTCAGATGCAGTGTCTGTGCGACAAAGGACAGACACTGCTCTTTTAGCATGGGGTGTTGGGTATTCCCCCTAAAGAGCGTGCCGAATGGATACTAAACAAACGTTTTCACTTAGCTATGATGACCTGACCGGCGAATGCGTGAAGATGATAAAAGAACTTCAGATAAACGCAGACAGTCTTGATGGTATTGGTTTTGCGCTCGAACAGGCAAAAATACGGGCAGTGCTGGCACTCTGGAGTCGACTGGCAACCGCAGGAAAGGCATGCCAACTCAGTTTTATTATGGACCGCCAATATATTATTCAGTTGATAGCCGGTAATACCGTCGCTGAGATGCATTAATCCTAATTCAAATAACAGCCACTCTGCTGTTACTGGTGAAGCAGGCTCTAATTTCTCATGCAACATTAATTTATCGAGTTAATGGTGCAAGAGAAAAAAACAGCCGATATGAAAAAGGAGAGGTTTATGTTCTGGAACTCTGAAGTATTAACAAGAATAGATGCGGCCGATGACCTTAAAATCGCTCCGTATCATCCCGATATGAATACGACCGGTACGCCGACATGGATTTGGGAAGTGAAGGTGGGTAACCGACTTTTCGTCCGAGCCTATAGTGGTACCCGTTCAAAATGGTATCAGGCTGCATTGTCCCAGCAGGCGGGTAAGATACTGGCTATTGGACAGGAGTTCGACGTCCTGTTCGCAAAACCATCAGACCCTGAGCTTGAAAGTAAAATAGATCAGGCTTACCAGAAAAAGTACTCCGGCAGCAGCTATGTTTCCGCAATGACAGGGACACGCGCCAGAGCGGCCACGATTGAGATTTTACCTTCGTGATTTCCTGTCAAAGTGATACTGCGTGTTCTGTGAGGCAAGATCTGCCTGTTTAACTTTAATTTCCCTGAAACTGGAGGCAAGTATGAAACCACTCTTTCCAGGCCTGCCTGTTAAAATGCTGGCGCTTTTTCTGCTGGTCTTAGTGATCCCCTTAAAAGCTGCCATCAGTAAAGAGAAAAGCCATATAAGGACGCTTGTAATCGTTTCTCATCCGTATCCGGAGCGGTCCGTTATGATTAAAGGGCTACAGCAGGCGGCTGAGAGCGTAGATGGAGTCACTGTTCGTAACCTTGAAACGCTCTATGGTTTCGATACGCGCAAGATAAACGGTGATGAGGAGAGGCGTATCACACGCCAGAATGACAGGATAGTGTTTATCTTTCCCACTCACTGGTTCAATATCACCCCAATGATGAAAGCGTATATGAATGACACATGGGGTAGCGTTGGCCCGGATTTATGGAAGGGTAAGGAAATTCTTATTGTTACTACTGCTGCCGGTGATGACTCAACATACGGAAAAAATGGCAGAACAGGTACCGAGCTTGCCGATGTTTTCACCCCCATGAAAGCCAGTGCATTACATGCGGGCATGACATGGCTCCCGCCACTTGTTTTTCAGGGGGTGAGAACCAGCCAGCTGCCTGAATACCAGCGCCAGCTGATTGAACGCCTGACAAAGTAGGAATCCGCCTTCACAGAAGGCGGCTCTTATACTGGAGACTGGTATAGTGGCTGTCTTTGACGCTATGGAGCAACACTCCTGTTGGCTTACCCCGAAGCTCCCAGGCCATCTGCAACGCTTTGACCGTGAGTGCTGAGCCCGGCGACGTCGACATGGCCCAGCACACAGGTTTACGGGCGAACTATGTGAATCATTTGTAGGGGAGGGCATATGTACTCCCGATGCAAAGCGTCCATGCTCGCTCAGCGGAGTACTGAACCTCTATAAGGAAATGAGCGTGTTGAACAAGAAATTCCTTTCCCTGATACAGGATGTGGCCGGTTGCAACCATATGTCTCCTGCAGAGGCGGTAGATGGATTACAGGTTAGCTTTGAAAAAAGCTTCCAGTTTATCAAACGGGATTTTTTCCGGATTATCGTGCAGGTCAACATGTTCGGCATCAGGTACAATGAGCAGCTCTTTAGGATTACTGGCGGCTTCGTAAACGTCCTGAGAATTATAAAGCGAGTGCGCATTTTCACCTGCAACCAGCATGATCGGACGCGGGGTAATATCTAAGACCATGAAGTAAGTTAACAATCAACACGATTTAACTTATGTTGAGTAAAAACTTGGTTCATGGAAAATTCTGTGACTACTTTATTGTTTTGTCAAAAGTTTTAATTTTCTATGAGTAATTCACTTCATGAACTAAAACTATGTAGTTAGCTTTAGCTGACAGTAATCTTCCTTGTACGTTCATTTCTCAGTGTACTAAAGAACGATTTGGCCACCCTGTTATCCCAGCGGTTGCCACGCCGCCCCGTGCTCGGTGGCCTGGTTTTTGGCCCGGCACACTGCCATTTCTGCCGGAGCGGACCAGGCGCCTGGTGGGCTACGATAACGAAAGACGCGCTTCCCTGACGACGTCTATCAGTGTGTTCATTACGTAGATCGGCAAACCGCGCCAGTGCGCCAGACACATCGCTGGAAATGATGGGTTTCAGGCGGGCTTTAACCTAACCTGACATGATTAAATATTGTCACCTGCATAACTCCTCTGATGGTGGCATAGTAATTAAAAAATACTCTGTTCAGGATGAGCGAGTGCTGAAACTTTGTACCCATTCTGTTACCGATTTTAGAATAACCGCGAGCTCATTCCCCTCTGAAGACAAGCTGTAAAAAGCCTTATTACGTTCCGTTTCATTAAATTCTCTACAGATAAGTCCATCTTCTTCAAGCTCATGTAGCGTCTTTATCAACATCCGGTCCGTAATGTTGTGAAGATGCCTTTTTAACTGAGAAAACCGTAGTTCACCTTGCATGAGTACAATAATTGTTTTAACCCCCCATTTACTGGTGATATGGTTAAAAATAGTCTGGGCCTGGCATCCACTTAGTATTTCATTTTTACTGCTTAATGGCGACTTCCCTGCGGCTGTTTTGCCCGTTTCTTCCATAATCTTCCACCCAAACTATTTCATTAATGCTCTATCTACATATGCTTAGTTGTGACTTCCCGACGTAGGGATTCTTTCGGCTGCTTTATGATCCCGGCTTCACAAAAGCATGATGGTAGGTTTCTGTAAGATAAACGAGTCTGTCTACGCTTTCGGATACTTCCCGGGAAGCCTTAACCTTCACGAGCATTTGCTGATATGTACGAAGCCTCGCCAAATACATATTAAGCTTCTCTTTTCTTTTTTCATTATTACTGGCGTATTTCACCTCATCGGCTGCGCTTCGGAGCTCTCGATATGGCATATTTAGAGCGGGATTATCCGGGAGTTGTGCATTGGCAAGGTGATTGTGGCCGACAATCAACCCAAGCGACATTCTGAGCTTGTCTAAATCTCCCGGATGAAGAGACTGCAGCAGGCTCAAATGCTGATAAAGGGCAGGCAGGTGTGTTTTACTTTGCCTGCGGTTTGCAGGGTTTAGTGATGTGGTTATTGAATAAATCAATGTATTCATAATTTTTTGGGTGGTTCGGGACTGAGACCGATCGGGGATCAGCAGAATAACCGCGAACGCGAAGAGACTACCCACTATCTGTCCTAACACATTATCAGTGAATGTATTAATGTTGAAAACCATTGGATTCGCTATTGTTACCGCATTCAGAATGCCTGCAAAGGCTCCCATGGTTCCTAGCTGTCTGCGCTGAAGAAAAATTCCGCTTATGAAAGCAACCAGTCCAAGCATAATGCAAAGCAGAATCAGACTCTGCTGCGTCGAGGGGATAACGACCGTATAAAGTAGAAAAGATATTGGCGCGGCAACCGTCATGCCGTAGACAAAATCTTTGGCTACGGCAATGGGGTTAGGCGAACGCATTGCAAGCGCCGTCACGACCCCAAGTAAAATCATGCAACTGCTACCTGACGTCCAGCCGCTATACAGCCATAAAAATGCGGCTGTCCCCGTCGCAATGAAGGTTCGCAGACCGTTCACGCGGGCAGAATGTGATTCCAGAGAACGTTCCGGCGACGGTTGGACTGCTGAGAGGATTTTTTCTTCGATGGATGATGGTCTTAAATTGCCCTTAAAACACTTCAGCAGTAAAAAAAACTCTCCAGCATTTCTGCTCCATTCAGCCTGGGAGGATAATCGACTGTTAACCGAAAGCATGGCAAGCCTGTAGCGGAAATCTCGCAGGTAGCGCAAAGAGGATTCAACATCGCCAGGTGCGTCCTGAAGCAGTGAGTCAATATCTGTATTGATATTACCGGTGTTCATTTTGCGGGCCAGAAAAATATCCAGAGAAAGGGTGAGCAACGTCAGAGAACGTATGTGGATAGCGGTTAGACGCCGCGAGGCAAGTTCCCAATGCCCGGCTTCCATTTTCAGGTTAACCACCATTGACTTTAGGGCTGCAGATCTGCGAAGGATCTCGAGCATTTTTTTGTCGAGCGCTTTTTGATCCGTAGATGTTGCTGCAAGCGCCATAAGCTGGCACTGAAGCGTAATAAGGGTCTCAGCCTCGTGTTCAACAATATGTTTAATAGATTTAGGTGAAAAAATGACGTCAGCCAGAAGGGCACAGAAAATTCCCAGCACAATTTCACTGCATCTTTCAATTGCGTATACCGGAGCCAGTGTCATGTTATTACTGGCATAAACAGTGACGAGTACGGTTAGCGCTGTATAGCTTGCAGTGGCCATTGCGCTGGTATTTTCAATTCGCACCAGCGTGGACACCCAGACACAGAATCCGGCCCAGGCGCATGCCGTAAGCAAAAGCAGGGATGGTGTGCGGGCAAAAAGGATGATCAATATTAGCGCTGCACTGCTTCCTATAAAAGTGCCAATGATACGCAGAATTCCCCGGAGACGAAGGGCTCCGGCATAAGGATCCCCGCCAGCTGAAAACGCCGAGCCGCCGGCAACGATGCCGGCGGTCATGATCGCCCATCGAGGCATTTCGAGATTAAAATAAAAACCAATGACCAGCGCTGAAACCAATGCAAATGCCAGTTTCACGGGGAAACGTAGATATTCAAACATGCTTTTTCCTGGAAAGATAATGCACTCAGTACTTTACAACAATGACCAACATGGTGTTGACTTCATAGATGGCGTCTGCTCTTTTCTTGCAAGACGACTAACATCGAGAGCAAGCAGAAATGCACAGTGACTGTTCTTCCGCTAAGTTGTACAGAAAGTAATTTAGACATATAAATGAAGACATTAATAATAACCTGTGCAGTGAATGAGTCACACAGGGCTCCGCCTAATAGAGTTTTAAAAAAGAGTAAACAATGCAGACACTCCGAAGCATGATGATATTTGTACAGGTAGCCGAATCAGGTTCGTTTACAAAGGCCGCCCAACAGCTTGACCTTAGCGTGCCTTCAGTAAGTGTGGTTGTATCCAAACTGGAAGAGGAATTGCGTGTTAAGTTACTCAACAGGTCGACTCGCAGTCTCGCACTCACAGAAGCAGGGAAAGTGTTCTACCGGGGATGCTGTAGAACGCTTGATGAGGCAAGGCAGACTCATGAAAATATGTTTGCCTTCAATGAACGTCCCTCGGGAGTGCTGCGAATAGGGTGTTCACCCAGCATGGCACACTATGTCATTACGCACATCAGCGCTCAGTTACTGGAAAGGTTTCCCGGTCTTAGTGTAAACCTGGTAACAGCGAGCCCCGCGCCCGACCTTATTTCCCATGGGCTAGACCTGATACTCCGGTTTGGAGAAATAGAGGACTCAGGACTTTATACTCGCAAGGTTGGCAGTATGCCGATGGTTGTGTGCGCGGCCGTAAGTTATCTGAATAAAATGGGCAGACCTGTTCATCCAGATGATATTGAGAAGTTTGACTGGCTTGAGTATGACATCCAGCCGGATAATACCTGTAACCTGACTTCGCGGGATGGCAGTCAGATACGCATCCGTGCCAGAGGTCGCTACATAACAAATGATTCGCTGGCACTAATCGACTGGCTGCGCGCTGGTCGGGGAATCGCCTTCGTGCCGATGATCTGGGTCATAAAAGATATCGCTCAAGGTAACGTTGAGGTCCTGTTCAGCGATTTCAGGACAGAGAGTAGGTCAATTTTTGCACTCCACACATCACGCGACAATATGCCTCTTAAGGTGAAAGCCTGTATTGAGGAACTGACAGAGTTTTTAACTAAAAGCGCAGATGACTGTGCGCATTATCTCAGATAGTCAGTTTTATTCTTTCCGGGATATCAGGATGCAACGTTAACCATCCTGATAATGATTTTCTGGTAAGTACAAAATATCGACTACATTTTAGGCAAAGATATCATTTTGTGTTAGGGGGTATTATGTAAAACGAAATTTATTAATTATTAAAACTCTTTTAGCTTTTAATAAAGAATGTAATCCCGACTGTAATTAAGTATAAGTATGCGCCTAACTCCATGATAAATAAAGTTATTATACAGGTAGGCCTGTGAGTTAAGGTTAACAACCAAGGATTAGGTTATTCATTTTATGGCACGCGATGTTAAATAAAGATAAAAAAAAGAGGTAACATATCGTTTTTATATCAAATGAGAATAGTTCTATGTGTAACGTATTAATTATAGATGGTGGCAAGAGTTTTTCGCACTCAGGAGGGGAATTAAACCATTCCATGACTTCTCTCGCTAAGGAGCATCTCACGAAAATGGGCCACCATGTATCAGTCACACTGGCTGATAGTGAATATAACGTCGAAACCGAAATTGATAAATTTATCAGCAGCGACACTATCATTTGGCAAATGCCGGGATGGTGGATGGGTGCTCCGTGGACGGTAAAACGCTACATGGATGAGGTTTTTACAGGTGGTCATGGTGTGTTTTATGAAAACGACGGGCGAACACGTCATGACCTCTCTAAAAAATATGGCTCAGGTGGGTTGTTGAAGAATAAAAAATATATGCTCTCACTTACCTGGAATGCACCTCTGGAGGCTTTTAATGATCCAGAACAGTTCTTTGGTGGTGTTGGCGTAGATGGTGTTTATCTGCATTTTCATAAGGCGAATGAATTCATTGGTCTGCAAGCTATGCCAACATTTATTGCAAATGATGTTGTGAAAAGTCCTGATATCGAAAATGACATGATACGATTCAAAAAACATCTGACTGATTGCTTCGGGTCATGATAGAAACCCTCTGTCTGTCACAATAACCAAAAAGCAGTTTATTGCTGCGGATCGTTCATACTGAATCAGTCGAACTGGTGTTATTTAGCTGTGCCATATTGATTTTCAATAAGCACCAAATAACTAGCCGCCAGAGTATACAGGTTTTTGCAGAATCGGGGCGACGCGATTTTAGGCTCTTTGTGGCTGTCGTGCTCACCTCGATTCTCTTTCGAATTAGGAGAAAAATTAAAATGCCGAAACTAGCAAACAAAGTCGCCATCGTGACCGGCGCATCCAAAGGTATTGGCGCCGGTATCGCCAGGAAACTGGCTGAGGAAGGTGCTGCTGTAGTCGTCAATTACGTCTCGGATAAAGCTGGCGCCGAAGCCATCGTCAATCTCATCGTCGCCCATGGGGGTAAGGCCATTGCTGTACGTAGTGATGTCACCAGCTCTGATCAGTCCCGGGAACTTGTCGATGCGGCAATTACCGCATTCGGACGTCTCGACATCCTCGTTAACAACTCTGGAGTCTATGCTTTTGCCGCAATCGAGGACGTCACAGAGGAGCATTATCGCCGGCTCTTCGACGTTAACGTGCTGGGTACGCTATTATCGACGAATGCCGCTGTGCCACACCTTGGCGCTGGAGCAAGCATCATCAACATCTCATCAACGGCCACAGACGTACGCGGGCCAAACAGTGCTGTCTATACGGGTACAAAAGGTGCGGTGAACGCCATCACTGGCGTTCTGGCCAGAGAACTCGCTCCCCGGGGAATCAGGGTGAATGCTGTCAGCCCTGGCTACATAGTCACGGAGGGAACGTGCACGGCTGGGATCACTGGCTCTGAGATTGAATCGAGTTTTGTTGCTCAAACTCCACTTGGTCGTCCCGGTCAGCCCGATGATGTAGCTGAAGTCGTTGCCTTTTTGGCTTCTGAAGAAGCTCGATGGGTTACAGGGGAAGTTATTAGGGCGAGCGGCGGCATCTCCTGAGGTGAAGCTCATGTATGGTTATGAACCATAGCATTGGTTTCATAAGATCTAACGTCGGCGGAGCGTAACTGAGTAAAACTTTCGTTGCCCTTCACCGCTGCGGATATGGGGGGCTGATGCTGCTGGCCGCCCTCGATGCGAGACTTCCGGGACTGCTGGCGACACGGGAAATTGAGGGGGGGGCAGGAGGAGGGCGGTGACGTCCCGGGTGTAGGGGCGAATTTGAGTGCCTCCTGTCTGTGTATGAAAGCTGCGAGCTGGCTGCTTGCCACGGTAACTTAATGAGCTAACAGTAAAACTCCCCTCATCAAACGCGTCCTCAGCCATTGCGATTCCCCCTTCGAGGTATGCGACCATACCTTTCGCAAAGGCCTTGTCGGGATCGGATTAGTCATCTTATCCGCACAGAGTCAGAATCGGACATTGTTAAATAGGCTAAGTCGATCAATATGCTCGAGAGAAAGCTTGCTTCTATATGAGCCTGTCCCAAACCGAAGAGACAACCGTTCAATGCGACAGGGGAAAGTTCTTTTTCAAGTCGAGTCACCAGTGTCTCAATCAGAGACGTTGCTGCATCTGGAATATGAACAGAAACATAGCTTACAAAGCTGCTCAGGCTGTCATCGTTGACAGTAAGTGCGGTACTAATGGCCGCATGTGACGGTGTTTGCAATAAATGCGTATGACAGAGTTCAAAAAGCGTCTTTGAACGGAGTTGATGAAGTCCTTTTAGCTGACCATCCACTGGTGTGGAAACCAGAGACACACTTAAACCCCATCTTATTTTTGCCATTGCCACGTAACCAACCACTTCCATTGCTGCCGCAGACCCAGACAGGATCATCCCATGACTGCTCGAAGTCTGCTGCCAGATGCTGTTCAAACCAGCTTTGCTGCTCGGTGATAAAGGCGTAAAACTGCGCAAAATGTTTTTTCATCGCACACCGCCTTTTTCCTGATGAAAGCTGCAACGAGCAATCACGGATTGAATTTCAAATTGTGTGGTTTCATGGACGGAAATAAGTGGATTGCGGGCGTTACCAACACTGTCTGAAATGGAAATCAATTCATCGACTTCTTTTACTACACTCTCCAGCACCGCCTGATGGTCACCATCAGAAAAGGGGCGGAAATACAGGCAACCGTAGCAGCAGCGTACTTCACTGAACGGGCATTTGCCATCATCTCTGGAGCAACCACCAATCCCATCATGCAACTGATCACCGACTATGCCGACCACTCGCTGGTCTTGCCATTTCGTTGAAGAAGTCAGTTCACCAGTCAACATCATAGCCACCATGTTTTGCCATACAGGATTGATACCTAATGCTTTGGCTCGAATCAGTGCCAATGCAGGCGTCGCCAGAATGTAATACTTGGCAACAGTAAGGGAGCTATGCCCCAGAATATGCGCAATCTCCTCGGCGCTGACCCCTTGCATAGCCAGTGAATGCCCCACGTTGTGGCGCAAGTCGGTCGGGGTAATGGTTGGCAAAGCCGCTTCGCCACGTGCTACGGCTGCCTGATAATCTGGCGGACTGAAACAGAGGATGGCCTGGTTAATTGCCCTGGACACATTAAACGGTGCAGAGTGACTAAATTCAAATAGCTTGCCATCAGGTTTTAGTCGCGCTCGCTCGATATAGTGCCTAATTAACGCGCCGATTTCAGCTGGAATCGCCAAAAAAAGACGTTCAGTCGTTACGTGCCGCTGTTTGGCGTAAGGAAGGAGTAGCTATATCGTATTAACCCGGTTTCGGAGTTTCGGGTATCAATACGTAAATCTTTTACCGCCAGCTTAGCCAGTTGTACCGGTCGGGCACCGGTGACATACGTCAGTCCCAGAATTACTGCATCTCGAATGGTGTTCAGACTGTAGTTTTCGCCATACCGAATCGCCATAGCCATTTCAAACAAGCCTTTACTGATCATGTTTTTTCGAGGGGATCCAGAACATGATCAATTTCCTGATAGATTCCCCAGTCATGGGAGTGCGGGCGAGGGATGAATTCGAGATCTTCATAATCTTCGAGGGTAAAACCAGGGAATGCTTCGGTACAGAGGATTTTTAGGCCGAAAATGATAAAGTAGAAATATTGAGGTTTAATTTCCTGAGTTTCGAGGTAATCTTTCAACACCGTAAAAGTGAAAGCAGATTTGGTTATGCAATGATCAGTTGCCAGAGACCACGCATGGAGTACCCTAGGAACCTGAGCTGGACACTTGGCAGATGCATAATGGAAGCAAATATATTTGATTATTTGGTTGCTGATTTTATCCTGACAAAAGTGGGCATAGCAGCGGCTCCCTGAAAAATCGAATACCCAACTGTCACTTGTTGAGTTGATATATTTGCCATCAAAATTATCTGCCGATTTAAGATAAATACTGGCTGGTATATTAACTTTTAAAATACTCTCAAATAACGTTTTGCAAGAAGAAGATAGAGTGATAGGTAAATGTATGATTAATCGTATTCTGTGGGCGGTTATGAACTAAATGAACGACGGACTAAATTTAACATAATATACATTATGCGCACTCATATTGTGGTGGCTAAGTTGTAAGGTTTTCTCCTGAATAAGTTACTCGAAGATTCAGCATCGATAGATTCTGATGACGGCTCATGCGGCGGAGTTTTTTGCTTTGGATAAAGTTAATCGACTCAAAGTTATTAGGACGTTATCGATCGGCGTCTGACTACACTTGATGGCCACACAGCGCCTGAGCATATCGAACCGCCAGTGCCGATGCCTTCTGTCGCGTTACCGTGAATCTGGCCCGCTTGGTATGGCTAGCCGTCGTCGTTGAAAACCCAGCAATAACCAACTACCTGATGGTCTTGCCCGGTACGCACTCAATATTATCCGCTTGAGATATCTGACAGACACTGCCGACGGTTGTTGGAGCGCTATCGTGAACATGGGCCGCTTTCACTTGTTAACCGTCGTCTTGGCCAGCCCGGCAACCGGCAACTGTGCGTACTATCCGCGAACATTACGCTGATTTTGGTCCGACAGTACGCCAGCTGATGACGCAGACTGGTTTATGGATCCCTGGCAAGTTACGGCCGCGCGTACATCAACCACGCCTGCGTCGGGCCTGTACCACAGAGCGCATCCAGATTGATGCCTGCGGGCATCACGGGTTCGAGTGATCGTAATACGCTCATCGCCCTCCTCCATTTGTCAATATGTGTGCTTTCTGTTGACCTAATTTGACAATTGGTGACCAGGCAGTAATTATCATGTTAATTACTGACCAGGCAGCTATCATGAATACCCCAATCGACTCTTCCCATAAAAACCTGCATCTGGGTTTGCTGTTCCATCTGGCAAACCAGTTTAAGGACCTGCTTATCGGCCATTACTTTGCCGACAGCGGCATTACCGCGCCGCAATTTAAGGTATTGATTAATATCTTTAAAGGTAACACCAGCCCGGCAGAAATCTGCAAGAGCCTGCAGATGGATACCGGGGCAATGAGCCGTATGGTTGCACGTATGGTGAAGAACGACCTGGTCGAGCGCCGCCCGAATCCGCACGACAAGCGCCAGGTGATCCTGGCCCTGACGGCAAAAGGTCAGACGCTGTGCAATACGTTTCAGAATGAAGCACTGAATACCATCCTCGCGGACTTAACGGCGCGTCTGACGCCCGAAGAATCCCGGCAGCTCGCAGATATTCTTATCAAAATGCTGCCCGATGAATTCACGGCCCCCCATCGCTAATTAAGGTCACCGGTTATGTCTATGGAAAATAACGCGCCTCCCTCGGACAAGCGCCCAGGCAAGCGTACAAGAAACTTCGCCATTTTATTACTGATCCTGATCCTCGCGGCAGGAGGCTGTCTGGCCTGGTATCTGCTTTACGCCCGCTATTACGAGAGCACCGACGATGCTTACGTCAACGGAAATCAGGTCACCCTGACACCGCAAATCACCGGTACCGTGACTCAGGTGACCGTGGATGAAGGCGATTATGTCGAAAAAGGCCAGCCCCTGGTTCTGCTGGACCCAAGCGATACCGCCATCGCCCTGCAGCAGGCTGAAGCCAATCTCGCCAGCACAGTGCGTCAGGTGCGTGGTCTCTACAGCACTGCCGACAACTACCGTGCACAAGTTGCTGCCAAAAAAGTAGCCCTGCAAACAGCGAAAAGTGACTACGTGCGCCGGGAAAAAATTGTCAGTTCCGGCGCCATTGCGGTGGAAGATCTGGCGCACTACCGTGATGCCGTGACCAGCGCGCAAAGCGATTTACTGGCTGCCGAGCAAGCGCTCAAAACCAATCAGGCGATGGTTGATGACACCGTAGTGGATAACCATCCTGAAGTCAAAACCGCCATTGCGACGCTGCGCCAACGCTATCTCGATAACTCCCGCAGCACCATTGTTGCGCCCGTCAGTGGTTACGTCGCTAAACGTGCTGTGCAGCTCGGGATGCGTGTCACCTCCGGCACCACGCTGCTTGCCATCGTGCCGCTGAATGAAGTGTGGGTGGATGCCAACTTTAAAGAGAGCCAAATGCAGGACATGCGCATTGGGCAAAAGGTGGAGCTGAATGCGGATCTCTATGGCGATAACGTGAAATATCACGGCACCATCGAAAGTCTCGGCATTGGTACCGGTAGCGCATTCTCACTGTTGCCAGCCCAGAACGCCAGCGGCAACTGGATCAAAATCGTCCAACGCCTGCCGGTACGCATCACGCTTGATCCACATGACATGCAGAAGCATCCGCTGCGTGTGGGTCTGTCGATGAACGCTGAGGTGGATATCCGCAATCAGGGTGGTCATCTTCTGCCACAAAAAACCGTCGAACAGCCGCGATTCCGTACCGATGTGTATGAAACGCCAATGGAAGCAGCCGATAAACTGGTGGCGAAAATCCTTCATGACAACACCAGCACTGTAGCCCAGCGCTAAGAGAGAATCTATGTCAGAGCCGAAGGCAGCCTTTACGCCCCCCAGCCTGTTCCTGGCGACGCTTGCCCTGTCGCTGGCGACCTTTATGCAGGTACTGGACTCCACCATCGCCAACGTGGCGCTGCCGACTATCTCCGGCAACCTGGGCGTTAGCGCCGATCAGGGGACATGGGTTATCACCTCTTTTGCGGTGTGTAACGCTATTGCTCTACCGTTGACAGGCTGGTTTACCCGCCGATTCGGGCAGCTGCGGTTGTTTATCGCCTCGGTGATGTTCTTTACCCTGACGTCGTTTCTGTGCGGCTTCGCCCACAGCATGACGGAGCTCATCATCTTCCGTGCGCTGCAGGGTTTTTTCGCCGGGCCGATGTTCCCGATGTGTCAGACGCTGTTGCTGGTTATCTTCCCGCCGATGAAACGCAGCATGGCGCTGGCGCTGCTGTCGATGGTGACCGTGGTGGCGCCTATCGTGGGACCTATCACCGGCGGCTGGCTTACCGATAACTACTCCTGGCCGTGGATCTTCTACATCAACGTGCCGATTGGGATTTTCGCCTCCATCGTGGTCTGGTCGCAGCTGCGCATGCGTGAAGAAACAACGCAGTCATCGCCTGTCGACTATATTGGCATCGCGCTGTTGGTGCTTGGTGTGGGCCTGCTGCAGGTGGTGCTGGATAAGGGCAACGACGAAGACTGGTTCTCTTCTACGCCCATTATCGTGATGTCTATTGTCTCGGCGATCAGCCTGATTTGCTTTGTGATGTGGGAGCTGGACGAACGTCACCCGATTGTGAACCTGCGTCTGTTCAAAGACCGCAACTTCGCCATCGGCACGTTGGCGCTGATGCTGGGCTATGCCGCGTTCTTTGCCATCAATATTATTCTGCCGCAGTGGTTGCAGACCCAGATGGGCTACACGGCTATCTGGGCCGGTCTCGCCGCTGCGCCGATGGGCTTCTTACCACTGGTGCTGACGCCGGTCATCGGACGTTACGCCACCAAAGTGGATTTGCGAATTTTATGCTCAGTGTCATTCCTGACAATGGGGGCATCCTGTCTGATGCGCGCGCAGTTCAATACTGACGTGGATTTCCGCACCATCGCCAGCGTGCAGATGTTTATGGGGATTGGCGTGGCCTTCTTCTTCATGCCGCTGACCACCATTGTGCTGTCGAATCTGCACGGTAACGAAGTGGCGGAAGGTTCAGGACTGGCCACGTTCTTTCGCGTACTCGGCGGCTCCTTTGCCTCATCGTTAACCACATGGATCTGGCAGCGCCGTGAAGTTTTCCACCACGCGAATCTGACCGAGAGCGTGACACAGTACAACCCGGCGGCTATGGATTACGTCAATAAGATGGGTGGCCCGACGCAGCAGCATCTTGCGATGATTGACCAGGTGGTTACCCAGCAGGCCTACATGATGTCGACAATCGACTATTTTTGGGTGCTCGGCTGGGGCTTTATGGCGCTGATTATCATCATCTGGTTCACCCGCCCGCCGTTCGTGAAATCGGGTATGCCAGGCGCCCCCGCAACAGGTCACTAAACTGAAATTCACACAGGCAAACTTCGCTGAACGAGCACTGCGTACGGATGGCACTATCGAGCGCCGGGCCAGTGCCTCTTCCCTGCCCTTTATCACGTAAGACCGCCTGGAACGGGCTCTGGAGATGATAAGAGTGTTGAATAACATTGACCCCATTTCTGATAACGGTGTTTGACGTTTACTGCTCAGTTATTTCGCAGCGGCGTCTGCCCAACAGCTGATAACAATTGTCGAGTCCACGGGTGGCGTGGCGCTCGAAAAATTTGATCCACACTGCCGCTTTCGACTACCTCGCCATCTTTCATCACCGCAATACGATGACTCATATGCTGCACCACGCCCAGATCATGAGAGATAAACAGCATTGACAGATGCAAACGGCGTTGCAGCGCTACCAGCAAATCCAATACTTGCGCCTGGGTGGTGACATCCAGCGCCGACACCGGCTCGTCGCAAATCAGAATATCCGGCTCGCAGGCCAGGGCCTGGGCAATGGCGATACGTTGCAGCTGCCCACCGGAAAGCGTGGCCGGACGTCGTGTCAGCAGATCGGGACTTAAACCAACCAGCGCCAGCAACGCCTGCGCACGTGACAACCGGTCCGCGGCTGTGAGCGTCGTATGCAGGCGCAGAGGCTGTTGCAGCAATTGCGCCACGTTATATTGCGGATTAAATGAACCCAGCGGATCCTGCACAATCGTCTGGATTCGTGCCCGCAACGGCTGACGCTGACGTTCTGTCAGCCTGCTCCATGGTTGCCCTGCGAGAAGGATCTCTCCCTGTTGCGGTGCCTGCAGCGCCAGCGCCAGTTTGCCTAGCGTGGTCTTGCCGCTACCGGATTCGCCCACAATGCCCAGCGTTTCGCCCTGCGCGACCTCTAACGTCACCTGATTGACGGCCTGCAAGCGACGGCCATCCGGCAGAACATACGCCAGTGATACGTTATCGGCAGCCAGCACGGGTGTGGTGCTGTCGGTACTGATGTTCTCCCGCACTACCGTTTGACCCAACGGATCGTTTCCTGTTAACCACTTCCCACGCGTACCGGCAGAGGGAATGGCCGCCAGCAGACGGCGGGTATAAGGGTGTTGCGGCGCATGCAGCACCTGCCGCACGCTGCCGCTCTCCACCGCTTTGCCCTGCCGCATCACCACCACACGGTCGGCAATATCCGCCACTACCGACAAATCATGGGTGATCAGCAGCACGCCATGCCCGGCATCCGCCAGGGCCCTGAATACATTCAAAACTTGTTTTTGTACGGTGGCATCCAGTGCGGTAGTCGGTTCATCGGCAATGAGTAATCGCGGCCCCGCCGCCAGCGCCGATACGATGAGCGCACGTTGGCGCAGGCCACCGGAGAGTTCATGTGCGTACTGCGCCATCCGGTTATGCGGATCGGGGATGCCGGTTTGCGTTAACAGCTCCGCCACGCGTTCGCGAACTGCCGCCCCCCGTTCCAGGCGGTGCGTCAACAACGGCTCCGCGACTTCCTGACCAATCCGGCGCAGCGGGTCAAGCGAGGTCAGTGCATCCTGCAAAACAAAACCAATTTCGCGCCCGCGTAGTTGCTGCCAACGGCGGGCATCGCACGCCAGTAAATTCTGCGACAGGCCATCGTGCCCCTGCAATATCAGGGACTCGGCGCGAACAGCCGCTCCGGCCCCCGCCAGCCCGACTAATGTCCGGGCCGTGACGGATTTACCCGAACCGGACTCGCCCACCAAAGCCAGGACTTCACCGGCATGCACGTCAAACGATAAGGCGTTAACCGCCTCAATCACCCCCTGCGACGAGGGGAAGCTGACGCTCAGTTGCGCCACCTGTAACAGCGGTTGCTGGAAGGTCTCTGTAGTCATGCGATCCCGCCTTTGGCAATAAGGGTTTGAACACGTCGGCCCAGCAGCGTAATGGCAATCACCGACAGCGCGACAACGCTGGCGGGCAGCAGGCTGACCCACGGGGCGCTATCGAGAAAATTACGTCCCTCAGAGAGCAATGCGCCCCACTCCGCCGTCGGCGGAGTCACCCCAAGTCCAAGGAAACTGAGGGCCGAGGCGGATAATATGGAATAGCCTATCCCCACCGTTGCCAGTACCAGCAGCGGGCGCAGCGTATTGGGCACAATATGGCGCAAAATAATCACCATTGGCGGCTCACCCAGCGCCACCGCATGCTGCACATACCCCGATAACCTGACCTGCAACACTTGCGCGCGCACCAGCCTGGCATAGCCAGCAATGCCGGCCAGTCCGACCGCCAGCAGGGTATTCTCTGGCCCACGCCCCAACACCGTGATAGCCAGCAGCGCCAAGAGCAAATCGGGGAACGCCAGCATAATGTCCAGTAGCCGCACGAGTAACTGCCGTACCGCCCTGGGCGCAAGACCTGCCAGTGTCCCCAGCACAATACCGCCCGCACTGGCAATCAGGGTCGCGCCGACCCCAATGCTCAGCGACAGCGAGGTGCCATACACCACGCGGGTAAACACATCACGCCCCAACTGGTCAGTACCGAACCAGTGTCTGAGGTCTGGCGGTTGCAAAATCGCGCTGAAATCCATCTGTTCGGGGGTATACGGTGTGAATAGCGATGGAAAAAACACCGCCACCACGAGCAGTAGCACCAGTAACAACGGAATGCTGGTACCCGGCGCCAGCCACGGGTTACGATAGCGCCCCCTGTCGCGGCGGGCCACCCGCAGTAAAAGATCACTCATCAGCATGCCCTCGCAGACGTAGACGGGGATCGATCAGTAAATAAAGGGCATCAATCAGCAGGTTAATCACCACAAACAACAGCGCAGAGAACATCACCACCCCCAGCACCAGGGGCATGTCGCGGTTCTCAATCGCACCGAGAGTGATTTGTCCCAGTCCCGCCCGGCCAAACACCGTTTCGGTCAGAATTGAGCCGCCTAATACGCTGGCCAGCAGCGTCCCCGTCAGCGTCGACACCGCCAGCGAGGCATGGCGCAACGCATGCCGTAAGCGCAGCGCAGTTTCACTCACCCCTCGCGTACGCACGGTCATGGCGAACGGCTGCGAAAGCGCCTCCTCCAGCCCATCACGCAGCACCTGGCTGAGTGTCGCAGCCAGCGGCAGGCTGAGCGTCACCACCGGCAGCACAAGGGCGATCCAGCCATCGTTACCGGTCACCGGAAACCATTGCAGTTTGAAACTGAAGATGCTCAACAACACGATACCGATCCAGTACACCGGTGTGCTAAGCAGCATCAGCTCCAACCCGGCAAGCAGAGACCGCAGACGCGGATGACGTCCGGCTGTCAGTAATGCGTTAAATACCGCCAGTACCAGCGCCAGTGCCAGGGCGCTGACGGCCAGCGGCACCGTCTCTTTCAACGCTGCGCTAATCACCTGCACAACAGGCTGGCGATACTGGTAACTCACGCCAAGGTTGCCCGTCAGCGCCTCGCCACAGTAGCGCAAATATTGCCACCACAGTGGCTTATCCAGGCCGAACTGGCGGGTCAGCGTCTCGCGAAAACTATCATCCACAACGCTGTTGGCGCTGCCTATCAGAATCGCCACAGGATCGCCGGGGATCAGTTTTACCGCAACAAACGTCAGCGTTGCCGCGCCCCACAGCACGGCGAAAATGGTCAGCAGGCGCTTGCCTGCTGCCAGCAGCTTAGCGTTGGATCCAGACATCATAGAAATTCGGCTTCGCGTTCGTGGCCCAGCTAATGCCCTGCACCTGTTTGGCTTTCCCTAACTGATATGCCGGGATGTAAATTGGCACCGCCCAGGCCTGATCGATAATCTGCTGCTGGATGGCATAGTAGATGCGTTTACGCTCGGCTTCGCTGGCACCGACAGCGGTTTCCAGTTGGCTATCCAGCGCTTTAACGCGGCTGAAGTTGTTCCCCTTCGGCGGAATATAGTTGGAGTGGAAAACGGTACGCAGGATATCCGGCTCCGGGCGAACAAAATAGTTCGATATAATGTCGTACTGGTTAGCCGCCGTGCGGCTGCTGAGAATGCCTGAATCCACCGGATCGAGTTTCAGTTCAAAACCGGCTTGTTTTACCTGGTATTGAATTGCCTGGAACAGCGTCACGTCAGCGGCTTCGACATCGTTTGAAGAGTAGGTAAATTGCACAGTAAGGCGTTTACCCTCCTTTACCCGGTAGCCTTCGCTATCGGTTTGTTGCCAGCCGGCTTCATCCAGAAGACGGCGGGCTTTTTGCAGATCAAACCCCCACTGGCTGGCAATGGCCGGATCGTAATCCAGCGTAGCGGGTCCAAGAATATTGTCGGCAGGTTTCAGGATGCCAAAGAACGCGGCTTTAACGGCAGTGGTGCGATCGATGGCGCTCTGGAAGGCCTGCCGCACTTTCAGGTCGCTGAAGATCCCTGTGTCGCTATTCAAATAAAGGACGCGTGGAACGCCGGGGTTTTCCCTGGTGATCACATCCAGCTTCGGGTTATTTTTTACCTGCGCATAATTCACTGGCGGAATGGCATCGATCACCTGTACCTGCCCGCTATTCAGCGCGCCAAGCCGCACCGCTGACTCCGGCAGGTACTTAAATTCGATCTTATCCAGCCATGCCGGACCTTTGTGGGTGGCATAGCCCGGGCCCCAGTTGTAATCGGCGCGCTTGCTGAGTTTACTCCCGCTGCCTTTGACAAACGATTCGAGGATATAGGGACCGGAACCGACCACGGTATTGCTGGTATTCGCCGTTTTCTGCAGATAAGTCGGTGACTGAATACCGAGATACGGCAAGCTCAGCCCCTGCAACAGCGGTGCGAAAGGCGTTTTATAGCGGATCACCACGGTGTACTCATCTGGCGTAGTGATCGCGTCAATCGGCCCCAACAACGATTTGGAGTAACTGGAGGTGGTTTTCGGATCGAGTATGCGTTCAAAGTTATATTTTACCGCCGCAGCATCCAGTTTCGTGCCATCACTAAAAGTCACATCCTTACGAAGATGGAAGGTGTATTCGCGGTTATTGTTTTTAATTTCCCAGCGTTCCGCCAGCCATGGAGTAAAGCTGTTATCTTCCGCCTGGCCGACCAGAGAATCCACCACGTTACGCGTAACCAGAGCGGTGACGGAATAAGCGGTAATAGAGGGGTCAATAATCGGGGTATCGCTGCCCAGAGCGACCGTCAGCACACCCCCCGCGACAGGTTTATCCTGCGCGAGAGCGGTGAAGCTGGCAGTAAGCGTTAGCGCGGAAAGCAGACTGATGCGCAATAAACTGTTCTGTGAATAAATGCTTCGTTTCATCCCTTATCCTTGGCCTGGTTTTTGTTAAATATCTTGCAATTAAAGTCCATTGTAGGGGGAGAGCCGCCGTCGAGTAACGATGGATAATTTATATCTATTTCTGAAAATAGCTTTTGCTTCAGGGGGAAGAAAAGAAAAAAGAGAACCCCGAGCTACAGGCTCCCAATAAAATAATGGAAACTCTCTTCCGCCATTATTTATCTCAAAAGAGTCAGAAGGCAGCTAAATTAACCCTCCGACTTTATTAAGATAAAAATGTGAAATAAGAATAGGCATTAACAGTGATGGTCAGTTTCGCCAACAAGACGCAGAACGTCGAGATATAACCCGTGTTCAGGAGGCGCCGCTTCCGGCGCCCCCTGTGATTCACCTCGCGGCTACTCCTCGTACGCCGCGTGATGGAAATCAATTTCCCACTGCAGCACCTCGCCGTAAAGCGCCGATAACGCCTGCTTTTCGTCTTCACTCAGCGCCATGGCGCAGCGGTCGAGTTCGTTCTTTAGCCAGAGAGCCTGCTGATAAAATTCGTCCTCCGCGTGCATTTCCACCCAGCGTCGTAAATCAGCATCGCTCTGATGATGTTCGCTCGCCCGTCGGCACCAGCAAGAGTACATCCACTCCGCACCGAACATCAGGGTCACGATCTGCTCATAGCTGCCCTCGCGGGCGGTCCGCAGCATACCGTCGCGAAAGCGCCGTACCCCGGGCAAATCATCCGGGTACTCAGCGGGTTCGATCTGCCGCGCTGACAACACCTGTTCAAACCACGCGATCTGTATATCAACCAGGGCATTCAGCACGCCAATCAGCCAGCGCTGCTGATGAATACCCGGCGCTTTGCTGACCCCGAGGGCAAATATCGCGATTGCCGTCGCGACAAAGTTGCCCTCAAACACCAGATAGCGGTTGAAGACGGCTGTCGGCAGACGATCCTGTTCGATATCAGTCACAAACGGGTGCTGCTGCATCGCCTGCCACGCCGGTTGATGTTCGCGCAGCAGGCGTTCGCTAAACGTTTTCATTAAGCTTCCTCCAGCGCGGCCTGCGCGACCGACATAAAATGCTTCACCCGGGCCAGCTCAACATCGTTCCACCAGACGCCATCGACCTTCATTGTACTGGCCACAATGACCCCCTGAGTCCGCCCGAGGATCTGCTTCACGTTAGCCGGCGTCAGCCCGGAACCCACCAGGAGTGGTAGCTCCGTCGCCGCGCGTATCTCGTCAATTTCCCCCATCGTGGCGCTATCGCCCGTACGCTGACCGGTGGCGATCACCGCGTCAGCCTCGAAGAAATCGACATCGCGCGTCAGCTCCTGAATCGAACGATCGGCGACAATGGCATGGCTACCGTGCTTAACGTGGCTATCGGCAAAAACGCGAATATGTTCAGCGCGCAGCATACTGCGGTAGCGCAGCGCCTTAGCGGCCGCCCCTTCAATAAATCCTTCGTTGGCGATATAGGCGTTGGCCCACTGGTTTACGCGGACGAAATCGGCGCCTCCCGCCAGGGCGATCGCCATTGCCGGGATCGCCGCGTTAGCGAGGACGTTAATACCCAGCGGCACAGCAAAACGCTCACGAACTTTCTCGGTAATGACCGCCATCAGCGCTGAGGTTTCATGGCCGATGTCCTCAGGTTTAGAGAAAGGAATATCGCCATGGTTTTCAATAATCAGACCATGAACACCACCTGAAATATAATTTTCAGCATCGCGAAGTGCACGTTCAACAATATCAGAGACTGATTTTCCTCGATATTTTGGCGCGCCAGGGAATGGGTCACAATGAATAACGCCAATAACAGCCTTGCTTCGTGAAAAAATAGCTTGTATTGCATTCGTTTTTTCTGCTGAGATAGCAACCATCTTATCCATCCTGTTAAGGGAACACTATGCGTGTTTACGTTACTGGTAATATTACCGTAGATGAAACCTGGTCCATTCCGGATATACCGAAAAAAGGGGCTTCCATTCACGGCGTTAAAGTTTCGCAGGATATCGGCGGTAAAGGCGCGAACCAGGCGATTATATTATCCCGCTGCGGAATAGAGACGCGTTTAATTGCCGCCACGGGAAATGACAGCAACGGCGCGTGGATCCGCCAACAGATAAAAAATGAACCACTGACGCTACTACCCGACGGCCATTTCAATCAACATAGCGATACCTCGATTATTTTAAATAGCGCTGATGGCGACAACGCCATTATTACCACTACGGCGGCTGCCGATACATTCAGCCTGGATGAAATTATTCCGCATATGGCGGATGCCGTCGCTGGCGATATTCTGCTACAGCAGGGCAATTTCTCCCTCGATAAAACGCGGGCGCTGTTCCAGTACGCCAGAAGCCGCGGCATGACGACGGTATTCAACCCCTCACCTGTCAATCCTGACTTTTGCCATCTGTGGCCGCTCATCGACATCGCGGTGGTCAATGAATCCGAGGCCGAGCTGCTCCAGCCATACGGGGTGAAAACCTTAGTGATTACCCAGGGCGCCGCAGGCGCCTGGCTGGTCCAGGAGGGCCAGCGTCAGTTTTGTCCCGCCGTGCCCGCCGAGGCGCTTGACACTACCGGCGCGGGCGACACGTTCCTCGCCGTCATGCTGGCCTCCGCCCTGCTGCGCGGCGTCGCGCCGGATGCGCTGGCGCTGGCGCACGCCAGTCGCGCTGCCGCCATTACCGTTAGCCGCCGGGGGACGCTCAGCGCGTTTCCCGGCAGCCGTGAGCTCGCCGCCCTGTTAACCACGGACGGGGCGCGCTGACCTACTTAAACAGCGGACGGTATGAATCGACGTTCGCTTTGGTCACCACCGTCGCCGGAACCAGAATGGTTTTCTGCACGGTTTTACCCGACGTGATGCTGTTCAGCGCATTCAGGGCTTCGGCGCCCATCTTTTCCGGGTCCTGCTGCAGTACGGCGGTGACGTAGCCGCCGTCAATACCGGAAATCGCCTTCGCCGTCAGATCCCAGCCAAAGACTTTAATATCCTTCTGCCGTCCCTGGTTTTCTACGGCGGCGATAGCGCCGAGCAGCGCGGGTTCGCCGGTGGCATAAATCGCTGTCAGATCCGGGTTACCGGTGATCAGGTTTTCCGCCGCGGTCATCGCTTTATCCTGCACGTTCTGCCCGTCGACCACGTTAGCGATAGTAATCTTCGGATTGCTTTTCAGCGTCTCTTCGAACCCTTTCTGCCGCTGGTTCTGAATGGCCGAATTCAGCGCACCGACAATACCCAGTCGCGCCTGGCCGCCCATCTCTTTCTGCACGTAGTCCACGAAGTATTGACCAATAATTCTGCCGCCTTCAATATTATCAACGCCGACCTGAGCTGCCTGTGGCCCGGCCGGTAATACGGCATCAATCGCAATCACCGGAATGTTTGCGGCGGCAGCTTCTTTAACCGCTGGCATGATCCCGTTAACGTCGATAGCAGCAACCAGAATGCCTTTAACGCCTTGCTGAATATAGTTTTCTATCGCGTCGTTTTGCGCCACGGGATTATCGTTAGAGTTAAAAATAACTAAATCCTTGCCACTGGCTTTGGCCGCATCCTGTGCGCCTTTATTCATCAGATTAAAGAACAGCGCCTGTTGGTTGATTTGTACCAGCGCATAAGTCGGACCGGCAGCGCTGGCGGCAGAAATAAAACTCATTGATGCCAGCATGGTCGTGGCGACAGCAAGTAAACGCAGTTTTCCGGTGTGAAATAACATCATCAGTATCCTCGTCGGGAATAGTTGATAGCCAGCAGAGTTCCGCGCCGCATGCGAACGCAGAAGGATTATTTTTTTGGCGGGCAAATATCGTCTATATCGCCAGAACAATCATTGAACGTTCGGCGGATACCTGCTTAATGTCATCCCGGCAACCGGTCCGTGTCGGTGCGCGACTGGAATAACTTAAACGGGGTTGGGAATGACTTCCCGGATGATGCGGTAAACTGCCTATACAATTCTCTTCTGATTAAAATTTGTCAAGCATTTATTTTTGGTGATTGTTCGCAGAGAAATTGCTGTATCCACCGCGCTTAACTATGTTACAGATAGCCGATTCTGGCAGAAATGGCGCAGGAAATGAGTATAAAACGCGTATTGTTATCCGATGTGGCAAAGCTGGCCGGGCTGTCGAAGGCGACCCTGTCGCGCTATATGAACAACAGTATTGTGCTGCCACAGGACACCATCGACCGCATCGAAACCGCCATTCGCGAACTGGACTATCGCGGCAATAGCCTGGCACGCCGTCTTAGCAAAGGCGGCAGCGAAACGCTTGGCCTGGTGCTTCCCGATATTACCAACCCCTTCTTTGCCGAACTGGCCGACGCTGCCGAAGAGGCCGCTTCTGCCAGCGGCTACAGCCTGGTGCTGTGTATCACCCGCAACAACCCGGAAAAAGAGTGCCAGTTCATTCGCTGGCTGGATACCTGCCAGGTCGACGGTCTGCTGTTCACCACCAACCGCCCCGATAATGGCCTGCTGCGTAAGGAGGTCCAGCGACACGAACGCATTGTCCTGCTGGATGAAGATATTCCCGGCAGTAAGGTACCGAAAGTGTTTGCCGATAACGTCCAGGGCGGGCGGATCGCCACCGAAAAACTGATCGCCGCCGGGCATCGCCATATCGCTTTCGTCGGTGGCCCGGACAAGCTGATGAGCGTCCGCGAGCGCTATCAGGGCTTTTGCACCGCGATGGAGCAAGCGGGCCTGAGCTGGCCGCCCGAATGGGTGATGTATGGCGACTACCAGCGCGAGTTTGGCCAGCAGGCGCTGCGGTACCTGTTCAGCCAACCGGTTCGCCCTACCGCCGTCTTCGCCGCCAGCGACTATCTGGTGCTCGGTCTGCTCGACGGCTTGCGCGCCAGCGGGCTCCAGGCGCCGGAAGCGCTTTCGTTAGTCGGCTTCGATGACGCCAATTACGCCGATTTTACCCAGCCGCGGATCTCCACTATCCGTCAGCCTGCCCGCGAACTGGGCCGCACCGCGGTGAACATCATGATGCGCCTGCTAAACGACGATCCGGATATCCCTGCGGAAACCCGCCTGCCGGTTGAATGGATTGGCCGCGACTCGATCAAGATCTGTTAAGCCCGTCCCAAAATGGCGCAAAAGCGCCCGCTTTTGGCGCAAAAAACGATCAATTAACAATTTATTCACTATAATCAGTAAACCGGTTTACCGGATTGTATTCAATTAAGTGTATTGAATACATAAGGTTAAGTTACAGGGCTGCTGTGTGGTTCCTGCCCTGGCACGGATGCTGCAATGTTCTTACTGGCGAACAAATATCTTACATAGCGTTTGTCCTGACTGCACTGGCGAGTGCTCTATTCCGCAGGTAAACCGGTTTACTAGATTGTAAACCGTGTCGGGTAGAGTCCCTCCCGCAGGATGGCGAACATTTTCCCGGCCACAGCGATGGGAGTTATCAGATGCAGCAGCCACAAACTACCCCGCCAAGGGTGGAGATGATCAATATCACCAAGACCTACGGGTCGATACGCTCATTGCGCGGAGTCAACCTTGAGCTGGCCCCGGGCGAAGTGCTGGGCTTAGTGGGCGATAACGGCGCGGGGAAATCCACCCTGACCAAAGTGCTCTCTGGCGCGGTGATCCCCTCCAGCGGCACGATTCGTATCGACGGTGAACAGCAGCAGTTTACTAATCCGGCCGATTCGCGCCGTTGCCATATCGAGATGGTCTACCAGGATCTGTCGCTCTGCGACACGGTCGATGTCGCGGGCAATCTGTTTATGGGCCGTGAGCCAATGAAATCGGTCCTCGGCATCCCCTTTCTCGACGAGGCCAAAATGCACGCCGATGCCAGAGAGATGCTTAAAGGGCTCGGGATCTCCATTCCGGATACTCGCCTGCTGGTGCGAAATCTCTCCGGCGGCCAGCGCCAGGCTATTGCCATCGCCCGCGCCGCGGCCTTTGACCCGAAAGTGCTGATTATGGATGAACCCACCGCCGCACTGGCCGTCGCGGAAGTTGAAGCGGTTCTTGAGCTCATTCGCCGCGTTTCCGCTCGTGGGGTGAGCGTGATTCTGATTACCCACCGCCTGCAGGACCTGTTCCTGGTCTGTGACCGGATCATGGTGATGTATGAAGGTACTAACGTCGCCGACAGACGGGTGTCCGACACCAGCCTGAGCGATATCGTTAACCTGATTGTGGGCGAAAAATTCACCGCCCGCTCTGCGGCAGCACATTGAGGTAACAGGATGAGTATCATGAACTTAAGCAGCTCACGCATGATCCAGCATTCGCTGCCGCGCCGCCTGCTGCATAACCACTCAGGCGTGGTCAGCATCGCGCTCTTTTTCGTCTTCTGCTGCGTGGTGTTTTCGCTGATCACCAGCAACTTTCTCACCGGCACCAACTGGCTCAACATTATCCGTCAGAGCGCCCCGCTGCTGATCGTCGCAACGGCAATGACCCTGGTCATTACCACCGGCGGTATCGATCTGTCGGTGGGCTCCACCCTGGCGCTGGTCGGCGCACTCTCCGCTATCGCGCTGAATAACTGGGGGCTGCCGTGGCCGGTGGTCCTGCTTGGCGGCCTGCTGCTCGGCGGATTCGTTGGCGCCATCAACGGCTTCTTTATTGCCTATGAAGGCATTCCGGCGTTTATCGTCACGCTCGCCACCCTGGCCGTGGTTCGCGGCATCGCGCTGCTGGTCACCCAGGGCTACTCGATTCCGGTGCCGGCTGACAGCCTGTTTACCTTTATCGGACGCGCGTGGGTAGTTGGTATCCCTATGCCCGCGCTGATCGGCATGATGATTCTGGTGATCGGGCATATCGTTCTCAACCATATGCGCTTTGGCCGCTACGTGACCGCTATCGGCGCCAACGCCGAAGGCGCGCGACGCAGCGGTATTAACACCAAAGCGGTGACCATGAAGGTCTATATCATCAGCGGAATGGCCGCCGCGCTGGCGGGGATGATCATTACCGCACGCCTCGGCAGCGGCTCCTCCAACCAGGGCGAAGGCTTTGAACTGCAGGTCATTGCTGCCGTTGTGCTTGGCAGCACCAGTCTGTTTGGCGGCTTCGGGACTATTATTGGCACGCTGCTGGGCGCGCTGTCGATTGCGGTCATTCAGAACGGGCTGATCCTGTCGCATATTTCGCCGTTTTACACCCAGATAGCCACCGGCACCATTATCCTCCTGGCTATCTGGCTGAACACCCGCATTCTCAACCCGACGCGCTCCGCGGCAAAAGGATAGCAGATGAAAGGATCAATTTTTCGCCATCCCTCCCCGCTGCCGCTCGGCGTCAGCAGCGGTTACGTGATGACTGTGCTTGGCCCGCTGCCGATTAACGAAATGGGCGTTACCCTGATGCATGAGCATATTCTGCTGGATGCCTCCGGCAAATGGGTACCGCCCTGCTGCTGCAGCGATCGCCATCTTGCCGAAATGCCGGTGAAAATGGAAAACCTTGGCGAACTGTCGCTCAACCCGCTGATGAGCCGCGATAACTGTCAGCTGTTTGATGTTGACGTTGCGATTGACGAGCTGACTAAATATCGCGCCCTTGGCGGAGAAACGGTGGTCGACCCGACCAATATCGGCATTGGCCGCGATCCGAAAGCGCTAGCACGCATTGCGCGTCTGACCGGTCTGAACATCATTATGGGTACCGGACTCTATCTGGAGCCTTCGCACCCCGAGTGGGTAAAAATCAGCAGCGTCGAACAACTGACCGAGCAGCTGATTTACGATCTTGGCGGTGCGGAGGAGAAACCGGAGGTGCTCGCCGGACTTATCGGCGAAATCGGTATCTCCAGCCGCTTTACGCCGGATGAGGAGAAATCCCTGCGCGCTGCGGGTCGGGCCAGCGCCGCGACCGGCGTGCCGATCGAGGTCCATCTGCCTGGCTGGGAGCGGCTGGGTCATCGGGTGCTGGATATTCTCGAGCAGGAAGGCGCCGATTTACGCCATACCGTGCTGTGCCATATGAATCCCAGCTTTGCCGATAAGCGCTACCAGCGCGAACTGGCGCAGCGCGGGGCGTTTCTTGAGTACGACATGATCGGCATGAGCTATTACTACGCCGACGAATCGGCGCAGTCGCCCTCCGACGAGGAGAATGCCCGCGCGATCCGCGAGCTGATTGACGACGGCTATATCCAGCAAATTCTGCTGTCGCAGGACGTCTTCCTGAAAACCATGCTTACCCGCTACGGCGGCCACGGTTACGGCTACATACTCAAGCATTTTGTTCCGCGTCTGCGGCGCCACGGCATCAGCGGCGAACAACTTGAAACCTTAATGATTGGAAACCCCCAGCGGGTCTTTGGCGGATAAAAGGAAACGTCATCATGCAGAAAAAAATCTTACTGGTCGGTGAGTCCTGGACCAGCACGTCAACGCACGTTAAAGGCTTCGACCAGTTTGCCACCGCCACCTGGCACACCGGCGCAACGGACTTTCTGGCCGCGCTCGCCGACAGTCCCTATGCCATTACCTATATGACCGCCCACGCGGCGGCGACCGACTTTCCGCTGACGCTGGACGCGCTGCAGGAGTGGGATGCGATTATTCTTTCGGACATTGGCGCCAATACGCTGCTGCTGCATCCGGACACCTGGCTGAAGAGCCGCCGAACCGCCAACCGTTTAACGCTCCTGCATGATTACGTGGCTGACGGGGGAGCGCTGATGATGATCGGCGGCTATTACAGCTTCCAGGGAATCAACGGTGGTGCGCGCTACCGCCATACCGCGGTGGAGAAAGTGCTGCCGGTACGCTGCCTGGCCTGGGACGATCGCATTGAAACCCCGGAAGGCTGCTATGCCGAAGTGACGGAGTCTCACCCCCTGTTTAACGATATTCCGGGCGAATGGCCGTGGCTGCTGGGCTATAACGAAGTTGAAATGCACCCGGAAGGCAAACTGCTGGCGACCGTGGCCGGTACCGGTCATCCGCTGCTGGCTGTTCGCGAATATCAGCAGGGTCGCTCGCTGGTGTGGACCAGCGACATGTCAGCGCACTGGCTGCCGGAAGAGTTTGCCAAATGGCCCGGCTATCGCCAGCTGTGGATTAACTGCCTCGACTGGCTGACGGAACGCCGCTGATGACCGCGACCCTTGAGCTCGCCCGGCAGCTGCTGGGCTTTAACACCATCAACCCGCCGGGCAGCGAAGCCGATTGCATGCGGTTCTTCGCCGACTGGCTTGACGATAGCGGTTTTGAGGTTTCGCTGTCGTCGTTCGGCGAGGGACGCAGCAACCTTATCGCCAGCCTGCCCGGGGCGAAGACCGGCAAACTGTTGGCCTTTACCGGCCATCTGGATACCGTCCCGCTGGGAAATGCCCGCTGGCAGTACGATCCTTTTGGCTCGCAGATGGAAGATGGGCGTCTTTATGGCCGCGGATCCAGCGATATGAAAGCGGCGATAGCGGCGTTTGCCGTCGCCTGCGTTCATCAGCGGGAAGCGATCCTCGCCGGACGCGGCGCGGTATTGCTGATAACTGGCGGAGAAGAGACCGGTTGCGACGGCGCGCGGGCGCTGATCGCCTCCGCGACATTGCCGGAGGTGGGCGCGCTGATCGTCGGTGAGCCCACCGCCAACTATCCGGTTATCGGCCATAAAGGCGCGCTCTGGCTGCGCTGCGAAACGCGGGGGAAAACCGCCCACGGCGCGATGCCGGAGCTGGGGATCAATGCTATCTATCTTGCGGCGGATGCGCTGGGTAAGATTCAGCATTTTTCGCCAGGCGAGCCGCATCCGCTAATGAAGCAACCCACCCTCAACGTCGGACGCATAGAAGGCGGACTCAATATTAATTCCGTACCGGACCGCACGCGTTTTGATGTCGATATCCGCAGCGCGCCCAATTTACAGCACGCAACTATCCGGGAGCGCTTGACGACGCTGCTTGGCGAAAGCGTCACCGTCTCCACGCTGGTCGACCTGCCCGCCGTCCTGAGCCGGGAGGATCACGCGTGGATAAAGCAGGTTTACCAACGCTGTCAGCCGCTGCACGCTAAGCCGATTGCGCCGCGCGTGGTGCCCTACTTTACCGACGCCTCGCTGCTGCTGCCTGCATTGGGCGATCCGCCCTGTATTATTCTCGGCCCCGGCGAGCCGTCGATGGCGCATCAAACCGACGAGTACTGCCTGCTCAGCCGACTGGCGGAGGCCGAACAACTATACGGTGACATTATTCGCGACTGGATGGCATCACCACCCGCGACGAAAGTAAAAAATGAGTGACACTGTCACTGAAAACGTGTGCCATGCAATCAGCGTTTGAATAATATCGCGGAATAACAGAGGATAACCGCCTCGTACACGACGGTACTACCACCAGCAAGGAGGCTTACCATGACCGTGAAGATCAACGCGGTGCTCGTTTGCACCCTCTCTTTACTCCTTTCCGCCTGCTCGGGTCGTGCTTCTGCGCCGGACAGCGCCGAAGACGCTAAAATATCGGCGGAAGTGGATAAGATGCTTCGCGATTATCAAACGGGTTCCGATACTTCACCCCAGGCCAATGCCTCACGCTATCTGGCGCGGATCCAGGCGGCTATCTTCGCTAACATAGACCAGCCGGCCTCCTGGCAAGGGCAAAAATGCTCGGTGCGCTTTACGCTACAGCGTGACGGGACAGTGCAGGATCCAACGGTCGAGAGCGGCGATCGGCCATTCTGCGCGCAGGTGATGTCCGCGCTGAAAAAAGCCAACATCCCGCCCGCGCCGGACGAAAAAACCTATCAAACATTCAGTCATGTCGTGCTGGACGTGAAGCCCTGAGCTTGCCCGCAGAAATGGCCCCGGCCATCACCAGGGCCATTTCGAACAAGATAAGCTGACAGCCCTGCTTAACAGACGCTTTTTGGCGATCAGCGTGGAATGATTCAATAGTAACAGGCTGGAGCAAGCCTGTTTTTTTTCCATTCTTCAGGATCGTGGCCGGGTATGAATACTGCATGATATCGCTCGGTAAGCTGACGCAGCTTTCGCACTGACTGAGCGACATCAGTAGCTGACGTCATTAGCCCCGGGAGCGCCTTTTCATGGTAATGATCTAGGGTATAAGCCGCATCAATCGCTAGCGTAAAATTTGTACCACCGGGTAAGCGGATAAGAAAAGATTGATGGCCCGGTGAATGCCCTGGGGTGAAAATACACTGCAGCGTGCCATCACCGTAAAGGTCATAGTGATCATCGGACAACCCGTTAAGAAAAAGCCAGTTAAGTTGGGGACGATCGAAATCACGTCGGCAATAGGCTCCCGAAGTAAACCAGTCAGGAGCAAAGGCATATTCATACTCTTGCTTCTGAACAACATGCGTAGCATGGGGGAAGCGACCAATTGCTCCCGTATGATCAGAGTGCAAATGGGACAGGACCACATAGCGGATATCCTCAGGGGCAATGCCAATCCTCTTAAGTTGTTCCAAGCAACCCTGTTCTTCTGACATCACCGGTTTAAACTGCTCTACAGCACTTCCCCAATAACCACTGGGATCTTTCAATCCTTCGACAGCCAGACCGCCGTCAATCAGCGTAAAACCATCCGGATGGGTCAGCAGAAACCAGGGGACAGGGATCTCATAATGCTCTCCCACACCTTGATTCATCCGGATATGCTGATATCGACAATGCTGTGTTCCTGACTGGAACATAAAAAGCTTTATCTCTGACATGATTATTTTCCACCAATAAATCAATAAAATAGATTGAAATTTAGCCTGACTCAGCCTTGAGTCTGGATTTTTCATCATTTCGCAGGAAAGCAGTAGATGCCTGCTCCCACTTACATTTATCGGTAAAGCCAATATAATTGGTGAATGGATCTCTTCTCAGCAATGCGCATATTTATCAGGGTGGTTGAACGGGGCAGCATGTCGGCTGCAGCCCGCGATCTCGGCATTGGCCAGCCCGCCGTGAGTGAAAGAATAGAAAAACTGGAAGCACATCTTGGGACACGTTTGCTTAGGCGCAACACGCGTAACATGTCTCTAACGCACAGCGGTAACGTGTTTTATGAGCGAAGCAAAACGGCCATTCAGGCGGCAGAGCATGCTCTTTCTGTGAATGAGGAAAATCAGGGGCTGCAAGGCAAAATCCGTATTGCCGCGCCCTATTCCGCTGGAGAAAGCCTGCTGATGCCTGCATTGTTGCAGCTTCAGAACGAGCATCCGGAGCTGCAGGTCGATGTTATTTTTAACGACCGCGTCATCGATCCCGTCACCGAGGGGGTCGATTTATCACTGAGGTTAGGTGATGTCTCCGAAGGCTTTTTTGTCGCACGTCCGCTTGGCACCGTGCGCAGAGTGTTACTGGCCTCTCCCGCTCTGCTGGCGAAAATGGGTCATCCTGACACGCCGGATGCGCTGACAGATTATCCATTTGCTGCTGTTTCTGGCGTATTCGCCAGTAATCGCATTCAATTGATCGCTTCCGAAGATCAACTCATTAATGTTCCCGTCAATATTCAATTTCAGTCCACGCACTGGCGCAGTGTCCTCACCTGGTTATTAGCGGGACATGCCATTGGTGTTTTGCAAAGTCCGGTTTGCAGAAAAGAAATGGAACACGGCGCGCTCATCCCCCTCTTAAGCCACTATCCTATCCCGCCTTTTAGTGCCTGGTTGCTCCATCCACCGGCTGGGATGATGTCGTATGAAACGCGTATTTGTGCCCCTCTGCTGGAGGGGTATCTCAAAGGTTTGTTGCTTGAGCCGGCCGGCTGAATGGAACAGCGCCTCCCTGGCGCGCTGAAGATGGCCTCTTGTTAACGATTCAATCTCTGATGCATGAAATCAATAAGCGCTCTTGTTTTTGCCGGCAAGTAACGCCGATCTGAATACAGGGCGAACAATTGCAAGGGGGCTGCCGATTGTTCAAATTCAATCTCGATTAACCGCCCATCATCAATATAGGGTTGGCAGGCTTGTTTCGATAGGATGGCAAAACCGACACCTGAGATGGCCGCTCGCCCTGCCATCTCTCCGCTGTTGACCCGATAACGACCGTTAACCTTGATCGTCTCGAATCCGCCCTTTTTATTCACAAACTGCCAGGGAGCACCTTTAAGCGCATTCACCGTTGTAATACAGGGTAATTCTTCAAATTGCTGTATACGAGAAGGCGTGCCATAACGCTGGATGACGGAGGGGGCCGCAACGATGGTGCAAGGGATCGTCACCAGATGACGGGCGATGTAGTCACTGTCATCCATCTGACCACGGCTAACAATGACAGCTAAATCCAGATCATCTCGCAGGGATTCATAACCCGACAAATTTGTGACGCAACTTATCTCCAGGTCCGGATGCTGACAGGCGAAATCAGCAACAACAGAGCCCAGCAATACAGGTCCGATTTCATTGGGAATACAGATACGTAATGGCCCCTTCAATTGCATTTGTCGCAACGTTAATTCGGTTTCAGTTTGCTCAAGTGCTTCCAGTAATGGCTTCGCCCGGGTATAGAGTAGATGCCCCGCCTGTGTGAGTTTCATATGTCGGGTGCTGCGTTCAATGAGCTGAAGATTCAGTTTGTCTTCTAACTGAGAAATGCAACGGCTCACATTTGATGTCGGCATTTCCAGGGCTTTCGATGCCCCCACAAAACTGTCTCTTTCCACCACAGCAATGAAGATTTTCAGCGCATTAAAGTCCAGGACTGGCCGCATCAACTATCCCACATATGATAATAATGAGTGCCATTTTTACCATCTAATCGACAAGTTTGATAGCAGTTAAGCTAGGATATCTTTCATCCACAGGTCGCTTGCTATGCCACTGGTCACCACAACATTTAATCAAAAGACGCTCATTCGGATTGCTATGGTAATCGCTTTTGTCCAGTTTATTAATGCGCTGGAATATATGATGTTCAGCCCTGTTTTTACATTTATGGCTGCTGATTTCGCTGTTCCCGTCACCTTCTCAGGCTATGTATCCGGTATGTACACATCTGGAGCCGTCCTGTCAGGAATTATCGCCTTTTACTGGGTTGATCGTTGCAATAAGAAGCATTTTTTAATCGCTAATATGGTACTGCTAGCCATGGCGACACTGTTGACGACATTGACCACCCGTTTTCCTCTTCTTCTTACATTGCGCTTCTTAGCAGGACTGGTTGGAGGTACGACAATGGCTGTGGGGATCACTATTTTGATAAACCACACACCGGCTGACTTGCGCGGAAAAATGTTGGCGACGGTGATTGCGTCATTTTCGATGGTCAGCATTGTGGGGATGCCCGCTGTACTATTTTTGTGTACTCATTACGGTTGGCATGTCGCGTTGTGGTTAATCTGCACACTGTGTTGGTTGGCATTGCCACTGATCGTCTTCATCATTCCTCAGGATCCCGTCACTTTCGACACATCCCACGCGCTGCCCCTCGATGTAGATACTTTACTGTTTGCTTCCGGTAATGCGCTGGTACAGTTTAGTCCAATGCTGATCATTCCTGTCCTGGCGCCATTAATGACGCAGCTGTTGGGGGCTTCTCAAGGTCTGCTGCCCTGGTTGTTCTTCGGCGGGGGTCTGGCAGGGTATCTGTCTACCAGAATGACAGGTGCATTAACCTCTCGTTTTTCTGCTTTGAGTTTGGCGACCGGGTCAACCCTCGTTTTTATCCTGAGCTTGCTGATCCCCCTGCTGGGCTATCCGCATCCGGCGCTATTTATTACGTTATTTCTCGGCGCAGCTTACAGTCGTCTGGTGTCATCGTCGGCGGTGACGATTCAGTTTCCTGATAACAACCAACGAGCGGGATTCTCTTCATTACAGACATCCATGATGTATCTGATGACGACTGCCGCATTTTTCCTGTCTGCTTTTCTGTTACCTGACCATCGTATGGCGCTACAAAATATGGACACGCTGTTGGCGGTATGTGCAATTACCGCATCAGGAACCCCAGTTATTGTCATCGTTTTGCAAAAGAAACTGGCTAAGCGTACGTTCGTGCGCGATCGTTTCATCACTAAGTAGTATACCCTCCGCGGGTTGCTCATTTTTAAACGAAAAAAACAGGGGCATACGCCCCTGCGTGGCTACCGCCGGCTCAGGGCCAGCTTCGCGGCAAACAACAGAAACAGGCAGCCGGTTGTCCGGTCCATCCATTTCACCACGGCTGGTTTTTTCAGGATGCCGGCGGCATAGCGAGTGGCAGTAATCAGCGTTAATGACCACAGCGTCCCAATCAATACATGGATGGTGACAAGGAGAAAGGTCCAGCTGATGGGTGAATGCCCGGCGGGGATAAACTGGGGCAAAAACGAAACGTAGAAGACACCCATTTTGGGATTAAGCGCATTCCCCAACATCCCACGCAGGAACCAGTTACTTGTGGAATTGGATTCGGCCGGGTGGGTGTTAAATTGCTGGCGTGGGCGCAGGAGCAACTGGATGCCCAGCCAACAAAGGTATCCTGCTCCGCACCATTTCAATAAGGTATAAGCCAATTCAGAAACCGCCAGTAGCGCACCTAAACCAAAGGCCACCAGCGCGCCCCAGATAAAGCATCCAAGATCAATGCCTAACGCGGCATGCAAGGCTTTGCGTCCACCTTCAGCGGTCGCCGTGCGGAGAATAAGAGCAGTATCAAGACCTGGCGTCAGGGTAAGCAGTGTGGCAGCGAGGGTGTAAGCAAGAAGTGAATCAGTGACGAGCATTTCCTGTCTCCGAAAGAGACAAGGCTACTGAAGCGTTCACATTTTTGCAACAACAATGTTCACCCTGCTCCACTTTTACCCAGGCGTCTACCTGACGCAACTCAGCCCATAACTGAGGACCACTCGGTTATGGGCTGAGTTGCAGGACTAGCTCAACGCCATTGATAAAATAATACAGGGGTAAGTTAGCTCACTTTAATATCATCAAGGTCGATATCCTCTTCTTCGTGATCATGAGTAACCATCACATCACGCGGAATATCTTTTTTGATGACAGCATAAACCGTGGCGGTAACAACAATATTCACCAGCAGGGCCATAATGCCAGCCATCGGGTGTGACATGGTGGGGATCATCAGTACCCCACTAAAATAAACTGCTCTCTTCATCAGGGCTTAACCACGTTCAGCAGATAGCCTTTACTGAAATAGCTTGCTGGAGCTATCATGCTTCCATACATTCCACCATTAATAGTTATTTTTATGGGGCCAGGTTTGGTTGCGACACCATAGACTTCAACACAATTATGATCTGTAGTATCCGTTGTGGCCTTTGTAATTACCGATTCAGGCAATTTACAATTACGTAAAGAAATACCTGCATCATCGGGAACAACACTCCCTACTTTTCTTTGCGGCCCACCAATAACGCGCCCGCCCAGAATCTTAATTTTAAAAAAATACGGCTTCCCTACTAGTGCTTCTGTTAATGCCTCATTACCTGGGATATACTCAGCGTTTGGGCTTAATAACTTGCAGCCAGAAATAGACAGAAGAAATAAGATTAGCAAAGAACGTATGCATATCATAACTATACCAGTGGTTTAAAAACCACCCCCCCAAAGAATCGACGAATGAAGAAAGATAAATCTTTTCGAGACTTAATTTGTTGTGACACATCTCCCCATGAGAAAAGATTTAATCCTACAAAACCGTCATTCCCTTGGGTCACAGGTCCATTCCAGACAATCCAGTGGGTGGGATAGGTTGTATGCTCGAACATACTATCTCTTAATAAACTATCGTTGATAAGGGTAACAACTTTATAACCTTTATTAATATATTCATTTAAGTCACGAATCCCTTGAATACCTGCTTGTGTGATTCCTACATTACTGAACACCCTTTCATAACCTGCTTTTTCAAACCATGTCGTCAGAGTTGGCCACATGGTGATCCCTGCTACTGGAGAATCGAGAGTATCGAAGCTCAGCACTGCATTCTCTGAATCCCTCAGACCAGCCAGCGTCATCCAGTCAAGGCCAGAGATATTGTCATAAAAATGACCCGAGGGATGGCGACATCCCTCACCTGGCTCTATCTCAAGTTCACCGATTTTGGTTTTCCCATATCGCCACAGTTCCCTGGCGGCCTGGGCATATACATCAGGACGGTCTTGTTGCAGACAGTAAAAGAATGCAGCAGGACCGCACACGCTCGCTCCTGATTGAGAAGGATATGAGAGACTGTAGAATCTGTCCTGAATTTCTGCTTCTATCTTCTTTTTTTCAAACGGATCTTGTGGTGAACCTATGGGATACTCTTGTGCAATAAATGGACGTTCCGGGATAGTGATTCTTATCTCCTTTGTTTCCCCACCCTCGCTTGCAGGTTTCATTGTTCCTTTTGTCTCAAAATAACAGAGGTTCTCTCGCTTTACCGGAGACCAGGCGTTACCTGATGCAAAGGCTTCAAGTGTGTACATTTTGGTGAATGGAACGGGGGTCACACAGACCGTATGCAACATGGTTTTGCGGTAAAGATTCATTTCCATAATATAAATTGTCGAGAGTGACTCATCTATATTTCCGGTCATATGAGTTTGTGTTTCATAAGTTCCAGGAAACGGCTGCTGTTTCACATCTACCAGGAGATATTTATTCCTGTGAGAGTCCATACGATAAATACAGAGGTCATAAAGCAAAGAATCAGTCGGGACATTAGAGTTTATTCGGGTACTAAGCTGGTAAACCGTCATCATTAATCCCTCAATGTTTAAGTGGCTATCCTTGCCGGCATCATACAACAATCACACCTAACCCACATCACCCGTTATTGATCACTCTGTTCAACACTTGAAGGCGCGGGAGTGATGATGTCAATCTGCAAAGGATCTTTATCTGACAGCGTCTGCCATGAGGTGTCCTCCCCCCGTTTATCGCTTCAACTCGTCCTGCCACAGCGGGGATGACGCCAGCTGCTGGCATACCGCGTCGATAAATACTCGGGTCTTGGCGGGAACCAGCGTGCCGGGAGGCATCAGGGCATAAACGCTAACCCGCGCCGCGCTGCGCCAGTCGGGCAGCACGCGGACCAGTTCCCCGCACTGCACCGCCTGATTAACCATCCATCCCGGCAGCAGTGCGATCCCGGTTGCGCGAATGACCGCCGTCAGCAACGCTTCACTGATATTGGTGGTGAGGGGGCCAGCTGGCGTCACCTGGATATGCTCCCGACCATTCTCGAGGATCCAGTAGGGCCAGTCCGGATGGTGGGTAAAGCCGAGACACCGATGGACTGCCAGTTGCTCAGGATGAGTTGGTTCACCGTAGCATTGCAGATAGGCCGGCGAAGCAATCAGCTGGCTGCGAAATGCCCCCAGCTCGCGCCCGGTTAAGGTACTGTCCCGCACGTTTCCCAGGCGGATCACCGCATCAAACCCCTCCGCGACAATATCGACCCGTCGATCGAGAAAATGGGCATCAAGGCGAATATCCGGATACGCCTGCAGGAAATCAGGAAACATCGGGGCAATCAGCTCCCGGCCAAAGGTCACCGGCAGCGAGACCCGCAACGTTCCCTGCGGGGTGGCAGCAAAATCCCCGACTTCCCGGCTGGCGGCGCTGAGCTCATCCAGCGCCGTGCGGGCGCGCTGCAAAAACCAGGTTCCGGCTTCAGTCAGCGTTACGCTGCGGGTGGTACGCACCAACAACCGGACGCCCAGTTTTTTTTCAAGGTGGCTGACCCGGCGGGAAATCACCGATGCATCCCGCTCCAGCCTGAGGCTGGCCCCGATAAAACTCCCTGCCTCAGCCACACAGACAAACGCCATCAGCTCATCAAATTCATCGAACATGATTCCTGCACCCTGCACATTAATCATTTGCAAAGAAGGATGATTATCAGCGATCTGTTCGGCTATTAACATAGCGGCTCTTCAACTTACAGTGAGAGAAGCCTATGAAAACGTTTTTGAGTATTGGGTCCGGTCCTGGGATGGGAATGGCGACGGCCTCACGGTTTGCCGGTGAGGGATTCAGGGTGATGCTGTCCTCTCGCAATAAAAGCAATGTGGCTGCGCAGGCCGACCAGCTGAGAGCGGCAGGATTTGCCGCGGAAGGCCGCGTGGCGGACGCCAGCGATATCACCAGTATCGTGGATCTCATTCGCGAGGTAGAGGTGGAAACCGGCGGCGTGGATGTGCTGCATTTCAACGCCGCGGCCATGCATGACGGTAATCTGGAGACCCAGTCGGTGGCAGGCTTCATCGAGGATCTCACCACCAATATTGGCGCGGTATATGCCGCCATCAAAGCGGTCTCTCCGCGGATGGCCGCGCGTGGAGAAGGCGCGATCCTGCTGACTGGCGGGATGTTTGCCACTCAGCCCCACCCGGAGTATCTGACGCTGAGCGTCGGCAAAGCCGGGCTGCTTAATCTGACGCATGGCCTTTTCCCGGTATTGAAAACGCAAAATATTCATCTTTCCATCGTGACGGTGGGGGCCTACGTCACGCCGGGCTCCGCCGAAGCCCGGGAGATTGCCGATCTGTTCTGGCAGCAATACCGCCAGCCATCAGCGCAATGGACAGCGGAAGCGTTTTATCCCGCCCCACACCATCAGTAACCTTCCCCGGCCGTCGCCCGGCGTCCGGGAGCCATCGCCCGGACGTGCGGAAAAAACGTCATCCATCGCTTGCTTTCCCTGTCACCTCGGATCAGGATACGACGATATTCATGGAGGCTATGTGATGAAATATTTTATCGGTATGGCGGTGACGTTATTGTTGAGCACGCCGGTGCTGGCGGCGGGCGAGCTTGAGATTAACCAGTCTCCCCTGACGCTGGTGCTGAGCGACCAGAATCAGGCACGGGTCTCTTCCTGTGCCGATTTCATTGCGCTGCGTAAAGCGGGAGAGACCGTCGATGCGCTGCCCGGGCTTTCCGACCCGGATGGCCGCGCGGCGGAAGCGGCGTTATTCTCCTGCTGGCTACAGGCCTACACCATCGATCACACGTTATTCCCCACTGCCGCGCCGAAACCAACCCTGGCTGACGTGGTTCAGCACTTTCCTGCCAGCGCGGCGTTTATCGTCAGCGATGACGAAAAGCAGGACGTTGCCAAAAACTTTGTAGGGAAAACCATCGCCGACTATACCCCGGACCTGAAAGCCAGGGACGATCGTCTGGAATCAGCGGCCAGCGCCAGCGGTTATGTGCTGGATGAGTATTATGCGTTTACCGATAAGCAAGGGCATCAGCTCAACATTGTCGCTCTGGTGGGCTACGCCATCGGCGGCACGGCGAGCGTAAAAAGCTACTATCGCATCGATGACACGCACGCCCGCGTCTGGAGCGTCACCCAGCTCGATGAGAACAGCCCGCTGTAAGCAAGGGTTCCCTCTGCGGCGATACCGCAGAGGATTTTCCGTTTACCTGGCCAGCCACTGACGCCAGCCGCCCCAGGCGGTGATCTCCGTGGCATCTCCCAGCCCGGCGGCTTCGCAGATAAAACCCGTCACCCAGCGGCCATCGGCCAGCTCAACCTGTCCCAGCCCCAGCGGCGCGGGAATAGCGGCCAGCAGTGACCCCACCTCGGCGCTGGGTATCTCCCACACTTCCACCGCTATCGCGGCCCCGTCGCGCTCGTCACGCACCATCGCCGGGCGCTTGCCATCCGCGAGGGCGTACAAACGATAGCGTGGCGCGCTGTGGGTCGCCTGCAGCAACCGGCCGCCCCGCGTCAGCAATTGACCGTTTAACGGCAGACCGGCCAGATGCGCCCCGCATACCGCCAGGGCCATCCGATCATGGCCCGCGGGGTGCGCAGGCGGCGGGCTCTCCAGCCGCGCGCCGCCAGCCAGAGGCAGCCGCTCCGCGCGCTGGAAGGCGTCGGCCAGGCTCAGCAAATACTGATCGGTAAACGCCCGGCCAAACAGCGTGACGCCGGAGGGCAATCCGTCAGGCATAAACCCGCACGGCACACTCACCGCCGCATAGTCCAGCAGGTTCATAAAGTTGGTGTAGTAGCCCAGATCGGCGTTGCGGGCGATGGGCTCCGCCGCCAGCTCGTCGAGCGTCACCGGGCGCGGAAAGGTTGGCGTCAGCACGCAGTCCAGCGTATCAAGGATGGCATCGCACTGCGCTTTATAACCCTGCAGCTGATACATCGCCTTAAAGGTCGCCGTCGCGTCGATATCAGGCGCTTTCGCCAGCACGTCGCGAATCACCGGCAGGACGGCATCCGGCTGCTGTTCAATCAGCGGCCCTGCCACCGCATAGCGTTCAGCAACCCACGGTCCGTCATACAGCAGGCGGGCGGCGGCCAGAAGTGGCGCGAAATCGATCGCTACCGGCACGCCGCCGAGCGCCGTCAGCCGCTGCACGGCCTGGGCGAACAGCGCTTCGCTGGCGCGGCAACCGAGGAAGTTCAGCGCCTGCGGGACGCCAAAGCGAAACCCGGCGGACGGCCTGCCAAAGGCCTGCCGGCTGTTCCACTGAGGATTGCGGCGGCTGTAGCTATCCTGCGGATCGGTCCGGGCAACCAGCGCCAACAGCTGGCTGGCCTCGTCGGCGGTAGCGCTGAAAAAGGTCACACAGTCCAGCGTGCGACAGGCAGGGACGACCCCGGCGGTGGAGATCAACCCTTTCGTCGCTTTCAGCCCCACCAGGTTATTCAGCCCGGCCGGAACGCGACCGCTGCCAGCGGTGTCGGTCCCCAGCGCGAAGCTGGCGACACCCAGGGCTACCGCCAGCGCGGAGCCGGCGCTGGAGCCACCGGAGGGGTAATCCGGGTGATACGCGTTGCGGCAACGTCCGTACGGCGAACGGGTTCCGTTCAGGCCGGTGGCAAACTGATCGAGATTGGTTTTGCCCACCGGCACCGCTCCCAGCGCAATCAGCTGCGCGACAATGGTCGCGCTTTGCGTCGGTCGGTATGCAAACGCCGGGCAGGCAGCGGTCGTGAGGATCTCCGCAAGGTCAATATTATCTTTGATCGCGAACGGCACGCCATACAGCGGGAGCGTCTCTGGCGAATGGCCTTCCAGCGCCGTGAGAAACGGCGCCTGCTCCGCTTCGCTCAGGAGATGGATAAACAGATTAAATTCGGGATTCAGCGCTTCCGCCCGCTGGCGGATCGCCGCCAACAGCGCCCGCGGGGTGGTGTTGCCGTTACGATAGTTCGCCGCCAGGGTCGCCAGGCGTAAATCAAACGTCTGCTGCATCATGCCTTCTCCTCAATAATCACTGCCACCCGTTGCCCGGCACGCACCGCGCTGCCTGGCTGCACATTGACCTGCTGAACCCTGCCATCGCACGGCGCCAGCAGCGGGATCTCCATTTTCATCGACTCAAGCACCACCAGCACATCACCGGCGCGCACCAGACGACCGGCCTCGGTCTGTACCTGCCACAAATTACCGGATACCGGGCTTTCCACCCCCTGCTCGCCCGGCTGCAGCGGCGCATCGCCCGCTTCTTCTGCCGCGCTCTCCTGACTGTCGAAATGGGCCTGGCCGCTGGCGATCCAGCGATCGCGTTCGGCGTTAAACGCCCGCTGCTGATGGTCGCGAAATGCGTCAATGCTCTGCGCCTCGCGAGCGAGAAACTGCTGGTATTCCGCCAGCCGCAGCGTGCTGTGTTCGATGCGCAGCGGATAGCGACCGAGCGGGAAATCGCGGCGAATCTCCAGCAGTTCTTCCGCCGAAACCGGATAGAAACGCAGCTGGTCGAAAAAGCGCAGCAGCCAAGGCTTGCCGGCAAAATCGGCCACCTCGTGATAGCGATTCCACATCTGCAGAGTGCGGCCGACAAACTGATAGCCGCCCGGGCCTTCCATGCCGTAGACGCACAGATACGCCCCGCCGATGCCCACCGAGTTTTCCGCCGTCCAGGTTCGCGCCGGGTTGTACTTGGTGGTGACCAGCCGATGGCGCGGATCAAGAGGCGTGGCCACCGGCGCGCCGAGATAGACATCGCCGAGGCCCATCACCAGATAGCTGGCGTCAAACACCGTGTTCCATACGGCCTGCTCATCCGGCAGATCGTTTATCCGGCGAATAAACTCGAGGTTGCTTGGGCACCACGGGGCGTCCGGGCGGACGGTGGTCATATATTTGTCGATCGCCTTGCGGCAGGCCGGATCGTCCCAGGAAAGCGGGAGATGCACGACCCGCGTTGGAACCTGCAGATCGTCGCTGATGCAGACCGTGGTCCACTCCCCGCTGACCCACGCCAGCAGGGTCTCCAGCGCCAGCGTTTCCGGCTGGAAATGCAGCTGCAGCGAGCGGATCCCCGGCGTGATATCGATGATCCCTTCCCGGGCTTGCCCTTCAAGGGCCTGCATCAGGGCATGGATGCGAAAACGCAGCACCAGATCCAGCTCCGCCTCACCGGCCTCCAGCAGCAGATGGGTATCGCCGGAGAGGCGCGCCACCAGACGTTTGTCGGCGTCACCGCAGGTCATCACCACCGGCGAGGTGAGCGGCACAGGCTGCCAGGCAACGTCCTGCGCCTGCAGGGTCGCCAGCTCCGCGCGACGACCTGCCGCCAGCCGCCGGGCGGTGGGGACGTCCACCGCCACAAAGCGCACTTTATCCCCCGCCTTAAGCTGGCCCAGTTGCCAGAGATCGGCTTCGATAACCGTGACCGGGCAGACGAAGCCTCCGAGGCTTGGGCCGTCCGGCCCGAGGATCACCGGCATATCGCCGGTAAAATCCACGGCCCCCACGGCATAGGGGTTGTCATGAATATTCGACGGATGCAGCCCGGCTTCGCCGCCGCTGTCACGGGTCCAGACCGGCTTAGGCCCGATCAGGCGCACGCCGGTGCGGCTGGAGTTAAAATGCACTTCCCAGTCGGTGGCAAAAAAGGTCGCCATATACGCCGGGGCAAAGAACTCCGGTGCGCCGTGGGGACCATAAATCACCCGCAGCGTACGGACGTCCGTCAGCGCGGTGCGCAGCCCTGCGGGAAGCGCTGCGCCTTCCCCTGTCTCAGCCAAAGGCGCAAGATGCAGTACGTCGCCAGCGCGTAGCGCCCGTCCGCCGTGGCCGCCAAACTGACCGAGGGTAAAGGTGCTTTTACTGCCCAGGTACTCCGGCACCTGAATACCGCCGCGCAGGCAGAGATAGCTTCTGACGCCTGGTCCGTTTATTGCCCCCAGCCTGAGGGTCGCCCCCGCCGGAATAGTGAATACGCAGTTCATGTCCTGCCCGGCGCCATCGAGCGTGACGGCCAGCGGCGCGCCGCAGACCGCCGCCTGTACGGCGGTATTAAATTTCAGGGTGGGTCCGCTAAGGGTGATCTCCAGCGCGGCGTCGCCTTCGGCATTGCCCAGCAGACGGTTGCCCAGGCGCAGCGCCCGGTCATCCATCGGGCCCGAGGGCGGTACACCCACCGCCCAGTACCCCAGACGTCCCGGATAGTCCTGGACGCTGGTCTGGGTGCCAGCGCTCAGAACCTCCACGGTATCCGCCCGGTAGCGCAACTGCTCCAGGCAGCGGGTCCAGGGTTCTCCGGCGGTAAACGGCGCAAAGCCGAGGATCTGCTGCAGGTACAGGCGGTTGGTTTCGACGCCATACAGGCGGGTCTCCGCCAGGGCCTGCGCCAGGCCGGCGATCGCCTCATCGCGGCTGGGGCGCCAGACGATAGCTTTCGCCAGCAGCGGGTCGAAAAACGGCGGCACTTCACAGCCGGCTTCCACCCAGCGGTCGATGCGCAGGGTGGCGCCGTCCGCTGGCGGAAACCAGACGTCGGTTAACAGTCCAGGCGAAGGCTGAAACTGGCGGCCAGGATCTTCGGCGTAAATTCGCGCCTGAATAGCATGGCCCCGGGGCTGTAGCCCGGCGGCCAGCTCGCTCAGCGGCGGTAAATCCCCTGCGGCCAGGGCGATCATCCAGCGCACCAGGTCCACGCCCCACACCTGCTCCGTAACGCCGTGCTCCACCTGCAGGCGGGTATTGACCTCAAGGAAATAGAAGCGCTGCGCCGCACTGTCGTAGACAAACTCCACCGTCCCGGCGCTACGGTAGTTCACCGCTTTCCCGAGGGCAATGGCCGCGCTACACAGCGCCTGCGCCATCCCTTCCGGCAGATTCGGCGCCGGGGTCTCTTCAATCACTTTCTGGTTACGCCGCTGCAGCGAGCAGTCGCGCACGCCGAGGGCGATAACCTCCCCCTCACCGTCGCCGAAGATCTGCACCTCCAGGTGACGGGCGCGTTCGATATATTTTTCGAGAAACACCCCGGCGTCGCTGAAGTTGTTTTGCCCCAGCCGCTGCACCGTGGCAAAGGCCTCGCTCAGTTCGCGGGCGTCGCGGCAGACGCGCATGCCAATCCCCCCGCCGCCCGCCGTGCTCTTGAGCATCACCGGGTAGCCCACCGCCTCAGCCGCCTGGCAGGCTTCCTCGCTGTCGGCCAGCAGTTCACTGCCCTCCAGCAGCGGCACGCCCTCCGCCTTCGCCAGCCCGCGAGCGGTATGTTTCAGGCCGAAGGTACGCAGCTGTTGCGGGGTCGGGCCAACAAACGCCAGTCCCGCCGCCTCACAGGCTTCGGCGAAGGCGGCGTTTTCCGACAGAAAGCCGTAGCCGGGATGGATGGCGCGGGCGCCGCTCCGCAGCGCGGCGGCAATGATCTTCTCTACCACCAGATAAGTTTGCGCTGCCGGGCCCTCGCCAAGGCTGAGCGCTTCATCCGCTTCGCGGACGTGCAGACTGCTCAGGTCGGCTTCGGCGTAAACGGCAACCCCCTTCACCTGCATGGCGCGCAGGGTACGTAAAATGCGGCAGGCTATCGCCCCGCGGTTGGCAATCAGTAAGGTATCAAACATAAGCGGAACTCACAGCGTAGCGGGTCGTCCCGCAACAATTCGTCTTTCCCTGAGGTCGTCCCCGGGGGAACCGGCGCTTAAACGTGGCGCATCGGTGTGTGATTCAGGCGGTCGGCGCGAACGGCGAACAGCCGAAAGGCCAGCAAACGCCAGCGCTGCCAGCGGGTCAGTTCCATACCAGCACCTCGGCGGGGGTCGGGTTCCAGCCGTTGCAGGGATTGTTGAGCTGCGGACAGTTGGAGATCAGCACCATGGCGTTACACTCCGCGCGCAGTTCAACGTATTTTCCCGCCGCCGAGATGCCATCCGCGAAGGTCAGACCGCCCTCCGGCGTCACCGGCACGTTCATAAAGAAGTTAATGTTGGCGCCGATATCGCGCTTATGCAGGCGGCCATCGTGCTGACAGGCGCAGAGAAAATTGTCCCGGCAGCTGTGCATATAGCGCTTGTCGAGGGCGTAGCGCACAGTGTTGCTCTCCTGGGCGCAGGCGCCGCCGAGGGTATCGTGCCGCCCGCAGGTATCAGCCACGATGGTCATCAGCGGATGACCAAGGTTGGAATAGAGCACGCTGCCGGCGGTCAGGTAGGCGTTCCCCTGGCGGCGCAGCGTGCGCTGCGCATCGTAGCGCTCGCGCGGGTTGTCGGCGTTGTAAAACAGGGTATCAATCGCCTGATTACCTTCGAGATCGAGCAGGCGCAGGGTCTGCCCTTTTTTAACCTCAAACAGCCAGGGTTCCCCGGCCGGGATCACATGGCGATAGACGGCCTCTTCCGGGCGTCGGGTACTGATGATAACGGTCATGAACGCCTCCTTACAGGGCAAAAAGTTGGGTGTTGCGGAACGCGCGCTGATTCTCATCGCGGGTCAGGAGCGCCTGGGTGGCCGCGTCCTCATCGTCGGCCTGATACCAGCTCAGCTGCACCGGACGGGGCGCATATTCTGTGGCCGGATCCTGGGGATGCGGCAGCGCGGTGAGCACCAGCAGGACGTCCATCGGGGCAAACAGCTCAACGTAATCCCCGGCGCGACTGTTGCCGGCAACAAACTGGAAACGGCCCTCGTCATCGACGGTGACTTTGCTGAAGAAGTTGACCACCATCAGCAGATCTTCCAGGCCGAGATCCCATTTGCCCATCTCCACCAGCAGGTTATCGACGCCGTTGCGGTAGAAGCCATTACGTAATTCCTGGTAGCGTCCGGCGCCATATTTGTCGTGTGTCTCTTCGGCGTTAAGGACCCCGCCGAACGGATCGTGCCAGCCGCAGCTGTCGGCGACGATCCCGGCCAGCACCCGGCCCATATCGGAGTAGAAACAGTGTCCAGCGGTCAGGCGCGCGGTATGCTGGCCCTTGAGGGTATCCGGCAGGTTCAGACGCTCACTTTTCTCATGGGGGTTGAGCATCATCATGCTGACGTTCGCCCCGCCGTCGATATCGGTCAGGCGCAGGATCTGCCCTTTGCGCAAAATCAGCGAGGTGTGCGCCCCGCCGGGAAGCCGCTCTTCGCGCAGGCTGGGAGTGGCGTGAAAAAGTACGGTCATCAATTTATCTCCTTAATGCGTAAACGTTGGTGTCGCTACCGGTGGCCAGCTGCGCCATCCGCGCCTCATTGAGCGGGATATCGTAGGTAATGCGCGCTCCCCAGGCGTTAGGCGCCTGCGGATCGATGCGCACTTTGTCGAACACCAGCAGCCGGGTGCCCAGGTTGAAGCCTTCGGCCAGGTCGTGGGTGACCATAAACACCGTCATGCGCGTTTCGCTCCACAGCTGGAGCAGCAGCGCATGCATATCTTTGCGAATGCCGGGATCCAGCGCGCCGAAGGGCTCATCGAGCAGCAGCACCCGCGGCTGCATCACGAACGCCTGGGCGATGGCCAGCCGCTGTTGCATCCCCCCGGACAACTGCGCCGGATATTTATCCAGAGCGTGCCCCAGCCCCACTTTCTCCAGCATGTGCTGGGCCTGTTGCCGGGCCTCGCGTTTTCTGCCGCCAAACAGGCGCCCCAGCAGCGGGGACGCCGGCAGCTCCAGGCCGATGGCGACGTTATCCAGCACGTTGAGATGCGGAAACACCGAATAGCGCTGGAAGACCACGCCGCGGCTGCGATCCGGCTCTGCCGCCAGCGGCTGGCCATCGAGCAGGATGTCGCCACGGGTCGGTTTTTCCTGACCGAGCAGCAGGCGTAAAAAGGTCGATTTACCACAACCGGACGCGCCGACCATCGAGCAAAACTCGCCCTCTTTCACCTGCAGATTGATGCGCTCCAGCACCACGTGGTCGCCGTACTCCTGCCAGATGTTTTTGATGTCGATAAAACTCATCCCCGGCCTCCTTCCGCCCACGGGAAACAGGCTTTGTGCAGCTGGCGCAGCGCCAGATCCATCAGCCATGCCAGCAACGTGATCCAGATGACATAGGGAATAATCACGTCCATCGCCATATAGCGCCGCACCAGGAAAATGCGGTACCCCAGCCCGGCGGTAGCGGAGATGGCCTCGGCGGAGATCAAGAACAGCCATGCTGAGCCCAGCAGCAGGCGCAGAGAGGTGATCAGCCGCGACAGCAGCTGGGGAAGCACCACCCGCAGCACCAGGGTCCAGCTATTAGCGCCGAGGGTCTGCGCCTTAATAAACAGCTCCGCCGGGATCTCCTTCGCCCGCTGCTCCAGGTCGCGCGCCAGCATTGGCGTAATGCCGATGACGATCAGCATCACTTTCGACAGCTCATCCAGGCCGAAGACGATAAACAGCACCGGCAGGATCGCCAGCGGCGGGATCATTGACACCACCGTCAGCAGTGGCGACAGCGCCGCACGGTACATCGGGAAGACGCCGGCGGCGATGCCGATACCGAGGCCGATCAGCGACGAGACGGCCAGGCCCGTCAACAGACGGCTCAGGCTGATCAGCGTATCGGCCCACAGCAGATACTCACCGCTGCGTTTGTCCGGGGTGAACGCCATCCGGTCAATGGCTGCCACCATCTGCGACAGGCCTGGCAGCAACTTGTCCTGCGGATTGGCTTCCAGCCGCACCGCCGATCCAATAAACCAGGCGGCGATCAGCACGACAAAAGGCAGCAGCATCAGCGTCAGGCGCATCCCCTTTTGGGGATAACGGTTAATGTGGCGCATGGCGTGGTCTCCCGGCAGTAATCATTACAGTTGGCCCGCGGCGGCCAGCTTCAGGTAGCTGTCGTCAAAGCGCAGTTTGCGGTTGGCGGCATCGCCGAGAGTGACATTTCCCGGGAAGGTCATGCCGATAAAGTCCGCGCTCTGCGCCCCTTCACCCAGCAGGCCTTTATCGAACGAGAACTGCGCCACTCGCTGCATCGTTTTCGCCAGTTCCGGCGAGGAGATAAACGCCAGGGTGTCGGCAGGCGTCCAGAACAGATGGGTTGTTTTCAGCTGTGCCTGGTAGCCGGCAAGATCGGTGCCGGAGTCGGCGGCCATGGCGCTCAACGCCTGGGTATCCCCGGCCTTCATTTTGGCCATCATTTCAAACCAGGCGCCGGTCAGGGCTTTGCCCAGCGCGGGGTTATCTTTCAGGGTCTGGGTATTCACCACCATCATGTCGATAAGCTCGCCGGGCACCTGCGAGGAGCTAAACACTTCGCTGGTTTGCGGGGTCTTTTTGATAACTGACAGCTGTGGATTCCAGGCCACCGCCGCCCGCACGCCGCTGGTGCCGAAGGCCGAGACGATATCGGCATCGGAGGTATTCACCACCTTGACGTCTTTTTCCTGCAGCCCGGCTTTTTCCAGGCCGCGCACCAGCAGATAGTGGGATACCGACAGCTCCGGGAGATACACCGACATCCCTTTCAGGTCGCTGAGCTTTTTATCCGTCCCCTTCAGGACCACCCCGTCGTTACCGTCGGAGTAGCTGCCGGTGATCAGCGCCGTGCTGTCGACACCGCCCGCCGCCGGGATCGTCAACGCGTCCATGTTGGTCATCGTGCAGCCGTCAAACTGCCCGGCGGTGTACTGGTTGATGGATTCGATGTAATCGTTGAGCTGGACGATATTGATCTTGATGCCGTATTTGCTGGCCCATTTATCAATGATCTTTTCGTTACTGATGGTTCCCCAGGGCATCCAGCCGGCGTAGATGGTCCAGCAGACGTTGAACTCTTTTTTGACGGCGGCAAACGACGGGACGCTGGTCAGCAGCGTCAGCGACAGGACAAGTGAGCGGAGGAGCGGCGATGTTTTCATGGTGGACCTCTGGTTAGCACGAGAAACGGAGCAGCGCGACACCCAACGGTGCTGCTGTCTCCCGGGCTTTTATCCCGCCGTGTAACCTCGCCGAGGTCGCCAGCTCTCGGACCAGACGTTCACCGCGGTGAACCGGAACCCTAGCCAGCTATTGTGTGATCTGAATTGTCTGTTGCGCTGCTTTCTGCCGATGTTCTTGCAAGCACCATGCCAGAAGCCAGAGGCCGCTCACAGCCGCGTTTCGCCGCCAGCGGACGCATCGATTCCCAAAAATGGGGAGTGATGTTGGGGCATTGCATGGCTTTGGTGCAGGAAAACGCAGAGCGCATGCGCCGACATTCTGCGGATTTGCCACGAGCGTTTCCCACGCACCGCGATGACCCATTTGCACCGCCTCAGTGCCGCCCATTCACCACGTTGCATCCCGTCAGTTACCACCTCATCACATTAACTTGCTGAATATAAATGATTATTTGATGTGGCACGTTTAATGCTCTGCGCTTGTATACCGCGATGTGGACAAGATCGTATGCCGTATGGCCACAACACGTCGTCACTCTGCGGTCGCCACCTTCCCCTTTCCGTGAGGCATCCAGGGTGGATGCGTTTCACGGAAACCTGCTAACTGAAAACGGAGAACAACATGACGACACTCAGTGAACCGTTGGTTACCCCGAAATATGGCAAATGGCGCCAGCTGGTGCTGGGCTTGATCTGTATGGCCGCCATTTCCAGTCCGCAATATGTCTGGACGCTGTTGACAAAACCCCTGGCCGCCAAGCTTGGCGTGGGTCTGCCAGAATTGCAGGTCACCTTCTCCCTGCTGATCATCCTGCAGACCTTCTTTTCCCCGTTTCAGGGGCGGTTAGTGGAAAAATTTGGTCCACGGCGGCTGATCGCTATTGGCACGGTGATGGCGGGAATGAGCTGGGTGCTTTCCGCGCAGGTGAACGGCCTGGCAACGCTCTGGCTGGTTTATGGCTGCATGGGCGGGCTCGGGACCGGGATCGTCTACATCGGCGTTGTCGGCCTGATGGTCAAATGGTTCCCACAGCAGCGGGGGTTTGCCGCCGGCGCGGTGGCGGCGGGCTACGGGATGGGGGCCATCATAACCACCTTCCCCATCTCCCTGTCGCTGACCACTAACGGCCTCGAACACACGATGACGACTTTCGGGATCCTTTTCGCCCTCGTCGGCTTCCTCGCCAGTCAGGGGCTGAAGCTGCCGCCGCCCGCTGTCTCCCAACCCATCAGTCAGACGGTGGCGCAGAGCAGCAGATCGTTTACTTCCCGGGAAATGCTGCGCCAGCCGCTGTTCTGGCTGATGTTCGCCATGATGGCGATGATGTCGACTTCCGGGCTGATGGTCACTTCGCAGATGGCGGTGTTCGCCGAGGATTTCGGCATTAGCCAGGCGGTGGTATTTGGCATGGCGGCGCTGCCGCTGGCGTTAACGATAGACCGCTTCACCAACGGCTTAACCCGGCCGCTGTTTGGTTTTATTTCCGACCGCTTCGGCCGCGAGCAAACCATGTTTATCGCCTTTGCGCTGGAAGGCGTGGCGATGATGCTCTGGCTGGCGTGCCGGGAAGATCCGCTGCTGTTTGTCCTGCTCTCCGGGGTGGTGTTCTTTGGCTGGGGGGAGATCTTCTCCCTCTTCCCGTCGACACTCACCGATACGTTCGGCAGCGAGCATGCCGCCACCAACTATGGCTGGTTGTATATTTCTCAGGGCATCGGGTCAATCTTCGGCGGCCCGCTGGCGGCACTGCTCTATCAGTACACCCACGGCTGGCATGTCGTCTTCAGCTGCGCGATTGGCCTTGATTTTGTCACCGCCGCCCTCGCGCTGTGGGTGCTAAAACCGTGGCGCGCGCGCTTTATCCGCCAGCATAGCTAACTGCAGCGCTGACAGAAGTGACGGCTCGCCCGTCACTTCACTGATATTCGCTGCGCAGCAGCGCGTACAGATACTCATCGCCCCACTCGCCTTTAAAAAAGATATTCTGCCGGTAATATTATTTCCGTTCTCAGGTAATGAAAATCATAGAGTTGATAACGTCAGCTAATAAATTCATTCAAGTGAATTTTTTATTTAACAACGCACAGTACTTAATTAAATAAAATTGCGCTATTCTGTACTTTTATAGCCTCAACAAAGCAGACAGGGAGTCAGCATGATAATAAGCCCGCCATTTATACGTCCCCGGAATGAAGGAGAATGTGATGCATCATGGGTGGAAAGAATGATGCCCACTGATTTAAACCGGGGTTTTCCTGTAAACAGATCCGCGTCATGGCATGGCGGTGTACATGTTCTCCACACCGACAATCCTGATGAAGGTTATAATCGCATCGAATTTGTACGCGCGATTGCAGATGGAGAAGTTGTCTCTTTCAGGGCGCCATCAAACACAGAAAGACGGGATGCATTTCCGCTGAATATTAATGGCAGAACTGATGATGGGTATGTTCTGTTAAAGCATAAAACCGAGATCGGGGAAAGTTGTAGCGTCTTGTATTACTCCCTGTATATGCACCTCAGAGACCGACTGAATCCCGCAATAAGGGAGGGAGGCAGAGTCTGGCGCAAGGATCGCATAGGACAGAATGGGATGGTGGATGAAAATAATGCCTTTCACTTTCAGATTTTCTGTGACAATGAAAACATGTTGAAACTAACCGGACGCATGCTACCCGAACTGGATGTCACCCGCGATGGCAGAACCGATACGGTTTATGGTGATATTCATTTTTATCTGCCTGCTGGGACTCGGTTTTACGAATCTGTAGCTGACGCAGCCTCAGCAGATACCGACCGCCTAAATCTCGTTCATACCAGTGCCGAACCACTGTTTGTCAGTATGACCTTCGAAAAAGGTGACTGTTCGATGATTACTCGCAGGCAGAATACCACCATCGGGGCACACTTCGATACGGTGGGAGAGCCTCTAGTAAACATAGATGCTAACCAAATTGACGACATAAGAAGATTAGGTCTGAAATATGAATACAATCTATACTGGACAGCCAAACGTCTGTACCCGCAGAATCCTTCTGCGGGCTTTGAACTACTCCGCTTTGGTCGGATCATTAGTACTGAATATGAAACTCTCATCCCTGCCATCGCCCCGTTGTGGCGTACTGTCAATTTCCCCGGAGGCTCAGGGTTTGTAAATCTGGCCTCTTCTGACATCAAAAAATTCAGTGATGCCGACTTCCCGCACTGGAAGGGCTGGCGAATGGTGGACGATGACATGGACAATAACAGCCAGTGTAATTCCGACTTTATCACGGGATTACAGGAGAGTGGGAACCTTAGCGATCTGAGCAGCCGTCTGGTTTGTCATTTTCCACTCGAATGGAACGCCGACACTTTTGATGAGCGTTATTCCTGGCTAAAAAACAAAAACGACGATACTCAGGCTATGTCTGATGATGACTATGAGCGGTTGAAAAGTCATGTTTCAGCACTGTGCTTTGATACGGGCACGCTTGGCGCAGATCGACTATGGCATTTTCATCCAGTGGCCTTCATTACCCATTTTCGCAGGTGCTGCTGGCTTAGCAAATCAGAATTGAAGCAAATTGTTCCGCGCAATCTGTTAAGAATGGCTGGACAGAATGATTATCGATGGGAAGCCATCATCTACCGGGATGGCGTCGGAAGCCTTGCGGATAATATCCGCACGCACATTAACAGAGCAATGCAGAAACACCTGATAACCACCCCACTCCGACTCGCTTGCTTTCTGGGAAACGGGATTCAGGAGACGGGGTGGCTGGGAACAATGGAGGAAGGTTATCGCTATACGGAAAGGGATCCACGCACGCATCAGGTCGTTCGTCGCTATAATATTTGGTACTACCCGTGGTATGGCCGAGGCCTGTTACAGCTAACCAGCCCACTAAATTATTTCGAATATTTTAGCTTCAGAGGACGAGTATATCCTGTAAACATCAAAGATACTCTGATAAATGAATATAATCGTCTTTATTCACACCGGGGCATTCGCTACACCGACAATCACCTATCTGATACAGAAAACAACATTCCTGAGAACATTATTAGCTGGAGGAATAATGTCAGCAGCGATAACCATGAGGCGACTAGCAGTGCAGGATTTTACTGGGCGTCAAGAAATATGGCATATTACGCTGATAACGAACATATACTCGAGCGATGTAGCGTCAATACCAGAAGAAACGGGGTAAAAATTTACTATCGTAGTCAGGCCTTCTGGCAAGCCAGTGCTGCCGTTAATTTACCCGCACAAATTGATAATGAACAATATCAAGGATTAAATGGTTTTAATGAACGCTGCTGCGCATACGGTAGTGCGATAGCCGTACTTACTGAGCAAAAATTCCCGGACAGCAATAATTTGTTGGTTAATGAAGAACCCGAATCAGAACAGTTGAGGAGAGGATGATGAGGGGAGTTATAATTTTACTAATATTGATATTTTTATCACAAAAAGCCGTAAGCTCCATCACACCGGCAATACATGTACCCTCTGACTTCAATAAAAACAGGTTTGTTAATTATAATAACGCCATATCTAATGGTAGCGGGAATAACACATGTGATAAAGTTTCATTTAAAAACTATTATCCGAGTGAATACACATCATTAAAAATAAAGAATCCACCGTTTTACACTTGGTTTTGTTGGTTTTCTGTCGATGTCATCCATGATGGATACGGCCCAAACAGGTTGCTTCCTGAAAAAGTCTTCTTTGATGAAAAAACAGGAATATGGAAAAAGAAAAAATACACTTTGAGTAAAGAAAGTATCCAGCGCTCTAAGGATGTCTATGGCATTGTTAACCTTAGCGAGTTGCAGCCTGTACATCTGTATAATATTCAGACAATTAATGCCCATGGATATGCAGTCATTGATAACAACATTTCCTTACAAGAAAAAAAGAAGGGAGTGAAGAAAAAATTGTCATTCTGCCTTATACGTGACGAAGCTGCATTCTGTGGTTCAGGGTCGATGATCAATCTTATCGATGGAGAACAAGTCGACTTTACCTCCTATATGCTCATATCCCTTGAGACAGTCGAATTGGGTGTTGTAGAGCATAGACAGAAGTGACGGCTCGCCCGTCACTTCACTGATATTCGCTGCGCAGCAGCGCGTACAGATACTCATCGCCCCACTCGCTTTTAAAAAAGATATTCTGCCGGTAATGCGCCTCGCGACGAAAGCCCAGCCCTTCCAAGAGTTTGATCGCGCCGGAATTGCGGGTATCAACCACCGCCATCAGCCGGTGATGGGCTAACTGTTCAAAGAGTAAGGCCATCACCGCATGAATGGCTTCCCGGGCATACCCCTGATGTTGATACGCCGGGGAAAAGGTCATCCCCAGCTCGGCCTGTCTGCCCTGATCGAAAAAGTGGATCCCCACATCCCCCGCCAGCGCACCGTTGGCCTGGATCTCTACGGCAAGCTGGAACCAGCTCTCCTCTTCAGCAAAGGCCAGCGAACGCTGTTGTTCATAGAAGGCTGTCGCCTCTGTCATGCCATAGTGGGTCCAGCTCTGGAAGCGGGCCACCTCCGGCAGGTTGCGATAATGGCTGAAAGACGGCAGATCTTCCGTTCTGAACCGGCGCAGCAGCAGCCGGGGCGTGGTCAGGGGTAATATCATCTCTTCTCTTCTTCTTAATGAGACGGGCAATGGCGGGGCCATCTTAACCTGCGCAGCCTGACGCTGCCAGGCTCATGGTGGAGCCTCATCCCAGCGATAGATTTTAGTGGTGGCCAGCGCCAGCATGGCGAAATCTTCCGGCGTATCGCCGTAGGCGAAGATCTCCTCGTAATCGGCCAGGGGGTAGCTCGCCAGGATGCGCGCCTTTTTCGCCAGGCCGCTGCAGTCTCCGCCCTGATACTTTCCGGTCGCTGCCCCGTTTTGAAATTCAACTTCGCTGCACAGCAGTTCGAGATGGTGCTGCTGGCACCACGGACGAAGATAGACATCCAGCGAGGCTGAGACCACCACCACGGTGTCTCCTCGCGCCTGATGCCAGGCTATACGCTGCATCGCGTTCTCCCGCAGCGTGCGGGGAATAAACACCTGGCTATGATCGTTGCCACGTTGCAGGATCTCAGGCTGCGATTTTCCAGCAAAAGCATAATGAAAGACTTTTTGCCGGATAGCAGAGGCTGAGAGCCAACCCATTTTCCAGGCGAGAATATGCGGTAACAGACGCAGCTTGCCCCGACGAACGGCTTTCGCATCGAGGGACTGATAAATGAAAGGGGTAAAAGTATCTTCGTGGGTTATCGTGCCATCGAAGTCAAAAAAGGCAATGTTCTTCTTCATCCTTGTAACCTTATTCAAAAACACCGACGCCGCATAAACCGCGGCTGATTTACTTTTTGCCCGTCTGGCGGCAAGATCCGGCATAATGCACCGCTGTCGCAGGACGGCCGTGTCACCGGCAGTCGTGACAGCGAACCATTCGACAGGAAAACGCATGAAGCCAAAACAAGCGGACATTCTCCGCCACGCCAGCGCGCTGTTTAATCGCGAAGGATATCAGTCGCCCAGCATCGAGCGGATTGCTGAACATGCCGGCATCTCCAAAATGACCTTCTACCGCTATTACACCGATAAAGAGGCGCTCATTCTGGCTATCCTCAAGCAGAAAGAGAGCGAATTTATGCAGGATTTGGCGCAGATCACGGCGGATAAAGCCAGCGCGCGGGAGAAGCTGTTTGCCGTGTTCGACTACTACCATCGCTGGTTTACCTGCGACACGTTCCACGGCTGCATGTTTACCCGCGCACTGTTTGAATATGGCGCGTCATCGCCAGCGATCCGGGAGCAGTGCTCCCGGTTCAAGTCGCTCCTCTGGCAGTTCTTCCGCGATATCCTCCTGCAGGTGTTAAAACCGGAACCTGCCGAGCGGGTGGCCATGATGATGGTGATGCTCATCGATGGCGCCATCGCCGCCCAGCAGGCCGAGTCCGCCGAATGCCGGGAGATCCCACCGGGGATCACCGCCTGGAGCGCGGCCAAAGCGCTTATTTACTCAGAAGGCGGTACCTTGTGAGATGATGCGCGGCCGTCCAGCGACTGCAGGGCCGCCAGCAGGCAATCATAGTAATCGTTGCAGGTTTGCAGGCGCAGCGCGGCGCCAAAGTAGACCTCCTCCATCGCCGCCGGATGTTTTTTGCCAATCGGCACAATCACATTGTTCAGCCAGCCATCCGCATGACCGATATCGACGGTGATATGTTCGGCATAGTAATGCACATCGCGATCGGAAAGCCCAATCCGACGACAGCCCGCCACCAGTTTTTCATACTGCGGTGGGTCGAGCAGCTCGGTCATCGCCATGACCCCCAGCGATTTGTAATAATGCTGACGGTTTACGCCGCCCAGCATAAAGGCGTTATACCCGGCCAGGCCCTGCCAGTCGTACAGGTGGGCAAAATGATTGTCCGGCAACGCGATATTCCGCCGCTTCAGTAAATCCTTATACAGATTGACGTGGGTGATCTCAGTGCTGCCCTGACCTATCTCATCCCACAGATTTTGCGCAATCTCCGCGCGGGTTTCTGGCAGCGAACCCACCAACCCCATCGCCACAAGATCGAAGAACAGCAGATTCAGCGCGCTGTCGCTTTTGAAGAAATAGTCGATTTGCGCCGCGGAGGCTGAGGTGGCAAGGAAATCGAACAGCGGATGATGAGACGCCGGGTGCTGCTGGCATAAGGCGCGCAGTTCGTCGACGATATTGCCGGCATTAAGCACCGGTCTCTGGCGATGGAAACGTTTGCTTTCCGCCCGCAGCCACTCAGACTCAATGTAATTTCTGATCCCGGAGAGCAGCGGATGAAACTGATTGGCTGCCGCTGGCGAGAGCGGGTCGGCAAGCCAGGACTGATAGAGGATGAACAGCGCATGATGAGCGCGCTTTTGGGCCTGTGGATCGTCAGCGGAGAAGGCGCGGATGCAGGTATTCTCAGTCAGATGCCAGGCTCTGTCGGCCACCAGCGGGTTGGCCGTCAGCTTCAGCGACAGCGCGTTGCTGTGCAGAAGCTGGTCAATTAACTCATCCAGTGCCAGCCTGGCCATCACCGCGGTTTGGTCACTACCAATGACCCCATTTTCTGTGTTACGCATGAATTTGTCCCTGTGAAATGCATGGCGACTATACGGTATAGTACCGTTAACAACGCGGCAACGAAAATTTATGGATAACGAATATCACATTGTAAAATATACTTTTTTAATAAATAACAAAAAGACCACTATAAAAATATTGATATTATAAAATTATTAAAGTTACCATCTGGTACAGTGATAAGCGACGCAAGGAATCAGCATGCCCTATTTATTACTGACGCTGGCCGCCCTGTTCTGGGGGGGAAATTACGTGGTCGGTCACGTGCTGGTCCAGGGCGTGGATCCGATCCTGATGACAGAAGCGCGATGGGCGTTGACGGCGCTGTTACTGGGCCTGCTCTACCACCGGCAAATTGCCGCCAGCCGCCACCTGCTACGGGATAACGCGCCGGCGGTACTGGTGTTAACCCTCTGTGGCCAGGTCAGCTTCCCGCTTACGCTCTATATTGGCCTGCAAACCACCTCCGCCCTCAATGCCGCCATCTATATGTCCGCCACGCCGAGCATGGTGCTGCTGATTAACCGGCTGATTTTTCGTGACCCGGTATCGGCCCGCAACTGGCTGGGGGTCATTTTCAGCACCCTTGGCGTGATGATCCTGTTATTCCAGGGGAACCCACTGCATGCCACCTCGCTGCATACCTTTTCCGTCGGCGATCTGTGGGCCATGGGGTCGGCGCTGAGCTGGGCGCTCTACTGCTCGCTATTACGTCTGAAGGACCGCCGGATCCCGGCGAATGGCTTTGTCGCCGTCAGCTCGCTGCTCGGCGCCCTGATCCTGCTGCCCATCGTCATCTTCTGGCTGATGCGCCACCCGGCGCAGGACTGGGCCGCCTGGCGCGAGCCGTTTTTCCTCAGCGGCCTGGCGTATCTGGTGATTTTCCCGTCGTGGCTGGCCTATCTGTTCTGGAACAAAGGTATCGCCGCGATTGGCGCCACCCGGGGAGAAATTTACACCCATATCATCCCGCTCTCCGGCGGGGTGTTGAGCATCCTCTTCCTGCATACCCAGCCGCATGCCTGGCATCTGTTCAGCGCCCTGTTTATCATGGTGGGGATTGGGATCTGCTCGCTGGAGAAACGCCAGGCGGCGGCAATTCGTCTGCGCGGCTAACGTACGCTACCGGGCGCCTGACGACACCCGGTAGCAGAAGTTAACGGCTGGTGGAGAGCGGCTGACGATGCCCCGCTCCTGCGGGCTGAGTCACCCGTCCCTCGCGACCAAAGAAGGTCAGGACGGTAATGACAATCGCCACCGTACCGGCCACCAGGGCCATCGCCAGACCGTAGTTATGCCCATGATGCTGGGCGATTGACGCCTGGAGAGTGGCATTCACCGAAGCCAGCAGATTACCCAGCTGATAGACGAAGCCAGGCAGCACCGCCCGGGTGTTGGCCGGGACCAGTTCATTAAGCCATGTGGGGATCACCCCCCAGGCTCCCTGCACCATAAACTGCATCAGAAACGCCCCCGCCCCCAGCGCCAGCGAGCCGCTGGCGAAAGCCCACAGTGGAATGACCGGCAGCGCCAGCAGGGCAGCGATCATAATCGCTTTGCGTCGGCCAATCTTCTCCGACAGCGAACCGAAGAACACCCCACCCATAATCGAGGCGATGTTGTAGCAGACCGCGATAATGCTGACCGTTTTAGGCTCGAAGCCGTGCTGAACCTTCAAAAAGACCGGGTAGAGATCCTGGGTCCCGTGGGAGAAAAAGTTAAAGGCCGCCATCAGTACCACCAGGTACAGGCACAGCTTCCAGTGGCTACGTAGCACCGGCAGCAGCGCCGTACTCGCTTTACTTTGCCGGGCCGCCAGCCAAACCGGGGACTCCTCGACGCAGAAATAGATAAACGGCAGCAGCAGCACCGGCGCGGCGCCAATCACAAACATCCCGCGCCAGCCGAGATGTTCAAACAGCAGGCCGTAGGCGACGGCCGCCAGCAAATAGCCGAAGGGATATCCCGCCTGGAACAGGCCGGACATCAGACCGCGCGAGCGGTCGGGGATCGTCTCCATCGCCAGCGAAGAGGCCACGCCCCAGATCCCGCCCATCGCCACGCCATACAGCACCCGCAGCAGAAAAAACAGCAGCAACGACGGCGCGGCGGCGGAGAGCAGCTCAAAGGCGGAGAAGAAGACGATATTCAGCATCAGGATTGGTTTGCGGCCATACTTTTCCGCCGCCCTGCCGAAAATCAGCGCACCTATCGGCCGCACGGCCAGGGTGAGCAGAATCGCCAGGGTGACCTCTTCAAGGTCGACGTGAAACGAGTGGGCGATATCGCTCAGTAAAAAGACCAACAGAAAGAAATCGAAAGCATCGAGCGTCCAGCTTAAAAAACTGGCAATCGCCGCGTTGCGCTGTCGTGAAGTCCAGCCATGCATCTTGTCATCCCTATCCCGACGGCGTTGCCGGGAGCTTGCGCGGCGTCCGGCAGAGCAAGCTGGTGTCACCGCTTATGTAAATTGTTTGTATAGAAAGTTGCTCTTTTGTTAATTACACCCTTTTTTCGGCCGTCGGCAAGTTTATTAGCCTGCTAATTTGTTTCAAATTGCGTGTAACGGCCCACCGGATCGGCAATTTTCGACCAGAATTAAAGACAGGCTGGCGTCAATGAACCGCTGTCCATGCCGCATCCGCCCACAGGAAGGGAGAGAATCATGAAGAGAGTTGCCATCGTCGGCGTGGGGCCGACGGGGATTTACACATTCTATGAACTGGTGAAGCGTGGTGAGCCGCTGGCGATCACCCTGTTTGAAAAAGAGGCGCAGGCCGGGGTGGGTATGCCCTACAGCGATGATAATACGGCGGCACAAATGCTGGCCAACATCGCCAGCATTGAGATCCCCCCCATCGACGTGACCTATCTACAATGGCTCCAGCAGCACAGCGACGCCTGGCTGGCGGCGCGCGGCCTCGAGCGGCACACGCTGCATGAGCGCCAGTTTCTGCCGCGGGTGATCCTCGGCGAGTACTATCGCGACCGTTTTCTGTATCTCACTGAGCGGGCCCGGGACGCCGGCTCCATTGTTAGCGTTTGTGAATCCTGTGAAGTGACGGATATTGCCGTCCAGCCCGCCGGGATCGCTATCCATACCGATAGCGCGGCAGAACCGGTTATTGTCGACCTGGTGGCGATAGCCACCGGCCATCTGTGGCCTGAGGAAGAGCGCGCCAGTCGACAGTACTTCCCCAGTCCGTGGACCGGGCTGATGGACGCCCGGATCGCGCCCTGTCGGGTCGGGATCCTCGGGACCTCTTTAAGCGCGATTGATGCCGCCATCGCCGTGGTGGCCCAGCATGGTGCTTTCCATACTGAGAACGACAAAACAACCCAGTTTACCCTCCATCCTGGCAGCGAGGCACTGGAGATAACGCTGATGTCGCGCAGCGGAGTGCTCCCGGAAGCCGATTTTTACTGTCCGATCCCATGGGAGCCGCTGGAGATCGCCACCCCTGCCGCCCTTGAGGCGGCTGTCGCCCGGGGCAGCGATGGGCTGCTGGATCGGGTATTCGAGCTGGTCGTCCAGGAGCTGGAATATGCCGCCCCGGCCTGGTGCGAGGCGACGGGGCTGCGCCAGCTAACGCCTGACAGCATCTCCGAGGCCTGGTTTGCCGACCGTCTCACCCATGATCCTTTCCACTGGGCGCAACGCAATCTGCAGGAGGTGGAGCGCAATAAGCGCGAACACCACACGGTGCCCTGGCGCTATGCCATTCTCCGCCTGCACGAGGCGATTGAAAGCGTGGTGCCAGAGCTCAACGACGAGGACAACCGCCGATTCCGGCGCGGGCTCGCCCGGGTGTTTATCGATAACTATGCCGCCATCCCGCCGGAATCCATTCGCCGGCTGCTGGCCCTGCACCAGGCCGGTATTTTGCGTATTGTGGCGCTCGGCGAGGATTATGATCTGCAGCGCGAGTCTCACCGAACGCTGATTGTTCATCATCATCAGTGCTGTGAATTCGATGTGTTTATCGATGCCCGCGGGCAACAAGCATTGAAAACCCGGGATCTACCCTTCCCATCGCTGCGCCAGCAGCTGCTGGCCTGCGGCGACGACATTCCGGACGTCGGCGATGACTATACGCTGCAGGCGCCCGAGACGCTGCGCGGACGGGTCGCTTTCGGCGCCCTTCCCTGGCTGATGCACGATCGTCCCTTTGTGCAGGGCCTGACGGCCAGCGCCGAGATTGGCAGCGCGATGGCCCGCGCCGTGTCGCAGCAGGCGACGGGCCGCCGGCGCCGCCTGTGGTTTATCGAATAGCGGGCTGCTTAAACGCAATATCCGAATAAAGGAGGGCAAACAGGCGTGCTATAAACAGTGACTGTTCGCCCCCATGCAAGACCCTGTCTAACTTTTACGAGGTACTCATGAGCCATCTTTTTAGCGCGACGCGTATTGGTCAGCTGGCGCTGGATAACCGCATCGTTATTGCCCCCATGTGTCAGTACTCTGCCGACGAGGGTAAAGCCACCTCCTGGCACCGGATCCATCTTGGTCAGCTGGCTTTCTCCGGCGCCGGCCTGTTAATTCTCGAAGCCACGGCGGTAGAGCCGGCGGGACGTATCTCACCGGGGGATCTGGGTTTGTGGGATGATGAAACCGAAAACGCGCTGCGCGCGGTGGTAGAGGATATTCGGGCCTGGTCGCCGATCCGCCTGGGGATCCAGCTGGGGCACGCCGGACGCAAAGCCTCCTGCGCGGCCCCGTGGCAGGGTGGTCATCAGCTGGCCCTCAACGAGGGGGGCTGGCAAACCGTTGCCCCCTCCGCCGTGGCATTTCACGATGGCGACCGCGCCCCCGCCGAGCTGAGCCTTGCCGATATGGCGCGCATCAAAGCGGCGTTTGTCGCCAGCGCGTTGCGCGCCCAGCGTCTGGGCTTTGAGCTGATTGAACTGCACGCCGCCCACGGCTATTTGCTGCACCAGTTTCTCTCACCGCTCAGCAATCAGCGCCGTGATGAGTACGGTGGTTCGCTGGAAAACCGTCTGCGCTATCCGCTGGAAGTGTTTAACGCGATCCGCGAGGCGGTAGGCAACACCATGGCGGTGGGCGTCAGGCTGTCGGCGACCGACTGGGTCGAAGGCGGCTGGGACGTGGAGCAGTCCATTCAGTTCAGCCAGCAGCTGGAAGCGCTGGGCAGCGACTACATTCACGTCTCCAGCGGCGGCTTGTCGCCGCAGCAGTCGATCACCATCGGACCGGGTTATCAGTTGCCATTCGCCCACGACATTCGCCAGCAGGTTGCCATCCCGGTGATTGGCGTGGGGCTGATCACCGACCCGCAGCAGGCGGAAGCGGCGCTGGAGGATGGCGATGCCGACCTGATCGCCCTCGCCCGTGCGGTACTCTACGATCCGCACTGGCCGTGGCACGCCGCGGCCAGCCTCGGCGCCCAGGTTCGCGTCCCTTCGCAGTACCTGCGCTCGGAGCCGCACGGCCTGAAAGGCACCCTGCAGCCAAACCGTTGAACCCGCGGCGGGCATAAAAAAGGGGTATCGTAAGATACCCCTGAGCAGGATGTCATTGCGGTCCACGTGCCGGGCGGCGGCGACGCCTTGCCCGGCCTACACAAGGGTGATACCCGGTCATTGCGCAGCCAACCCGCTCCCTGCGTAGGCCCGCGCAAGCGCAGCGCCGCCGGGCAATCTATCAGGCTCCGCTCCCTATATTTCCGGGCGGCGGATCAGGCAAACACCGTGAGTTACTGCTGGGCGGGCGGTGGCGTGGTGTTCTGTTTGTCCGCCGCGATACTGTCCTGGATGGCTTTGGTTTTGCTCGCCGCTTCCGCCGAGAGCTGATTGGCGTCGCCGATGGCGTTGTCTTTGATTTGACCCGCCTCTTTGACTATGCGGTCACTTTCCTGCTTAGCGTTCTGCTTCACGGCATCGGCTTTGGCTTTCGCCTGCTGGGCGATGGCATCCGCTTTCTTGTCCGCCTCCGCCTTGATGGCGCTGGCCTGATCCTTCAGGCGATCGGCCTCGGCGTCGGCCTGGCTTTTCAGCGTATCGATTTGCTTATCCGCATCCTGTTTAATCGCCTGCGCTTTGTCCGCCGCGGCATCCTTCATCTGCTCCGCATTATCTTTGGCCTTATCCAGTTTGTTATCCACTTTCGACGCATCGTCGCAGCCAAACAGGGTCAGACACAGGGCGGAAGCAAGCAGTGTTTTATTCCAGAGTTTCATCAGCATTCCCTTACAGGTTAAGTCGTTATCCAGCTTTGTGATTCATTGCCTTAATAGCATTCACATTTTATATATAATCGCTCAGTCGGCAGAGTCAAGCCGACACCGATCGATCCAGCGTTGCCACCAGCCCCTGCAGCCAGTCGGCAAAGACCCGCACCTTATGCGACAGATGCCGGTGCGGATAGAGCAGCGACAACGGTCGACGCGGCGCCGGGAAGTCCGGCAAAATTTCCACCAGTTGCCCGTTGTCGATATAGGGTTGCAAAAAGAAACGCATCCCCTGCAGCATCCCCAGCCCCGCCAGCCCGGCGGCAGTAAAGACTTCCGAGTTGTCCAGCACCAGTTTACCGGGAATGGCGATCTGCCTGATGCCCTCCGGGGTCTGGAATCGCCAGGGCATAATCTGCCGGCTGCTGCTGTTCACCCAGTTCACCGCCAGATGCGACTGCAGGTCCTCCAGCGTCGCGGGCGCCCCATAGCGCGCCAGATAGCCCGGACTGGCGCAGGTGGTTAACGCCACCTCCCCCAGCGAACGCGCCACATAGTCGCCATCCTCAAGATCCCCCACCCGCAGCAGACAATCCAGACCATCGCGCAGCATATCCCGGCGTACGTCGGAGCTGCTGAGGACAATTTCCACCTCCGGATGGGCCTGATAAAAATCCGGCAGATGCGGGATCACCAGCAGCCGGGCAAAGGCGATTGGCATATCAACGCGCAGCTGACCGCGGATCGGCCGGTCCGGCGCGAACGACTCCAGCAGATCGTCGGCCTGGGAGAGCAACGGTTTGCTGCGGCGATAAAACTCTTCCCCCTCCGGCGTGAGATACAGACGCCGGGTGGTGCGCTGCAGCAGCCGGACCCCGCTCTCCTGCTCCAGCTGCTGCAGCGCCTTGGTCACCGCCGGTCGGTGGACCTGCAAATTTTCCGCCGCCTGGGCAAAGCTGCCGGCATCGACGATTTCAATAAATATTTTAATATTTTCAAACAGATTCATTTGCATAACGGCCTGTCTCCCGCCTCATCGCCTGCCCACATTATTACTAATTTAATAACAGTGATGAAAGTTTTTGCTCATTTTTTAAAACAATAAAGACGCCTACACTGCCCTCATTGCCGCATCGCTGGGGCGAAGAAATTTATAACTTATTAACATACAAGCAAAAATATCATGCAATCCAACCGCGTCGCCCGTATTCTGGGTATTGAAAAACCGGTGGTCCAGGGGCCGCTCTCCTGGCTGACCGATGCTCGTCTGGTGGCGGCCGTCGGCAACGCCGGTGGGCTTGGCGTGCTGGGCCCGAACGCCGGACTGACGGCGGCAACCGCCGTCTCCACCCCGGAGGCCACCGCCGAGAAAATGCGCGAAGAGATCCGCAAAACCAAACAGCTGACCGAGAAACCCTTTGGCGTCAACCTGATCCCGACGGCGGAAAACGACATCTGGACGCCGGCGATCCTGCCGGTGATCAAAGAGGAAGGGGTTAAGGTGGTGGTCTACACCGGCTACGGCGACGGTTCATTAAAACCGGCGCTGTTCGACGAACTGAAAGCCGCCGGGATCACCATTATCTATCGTGACATCAACCCGACGCCGGAGAACAGCCGCCGCGCGGAGCAGGCCGGAGCGGATATTATTGTCGCCACCGGCTTTGACGAAGGCGGCACGCTGCCGGGTACCGCCCTCGGGACCTTCACCATCGTCCCGCTGATCGTTGACGCGGTACAGCGGGTTCCAGTCATGGCCGCCGGAGGGATCACCGACGCCCGGGGCGCGCGCGCCGTTCATGCCCTCGGTGCGGAAGGCGTCTTCGCCGGTTCGGTATTCATCAGCACCATCGAAAGTCGGGTTCCCGACTCGGTGAAAGCGAAAATTCTCGCCGCCAACGGTCTGGATCTGCGCCTGTTCCGTACCCTGCCGGACTACTACCGCGCGCTGCCCGGCAAACTGAGCGACACACTGGTGGCCATGGATCGTGCCGGCGCCTCAAAGGCCGAGCTGGCCCAGGCAATGGGCGGTCTGCGCGGGATGCGGCTGGGCATGCTGGAGGGGAATACTGATGAGGGGTATATCTCGGTGGGCGCGGGGATCGGCAACATCCATGCCATCACCTCCGTTGCCGAGGTGGTCAACCAGCTGGCGGTGTGAAGCCGCCAGCCGGGGCACGGCAACTGGCGCAATCAGGCGTCGGCCACCTTCTCTACCGCCCGGGAGAAAGCGTCGATAGCCAGTCCGACGTCGGCGGCAGTGACCGACTCCGCCGGGTGATGGCTGACGCCCCCCAGGCAACGTACAAACAGCATGGCCGATGGCCAGCGCTCGGCGATAGCGATGGCGTCATGCCCTGCGCCGCTCGGCAGCGTCAGCGAACGCCCCTGCACGGCCACCACCGCCTCGCTCAGCACCGCCTGCAGGTGACTGTCGCAGGCGGTGGCGGCGATGCGATAATACTCCTCGGCGGCGAAACTCAGCTGGCGACGCCCGGCAATGGCCTGCGCCTCCCCCAGCAGCTCATCCAGCAGCGCCGTCAGCGGCGCATCCTGCGGGCCGCGAATATCCAGCGTCAACTGCACCTCGCCCGGTATCACGTTCACCGCGCCCGGCGCACAGCGCAGGGTGCCGACCGTCGCCACCAGGTTACCGCCGCGCTGCCGGGTCAGGTTTTCCACCTGCACCATCCATTCTGCCGCCGCGGCGAGGGCGTCCTTGCGATGGAGCATCGGCACCGTGCCGGCATGGCCAGCTTCGCCGGTAAAACGGCAGTTCAGCCGTCGGGCGCCGTTAATCGCCTCCACCACGCCGAGCGCCAGCCCCGCCTGCTCCAGGCACGGTCCCTGCTCGATATGCAGTTCCAGATAGGCGGCGATGTCCTGCGGATGACGGGCCGCGTGGCCGATCCGCGCCGGATCGAGTCCGGCATTCACCAGCGCCTGGGCGACGCTCACGCCGTCGGTATCGCACTGTGACAGCCAGCTTTCAGGCCAGGTGCCGGTGACGCCGCGACTGCCGAGCAGGGTGATGCCAAAGCGGGTGCCCTCTTCATCGCCAAAGCCGACGATCTCGATAGCCTTTGTCAGCCGTCGCCCCTGCTGGTGCAGACGCTGGACCACCTCAATCGCCGCCAGCACGCCGAGCATGCCGTCGTAGCGCCCGGCGTTGCGCACGGTGTCAAGATGAGAGCCCAGCAGCACCGCCGGCGCCCCCTCCTGTTGTCCTTCATAACGTCCGCAGATGTTGCCGACGCTGTCCTGCCACACCATCATGCCGGCAGCCTGCATCCACTGGCCCACCAGCTGGTTGGCCTGCAGATGTTCGGGTGACAGATAGACCCGGGTCAGGGCATCGGCGGTTTCGCTGAGGGTGGCCAGCCGATCGGCGCGGGCCATCACCCGGCTGGCAGCCGCTTCTCTCTCCGCCAGCTGGCGGGCGGTATCACTCATAGGGTGGCCTCGGTGCGGTAGTGATCCCAGGCCGCCTGCATCGCCGCGCCCTGAGTGGTGGTGAACTTGAGGTAGTTCAGGACCGCTTCCAGCGCGCTGAGCGTCTGCATCACGCAGTCTTTACGCGCGTTATAGCCCATGGTGCCAATGCGCCAGACTTTACCGTGCAGCGGGCCAAACGAGGTGCCAATTTCAATGCCGAAATCTTCCAGCATCAGCTTGCGTACCTGATCGCCGTTGACCCCGTTGGGGATCACCACCCCCAGCACGTTATTCATTTTGTGCCGCAGATCGCCAAAGGTCTCGAGCCCCATCGCCTGGACGCCCTTCAGCAGCGCATCGCCGTGCAATTTGTGGCGGGCGATGCCGTTGTCGAGTCCCTCCTGCAGGATCAGGCGCGCGCACTCCCGGGCGGCGAACAGCGCCGAGGTCGCTTCCGTATGGTGGTTAAGCCGCTCCGGCCCCCAGTAATCCATCACCATGCCGAGATCGAAATAGTTGGAGTAGATCATCTCGTCGACGCCATCGTGGTGGGCGTCGGTGCGGATCCCCTGCTCAATGCAACGACGGCGGCGGATGACCTCTTCCATCCGCGGGCTGAGGGTGATGGGCGAGGTGCCGGAAGGACCGCCCAGGCACTTCTGCATCCCGGCGGACACCGCGTCCAGCTGCCAGGCGTCGGTTTCCAGCGGGTTGCCGCCGAGCGACGCGGTGGCGTCGGTATAGAACAGCACATCGTGACGACGGCAAATCTCCCCCAGCTCCGCCAGCGGCTGCAGCATGGTGGTGGAAGTATCGCCCTGCACGGTGAGCAGCAGGCGCGGGCGCACGCGCTTGATCGCGTCCTCAACCTGATCCGGGGTAAAGACCTCGCCCCACGGCACCTCGATGGTGTGCACCTCTGCCCGACAGCGACGCGCGATCTCGCACAGCAGATGACCAAACCGGCCGAACACCGGCACCAGCACTTTGTCACCCGGACGGATCGCCGACACCAGAATCGCTTCGATCCCGGCGCGCGAGGTGCCGTCGACCAGCATCGTCCAGCGATTTTCGGTGCGAAACACACCGCGGTAGAGCGCCATGACTTCATTCATGTAGTGGGTCATCGCCGGATCGTACTGGCCAACCAGCTGGCTCGACATGGCGCGCAGCACGCGCGGGTCGGCATTGATCGGCCCCGGCCCCATCAGCAGGCGCTGCGGCGGGTTAATTTGCGAAAACTGAGTGATATCCATCTGCCATTCCTTACGTTAGTTAAGACCGCGCACCGAGGAGATAAACTGTTTCAGTTCGCTGGTCTGCGGGCTGGCGAACAGCGTTTTGCTGTCGCCCTGCTCCCAGACGCGTCCCTGATGCATAAACACCACGCGGTCGCCCACTTCGCGGGCAAAATTCATTTCATGGGTGACGAGGATCAGCGTCATACCTTCCGCCGCCAGTTGCTCCAGCACCTTCAGCACTTCACCCACCAGTTCCGGGTCGAGTGCCGAGGTGATTTCGTCACAGAGTAAAACTTTCGGCGACATGGCCAGCGCCCGGGCAATGGCCACGCGCTGCTGCTGGCCGCCGGAGAGATTGGCCGGATAGTAATCCAGACGGTCGCCAAGACCGACCTTCTCCAGCATCCGCTGCGCCAGCTCCCGGCATTCGGTCTGGGACTTCTTCAGCACCCGCCGCGGGGCCAGCATGACGTTCTCCAGCGCCGTCATGTGCGGGAACAGGTTAAAATTCTGGAACACCATGCCGATGGAGCGGCTGATCTCCCGGGCCTGTGAATCGCGGTCGGTGATGGTCATGCCCCCGAGCTTGATACTGCCCTCCTGGTAGCCCTCCAGACCATTGATACAGCGCAGCAGCGTGCTTTTACCCGAGCCGCTGCGGCCGATGATCGAGATCACTTCCCCCATGTCGATATCCAGATCGACGCCCTTCAGCACATGGTTGTCGCCGTAGTACTTCTGCATCTGATTAATGGTGATGAGAGGCATTGAATTTGTTCTCCAGATAGCGGCTGTAGCGGGACAGCGGATAACACAGAATGAAATAGCCCAGCGCCACCAGGGCAAACACTTTAAACGGCTGGTAAGTGACGTTGGTCAGCATCGTCCCGGCCTTGGTCAGTTCCACAAAGCCGATAATCGATGCCAGCGCCGTGCCTTTGATCACCTGTACGGCAAAGCCCACCGTCGGCGCGATGGCAATGCGCAGTGCCTGCGGCGCCACCACGCGGTACAGGGTCTGGCCGAAGCTCAGCCCGAGACACCGCGAGGCTTCCCACTGGCCTTTGGGCAGCGCGCGAATGCTGCCGAACCAGATATCCAGCAAAAAGGCGCTGGTGTAGAGCGTCAGAGCGACCGAGGCGGCGGTCCACGCCGAGACGTCAATGCCGAACAGCGCCACGCCAAAGAATGCCAGAAACAGCTGCATCAGCAGCGGCGTCCCCTGAAACAGCTCGATGTAGCCGCGGATCAGCCGTTTCACCTGGCGTCCGCCGGTGAGACGCAGCAGCAGTAACGGTAAGGTCACCAGCGCCCCGCCGGTGAACGCGACCAGCGACAGCAGCACCGTCCAGCGACCGGCCAGCAGCAGGTTGCGGATAATGTCCCAGTCAGTAAAAGTGGTCATCAGGCCTGTACCCCCAGCCATTTACGCCCCGCCGCCATCAGCAGCTGGCGCATCGCTATCGATAACGCTAAGTAGATCCCGGTGGTCACCAGATAGACCTCAAAGCTCAAAAATGTCCGCGACTGGATCAGGTTGGCGGCGAAGGTCAGCTCCTCATAGGAGACCTGCGACACCACTGACGAGCCGAGCATCACGATGATGCACTGGCTGACCAGCGCCGGGTAAATCCGCTGCAGCGCCGGGGGCAGTACGATGCGAACGAAGGTTTGCGTCCGGCTAAGCCCGAGCACGCGACCGGCTTCCCACTGGCCCTTCGGCGTCACCTGAATACCGGCGCGGACGATCTCGGTGCTATAGGCGCCGAGGTTAACCACCATCGCCAGCAGCGCCGCTTCACCGGCGGTCATCTTCAGTCCAAGGTTCGGTAAACCAAAGACGATAAAAAAGAGTTGCACCACAAACGGCGTGTTACGGATGATTTCCACATATCCGCCCCACACCCGGCTGAGCATTCCCGGGTGCCCGCTGCGGATCGCCGCCCCGAGGATGCCGATCGCCAGTCCGCCGATCGTCGCCAGCACCGTTAACTGCACCGTCACCCACAGGCCGGCCAGCAGCTCCGGCCAGTGCGGCCAGAGCTCAGAGAAATGAAGTTGCTCCGTCATCCCCAGACCTTACGCGCCGAGGCTGGCAGGCAGTGGCGCTTTCAGCCACTTCTCAGACAGGCCGTTGAGGGTGCCGTCCTTAATGCCCTGCTCGATGAGGGTATCCACTTTCGCCTTCAGCGCCGGTTCGTTCTTTTTCAGACCGATAAAGCACGGCGAGTCCTTCAGCATAAAGCTCGGGACCGGCGCTTTGTCGGCGTTCTGCCGGGAGATGGCCGCCACCACCAGGTTTCCGGTCGCGACATACTCCACCTGACCGGACAGGTAAGCCGACAGCGTGGTGTTATTGTCCTCGTAGCGCTTAATCTGCGCTGCCTGCGGCGCCACGCTGGTCAGCACCATATCTTCCACCGCCCCACGGGTCACCCCGATGCTTTTACCGCTCAGCGCGGCCGCGTCCTTCAGCTCCGCCCCTTTCGGGCCAAACACGCCGAGGAAGAATGGCGCGTAGGCGCGGCTGAAGTCGATCACCTTCTCGCGCTCGGCGTTCTTGCCGAGGCTGGAGATCACCAGGTCCACCTTATCCGTCTGCAGATACGGCACGCGGTTGGCGCTGGTCACCGGGACCAGCTGCAGCTTGAGCTTCATCGATTTCGCCAGATAGCGCGCCATATCGATGTCATACCCCTGCGGTTGCAGGTCGGTACCCACCGAGCCGAACGGCGGAAAATCCTGGGGTACGGCAATGCGGATGACGCCGCGTTTTTCAATATCCTGGAGCTGGTCAGCCTGCGCGGCAGAAACAGACGAAAGGAGACAAGCGGCCCCGGCCAGTGCAATCAACAGTTTCTTCATGATGTTTACCCGTTACGTTAGCATGAAACAAAAGATTCTTTGAATCTGATTTTGCAACTAATGTGCCAGATACAGACGAGGCGAGGGTTGGCGAGGAATTAAAACAAAAAGTGAGAAAGGACAAGCGTTAACGGGAAGGTGTTCAGAGAGCGGCGGCGCCATCACGTGGTTTTTACTGCACCATAATGATGCGCAGCACCACGCTGGCGCCCCATCAGCGTTGTTCCAGCTCGTCCAGTTGCTGATAAAGCGTGGCGATGTCGTGGATGCGCGGACGACCGCTGTCGAGCGTTTCATGCAGAAAGGCATTGGCCAGCAGATTGATCAGGCTGTTGACCGAGGCATAGCTGTCGTAGGCCGAGACGCTGTCCAGCGGCGCGCAGAGCTGCCAGCGGGAGAGCGGAAACAGGCTATGGGCCTGCGGCTCGCACATTAACAGGACCGGCACCCCGTCGCGCTGCAGCTGCTGCAGCAATGGGCGTACTATTCGCGGCCGGCGGCGAAAGGCCATCATCACCACCAGATCATCGGCAGTCAGATCGACCAGCTCTTCGCTGAGACTCTGACCCGGCTGGGGCAGCACCAGCACCTGGCCGCGGGCCTGCAGCAGCTGCTGGCGCAGATGCAGCGCCGCCGGATAGGCATTACGCATCCCCACCACCACGATGCGGCGGGCGGCCACCATCGCCGTCAGCGCCTCGGCGAACTGGCGGGCGTCGAGCGCGTTGACCCATTGGGTGAGGTTCGCCATCTCCTGCTTATAATGGCGCGCCAGCAGCGTGTTACCCTGCACCGCGTCGCGCTGGTCGGTCAGCGGCATACCGCTCTGGCGCAGGGTGCGCAGTTCATCGCGCATATCCTTATATTTGTCATAACCGAGGCGCTTGAACAGCCGGCTGACAGTGGCTTTCGACACGCCGCTCAGCTGCGCCAGCTCGGCGCTGTTGTAGCTTATCAGGTCGTCAAAGTGGTCAAAGATGAAATCCGCCACCCGCTGCTCCTGCGGCGACAGCGAGGCGTATTGCCCTTTCAGTCGTTCATCGAGTTGTTGCATAGCGCCCCTGTAACTTTCGTTTCATCATCCATCCCTCATCATACTGTATCTGCTATGCCTTACACATAGCGTGCCAGTGGGAAAATTCTGGTCATTGTTTTTATCAATGAAACGAAACGTTCAGAGATGGAACAGCTTTTGCAGTGTTCTGCGGGTGATTCGTTCAGAAAGGATAATTTATGCACAGTAGCAACGTTTCGACCCACGGCATGGCGGTGGCCCCCCATCACCTCGCCAGTCAGAGCGCGCTGGCGATCCTGCGCGAGGGCGGCAGCGCCATTGAAGCGATGGTGGCTGCCGCCGCGGCCATCGCCGTCGTCTATCCCCATATGAATGGCCTCGGCGGCGATGGCTTCTGGCTGATCGTACCGCCTGAGGGAGACCCCATCGCCATTGACGCCAGCGGGGCGGCCGGATCGCTGGCGACCCTCGAGGCCTACGCCGGACAGCAGCATATTCCCCACCGGGGACCGCAGGCCGCGCTGACCGTCGCCGGCACCGTCAGCGGCTGGGACGAGGCGCTGCGTATTTCACGGGACTTAACCGGCCGCGCGCTGCCGGTGGCCCGCCTGCTGGCCGATGCGATCGGGTATGCCGAAGACGGCATTCCGGTCACCGCCTCGCAAGCCCACGCCACCGCCAGCAAACTGGAAGAGTTGCGCCATCAGCCGGGCTTCAGCGAAACCTGGCTGGTATCGGGCGAGGCCCCGCGGCCCGGCAGCCGCTTTCGCCAGCCCGCCCTCGCCGGTACCCTGCGCATGCTGGCCAGCGACGGTCTCGACAGCTTTTATCGCGGGCCGCTGGCCGAACGTCTCGCGCAGGGCATGGCCGCGCTGGGGATGCCGGTCACCCTCGGCGACCTGCAGGCCCACCGCGCCCGGCGTCCGGCGCCGCTGATGCTCCAGCACCAGCAGGGCACGCTGTGGAATCTTGCGCCGCCGACCCAGGGGCTGGTGTCGCTGGCGATCCTTGGCATCACCGATCGTCTGAACATGGCCGATGCCGATGACGCGCAAACGGTGCACCGTATCGTCGAAGCCACCAAGCGGGCATTTGCCCTGCGCGATACGCATATCACCGATCCACGCCATCTGGATGTGGATGTACAGGCGTTGCTCACCCCGGAAGCCCTGCAGCCGCTGGCCGACAGCATCGACGACGCCAGCGCTTCCCCCTGGGGCCGCGGCAAAGGCCCGGGCGATACCGTCTGGATGGGCGTCGTGGATAACAGCGGACTGGCAGTGTCGTTTATTCAGAGTATTTATCACGAGTTCGGCAGCGGCGTGGTGCTCCCGGACACCGGGATCGTCTGGCAAAACCGCGGGGCCGCCTTCAGCCTCGATCCGCAGCATCTCCTGGCGCTGGCCCCTGGCAAACAGCCATTCCATACCCTCAACCCTGCCGCCGCCCGCCTGAACGATGGCCGGGTGATGGTCTATGGCTCGATGGGCGGCGATGGTCAGCCGCAAACTCAGGCGGCGCTGTTTACTCGCTATATCCTGCAGGGGGTGCCGTTGCAGGAGAGCATCTCCCGTCCGCGCTGGCTGCTGGGCCGCACCTGGGGCCAGTCCTCCGATTCACTGAAACTGGAGGGACGCTTTGCCCCCGCCTGTATCGCGCGCCTGCGCGAGCTGGGGCACGAAGTGGAAGTGCTGGCTGATTTCAGCGAAGCGATGGGCCACGCCGGCGCCATTGTCCGCCATCCCAACGGCCTGCTTGAAGGGGCGACCGATCCACGCAGCAACGGCGCCGCCGCCGGATACTAAGGAGCAGACTATGACCACACAGCCTGACTGGAGCGAGTATCTGACGCAGATGACTCACCTGTTGGATATGGAGCTGGATGCGCCGCGTCGTGAAGAGCTGGAGCGCCAGTTTGCCCGTATCGCCGCCATGGCGCAGCCGCTGATGGACTATCCCCTCGGGCCGCGCGAGGAGATTGCGGGGGTGTATAAAGCATGACTCTTCATCACTTCACCATTGCCGAGCTCCAGCGTGCGCTGCACGATGGCGAACTCAGCGCCCGGGATATCGCCCGCCAGACGCTGGACGATATCGCCCGCGTGAATCCGCAGATCAACGCCTGGACCGAGGTCACCGCCCAGCGCATGCTGGCGGAGGCCGACAGCATCGACGCCCTGCGCCGGGAAAAGCGCCCTCTGCCGCCGCTGGCAGGCATTCCCTATGCGGTAAAGAATCTGTTTGATGTCGCCGGGCATACCACCCTCGCCGGGGCGGAACTGCTGAGCGACCGGCCGCCAGCGACCAGCGACAGCTGGGCGGTGCGCCAGCTGCACAGCGCCGGCGCCCTGCTCAGCGGGATGCTCAATATGGACGCCTACGCCTACGGCTTTACCACTGAAAACAGCCACTATGGCGCGACGCGCAATCCGCACGATCTGTCGCGGATCGCCGGCGGATCGTCCGGCGGTTCGGCCGCGGCGGTGGCGGCCGGGCTGGTTCATTTCAGCCTTGGCAGCGACACCAACGGCTCGATCCGCGTCCCCGCGTCGCTGTGCGGGATCTTTGGCCTGAAACCCACTTTCGGCCGCCTTTCGCGCTCCGGCAGCCATCCGTTTGTCGCCAGTCTGGATCATATTGGTCCCTTTGCCCGCCGGGTGGCCGACCTCGCCGCGGTGTATGACGCCTTGCAGGGGCGCGACCCGGCCGATGACTTTCAGGCTGATAAAGCCAGCGAGCGCACCGGAAATCTGCTGGAGCGCGGGCTGGAGGGGCTGCGCTGCGCGCGGCTGGGCGGCTATTTCACCACCTGGTGCGATGACGACGCCCGGGCGGCCGTGGATCGGGTCGCCCACGCGCTGGGCGCCGACAGCGAGCTGCAGTTCGCGGATGCCGCGCTGGCCCGCTCGGCGGCCTTTATCATCAGCGCCAGCGAAGGCGGCAATCAGTACCTGGCGGATCTTCGTCACTCGCCAGAGCGTTTTGAACCCCACTCCCGCGAGCGGCTGCTGGCCGGGGCGATGATCCCCTCCGCATGGTATCTGCAGGCGCAGCGTTTCCGCCGTCATGCTCGCCAGGCGATGAAATCCCTGTTCAGCCAGGCCGACGTGCTGATCGCCCCCGCGACCCCATGCAGCGCCACGCCGATAGGCGCGGCGGAGATGGTGATTAACGGCCAGCCGCTGCCGGTGCGCGCCAGCATGGGAATGCTAACGCAGCCGATCTCCTTCCTCGGTCTGCCGGTGGTGACCGTGCCCCTGCGTACCGCCAGCGGTAAGCCGATTGGCCTGCAGCTGATTGCCGCGCCGTTTAACGAACAAGCCTGTCTTCGCGCCGCGCGGGCGCTGGAAGCGATGGGCATTACCGATGCCCGAGTGGCGGAGAGTGCAGCATGATCAATCTGGATAATGTAGACCGCCCGGCGATCCTCGCCGAGGTGACGGCGGCGTTTTATCAGTATGAAGAGGCGCTGGTCAGCAATAACATCGAGGCGCTGGATGCGCTGTTCTGGCACGACCCGCGCACCGTACGGCTGGGAGCCGGCGAAAATCTGTATGGCATCGAGGCGATCCGCGCCTTTCGCGCCGCCCGCCCCGCCGCCGGTCTGGCCCGCGATCTGCGCCATACCACCATTACCACCTTTGGGGCGGATATGGCGGTGTGCAGCACCGAGTTCACCCGCGAAGGCAGCGCGCGCCTTGGCCGCCAGCAGCAGACCTGGGTACGCTTCCCCTACGGCTGGCGGATTGTCGCCGCGCAGGTCAGTCTGATGGACTGAGTGGCGTATACGGGAGCGGGCCGGGGGAATAAGGTATCCACCGGCCCGCTCCCGGTCCGGTAATACTCTATTTGGAGTCGAAGATCATGGTGTTCATCAGAGCGGCTGAATCAAAAGATATCCCCTCGCTGAAAACGCTATTTCTGCAGCTGGGCTATCAGACGGAGACGGCGATCTTAGAACAACGCATCACTGCCCCGCAGAATATGATGAGTGCGCTGGTGGCGGAAACAGAAAACACCGTGTGTGGCGTAATCGTTATCAATTTTATTTTACCGGTACATGAAAACCGTTTATGGGCATTAATTTCCGCGCTGGTCATCGAGGAATCGTCACGTGGTTCAGGGATAGGCCAGCAACTTCTCCATGCCGCAGAGCGCCTCGCCCGCGATAAACAATGCACTCAGATCGAGCTTTCAAGCAGTGAAAAAAGAATCAGAGCGCATCAATTTTATGAAAATAACGGCTACAAGGAGGTCCGCAAGCGCTTCGTTAAACATTTGTCTTAACCGTCAGCGAGCGAGTGCTTTCCCCGGATAACCGTAACTCATTTATTTGACCTTAAAAAGTTATGAGAATGTTAGGGAGCGGCTTCTCCCCTGGGTACCATGAAGAGTAACTTGCATTTTGATAGTGACTATGTCAATTTGCTGGCAAAAGCCACCTGGTTACTGGACAGCCCATGAAAAATGAACCGCTTTGCCACGCTCCCTGCCCCATTGCCCGCAGCCTTGGCCGCATCGGCGACAGCTGGAGCATCATGATCCTGCGCGATGCCTTCGCGGGCTTTACCCGCTTTGACGAGTTCCAGAAAAGCAGCAACGTCGCGCCCAATATTCTGTCGCGCCGCCTGAAGGCGCTGGTCGACGACGGGCTGCTGGAGAAGGTTTGCTACAGCAGCACCCCGCCGCGCTACGAATACCATCTCACGCAAAGCGGCCGCGATTTTCGCATGGTATTGCTGGCGCTGGCGGAATGGGGTAATCGCCACTTCGCTCCCGAAGGCCGTCAGATGCAGCTGGTGGAAACGGCAACCCAGCGGCGGGTAGATCCGATCATGGTCGATAAAGCAACCGGGGAAGAGATTATCCCGGGTAAATACACCATGGTACCGGGGCCAGCAGCCTCGCCGATGATGAAATACCGTCATGAATATCTGCTGCGCAAACGCGAAGGCGATAGCGGGCAAAAATTCCAGCCTGAACCCTACAGAGATGCCAGCAATGAATCCGGCCAGTAAGAAAAGCGTCCTCGTCCTGGCGGCACTCGGCGTCGCCGCCCTGGCGGCAGCGAGCTACGGCGCTTACTGGTGGCATACCGGGCGCTTTATGCAGACCACCGATGACGCCTATGTTGGTGGCGACATTAGCGCCATTTCCAGCAAAGTCTCTGGCTATATCCAGCAGCTGGCGGTGCAGGACAACATGGCGGTGAAAAAAGGCGACCTGTTGATCCGCATTGACGACCGCGATTATCGCGCCGCCCTCGCTAAAGCCGCCGGAGAAGTGGCGGCGCAGCAGGCCGCGCTGGCCGATATCCTGGCCACCCGCCAGCTACAGCAGGCTACGATTGTCGGCTCTGCGGCCTCGTTACTCGCCGCCACGGCGGCAACCGAAAAACTGGCTAACGACAACCGACGCTATAACGCCCTGGCCGCGTCGAGCGCGATTTCCGCACAGATCCGCGATAACGCCTCCGCCGATTATCGCCGGGCGCATGCCGAGCAGGAGAAGGCCAAAGCGGATAAAACCGTGGCCGAACGTCAGCTGGCGGTGCTGGATGCTCGCCAGCAGCAAATCCTGGCTGCCCTGGCGCAGGCCCAGGCTAACCTCGAGATGGCCAGGCTGAACCTCAGCTATACCGACATTCGCGCACCGTTCGATGGGGTGATTGGCAACCGCCGCGCGTGGTCCGGCTCCTTCGTCAGCAGCGGTACGCAGCTGCTCTCCCTGGTACCCGCGCACGGCCTGTGGATTGACGCCAACTTCAAGGAAAACCAGCTGGCGCATATGCGTGCCGGTCAGCCGGTGACCATCGTCGCCGATGTGCTGCCGAACCATACCTTTAAGGGTCATGTCGCCAGCCTGGCGCCGGCGACCGGCTCACGCTTCAGCATTCTGCCGGCGGAGAACGCGACCGGGAATTTCACTAAAATCGTGCAGCGGGTGCCGGTCCGCATTGCGCTGGAAGGTGACGGGGCAAAGCTTGACGTCCTGCGCCCGGGACTGTCGGTGATCGTCACCGTGAACGAAAAGAGCCCTCGATGAGCACCGTTCAGGCGCTGTCCGCCCCGCAGGGACTGTCGATGCCGACGGCAAAGAAGATCTTCGCCTTCGCCAGCATGTGCGTGGGGATGTTTATCGCGCTTATCGACATCCAGATCGTCTCCGCCTCGCTGCGGGATATCGGCGGCGGCCTGTCGGCGGGCGACGATGAAACCGTCTGGGTACAAACCAGCTACCTGATCGCCGAGATCATTATTATCCCGCTTTCCGGCTGGCTGGCCCGGGTCATGTCGACCCGCTGGCTGTTCGCCGCTTCCGCGGCGGGCTTCACGCTGATGAGTCTGCTGTGCGGCTGGGCGTGGAACATCCAGAGTATGATCGCCTTCCGCGCCCTGCAGGGACTGGCGGGCGGGTCGATGATCCCTCTGGTGTTCACCACCGCCTTTGCCTTTTTTCAGGGCAAACAGCGGGTCATCGCCGCGGCGACGATCGGCGGCCTGGCCTCCCTCGCCCCCACGCTGGGTCCGACGGTGGGCGGCTGGATCACCGAAAACTACAACTGGCACTGGCTGTTCTTCATCAACGTTGTTCCGGGAATTTACATCGCGGTAGCGGTACCGCTGCTGGTGAAAGTGGACAGCGCCGACCCCTCGCTGCTGCGCGGCGCCGACTATCTCAGTATTCTGCTGCTGGCCTTGTCCCTCGGCTGCCTGGAATATACCCTTGAAGAAGGTCCGCGCTGGGGCTGGTTTGATGACGCGACCCTGACGACCACCGCCTGGGTCGCCCTGCTCTGCGGCGTGGCCTTTGTGATCCGCACCCTGCGCCATCCGCAGCCGGTGATGGATCTCCGGGCCCTGCAGGACCGAACCTTTAGCCTCGGCTGCTATTTCTCGTTTATGGCCGGCGTCGGCATCTTCGCCACCATCTATTTAACCCCGCTGTATCTCGGTAGCGTGCGAGGTTTCAGCGCGCTGGAGATCGGCCTGGCGGTATTTTCCACCGGCCTGTTCCAGGTCATGTCTATTCCGTTTTATTCGTGGCTCGCCAACCGCGTCGACCTGCGCTGGCTGTTGATGGCCGGGCTGATCGGCTTTGCGGTGTCGATGTATAGCTTTGTCCCGATCACCCACGACTGGGGGGCGGACCAGTTGCTGATCCCACAGGCGTTTCGCGGACTGGCGCAGCAGTTTGCCGTCGCGCCAACGGTGACCCTGACGCTGGGCAGCCTCCCGCCCGCGCGCCTGAAGCTAGCCTCCGGGCTGTTTAATCTGATGCGCAACCTCGGGGGGGCCATCGGCATCGCCCTGTGCGGCACGGTGCTCAACGACAGAACCAATTTGCACTACAGCCGCCTGGCGGACCATCTGAATAACGCCAACCTGGCGATGAGCGATTTTGTTCAGCGCAGCGCGGCAAACTTCGCCGTCCAGGGGATCTCGCCGGATGCCGCGCAGACGGCGGCACTGAAAAATCTTTCCACACTGACGCTGCGGGAGGCGCGAACTCAGGCATTTTCCGATGCTTTCTACCTCATCATGATGGGTTTTTTGCTTGCCGCGCTGCTGGTTCCCTTGATGAAAAAGCCGCCGGCACACTGATACTACAGGAGAGTTAACTATGGGCGTTTCCGTTAAACGCATTGTCGTCACCGGGATGGGGATTGTTAGCCCGCTGGGCTGCGGCGTACAGCACGTCTGGCAGTCGCTGCTGGCAGGAAAGTCAGGGATCACCCGGCTCAGCGAGCAGCTGGTCGCGGATATTCCCTGCAAAGTGGCCGGCCAGGTGCCGTCCATTGACAGCGATCCGCTGCACGGCTTCGACCCGCTGGCGACCATCCCGGCGAAAGAGCGCAAAAAGATGGATCGCTTTATTGAGTTTGCGCTGGTCGCCGCCCGCGAAGCGCTGGCCCAGGCCGGTTGGTCGCCAGCATCCGAGGCCGAACAGGAACGCACCGCCACAGTGATCGCCACCGGGATCGGCGGGTTCAGCGAGATCGCCAATGCGGTACATACCACCGATGAACGCGGGCCGCGTCGCCTCTCGCCGTTCACCATCCCCTCTTTTCTGGCCAACCTGGCCGCCGGGCATGTGTCTATCGCCCACGGCTTCCGGGGCCCCATCGGCGCGCCGGTCACCGCCTGCGCGGCAGGCGCCCAGGCCATTGGCGACGCGGCGCGGATGATCCGCAGCGGCGAGGCGGATATCGCCCTCTGCGGCGGCGCGGAAGCGGCAATTCATCGCGTTAGTCTGGCCGGGTTTGCCGCAGCGCGGGCGCTGTCCAGCGCCTCCAGCGACCAGCCGGAAGCCGCTTCCCGCCCCTTTGACCGTGACCGCGATGGTTTTGTGATGGGAGAAGGCGCGGGGCTTATCGTGATCGAGTCACTGGAGCACGCACTGGCGCGCGGCGCCACGCCGCTGGCCGAGCTGGTGGGCTACGGCACCAGCGCAGATGCTTATCACCTGACCGCAGGCCCGGAAGACGGTAACGGCGCGCGTCGGGCCATGGAAACCGCCCTTCGCCAGGCCGGGGTGACCGTCGACGAGATTGATCATATCAACGCCCACGCCACCTCAACGCAGGTCGGTGATAAAGGTGAACTGGCGGCGATTAAAACGCTGTTTGGCGCGCATCCGGTCGCTATTACCTCGACGAAATCCGCCACCGGCCATCTGTTAGGCGCGGCCGGCGGGATTGAGGCCATCTTCACCATTCAGGCGCTGCGTGACCAGGTGGTGCCGCCGACGCTGAACCTGCATCACCCCGATGAAGACGCGGCAGGCCTGAACCTGGTGGCGCTGCAGGCCCGCCCGCAGAAAATGCGTTATGCGCTGTCGAACGGTTTTGGCTTTGGCGGCGTTAACGCCAGCCTGCTGCTGAAACGCTGGGAATAATCGTCAGCTCCCCCGCCGGCACTGGCCAGCGGGGGTAATCAGAATACGGACGCGCCACATGGATTAAATAAATTTAGCCTTATCTGCCCATGCAACAGGCACGCCCTGAGCGCATAACAGGGGTTCAAAACTGAGCAGCACCGCATCAGCAATGTTGTGCTCAATAAAAGGATCTTCCTGCAGAAAAGCGTGAATCAAGGGCTTATCGTTTCCGCGCATAAGAATGAACCCACCGGCATGATTATCAACAGGGCCGGCAAACAGAATTTTTCCTTCTTTAATTCCTCTCACAAGCCATTGCTTGTGTGCCTCAAGATGGACTGAGATTTCCTCTTCCGAACTCAGGTATGTCAATGTTATCGCGTGCATCATGGCCTACACCTCATTAGCAAATCGTCGTTGTTGTTCTGAGAAACTGATCTCAATGTCTGACTTATTTCTTTTAACTGCACATGTCTGAATAACGGGTTTCATGACTCCAGCTAACGCTGAATTTATTTTATGCTGAGCGCAGCCTGATTAATCAGTTCAGCAACCTGAGCGGGATGGGAAATCATGGACAGGTGACCGGAATGAATCCGCGAAATGTGGGCGCCCATCTCGTGGGCAAAACGCGCCTGGACCGACGTATTCAGCGCATGGTCATTTTCGGTGATCAGGTACCATGATGGCCTGCTATGCCAGGCGGCGGTCTCTATCTTTTCGCTGAAGGCGCCCGCGGCGATGGGCTGCTGCTGCGCCGCCAGAAGGCGTGCCTGTGATGCAGAAAGGTCATTCGCCATGATCTGATGAAAAGCATTCGCATCATCCAGCCAGATCAAGCCGTTTTTATCCGCCTCCATCCCCTCCATCGGCGCATTAAGCCGTGTCAGCGCATCGGCGACAGATTCTCCTGAGTCCGGCGCCAGGGCAGAAAGGTAGACCAGTCCCTTCACGTTTGGTGCATTACCTGCCTGGGTAATAACCGCGCCAGCCCATGAATGCCCCACCAGAAGAACGCCGCCCTTCTGACGCTCGAGGACGCGTTCCGTCGCCGTCACGTCATCATGCAATGAGGTCAAGGGATTCTGCACGGCGGTGACGTGATAACCGTCAGCCTGAAGCAACGGGATAACGGCAGACCAGCTGGAGCCATCCGCAAACGCCCCGTGGACCAGAACAATGTTTTTAATATCCGTCGCCTCTGCCCGGAGAGGCGAGGCGAATGAGGTCATCAAAGACATAACGAATGCTCCCAGACGAATGTTTTTCTTAAGAAAATGGTTCATCGACTCTCACTCTACCGTTGACGTTAAAAGAACGTCGCTCACTTTAACGCGCCAGGCTGAAACCTATAAAGTGTCTTAAATGACAGTTATGATGCTAAATCAGACAAAATTTTTACCAGGACTCACCATGCGAATTGCGTTACTGGCTATACCGGGCAGCATGAGATCGGCACTTGCCGGCATAGCCGACATGTTCTGGCTCGCCAATCAGATCATCGTCCAAAATCCGCAAGTCAACGCGGATATTGCACGGAAGTCACCGTTTTTTGAGGTCATGGTGGTCACCTCCGATGGTCTGCCAGTCATGGACGTACAGGGGAGAAAAATCGTTAGCGATGGCTCGTTCAATGATGCCGAACCTGTTGATCTGGTTATTGCCAGCGGTATGCAGCTTGACGAGCAGAAGCTTCCCCTCGCGCAAGAGGCCGTTACCGCTGCCGCAGAATGGGTGAAAGAAAAATATCTTCAGGGCAGCTGCATTGCAGGGGCCTGCGCCGGCGGATTTATTCTGGGTGAAGCCGGGTTACTCAACGGACGCGCCTGTACCACGACCTGGTGGCTGTATCATACCTTGCGATCGCGATACCCACTGGCGAAGCCCGTCTGGGGGAAAGTCATGGCTGAACAGGACAACATCATTACCACAGGAGGCCCGTTTTCGTGGATTGACCTGGTTATCTATATTGTTCGCAAATATGCGGGCAATGAGATTGCCAAACTGACGGCTGATATGGCCGTTGCGGATAGCCAGCCATTATCACAGCAGCTTTATGCGCCTGCCGGATTTCTTAATTCAAGGCATCCTCTTCTGATGAAGGCTGAACAGCTGGTGCGTTATCAAAACCCCGGCATCACGGTAGATCAGCTGGCTGAGGCCTTGAACCTGACACCCCGTACCCTCAATCGCAAAATGATGGCGCTGATCCAGGAGAATCCGAAAAACTTTATCACGCGGGTTCGTATTGAAACGGCGACGCTTATGCTGGATATTCCTGGCAAAACGATTTCTCAGGTCGCCAACGCCTGCGGATATAGTGATGAGACCGCATTCAGGCGGGCTTTCAGTCGTGTCATGGGCATGTCTCCTGGGAATTACAAAGAGCGGATCAAAAATCAGACCCCATCGTCTTCATTATCCGCAAACAACCTCTCTCAGGTGGTCAGCAGGCATGATGCTTAGAAATCATCATCATGATGAATTCTTCACGCAATTATGAGGTGGCGCTCATTTTATGTGCATGGCGAGTCATATCCTGTGACTAATTCTCAGGAGGTAAAACCATGAAAAAGCTTCTGATATGTTGTTTGTTTGGCAACACCGCCAATTCTCTCGCCAAAAAGATACAGTTACTGGCGGAAAAAAAGGGCCATCCTCTCATTGTCAGCGCAGTGGGCCTGGAAAATTTTGCCAGCGTGGCGCCCGCTTTCGACGGATTTCTCGTTGCGCCGCATATTCAGTATAAGGTCGCGGAGATAAGAGGGATCGTTGGCGACGCTCGTCCTATTGCGGTGATTGAAAGTCTGCCCTATGCCTCACTCGACGCGGAAAAAGTTTTCGCGTTTGTGATGGCGCAGATGCCTGAACTGGCAGTCTGACACCGAAGGCCGCCTCTCTTGTGCGGCCTTCTCTACGCATGTCGCCTTCTACCTGCCCTGTTGAGACGCTTCAGCCAGTAATGCCGCCTGTACAGCAGGACGGACATTTATTATTTCCATGTACGACGATAGCGCTGGCCAGCGATCCAGTGGGATCGCGAAGAATTTGCACCATCCCAGCACCGTGAAGAGGTAGGCATCCGCCACGCTAAAGGACGGGCCAGTTAGATAGTTTTTTTCGCTGAGCGTCGTCTGGAGAAAATCGAACCGTCGGAATAGCTTGTCCCGGAACATCGTTCTGACGTCTTCCGGCAGCGCGGGATTAAACAGCGGTGCCGAACCCGCGTGTATTTCACTGGTGATAAAGTTAAGCCATTCCTGCAGGCGCACCCTTTCCCAGCTGCCCGCGCGCGGCGCCAGGCCGTATTCGGGTTTACGATCGGCGAGGTACTGCACCATCGCCGGCCCCTCGGTGAGTATCTGCCCATCATCCAGCTCAAGCGCAGCAACATACCCTTTCGGGTTAATGGTGAGGAAGTCGCGACCATCAGCGGTGATCTTGCTTCTGTTGTTGACTCTCACCAGTTCAAACTCAAGGTTCAGCTCGCGCAGCACGATGTGCGGTGATAATGAACAGGTATCTGGCGCGTAATAGAGTTTCATCTTGTCTCCGTTAATGTGTAAAGCCGTCCGACAACGTCCTGAACGATCCTCAGCACACTGTATTTAACACCGATCGCACTGTAAAATTAATGATACAGAAAATAACTATTAGCTGAGCTACTGATAATCATGATGAATCTTTTACACTGGCGCCTGCTGGTGGCCGTGGCGGATGCTGGCAATATCTCACGCGCTGCCGAAGAGATAGGTATGACCCAGTCCGGCGCCAGCCAGGCCATTGCCCAGCTGGAGGCTTCCCTGGGCTTTCCGGTATTTACCCGTGAGCGACGATACATCGGGATTACCGCCCTGGGTGAGCAGGTGGTGGAACATGCCAGAAACATGCTTTCGCAGCTGAACGCCATCCGCGAACTGGCTGATCGGGGCCGGAACGTCACCCACGGTCGCATTCGGCTGGCCAGTTTTCCCTCCGTGACGTCTACCTTGTTGCCCGGGCTGCTGCGCGACGTTAAGCGCCTGCATCCGGGTATTGACGTTGTCGTGCTGGAAGGCTCTGACGAAGAAGTCGAAGCGTGGCTTGCCGCAGACACCGTTGAGCTTGGGGTAGTCATGAATCCCGTTCCCGGACGTGCAGAGATGGTATTAGGACAGGATGCATGGGTCGCGGTCCTGCCCGCCAGCCATCGGCTGGCACAGCATGCGAGAGCTGATGGCATAACGTTAAAGGCGCTGGCGGACCAGCCCTTTGTTCTGGCGACGGGCGGCTGTGTCGTGAATGGCAAAAGCCTGATGGAAAAGGCCGGGTTGCAACTCTCTGATATCCGCGTGACGGTTCGCGACTGGATAAGCGCCTGTAAACTGGTCGGTGAAGAGATGGGCGTCGCGCTGGTACCGGAATCCGCCCTGCCGGAGACCTTGCGCAACCTGTGCGTGGCGCCAGTGACGCCGGCTATTCATCGTGAATTTGGGCTGGTTTGTTCGCCATCCGGAACGTCTTCTGATGCCACACAGGCGCTGCTTAATGCGCTGCGTAAACGAAGATGAGCGCTCAAGAATGAATCATCTCATCGGCATGTTAAACGGCTATTTCTGACAAAGCGTGGCCCCTCTGAAGCGCCGTGAGGTCAGCTTTGAGCGAACTGCGGACCTTTACACTCATGATCACCGCTTATGTATGCATTACGAACATAGCGCTGTAGTAATCATCAGTAGCTGTTCAACTTAGTCCGGTACACTCGCTCTGTACTAAAATGCTTATCTAATAGATGATTTAAGAAATCGTCACAAGATCAAGATGGATTTATCAACATGACTAGAACAGAAAGACTTCTCGAACTACTACAGATATTAAGGGCACAAAGATATCCGATCACTGCATCCACCCTCTCAGAAAGACTGGGAATAAGTGTGCGATCCCTTTACAGAGATATAAAAACGCTGCAGTATCAAGGAGTAAGCATTGAAGGTGGTGCTGGAATTGGTTACATCGTTAAGTCTGACTTTCATTTGCCACCCTTAAACCTTTCTCATGAAGAAATCAATGCCATTACACTTGGGTTAAATTGGGTATCTCATAATACTGACCGTGATTTCAAAATTACCGCAAAGAGTGCACTTGCCAAAATACACGCCGTCATTCCTGATGAATTAAAAAACCTTATTGAGAGTCAATCCTATCTGATCGGTCCTTCAGAAAATAATGAGATATATTTTGAAGGTGTTCGCAATGCTATTCAAAAGCGCATGAGAATAAAACTAAAGTATTGTGATAAGAAGGATTGTTACTCTTCTCGAATCATATGGCCAATCGGATTGGTATACATGGAGTCATGCTGGCTTTTGGTTGCATGGTGTGAAATGAGAAATGATTTTCGTCATTTTAGAACGGACAGAATTCAAGATATTGTGCAACTGGATTCTACATATAGTGAAAGCAGAGAAGTTTTATTGAAAAAATGGAGGCTTAAAGAAGGGATCTGCGAGGAGAAAGAGTACTGACAAAAACTGTCACAGCTAATTTGTATACTAACCCAGCTGAAAGACTCAATTCTACTTCATAGGGGGGGTTATGAATTTCAAGAATAAAGTTGCTGTCATAACAGGAAGCACTACAGGTATAGGTGAGGCAGTCGCAGACCAATTACATAAGCATGGATCTAAGGTCGTTATTGTATCCCGTTCGTCAGAACAGGCTAAACAAAAAGCGAAACAATTATCTTCACAGGGACAACAAGCCGTGGGGATCGGATGTGATGTGTCACAGCCTGAACAAGTACGGCAAATGATAGATGATGTTATCAAACATTTCGGCAGACTTGATTATGCAGTAAATAATGCAGGCTTAACAGGTGAACATGGTATAAATATAACTGAGCAGACAATTGAAAACTGGGATAAGGTTATTGCAACTTCATTGAGCGGTGTTTTTTACTGCCTAAAATATGAAATACCTCAGATGATGAAATCTGGTGGCTCTATAGTTAATTTATCTGCAGTAAATGGACTGGTTGGCATTCCTGGGTTAGCACCTTACACCGTGGCTAAACATGGCATAATCGGTTTAACCCAAACCGCAGCGCTAGAGTTTGCATGTGAAGGCATTCGAATCAATGCAGTAGCTCCGGGCTATGTCCAAACCCCACGAATGAGTGAGTTCCCAGAAAATATCGTACGTAGTTTCGCAAATAGCCACCCTATGAAAAGGATGGCAAAAATGCAAGAAGTAGCAGACTTCATACTGTTTTTACTGTCAGATAATTCAGCATTCTGTACCGGAGGAGTTTATCCAATCGATGGCGGTTATTTAGCTGAGTAAAATTTCCCTAAAGCCCTTTTAAACTTTAAGAATTGCCTCGCCAAAGTCGTAGGCTAGCTGGGGTGTATAGTTAACGCTTCCATTATCAGGCCTGTGATGAAAATATTTTAAGTATGGGTTAATATTGGGATTGATGATCGGCACTCCATTTGTTCATACATCATGCCATTAACAACGTCCTCTTCTGGCACTCATGGGACGTCCAGGGCCCGGGAGTACTCCCCTGGACGCATGGTCCAGATTGATCATTATGATTTTTTATGGTTTTGTGAAGATAAGAATAACGAGAGCCAAAAAGGCTAAAATTGAAGAGGAGCACTACCATGAGCAATCCAGAAATAAAAAATAAGGGCCATGAACCTCCGGATGGTCTTCCTCGTTATCGTCTCCTGACAGGTAAGGATGACGCTAAATTTTGTCATCGGGTTTCAGAAGCACTGGCGCTTGGTTATCAACTGTATGGCTCCCCCGCCGCGACGTTTAATGGGCAGGATGTGATTGTTGCGCAGGCTATCATATGGCCTGAGGTACAGCAGAATCAGGCTTCGTAGGAATGAGTGGGCTCGCAGCGTCCGGAATCTGCCCGGTGCTGTAAATCACCGCAAGGTCTGTCATAAGGTAATTGCATCACGCATCGCGACACCTTTTTTCTTTACGCAGGCCTTCTCTTTCACTGTTTGTCAGAACTGTGGACCGCAGTAATCTCCACCCCGTGCTTTAATCAATGAGAGTGATGTCGGGTGCAAATTAAACTACCTTTCTCAACAGCAAAGGCGGGATAACCCTACCTTCGCAGGGTTTCTACGCCTGGTAATATGCCCATGACAGTCTCTAAGACCGCTTAGAGCGAGAAGCGTAAGTGAGAGTTTGTAATGATTACCAGGATGCAGAACTAAAATCGGCCGCTGATAATTAATGAAGAGCAGGTCAGGGTGACCAGCCCCCTTCCGTTTATATATTTCGGGCAGGCGAGCATACGTTTTTACTTAATACTCGTTCACTTTAAGGCTTCGTCTCTGCCGTGATACCAGGTTTCAAAAGCATCAGGGGTCATCGGTTTGGCAAAAAAATAGCCCTGAACTTCATCGCAGCCCAGCCTTCTTAAAATATCAACGGTCCTGGCATCCTCGACTCCTTCGGCCAGAACGATATAGTCGAGCTGCTTGAGGAGTGTGATAACGTTGCGAACAATGATGCGGCTGGCATTGTCGTCAGCAACCTTACTCACAATAGAGCGGTCAAGCTTGATGATGTCCATCGGGATTTGTCGCAGGTAATTAATGTTGCTGTATCCGGAACCAAAATCATCCAGAGATATTTTAAATCCGCGTTGTTTGAGCATGTCCAGGCCGATAAGTGCAGCGGGACTTTCCAGCATCTTCTCGGTTTCCAGACACTCCACCCCCAGCAGGGCGGGATCCAGACGCGCGTCCAGCATTTTCTGTTCCAGATCATCGCAGAAATCTGGTCTTGAAAAATCACTGGCAGCCAGATTAATCGACACAGGTAAAGAAAGTCCACGGCTTTGCCAGGCACTCAGTTGCACAATAGTGTGATCGATAACCCATGCTGTGAGTTCACGCATCAGGCTGGTCTTTTCGACCAGAGGAATAAACACACCCGGCAACACTTCGCCGTTTTTAGGATGTTGCCATCTAAGCAAAGCTTCGGCTCCCGTCACACGCCCTGTCACCAGTGAGATTTTCGGCTGATAAACCAGATATAAGCCCTGGTTTTCTTGTAGCGCTTGTCTAACTTCAGTAAGAAGGCTGAAATCAGTCTTCTTACTGCTATCCAGTGCGTCATCATAAACTGTAAACCGGCGCCCCTGACTAATCCCTTCATGCAATGCGCTGACTGCACGGCGCAGTATTTCATTCGATGTCAGAGATTTATCGCAAAGCCCGGAGTCACCCATGTGAATATCCAGATCAAGGGGAACTTCAGGGGTAAGCCTGGCCTGGATCCCCTGAAGGCTTTGAGAGATATCTTCTAATGTCCGAGTTTTTTCCTTATGGGTAAAAAAGGCAAATCGTCCAACTGCAACGGCGTAGAGCGGCCCTTCTAAAGGCAGGCGTACCTGCAGCTCTGCGACCATATTACGAAGTAGATTTTCTACGGCAGTCATACCGAGTGATCGAGCCATTTCGTAGGCTAATGGCATATCAATACAATCAATAATGACGAGCCTGAATGCGCCTTCAGTTGAAACCTCTATATCCTTCAGCAGTCGCTGCCGGTTTGGTAATAGCGTGACTATATCGAGGTAGCCGACGGAGTGCCACGAGGCCAGAAAATCCGATATAAGTTCTGCAATCTTTTCAAAAAGATCGAGCTGCTCGTCTGAAAGTTCCCTGGGCTGAGTATCGAGGATACACAAGGTACCTATGGATACTCCATCCTGGGTTTTAAGTGGGCAGCCTGCATAAAAGCGAATGAATGGAGCCTCTTTCACCGCGTGATAGTCACGAAAGGTAGGGTGCAGATGAGTGTCATGACAAATGAATGTCTTACTCTGTTCCTGGGTCTGTACGCAAAATGCCTCGCTCAGGCTGATTTCCGTGACGGCAACATTTTGGGCTGATTTGATGTATTGCTTTTCTTCATCGAGAACAGAAACAAAGCCCATCGGCATGTTCAGCAATTGGCATATTAGATGAGTATATTTTTTTAACGCATCATCCCGGCCCTTGTCAGGATTTTTCAACAAGTCGATTACCGCAAGTCTTTTACTTTCATCTCTGCTGAGATCGGTCAACATGGCAAGACATCCTCCGGCGCAATAGGCTTCTGGTTATTCCACACTCAAAGGTAGCATGCATCATTCTTCCAATGGCATATGGTAATATATACGCTGTGACCTGCATAAACTGTCACATTAAAATGTTTCCAGTTGATTGTCTCCCGGAAATGTCGCCCCCGGCTGCCCGGTAATCCATTTGCTGGTTGTGTTTGTGTCAGTAATGTCCGCTCCTGGCACAGAGCAGACAAGCTAACTGAGCCAAAGATCAGCCATGAGCGAGGTGCGGAAATTTGAGTGTTGCCCGCCCCGGACATCTGAACTTAGCTTTGGCATTGCAGTGTAACATCTGAACTGCCTGGGCTTATGTGTTAGCGTTTTCCTGCTGCTTGGGGGTTTTCGCCGTTGCGGCTTTTGACCTGCTGCTGGAGTAAATGAAGAACAGCGCGATACCCAGGCAGACAATGGCGCCGAGACGGCTCATCGAGAATGGAATCGACGCATTGCCCAGCCAGCCGAAGTTATCGATCAACATGCTCATGGTTAACTGGCCAAAAATGACAGCTACCGTAGCAACTGCCGCGCCAATACGCTGGACGGCCAGTACCATAATGACGATATACGGTACGCCAAACATTGCGCCCAGCAGTTGCCATTTAGGTACGTCCATCAACGTCAGGGTGTGTTTGGGTTCGAAGAAAAAGATCAGCAGCCCCGTCACCAGTGCGCCGACAGAAAATGTCAGGAACGCGCTTTTGAATACCCCGACCTTGCTGCCCAGTTGACTATTGATAGCCGCCTGGATACTCAGCATGGCGCCACCGGCGACGGCAAGAAGAATCATAATAATAGTCATAAAGTTAATTTACCCCTGTGCAACCATAACCAGCGCTGCAATGATGAAAATCAGCGCAATAATACGTTTACTGTCAATTTTCCTGTGCGACGTACCGAGCAGGCCGAAGTGATCAATAATCAGGCTCTTGAACACCTGGCCTGCCAGGATGCCAATCATAGTCATGGCGATGCCGATTGCCGGCGTTACCACGGTCAGTATGATGACGTAAATCGGCCCAAGCACGCCGCCAAGTAGCTGCCACGCTGGTTGCGCAAAGAATGACGGGCTGTTACGCGGGCTGAAAAAAAGCATCAGCAGGAAGGTCAGCGCCGCGCCCACCCCAAATATGCTGAAGGTAGCCCAGAGGTCCCCGACCTCCCCACCCAGTGGCCCGAGCAATCCTGCCTCTATGGACAGTCCCATGCCTCCGGCAATGACGATAAAAATCAACATTAGTTGCATAGCAATCAATCTCCAGTAGTCCAGGCGGAGAAGATTACGACTTAACATGGATGTGAAAAATGCCATAATGAGATAAACACCTGTGCAGGATATGCATTAATGAATGAGCTTGGGAACATCAGTATTCGCGCCCTGCTGATTTTTATAGACGTTTATGAAACGCAGAATTTCTCGGTGGTGGCACGGCGGGAAGGGATATCTGCCTCTCAGGTTTCGCGCGTCATCCATCAGATGGAGGATGTGCTCGGGCAGCAGCTTTTTTACCGCAATACCCGGGCGATAATCCCGACGGAAAGCGGCCATCTTTTTATCCGCTATGCGCGAGCGATGACGGGCAGCATGGAGGAGGCGCGGCGGGAGCTCAACGAGAGAATGCTTGAGCCTTCCGGAATGGTCCGCATAAACGCACCGGTATTCTTTGGACAACGCCATGTTGCACCCGCGTTACCCGGCCTGACGGAGCGATATCCGAAGCTCAGTATTGAGCTTACGCTGACGGATGATTACATCGATCCGCACCGGGAGCCGGCTGACGTGATTTTCCGGATTGGCGTGCTGACGGATTCCGCCTTTCATGCGCGCGTGTTTGGTCAGCAGTTCTATCATCTTGCCGCGTCACCGGATTACATCCGCCGGCACGGCATGCTGGGATCACCCGAAGAGCTCGCGCGGCATAAATGCCTGGTCTATCGCGGTTCGTCAGGACCAAACCAATGGCTGCTGCGCAGGCGCGGAGAGGAATGGGTGCACTATCCCGTCTCGCCCCTGATGTCATCGAATAATGCTGAAACCCTGCTGATTGCCGCACTTGGGGGGATGGGGATTGTGCTGTTTCCTGACTGGCTAATTGGAGACCGGCTGAAGAGCGGCGAGCTTGTCGGACTGCTGCCGGAACTGGATAGGTCCATAAAAACGGAGCCACAGCACATCGCGGCAATCTATCCGAATGCCCGCCACCCTCCGCTGAACGTTCGGGCGATTATCGATTACTACCTGGACGCGTTCGGTTCACCGCTTTACTGGCAGTCTCAATAAGTTCTGCAACTTTATTGCTCGTCTTGAATTTTGCATCCTGCTTATGACAGAAGTTAGTTAGGCCTTAAACCTGGTATGGCTGTATCAATGGCAAATCAGCAATAAGTGATGAAACATTTAGCTTCCAGAGAGAAACAATAGTTGCAGGTAAAATAGTTCGATTTTGCCTGCAAATTTTCCTCTACTGTCAACGATATTGCCCAACGTCTCCCCTTTCCCCCCTTAAGAATCCACTTTCTATGCCCGTAAGCCGCTTCGTCATTAAATTCCATTGCCATCTACGGGTCCCTTTTTCGGCTCACGCTGCTTTCTTTCGTGAAACTTTTGCACTGTTTTTGCTCACGAGGATTCACATTGTCTCCTTTTAGTGCTCAAGAGTGATTGTATCTTACTTGCAGATTCAGATTATGCGCAAATCTTCCTGTAAATTCAGTGACATGAAGGCATGGCATCAAATTTGCTTAAGCCAAAATGGCAGACCGCCACATGAAAAATGCACGGTACAGTGCCCAACACAACCACATAACACCACGACTTATCCACACAGGATGATTTATGAAAAAAATAATGTTCTCCACTCTGGTCGCCGCGGCTTCTCTGTTCGCTGTCGCGCAGCAAGCGCATGCGGGTACCACGCTGGATGCAATTAAGAAAAAAGGGTTTGTTCAGTGCGGTATCAGTGATGGTTTACCGGGCTTCTCTTATGCAGATGCGAGCGGCAAATTCACCGGTATTGATGTCGATATCTGCCGTGCTTCGGCAGCGGCAGTATTTGGCGATGCCAGCAAGGTCAAATATACCCCGCTGACGGCCAAAGAGCGTTTTACCGCCCTGCAATCAGGTGAAGTGGATATTCTGTCGCGTAATACAACCTGGACTTCTTCGCGCGATGGCGGGATGGGGTTCTTGTTCGCGGGGGTTAACTACTATGACGGCATTGGCTTCCTGACCCATAAAAAAGCGGGTCTTAAAAGCGCTAAAGAATTGGATGGCGCCACCGTATGTATTCAGGCCGGTACGGATACTGAACTGAACGTGGCTGATTACTTCAAAGCCAACAAAATGCAATACACACCAGTGACCTTTGATCGCTCTGACGAGTCCGCGAAAGCCCTCGACAGCGGTCGTTGCGATACGCTGGCTTCCGACCAGTCTCAACTGTATGCGCTGCGTATTAAACTGGGCAAACCGGATGAATTTGTTGTTCTGCCGGAAGTGATTTCAAAAGAGCCGCTGGGTCCAGTGGTTCGCCGTGGAGATGACGACTGGTTCACCATCGTTAAATGGTCTCTGTACGCCATGCTGAACGCAGAAGAGATGGGGATCACGTCGAAAAACGTTGAGCAGATGGCGGCAAAACCGTCTAACCCTGACATTGCTCACCTCCTGGGGGCTGAAGGTGACTTTGGCAAAGATCTGAAGCTCGACAACAAGTGGGCGTTCAACATTATTAAACAGGTGGGTAACTACCAGGAAAGTTTTGACCGCAACGTCGGTAAAGATAGTGCTCTGAAAATCGCGCGTGGACAGAATGCGCTCTGGAACCAGGGCGGCATCCAGTACGCACCGCCGGTACGTTAATTCTGCCTTCCAGACGGCTACCGCCCCTCGCGGGGGGTAGCCGATGCGCTTTTTTTAATGAGGTTTCAACATGTCTCAACGCCCAACCGTGAAAAGGGATTTTTCGTTCGGTAACCCCACGGTTCGCGCCTGGCTTTACCAGATGGCCGCCATCATAGCCGTGCTTGCTATTGTGGGATATCTGATCCACAACACGGTGATCAACCTTGCCAATCGCGGTATTACCTCCGGTTTTGGTTTTCTTGAGCGAAGCGCCGGTTTCGGTATCGTCCAGCATCTGATTGATTATACGGAAGGCGATACCTATGCTCGCGTCTTTCTCGTGGGGTTAACCAACACCCTGCTGGTTTCCGCGCTGTGCATTGTGTTCGCTTCTGTTCTTGGGTTCTTCATCGGCCTCGCACGGCTATCGGATAACTGGTTGCTGCGAAGGCTATCGACCATCTACATCGAAACATTCCGTAATATTCCGCCATTGTTGCAAATTTTCTTCTGGTACTTCGCCGTGCTGCGTAATTTACCTGGTCCGCGAGAAGCATTGAGCGCATTCGACCTGGCATTTGTCAGCAACCGCGGTCTCTACATCCCCTGGCCTACCTACGCACCTGGCAGCTGGCCGTTCGTTATTGCGCTGGTTTTGGCGATCGCTGGTAGCGTCGGTTTACGGCATTACAACCGTCAACATCAGTTGAAAACCGGCCAGTTACGGCGAACATGGCCGATTGCGGCGGCAATGATCGTTCTCTTCCCGCTGATTGCCCATATTCTGTTTGGCGCCGCCACTCACTGGGATATCCCACAGCTACGCGGGTTTAACTTCCGTGGCGGATTCGTCATGATACCGGAGCTGGCGTCGTTGACGTTGGCGCTGTCGATCTACACCTCTTCATTTATTGCCGAAGTCATCCGCTCCGGTATCCAGTCTGTTCCACATGGACAGAATGAAGCGGCCCGTTCACTGGGTTTGCCGAATCCCGTAACGATGCGGCAGGTGATTATCCCGCAGGCGATGCGGGTCATCATTCCCCCGCTGACCAGTCAGTACCTCAACATTGTAAAAAACTCCTCACTGGCGGCTGCGATCGGCTACCCGGATATGGTCTCGCTGTTTGCCGGTACGGTACTGAATCAGACAGGTCAGGCTATCGAGACGATTGCCATCACCATGGCAGTGTACCTGCTTATCAGTCTGATGATTTCGCTGCTGATGAACCTCTACAACCGCAAAATTGCGCTGGTTGAGCGTTAAGAGAACGGAATGACTATGTTTGCTACCACACATGAAACACCGCCAGTCCCCACCAGCCCGGTGCGTAAAGCCTGGCGCTGGGCACGTAAAAATCTGTTCTCCAGCGGGTTCAATACGCTGCTGACACTGTTGTGCCTGTGGATTATCTGCAACATTATACCGCCAGCGCTAAACTGGCTGGTATTTCAGGCTAACTGGATGGGCACCACCCGTGCCGACTGTACCAAAGAAGGCGCCTGCTGGGTGTTCATCCATGCACGCTTTGGCCAGTTTATGTATGGGCTGTATCCGCATGAACTGCGCTGGCGCATTAATCTCGCTCTGATAATCGGCGTGCTGTCGATTATCCCGATGTTTATCAAGTCGATGCCGCGCCGGGGCCGTTATATCGCCTGTTGGGCCGTGATCTATCCTCTTATGGTCTGGTTCCTGATGTACGGGGGGTTTTTCGGCCTCGAACGTGTTGAAACCCGCCAGTGGGGGGGGCTGACGCTGACATTAATTATCGCCTCTGTCGGGATTGCCGGCGCGTTGCCATTGGGGATTTTACTGGCGCTGGGACGGCGGTCAACGATGCCGGTGGTTCGTACCTTGTCGGTCATCTTTATTGAATTCTGGCGAGGCGTGCCGCTGATTACCGTGCTGTTTATGTCATCGGTGATGCTGCCGCTGTTTATGGCCGAAGGGAGCACTATCGATAAGCTGGTGCGCGCTCTGGTCGGGGTGATTCTGTTCCAGTCGGCCTACATTGCCGAAGTCGTGCGTGGGGGGCTACAGGCGCTTCCCAAAGGACAGTATGAAGCGGCGGAATCGCTGGCGCTGGGCTACTGGAAAACGCAGGTTCTGGTTATTCTCCCCCAGGCGCTCAAGCTCACCATCCCGGGGCTGGTAAACACGATTATCGCGCTATTTAAAGACACCAGTCTGGTGATCATCATTGGATTGTTCGATCTGTTCAGTAGCGTACAGCAGGCAACGGTAGATCCTGCCTGGCTGGGTATGTCGACAGAGGGGTATGTTTTCGCAGCCCTCGTCTATTGGATTTTCTGTTTTAGCATGTCGCGCTACAGCCAGTATCTGGAAAAGCGCTTTCACACCGGGCGCAAATCGCACTGAGGTTTTACATGACACATACTATGATTAATTCTGCTGACGCCATGATGATTACGCTCGAAAATGTGAATAAATGGTACGGTCAGTTTCACGTTTTGAAAGATATTAACCTGCAGGTGAAACCTCGTGAACGCATTGTTCTTTGCGGGCCTTCAGGATCGGGTAAGTCGACCACGATTCGTTGCATCAACCACCTGGAAGAACACCAGCAAGGGCGGATCGTCGTTGATGGCATTCATCTGAACGATGATGTCCGCAACATAGAACGCGTACGCACTGAAGTTGGCATGGTATTTCAACACTTTAATCTGTTCCCCCACCTGACCGTTTTGCAGAACTGTACCCTGGCGCCGACCTGGGTACGGAAGATGCCGGCGAAAGAAGCGGAAGCGCTGGCAATGCACTATCTGCAACGTGTCCGTATTGCGGAACATGCGCATAAATTTCCCGGGCAGCTGTCGGGTGGTCAACAGCAACGCGTGGCGATCGCCCGTTCTTTGTGCATGAAACCCAAAATCATGTTGTTCGATGAGCCTACCTCAGCACTTGATCCGGAGATGGTCAAAGAAGTGCTCGATACAATGATTGGCCTGGCGGAAGATGGTATGACTATGTTGTGCGTCACGCATGAAATGGGTTTTGCCCGTACGGTGGCCGATCGGGTGATCTTCATGGACCGCGGTGAGATTGTCGAACAGGCGCCGCCACAGGAATTTTTCTCCCATCCAAAATCAGAACGTACCCGTACGTTTTTGTCGCAGGTTATACACTAAACGCCCAGGGACACTCCCAATTTTCCCCCTCAGCTCTTGCTGAGGGGGAAATATTAGTGCTCAGCCGCGCTGTACATCGACCGCAACTTCGAGGGCCAGCGTGACTCCGCCATCGAAAATAACCCCCTGCAATGGGGCAACATCGGCGTAATCCCTGCCCCACGCCGTCACAATATGTTGTCCCTGAGGCATGAGATCGTTAGTCGGATCAAACTCCAGCCAGCCTGCATCCGGGATAAAAATGGCAAACCACGCATGCGACGCATCGGTCCCAACTAATTTTTCCTGCCCCTCGGGCGGTAACGTTTCAATATAGCCGCTGATATAGCGAGCGGGTAAGCCGACGGAACGCAGGCAGGCGATCGCCAGATGGGCAAAATCCTGACAGACGCCCCGCTTTTCCTGTAAGACCTGCTCTGGCGGGGTGCTGACACTGGTCGCAATCGGATCGAAAGTAAACTCCTCAAAAATACGATGGGTCAATGCCGCCGCCGCCTGAATGACCGGGGCATCATCATGAAAAATATCCGCCACGTAGGAAGCCAGTTGCTGAGAACGGCGAATTAAACTGGAATCGAGCAAATACTCTTTCGCCATCCGCAGCTCCGGCGTACCGGACTCATGTAATCGCTGCCGATACTCTCCACAGGTCAGAGAGTGGCTATTCAGCAGGTCCGCGTGGTTGATTTCGTCAATATCAAGCTCACTTTCCATCTCAATGGTCAGGGTGTCGTGCGGGACCTGGATCGAAAAATAAAACGTCAAATTACCGAAATAATCACACCCTTCGTTCTGATAAACCGGCATCGGCGTTACGATGATCCGCCGTTGCAGGCAGTGCTGATTCGCGGTATTTCGCGGCAACAGGTGCGTCATGTTGTAGCATAACGTCACCGGAGAATTGTACTGGTACTTTGTAAGATGTCGTACCCGGTATTTCATAAGTCGGTCTTCCACTGGGTATTAATCAATTGCTGCGGTCCATTGGCATGGTCGAAATATTTGTCGCTCAGCAAGGTCGTGAATTGCTCCAGCTGGCTGATTATCTGCGTCATTATCGTATCCAGTTGTCCCCGCAGTCCGGTTTGTTCATCAACCTGTGCCAGTAGATCAAGATCGGCGAGTTGAATATCCGTGAGTGATTTCATCACCGGTCGCATATCAGATGTCAGGCTGGAGGTTTGTCCCTCCAGGCGCGGCAAATCGAGGAGATATTTACGCAACCGATCAACCTGATAAATCAATGAACGCGGGTTCGTCCCATCCAGCATCAATAAATCCAGACCGGAAATGATATTCATCTGCCCCCGGTAACGTCGTCGAAAGGAAATTAACGCCTCGACGCTCATCAGTACCGATTCTAAAATTTGCTGTTGCTGCAAACCAGGAACGGCGCGGGTTAAGGTATGTTTCAGCAGAATGGCGGTCAGACGCGCCCGTTCAGCGCGGCGACCAATTTCCTGGAACCGCCAGTCCATGCCCCGCAGCATGCTCTCATGACTCAGTCCGGACAGGGCCAGTAAAGAGGTGACCAGATTATCCAGCGACTCCTCCGGCAACTCCGGCAGTCCGTCTTGATAGGCGACTTCCACCGTCCGAATATAATCACGTAATTCATTGATGATTATGCGAGTATCGGCCGATAGCATCTCTTTCACCTGCTCACCGCAGGCCAGCATGTTGAGGATATTAAATTTTATCGATCCCGCACGTTGGCCATCGCAAACCAGTGAAGACAGTTCATGATTCTGGTCGCCGACAGCGTCGCTTTCAGGAAATGTCCCGGTGAGCGCTGATAATGCTCCCAGCAGAATTTCGCGACTTTCAGGCATAAATTGCTCAACGCCGTTAAGCTGTTTGAACAGAATACGTATCAGGCGCAGGCTCATTTCCGCGCGTTCCGCATAGCGGCCGAACCAGAACAGGTTTTCTATCACCCGGCTTGGCAAATTTCCCTCATCGCGGGGAATCGAGTCTGTCAGAAGTGGCTGCGCGGTATCGAAGCTTTCACCAAGTATCCACGTATCTTTACTCCGTGCGCCGGATAAGTCGCTGACAATAAAATCATCTGCAGACTCTGCTACCCGCGACAACGTTCCTGGCATGACGCAGTATCCTTCCGGTGCGGCAACGGTGAAAGCACGGAAAATCGTGGGGCGATACTCAATTTGCTGATTATCCCACACCGGAACACGTGAACCCGGAATATAGGCCTGAGCCACGTAGCTGTGCGGACTAGCAGTAATTTGCTGAAGAATTAGCTTGCGGCCTGCGTCATCCAGACTATGGCCATAGATACTTTTGCTATCAAAACTCCGATAAGACGGTTTGATGATCAGTTGATCAACGTGGTGGATCACAAAGTCGCGGTCCTCCGCCCTGCCACACCACCAGGTCTTCACCGTGGGGATCAACAGCGGTTCACCCAGCAAAAACTGACTCATTTCAGGGATAAACGCCAGCAACGCCGGAGCTTCAAGGACCCCTGAGCCCAGGGGATTAGCCAGCACGACGTTACCGTTGCGCACCACTTCAAGCAGTCCTGGTACCCCCAGGCGAGAGTCGGAACGGAGTTCTGTCTGATCGCAGTAGGTATCATCCATCCGGCGCAAAATCACATCCACTTCCGACAAGCCATTCAGGGATTTCAACCATACTCTGCCGTTACGCACGGTCAGGTCGCCTCCCTGCACCAGCTGAAAGCCGAGATAGTTTGCCAGATAAGCGTGCTCAAAATAGGTACTGCTGTAGGCGCCGGGAGTGAGGACGACGATCCGCGGGGTATCGGTTTTGTGGCTGGCAAGGCTGGCCAGCGTATGCCGCAGAGCATGAAAGAAACCGGAAAGTCGCCGGACATGACTGTTACGAAACAACGATGGCAGTACGCGGGAAACAGCGATTCGGTTTTCCAGAACATAGCCAGTACCACTCGGGGCCTGAGTGCGATCGCCTATCGCCACAAACTGTCCATTCCCACCGCGAACCAAATCGACAGCATGGAAGATCAGATTGTGAGCCCCAGGCAAACGAATACCGTGGCATTGACGCAGAAAACCTGGGTGAGAGAAGACAATCTCTGACGGGATGATCCCCTCTTTCAGCAGGCGCTGTTCACCATAGAGGTCTTTAAGCATCAGGTCGAATAGCAGCGAACGCTGAGCCAGCCCACGTTCCACGGTTGCCCATTCCCCCTCCGCCAACAGAGTGGGAATGATATCCAGCGACCAGACGTTTGGCGAAAGCGGATCACCATTAAGGTTATAGGTGGCGCCATCATCACGCAAAATACGCTGTGCCTGGCGAAGACGGTTTTCCATCCCTTCCACACCCATCTCACTGACGCTGTTCATCACCTCCGTCCAGTGTGGACGGAGGATGTTCGTCAGATCGCAGGCCTCGTTATAAATTGCTGTCGACGCGTTCTCGACAGAGAAAGAAGCCGGCTCACAGGCCGGCGCGATTGATTCAGAAAAAGAAGCAGTCATGTATTCTGATTACCCGGCTCAAAACTAAATCCTAGTATACTTCCTGCGAAGGTCCAGAGTATGTGGGTATTCATCACCAGGTTCCTCTGCAGGTGGAGCCATCGGGCGTGGTACCTGCTCATGCTCATAGAAGGTCCTTAGCGCGCTGAATGCCGGTGGGGGGATCAATGTACCTTGGGTAAAACCATGATCCCAGAAGCGATTGACACGCCTGGCTTCGGCTTCGTTGCTGTTAACCGGACGCGTCTCATAGTTACGTCCGCCAGGGTGGCTGACGCGATAGGTGCAGCCGCCGATGGAAAGACCATTCCAGGTATCAATCAAATCAAACACTAACGGGGTATTTACCCCAATCGTCGGATGCAGCGCTGACGGTGGCGCCCACGCCCGATAACGTACCGCCCCCACCATCTCTCCTTGTCTTCCGGTAGCCCGCAGCGGCACGCGGCGACCGTTACACGCCAGCACGTAGCGCCCTTCGGTTAAACCCGACAGGCGCACCTGTATACGTTCGACGGAGGAGTCTACATAGCGCGACGTCCCGGACAGCGTCACTTCCTCACCCAGAACATGCCACGGTTCGATGGCCCAGCGCAGCTCCAGCTCAATATCATCGATTTGCTGACGGCCATAGTGTGGGAAACGGAACTCTTCAAACGGCAACAGCCACGCCAGTTTGAAGGGATAACCATGACGTTGCAGGTCATCCACCACCTCTTTCACATCCTGCCAGACAAAATGCGGCAACATAAATTTATCGTGCAGCTGTGTCCCCCAGCGGACCAGCGGCTGGTGATACGGTTCTTTCCAGAAACGCGCCACCAGACACCGGAGGAGCAGTAATTGCACCAGCGACATGCGAGCGTGAGGGGGCATTTCGAAACCGCGGAACTCCAGCAGCCCCAGGCGACCACTACTACTGCCTGCCGCATAGAGTTTGTCAATGCAGAATTCTGAACGGTGGGTATTGCCGGTGACATCCACCAGCAGATTGCGCATCAGTCTGTCCACCAGCCATGGCGTATCAACCAGCCCTTCCGGCATATTCTGGAAGGCAATTTCCATTTCATAGAGGGCTTCATCGCGCCCTTCATCCGGGCGCGGAGCCTGACTGGTTGGTCCAATAAACATACCGGAGAATAAGTAGGAAAGACCGGGGTGATGTTGCCAGTAGGTCACCAGGCTACGCAGGAGATCGGGACGTCGAAGTACCGGACTGTCGGCTGGCGTACTCCCGCCCAAAGTGACATGGTTTCCCCCTCCGGTACCGGTGTGCCGACCATCAAGCATAAACTTCTCGGCCCCCAGCCTTGCCTGGTGCGCCTGCTCGTAGAGTGTTTCAATATTATGCACCAACTCATCCCAGTGGCTGGCCGGGTGAATATTGACCTCGATAACCCCCGGATCGGGGGTCAGTAACAGCTTTTGCAAGCGAGGATCTTTTGGCGGCTCATAACCTTCAATCACCACCGGAAGCTGCAGTTCACTGGCCGCCTCCTCGATGGCATGCACCAGAGCCACATAATTCTCGAGGTGGGTAACCGGGGGCAGGAACAGATGCAGCTTGCCCTCTCGCGGTTCGAAGCACAGTGCGGTACGGACCACGCTTTTAGTGCCGTTGGCGACCTTTTTTTGTTGCTGTAAGGTCTGCCGGGCACGAACAGGGGCCGTCTCTCCCCCCATAGCAAAGACCGGAAGGGGTTCGCGAGGTTCAAAAGGATCTCGTTCGACGACGATCTCATCGTCGGCTAATGGCGGCAGCGAATTGAGCGGCAGACGGTAGCCCATCGCACTATCACCGGGGATCAGTGTAATCAGCCCGGCACGCATTGGCCAGGGGCTACTTTGCCAGCATGCGCCATCGAATTCGACAGGCAGGATGTAGCCCGTGGGGTTTTCCATCCCGCGGCTAAGCAAACTCGCCAGTCTCCGCCGTTCAAGGTCATGATTCAGATCCGCGGTCCTCGGATCGACCCCCTCAGGGAGAGAACGCTCCAGCCACAGATAGTAGAGCGAATCTTCATAAGCGGGTTGTAAATAGCGGGCGGCAACCCCTAACTGCCGGCATAGAGCCTCACCAAATCGTTCTGCGTCGCTAAGGGTGTGGCCATAATCCCGATCGACACGGGCCAGGAGCGCCTGGTCGTGCCACAACGCCTCGCCATCGGTACGCCAGAAGCATCCAAGCGCCCAACGCGGAACCTCTTCGCCGGGATACCATTTTCCCTGACCATAATGCAGCAATCCGCCGCGACTAAACTGCGTTTTTAAGCGCAGTAACAGATCTTTCGCGAGGCGTAATTTATCTTTACCCAGCGCATCGGTATTCCACTGTGCGGAATCCATATCGTCAATGGAGATAAACGTCGGTTCGCCTCCCATTGTCAGTCGCACATCGTTAGATTGCAGTTCGGCATCAACAGCGCGCCCCAGTGCGTTGATGTTAAGCCACTCGTCTTCGCTATAAGGCCGTGTGACCCGCGGATCTTCATGGATGCGGGTCACAATATTGGAATAGCTAAACTCGCATTCGCACGGGTCGGTTGCGCCGGTAATCGGCGCCGCAGACTGCGGGTCAGCCGTACAGGCTAAAGGAATATGCCCTTCGCCTGCGAACAGACCGCTGGTCGGGTCGAGCCCCACCCACCCGGCGCCGGGTAAATAGACCTCGCACCAGGCGTGCAGATCGGTGAAATCCTGTTCCGGGCCTGAGGGGCCATCCAACGCTTTCACATCGGCGGTGAGCTGCACCAGATAACCAGAGGCAAAGCGCGCGGCCAGCCCCAGATTACGCAGTATCTGTACCAGCAACCATGAGGTATCCCGGCACGAGCCTTTTTTTAATGTCAGCGTCTCCTGACAACTCTGCACGCCGGGTTCAAGGCGAATACCGTAGTCAATTTCGTTGGCCAGTCGGCTATTGAGCTGCACGAGGAAGGTTACGATAGGCACCATTTCCTCACAATCAACGCTTGCCAGCCACGCCTCCAGCTCAGGACACTGTTCGGTGACCTTGAGATAAGGCGCGAGTTCTTCTTGCATCAAGGCATCATAGGCAAAGGGGAAATTCTCGGCATACTCTTCGATAAAGAAATCAAACGGGTTGATCACGGTCATATCCGCAATCACCTCCACCGCAAACTCCAGGCGCTTCACTTTTTCAGGAAACACCAGACGTGCCTGATAGTTACCGAAGGGATCCTGCTGCCAGTTAATAAAATGGTCCTCTGGCGTCACTTTCAGGGAGTAGCCATGGATATGCGTACGTGAATGTGGCGCAGGCCGCAGACGCAAAATATGTGGCGCCACGTTGATCAAACGATCGAAGTCATAGGTCGTTTTATGTTGAATCGCTACCCGGATGGTCATACGGCATCTCCTTGCAGGAAATGAAACCAGTTGTCGGTAATCAGATGATGAAGCGCAATCAGGCTGAGCTGGATTTCATTAAGATAGAGGCTGAACTCTCGGTTCAGATCGTGAGAGTGTTCAACGCCCCGGGTCGCAAGCAGCAGGCTGTCGATGTGCACAGAAACGGCTGATGCCCGCGGCAGCTCAGCGGCGGCCAGTTTGATCTGCTCCAGACAAAAGCGCTGCGAACGGGGGAAATGCCTGTCCGTAAGGAGCAAAGTGACCACCAGCGAGCCTTTAATAGAGCAGCGCATCACCCGGCGAAAGCTGAGATAGGCGCTTTGTGATTTCAGTACCTTCGACCACACGACCTGGCCTAACTTAATGCTCTCTTCCTCGCGCGCCTGCATCATCAGGGAATTCGCGGCGTCAAGAATGCGTGTATTCATATCGGCGCGCTCGAGATAGCGCCCCATGTTCAGAAAATACCAGCCGGCATCACGACTCATCGAACCGGTCAGTAAACCAACAATTTTCTGACATCCTTCTATGATGGTATTAAGGTAGGTATGCCGTTCAGAACGGTTGATACCGAGGCGGATATTCTGGCGGGCATAGAGATCCAGCTCATTAATCAGCTCCCACATTTCGCCCGGCACCACATCGCGGCTGGTCCGGATATTTTCACGGACCATTTTTAATGACGACAGCAGTGAATCTGGGTTGCTCTCGTCAGCCAGCAGAAATTTCAGAACATTACGTTCGTCTTTAATCTTATAGCGCTGGTTAAACAAGACGACACCGCTGTTAATTTCAATCAGGTTATACCAGGAAACCGCAATATCGCGTGGCAGATCGTAAAGCAGATCGTCATACACGCTGACTAACCGTGCGATATTCTCCACACGTTCCAGATAACGCGCGCTCCAGTACAGGCGTGCCGCAACTCTTGATAGCATATTCATTATCGTTTGCTCTCCACGATCCAGGTATCCTTACTGCCACCGCCCTGCGATGAGTTCACCACTAACGAACCTTTTTTCATCGCCACCCGCGTCAGGCCGCCGGTCGTCACGTAAGTCTCTTTGCTTTGCAAAATAAATGGACGTAAATCAAGGTGGCGCGGCTCGAGATAATCTTTGGCGATGAGCGCCGGTGCGGTGGAGAGCTTCAGCGTCGGCTGAGCAATATAATTACGGGGATTTTCCTGGATCAGTTTGGCAAATATCTGCTGCTCTTTTTTGGTTGAATGCGGCCCGACCAACATACCGTAACCACCTGATTCATTAGCCGGTTTCACCACCAGCTTATTCAGATTCTGCAGTACGTATTCGCGGTCGTCATCGTTCTGGCAAAGGAAGGTTTCGACATTCGGGAGAATGGGTTCTTCGTCAAGATAGTAGCGAATCAGGTCCGGAACATATGCATAGACCACCTTGTCGTCCGCCACTCCGGCACCCGGCGCATTAGCCAGCGCGACATTTCCGGCTTTCCAGGCCCGCATCAGGCCAGGCACGCCAAGAACCGACTCAGGCTGGAAGACTTCCGGATCGAGGAACATATCGTCAATGCGCCGGTAAATGACGTCCACCCGCTCCGCGCCATAGATCGTTTTGGTGTAGACGCAGTCGTCGTCGCCGACAAACAGATCGGCGCCCTCGACAAGTTCCACCCCCATTTGCTGAGCCAGGAAGGCATGCTCGAAATAGGCGGAGTTATAAATACCCGGTGTCAGCACCACGATCTCCGGGCGTTCAATCTGCCGCGGCGACAGGGCCGTCAGGGTTTCCAGCAGCTGTGCCGGATAAGCATCAATCGGTTTGATCTCGTCACTTTCAAACAGTTCTGGCAGGACGCGCTTGGTAATGGCGCGGTTTTCCAGCATATAGGAGACGCCAGAAGGCACTCGCAGGTTATCTTCCAGGACGTAGAATTGCCCGGTTTCATCCCGGACTAAATCGGTACCGCAAATATGCGCCCATACGCCATACGGCGGCTTCATGCCAACACACTCAGGACGGAAATTTTTAGATTCCTTAATAATATATTCAGGAATAATGCCATCTTTGATGCAGTTTTGTTCATTATACAGGTCATCGATAAAGCGGTTCAAAGCGGTCAGACGTTGCTTCAGACCTGTTTCCGCTATTGCCCAGTCTCTGGCATCAATAATGCGTGGAATAATATCGAATGGCCAAATCCTGTCGATATTTCCTTTATCGGTATATACCGTAAAGCTAATCCCCATTTCCTGAATTGTCGCCTCTGCCGTCAGACGACGTTTCTCCAGTTCATCCGGCGGGAGAGAATCAAGGCATTGAATCAGACGTTGTGCGGAAAAACGTGGATTGCCCTCATGGTCGATCAGCTCATCGAAAAAGATGTCGGCTTCGTAATTTTTTATGAGTTTATGCATCAGCATTGTATCCTTGTTAAATCGCCGACCTGGGCAGTATAGACTTTACTTTCACAGAACAAAGCTTCAAAGCTTTCGTTTCTCAAAACATAGGAGTTATTATTTGCAACACAGAGTCATTTTATAAAAAATCTCTGCATGAATTTTTGATTTAGTATTGATGGTTATATTGTGTACAGTCACCTCCCCTTGGCCATCATCGTCAATGTGAACGTTTAATCGGTTGCGAGTTAAATTATGATCGCATTGAAAATCATTTTTGGCCCATCGCATCGGTACCGACAATGCAAGCTACAGGTTATTATCACTTGTTCATGGATTTAAATTTTTAAGCTTTCACATTAATTTAAGCACAAAGTGTGCCATTAATTTATTCATTTATTATCAATAAGATAACATGATGCGTAATGGTAATTTACTATGGAGCATGGATCATCATGATGCAGGAGAGATACCGTAAAGCACCAAAATGAGGCGTGGCATTTCTTTTATTCAACGAAGCTTCAGATTAACCCTGCACCATACGATAGGTTACTTTCGGTGCAAGACGTTTACTCTCTGGTTATTGCTTAACTTATCCTCCTTCATTGATGAGAGCTGCATTCTTTCTCCCTGGAGCGCACCACGGGTCAGCTTCGCTTGCGCGGTGAAGTCATCCATCGAGGTGTCGGCGTAGCCATGCTCGGTAAAGACCCGGCGGGCAGTCGCCAGCAGCGTGGCGCGGAGCACATCTTCATCGGCGGCAGAAGTTTCTGCGCGCCGCCACAGAAAAATTCACTTGCGTTATTCTGCTCACCAGGATGTTCTGTCCAGTCGTACCTGGCTGTAGAATCTATCTCAGTAAAACCTGAATCAGCTGCACGAAGATATACACTCCCGCTACCACTTGTATGATCCGGAACGCCCATCTGAAATAGCGCCATTGATGGCGTTCTCTGGCATCAGCGGCTTCAATAGCGGGATCAAAACGTTTTCTTTTCCTGGTCCTGAATACATCGATTACCCACAGAATGAGAATAAAGCTAACGATAGTTTTCAGAATAATGGGATTATCCACAAAGCATGACTCCGGCCTGGTCGTTAATACAGGCAGAATAGACGAACCACCTGTAGGTAGCCATCACTAAATGTAGGGGTAACATTCGTTTTCATTCCGGGGGATGTCGCGGTGAATCTGTCTATAGCAGGTTGCTCTCCTGCTAAAGCCCACCAGAAATGAAGTGAATGCCCTATATAATAGAGTACCGCTGGCGGCAGGACGGTACTCTCGCTTTTGCGTAGGACACCACTATGTTTATATACAGTTTATGACGTCACCCGATAGTGCGACTGCACCAGACCCGAAGGGAAGCTGCGGCTTGATAACAGAGTCAAATCGATGTCCCTGGTCAGGGATCCGAACAACGGTTTTCCCGAGCCAAGCAGGACAGGAATGGTCGTGATAACGATATCGGCGACCAGCCCCTCGCGCAGGAACGACTGTATGACCTGCCCGCCATCTAAATAGACGCGACGCGCGTTCTCTACCGTCAGGTCAGCAAGCACCTCCCTTGGCGTGCGGCATGAGATTTGCACTTTGTCCTTCAACGCTTTGGGCACGGAGGTATCGGTTAGCTGTCGGGAGAGAACCAGTACGGGTCGATCATAAGGCCATTCGTCAAAGGTCAGCGCCTTCTCATAGGTACCTCGCCCCATAACGATCCAATCTTTGTCCGCGATGAATGCTGCATAGCCATGATCTTCTGTCGGGTCATCGCGCTGCAACAGCCAGTCAATATCGCCATCCTGTCGGGCGATGTATCCATCAAGACTGACCGCGATAAAAACATGTGTGGTGACCATCAAGTGCTCCGTATTCAGCTTGTATATATGCCGTTGAATTAAGTGATGTTAACTGCTCCCCATAAAGTAACCTATCACAGTGTCATCACCGGATCCTGTGCGGTTCTTGTTTGCCGTGAAGCATCTGTTACTCTGGTTGGGCTTGAAGGATAATAAGGAAATAACATGCTGAACCCGGGATTCGTTACCAGTAGAGCACTTGCTCAATGGCAGGATATACCCGTTTTCTTGCCACATTTTCAGTTCCATGAAAAACACCAGACTATCATCAGGACGCACTCGCCTGAAAAAATCCTGCCGTTAATAGCGACATTCGATATTCAGCAGGACGCCGTTATCCGGTTATTGATGTCTGTACGACAATTTCCGCAAAAAATTCGGCGCAATAAATACCCCCTGCCGGTTAGCCGCTTTGGCCTGGACAGTTTTATCCTTCTGGAAAAGTCAGCATCCGAGCTCTGCTACGGGTTGCGCGGACAATTCTGGCGTGCGGACTTCGGCCTGGAAAACGTGCCGAATACTGAAGCTTATCTGGCGCCTTTGATGCCGGGCAGCGCGAAGCTCTTACTGCGCTACCGAGTAAAAACAGTGAATGAAGGGCAACATGAGCTGCAAACTGAAACGTTTATTTACTGTCCGGATAGCGCGACTCTGCTGAAAATGACGGCTTACTGGCTGGCAATACGGGCAGGCAGTGGATGGATTCGAAAAAGGACCCTTATGGCTGTTAAGTCCGTTATTCGATAACAAAGACAGTCGCAAGGAATAGTCTGCGTAGAGTGACGACAACCCATTACTTCAGGCAAAGGTTTTCCTCTTCAAGCTTAAGCATGTGCTTCAGTTCTGAAGGAGAAGCTCCGCCGTCCTTTTGCGCAAGGTGAAAACATGGCGTCGGAGATGCTCAGCTTGTGGCAGAATTCCGGCACAAACGTACTCAGCTCAGACTGTTTGTGGGAAAAGACAATCAGCATTTCGGTAAGTCATAGCTTTTTCACTGGCGCAATCTCTGTTCAGGTGAGTATTTATCATGCCGGAGTTCTATTTCTGCATGGAACAGGATTTCGGATAATAGTCACAAGGCACTGCATTCTTGACCCGTAAATGATCGTCATATAATTGAAATTACTAATAATGAACACCCAAACCACCTTTAATTGTAACCATACTAATGATTAGCAGATGGTTTTAATTCCTATCTAAAAGAATTATTATATCGAACTTATGCAGTACAACTTGCTCGCCTTGCACCTATAGATTACACTGATTTTACCATTCAAAAGAATGTTTCATAAAAAGACACGTTCCAGCATGGTATAGCTTGATTTCATCTTATTAACATCCCAACATAACAGGAGTGAATCATGCCTCTTAGCAGTTTTATTCATCCATTGTTTGGTGAAGTTACATTCCGAACAGCCAGTCCTGAATGGAAACGTGGGGATGCTATTTTCTTTATTAGTGGCTTTAACATTAACGATGTTACACCTATTACAATTCCGCAGCTTAAAGGTATTCCAGGTTCAAATGATGGAGAATTACATTTTCATAGACTTGCCCATCAACAAATACTCGCGGTTTTTAAAGCAATTGAAGAGCAAGGCTATCTTCACCTTGTTAAATCATGTGCTGGAACACTGAATCCACGCTTACGAAAACCCACCAGTGGCGCCTTAAGCAAGCTTCCTTCGAATCATGCTTTTGGAATCGCGATCGACTTAAATGAAGATGATCCTGGATTTGGCGACTCGGTTGCTCCCTTCGCTCCTATTTTTCAGTCTTTTGGATTTACTTGGGGAAAGTCTTTTAATGACCCTATGCATTTCGAGGTTAATCAGTTTTTTCAGACAGAAGCATTGAAGAAGCCGATTGAAAAAAAATTTATCTCAACCAAGCAACATGTTTCAAACCGAGGTGTACCGACGAATGATTTCTTGGAACAGTTAATTGATTGGGGAAAAAATGCTCCCGATGAAATATTTGCACCAAACTCTGAAAGTGATATCTACTCAAGCATTAAAAATATACTAGGCCCATGGCGTGATATTAACCATCGCCGCGCAGTAATGCTCGAAGTCATGCGCGTACTCGCTGGTTTTGAATCGTCGTGGGATTGGAATGCAGGGCGAGACAAAAATAATCCGACATCAGTAACACCAGAAACTATTGAGGCTGGAGCTTGGCAGGTAAGTGCAAACTCAATGCATTTTGGACAGGAACTTAAGGATTTGGTATTAAGAGATGTTGGGACATTTGATGGTAATATTTTTCAAAAAGCGATGAAAGAGAATCACCCCCTTGCGATGGAATATGTGTCACGACTGCTGCGTCGCACCATTCACCATCATGGACCAGTATCAAGACACGAAATTGATCCATGGTTGCGTCGCGATGCGGTCAGAGAGTTTGAAACAATGTTGTTGTAAGAGTTGTGGTTTAATGCATTCTTATAAGTTATAAGCTCATATTTTGTGTTAAGTTCATAAGATGAATTAATTTACTCATTGAAATTTTGCATGGAAAGTTAATACCCCTACCCTTCACTCTTAATAATCAATTACGATGAATTGGTGGGCGAGGATATACTATCTTCCTAAATTTAAATCAATCTGTATACATTAATTTTGACTTGCAATATATAAAAATCGAAGCATGGAGAAAGTCTTAAAATTAATTTTACTTGAACGAGTGGGGAATATAACCATGCCAAGTCATCTACATTGAGATTGAGTGGATTTATGATACAACTGCAGACTGGCTTAGCTTATTTTATTCTTAAGCCCTCAAGCAAATATATTAACCAATAGATATGGCCTTGAAAGAGTAATGGCCATAGGTAGTTTCATGATTGGGTCGTCCGGAGGGGGTATGACAGAAAAAAAATTTACACATGACGGCAAAGGAATTCTAGTAGTTGTATTCCACGCCTATGCCAACAATGCCACTTCTTTATCTTCAGTTATTGATGCAGTTAAAAAACAATGGCCTAATGCCCAGATGTATTGCCCTGACCTTCCACTGTCATGGTTTTCAACGGCAAACCCAAATGAGATAGTTAACCTTCATTTAAATCAGTTAGATACTATCATACAGCAATCAGAAAATGGTACAAATCCAATTACAAATATTATATTAATAGGTCACAGCTTTGGTGCACTGCTTGCCCGTAAACTCTATATCGTCGCTTGTGGTGAGACGCGTAAAGCACCGTTCGAAGCTTGCTACTTCAGATCTGAATCATCATTAGATAATGGTAGGCTTGCAGCTAGATATTGGGCGAAACGTGTCTCTCGTCTGATTCTGATGGCAGGTATGAACCGAGGCTGGAGTATTAGTCATCATATGAGTATTACGAAGGCACCGCTTTGGACATTAGGTGTGATTTTGGGTCATTTACTGTATGCATTCAAACATCGACCACCAGCAATTCTCACAATTCGCCGAGGTGCAGAATTTATCACTCAGTTACGTGTTCAGTGGTTATACATGCGTCGAGAGTATGCTTCCGATTCCAAAGCAGGCGGAAATGCTATTACCATCCAGTTGTTAGGCTCGCGCGATGATATTGTATCTCCCGATGATAACATAGACCTTATTTCTGGAGGGGATTTTATCTATCTAGATGTGCCGTACTCAGGACATAAGTCCATTATCGAACTCTATGATTCAGACTACGGTCAGAGCCGTTTCTCTGTCTTTATAAAAGCTCTGATACTATCTCCCTCTGAACTGGCTTCCGATAATATTCTTCCTGCTGACGAACGAGTCACAAAAGCAGATGAATCGGTCACTCAAGTAGCTTTTGTCATACACGGTATTAGAGATGCCGGTTATTGGACACACAAGCTTGCACGGCGTATTCAAGTGCCAGATAATGAAAAATGGGCAACAGAAACATCGAGCTATGGCTACTTCCCGATGCTGCCTTTTCTCTTCCCCTTATATCGCCGTAAGAAAGTCGAGTGGTTAATGGATCAGTATACGGAAGCACTCGCAAAATACCCCAAAGCCAGTTTTTCTTACGTTGGACATAGCAACGGTACCTATCTACTAGCAAGAGCGCTCGAACTTTATCCATGCTGCACGTTCAAAAATGTTGTTTTCGCTGGCAGCGTTGTACGGCAGGACTTTAACTGGCACAAGTATCTGAACAGTTCCCCGCCGCGAGTTAATGCAGTACTGAATTTCGTAGCAACAACAGACTGGGTGGTAGCTTTCTTTTCAAAATTATTCCAATTTGCTCACTGGCAAGACTTAGGTAGCGCAGGTCATGACGGTTTTATCCTGAGTAACCCACATCCTAGAATTCATCAACTGACCTATATCAAGGGTGGTCACGGGGCAGCAATAGAAGAACCACTGTGGGATCATATCGCCAGTTTTATTCGTAACGGCAAACTCCCGTCCAAAAATAACATTCCACTTAGCCTGTCAAGAACAAAATGGATTGCCATTACAAGCCATTTCCCGCCTATCGCCTGGATACTTGTTGGAGCAATTACATGGGGGGTGTGGTTAGCTATTAAATATTTAATCCAACTGTTAACTCCGCTCCAGTCTCAGGATTACGCCACAGGTTTTTCCCTTGCTATATATATACTTATATTGTGGCTACTGCTTACTAAAATTTAATCTAGAGTCATGAGCGCAGAGCTCATTATCGAGGTGTTACATGATTATCCAGCCTCTTATTCTTTCTTTAAAAACTTGGTTTAGCTCAGTGCTAGTATACGAACACTCCTCTCTTAAACCAGGGAGAGATGATTTATTGATTGTGAATTCTGCGATATTCCCGCTGATGACTCTGGGGGTTGTTTCAGTTATTATCATAAGTTTCAAAATAGAACTCGGCTATCTTCTGTTATGGGTAATGGCTTGCCTGTCGGTTGGTGCGGGGATTGGTTTTTTGTTTGGCATCCCGAGAGCTGGAAATAAGGATCAAGCCAATAAGATAACACCCAACAACAAGCAAATACAGACATATACTGCGACAAGCGATATCTATCAAGGACGGCCAAATACAAATCTGGAAGAGGTTTCCGATTGGCTTACTAAAATCATTATTGGTTTAACTTTGGTGAATTTAAAGACACTAGGGAACCATCTAATAGTTATTAGTAATTACGTTGCTGCTTCGATGAGCGACAAACCTAATGAGAGCATGAAATCTTTGTCAATTGCTTTAATTTTGGGGTTTTCGACGATCGGTTTTCTGTGTGGCTATTTATATACGCGTCTTTTTTTACAAGGTGCATTCCAACGTTCTGATAGTCAATTTTACAAAACTCTGGATGATGTCTTAAAAGCAGATGCTGATGAGTTTTTCAAAGAAGGAACACCTGTTGTACCCACGCCAACCGATGTGGCTATAGCAAAAAAGATAAAAGATACACTTCCAGGTAATAATCCTGACGCTATAAAACCCAGCTTGCATAGTCTCGTAAACAACTATGAACAAGCACGGATTTCAATGCCCTCGGGAGACAAGCGTACGCTCCTTATGTCTTCTATTACTGCCGGAATGCGACGTCTTGGCTTTGCAGCGAAATATTTTCTTCCACAACTAACAGTGAGTAACTCCCCTGGTGAGCGACTGGCTGCAGTATGTATCCTACAAATGGAATTTGATCCTAACTATATTACCTGGCTCGCAAACCGATTATTTGAAGAACCAGCCTTTTGTGGATATCAGGCTGCCAGTGTACTTAGCGCACGCATGGCATTAGTAGGAAGTCAAGAAAAAACAGACATTAGAAATGCCGTAAAAAATGCGAGACAAATTATGACTGCTAGAAATACGGCGCCAGATGCCGGTCGAGATGCCCTAATCGACAAAATCATAGCATCCTAATTGATTAATGGAATATGGATGTAATCTGCTATGAGTGAAAAAACATTCCAGATGCCGGAAGGGATGATAAATAATCGAATATGGCTTTGGTGATATTCACGCCAACAAAAGTATATTCCATCATGTTCATATCTCCCGACCTTGCAGGATTCGGGCTGGCCTAAAGCTATCCTAGTGGCTGCTCGGGTTTAAAGGAAAAATGATGCAGTTGATGATAGTTTACCCGCCTGACGGCGGATAAACTGTAATGACTTTATACATACAAGAGCCAGGTTCAGTGGCAGCAAGCTACCCGCGATACGGATGGGTTTCGCGCCAGTGGTCGGCGATCTGCTGCCGGGTGCAGACCCACACCTTGTCGTGCTGCTGGATATAGTCAAGGAAACGCTGCAGCGCGCGGAAACGGCCCGGGCGGCCCAGCAGCCGGCAGTGCATCCCCACGGACATCATCTTCGGCGCGGTTTCACCCTCGGCGTACAGCACGTCAAAGCTGTCTTTCAGATAGGTATAAAACTGCTCCGCGGTGTTGAATCCCTGGGCGGTGGCGAAGCGCATGTCGTTGGCGTCGAGGGTATAAGGCACGATCAGGTGTGGCCGCTGGCTGCCGTCGCTGCAGGCCACTTCGCTCCAGAAAGGTAAATCATCGCCATAATAATCGCTGTCGTAGTCAAAGCCGCCGTGCTCCACCACCAGCTGGCGGGTGTTAGGGCTGTCGCGGCCGGTATACCAGCCGGTGGGCGGTTTGCCGAACAGGTCGGTCAGCACCTGCACCGCTTTATGCAGATGCTCGCGCTCCTCGGCAATATCCATGTGCTGATAGTGGATCCAGCGCCAGCCGTGGCTGACCACATCGTAATCCGCGGCCTTGATCGCCGCCACAATCTCCGGGTGCCGCGCCAGCGCCATCGCCACGCCGAAAACGGTCAATGGCAGCCCGCGCTGGCTGAACTCACGATGGATGCGCCAGAACCCTGCCCGGCTGCCGTACTCATAGAGTGAATCCATCGACATATGGCGTGCCGGGTAGCTGGCGGCGCCAATAATATCGGACAGGAACTGTTCCGAACCCGCATCGCCATGCAGGACGTGATTCTCAGCGCCTTCCTCGTAGTTGAGGACGAACTGCACCGCGATCCGCGCCCCGCCCGGCCAGCGCGCGTGCGGCGGCTCCCCTGCATAACCTCGCAGATCGCGAGGATAGTGTTCCTGGTTCTCTCCCATCTCCTGCCCCTTTTAAAATGGATTTAACGACTGAAACTGTCCGCTTAACGCTTTTTTCTCCGGGAACGCTAAGTCCCCGTGCTTGCTGGTCGCCAGGCCCAGCGCGACCAGTGACTCCACCATCTTCACCGCCGCGCTGACGCCATCGATCACTGGCACCCGCAGCTCGCGGGTCAGCTCCTGCGCCAGGGTTGCCATCCCGCCGCAGCCAAGGACAATCGCCCCGCTACCATCCTCTTTCAGCGCGCGAATGCAGCGCTCACGCACTTTCTCCTGCGCCAGGCCGCTGCCGTCTTCCAGTGCCAGCACCGGCAAATCAATGGCGTGCAGCGCCGCGCAGTGTTGATGAAATCCGTACTGGTGCAGTAAATGACGGGCGATGATCAGCGTGCGCGGCAGCGTTGTCACAATGGAGAAACGGGTGGCGACCATCGTTGCCATATGCATCGCGGCTTCCGCAATGCCGATCACCGGCCCCTGGGCCAGCTCCCGCGCCGCCAGCAGCCCCGGGTCACCGAAGCAGGCGATCACATGCCCATCCACCCCCTGCTCGCGTCCGGCCTTAATCTGCTCCAGCACGCCGACCGCCGCGATGGCCTCGTCAAAGTGGCCTTCAATTGACGGCACCCCGGCGTGGGGACAGACCGCAAGGATCTCGGTACCCGGCGCGGCGACCGCACGCGCGGCGGCGCCTATCGTTTCGGTCATCGCCAGGCTGGTATTGGGGTTGATCACTTGTATACATATGGCAGACATCACGACTCCTTGTGGCCGGCGAACAACCGGGAAAAATCGGGCAGGCTGACGCCATCGCGCTCGAAGCACAGGCTGGCGACAATATGATCAAAATGGTGCATCAGCGCCTCGCTAAGTGGCTGCAGGGCTTTATCCCGCAGCAAACCCACCAGCTGCTGGTGATCGTCGCAACGGCAGCCCTGTCGCCAGGGGGCACCCCAGGCGGCAATCACTAAAGAGGAGCGCTGGCTGAGGCGGGTCACCATCTCGGTGAGCACCGGGTTACCGGAGATGGCCTGCAACTGAATATGAAAGTCAGCGGAGTGGCGGATCGCCGCCGGGCCGTCGTGCGCCTCATGGGCCTGCTGTTCACGCTGAATAATGTTCTCCAGCGCCGCCAGATGCGGCGGCTGACAGCGCGCGATCACATCGGGCAAATTGGCGACCTCAAGCAGCGCCCGGGTGCGAAAGATCGCCTGGGACTCTTCCACGCTGGGGCTGGTGACATGTGCACCACGTTTGGGCGTCAACGTGACCAGTTGCACAGCGGCGAGTCGTTGCAGCACCTTTCTGATGCCGGTGCGGCTCACGGCGAACACCTCCGCCAGCGCCTCTTCCGGCAGTTTGCTGCCCGGCGGCAACTGATGTTCGACGATGGCCGTCATCAGCGCCTGGTAAATGCTTTCGTCCTTGTCCTGCAGCGCTGGCGCGGCCTGGAGACGATGTTCATTATTCATTAACCCACTCCGGTTTCACTTATCGATAGCAGATCGTATACATAAAATTTATTTTTTGTATACAAGATTCATCATTCTGGCCTGGATCCTGCAATAGCCTCAGCAATCCATATCAAAGGGTTTTCATTCAGAGGAGCAGGTTTCATGCCACATTCATCCCACACGCAGCAGAAGAAGACTCACGAGGCGGCCGCCAGCTACAGTCCGCGGCTATGTAATGAGGATCTGGCGCCCACCCGCGACCAGAACTGGAGCTGGTACAATATTTTTTCATTCTGGATGTCGGACGTGCACAGCATGGGCGGCTACGTCGTAGCGGCGAGCTTCTTTACGCTTGGACTGGCCAGCTGGCAGGTTCTGCTCTGCCTGCTGGTCGGCATCTGTATTGTGCAGCTGTGCGCTAACCTGGTGGCGAAGCCGAGCCAGATGGCCGGGGTGCCATACGCCGTTATCTGCCGTCAGGCGTTTGGCGTCTTCGGCGCCAATATCCCGGCGGTGATCCGCGGGCTGATCGCGTTCGCCTGGTACGGTATTCAGACCTATCTGGCGGCTAACGCCCTGATGCTGGTCCTGCTCAAGTTCTGGCCCTCCCTTGCCTCGCTGACCAGCAGCAGCTTTCTCGGGCTGTCGACGCTCGGCTGGCTGTGCTTCGCCACCATGTGGCTGCTGCAGGCGATGGTGTTCTGGCATGGCATGAACGCCATCAAACGCTTTATCGATATCGCCGGTCCGGCGGTTTATGTGGTGATGCTGGCGCTGGCCGGCTGGATTGTATACAAGACCGGTCTGGACGGGATCTCCTTTACCCTCGCCAGCAAATCCCTGAGCGCCGGCGAGCAGACCTGGCAGATGATCACCGCCACGGCGCTGGTGGTCTCCTACTTCTCCGGACCGCTGCTCAACTTCGGTGACTTTTCCCGCTACGGCAAAAGCATGGGCGAGATCCGCCGCGGTAACCGCTGGGGGCTGCCGTTTAACTTCCTGCTGTTCTCGGTGGTGACCGTGGTGATTGTCTCCGGCACCCAGTCGCTGTTCGGCAAAATGATCACTGACCCGATCGAAACCGTCAGCCGCGTGGGTAACGATCTGGCGGTGGCCATCGGCCTGCTGACCATGATTACCGCCACCATCGGCATTAATATCGTGGCTAACTTCGTCTCTCCGGCCTTCGATTTTTCCAACTGCGCGCCACAGAAAATCAGCTTCCGTACCGGCGGGATGATTGCCGCGGTGGGCTCGATACTCCTGACGCCGTGGAACCTGTTTAACTCTCCGGAACTGATCCACTATACCCTCGACGTACTGGGCGCCTTTATTGGCCCGCTGTTTGGCATCCTGATCGCCGACTTCTACCTCATCAAACGCGGCCGGGTGTCGGTGGACGATCTGTTTAACGATACGCCGAAGGGTAAATACTGGTACCGCAACGGCTTTAACCCGAAAGCGATTACCGCCCTGCTGCCGACAGTGGCCCTGGGGCTAATCATCAGCTTTATTCCGGCCCTGCATGAAGTGGCGAACTTCAGCTGGTTTATTGGGGTCTTCCTCGGTGGCACCCTCTACCGCTGGCTGGCCCGCGACGAGCGTGAAGTGCAGGCGACAGCAGCCTTCCGTTCCGGCGCGGTAGCGCAAAAAGAGTAACCCTCACCACCTGCCGCGGCGTCTGGCCGCGGCAGTCTGCAAACTGGCACCAATCTTGCTATTTATCACTATTCCCGGAGCGTTAAGAGAAGGCAGGTTCGATGATGGATTACCAGACCGCGGTGCGCGGTGCATTTTTTGATATCGCCGGCGTAGCAGAGACCCCGGATGAGGTGGCCGCCCAGGCCCGCTATCTCGATGATGGCCTGTTGTTCTTGCAGGATGGGAAAATTATCGCGCTACTGCCATGGCAGGAGGGAGAAGCCTTTCTGCAGCCGTTGAAGGGCTATCTCGACCAGCGAGGCAAGCTGCTGTTGCCCGGGTTTGTCGATACCCACATTCACTATCCGCAGACTGAGATGATCGGCGCCTTTGGCGAACAGCTGCTGGAGTGGCTCACCACCTACACCTTCCCGGTGGAGAGCCAGTTTGCCGATGCGGATTATGCGCAGGAGATAGCGCAGTTTTTTGTTAACCAGCTGATTAGCCATGGCACCACCACCGCGCTGGTGTTTTGTACCTTGCACCCGGCTTCGGCCGAGGCGCTGTTCAGCGAGGCGCTGCGTCTGAATATGCGGCTGATCGCCGGAAAAGTGATGATGGATCGCCATGTGCCGGATTATCTGTGCGAAACCGCCGGGGAGAGCTACGAGCAGACCCGTGAGTTGATCCTCCGCTGGCATCAGCGCGGGAGGCTGGGCTATGCCATCACCCCGCGCTTTGCCCCTACCTCGACACCGGCGTTGCTGGAGGCCGTGCAGCGCCTGCGGACTGAGTTTCCCGACACCTGGCTGCAGACACATCTCAGTGAAAACCGCGAGGAGATCGCCTGGGTTAAACAGCTGTGGCCTGAGCATGAGCACTATCTGGATGTCTATCATCACTATCAACTCACCGGCGAACGCAGCGTTTTTGCTCACGGGATCCATCTCGATGATGCCGAGTGGCAGTGCCTGCATGACACCGGGTCCGCCGTCGCCTTCTGTCCGACCTCGAATCTGTTTCTCGGCAGCGGACTGTTCCGCCTGCCCGCTTGCTGGCAGCACCAGGTGCGGATGGGCATTGGCAGCGACGTCGGGGCTGGCACCACCTTCAGCATGCTGCGGACGCTGGGCGAGGCCTACAAGGTAGGGCAACTGCAGAGCTATCGCCTGCGCGCCAGCGAGGCCTTCTATCACGCCACCCTCGGCGGGGCGCGCGCCCTGCGGCTGGAGGAGAAAATTGGCAATTTTCAGCCGGGCAAAGAGGCAGATTTTGTGGTGATTGACCCGGCGGTCACCCCGCTGCAGCGTCTGCGCACAGGCCGCTGCCATGACATTTATGAGCAGTTGTTCGTGCTGATGACCCTGGGAGATGAACGCAATATCAGCGAGACGTGGGTGAATGGCGAGCGGGTGTGGTGTCAGGATTGACCCTCACCCTGGCCCTCTCCCAAAGGGAGAGGGAATCGTCCGATAATCGTTGCGACTCAGGCCCTCTCCCTGAGAGCAGGGAACTGTCCGGCACCAGATTTGAGGTCATCAAAAACTCATTGCCAGGCCTACGCCATAGCCTGTGGTGTTATTGCCGAACATATAGCGCGCCACCAGCCGGGTGCGGGTGATAAAGACCGGGTATTTACTGCTGTCCAGCTCGAGGCCAATCCCCAGGGAGGTCAAACCGGTAAAGCCCAGCGCCCCTCGCTGGTCGCCGAGAAATTCGGTATGCGCCCCCTCCAGAACGTATCGCAGCGGGTTACCCAACAGCGTCCAGTCCGCTATCGGCGCGCGGCGGCGAAGATACAGGCCGAGATTCTCCGCGCTGGCCTCTCCCTGCACCACCTCAGCGCTACTGCCGAAACTTTGCAGATGCATATAGGAGTAACGCAGTTCGGCATCAATATCCTGGGTGGCGGAAAAGCGTTCGTAATCCAGCATCAACGCCCCGCCGAGCCCCCATGCATTGAACCGACCGCCGTCGAGGAATTGCAGATCGGCGTTGGTTTTTCGCTCAATTGCCCAGCTGCCGAGGCGCGCATCGCTGGCCAGGGTACCGAGCATCACATTGACGATCGGCCGCAATACCAGGTTGCCTCCGAGGCTGTCCCGGTGCAGCGAAAAATCCCAGCCGACACCGCCGGTGGTGGTCAGACTGTTCCATTTGGTCGGCACATTCCGCGTCTGTTCGCCATTGCTGACCACAAAGCGCGGGTCGTAACGGCTGTAACCCATCGTACCTTCAAGATACAGCGGGAACGACTCGCTGAGGGTTGCCCCGCCGCCAAACTGGGTGATGGCCAGGTTATGCTTGTCGTTGCTGCCGGAACCAATGTTGAGATCGCTGGCGGTCACGTCAGGGACGACGGTATAGCTCATCAGGGTCAATACGGCATCGGCACGCTGTTTGATGGCGTGGCCGTTCGCCGCCAGCGTCGCTGGCGCAGAAAGCGAAAGTACCGACAGGAGAACGAGAAGACGCACCATATGTCGTTTGCCACCTCAGCGACAGGCTAACAATATTGCCACCCAAATCAGCAGGCTGGCGTTCACTCAGTATAGTCGGTGCGTCAGCCTGCGCGTCCGGCGGGGAGAAAAAGCATTGGGCTGGTCAGGCCGCGCCTCCGCGGCTGTGCAGCAGTTCCACATTTTCAAACGGCATGCGCGAGACCCGGTTGCGCCCATCATTTTTGGCCACATACAGCGCTTTATCGACGCGGGAAAAAAGCTGATCAATCGCTTCCCCGTCATGGTGTTCGGCCACGCCGATGCTCACCGTCACCGACAGCGTCTGATACTCGCTGACCGCCTGGCGGATCCCTTCCGCCAGTATCAGGGCGCGCGCTATCGGCGAATGGGGTAAAAAGAGCAGAAACTCTTCTCCCCCCCAGCGATAAATTTTATCTTCACGATCAACCGACGTTTCCAGAATGCGCGAGATCACCAGCAGGACTTCATCCCCTTTTTGATGACCGTGAATATCATTAATGCTCTTGAAATGATCGATGTCGATTAACAGCAGACAAAAGCCTTGCGCGATAAATGACGGTGCCTCGACGAGGCGATAAAATTCGCGGCGATTAAGCAATCCGGTGAGGGGATCGTGGGCGGCAGAAAATTCCAGCTCTTTTTTCAGATGCACTTCCTCGGTGATATCGTGAATAATACACAACATCAGTCGAATATTATAAAGCACTACGGGCCCGGCGTAGGTTTGGACATGGCGCAGCGTACCGTCGGCTAAAATATGCGTAAAATTAAGCGGTTTATGCCCGCCTGGCATATTGGCAATATTATTCATGATGGGGATCACGTCCCGACCAAGGGTATTAATTTGCCATGTATGTTTATTGCGCATTTCCTCATCGGAATAATGATAAAAACGCAGCGCCGCAATATTGGCATCGACAATTCGGCCATCCTTATTGGGATCGATCAATAGCATCGGCGCGGTATTGGTCATAAAAAAGCGGGCAAAAAAGCCATTGTTGCGCCGCTGGTAGCGGCGGGAGCCGGTGTGAATGGATTGATTTTGCGCCAGCAGCTTCACGGCTTCAAACAGCAGTAAGGTACCGCTGTCGTCAGTCTCAACCAGGGTGGTTTTACAATACACCGACTGCAGGCCCTTCTCAGTCTGTAGCGTCCAGACTTCAAATATCTCGGTCATCGTATCGAGATAGCGAAGATAATGTTGTAACTGTGTTTCAGGACAGGTCGAATAGATACCGTTACGCATCTCCTTCAGCGACATATCGCCGCTCAACGTCCGGGAAACCTGATTGGCATAGACCACACTTTCATTAAAAGGATGGACTACCCATATCGGGGTACTTAATACATCAAAAACAGCCAGTTCTTTTAATAACATACAGGCCCCAAACCGACCAATTCCCGGCGCCGGAGCGACGCACAACGATGAGCGGCCCTGACGCTGGTATAAAGTGATAGCAAAAAGAAACCGAAAACCTTAATGACGCGCGTGCGCGGCAAGTATAGTCGGTTCTGCACGCAGCAACGCCCACCCGAGGCGACTTTGCGCGTGGTTTAACCGACTGGATGCGAAAATGTCTTTTTTATTAATTCTATTTCAACAGCATAGCAGCAATACCAGAACTGGTAGTCGCTTTTGATCACAGAGTGTGTATATCGGTCTTACCCCCCAGTTGGCTGCGTATTGGCTTTGTCCAGGACGCCCGCGTTGCGGCTTTTATGCCCAGACTAATCGTGATAGTTTCTATCATAACTCTCATCACAAACGGCCATCACAGTGAAAAAAAACGCTACCAAAATCACACTTGCCGATATCGCTCGTGAAGCCAAAGTCGGTATTGCCACCGTCGACCGGGTGCTGAACAAGCGTGCGGCGGTGAAGGAGTCCACGGCATTCAGCGTACTGGAGGCGGCACGACGGCTGGGGTTTACCCTCGAGCAACCCCACTATCGTCTGGCGGCGGGTAAAGCGCCGGTCACGGTCAGAATGGGTTTTATCCTGCTGCAAGAGACCCACTCCTTCTACCTGCCGCTGGCCCGAGCGCTGACGCGCGAGGCCGCCCCATGGCTACCGGCAGGCCAGGCGCCGGTGATACTGCATTTTGCCATCGATGCGGTGGAAGCGATGGCTCAGGCCATTCACCGGCTAAGTGACGAGGTGGACGTGTTAGGCCTGGTGGCGCTGGATCACCCGCTGATTCGCCACGCAGTCGCCCGGGCCGCCGCCCGCGGCGTTCGCGTGTTCACCCTGCTTTCGGATCTGTCGGTCCCCCAGCGCAGCGGATATATCGGCCTCGATAATCAAAAAGCCGGGCGCACCGCCGCCTGGTTTATCGAGCGCTTATGCCGCGGGGATGGTGAAATAGGTATTATCATTGGCGACAATCGTTTTACCTGTCAGGAAAGCTGTGAGATCAGCTTCCGCTCCTGCCTGCGTGAACAAGGCATGGGGCAGCAGATCCTGGAGCCGGTTCGCAGCCATGAACGGGCGGATATCGCCAGGACCGTGACGGAGCAGATGCTGAGTCAGTACCCGGCCCTGCAGGCGATCTATGCCCCCTGCGGCGGCGTCGAAGGCATTGTCGAGGCGCTGCGCGACAGCGGCCGTCAGCAGGCGATCACCCTGGTCTGCCACGGCCCGCTAAACGACAGTGAACTGGCGCTGATCGATGGCACCATCGACATCATGCTTAACCACCGGCTGGAGGCGTTTGCCGCTGCCACGCTACGCACCATAACGGACGCGGTTTCTCGCTCGCACAGCGAGGTGATTTCTCTCCCTCAGCCTTTCGATATCATCACCAAAGAAAATATGTAAATTCCCGGCCCCGCCGCCGCCGGGGCCAGTTAACGGGCAGACCGCGCCCGCCCTCAATTTGATAAAAAACTATCAAAAACAACATCAATTCAAAGCATGATGCCCATCAAAAAATCATCATTCCATCATTGTTGAGAATGAAATATTTATTCAATACTCAGCGGCACCCCCTGTGTAAAAAGGAAGCCAACATGACACTCTCTATCGCCAATGCCCCCTGCAGCTGGGGCGTGGATGACCCAAAAAACCCTGACCTTCCCGCCTGGGCTACCGTGTTGAAGGAGGCGGCGCAGGCCGGCTATCGCAGCATTGAGCTTGGGCCCTGGGGCTACCTGCCCACCGACCCGGCCAGCCTGCGCGCGGCGCTGGAGCAGCATCAGTTGTCGCTGGTAGCCGGTACGATCTTTGACGATCTGGTCAGCGAGGCCCATTTCCCCACCCTGGTGGCGCTGACGCATCAGATCTGCCGCAATCTGTCGCAGGTTCCGGCCGCCGAACCCACGCCAGGGCATCCTGTTCAGCCGCCTTACCTGGTGATTATTGATTTCGGCAACCCTGAGCGAGCGCGCTTTGCCGGGCGTAGCGCGCTCGCTCCGCGACTCGATGACAAAGACTGGCAGCGCATGATGGCGCACATTACCGCCCTCAGTACCCTCGCCTGGCAGGAGTATGGCGTCCGGGCGGTTATCCATCCCCATGCCGGGGGCTGCATCGAATTTGCAGATGAAATCGAGCGGCTGGCGAACGATATTCCGCACGACGTCGCGGGATTGTGTCTGGACACCGGGCATCTCTACTACGCCGGTATGGATCCGCTCGACTGGCTGGATCGCTATTACGCGCGACTCGACTACCTGCACTTCAAGGATGTGGATCCGCAGGTTTACCAGCGCGCCCTCGCCGAGGGCATCGACTTTTTCACCGCCTGCGCCGAAGGGGTAATGTGCCCGCTCGGCAGCGGCGCCATTGACTATCCGGCCATCAAAGACTTTCTCGCCCGTCGGGGGTATCAGGGCTGGATAACCATTGAACAAGAGCGTGATCCGCGCCATGCCGCAGGCAGCCTGCAGGCGGTCACGGAAAGTCTGCGCTATCTGCGCGACGTGGGATTCTGACAGGAGACGCAACATGATTAACGGTTTAAAACCTCTCGACCGCACCCTGCGCTGGGGCATGGTCGGCGGCGGCGGCAGCAGCCAGATCGGCTATATTCACCGCTCAGCGGCGCTGCGTGATAATACCTTTACGCTGCTGGCCGGCGCCTTTGATATTGATGCCGAGCGCGGACGCCAGTTCGGCCAACAGCTGGGGGTGGATCCCGAACGTTGTTACGCCGACTACCAGAGCCTGTTCCGCGGTGAAGCGGAGCGTCCGGACGGCATTCAGGCGGTGTCGATTGCTACACCAAATAACACCCATTATGCCATCTGCCGGGCGGCGCTGGAGGCCGGGCTGCACGTGGTGTGCGAAAAGCCGCTGTGCTTCAGCAGCGAGGAAGCTGACGAACTGGTGGCGCTCAGCCAGCGGCAGCACAAGATCATCGGGGTGACCTACGGCTATGCCGGCCACCAGTTGATCCTGCAGGCCCGGCAGATGATCGCCGACGGGCTGCTGGGCGACATCCGTATCGTCAATATGCAGTTTGCCCACGGTTTTCACGCCCAGCCGGTGGAACTGGAAAACGCCAGTACCCGCTGGCGGGTCGATCCTCGCTTTGTCGGCCCCAGCTATGTTCTGGGCGACCTGGCCACTCATCCGCTGTTTCTGGTTGAAACCATGGCCCCGCAGCTGAACATCACCCGGCTGATGTGCGCCAGACAAAGCTTCATCAAAAGCCGCGCGCCGCTGGAAGATAACGCCCATGTGCTGATGGAGTATGACAACGGCGCCGTTGGCTCGCTGTGGAGCTCCGCCGTTAACTGCGGCTCCATGCACGGGCAAAAGGTGCGTATCGTCGGTGAAAAAGCCAGTCTCGAATGGTGGGATGAACAGCCCAACCAGCTGCGCTATGAAATCCAGGGAGAGCCGGTGCGCATCCTCGAGCGCGGCATGGACTACCTCGATCCGCTGGCGCGTCAGGATGACCGCATCGGCGGCGGTCATCCGGAGGGGCTGTTTGAGGCATGGTCGAATCTCTATCGCCGTTTCGCCATCGCCATGGATGCCGCCGACCGTCGCGACGAAGCGCTGCTGGCCGACTTCTGGTATCCGGACGCTCGCGCCGGCGCGTTCGGCGTGCGCTGGGTGGAAAACTGCGTACGGTCTGCCGACAACGGCGCCTGCTGGGTCGACTTCCGCTAACTCACTGGCTCAGGGCGCTCGCCCTGAGCCTTTACGGCTATTTTTCAATTCGTGACAGCTGGGTCTTGTCCGCCTCACGTGCGCTATCCGCCAGCGCCTGGAACGCTCCGGCGCCATAGTATTGCGCGGGAACCGGCAGCGCCTGCATATCGTGCCCTGGGTAGATCTGCAGTTCGCCGAGGTCGCGTAAGCGGAACCCCCCAACCTGCTCAGGCATGGTCAGGCGATACGGCGGCAGGGTTTCGAAAGGGACCGGCGTCGGCAGCCGATTTTCCTGCAGATCGTAGTTACGTTTCAGCACCAGAAACTTATCCGGCACCCGCCGGTGACTGTTCCACCAGTCGCCGTCGATCCGCTGAAACATCGCTTCCGTCTCCCCTCGCGTCGCCACCATCAGTCGGGTCAGCGCCTGTTTCAGCGCCGCATCCATGGCCTGGTTATAGTCTTCCAGCGAACCACCGTGGCCGCTGAGGATCACGTTAATCGCCAGCCTGGCGCCGAGTAAATTGGAGTAGAGATCCTCTGGCGAAAAAGCGGAGATCTCCTCAGAAAACCCGGGGACCGACTGGAAGCCATACCACTGGGCAATCTCATGCCATTGGGCAATTTCGAAGGCCAGATGACCCGCCAGCCAGGCGGCCAGCTGATAGCGCTGCCTGACGCCCACCGGCGGCGTAAAGGCATTCAGCTGAACCCGACGCACGCCCAGCTCTTCACTGTAGAAGATCCGCCCCGCCTGGCCCAGCGTCGGCGCAATACGATTGAACAGATAGAAGGTGTAGTCCGCCGTATCGCGCACATGGGCGATATCAATAAACCCGCCGCGACGGGTATAGATGAGCCCGTTCTGCTCCTCGCTGAGCCCCAGCAGGTTTTTCACCGCCCCGAACGCGCTGTCGTTGTAATGGTGCTTGCCCAGCGTATCCAGGGTCAGCACATTGCCAATCTGGTATACCGGGATCGGGATGCCCACCGCGCGCACGTGCAGGTCGTAACCAAAAGCGCAGCACGGTCGCAGCGACTCCGGCGGCGGCAGCTCACCCAGGGTGGGCACCGGATGGATCGCCGTCACAGCGTGCAGCACCGGATCCTGCGCCAGCGCCGGCAGCGACAGTGTAAACAGCAGCCATAAGGCTTTACGCATCAACAGCCTCTCCACAACAACAAAAGAGCGCGCATCTTACCGGCAGATGGCGCCAGCAGTTTTAGTTAAAAACGGTATTCACCGGAGACAAAGAAGCTATTGCGCTCGTTAAAACCAAATTCAGTCAGCACGTTAAAGTTTTTGGTGACTTCATACTGGGCGCCAATCAGCATATTCCAGGGCGAGGTCAGCTTCTGCTTGACGTCGAATTTCCCCTCGCCGTCTTTATTGACCGCGGCAATCAGGGGCTGAAGCTCTGGCGGCATATGCAGGTCGGCCAGATCGCCTTTAAACTCCTGCTGCACGTCCTGATACATGCTCCCGACCCACAGGCTGAGGTGGGACGGTCCGTCGATCCCCTGAAAACTGAAGCGGTAACCGACGCGCGGCGAGACAGTGACCGCCGAGATGCTGCCGTCGAGAATATCGAAATCGGTACGGGTGTAGTTAGTGTCTACTAACCCGAACCAGTTGCCGTATCCCCCGGCGAGCGTAAAGCCGGTTCCCCAGGTGGTTCCTTTGAAATCAAGCGTAAAATCAATATCCTGCAGTTTTCCGCTCTGATAAAGCTGGTGAACCGCGCCGGCGATCACCCGATCCAGACCGCGAAACTGCGAAGGATCCGAATCCACGGAGACCTGGGAGACCGACGACCCGCGGGTATGCCCCACCAGCCCGTAAACGTTGAGAAACGGAAAGACCCACATATCGAGGCGCAGGTTTTCGGTTTTGCTCTTCTCGCGGGTGTGCCCGGCATCGATGGCGAACATATCGCTGGGAATGGGATGGTTGCCCAGCTTAAGCCCGGAAAAGGTAATACTGTCGACCATGATATCCTGACGGATATTCATATAGCTCAGGTTGACGCCGTAGGGTAACGGGATCGAATACCCCCGGGCGCGAGCCTCATCGCCCCATATCGGAAAATAGCTGTCGCTCTCGCTCTGCTCCGCGGCCGACGCGCCACAGGCCGCCAACAGCAGCGTTAACACCGTTCCGGATGCTCTCATTGTTATTCTCATGTGTAGTTATAAACCCGAACCGACATTGAAATAGACCGCCTGCTCATGCTCACTGAACGCCACGTCAATCCCGGTACGCAAACCGTACTGCCGTGCAATCAGGTAACGAAAACCGGCCCCCCATGCCACCTCTGACTGTTCCCCTAGCGCGCCCGCCGTGTCAGCGACGCTCCCCGCGCCAACGAATCCCTGCAGGATCCAGCGCGGGGTGAACGCCCAGGCCTGCTGGGTTTGCGCCGTGACCACGTCGTCACCCTGATAGCGGTAACGCGAAATAGGGACATCAAAGGGTTTTCATGGTGGATGAATGATTGATTAATGGCCCGCGACCGCCAGTGCGGACAACAGGAATTTCATGCTCACTCCGGGGCTTTGGGGCGCGCACAACACGCGTGGCGAACAGGATTATCACAACGGGATAATGAAAATATAACGTAAGAGAATAATGCTCACCAACGCGCAGCCGCCTGTTTTTTGGTTATTTTTATACGAAAAAGTGCTGGCTATCACAGAAAAATGCCATCGCAATACAGGACAGCGCGGTGATTGTATTCAAAAGGTGAATGTCGTATAACATAGCGCTACCGAGGGGTGTCCCGTGAGGGCTGAGATGGCGCAAGCCGAACCCTTTGAACCTGATCTGGGTCATGCCAGCGAAGGGACGGGTCGGCAATTTTGCCTGCATTACCGCCATTGCCTGTTCACACCCCTGCACGCCCGGATCTCCCCTGAATGACTGGAGGTCCTGTGATTGTTCCCGCGTTTAGCCATGGTCTTTACGGCCGTTTACGCCAGCTGGCCACCGCTGACTGGCAGCACTATGTGGCGCATCCTTTCGTCCAGCAGCTTGCCGAGGGCACCCTGGCGGAAAGCGCGTTTCGTCGCTACCTGACCCAGGATTATCTGTTTCTGATCCACTTTGCCCGCAGCTACGCGCTGCTGGTGAGTAAACTGCGCACGCTGCCGGAGATGCGGGCCGCGGCCGCCTCAATGAACGCCATCCTCAACGAACTGCCGCTGCACGTCGGTTACTGCGCCCGGTGGGGCATTAGCGAGCAGGAGATGGCTACCCAGCCTGAAGCGCCGGAAACCATTAACTATACTCGCTACGTGCTGGATATTGGCCACTCGGGTGACGCGCTGGATCTGCTGGTCGCGCTGATGCCCTGCGTGGCCGGTTATGCGGAAATCGGTCTCGGCCTGCTGCAGCATCCCGCCACCCGACTGGACGATAACCCCTACGCCTCGTGGATCCGCAACTATGGCGATGAAGGCTATCTGCACGGCGTCAACGCCGCGCTGGCGCTGCTGGAAACGGTGTGGCAGCAGCGCGGGAGCGAGGCCCGGATCACTGAGCTGAGCGAGATTTTCACCACCGCCACCCGCCTTGAGGCGCAGTTCTGGCAGATGGGCCTCAACGCGACGGCGGAGACCCGGGCGTGACGGCGCCGGGTATTGAGGTCCGTGGCCTGAGCCTGCATTTCGGCGACCGTCGGCTGTTCGACAACCTGTCGTTTACGGTCCCCGGCGGGCAGTGGGTGTCGCTGCTCGGCGCCAGCGGGGCTGGCAAAACCAGCCTGCTGAGGGTAATGGCCGGTCTGGCGCCCGCCACCCGTGGAGCGGTGGTCGCCAGCGATGGGCAGCCGATTCAGGGCCGTCTGGCGTGGATGGGGCAGAAAGATCTGCTCTACCCCTGGCTGAGCGTCCGGGACAACGTCGCCCTCGGCGCGCGGCTGCGCGGTGAAAAAGTCGATCGCGCCCGGGTCGCCGCCCTGCTTGAGCAGGTGGAGCTCTCGTCCTGCGCCGACGCCCGGCCGGCAACCCTCTCCGGCGGCATGCGTCAGCGCGCCGCGCTGGCCCGCACCCTGTATGAGGACCGACCCATCGTGCTGATGGATGAGCCTTTCTCGGCGCTGGATACCCTCACCCGCACGCGCATTCAAACCCTGGCAGCCACCCTGCTGGCTGGTCGCACGGTGGTGCTGATCACCCACGATCCGCAGGAGGCCTGCCGGCTGAGCCACCGCCTGCTGGTCCTCTCGGCGGCCGACGGCGACATCGATGACAGCCATCACCTCGTCGGCACACCTCCGCGCGCGCCGGACGCGCCCGATCTCTTGAACAGCCAGGCCGCCCTGCTGCAGCAACTGATGAGGGCTCATCCATGACCGGACGTCTCTGGCGGGGCAGCATGGTGTTCTGCGGGTTGATGATCCTCTGGGGTCTGGCCAGCCGCAGCGGTATTCCTCACTTTCTTTTACCCTCCCCGATGGCGGTCGCCGAGGCGCTGTGGGTCAATCGCGCCTATCTCGGCTGGCATACGCTTATCACGCTCAGTGAGATCCTGAGCGGCCTGGCGCTGGGCGTAACGCTCGGCGTCACCCTGGCGCTGGGCATGATCCTCTCTCCGCACCTGCAGCGCTGGCTGATGCCGCTGGTGCTCACCAGTCAGGCGATTCCGGTCTTTGCCCTCGCCCCGCTGCTGGTGCTCTGGCTGGGCTTTGGCATGAGCGCCAAAGTGGCAATGGCCGTGCTGGTGATTTTCTTTCCGGTGACTTCCGCCTTCTTTGATGGCTTGCGACGGGTCAACCAGGAATATCTCGATCTGGCGCGCAGCATGAACGCCTCCTTTGGCGCTCAGCTGCGGCATGTCCGCCTGATGGCAGCCCTGCCCGCGCTGGGCTCGGGCCTGCGGATGGCGGCGGCGGTGGCGCCCATCGGCGCGATTATTGGCGAATGGGTCGGCTCCGCTGAGGGGCTGGGCTACGTCATGCTCAATGCCAATGCGCGGCTGCAAACCGATATCTGCTTCGCCGCGCTGTTTATTTTAGTGCTACTGACCCTCCTGCTGTGGCTGGCGGTAGATACCCTGCTGCACCGGCTGATCGACTGGTCACCGGAATAAAGATGAAGTAATAAAGGAAAACAGATGAAAAAGTCGCTTTTCGCCGGGGCAACCCTGACGGCCCTGTTCAGCGGCCACGCGCTGGCCAATGAACCGCTGACGCTGGTGCTGGACTGGTACATTAACCCCGACCATGCGCCGATTATGGTGGCCGAGCAGATCGGCGCCTTTAAGGCTCAGGGGCTGGACGTCAAGATTGTCCCTCCCTCCGATCCTGCGTTGCCTCCCCGCATGGTGGCCGCCCGTCAGGCGGATCTGGCCATCACCTACCAGCCGCAGGTGCACTTCTTCGCTGACGAAGGGTTACCGTTGGTGCGCGTCGGAACCCTGATTAACTCGCCGTTGAACACAGTGATCGCCCTGGATAAGCACATCAAAACTCCGGCAGACCTGCAAGGCAAGAAGGTGGGCTACTCGGTCAGCGGCATTGAGCAGGCCACCCTGTCGACCATGGCGCAACACGCGGGTATCGATCCGGCCAGCATCAAACTGGTTAACGTCAATTTCCAGCTGACCAGCGCCTTGCTGGCGGGCCAGGTGGACGCGGTCATCGGCGGCTATCGTAATATAGAAGCGCAGGAGCTGAAGCTGCAGGGCAAAACGCCGGTGGTGATGAACGTCGAAGATTATGGCGTACCGACCTATGACGAGCTGGTGATTGTCGCCCATCGCGACGCGATTCATGAGTCCAGGATCCGTAAATTCCTCACCGCCCTGCAGGCCGGGGTGAGCTATCTGCGCGCCCACCCGCAGGAGAGCTGGGAGGCGTTTGCCGCCGCCCACCCGGAGCTGAAAACCGAGCTCAACCACCAGGCGTGGCTGCAAACCGTGCCGCTGTTCGCCACCGATCCGGCGGCACTGGATAAACCGCGCTACGAAGCTTATGAACAGTTTTTATATAACAATAAGTTGGTGAAAAAAGTCACACCTTTAACAAATTATGCGGTTGAACTGCATTGAGTCTTGCTATCGCTGACGGAAGGCATTCCGTCAGCGCTTTAACGCAGCGGCAATAAAAATATAGAGACTTTCTCACTAATAATTACACTTTAAAGGGTTATCGTGACACGCAGTTGTTCTATTATAATTCAGCAGGTTACGTTAATTATTACCCCGGTAAGAATAACGTCAAAATAGCGCAATCAATAAAACGTTGAATGCGGATTTAAAAAGCCATATATTGTGCGCGCTTTATGAATGCCAATTCAATTCCTTAGACCAATTATTCAACCAGCGTTCAACCGCAATGCTGGTTGTGGGAGTGATATGATGACGGATAAAGTCCGTATTGATACTTTACGTGCCGATTTATTAGACGCAAACAACGAAACCTTTTTGGCCCGTCAGGCCGAATTCGAATCGAATGTCAGGAGTTACCCGCGTAAGTTACCGCTGGCTATCACTAAAGCTGAAGGCGTGTGGCTGACGGATGCGGATAACAAACAGTACCTGGACTGCCTCGCGGGCGCCGGTACTCTCGCTCTGGGCCACAACCACCCTGATGTATTGCAGAGCATCCAAAGTGTCATTACCAGCGGCTTGCCGTTACATACCCTCGATCTGACTACCCCGTTAAAAGATCGTTTCTCCGAATACCTGCTCTCTTGCCTGCCGGGCGAAGGGAAAGAGTATTGCCTGCAGTTCACCGGTCCTTCCGGCGCTGACGCCGTGGAAGCTGCGCTGAAACTGGCGAAAAAATACACTGGCCGTACGGCGGTGATCAGCTTCTCCGGCGGCTATCACGGGATGACCCATGGCGCGCTGTCCGTCACTGGCAACCTGTCGCCGAAAGCAGCGGTTAACGGCATGATGCCGGAAGTCCAGTTCATGCCTTACCCGCACCTGTATCGTTGCCCGCTGGGCATCGGCGGCGAAGCCGGCGTGAAAGCCCTGACCTACTACTTCGAAAACCTGATCAACGACGTGGAGAGCGGCGTCCGTAAACCGGCGGCGGTGATCCTCGAAGCCGTGCAGGGTGAAGGCGGCGTGAACCCGGCGCCGGTCGAGTGGCTGCAGCGCATCCGCAAAGTGACCGAAGAGCATGGCATTCTGCTGATCGTCGATGAAGTGCAGGCTGGCTTTGCCCGTACCGGTAAATTCTTCGCCTTCGAGCACGCCGGTATCCAGCCGGACATCATCGTGATGTCGAAAGCGGTCGGTGGCGGTCTGCCGCTGGCGGTGCTGGGCATTAAAAAACAGTTCGACGCCTGGGAACCGGGTCACCACACCGGCACCTTCCGCGGCAACCAGCTGGCGATGGCTACCGGTCTGACCACCCTGCGTCACCTGCGCGACAACAAGATCGCCGACAAAGTCGCTGCCCAGGGCGAGTGGCTGAAAGGCAAACTGGCCGAGCTGCAGAAACGCTACCCGGTCATTGGCCACGTACGTGGTCTTGGTCTGATGATCGGTATCGAAATCGTCAAGCCGAACGAAGCTCAGGATCACATGGGCTGCTACCCGGCTGACGGCGAACTCTCTGCCCTGCTGCAGAAGAAATGCTTCGAAGCGGGCCTGATCCTCGAGCGCGGTGGTCGTCACGGCTGCGTGCTGCGTCTGCTGCCGTCCCTGCTGATCAGCAACGCGGAACTGGATGTGTTCCTTGACAAATTTGAACAGGCCCTGCTGGCCGCCGGCGTAAAGCCGGTCTGAGTGGAGTCAGTGACCACCATGTCCACATTGAATCCGATTCTTGCTGGTTCAGCGCAGAGCGTTGAGGCCTATCAGCAGGTTATCGAGCAGACCAGCCAGGCCGTTGTGCAGTGGCTGAAGCAACCTGAGATGTATCAGGGGAAAAGCGTTGACGAGCTGCGTGAGCGTATCTCCCTTGAATTTAACGAACAGGGTTTGGGTAACCAGGCGGCGATTGATCGTGCGATCGAGTACTTCCTGAAAGACAGCCTGTCGGTGCATCACCCGCAGTGCGTGGCGCACCTGCACTGCCCGAGCCTGGTGATTAGCCAGGCGGCGGAAGTGTTGATCAACGCCACCAACCAGAGCATGGATTCCTGGGACCAGAGCCCGTCGGCAACCATCATTGAGATGAAGCTGATTGAATGGCTGCGCGCCCGGGTCGGTTATCCGGCTGGCGACGCCGGCGTCTTCACCAGCGGCGGCACCCAGAGCAACCTGATGGGCCTGATGCTGGCGCGCGACGCCTTCTTCGCCCGTCAGGGGCACTCTATCCAGCAGGATGGGCTGCCGGGGGATATCCGCAAGTACAAAGTATTGTGCTCGGAAAACGCCCACTTCTCGGTGCAGAAGAACATGGCGCTGATGGGCCTCGGCTACCGCTCGGTCACGCTGGTGAAAACCGACGAATTCGCGCGGATGGACGTGTCCGATCTGAAGGCGAAGATTGCGCAAGCGCAGGCTAACGGCGAGCAGATCATGGCGATCGTCGCCACCGCCGGCACCACCGACGCTGGGGCTATCGACCCGCTGCGCGACATCGCCGGTATCGCCGCGGAACATCAGATCTGGCTGCACGTTGACGCAGCCTGGGGCGGCGCGCTGCTGCTGTCTGAGCAGTATCGCGACTACCTTGACGGTCTGGAGCTGGTGGATTCCGTTACCCTGGACTTCCACAAGCAGTTCTTCCAGACCATCAGCTGCGGCGCCTTCCTGCTGAAGGACGCGCGCCATTACGAGCTGATGCGTTATCAGGCGGCCTATCTGAACTCCGAGTTCGATGAAGAACACGGCGTACCGAACCTGGTGTCTAAGTCGCTGCAGACCACCCGTCGCTTCGATGCGCTGAAGCTGTGGATGGGTCTCGAAGCGCTGGGCCAGAAACAGTATGCGGCGATCATCGATCACGGCGTCACGATGGCGAAAAACGTGGCGGAGTACGTGAAGTCGCAGCCGACGCTGGAGCTGGTGATGCAGCCGCAGTTGGCGAGCGTGCTGTTCCGTTCCCGTCCGGCGCAGATGGCGCAGAGCGACGCGGCGGCTATCGCCCTGCTCAACCAGCGTGTCGGCGATGCTCTGCTGGCTTCCGGCCGCGCTAACGTTGGCGTGACCGAGCACAACGGTGTCACCTGCCTGAAGCTGACCCTGCTGAACCCGGTGGTGACGCTGGATGACGTGAAGGTGCTGCTGAACCTGGTGGAACGCACCGCTCAGGAGCTGCTGGCGCAATAACCTGCCTTAGCGAGGCGGCGCCTGCCGTCCCGCTGTCAGCCTTGCCTGCAATAAGCCGATAATGTCCTTATCGGCTTTTTTATTTTTTTCCGCGCCACTGACGTTCTCTGCTCCCTGGCTGGTCGCAGGGCCCGTTGACGCCTGCCTTTCGCGATGCCACAGTACTATCCCGAGAATAACAACGTTCAGGATAAACATCCTGAAAATGAGGATGATGATGGAGAAACGCTTACCGGGGCTGGATCTCGACGCCCTGCGCAGCTTTGTGACCGGCATGGAGTGCGGCAGCTTCGCCCAGGCAGCGCAGCGCCTGTCGCGTTCCACTTCCGCCGTCAGCGCCCAGCTTAAAAAGCTGGAGAGCCAGTGCGGTGCGGCGCTGGTGGCCAAACAGGGGCGGCATCTGGTGCTCACCGCGGAAGGCGAAAAGCTGATGAGCTACGCCAGACGACTGCTGGCGCTCAATGATGAAACCCTGCGCGCGCTGCAGGGCGAGCGGCTCACTGGCGAGATCCACCTTGGTATGCAGGAAGATTTTGGCGAATCGCTGATGCCGGGGATCCTTGGGCAGTTTAAACGGCACCATCCGCAGGTGCGGATAGTCGCCAGGGTGGATCGCAATGGTCCGCTGCGCCAGGCGCTGGCGGAGGATACGCTGGATCTGGCGCTGCTGTGGCAAACCGAAGATCAGGGCCCCGGGCTGGGTCGCTGCCCGCTGGCGTGGATTGCGCATCCTGACCTGGATATTCGTGCTCTGCTGGCGTCCGGCGAGCCGCTGCCGCTGGTGATGTTCGATAGCCCGTGCCTGATGCGCTCTCGCGCTATTGCCTGTCTCGATGCCGCGGGGATCCCCTGGCAGGTGGTGTTCGTCAGCCACAGCCTGAACGGCATCTGGGCGGCGGTACAGGCTGGCCTGGGGCTGACGATACGCACCCGCATCGGCATGCCCGGCAACCTGCGCACCGTCGCCGGGCTGCTGCCATCGCCAGGGAGCCTGGCCGTTAACCTGCAACAAACCCCGCGAGAGGGACAGCATTCCGCCGCCGTGGCGCTGCTCGGCGAACTGATGGCCGAGGCCCTGCAGGGGTGGGTCGAGATGTGACGGTGTCACGCTACTTCCATTCACCCTCACCCTAACCCTCTCCCTGAAGGGAGAGGGAACCGTCCGGCAGTCACCGGCAATAGGCATCCAGCGCCTCTCCCGCTTCAATGCCCGGTGGCGGCTGCGCCTTACCGGGCCTACATTCTTCCTGCGCGCTCCTGTAGGCCGGGCAAGCGCAGCGCAGCGCCGCCCGGCAATGGGCATCCAGCGCCTCTCCCGCTTCGATGCCCGGTGGCGGACCGGGCCTACATTCTCCCTGCGCACTCCTGTAGGCCGGGCAAGCGTAGCGCCGCCCGGCAATGGGCATTCTGCGCCGTTCCCGCTTCAATGCCCGGTGGCGGCTGCGCCTTACCGGGCCTACATTCTTCCTGCGCACTCCTGTAGGCCGGGCAAGCGCAGCGCCGCCCGGTAATGGGCATCCAGCGCCTCTCCCGCTTCGATGCCCGGTGGCGGACCGGGCCTACATTCTCCCTGCGCGCTCCTGTAGGCCGGGCAAGCGTAGCGCCGCCCGGCAATGGGCATTCTGCGCCGTTCCCGCTTCAATGCCCGGTGGCGGACCGGGCCCACATTCTCCCTGCGCGCTCATGTAGGCCGGGCAAGCGCAGCGCCGCCCGGCAATGGGCATCCAGCGCCGTTCCCGCTTCAATGCCCGGTGGCGGCTGCGCCTTACCGGGCCTACATTCTTCCTGCGCGCTCCTGTAGGCCGGGCAAGCGCAGCGCCGCCCGGCATCAGGTATAGGGGTTCGAGGGATCCGTCCGCCAGTCACCTGCGCCGAGGGTCAGGCTTTGCTCTCCTGCAGTAGCTGCTGGATCACCTGCTCCTGGCGGGCATAATCCCCTTCGCCGAAGGCGGTATAACGCAGCTGTCCGCGAGCGTCGAAAATGTAATGCGCCGGCCAGTACTGATTGCCGAAGGCGTTCCAGATGGCGTACTCATTATCTGCCACCACCGGGTAGGTTATCCGCCAGTCCTTCACCGCCTGGCGCAGCAGAGGCAGCGAACGCTCCCAGGGATATTCCGGGGTATGGACGCCAATCACCACCAGCCCGGCCGCGCGGTATTTGTTCGCCCAGTCGCGTACGTAAGGCAGGGTATGCTGACAGTTGATGCACTCTCGGGTCCAGAAATCCACCAGCACCACTTTGCCCTTCAGACGCTCCGGGGTTAACGCCGGGCTGTTGAGCCACGCGCTGCCTCCCGCCAGGGAGGGCATCGCGCTGCTGGGCTGCGGCGCGGCGATGGGCTGGAGGATGGTCTTTTGCTCCGGCTGCGGCAGACGGGCGGCCAGCCGCTGCTCCAGCGCCTGACTCCATCCTTCCGCGCTTTGCAGATAGCGATCGCCGCCGCTGGCGATCAGCGCCACCGAGGCCAGCATCGCCATCCCCGCCAGCCGGCGCAGCCGTTCGCCGAACGCCAGCCCGCGACGCAGTCGGGCGATCAATGCTGCACCACACCACCCCAGCAGGAATAACATCAGCGCCCCGCCGCTGCCGTAGGCCAGCAGCAAGCCGCCAGTGGTCGCCTGGCCCGGATGCACAAAGCCCAGGCTGAGTATCGCCCCCAATACCGGCCCGGCGCACGGGGCCCACAGCAGGCCCACCGCCAGCCCGGCCAGCAGCGATCCGATCCAGCCGCGCTGGCGTGAGCTGGCGTTGTTAAGCTGATTTCCCAGCGCCACCAGGGGTGAGGTCAGCCGCTGCGCGACGCGCTGCGAAAGCAGGCTCAGCCCGACAAGGGCGAAGAACGCCAGCGCCAGGCCGCGGCCAGCCAGAGTCAAATTCACCACCCAGCCGCTGGCGACCGTCACCAGCCACGAAACCGCGCCGAACATCAGCGCCATTCCAGCCAGCATAATCGCCAGCTGCCCCCGGCGGCCCCGGACGCTGGCGAACAGCAGCGGGATCACCGGCAGCGTACAGGGGCTCAGCAGGGTTAACATTCCGCCCAAAAATGCAATTAATATCGACATCGCCTTCTCCTCATTATGCCGTCGCTGCCGAGAGTGGCAGCCACGACATTACAGCAAGGCCATGTAAGGCGAATGTGTCGGGATAGCGGGAGAATTGTCGGCTTAGTTATCCGTCTGCGCCGGAGATACAGCAGGATACAATCCCGCCGCGGCAAGGTGAACGCTGGCGTCCAGGCCGCCCTGCGGGCGGTTGGTCAGACGCAGCGTGCCGTTCATCTGGCTGACCAGCTGCGCAGCAATCGCCAGCCCCAGACCGGTTCCGCCGGTATCGCGATTGCGCGAGTCCTCCAGGCGATAAAACGGCTGCAACACCGCCTGTAGCGAGGCCTCCGGGATCCCCGGCCCCTCATCCAGCACATGGAGAGTGATATCCCCGGCGGCGTCACGTGTCAGGGTTACCGTGACCGTCGTACCGAATTTCAGCCCGTTATCGATAAGGTTAGTCATCACCCGGCGCAGGGCCTGCGGTGGGATCCACACCACCCCGGCGGTCTCCTCGGGGCAAAAGCGCACCGGCCGGCCGACATCGGCATAATCGCAGACGATGGTGTCGAGAAAGGCGTCAAGGTTCAGCCGCTGGCGCGCCTCCGCCAGCGGTTGCGAGGTGCGGGCGAAGGCGATGCCCTCCCGCACCAGACGGGTCATATTGTCGAGATCCTGCAGCAGCTTATCGCGCAGTTCCGGCTGGTCGGCCATCTCCACCCGCAGCTTCATTCGGGTGATCGGGGTTTGCAGATCGTGGGAGATGGCGGCGAGGATCCGCGCCCGCTCCTGCAGGTGGTCGTGGATGCGCGCCTGCATCGCGTTAAACGCGCGAGCGGCGCGGCGGACCTCTTCCGGCCCCTGCTCGGCCATGGTTCCCGCCGTGTCGCTGGCCGGTTCAAGGGCATCCACCGCGCGGGTAAAGCGGGTGATGGGCAGCAACACCTGGCGAACGGCATACCAGGCGCAGGCCAGCAGGAGAACAAACTGAGCAATCAGCACCACCGGCAGCCAGCGGGCGATGGCCGGTAGCTTCGGCCACAGATCGAGAGTCAACGGGGCGCCGTCGTGGAGGGTAATATGGGCCTGAATATGCTGTCGGGGGCCGGGGATCGTCACAATACTGACCGGATACTGCGCGCTCAGCGCCTCCTGCAGGGAGCGGGCCGCGTCCCGGGCGCGCCAGCTGTCCGGGTAGTCGCCGCGCTCTCCGGCGCCCAGCAGATAGCGATAGTTGCCGCGCGCCAGCTTCGGCAGCCATTGCGGGCGCTCAGCGGCCGGCAGACGGTCGAGGATCGCCACGCTGGTCGCGACATCGGAGGCCAGATTGCCCAGCATCACGCTGCGGGCGCTGCTCATACGCTCATAAAACAGCAGCGACAGGGTTAAAGTATTCGCCAGCAGCAGGGCCAGAAACAGCAGCGCCATCAGCCTCGACTGCAGCGAGGCGGGCCAGAACCTCATTCATGCCTCTCGCGGATGGAGACCGGCACCGACAGCACATAGCCTTCGCTGCGCACCGTTTTAATGTAGGCCGGCTCGCGGGCATCCTCCCGTAGCCGCTGGCGCAGTCGGCTCACCAGCAGGTCAATTGACCGCTCAAACAGTTCCGCGTCGCGTCCCTGAGTCAGATTCAGCAGCTGGTCGCGGTTCAGCACCCGCTGGGGGTGATCGAGAAACACCCGCAGCAGCCGATACTCCGCCCCGCTGAGGGCGACGATGGCGCCGCTGTCGTCCAGCAGGTGGCGGGCGGCAGTGTCAAGCAGCCAGTCGCCAAAGGCGATCAGCCTGCCCGCCTCGGTGATCTGCAGATTGGGCGGCAGCGCCCGGGTGCGGCGTAAAATGGCTTTGATGCGCGCCAGCAGTTCGCGGGCCACAAAGGGTTTAATCAGATAATCGTCAGCCCCCATTTCCAGGCCGAGGATCCGGTCGCTGTCATCGGTGCGGGCGGTGAGCATCAGCACCGGGATATCCTGCTGCGGGTTGGCGCGCAGCTGACGACAGAGCGTTAAGCCGTCATCGCCCGGCATCATAATATCCAGCACAATCAGGTCAATTTGATGATTTTTGAGCACCGACCACATGGCTTTGCCGTTCGCCGCGCCGCTGGCGCGATATCCCGATTTTTCCAGATAGTCGACAATCAGTTCCCGAATATCGCGGTCGTCATCGACGACCAGGATGTGGTCAATACGCTCCAAAGGCTGCTCCTGCGGCAAAATAAACTCTTCACAAGCATAAGCCGTGTTGCCGGAAGCGCAACGTCGCGCCGCCGGCAAGGCGCGGATTACAAACGATCGGCGTCCACCACCGCCTGGACAAAGTCTGCCGGGTCCTCCTGCGGCGGATTATGGCCCACCGCCCCCTGCAGATCCCGGTGTTCATATTTCCCGGTAAATTTAGCCCGGTAGCTGGCGGGAGCCGGATGCGGCGCGCCGTTATTCGCCCCTTCAAGGGTGATGGTGGGCACGGTTATCGGCGGCAGCGCCGCCAGCCGTTGTTCATAGCCGGCATACTTCGCTTCCCCCTTCTCCAGTCCCAGGCGCCAGCGGTAGTTGCTGATGGTGATCGCCACGTGGTCCGGGTTATCCAGCGCCCGGGCGGTTTTGGCAAAGGTCGCGTCGCTGAATTGCCACTGCGGCGACGCCTGATGCCAGATAAATTTCGCAAAGTCGTGGGTGTTCTGCCGGTAGCCGGCCTCCCCGCGCGGGGTGGCAAAATAGAATTGATACCACCACGACAGCTCAGCCTGCGGCGGCAGCGGTTTTTCGCCAATCTGCTGACTGCTGATCAGATACCCGCTCACCGAGACCAGGGATTTCACCCGCTGCGGCCACAGCGCGGCGACGATATCCGCCGTGCGCGCCCCCCAGTCAAAGCCGGCCAGATCCGCCTGCCTGATGTTCAGGGCGTCCATCAGATGGACAATATCGGCCGCCATCGCCGACGGCTGACCGTTACGCGGCGTGCTGGCGGAGAGGAAACGGGTCGTACCGTATCCGCGCAGATACGGCACAATGACCCGGTAACCCTTCTGCGCTAAAGCCGGCGCCACCTGGGCATAGCTCTGAATATCGTAGGGCCAGCCGTGCAGCAGGATCACCGGCTGGCCGTCGCGCGGGCCGATATCCACGTAGCCCATATTCAGATCGCCGGCGCAGATCTGGTGGATTTTGTCGAACGCCCCCGCGTCTTCAGCGGCGCAAACGGCGGCGGACCACAGGGTGGATAACCCCAGCGCCGCGGCGCTGGTATAGCGGATCAGGGATAATCTGTTCATCACTTTCTCACCTTTTTATCGTCATCAAGAGAGTACGTGACCAGTTAAGCGGAAATTTGTATCCGCCATGTGCCCGACCGGGGCCGTTTTTATCTCTTAATGTCAGCGCTGCGCCGCGGGATACAGTGTGATACAGAGTCGAGGTTGGCAATTGTTGCGGGCATGTGAATTTCTGCTTGCCCCGGGGCATAAATCCGTTACCGTGGCAGGCATTTTTCACCACTTAAGAACACAGGAACCCGCTATGGCGATTTTTGATGGCCACAATGACCTGCTGCTGAATCTCTGGCTTCACCATCGCGAGGATCCGGTGAGCGCCTTCTTTGCCGGGATAGAAAACGGCCATCTCGACTATCCGCGTATCCGCCAGGGCGGGCTGGCCGGCGGCTTGTTCGCCCTCTTTGTGCCGCCGCAGGAGTATATCGCCCGCGTGGCGCCGCAGTACGCCAGCCAGGCGTTGGATCCGCTGACGATCCTCTGGCAGCAGCTGGCTATCCTCAAGGCGATTTGCGCCCATGACGCCAGCCGCGCGCGGCTGTGTCTGAGCGCGGCGGATATCGAACGCTGTCGGCAGGATAACGCGCTGGCGATGGTGGCGCACATCGAAGGCGCCGGCGGGTTCGACGCGCAAGGCGAAGATCTGCAGGCCTTTTATCGCGCCGGGGTGCGCAGCATCGGTCCGTTCTGGAACATCGCCAATCGCTTCGGCTGCGGGGTCACCGGCGCCTTTCCCGGCAGTCCGGACAGCGGGCCGGGTCTTACCCGCGAGGGCATTGCGCTCATCGCTCAGGCCAACGGCCTGAAGATGCAGATCGATGTTTCGCACATGAATGAACAGGCCTTTTGGGATACCGCCCGCCACTCCACCGCCCCGCTGGTGGCGACCCACTCCAATGCCCACGCCCTGTGCCCGCAGCCGCGCAATCTGACCGACCGGCAACTGCGGGCGATCCGCGACAGCGGCGGCGTAGTGGGCGTCAATTTCGGCAATGCTTTCCTGCGCGCCGACGGACGGCGCGACAGCGACACGCCCTTAACCACCATTGTCCGGCATATCGACTATCTTATTAACATAATGGGTGAGGATCATGTGGCTCTCGGCTCGGATTTTGACGGCATCACCCTGCCGGACGAGCTGGGCGATGTGGCCGGCTTACCGCGGCTTATCAATGCCTTGCGGGACAATGGCTATGATCAATTGGTGCTGGATAAGCTGTTGTGGAACAACTGGCTGCGGGTATTAAAAAATGTTTGGCAACAATAGGTTATATTGTAAACATAAAGTTAATTCCTTACATATTCCGGGTTGATCTCTCTCCCGGTGAAGCGCAATATGCGGCGGCCGTCACAGATCCAGCATTATCCGTGAGGCCTGTCGTCATTTTTAAGAGGAACACAACATGTGGAAGAAACCTGCTTTTATCGATTTACGTCTTGGTCTGGAAGTGACGCTGTACATTTCTAACCGCTAGTCGCCCCGCCCGCCGTTCGCGCGGGCATCTTCATTCATTACCCGGTCCGTCTTCATGTTAATTAAAGTCCTCGGCTCCGCCGCCGGCGGCGGTTTCCCGCAATGGAACTGCAACTGCGCCAACTGTCAGGGCCTGCGCAACGGCACCATTCAGGCCAGCGCCCGCACCCAGTCGTCGATCATCGTCAGCGATAACGGCAAAGAGTGGGTGCTGTGCAATGCCTCGCCGGATATCAGCCAGCAGATTGCCCATACCCCCGAGTTAAATAAACCCGGCGTACTGCGCGGGACGTCTATCGGCGGCATTATTCTCACCGACAGCCAGATCGACCACACCACCGGGTTGCTGAGCCTGCGCGAAGGCTGCCCGCACCAGGTGTGGTGCACGCCGGAGGTTCATGAGGATCTCTCCACCGGCTTCCCGGTGTTTACCATGCTGCGACACTGGAACGGCGGCCTGGTGCATCATCCCATTGCGCCGCAGCAGCCTTTTACCGTTGACGCCTGCCCTGATTTGCAGTTTACCGCCGTGCCTATCGCCAGCAACGCGCCGCCCTATTCGCCGTATCGCGACCGGCCGCTGCCGGGCCATAACGTGGCGCTGTTTATCGAAAACCGCCGCAACGGGCAGACGCTGTTCTATGCCCCGGGGCTGGGTGAGCCGGATGAAGCCCTTCTGCCGTGGCTGCAAAAAGCGGACTGTCTGCTGATCGATGGCACCGTCTGGCAGGATGACGAGCTGCAGGCCGCCGGCGTCGGGCGCAATACCGGTCGCGATATGGGACACCTGGCGCTCAGCGATGAGCACGGGATGATGGCCTTGCTGGCCTCCCTGCCGGCAAAACGCAAAATTCTCATTCATATTAATAACACCAACCCGATCCTTAACGAACAGTCTCCCCAGCGCCAGGCGCTAACGCAACAGGGGATTGAAGTGAGCTGGGACGGGATGGCAATCACCCTTCAGGATACCGCATGCTGATCACCGACACGCTGTCGCCGCTGGCCTTTGAAGAGGCTCTGCGGGCCAAAGGCGCCTTCTACCATATTCACCACCCTTACCATATCGCCATGCATAACGGCGAAGCGACCCGCGAGCAAATTCAGGGCTGGGTGGCGAACCGGTTTTATTACCAGACCACCATTCCGCTGAAAGACGCGGCGATTATGGCCAACTGCCCGGATGCGCAGACCCGGCGCAAATGGGTGCAGCGGATCCTCGACCACGACGGCAGCCACGGCGAAGATGGCGGGATCGAAGCCTGGCTGCGGCTGGGGGAAGCGGTCGGTCTGAGCCGCGACGACCTGCTCAGCGAGCGTCACGTGCTGCCCGGCGTGCGCTTCGCGGTGGATGCCTATCTCAACTTCGCCCGTCGCGCCTGCTGGCAGGAGGCGGCCTGCAGCTCCCTGACCGAGCTGTTCGCCCCGCAGATCCATCAGTCGCGCCTCGACAGCTGGCCGCAGCACTATCCGTGGATCAAAGAGGAAGGCTATTTTTACTTCCGCAGTCGTCTGAGCCAGGCTAACCGCGACGTTGAGCATGGTCTGGCACTGGCGAAGACCTACTGCGACAGCGCTGAAAAACAGAACCGGATGCTGGAGATCCTGCAGTTTAAGCTCGACATCCTGTGGTCGATGCTCGATGCCATGACCATGGCCTATGCCCTGCAGCGCCCGCCCTACCACACGGTCACCGACAAGGCGGCCTGGCACACGACCCGACTGGTGTAATCATGCAAAAAACGTCCATCGTTGCCTTTCGTCGCGGCTACCGACTGCAGTGGGAAGCCGCCCAGGAGAGCCATGTGATCCTCTATCCGGAGGGAATGGCGAAACTCAATGAGACCGCCGCGGCGATCCTCGAGCTGGTCGATGGCCGGCGCGACGTCGCGGCGATTATCGCCATGCTTAACGAACGTTTCCCGGAAGCCGGCGGCGTCGATGACGACGTCGTCGAGTTCCTGCAGATCGCCTGTCAACAGAAGTGGATCACCTGCCGTGAGCCAGAATAAACCCGCCGTCAATCCGCCGCTGTGGCTGCTGGCGGAGCTAACCTACCGCTGCCCGCTGCAGTGTCCCTACTGTTCCAATCCGCTGGACTTCGCCCGGCAGGAAAAGGAGCTGACCACCGAACAATGGATCGAGGTCTTTCGCCAGGCGCGAGCGATGGGTAGCGTACAACTGGGCTTTTCCGGCGGCGAGCCGCTGACCCGTAAAGATCTGCCGGAGCTGATCCGCGCCGCGCGCGACCTCGGGTTCTATACCAACCTGATCACCTCGGGAATTGGGCTAACCGAGAGCAAACTCGACGCCTTCAGCGAGGCCGGACTGGACCATATCCAGATTAGCTTCCAGGCCAGCGATGAGGTGCTCAACGCCGCTCTTGCCGGCAATAAAAAAGCCTTCCAGCAGAAGCTGGCGATGGCCAGAGCGGTAAAAGCGCGCGACTACCCGATGGTGCTGAACTTCGTCCTCCACCGGCATAACATCGACCAGCTCGATAAAATTATCGAGCTGTGCATTGAGCTGGAGGCCGATGACGTCGAGCTCGCCACCTGCCAGTTTTACGGCTGGGCGTTTCTTAATCGCGAAGGGCTGCTGCCGACCCGGGAACAGATCGCTCGCGCCGAGCAGGTGGTCGCCGATTACCGGCAGAAAATGGCCGCCAGCGGCAACCTCACCAACCTGCTGTTCGTCACCCCGGACTATTACGAGGAACGCCCGAAAGGCTGTATGGGCGGCTGGGGATCGATTTTCCTCAGCGTCACTCCGGAAGGCACTGCGTTGCCGTGCCACAGCGCGCGCCAGCTGCCGGTGGCGTTCCCGTCCGTGCTGGAGCAGAGTCTGGAATCGATCTGGTATGACTCGTTCGGCTTCAACCGTTATCGCGGGTATGACTGGATGCCGGAGCCGTGCCGCTCCTGTGATGAAAAAGAGAAAGACTTCGGCGGCTGCCGCTGTCAGGCCTTTATGCTGACCGGCAGCGCCGATAACGCCGACCCGGTGTGCAGCAAATCCCCACATCATCACAAAATCCTTGAGGCCCGGCGTGAAGCGGCCTGCAGCGACATCAAAGTCAACCAGCTGCAGTTCCGCAACCGTACCCGCTCGCAGCTGATCTACAAAACCCGGGAACTGTAATGACGCTGGCGACCCGCACTGTCACTCTGCCGGGCGGCCTGCAGGCTACCCTGGTTCATCAGCCGCAGGCCGATCGCGCGGCGGCCCTGGTGCGAGTTACCGCCGGCAGTCACCACGAACCGTCGCACTTCCCCGGTCTGGCGCACCTGCTGGAACACCTGCTGTTTTACGGCGGTGAGCGCTACCGCAATGATGAACGACTGATGGGCTGGGTGCAGCGCCAGGCAGGGAATGTGAATGCCACCACCCTGGCCCGCCACAGCGCTTTCTTTTTCGAGGTCGCCGCCGAGGGCTTGGCTGACGGCGTCGCGCGCCTGCAGGAGATGCTGCAGGCGCCGCTGCTGCTCAGGGACGATATTCAACGCGAAGTCGCGGTTATCGACGCCGAAAACCGCCTGATCCAACAGCATGAGTTGTCGCGACGGGAAGCCGCCGTGCGTCACGCCGCCATCGCGCCCGCGGCGTTTCGCCGCTTTCAGGTCGGCGACGCCGGGTCGCTGGGGGAGGATTTCCTCGCGCTACAGGCGGCCTTACGTGACTTTCACTATAGCCACTACGTCGCCCGCCGGATGCAACTCTGGCTGCAGGGACCGCAGTCGCTGGAGGTGCTCGGCGAACTGGCGACCAGTTTCGCCACCGGGCTTGCCCCGGGCGAGGCACCGCCGCCAGCGCCGCCGCTCAGTCTGGGCGAGCCCCCTGAACTGCAGCTGGCCGTCTCCAGCCAGCCCGCGCTGTGGCGCTGCCCGCTGATCGCCTTAAGTGACAACGTCACGTTAATGCGTGAGTTTTTGCTGGATGAAGCCCCCGGTAGCCTGATGGCCGCCCTGCGCCAGCGCGGGCTGGCCGGGGACGTGGCGCTGAACTGGTTGTATCAGGATCAGCACTTCGGCTGGCTGGCGCTGATTTTCGCCAGCGACCGGCCGGAACAGGTCGACCGGCAGATAACCCACTGGTTGCAGGCGCTACAGCAAACGACGCCTGAGCAGCAGCAACACTACTATCAGCTGTCCCGGCGCCGTTTTCAGGGGCTGTCGCCCCTCGATCAGCTGCGCCAGCGGGCATTCGGCTTTGCCCCCGGGGCGCCGCCCATCGGGTTCGCCGATTTTTGCGCCGCCCTGCTGGCCGCCCCCACGGTCAGCCTGGCCTGCCAGACGCTGCCCCCCGGAGCAACGGTAGCCACCCAGGGCTTTAGCCTGCCGCTCAGCCGATGGTCGCCACGTCCGGTCTCTGACCCGGCGCTGGCGTTCGCTTTTTATCCGCAGACCGCTGGCGACCTCGAGGCCGAAAGCCCGGCGGAAGCCGCGCCACTGCGTCACCTCCCGTCACCGGGAGAGCCGGCGACGCTCCTGCTGCGACCGCCCTTCTACTGCTCGCCCACGCCGGCCGAAGGGCTGGCTCGCGGGGAACAGCTGCGCCCACTGCTTGCCGCACTGCGCCATGCCGGGGGACACGGCGAGTGGCATCTGTTCGACGGCAGCTGGCAGCTGAGCCTGCAGTTGCCGACGTCCGGCCAACGGCCGGAGGCAATTCTGCAGGCCATTGTGGGGCAGCTCGTGCTGCCGGTCGCCCCGCTGACCCCACCGCCGGAGAGTATTGCGATCCGTCATCTCATGGCCCAGCTACCCGAACGGCTGGGTACGTCAGCGCACCAGGAAGGTTGGCTGGCGGCCCTGACCGGCGGCAGCGCGGAAGATGCGCAGTGGGTAGCGCGTCAGCTGAGCCGGCTTATCGTCCCGGTTAATCCGCCGATGCCCGCTCCGGCCCCCTGCCGCGGCGGCGTCGAGCGGCTGGCTTATCCCCGGGGCGACACGGCGCTGCTGGTCTTTATTCCGCTGCCGGAAGGCGCTTCGCTGGCGGCCCTGCGGGTGCTGGCGCAGCTCTGCGAGCCGCCGTTTTTCCAGCGCCTGCGGGTGGAGCAGCAGATTGGCTATGTGGTGAGCTGCCGCTATCAACGGGTTGCCGATCGCGATGGGCTGCTGCTGGCGCTCCAGTCCCCGGAACGCCGTCCCGGAGAACTCCTCCGCTGCTGTAAAACCTTTCTGCGCCAGCTGGCCCCCATGGATGAGGCGACCTTCAGGTTGTTACAGCTGCGGCTGGCCGCTCAGGCCCGCACCCGGGTACAACCGAAAGTGCGCGCCCTGGACGCGCTGCGCCAGGAGTATAACTTGCCGGGGGTGACGCCGCAGGCGGCTGACGCGCTGCGCATTGAAGAGGTGATCGCCCTGTGGCGTGAAATGACCCGCCGGCGTCGCCGCTGGCGGGTGCTGTTCACGACAGGGAATTAATGGCCGGGGTATCCGGGGTCAGAAAGTCGCTGACGAAGCGCGTGAGGATCGCCGCGGCCTGCGGGCTCTCCTGCACCTCGTCGTGTAACTGTTGCGGGTCGATGCCCTCCGCCTGCAGCACCGCCTCACGGTAGCGGATCAGCGAGCGGGCAATCGGCGCGGTGAATTCCGGGTGAAATTGCGTGGAGACCGCCTGCGGCCCGTAGCGCACAATCTGGTGGGGATCGTGGGAGGATGCGGCCAGCACGGTTGCCCCCTCCGGCAAACGGGTCACGGTTTGCAAATGGCTCAAATGCGCGGGAAATGTCGCTGGCAGGCCGCTCAGCAGCGGGTCATCGACACCCCACGGCGAAAGCGCAATCGTTTTGCTGCCGCTTTCCCGCCCGGCAGGATGGTAAGCCACCTCACCGCCCAGCGCATGGGCCATCAGTTGATGACCATAGCAGACGCCGAACAGCGGCATGCCGATAGCCACCGCCTGACGGATCCAGTCGGCGGTCCGTTCGCTCCATGCCAGGCGATCGGACACCATTGCCCACGAACCGGTGAGAACCGCCACGGTCTGGCGATCCGGCGCCGGCAGCGGTTCATCTTCAAACACCCGCACCGCGGTCAGCTGCGCCTGCCACGGCGCCAGCAGCGTACGGAACCAGTGCGGCAGATCGCCATGCTCCTCGCGGATGGCTGCCGGTGGCGTGCCGGTCTGAACCAGCAATAATCGGTTACCTGTCACCCTTCCTCCTCGCTCCGGGTCATATTCCTGCCATCACTATGCCGCCGGGAAAGCCGCGGGACAAATAACCAATATCTATGAACGATGCGTGTCAGGAATAAGTCCTGTCGCTTACTGGGCATCGGCGCTGTCACGCTGTGGCACGTCAGCCGCCGCGGATGACGCCTGCTGCGGAACAAAGATGTGGTCCAGAATGGCGCGCGCCGTCGGTCCGGCCACTACGCCATCCCCGCCGCCGTTCTCCAGAATCAGCGCCATCGCCACCTTCGGATGCTGGTAAGGGGCAAACAGGGTATAGAAAATGTGGTCGCGCAGACGCACCGGGATCATTTTGGCGTTATAGGTCTGGTTTTGCTTCAGACTGAACACCTGCGAGGTGCCGGATTTCGCCGCGATCTGGTACGGTGCGGTATGGAACAGCTTGTAGCCGGTGCCGTTGGGCAGATTCGCCATCCCATACATGCCGTTGCGCACAATGCCCCAGTACGGCGATTTCGGATCGCCCACCTGCGGCAGGTTCGCCGGCTGCTGATAACGTTCCACATGATTGCCCTGCTTCATCGAATAGAGCAGATGCGGATCCTGCACCTTGCCATTGTTCAGCAGGGTGGTAAGCGCCTTCACCATCTGGATCGGGGTCGCGATCCAGTACCCCTGGCCGATGCCGACCGAGATGGTGTCCCCCTGGTACCAGGGCTTTTTATGCACCCGCTGTTTCCACGCCCGGCTGGGCAGTACCCCGGCATACTCCTCATTAAGGTCGATGCCGGTGGACTGGCCGTAGCCGAACTTGCTCAGCCACTCATGGATCCGGTCAATGCCCATCTCGAAGGCGACCTGGTAGAAAAAGGTATCAGCCGACTCTTCGATGGCTTTGGTCACGTTGAGCATCCCGTGGCCGGTTTTCAGCCAGTCGCGGTAGCGGCGTTCCGTGCCCGGCAGCGTCCACGTCGGTGCCCCGAAGAAGGTGGTGTTCGGGGTGATCACCCCTGCGGACAGTGCCGACAGCGCCATATAGGGCTTCACCGTCGAGGCCGGCGGGTAAAGACCCTGAGTGACACGGTTGATCAGCGGCCGATCCGGATTATCGAGCAGCGATTTATAAGCCTGATAGCCGATGCCTTTGACGAACGGATTAGGGTCGTAGCTGGGGCTGGAGACCATCGCCAGCACACCGCCATCCCGGGGATCGACCACCACCACCGCCGCACGCTGCCCCTTCAGCACCGACTCAATATACTGCTGCAGGTGCAGGTCGAGGGTCAGGTAGAGGTTTTTCCCGGCCACCGGCGGTACCTCTTTCAGCAGACGCACCACCCGGCCGTGGTTATCCACCTCCACTTCCTGATAGCCAGTGGTACCGTGGAGCGCTTTTTCGTAATAGCCCTCGATCCCCTGCTTGCCGATATTGTGGTCGGCAGCATAGTTCTCCTCTTCACCGTCTTTCGCCAGCCGCTGCAGGTCGTTGTCGTTAATTTTCGACACATAGCCCACCACGTGCGCCAGCTCGGCGCCGTACGGGTATTCGCGCTGCTGATAGCTCTCCACCGTCACGCCGGGGAAACGGAATTCGTTAACCGCGAAGCGCGCCACCTCCACGTCGCTGAGGTCGGACTTCAGCGTCACCGCTTTATAGCGGCTGTTGTGGTGCATATCGTCGCGGAAGCTGGCGATGTCATCCGGCGTCAGGTCGACGATCGGGGTCAGGGTTTGCAGCAGCGCGGTCATATCGGGAATTTTGCTCGGGATCACCTGCAGGCGATACAGGGTAATGTTCTGCACCAGCGGAATGCCGTTGCGATCGAATATCAGCCCGCGGCTGGGGGCGATGGGCAGCATCTTAATGTCGTTCTGGTTCGATCGGGTCTGGTAGAAATCATGCTGCTCCACCTGCAGATGGTAGAGGTTGACGATCAGCACGCCAAAGCAGACCACCACCAGCAGAAAAGCAATTGCGGCCCGGCGGATAAACAGCATCTCTTCCGCGGAGTGGTCGCGAATTTCATCTCTCAAAAGGGGCATTAGCGGTACATCACCTGAATCACAAGAAAAACCAACAGCGTAACGGCCGGGAAGCATAGCCTTATCGCGGCGCCAGCCCTACTGAAAGGTTGCTAATGATCTGGCAGAAATGTTTCAGCATGTTAGAGCGTGGGAAGCCTTTCTGTGTGGAAGAAAGGCTTCAGGGGGCGAGGTTAGCCAGCAACCGGTATTGTTGGCATCGGTTTACACGGTCAACCCGCTTATTTTCTGGCCTCAAAAGCGATCTTTACCGCCATCCCGGCCAGTACCGTCGCCATCAGCCAGCGTTGAAATTGTTGCCAGCCCGGCCGCCGACCAAGAAATAGCGCCACCTGCCCGGCCAGCAAGATAATAACGCCGTTCACCGCCACGCTGATGATCGCCTGGGTACAGCCTAATATTAACGACTGACTGAGCACGCTGCCGAGTCCGGGGGTGATAAACTGCGGCAGCAGGGACAAATACATGATGGCAACTTTGGGGTTCGCCAGGCTGGTGATAAATCCCATCAGAAACAGCTTACGCCCACTGTCCGCGGGTAAATCGCGCACCGCGAATATCGGCCGCCCTCCCGGTTTAATCGCCTGCCACGCCAGATAGAGCAAATAAGCGACCCCGCATAAACGCAAGGCATCGTAGGCGTAAGGGACCGCGAAAACCAATGCGGTGATGCCGAACGCGGCACACAACATATAGAAGAAAAACCCCACAGCCACACCGGCAAGGGAGATAAAGCCAGCGCGTTTTCCCTGGCAAATCGAACGCGAAGTGAGATACATCATGTTGGGGCCTGGGGTTAACACCAACCCCAGCGCCACCGCGGCAAAGGCCATTAATGAAGCGAATTCAGGCATAACTTATCTCCAGATATCGGTAATGCCCAGGCGCGCGGCGACGGCGACCATGCTCCCCAACAGTATTCTGTCTTTAGCGCCAGTCACATGGTGCCTAAGTATTAGCTTATTCTGTGTCAGGCAACAACCCCTGCACCGGACATTCGCAACGGTTGCTCAACAGACAACCCTCATCTTTTTCTCGCAGGAAAATTGTCATATCTCAAACAATTAGCATTCCGATTGCCAGAATGCTGCAGATCGTTTCCTTTGCCGTCTCGTTACGTCTATGGTTAATGGTGAGGTTTATTTTACACCCTGGATCCGCCAGGTCCCATGAGAGGGTATTTCGCCCTTCGTTGAACGGAATTAGCTATTAAATCCGTAGACTCATTCAAATATCGCTTATTGGTAGCAGTGTATATCGTAATGGCATTCACAAAAGCAAACGGAGCCTGATATGAGCACGTCAAACGACCCATCCAACAACGCATCCGCCGGAAAGTGCCCTTTCCACGCCGAGACGCCAAAACAGAGCGCCGGCAGCGGCACCGGCAACCGCGACTGGTGGCCTAACCAGCTGCGTGTCGATCTGCTGAACCAGCACTCCAGTCGTTCCAACCCGTTGGGTGAGGATTTTAACTACAGGGAAGAGTTTAAAAAGCTCGACTACTCCGCGCTGAAAGCTGACCTCAGAGCGTTGCTGACCGACTCGCAAGAGTGGTGGCCGGCAGACTGGGGTAGCTATATTGGCTTGTTTATTCGCATGGCCTGGCACGGCGCCGGCACCTACCGCACCGTTGACGGTCGCGGCGGCGCAGGCCGTGGGCAGCAGCGCTTTGCGCCGCTGAACTCCTGGCCAGACAACGTCAGTCTCGATAAAGCCCGTCGTCTGCTGTGGCCGGTAAAACAGAAATATGGCCAGAAAATCTCCTGGGCCGACCTTTACATGCTGGCGGGTAACGTCGCTCTGGAAAACGCCGGCTTCCGCACCTTTGGCTTTGGCGCCGGTCGTGAAGATGTCTGGGAACCGGATCTGGACGTCGACTGGGGCGATGAGAAAGAGTGGCTGGCCCACCGTCACCCTGAAAGCCTGGCGAAACAGGCCATCGGCGCCACCGAAATGGGGCTGATCTACGTCAACCCGGAAGGACCGAACGCCAGCGGCGAGCCGCTGTCCGCCGCGGCAGCCATTCGCGCCACCTTCGGCAATATGGCGATGGACGATGAAGAGATTGTCGCCCTGATCGCTGGCGGCCACACGCTGGGCAAAACCCACGGCGCCGCCGAAACCAGCCACGTCGGCGCCGAGCCGGAAGCCGCCCCACTGGAAGCGCAGGGTCTGGGCTGGCACTCCAGCTACGGCAGCGGCGCAGGTGCGGATGCCATCACCTCCGGTCTGGAAGTGGTCTGGACGCAGACGCCCACCCAGTGGAGCAACTACTTCTTCGAGAACCTGTTTAAATATGAATGGGTGCAGACCCGCAGCCCGGCTGGCGCTATCCAGTTCGAAGCCAAAGACGCGCCGGAAATTATCCCGGATCCGTTTAATCCGGGGAAAAAGCGCAAACCGACCATGCTGGTCACCGACCTGACCCTGCGCTTCGACCCGGAGTTTGAAAAGATCTCCCGCCGCTTCCTCAACGATCCGCAGGCCTTTAACGAGGCGTTTGCCCGGGCGTGGTTCAAGCTGACCCACCGTGATATGGGGCCAAAATCCCGTTACCTCGGTCCGGAAGTGCCGAAAGAAGATCTGATTTGGCAGGATCCGCTGCCGGCAGCGACTCATCAGCCGAACGCTGAGGATATCGCCAGCCTGAAAACCGCCATCGCCGGCGCCGGCCTGTCGGTTAGTGAGCTGGTCTCGGTCGCCTGGGCGTCCGCCTCCACCTTCCGCGGCGGCGATAAGCGTGGCGGCGCCAACGGTGCACGCCTGGCCCTCGCCCCGCAGAAAGACTGGCCGGTCAATGCTATCGCCAGCCGGGTGCTGCCGACTCTGCAGGCGATCCAGCGCGCCTCCGGCAAAGCGTCGTTAGCCGATATCATCGTGCTGGCTGGCGTGGTCGGCGTTGAGCAAGCTGCTGCCGCGGCAGGCGTTAGCGTTAACGTGCCGTTTACCCCAGGCCGTGTCGACGCCCTGCCTGAGCAAACCGACGTCGAGTCGTTTGACCTGCTGCAACCGCTGGCGGATGGCTTCCGCAACTATCGCCGTATCGAAGGCGGTGTATCGACGGAAACCCTGCTGATCGATAAAGCCCAGCAGCTGACGCTAACCGCCCCGGAAATGACCGTGCTGGTCGGTGGCTTGCGTGTACTGGGCGCGAACTACGACGGCAGCAAACACGGGGTATTTACCGACCGCGTCGGCGTGCTCAGCAATGACTTCTTCGTCAACCTGCTGGATATGGCCACCGTCTGGAAAGCGGCCGATGACCACGCGGAGCTGTTTACCGGTAGCGACCGTAAAACCGGTGAAGCGAAGTACAGCGCCACCCGCGTGGATCTGGTGTTTGGCTCCAACTCTGTACTGCGCGCGCTGGCGGAAGTGTATGCCTGCGCCGACGGGCAGCAGAAGGTCGTCCATGACTTCGTCGCCGCCTGGACCAAGGTGATGAACCTCGACCGTTTCGATCTGTAATCCCCCCGCCCCGGCATCCCGCCGGGGCGTTTTTCTCACACCGCCCGCGGCAACTGTTGCAGGCGACTCCGCGTACGCTGAATATCCTCCAGCTCCACCCCGGCCACCAGCGTCTCCAGATCACAGCAGGTCACCAGCAGCAGGCGGATCTGCTTTTCATACAGCACATCAATCACGTTAATAAAGCGCTGCTGGGCCGCCGGCCCCACCGTAGCCAGCGGCGGCACCTCGTCCAGTAACCAGACGGTATAGCTTTCGCTGAGTGACAGGTAGTCCATCACCGCCGTGGCGGCCTGACAGAGCTGGGCAAAGGTGAAGTGGAGCAGAGTGGGTGACGCCGCGGCCGCCAGCAGGGTGCGATAACCTACCGCCAGCGAAACCGGTTCGGCAGGCAGCGACGGCAGATCGTACAGCTGACGCTGTTGTGCATTCGGATTAACCCACATCCGCCCGCTGCAGAAGGCATTATCGACGCTCAGATGACGCTGGCGATAATCCTCCTCGCCGTTCAGCGCGACGACCGCCAGGTGGGCGCGGATCAGCGCGATCGACGGTAAAAAGCGATCGTGATACAGCGGATTGGGCAGCAGCATCTCCGGTGGATAGTTTGACGTCGCCGACAGCACAATGCCGCGCTGAAAGAGATGCTCCAGTAAGACCTTGATCAGCATCGCGTCGGCGGGGTCGTGAAGATGAAATTCGTCGAAGCACAGCAGGCGACAGCCAGAGGTCATCTGCCTCATCACCGCCTGCAGATCGGGCGCTCCGGGGGCATTCAGCCGCTGATGTAGCTCGCGGAAGAAGTGATGAAAATGGACCCGACGCCGGGCGGCGAGCGGCAGGCTGGCAAAAAAGTGGTCGAGGATAAAACTTTTCCCCCGCCCGGTCCGCCCCCAGACGTACAGCCCCTGCGGCGTACCCGCCGCGGACAACAGCTGCTGCCCCAGAGCATCCAGGCGAGCGATCAGCGACAGCTGATCGTCATCGAGCGTCAGACGCGCCCGCGCCGCCTGCTCGGCCATCACACGGGTAAAGCGAAACTCAGCCGTCGTCTCTGTCTGCTCAGAATTCGACGCCATACGTCCATTGTTTAACATTCTTTTAACCTCCTGCGAGGAGGCCATTCTAGCCGCTTTCCCGCGGGTTGGCGAATCGCACAACGGGAAATACCGTCCGCGGTGATTTACTTCAATTCTTCGCCTGGCATGCGGCGAAAACCAGCATGAATCGCATTTTTCACGTTGTACCGCGCGATCTTGCGCTAAAGATTGCGGCTAACGCGTAGGATTAAAAATTTAAAACTATTAACAATCAATTAACATTAGCAGGCAAACCATTCATCCTGAGGAATACAACACCATGTCTACCACCCAGGTTCTCGGCGGCGCGCCTTATGCCTCGCCAGGACAACCGCACGCCAGTTTAACCGGACGCATTGATGCGCTGCCCGCCTCCTTCGGTTTATGGTCGTTTATCACCCTGCTCTCCCTCGGTGGCTTCTTCGAGCTCTACGACCTGTTCCAGACCGGGTATATCAGCGCAGGGCTGCTGGCCGACGGGATTTTCCACACCGGGCAGGCGGGGATATTCGGGATTGCCGATCAGGCGGCTTTTGCCTCCGCCACCTTTATGGGGCTGTTTATTGGCGCCAGTCTGTTGGCGCCGCTGGCGGACAGGCTGGGGCGACGTCTGACGTTTATGGTGGCGCTCGCCTGGTACGGCCTCTTTTCGCTGCTGATGGCGATGCAGAGCAGCGCGGAAGGGGTGATCTTTTTCCGCTTTCTGGTGGGGATCGGCCTCGGTATTGAGCTGGTGACTATTGATACCTATCTCAGCGAATGGATGCCAACCCATCTGCGCAATAAAGCGTTTGCTTTCGCTTTCTTCATCCAGTTCCTGTCGGTTCCGGCGGTGGCGCTGATGTCCTGGATGCTGGTGCCAACCACCCTCTTCGGCCTCAGCGGCTGGCGCTGGGTGATCATCTTTGGCGCGCTGTTCTCGCTGGCGATCTGGTTTATCCGCAAAAAGCTGCCGGAGTCAGCGCGCTGGCTGGAAAGCAAAGGGCGGCATGATGACGCGCATGCGGTGATGAGTGAGATGGAAGCGCGCTGTGGCCTGACGCCGTCGCCGAAGCATGCGCATGCGGCACAGAGCGTCGTCAAACGCGGCACCTTTCGCGAGATCTGGGCGCCGCAGTACCGGCAGCGCACCCTGATGCTGATGGTGATGAACTTCTTCCAGGCGATCGGCTTCTTCGGCTTTGGCAACTGGCTGCCGGCGCTGCTCTCCGGTCAGGGGGCCAGCATCACCCACAGTCTGCTGTACGCCTTCTTTATCACCCTCGCTTATCCGCTGGGCTGCCTGTTCTGCACCCGCTTCGTGCATCGTTTTGAGAACAAGTGGCAGATTGTCCTCTCCGCGCTGATGACCGTCATCTTCGGGACCCTGTTCGCCCTGCAAAACAGCCCGATCCTGCTGGTGATCTGCGGGTTTATGATCACCTGGTCCAACGCCTGGCTGACCATCAGCTACCACGCCTATCAGGCCGAGATCTTCCCGACTCATATTCGCGCCCGCGCCGTCGGCTTCTGCTACTCGTTCAGCCGACTCTCCACCGCGGTGACCAGCATCCTGATCGGCATTATTCTGCAATACGCCGGCACGCCGGGGGTGATTAGCTTTATCGTCGTCAGTATGCTGATGGTGATGCTGTCGGTAGGGATCTTCGGCCCCAAAACGCGGGGTATTCGTCTGGAGAATATTTGACGGCGGTCGCAGGGGCTGGCCTCAGCCAAAAATCCCCTGTGCCTCGGCGAAGCATTTTTCCGCCAGGGTTGATACCGGCTCCTGCTGGCGCATAATCAGCGCCAGCTGTGAATCGACCTGGGTTTCGGCGATCGGCAGAATGTCAAGATTATCGCTGAGCGCTTCGAGGCCGTTGTTAAGCGGCATAATCGCGCAGCAGATCCCCGCCTGCACCGCCTGGATTATCTGGAACGTCGAATCGCTTTCAAAGACATATTTCGGCGTTAACCCTTTGGCCTTAAAGCTGATTTCTATGGATTCCCGGTAGTGCATCCCCTTGGTCAGAAAGCCGAGGGGCAACGTCGACAGCGCCTCCCACCCCGGCGTTCCACCGCTGAAGTCGAAATGGCGTTTATCATGCAGGAGCCCCATCCGGGTTTGCGGCAACCGGGCGACCTTAAACAGGCGCTGGTCCAGATGCTGGAGATAGCAAATGCCCAGATCCAACTGGTTACGGCTGACGCCATCGATAATCTGCTCCGAGGTCATCGACAGCAGGCTGAACTGCAGCGCCGGGTATTTCTCCGCGAGAGGTTTAATTAGCTGCATCGGGTTGAGGCTCGCCAGCGGCACCATGCCGACCCGCAGCTGACCGACCATCTGCCCGCGGCAGATCGCCGCCTCTGCCGCCAGACCATCATGGGCGGCCAGCACCGCCCGCGCCCAGGCCAGGATCCGCTCTCCCTCCGGGGTAAAACCTTCAAAGCGTTGGCCGCGCTGGATCAGCGTCAGGTTCAGCTCCTCTTCCAGGTTACGAATGCGCATGGAGAGGGTCGGCTGAGTAATATGGCATGCCGCCGCCGCCTGGCCAAAATGGCGCGTCTGATCGAGCGCGATCAAATACTTGAGTTGCTTAATATCCATTCTCTTTCCCGTTTGAACCCCGCCGTTCACCCCCGGGGCCGCGCACAGGTTACCAGAATGTTAGTTTCACTAGCGATAAATTCAAGCGAGGACATCACGAGGGGCTGCGGGGCGCAGGACGGCGCGATGCTGTCCTGCGCCCTGCTTTTTTAGCGTACGCCGGCCAGCGGACGGATCTCTTTCGAGCGCAGCGTCAGACGAACGGGAACCGACTTATATGAAGGGGTGCCGCTCTCTTCATCCAGATAGTTCAGCGGCACCAGCACGTTGGCTTCCGGATAATAGGCGCCAACGGTGCCGGGCGCGATGCCGTAGGCTACCACCGTGATATCTTCCAGCGTCAGCTCGCTGTCTGGCAGCGCGGTATGAATATCTACCCGATCGCCATGTTCCAGCCCCTGGGCAGCCATGTCCTGTTCATTCATAAACAGTACGTCGCGGCGGCCAAAAACGCCGCGGTAGCGGTCATCCATCGCGTAGATGGTGGTGTTGTACTGATCGTGACTGCGCAGCGTCACCAGGCGCATCACGTCCTCGCCCTCCACCACCACGTTCTCATGCACCCCTTTGAAGACCGAGAACATCGCTTTACCGGTGGCCGTTGGCCAGATGCGCTCGGTCGGCGGTAGCGGCATGCGGAAGCCCCCGGGATGACGAATACGCTGGTTATACTCCTCGAACCCCGGAATGGTCTGTTCGATCAGATCGCGAATGCGGTCGTAATCTTCCACCAGATACAGCCAGTCCACTTTGCTGGCCGGCAGAGTGGCCTTCGCCAGACCGGCGACAATCGCCGGCTCCGAGCGCAGCGTCGGCGAGGCGGGCTTAAGCTTGCCTGAGGAAGCATGCACCATCGACATCGAATCCTCAACGGTGATCGACTGCCGGCCGCTGGCCTGCAGGTCAAGCTCGGTGCGGCCCAGACACGGCAGAATAAAGGTCTCTTTCGCCGTCAGCAGGTGCGAGCGGTTGAGCTTGGTGCCGACGTGAACGCTAAGCTCAAGGCCGCGCATCGCCGGGAAGGCGCGTTCGTGGTCCGGCATCGCCACGGCGAAGTTCCCCCCGAGGCAGATCAGAGCTTTGGCGTCGCCGGCGATCATGGCCTCCAGGGCCTTCACCGCATCGTGACCATGATGCCGCGGCGGCGTAATCCCCATCACCCGCTGCAGGCTGTCGAGGAAGGCCGCGGAGGGTTTTTCACTGATCCCGACGGTGCGGTTTCCCTGCACGTTTGAGTGGCCGCGCAGCGGACAGATGCCAGCGCCCGGCTTGCCGATGTTGCCGCGCATCAGCAGCAGGTCGGCAATCAGACGGACGTTGGAGGTGCCTTTGTTATGCTGGGTGATACCCATGCCGTAGGTGACGATGGTGGCCCTGGATTTGGCGTAAGCCACGGCGACCTGGGTCAGGGATCCACGCGTCAGGCCGGACTCCTGTTCGATATCCTGCCAGCGGGTGGCATGCAGATCCTCGGCGAAGGCGGAGAACCCCTGGGTATGCTGGGCAATAAACGCGTTGTCGAGCACATTGCCCTGCTCCTCCTCCAGCTGCAGCAGCGCTTTGGCGATCCCTTTGAGCGCCGCCGCGTCGCCGCCGGCCCGTACCTGGTAGTAGGTCGAGGCGATCGGCGTCGAGCGCCGGGTCGCCATCTCCATCACGTTCTGCGGGTCGGCAAAACGCTCCAGCGCCCGCTCACGCAGCGGGTTAAAAACGATAATCGGCACGCCGCGGCGGGAGAGCTCATGCAGGGTGCCCATCATCCGCGGGTGGTTGGTTCCCGGATTATGGCCGATGGAAATCACCAGTTCGGTCTGGTCAAAATCGTCGAGGGAGACGGTGCCTTTGCCAATCCCGATCGACTGCGGCAGGCCCACGCTGGTGGATTCATGGCACATGTTGGAGCAGTCGGGGAAGTTGTTGGTGCCATACTCGCGGGCATACAGCTGGAACAGCCATGCCGCCTCATTGGACGCCCGGCCAGAGGTATAGAACTCGACCTCATCAGGCTGCAGGCCGCGAAGGATCTCGCCGATGCGGGCGAAGGCCTGCTCCCACTCCACCGGACGCAGAGTATCGCTGGCGCGGTCGTAGACTAAAGGATGCGTTAAGCGGCCATAGCCCTCCAGTTCGAAATCGCTCTTCGCCAGCAGGGAGGTCACGGTGTTGGCCGCGAGGAACGCTGGCGTCACCCGTTTGGTGGTCGCCTCCCAGGTCACGGCTTTGGCGCCATTTTCGCAAAACTGAAAAGTGGATTTATGCTCTTTATCCGGCCAGGCGCAGCCCGGGCAGTCAAACCCATCCGGCTGGTTAGTTCGCAGCAGCGTGGCGGGCGCCTCGAAGGCATCCATCTGGGTACGCACAGCGATGGCCGTGGCCTTCAGCGCGCCCCACCCGCCTGCCGGGCCATCATAGGGGTGAACACCGGGCACCGCGCGTCTTTTGTTGGTCATCTTTTAACTCCTGCTGCTCTGTTCTGGCCGCCGCAGCCCGAAAAAAGGCGTACGACGGCCCCGGGCGACGTGGCGTGATATGCGCGGCGTCACCTGATTAGGATGCGGTTTCTCAAGGATAGTACGATGGGAAAGCGTAGGTACTGCGTTTGTTAACTGAATAATAACATACACCACAAATCTGTATAATTGATGTTATCTATCAGGTGTTAAATTTAACTTATTTGCAAATTTTCGCGGTTATCGTCGCTGTGCGCTGACGGATAAAAGACCCACGGGAAAGCGATGACCGGGCAGCGGAAACCGCCCGGTGGGTCTGATTCAGGTCAGATTGAAGTAACGGTCCGGACGCAGCGTCTCCGGCAGCGGATGCTGACCGGTCATGTCGAGCAGATTGCGCTCAATGGTATTGCACATGGCGTTCAGCGGCAGATCATTGGCGGCGGTACCGAAAGGATCTTCCAGCTCTTCCGCCAGCGAATCCCACGACAAAAAGGTGTAGGAGATAAACACCGAGACAAACGGCGTCATGTAGTGCAGATCGCCGACCAGCGCGAACGGCAGCAGCGTGCAGAACAGGTACACGGTGCGCTGCAGGATCAGGGTATAGGCGAATGGCACCGGAGTGGTCGCCAGCCTTTCACAACCGCCCAGCACGTGCGCCAGCTCATCGAGTTTGTTGTCCATCAGCCCGTAGGTGATGTCGCTGAGCTTGCCCGCCTCCCGCAGCTGGCCAATTTCGTTGCCGACCAGCAGCAGGATCCGGTTGGTGGGCATTGAGCTGGCGAGGATCTCCGCCACCTTGTCCTCCGGCAACAACCGCCGCAGGTCAGCCGTCGGATCGGTTTTGCGCAGCTGGTGCTTCAGGCTCCAGCTAAAGGCCACCAGATAGCTGACGATGCGGCGATGGACATCGTGTTCGGCCGGCAGGATATTGCGCAACTGGCGTACCAGCGTACGTTCGGCGATAAGCACCGTCCCCCACAGATTGCGCGCTTCGACGAACCGGCTGTAGCTGGCGCTGTTGCGAAAGCCGAGAAAAATCGCAATCGCAATCCCCAGCAGGCTGAACGGCGCCACCGTTAAGTGGATCCCCAGCTGCTCGTACCATTGATAGCTGATAATGGCGATGATGGACATCAGCACATTAAGCAGCAGACGAAAGATGATTTTCGACAGCACGGAGCCGTGCCAGTCAAATAAGCGAAGAAACCAGTGTTGTTCTGGCCGAATGATCATTGTCTGACTTCCTGAATTACCGCTCTGGTCATTATCTCTGAATAAAGAATAGAGATTATCTATGAACCGATTGGTTTATTTTATCGTTAACTGCGATGGGCAGATCTTCGCCATTATTTAGCGATGGTAATGGCGTTTTTAGTATGGGCCTTTTTTATATTTCAGGCAATCGATGCGCGGGCGCGTTACGTCAGAAATTAAGGCTCAGGAAAAAATAGCCGCTGAGCCAATAAAATTGTCGTCTTACGGCGCCGGGTGCGCCAGGCCGCTTTCACCGGCCCCGCATAGCGCGCTGGGCGCTTCGCTGGGATCAAGATGCACCATTACGTTAAGCACCGGATGCTGCGCCAGGACCCGCTCCCGCGCCTGACGGGCGATCTGGTGTCCCTCGGCTACCGACATCTCTCCCGCCACCTCGAGATGGACATCCACCAGCACCAGATCCCCCGCCTTACGGGTTTTCAAATCGTGCAGACCCGCCACGCCCGGCGTGGCCTGCAGCGTGCCGGCGATCGCCTGCTGCGTCTCTTCATCGACCGCGCGGTCCATTAAATCGTGCAGCGCCGTGGCGGCGAAACGATAGCCCATGCGGGTGATTAGCAGTCCCACCGCCAGCGCGGCAAGCGGATCGAACCAGGCGAACCCGGCCAGGTTACCGATAATCCCCAGCGCCACCACCAGAGATGACGCGGCATCGGAGCGGGCATGCCAGGCGTTGGCGATGAGCAGCGATGAATTCAGCCGCGTGGCGACCGCCAGCATATAGCGAAACAGCCCCTCCTTAACGGCCAGCGCCACCAGCGCCATCCACAGCGCCACGCTGTGCACCGCCGGAATCGTCTGCGGCTGCGCCAGGTGACCTGCCGCGGACCACAGCATGCCGACCCCGACCAGCACCAGGATCGCGCCGAGGATCAGCGAGGCGCCATTCTCGTAGCGCCAGTGTCCATAGTGGTGATCGTGGTCTGAGGGTCGACGGCTCTTTTTATTCGCCACCAGCACCACCCCATCGGCGACCAGATCGGAAAAAGAGTGCATCCCATCAGCAATCAACCCCTGGGAGCCAGAGAATATTCCCACCACAACCTGAAACACGGAAAGGAAAATATTGACCACCACGCTAATAAGGGTACTCTTTCGCGCCTGCACCGAACGCTCATGATATTTATTATCATTTTCAAAATTATGTTGTGTCATTATTTCTCTCCCTTTGTGAGCGGGAAGAATAAACTGACAAGCTGAGTTTATGCTTAACAATATAAAAGCCATTGCCTTTCCGTTTAACGATATCGGCGCTGTCGATTATTAATATATTCTGAAAGGGTGGCAGGACAGGTACAACCGCGCGCGGATGGGCTATCTTATGACTGGCCCGGCAGGTCGGGCCACTTTCTCTTCACCACCACAGGAGTCAGCGATGTCAGAGAACACCTCATCCCGGCTGCGTTTTGCCATTAACCTGGGCAACGCGGTCCTGGCCCATCTCGGGGAGACGGGGGAGCCCGCAGGTCTCACGGTCGAGCTTAGCCATCGGCTGGCGACGCGCTGGGGCGTCACCGCCGAGTTCGTCCCCTATCCTGCCGCCGGAAAAGTGGTGGCTGACGCCGGCGGTGATCACTGGGACATTGCGTTTCTGGCCATCGACCCGGCCCGGGAAGCGACCCTGCGTTTTACGCCTCCCTACATCACCATCCAGGGGACCGCGCTGGTGAGAGCCGGTTCGCCCTGCCAGAGCGTGGCCGACATGGATCGCCCGGCAACCACCATTAACGTCGGGCAAAACGCCGCTTACGATCTGTGGTTAACCCGTCATCTGCAGCACGCCAGCCTGAATCGCCTTCCCTCCTCGCAGGAGGCCATCGACGCCTTCCTCGCCGGTGAAGGGGATATGGTCGCCGGTATCCGTCAGCCGCTGGAGGCGACAGCCCGTCAGCACGCTGGGGTGCGGGTACTGGCGGATAATTTTACCGAGATCCAGCAGGCCATCTGCGTCGCCCGGGAGGATGTCGCTGGCTTCAACGCGGTGAATGACGCGCTGAGCGAGTGGCGGGCGGATGGCAGCCTGGAGGCACTGATTACCCGACAGCTGGGCAAGGCGGAGTGACCTTCACTCCACTTGCATCCGGCGCATGGCGCAATGCCAGGCGCCGTTGCGTACCGAGGCACGGAGCACGCGGGCCACGCCATGCACCAGCAGGCGCGTCGTGCGCCGCTGCAGCGGCGTGAGCGACAGCCCCAGCATCTCCTGCGCCCATTCCGGCAGCAGATCGATCCCGGCGCGCATCATGACCTGACCCACCGGCTGGCTCAGTCTACCCGGCAGACGAGTAGAGAGCAGCACCTCGGCTACCTCCCGGGTACGTTCGTCACAGCGCAACTGCGGGCGCATCGCCTCGAGATAGTCCGCCACTTCCTGAGGCGTCTGAGGGATGTCCTGGGCCCCCAGCCGACGGGCGATTTCCGCCGACTCGCGGAAATAGTCCTCCTGGCGCTCGGCGCTGACCACCGTCCGCTTGTAGCGCAGGTGGGAGGCCATAAAGCGACTGCACTCGGCGACGTGCACCCAGGTCAACAGCGCCGGGTCGCTGGCCTGATAAGGCGTTCCGTCCTTATCCACCCCGCCGATCCGCTGATGGATCCCCTGCACTTTGGCGATGAGCCGCTCGGCGTCGGGGGTAGTGGCAAAGGTGGTGGCGGAAATAAACTGGCTGGTGCGGCGCAGGCGGCCAAAGATGTCCTCACGGAAACGGGAGTGATCCCAGACGCCGGCCAGCGCCAGGGGATGCAGCATCTGCAGCAGCAGCGCGCTGATGCCGCCGCAGAGCATCGAGGTAAAATCGCCGTGTACCTGCCAGATGGCCGACTGCGGACCAAAAAGCCCCGGCTCCCCTTTAGGCTGTTCAAAATCGATCTCTTTTAGCGCCATGCCGGTCAGGCCGAGCACCTGCGCCTCGATCATCCCGCGAATGCCGATCATGATGATGTCCCTTACGTGCAACTAGAGGACAAAAGATACCACTATTGGGCAGCGCAGGGAGAGATATCGGGAAAGGGTGCCCGCTACGCGCGGGCACGACAGCTTACGGATTCAGCTGGTAGTCGAGAGTGATATTGGCTTTCAGCACCTGCGATACCGGACAGCCGGCCTTCGCTTTCTGAATGATCTCATCGAACGCCGCCGGCGCAACGTCCGGCAGAACAATCTGACTTTGCAGCGCGATGTCGGTTATCGCAAAGCCGCCTTCGGTTTTATTGAGGGTGACTACCGCCGTCGTGTCGATAGACGTTGCGGTATAGCCCTCTTCGCTGAGCATCAGCGACAGGGCCATTGAGAAACAGGCGGCATGCGCGGCGCCAATCAGCTCCTCAGGGTTAGTGCCTTTCACCCCTTCAAAACGGGTGTTAAAGCCGTAGGGCTGCTGGCTCAGCGCCCCGCTCTCTGTCGACACGGTGCCTTTGCCATGTTTCAGATCGCCTTCCCAGTGCGCCAGCCCTTTCTTATGAATCGCCATGTGACTCCTCCTGTGATGATGTCGAACAAAAAGTATAGTGCGTGATGCCGAACCTGCGCCTTTTCTGCGGCCTGGGCATCACTGTGCCCTTAAGGATCTCGTGGTCAGCCTCGCTAACGACCATCGTGTGGCTGATAAGGATCGGTTTTGTCGTCCTTGCTGTCGTCCCGTTTACGCGGCACTTCGCCATGCTCGGCAGGCGCCTCGCGCGCAGGATGCTTTCCGCCCTGCTCACCTTGCGGCTGAGATGTGTGACTCATATCGGCGTTCTCCGCTTACTTAGGCGACTGCTTGAGCAGACGATCGACACGCACCACCGGCGGCGTCATTTTGCGATCGAGGCTACCGTTGATGCTGACCAGATCGTCAGGCTCTACGTGCTGTTCGTTAAACGCGGCGGCCGGAATGATGGCAGTGATGGTGCCGCTTTTATCGCGAAACTGATAACGGTCATTGTCCTGGCGGGTGAGCACATTACCGCGCATTGAAATAGTCGCGCCATCGTGCATGGTTTTCGCCTGCTCAACGGTCATGATCCGGCCATCCTCGACGCCGCGATAGCCGTCATCGAGTTTGTGCGGCGGCGGCGGTGCGGCATCCTGACTAAAACCGCCCTTATCGTCCGCCTGTGCAATACCCACGGCGAGTACACAGGCCATAGCGAGCGCTAATTTTTTCATCATCCCTCCGTCATTTTACCGATGATTAGAATAAAGCCTGGCTGAGGCGATTCACTTTTACAAAGTCAATTGTTCTGATATCGACTAATATAAGAATGTCCTTATCGTTACGCTGTTGCCGAAACGAAACGCGGGGAAAATAATAATGATTAAGAATCAACAGGATTGTCCCATCGTTGACGAGAATGAACGAGCACTACGCTTCGAATATCGATTCCGGCGCTATGGGATAATTGTTCTGAGTCTCATCATTCTTACCGCGCTAAGCGGTCTGTGGTCCTCCGGTTATTTCAGTGAAGCGCACCGGGAAAGTGCCAAAGGTGAATTAAGCGTCGATTATCAGCGGTATGCCAGACTGATGAGTGAAACCGAAGTGAATATTCAGATTAAACCCGATGGAGGTAGTGAAAAAATTATCAGCTTCACCGCCCCGTTTTTATCGCGCTACCAGGTCGGTGATATCCGCCCGCAGCCGGATAAAATGTACAGTGCCGAGGGGAAATTATACCTCGTGTATCAGCAAGCAGCCAACCGCTCGCCGATGTCCGTGTGGTTATCCATTACCCCAAAAACAGCCGGCAATATTTCCCTGCAGGCGGCAGTGAACGATCGCGCGCCTGTCACCTGGAACCAGTTTGTCTATCCCTAGGAGTGGCTATGGAAATGGTCCTCAGAGCCGCAGCAATCTATTTTATCCTGTTGATTATTTTTAAGATTGCTGGCAGAAGAACGCTGATGCAGTTAACCAACTTTGATCTAATATTGCTGCTGATAATTAGCGAAGCCACCCAACAGGCGATGCTCAGCACAGACTATTCCGTCACCGGTTCGATGCTCACCATCGTCACTCTGGTGGGTGTTGATATTTTATTCGGCTATATTAAGAAACGCTTCTCGCAGGCGGAAAATTTCATTGATGGCAGCCCGGTTATTGTGGTGGAAAATGGTGCTGTCATCGACGAAAAGATAAAGCTCGTCAATATCTCTGTCGATGATATCCTGCTGGCAGCCAGGCAGCACCATGGGATCTATGAGCTCAAAGCGATCAAATTCGCTATCCTCGAGCGTAACGGCCAGATATCCATTATTCCTGAAAAGGAATAGTCTCAATTTTATTTATCGCGCTCCGGTTGTTTATCACCTGATTCGGGGGCGCGGGTGGCGTCATCCTCTTCTTTTTCAACGCTAAGCATGTTTAATGTCACCATTTTTCCTCCTCGCGGGTTGACAGGGTTCTAACAGATTATAGAACGTCCTCGCCGATGCAGGCACGATCCAGCCAGCATCATCCGGATATGTCGTCTGATTCACACTGCGGTTATTCCAGGATATTTCCCACCTCGTCATTGTCATTTGTGAGGAATAATTAACCGATCTGTGCAGTTAATATTGCGCTAGCCAAAAAAAATGAGGTCTCTATGTCTGTGATGGTAATTACCGGGGGAACCGCGGGGGCGGGCAAAGCCACCGCGCTGCGTTTCGCTCGCGCAGGATACCACGTGGCGCTGATTGCCCGAGATGAGACGGGTCTGCAGGAAGCCCAGCAGGCCTGCGAACGGTTTGGCATTAAAACGCTGGCCATTAGCGCCGACGTCGCCGATGCCGGGGCGCTGCAGCGCGCCGCCGCCGAGGTGGAAGCCACACTTGGCGCGATAGACGTTTGGATCAACAACGCCATGACCACCGTGCTGGCCCCCTTTCGTCAGATGAGCGAGGAGGAATTTCGCCGGGTGACGGAGGTGACCTATCTCGGCTATGTCAATGGCACCCGCGCGGCGCTGGAGGTGATGGCGCCCCGGGATCGGGGAGTGATTATTCAGGCCGGCTCGGCGCTGGCCTGGCGGTCGATTCCCCTGCAATCGGCCTACTGTGGAGCCAAGGCGGCGATCCGCGGCTTTACCGATGCCGTGCGTACCGAACTGATGCACGAGAAAAGCCACATCCAGTTGACCATGGTCCAGCTGCCGGGGATGAACACCGCCCAGTTTGGCTGGGCGCGGAATAAAATGGATCAGGCCATGCAGCCGGTGCCGCCGGTCTATCAGCCGGAAGTGGCCGCCGAAGCTATCTACAGCGTCATCCAGCGTCCGGTCAACGAGCTGTGGGTCGGGAAAAGCACCATCCAGTCGATCCTCGGTCAGGTCTTCTTTCCTCGCCTGCTCGATCGGCTGATGGTGAAAAAGGCGTGGGAGGGACAGTTTACCGGCCAGCCGAAGCCGGCAGAGCATCAGGACGACCTGTTCACGCCGGTACGCGGCAATCACCCCGGACACGGCCCCTTTAACGATGGAGCACGGCGTAAAGCGGTGACCATTAGCGCCGATCTCCCGGGAAAAGTGGCTGCCGGCGTCGGGGTAGCGGTGGCGACGATGGCTCTGCGGGCGTTGTTCCGTCGTTCCGGGAAACGGCGTTAATCCAGGCTCCGGCTGAACCAGCGGTACCCATACCCGGAAAGCGCCAGCCGCGCATCTTTCCCGCCGTGTAGCCCATCCTGATAGAGCTTATCTTCCAGAATTGGGCTCCAGTAGCCCTCGGCCAGCGGCGGGAGCAGGACCTCTACCGCCTGCTGGCTGCAATTCGCCAGCATCAGCACTTCCCGCGATTCGCTGCGATAGCACAGGCCCAGTACCGCAGCAGGCTTCACCGCGAGGATGGCGAAAGGAATGGAGCCCGGCTCGGTATATTCCGCCCGCGCCAGCACCATATTGCGCACCCGGTTCAGCAGCGATCGGGGGTGGCGCAGCGCTGCTTCGACATTGATCCGCTGGTAACGCCACCGCCCGCTGGCTATCGGTTTTACCGGCAGATCGTCCCGCGCCGCCCGGGAAAAGCCGCCGTTGGGCGCCGCCGACCACTGCATCGGCGTTCTGACCGCGTAGCGCTCCGGTAAGCTCAGATCGTCTCCCATGCCAATCTCGTCGCCATAGCGCATCACCGGCACGCCGGGCAGCGCCAGCAGGATCGCATGGGCCAGCGCCATGCGCCGGGTATCGCCATCCAGCATCGGCGCCAGTCGCCGGCGTACGCCACGCTGGTAAACGGACATGGATTTATCAGGGGCAAAGGTGCGGATAACCTGGCGTTTATTGCGTTCGCCGATCCCCTCGAGATCCAGTTCATCATGGTTACGCAGCCAGTTGACGAAGCAGCACCCGTCCGGCGGGGTCACCATCGCCTGCAGGGCTTTTACCACCGGGGCGGCGCGCTGCTGCGCCAGACTGAGGTAGAGATATTTGTTAAGCCAGAAATTGAGCACCATCTGCAGCCGATCGCCGTGACCGAAGTAATGGCGGTAATCTTCTACCGCAACGTCCACTTCACCCAGCAGTATCGCCTCGGGATTGAGGCGCTGAACGACCTGCCGGAGATGGTTCAGCAGCGGGTAGCCGCGCGCCTCGTCGCCCTTCCCGGCCTGTTTCACCAGATGTGACGCGGCATCGAGGCGAAAACCTGACACCCCCGCCTGCAGCCAGAAGGTGATGATGTTTTCGATTTCAGCGATCACCGGCGGATGAGCAAGATTCAGATCCGGCTCATGACGATAAAACATGTGGCGATAGTATTGCCCGGCCTGTTCGTCCCAGCGCCAGACGCTCTCCTCGACGCCGGGAAACATGGGGGGATCGTCCTTCTCCGGCGGCCTGTCGGCCCAAAGATAGTATGGCCGCCACGGCGACCGGGGATCGTGCCTGGCCGCCTGAAACCACGGGTGCTGCGCGGAGGTATGCTGGATCACCAGCTCGACGATGACCCGCAGTCCCAGCTCCCGGGCGCGGGCAATCAGCTCAATCACATCGGCGATGGTGCCAAATCGCGGGTCAGGCTGCAGATGATCGCTGATATCATAGCCATCATCCTGCAGAGGGGTGAGATAGAAAGGCGTCAGCCAGAGCACCGTCGCCCCGAGGCTGCGAATGTAATGTAGCTTTTGGCGAATACCGGCGAGATCGCCGTAGCCGTCACCGTTAGCGTCATAAAACAGTGAACTATCAACCTGATAAATGACCGCTCTGTGAAACCACTGTTCCCGTTGCATCACTATCACCTTGCTTATTCACCCTGACGGGTGGCCCGTCACTCGCCAGCAGATTCAGCGCGGTTTACGCCCGCCCCTCGCCGTCGGCCGGGGTTTGGCGACAGGCGATACGGTAGCGTGTTCCGCTGAAGGCGCCCTATTCGCCACCGCGTCCACCAGAGCCTGCTGTCTGGCGGTTAATTTCAGAGGAACCTGTTCCTCGACAGCATGGAGCGCGATCGTGTGGCGTTTAACCATAGTTTTTCTCCGGCGGCTTATTTTCCGGCCTCAACGCCAGGCAGTTCAGCACGATGCAGAAATTGCCCGACGAACGTCGGCTGATGATGAAGCAGCCAGTCAGCCATGCCTCGCTCCTCCGCCAGCATCGCCTCAAGGGCGTGGATGGCATGGTGGTCGCCCACCCGTTTCGCCGCAGTCAATAAGGCGGTATAGCAGGCGACCTCGAATTGCGCAAAAACATAGGCCGTAATAATGACTTTAATGACCTCATCGCCGGGCAGCATCATCCCAATGGACTGGCCCAACGCGGCAACCCGGCTCATCGCATCCTGCAGCGCGGAGCGGGAAATATGATTACGGGCAATGATATCCTGCAGAGACGATAATTGCCGGCGGGTTTCATAGAGATGTTGTTCAAGACGCGTGCGCAGTGGCGGATAGTTTTCACTCCTTCTGGTTGCCGCGATTAATATTACTTCGGCCTGTTTTTCCATCGCATGTGCATCGCGCAGCCAGTTATGGTAATTTTCAATATCCGTCATAAATACCTCTGATAACCAATCCTTTATTTGGATGTGGGATCTTCATTCTCTTCCGCCGCCTGGTCAGCCCGCGCTGCGCTATATCCGGACAAATGCCCAACGATATTGGCATAAATACTAATGAGAATGACCCACAGGACGCTGTTTTTCCACCAGATTAACGAGGGTATCGCCAATATTACCCACATCACGGCGGCCACAAGATGGCAGCATTTAATCAATGCCGGTGTCAGTTTCATTTTTATTACCTGCTATATTATAAATACTTAACCATTGACCAGCATATTGTTAAATCATTTACCCTTCGCGTTTACAGATAAATAAATATGGATTAGCCGACACGATTTATTATTACCAGCCCATATAAACAGAAACCTGCGGACCGGCAGGCCCACAGGTTTTTGTTCCGGCGCCCATTTTAACGCGCCTCAGGCTTCAGCCATTAACTGTCACCGGCTTTGCGACCACCGCCATGACTGTTCTTACCACCCTTTTTACCGGCTTCGGATGCACGTTCAGGATCATTTTTAAAGTTCCCGCCGCTGTGCTGTCCGCCTTTACGCCCGGCTTCGGATGCTTTTTCACGATCTTCTGCAAAGTTACCTGAACCGCCTCTGTGCTCTGCCATAATTTCACCTTTTAGGTTTACTCGATCTCGGTTGGTAAATGGAAAATGACCCTGTTACAAATCATCGCCCTCGATATCTAACACTAGAGGAATGCTCGCAGGAGTCAAATTAACGCCAGGCTTTTATCCACGCCAAATGGCAAATAAAAAATAAATAACGAAGCGGCAGTAAAAATAAATCCAGTGTAACTCACTTATTCGCCTTAGATTATCTCCATTCACTATCATGAAATTTTTTCGCCCCGGCGCTTTTGTAAAAAAATGAAAATGATGGGCGATTTTTTTATTTTTCCATCAGCCAGGTACTTCAGTCATAGAAAATACTCATAATGAGGTGGTTCATCAACCATCTATAGGTGCGAAAAACTATTTTTTTCACAATGCACACCCTTCGCCTTTAAAAAAGCATACCGTCATTCAGCCCGCCCGGTAAAATAGCTCCGCCCCGCAAATTAGGGATGGAATAATCCTAATTTAACACCACAAATAATAACGCAGCGACATACAACGAAATTCGCCAAGGATCAGCCGGTTAAAGTCAAATAAGGCCCCTATTTTGCCTGTTAAACAAGATAGATGATCCTCTCGCGTTGCCAGGCCTGGGGTGAAGCTGGCCTATCCTTAGGTCTGGCCCGTTCTGTCTGAAGGAGATGACTATGCAAGATGAAAAACCGCCAATGAAAAAATTACCCACCTCCATGTTGCCAGAAGAGACGGCTCCACGTCCGGAGTTCCCGGAGCAAGAACAAAACCCACCGGGTCTGGATGCGGAGATGGAGCCGTCACCGGACCACGGGGAAACCAGCTACACCGGCACCGGGAGGCTGGCGGGTAAGAAAGCGTTAATTACCGGCGGCGACTCCGGCATTGGCCGCGCGGTGGCGATCGCCTTTGCCCGCGAAGGGGCCGATGTCGCCATTAGCTATCTGCCGGAGGAGCAAGAGGATGCCGATGAAGTCATCGCGCTGATCAAAGCCGAAGGCCGCACCGCGGTGGCCCTGCCGGGGGATATCCGCTCCGAGTCCTTCTGTCAGTCGCTGGTGGCCGACGCGGTGGAACAACTGGGAGGACTGAGCATCCTGGTCAATAACGCCGGACGTCAGCAATACTGCGAGACCCTCGAGGAGCTCACCACCGAAGACTTTGACGCCACCTTTAAAACCAATGTCTACGCGCCGTTCTGGATCACTCGCGCGGCGCTGCCCCATCTCCAGGCCGGGAGCGCAATCATCAATACCACCTCGGTGCAGGCCTATAAACCCAGCCCGATCCTGCTCGATTATGCCCAGACCAAAGCCTGCCTGGCGATCTTCACCAAATCGTTGGCCAAGCAGGTGGCGAAGCGAGGCATTCGCGTCAACGCCGTGGCGCCAGGCCCTTACTGGACGGTGCTGCAATCCAGCGGCGGCCAGCCGGACGAGAAAGTGAAACAGTTCGGGAAAGACACACCGATGGGCCGCCCGGGGCAGCCGGTCGAGATCGCCCCGCTGTATGTCACCCTGGCATCGGATGCCTGCTCGTATACCTCCGGTCAGGTATGGTGTTCTGACGGCGGGGACGGCGTGGTCTAAATCCCTCGCCTCCGGAACGATAACCGGGCCGGCGTTATGCCGGTCCCTCCCCAGCACGATCGCCGCGCAGCCCCTGCGTGGCGATTTTTCCTCTCCCGCAGCGTGTTTAGCCGGCTGCATGCTATGATATCCGCCCGCCGCTGTGCGCTGACCCTGAGGACAACTGATGAGTAATGAGATCCCCATGAAATTTTATGACATCGTGGACGAGTACGAGACCGAAGCGGCCTCCCCGGTTAAAGAGACGGAACGCGATGCGCTGGCGCGCTATTTTCAACTGCTGATTGAGCGGCTGATGAATAACGAAGAGATCGATGAAGAGGCGCAGCAGGAGATGGCCCGCGAAGCGGCCATTGATGAACGCCGAATTGACGATATCGCCAACTTCCTTAATCAATGGGGCAACGAGTAAGTCTCATCGTCTGCTCACCGGCAGGGCCACCGCCCGCCGGTGTTGCCGCTGAACGCAACGCCATGTTCATGCCCCGGCGGCAATCTCCCCCAGACGTCGCTGCAGCGCATCCAGAAACAGCGGTAGCCCATCGGGCTGATAGTCGCGGGAAAGATAGATGCCATAGACGCTCAGCGCCTTCGGCGTCCAGTCAGGGAGCACCACCTCCAGCGCCCCGCTGGCCAACGCGCTCCGCGCCTCCAGTTCGGGGAGCATCGCAATGCCGCACCCGGCGACCGCCGCCTCCAGCAGCAGAGAAGAGATCCCCGCGCTCAGATTGCCGCTCACCGCCACCGACGCCTCCTGCCCCTGCGCATCGCTGAACTGCCAGCGCTGGCCGGCAAAGTGGCTGTATAACAGACAGTTATGCTGTTGCAGATCGTCAAGCGTCGCCAGCGGGCCATGCTGCTGGAGCCAGCGCGGTGCGGCACAGAGGAGCGAACGACACAGCCCGAGGCGGCGAGCGATCGCCCCGGGCTCGGGGTTGTCGGTAATGCGAATAGCCACATCGATGCGCTCGCCGATCAGGCTGACCGGATGGTTATTGATATCCAGCTCCAGGCGCAACTGCGGATAGCGAGCGAGGAAGTCCGGCAGCAGCGGAGAGATCAGCTGCATTGCCGTGAAGTGCGCGCAGGCGACGCGCAGCGTGCCGCTGGGGTCGGCCCGCTGGCGCTCGCCGGCGATTTCATCGGCGATCCGCGTCAACCCGCGGGTCTTAAGCAACACTTTTTCCCCCGCCGGCGTCAGGGTCAGCCGGCGGGTGGAACGATGGATCAGCCGGGCGCCAGCCCAGTTCTCCATCTGCTCCAGATAGCGACTGACCATCGGACGCGACATCCCCAGCGCCCGCGCCGCGGCGCTGAGACTTCCCAGCTCGCAGATGCGCAGGTATACCTGAGCAGCAATCACCCTGTCCATCATGCCCCCTTCATCTGCACGATTTATGAAACTCAGCATCTCTTATTTCAGGAATTCTATCAAATAGCGAAATCCGTACAATGGAACGCATTCACCTGTTACTGAGAACACATCATGAAATTATCTGCTCTTGCTGTTGCCACCGCCCTGTTCAGCGGTTCGATCTTCGCGGCGCCTCTGACGCTGCAAACCTACAATCCGCAGGAAAAGGGCATCTTTGCCGTTAACTCCACTCTCGTTTCCGGCCCGCACGAAGCAGTGCTGTTTGACGCGCAGTTCAGCGTCAAAGACGGCGAAAAGCTGGTAGACATGATCAAGAAAAACGGCAAGCCGCTCACGCGGATTGTGATCACCTCTGGCGATCCGGATTTCTATTTTGGTCTTGAACCGCTGATGAAAGCCTTCCCGCAGGCGGAAGTGGTCGCCACGCCGGAGGTCGTCAAACATATTGAAGCCACCAAAGCGGCCAAACTGGCGTACTGGGGCCCGCAAATGAAAGATGGCGCACCGGCGCAGGTGTACGTTCCGCAGGCGCTGAAGGCCAACAGCTTTACCATCGACGGTGAGAAAGTAACGATTATGCAGCCGCATGACTACGCGGCGTTCGTCTGGATCCGGGCGAACAAAACGATCCTCGGCGGCACCGGCGTGGCGTGGGGCATGCATCTCTGGACCGCCGACACCCAGACGCCGGCCAGTCGCCAGCAGTGGCGCAGTACACTGGACCAGATGATCGCCCTGCACCCGCAGCGGGTGATCCCTGGTCATTACCTCGGCACACCGCCGGAGGGAGACAGCGCGGTGCGCTTCACAAAAACGTATCTCCAGCAGTTTGAGCAGGCGCTGAAGACGCATCAGGATTCGGCCGGGGTGATCAAGGCCATGGAGACGCAGTGGCCGGGCCTGGCTGAGACCAGTTCGCTGGAGTTAAGCGCCAAAGTTAACACCGGTGAGATGAAGTGGTGATCCCGGCGGTGCGTGAGGGAGACTGTTCTTAATCTGGCGCGCGAAGGTTGCTATTGCCCTGAAAATGGACCACCCTAGCTGAGGTCGCACAAAAAACGTGCGGCCGACTTTGGGTTACATTTCATCCGGTCACCACCGGGTTTGCCCTTGAAACCAGAACAGGATAAAGGAGTCAGAATGAAATCGAACCATCAGGCACGTCATCTTCTCGGTCTGAACTATAAGCTTTCCCAGCAGAAAAAAGTGGTGCTGGAAGGCGATGAAGAAACCACCCTCAACCACATCCATGCTACCGGCCGCAAACGCCGCGGTGGTTAATTTTCAGTCTGAGTGATGATAAACAACACCGTCCTGTTGCCAGGATGGTGTTTTTTTATGGCAATTGATTGCTTGTTTACCCGCTTGACGACCATCTGCTCTATACTCTGCCCGCTGCTTTCCACCCGCCCTCGCTTATCGCCGCGCCGGGACTGTGGTCATGATCAAGGAGTTAGTGCGATGCAATTTACTCATAAGAAAAACCGTTCCCTGTACATCCCTTACGCGGGTCCCGTTCTGCTTGAATTCCCCCTGCTCAACAAGGGCAGCGCCTTCAGTCTGGAAGAGCGCAGCAATTTCAACCTTCTTGGTCTGCTGCCGGAAGTGGTTGAAACCATCGAAGAGCAAGCGGAACGCGCCTGGATCCAGTATCAGGGATTCAAAACTGAAATCGACAAACACATCTACCTGCGTAACATCCAGGACACCAACGAAACCCTGTTTTATCGCCTGATCGGCAACCATCTCGAAGAGATGATGCCGGTTATCTATACCCCGACAGTGGGCGCCGCCTGCGAACGTTTCTCCGAGATTTACCGTCGCGCCCGCGGCGTCTTCATCTCCTACCAGAATCGCCATAACCTTGACGACATCCTGCAGAACGTCCCGAACCATAACGTGAAAGTGATTGTGGTCACCGATGGCGAGCGTATTCTCGGCCTCGGCGACCAGGGGATCGGCGGGATGGGGATCCCGATCGGCAAGCTGTCGCTGTACACCACCTGCGGCGGCATCAGCCCGGCTTATACCCTGCCCATCGTGCTGGACGTCGGAACAAACAACCAGCAGCTGCTGGACGATCCGCTGTATATGGGCTGGCGCCATCCGCGCATTACCGACGACGAGTATTATCAGTTCGTTGACGACGTGATCCAGGCGATTAAGGCCCGCTGGCCGGACGTCCTGCTGCAGTTTGAAGACTTTGCGCAGAAGAACGCCATGCCGCTGCTCAACCGCTATCGCAATGAAATCTGTTCATTTAATGACGATATTCAGGGCACCGCGGCGGTCACCGTCGGGACGCTGATCGCCGCCAGCCGCGGCGCCGGTAGCCAGCTCAGCGAGCAGAAAATCGTCTTCCTCGGCGCGGGTTCCGCCGGCTGCGGCATCGCCGAGCAGATTATCGCCCAGATCGTCCGCGAAGGCGTTAGCGAAGAAGAGGCCCGCCAGCGCGTGTTCATGGTTGACCGCTTCGGCCTGTTAACCGACGGCATGCCTAATCTGCTGCCGTTCCAGAACAAGCTGGTGCAGAAGCGTGAGCATCTGCAGGGCTGGGATACCACTAACGATGTGCTGTCCCTGCTGGACGTAGTGCGTAACGTGAAGCCGAACATTCTGATTGGCGTCTCGGGTCAGCCGGGGCTGTTCACGGAAGAGATTATCCGCGAGATGCACAAGCACTGCCCGCGGCCAATCGTGATGCCGCTCTCTAACCCGACCTCACGGGTGGAAGCGACGCCGCAGAATATCCTGAGCTGGACCGACGGCGAGGCGCTGGTCGCCACCGGCAGCCCGTTTGCCCCGGTCACCCTGAAAGGCAAGCAGTACGCTATCGCGCAATGCAATAACTCCTATATCTTCCCGGGTATTGGTCTGGGGGTAATTGCTTCCGGCGCGTCGCGGGTCACCGACGAGATGCTGATGGCCGCCAGTGAAACCCTGGCGAAACACTCGCCGCTGGTGAACAACGGCGAAGGTCCGGTGCTGCCGGAGTTGAAGGATATCCAGACCGTCTCACGGGCAATTGCCTTCGCGGTCGGCAAGGTGGCGCAGGAGCAAGGCGTGGCGGTAAAAACCTCCGCTGAAGCGCTGCTGCAGGCCATTAGCGATAATTTCTGGCTGCCGGAATATCGCAATTATCGCCGCACCTCGATTTAATCACGCTCACCGGGTCGACATATCGGCCCGGTTTTTAATAACGTCAGAATAATATCTCCCGCCACAGAAACGCCTTTTTCGCCCATATTCATTCATCGTAAAAATATAAAACGGATAGCATTTGCCGTATGTCCTCTACTGTGCAAAATAGTCTCCTCTCAACTCTTCACAACGGAATGTGAAATGCAAAAATTAACCCCTGGCGCGAATAAAGCGAATGCTATTCTGATCCGGATTGTCTTGTTTCTTATCGGCGGTATCGCCATCATCACCGGAATGTGCCTCTTCAGCGGCGATATGTGGATGCTCACCCCGCGCGCTGACCAGTATCAGCCCGCCACCGGCGATCTGGTGGATGTCGTCATCTATGAACCGAGTAAATTTTTCTTCGCCCTGCTCTACGTGTTTATTATTACCCTGGTCTGGCTGTTGGCGGTATGTAAAACCCCCTGGCGGCCAATACAGCATCCTATATTACCGCTGATGGTACTGATTGCCGCCGGGATATTTATTTTCCTCCATCCGGAGGTCACCCCGGGTCGGGATGCCAGTATTCAGTACGGTAAACACAACATTTCTTACACTGCCATTTTCTGGAGCAAAACGAATTCAGATCGACATGTCACTCAACCCTCTAAATATGAAATTTTTGTTGAAGCGAAAGATCCCCGCTGGCTTATCGACAGAAACAATCTTGGCCGCGCCTGGCGCTGTGAAGTCAAGCGGCATACCCAGTTTTACACCCTGTCATTCAATGAGGGCTGGTTTCCGGACGCCGATCCGCAGGTCATGGCCCGCCAGTGTACTCAGGTAAGCGATCTGAATGCGCTCAGTGAAACGGCAATCATGATTGCCCGCCCGATCGCCACCGTCCCTGTGGAGGCACCGTAAATGAGCCAGCAAAAAATCGTTCTGCAACCGATATTACGCCTCTGGCTGGGGCTGTTTAGCGGATTGTTGTTGGTGAGCGCCTTCAGCGCCTTTCACGGTGAGCACTGGTATTTCGGCGATAAGCAGGCGTTTTACGCGGCGAAAGCCGGCGAGGTTTCGGTGCATGAACTCTATACGCCGGCAAAAATCCTCTTTCCTTTTATCGTCAGCACGATCCCGCCGCTGCTGTGGCTGCTGCTGGTTAACCGCCAGGCGCCGCGGCTGCTGACCCACATTCTCCCACCGGTGTTACTCCTGCTGGCGGGACTGGTGTTTTTCTTCCTGAGACCCGACGTGATTCCCGGCGGAGAGACCCCTGTCTATCGCTACGGCGAGCGGGAGCGCTACTACCAGACGGTCCGCTGGCAGAAACCGGAGCCGGGCGCGTGGCGGGGTACCCGCTCTGAGTACAAAGTGTATATCGAATATCGCGATCCCAAGGGATATCGCGAAGCCGACAATATTAAAAACGCCTATAGCTGTGAAACCCACCGGGAGTCTCGCTTTTTGACCTTAACGACCGAAGAGGATTGGTATCCGGATGCGTATCCGAATATTCTCGACGCCCCCTGCCAGGCGATAAAGGATCCCCAGGCGATGACGGAATATACCCGCGACCACGCCCGCTGGTTTCCCATTATATTTAAATAAATCAATGATAATACTTTCAATGATTCTCACTACTGAGACGAAGAAGGAACGTTAATATGCCCCACCAGGTTGCGACAAAAAACATGACGAATAGGATGATCATTTTATATTTAGCACTTACAGGAATAACAGGGTTAGTCTATGGCTTATGTTCACTAAGTGGTGAAACACTGCATTCCCCCTTTGAAATCAGTTCATATGATGCCGTTGCTGGCGATCTTATCGAACATAGTCTGTACACCTTCTATAAACCGTTTGTCGCTACGCTCTGCTCACTCGTTATACCGTTGATTTGGCTGTTATCAACGAGAAAATCAACGCATCGTAAACTGCGTCACCCGGCTATTCCAGTTATGCTTTCTTTGCTGATTTTCATCTTTTTTGGATTGTTCCCCGGCGTTATTCCCGGTGGAGAGACAACCCGTTATCGTTACTTCCTTCATGAGAAGCATTATCTCAGTATTGTCTGGGCAAGCATGGATCCAGATAATTATTTTGAATCCAGATCCCGCTATGAAACTTACATAGAATACAGAGATCCATATGGATTCCGAGGAATTGATAACATTAAAAATGCTTATCACTGTGAGCAAACACGTGAAACTGTTTTCCTGACGCTTTACATTTCTCAACGCTGGTTCCCGAAGGATAAACCTGATGTCCTCGAAGCCCAGTGCCAAAAAATAACTGACGCTAATACACTGACCGAAGCGGTACTGGCAAAAGCGTATTGGTTTCCCTTTGTACGCTAAACTCTGAGCGCGCGCCGCGCGCACCCCCTGCCAGTTTTGTCACTGGCGTCGCTAGCCTTTCCCCACTACACTGCCACCACCCATCCACTGACTAAATAAAAAAGGAGGCCCCCCATGCTGTATTGTGAAATGTTTATTGTTTCACATGCATTAGGCAATTGCGCCAGCTCAAGCGTTATCGGTATCGTGCTGCGATAACTATGGCTTGAGCGAAGACACTTCACGCAATCCCTTCTCTCCGGCTTACCGGGTTATCGTCAGCGAGTTTTGACGAGGCATTTGCATGCCTGTAACTCTTGAGTAAGTTGACTATGAGTACATTACTAACTGCCCATGCGCTCCACGTGGAGACTGCCTTTGGGCCGCTGTTTAACACCCTCTCATTCACCCTGAAGAAAGGCGACCGTATCGGTCTCATCGGCCATAATGGTTGCGGCAAAAGCACCCTGTTGCAGGTGCTGGACGGCACCCTCGCGCCCACCTCGGGCAGCGTCTCACTCGCTGGTCAGTGTCTGATGGCCCGCGTTGAACAGCATCTGCCGGAGGCGCTGCGTTCGCAGTCGCTGTTGCAGGCAGTACTGGCCCCGTTACCCGCTGATGTACGGGAAGCGCAGCGCTGGCTGGCCGAACGCCTGCTGGCGCAGATGGGCTTTACCCCGGCGGTGATGGAGCAGCAAACCACTACCCTGAGCGGCGGCCAGCACACGCGCCTGCTGCTGGCCCGGGCGCTGATCCGCCAGCCTGATCTGCTGCTGTTGGATGAGCCCGGCAACCACCTCGATCTGCCGACCCTGCTGTGGCTGGAAAGCTTCCTGCAAACCTGGCAGGGGAGCTTCGTGCTGGTGTCACACGACAACACCTTATTGGATGCTGTAACTAATGCCAGCTGGATCCTCCGCGACCAGACGCTGCACAGCTTCGCCTTGCCCTGCAGCGCTGCCCGTCAGGCACTGCAGGAGCAGGATGAAAGCGCCGCGCTGCGCCATAAGGCCGAGCAAAAAGAGATCGACCGGGTCAGCGCCAGCGCCCGGCGGTTGGCCACCTGGGGTCGGGTCTATGACAACGAAGACCTCGCCCGCAAAGCCAAACAGATGGAGAAGCAGGTCGCCCGCCTGAAAGACGAGCAAACCGAGCTCAGCATCGGCCCGCCGTGGCGTCTGTCATTGCAGGGGGACGCCCTGCCGGCTGACCGCCTGCTGGAGATGGACACCCTTCCCGTCGCGCCCGCGCCGGGCCTGCCATCCCTCTTCACCACCGGCGTGGCGCGCCTGCGCAGCGGCGATCGCGTGGCCATCATGGGGCGCAATGGCGGCGGTAAATCGTCCCTGCTGCGCCTGCTGTGGCAGCAGATGAACGACGCATCGCCACTCCCGGGGCTGCGCCTGCATCCCCGGCTGCACCCCGGCTACTATGACCAGACGCTGGAGCAGTTACCGGACGATGCCAGCCTGCTCGACGCGCTGACGCCGTTCGCCCCGTCGGCCGACACCCGTAAACGGGCGCTGATCGCCGCCGGGTTTGGCTGGGCGAGACATAGCCAGAAGGTCAGCACTCTCAGCGGCGGCGAGCGGTCGCGGCTACTGTTTGTTGGCCTCTCGCTGGCGCGCTACAGTCTGCTGCTGCTGGATGAACCCACCAACCATCTTGATATGGAGGGTAAAGCGGCGCTGGCGCAGACGCTGCGCGATTACCCCGGCGGCGTGCTGCTGGTCAGTCATGACCGCCAGCTGATTAGCGAAAGCTGTAACCGCTTCTGGCTGATCGACAACGCCGGGTTAACGGAATGGCACAGCCTGGAGGAGGCCTATGCCCGTCTGCAGGCCGTGGCGCCCGCCCCGGACAGTCGACTCGCTTTGCAGAGTACGCCCGCCAGGGCTGACAATGATGAGGAGGAGGCGCTGCTGGCGCGGCTGATTGACCTGGAGCAATGGCTGGCTGACGATATGGCCCGCAAGCCAAAACATCAAAAGCCGTCGCTTCAGGCGCAGTGGCGAGAGGAGATTAACCGCCTGCTTAACCAGCTGGCGTAATCTCCTGTACCCCCACCGGCTAAGCGCAACGTGCTTAGCCGGTGTTTCCGGACCGGGTAAATTGCTGCTCGGTCATTACCTTTCCCCACTGCTCCCCCTGCCATTCGCAGGTTAACGTGAAGCCAAAGGATTCATACAGTTTGCGGGCCGCGTCCAGCCCTTTAAAGGTCCACAGCTGCACCGCGCTAAACTGGCGACTATCGCAGAAAGTCATCGCCTCGCTGAGCAGACGCCTGCCAATGCCGCTTCCCCGGCAGCTGTCGTCGAGAATAAACCAGCGCAGATGCGCCTCCTGCTGGCCGAGGTCCTCGCCATCGATAGCCAGCGAGCCGACGATTTTCCCTTCGCGGATCGCCAGCCAGATCTGGTTGGCCGGGGAGGAAAGCCGGGTGGCAAATTCCGCTACGCCGCTGGCGACCTTGCCTTCAAAAAAAGCGCCAAAGTCATGATGACGGGCGTAATACTCCCCGTGCATCTGGGCAATCCGGCCGATCATCCCCGGCTGATAGCCGGTCATCAGCGAAATTTGCGGAGCCGTATCCGCGAGCGCGCTATCCCGACACTGCGCCAGCGCCCGGGCATAGGCCGCCAGTCCAGTGACGACAGTTTGCTGCTGCGTCTCATCCAGATGGTCTAACGCCTCCACCACCTGGCGGGTACCCCAGGCGTTAATTTTCGCTACCGTATCGTGCCCCTTTGCCGTCAGGGCGAGTGATTTCGCGCGTGCATCCTCCGCGCAAGGACGCTCCTCCAGCTCACCGGCCGCCAGCAGACGAGAGACCATCCGGCTGACGCTTGATTTTTCCAGTCCCAGCAACGTGACCAGCTGCGCGGCCGTCATCTCCCCCCTCATCGATACCTCAAGCAGGGTGTGCACCGCCGAAGGTGAATAATGGGTGGCGGCCAGCGTGGTGCTCATAAAGCCCAGCTCGCGCACCATTAACCGCGAGGCGGTACGAATCTGTTGGATTAAGGGGGTATCAGGCATGGCAGCGGGTCCGAAACATGAAATGGTTGTACAATACAACCATCATCTTCATCCTGCGTCAAGATGCAATATGGTGAGATAAGCGTTGCCGTGTGACCTGTGATTTCGCCGCCACTGGGGTCGTGAGAGCGAATACCGCGGGCGCCGGACAGCGCCCGCGATGAATATTATTGCGGGTTCTTCGCTTTCCAGGCCTCCCAGGCCGATTTGATCTCCTGCTTCGCAGCGGCGGCATCATTAAAACCGGCCAGCTCAACCTTTTTACGCCCCTCTGGCAGTTCTTTATAGACCCGGAAGAAGGCCTCCAGCCGCTGCTGCTCGATTTTCGGCAGATCGGTAATGGTCTTGATGTCGTCATAGGTCGGATCAATTTTGCTGGCCGGCACGGCGATGATTTTGTCGTCTTTCTCACCGCCGTCTATCATCTTTAGGACACCGATCGGCCGCAGCTTAATCAGTGTGCCCGGCGCCATCGGCGCGCGAGTGTAAAACACCACGTCCAGCGGGTCGCCATCTCCGGCCAGCGACTGGGTCAGCGAGCCGTAGTTCGCCGGGTAAGCCACCGGCATCGACTGAAAGCGGTCGGCGATAATAAACCCCGTTTTGGCGTCGGTTTCATACTTAATAATGCCACCTGCCGGGATCTCGGTGACGGCGTAAAATTCTTCCGGGTTGTTTTCCGGCTGGGGGAATTCCAGCACGTTCTGCGCCTGCGCGGCGGCGGACAGAAACAGACCGGCAGTGAGGATGGTTTTTACCAGATGCATTGTTGTATCACTCTGTTGTTATAAGAAATTGATGCGCAAAACGATAGAGTTGGGTGATGAAGAAAACATGACCATTCAGTGACGCTATTATTACCTACCAAAATTAGAGGCATTGTCTGAATTTTGTGCTACCGCTGTAGCAAAAAACCACATCCTGTACTAAAGCGCCTTGTATTTTTCTCCATAGCGTCTAATCCTTATTGGGTACTATTGCATTAATAAAATTAAACAATCCCCTCACAAGGAGACAGGCATGAAGGCTGCTGTTGTTACCCACGACCATCAGGTTAACGTCACGGAAAAAACGCTGCGCCCGCTGGAATACGGTGAAGCGTTGTTGAAAATGGAATGCTGCGGCGTGTGTCATACGGACCTGCACGTGAAAAACGGCGATTTTGGCGATAAAACCGGCGTCATTCTCGGCCATGAAGGGATCGGGGTGGTGCAAAAAGTCGGACCGGGCGTGACCTCCCTGAAGCCAGGCGATCGCGCCAGCGTGGCGTGGTTCTTTGAAGGCTGCGGCCACTGCGATTACTGTAACAGCGGCAATGAGACGCTGTGTCGCTCGGTAAAAAACGCCGGCTATTCCGTCGACGGCGGCATGGCTGAAGAGTGCATCGTCACCGCCAACTACTCAGTTAAAGTGCCGGACGGCCTCGACTCTGCCGCCGCCAGCAGTATCACCTGCGCGGGCGTCACTACCTACAAAGCGGTCAAGGTCTCCCACATCAAACCGGGTCAGTGGATCGCTATCTACGGTCTCGGCGGGCTGGGTAACCTGGCGCTGCAGTATGCGAAGAATGTCTTTAACGCCAAAGTGATCGCTATCGACGTCAACGACGGGCAGCTGGAACTGGCAGCCTCGATGGGCGCCGATCTGACCATCAACTCCCGTAATGAAGATGCGGCGAAAGTGATTCAGGAAAAAACCGGCGGCGCGCATGCTGCCGTGGTGACCGCGGTAGCTAAGGCGGCCTTTAACTCAGCGGTGGATGCCGTTCGTGCCGGTGGCCGCGTGGTCGCGGTGGGCCTGCCGCCGGAGGCGATGAGCCTCGATATTCCACGTCTGGTGCTCGACGGCATCGAGGTGGTCGGTTCGCTGGTCGGTACTCGTCAGGACCTGGTGGAAGCCTTCCAGTTTGCCGCCGAAGGCAAAGTGGTGCCGAAAGTTACCCTGCGCCCGCTTGAAGATATCAACGCCATCTTTAAAGAGATGGAACAAGGTCAGATCCGCGGCCGTATGGTTATCGATCTGCGCAGCTAATCACCGACGCCTCTCCCGCCCGGGAGAGGCGCTTGCCCCACGCTTCCCACTCGCGAAGTAAATCCAATTTCCGCAAATGCTTAGCGCAATTCCTTGGTTCCTTTGTTTTTAGCCGCGCCCGATGATGGCAACACAATAGATAACAAAGGAATTCACCATGCATCGTCATTTTCGCCTGCCTGCGCTGGCCGCCCTGTTTCTCTCCGGCGCCTTTTCCGTCTGGGCCGCCGACACGCCGGTTAAAGGCGGCACCTTAATTTATCTGGAGCAGCAACCGCACACCAATCTCTATCCGCCCGCCGGCGGCTTTTATCCGAATGGCGGTATTCTCAATCAGATAACCGACAAGCTCACCTGGCAGAACCCGAAAACGCTGGAGATTGAGCCGTGGATTGCCGAGAGCTGGACCAGCAATGCCGATAAAACCGAGTACACTTTCCACCTGCGCAAAGGGGTCACCTTCTCGGACGGCACGCCGCTTGACGCCGCCGCCGTGGCCAAAAACTTCGACACCTATGGTCTGGGAGATAAAGCCCATCGCCTGCCCGTCTCGGAGGTCATCAATAACTACCAGCGCAGCGAAGTGATCGACCCGCTGACGGTGAAATTTTACTTCAACAAACCGTCGCCGGGCTTCCTGCAGGGAACCGCTACCATCGGCTCCGGTCTGGTGTCACTCAGCACCCTGCAGCGCAATTTTGAAGAGCTGGGCGATGCCCGGCATATTATCGGCTCCGGGCCCTTTGTGGTGCAGGATGAAAAGCCAGGCCGCGAGCTGACGCTGGTGGCACGCAAGGATTATCAGTGGGGGCCGAAAAACATTGCCCAGCAGGGGCCCGCTAACCTCGATGGCATCACCTATATTGTGACCCCGGAAGACAGTGTGCGCATCGGCGCGCTGCTGGCGGGTCAGGCGGGCTTTATTCGCCAGGTGCAGGCCTACGATGAAAAGCAGGCGACCGATCAGGGATTTAAGGTCTACGCCGCCCCTACCCGCGGGGTCAACGACAGCCTGAGCTTCCGCCCGGATAACTCGCTGGTCGCCGACCTGCGGGTGCGCCAGGCCCTGCTCCATGCCACCAACGCCAAACAGGTGGTGAAGACGCTGTTCTCCGCTAACTACCCGCAAGCGACCTCCGTACTGGCCAGCTCCGCCGCCGGCTATGTCAATCTGAGCGATAAACTGACCTTCGATCAGGCCAAAGCCCGACAGTTGCTGGACGACGCCGGCTGGAAGCCCGACGCCGACGGTATTCGCAGTAAAGACGGCCAGCGGCTGGCGCTGACGGTGTATGAATCGCTGCCGCAGCCGCAGAATAAGGAAGTGCTGCAGCTGATCGCCCAGCAGTGGCGCCAGGTGGGTGTGGCGTTGACCGTCAAAGCCGGGGATGCCGGTAGCCGTACGCTGGACAACCTCGACCCGCAGAAAACCCCGCTCACTGTCTCAGAAGTGGGCCGCGCCGACCCGGATGTGGTGAAAAGTATGTTCTTCCCCAACAATCGCGATGCGCTGCTGCAGAAAGGTGGCTCCAGCGATAAAGTGCAGCACTTCCGCGATGATAAGCTCAATGACCTGCTGACCGGCATCTCCGCGGCGGTAGAGCCGCAGCAGCGCTTGCAGTTAACCGGTGACGCCCAGCGCTATCTGATCGATAACGCCTATGTGATCCCCATTTTCGAAGAGCCGCAGGTGTTCGCCGGCGCGCCGTGGGTCAAAGGCGTCAGCTTCGAGGCCGTCGGTCGTCCGTCGTTCTACGGCGCGTGGCTGGACAAGCACTAAGAGGCCGGATATGAGCGCTTATCTTCTGCGACGGTTCGGCCAGGGACTGCTGGTCCTGTGGGCGGCATTTACCCTCACCTTTTTCCTGCTGCAGGTGCTGCCGGGAGATGCAGTGCTGATCAAGTTTCAGAACCCGGACCTCGGCCTGAGCCCGGCGCAAATCGCTGACATGCGGCTGGCCTACGGCGCCGATAGCCCGCTGTGGCGCCAGTACCTGCACACGCTGCTGGCGATGCTGCACGGCGACTTCGGCTATTCCCTGCAGGCGGGTCTGGCGGTCAGTAGTCTGATTGCCAGCAACCTGCCGGATACCTTAAGCCTCGCGCTGCCGGCCTTCCTGCTGGCTGTAGCGCTGGCGTTCGCCCTCGCCTTCGCCTCCCGTCTGCCGGGGCTGCGCTGGCTGAGCAACCTCCTGCAGTCGCTGCCGGTGCTGTTTATCTCTCTGCCTACCTTTTGGCTGGGTATCGCCCTGATCCAGCTCTTCTCGTTTCAGTTGCGCTGGATCCCGGTGATCAACCCCGGGCCACTGGAAGGGCTGATTTTACCGGTTATCGCCGTCGCGCTGCCCATTTCGGCCCCGCTGGCGCAGATCCTGATGCGCAGCATGGATCAGGTGGCGGTTCAGCCCTTCGTCGCGGTCGCCCGCGCCAAGGGAATGAGCGAGACCGGCGTCCTCTGGCACCATGTGATGGGTAATGCCCTGCTGCCGGCGCTGAATATTGCCGGGCTGCTGCTGGGCGAGCTGATTGCCGGGGCGCTGATCACTGAGACCGTCTTCGGCCGCAGCGGCCTCGGCCAGCTGACCCAGCAGGCGGTCAATAACCAGGATATCGCCGTGCTGCAGGCAGTGGTGATGATCTCCGCCCTCGGCTTCGTCCTGATAAACCTGCTTGTCGACCTGGTCATGCCGCGACTGGATCCCCGACTCCATTTACAGACCGGAGGTGCGAAATGAGCCTGGTCGATTATGCCATCGCGGTTCGCCGCCGCCCGGAATGGCGCAGGGTGCGTCTGCAGCCTGGCCTGTGGCTGGCGTGGGCGGTGATGATCACCGCGTTGTTAATGGCCCTCGCCCCGCAGTGGTTTACCGCCGCTAACCCGCTGGAAGGGATCCCCGGCGCTCAGCGCCTGGCGCCGCAAGCGCACTACTGGCTGGGTACCGACCAGCTGGGGCGCGACCTGTGGACGCGGGTGGTTTACGGCGCGGTACATTCCCTGTCGGCGGCGCTGATCGCCGTCGCCATCGGCCTGGTGGTGGGTACCGCCCTTGGTACGCTCGCCGGGGCGCTGACCGGACGCGTTGAATCCACGATCATGCGCCTGGTCGATGTCCTGCTGGCTATCCCCTCCCTGCTGCTGCAGCTCACGGTAATTATTCTGCTCGGTTTCGGTACGGTGAATGCGGCGGTGGCGGTCGGCGTGGCGGCTATCGCCAGCTTCGCACGCCTGGCGCGGGCGGAGGTCGTGCGCGTGCGCCACAGCGATTACGTCGAGGCGGCCCGGGGCAGCGGCGGCACCTTTTTCGCCGTCTTCTGGCGCCATATTCTGCCCAACTCGCTCACTGCGGTGCTTGCTTTCGCGACGCTGCAGTTCGGACAGGCGATGTTGGCCCTGGCCACCCTCAGCTTCCTCGGCTACGGCACCCCGCCGCCGATCCCGGAGTGGGGATTATTGATCGCCGAAGGTCGCAACTACCTGTCGACCGCCTGGTGGCTAACCACCTTCCCCGGCCTCGCCGTGGTCGCCGTGGTCCTTGCCGCCAATCGTCTTAGCCGCCAGTGGAGTGGAGTACGCCCATGAACGTTCTGTCCGTTGAAGATCTGCGCATCAGCTACCGCTCGCGGGGCGAATGGCGCGAAGTGGTGCATAACGTGAGTTTTTCCATCCAGCGTGGCGAAATGCTGGCCTTCGTCGGAGAATCCGGCTCGGGGAAAACCACCACCGCGCAGGCCATAATCGGTCTGCTGGCGGATAATGCCCGCCGGGATGGCGGGCGGATTGTCCTCAATGGCGAAGTGATTAGCGACTGGTCGGCAAAACGCCTTAACCGCCTGCGTGGGGTGAGCATTAGTCTGGTCCCGCAGGATCCCGGCAATTCGCTTAACCCGGTAAAAACCATTGGTCAGCAGGTGGAAGAGATCCTGCGGCTGCATCAGTCCCTCTCCGCCGCTGAGCGCCGACAGCAGGTCCTTAACCTGCTCACTAAAGTCGGGCTCAGCCACCCGGAACAGCGCCTTGACCAGTATCCGCATCAGCTGTCTGGCGGGATGAAACAGCGGGTGCTGATTGCCATCGCCATTGCCCTGCAGCCGGATCTGATTATTGCTGACGAGCCCACCAGCGCTCTCGACGTCACGGTGCAGAAGCGCATTCTCGACCTGCTTGATATCCTGCGCCGCGAGTCGGGTACCGCCGTGCTGTTTGTCACCCACGATCTGGCGCTGGCCGCTGAACGCGCCGACCGGATCATGGTGTTTCGCCAGGGAGAGATTCAGGAACAGGGCCCCACCGAGGTGATTGTCCAGCGTCCGCAACACCCTTACACCCGCCAGCTGCTCCACGACCTGCAGGATGCGCCGTTGGGGCTGACGGCGTCTCGTCACCGGCCGCTGGCAACACCGGCCATTCGCGTGGAGGGGATCAGTAAACGCTTCTCGCTGGGCAAACAGGCGCTGCAGGCGCTCGACAGCGTCAGTTTTGAGGTCAGACGCGGCACCACCCATGCGCTGGTGGGCGAATCCGGTTCCGGAAAAACCACCCTGGCGCGGATCCTGCTGGGCTTTGAGCGCGCCGATGCCGGACAGGTGACCATCGACGGTATCGACGCCGGGCATCTCAGCCGCGAGGCGCAGCGTCAGCTGCGGCGGAAAATCCAGTTTGTCTACCAGAACCCCTTCGCCTCGCTCGACCCGCGCCAGACGCTGTTTGCGATTATCGAAGAGCCGTTAAAAAACTTTGAGCGCCTCAGCGCGTCGGCACGTCGCCTGCGCGTGGAGACCGTCGCCGCGCGGGTGGCGCTGGCCCCGGAGCTGCTATCGCGTACGCCGCGGGAGCTCTCCGGCGGCCAGCGGCAGCGGGTGGCGATTGCCCGGGCGCTGATCCTCGAGCCGGCGATACTGGTCCTTGACGAAGCGACCTCGGCGCTCGACGTCACCGTTCAGGCGCAGATCCTCGCCCTGCTGCAGCAGTTACAGCAGCAGCTGGGTCTCAGCTACCTGTTCATTACCCACGATCTGGCGACGGTCAGGCGGATTGCCGACAGCGTCACGGTACTGCGCGCCGGCCAGGTGGTGGAGCATGGCGACGTTGGCCGCCTGTTCGCTACCCCGCAGCAGGCCTACACTCGCGAACTGATCGCCGCCATTCCTCAGGTTTCACCCCGCATAGCACAGGCCCACACGGAGAACGCATAATGCCTAAACGCCTCGGCTTTTTTACCCGTCTGCTCGATCAGGGCTCCGCGCAAACGCGCTACCGGCTGGCGGCCGAACAGATCCGCCACGCGGAGCGTTTGGGCTTCGACAGCGCATGGATTGCCCAGCACCATTTTCATGAACAGGAAGGCGGCCTGCCTTCGCCGCTGGTGTTTCTCGCCCACGTGGCGGCACAGACCGACCGGATCCGTCTCGGCACGGCGATTATCACTCTGCCGATGGAAAATCCGCTGCGCGTCGCCGAAGACGCGGCGGTACTGGATTTACTCACCGACGGGCGTCTGGAGGTGGGGTTTGGCTCCGGCGGCACGCCAACGTCGTTTCTGCCCTTCGGCCTGACCAGCGAGCAGCGCGGGGCGGTGTTTGCCGACCATCTGCACCTGATCCATAGTGCCTGGCGCGGCGATACCCTGAGCCACCCGGACAACCGTCTCTATCCGCCCGCGCCGCAGCTGGCGGAACGTATCTGGATCGCCACCTTCTCGGCGGAGGGCGCCATCCGTGCCGGTCAGGCGGGACACGGGCTGATGCTGTCGCGCACTCAGCCACGTCCACCCGGAGAGCCACGCCTGCCGCTGGACGCCATTCAGAACCCGATCATCGACGCCTACCTGGCGGCGCTGCCGGACGGCGTTGCACCGCGGATCCTCGCCTCGCGCACCGCCTTCGTCGCCGACAGTCACGCCCACGCCCTGCAGGTCGCCGAGCCCGGTCTGCGCAAGCAGGCGACACAGCACCGGGCGGCGGGTCATACGATAGAAGGTGACAGTGTCACCGACTATCTACAACAGCTGGATGCCCACGTTGGCGACCCAGAGCATGTTATTGCCTCCCTGGCGCAGGACAGCGTGCTGGCCCGCGCCACCGATATTTCGTTTCAGGTGCACTCGGTGGAGCCTTCGCACCGGGATACGCTGCGTTCCATTGAGCTGATCGCTCAGCATATTGCCCCCCACATCAGATAAGGAGTCACCATGACGCTGAGTCAGGATATTCTGGCCGAACTGGCGGAGATTGCCCCCGGTTCCCCGCTCGACCAGGCGCGCGCCGTACGCGATGCCGCCACCCGTCACGCCCAGGGAAGTTATGAAGTGCTGTTCAGCCAGCAGGACGCTGACTTTCCTCTTGATGAACGCTTCGCGGTGGCCGCGAAGGTGGCGAAACTGCACCAGGCGGACGCGCTGGCGGCGCACTATGCCGGTTTCGGGCTCGCCGATCCAACCACCGATCGTCTGGTCCCGGCGCTGGCCTTTGCCCGCCTGCTCACCTTCACCCCCGTCGAAGCCACCCCCGGCGCGCTGCACACCTTAACCGGCGCGGGCTGGAGCCTGCGGGGCATCGTCACTCTGGCGCAACTGGTGGCCTTTGTCAGCTTCCAGAGCCGACTGCTGCTGGGCCTGCGGACGCTGAACCATAAGCCCATTGTCAGCGCCGATACGCCGCTGGTCGCCGGATACTGGCATACCACACCCCACACCCAGAGCGGCAAAGCGGCCCCGGTTCGCTTCACCCGCGACGAGCTGCACTGGGAACCCTGGCTGGCCGATAAACCGCTGGCGGAATTCAACGCTGAAGAACAGGCGATTCTGGCCAAATATGGCCATAGCGACTCCCCCTACTTTCGCCTGCTGGCGCGCAACCAGCCGGTGCTGGAGCAGCGGACGCTGACCGATAAAGGCATTTTCTATACCCCCGGAGGATTGCCGCGCGCCGAACGCGAACTGGCGGCCACGGTGACCAGCAAAATCAACGGCTGTATTTACTGCGCCTCGGTGCATGCCCGCAAAGCGGCGCAGCTGGCAAAGGACGAGACCGCCGTCGACACGCTGCTGGCGGTGACGCCGGGGGAGAATTTGAGTGACGGCCAGTCGCCGCGCTGGCAGGCGGAAATCGACGCCGCCGCTGCGCTGTCGGTGACGCCGCCCGGGCTGAATGCCCGCCATCTGGCGGCGCTTGATGAGCAGGGTTTAGATACCCTGGCCCAGCTGGATCTGCTGCAGTCGGCGGCCTTTTTCGCCTGGGCCAACCGGCTGATGCTGACCCTTGGCGAACCCTGGCGTGAGTAAGCGTCGTTAGCAAGCTTGTCGGCGCTGATGGCAGCCATAGATGAGCAAGGCGCTCATCGCCAGAAACGACAGCGTGGCGGCAGGAAGCGCCACGCTGTTCCAGCCAAAGCCCTGGGCAATCATCATCCCGCCGCAGAAGGCGCCGATGGCGCTGCCGAGGTTGAAGGCAATCTGCCCTCCTGCCGCCCCCAGCATCTCGCCGCCTTTGGCGTTCTGCAGCAGCAGGATCTGCAGCGGTGCCGACAGAGCGAACAGTCCCGCGCAGCAGATAAACGCCAGGGTCAGCGAAGCGACTTTATGTTCACCGAAGGCAAAGATCAGCAGCAGCGTCACGGCAATGACCCCGTCGGTCATGGCCGCAATACGCAGCGGGCTGAAGCGTCCGGAAATTTTGCCGCTGAACAGATTACCGACCACCATTCCCAGCCCCGCCAGCATCATAATCAGCATCATCCTGCTTTCGGCAAAGCCGGAGACATTGAGCATAAAGGGCTTAATATAGCTGAACCAGGCAAACACGCCGGCGTTGCCAAACATGGTGGCGGCAAAAATCAGCCACGGCGCCGGGGAGGCCAGAAAACGGAACTGCTCGCGCAGCCGGGTGCTGGTGCGATCATAGAGGGTGGGCACCCAGCAGAAAATAGTCATCAACACGGCGACGTTAAACACCGCGATAAGGGCAAAGGTATAGCGCCAGCTGAAGTGATGCCCAAGCCAGGTGCCGCCGGGGACCCCCACCAGGTTAGCCACCGTCATCCCGCCGATCATCCCCGCCACCGCGGCGGTCACCTTCCCCGGCGGCGCGATTTTCGACAGGATTATCGCCCCGACGCCAAAGAACGCCCCGTGGGGAAAACCGGAAACCAGGCGGCCAAGCGCCAGCATGGCGTAGCTACTGGAGAGGGTAAACAGGGTATTGCCTAGAATACACAGGGCAGCGAGAAACAGCATCACCGATTTCAACGAAAACCGGCTGGAGAGCAGCGCCATGATCGGCGCGCCGATCACCACGCCGAAGGCATACCAGGCAATCATATTGCCGGCGGCGGGGATCGAAATCCCGACATCGTGCGCCATATCCGGCAGCACGCCCATAATGCCAAATTCCGCCATACCGAGTCCGAAGGTGCCCAGCGCCAGTGAAAAAATCGTTTTTTTCATACATCTTATAGGGGTATTGAGAGACGGCCGGCATTATTGACTATCCCGCCCCGACACACCAGCTAAAAACGCCCGACGGCAGCTTCCTCCATACAACGGCCTGATTCGTTCATGCTCGCCGCCCGCGCGGCAGGCCGTCATCGAGCCGGCGACGGCGTGGCTTAGCAATGACCCTCCCCTATTAAAATCAGTGGGCTCAAAGCGATAAACGCCCAATTGATCTCAACTTAACTTGAGGTTGTAAAGTCTCCCCATCATTCACCTCTGGAGAATCATCGATGCAAACTGTTGATGTCGGTTTTACCCATGTCGCCTTTACCGTCCGCTGTCTGGCCAGCAGTATTGATTTTTACACCCGCTATACCGCGATGACTGTCATTCACCAGCGCGAGCCCGGCTTGCCCTCAGCACGTAAGGTGGCGTGGCTCAGCGATCGCACCCGGCCCTTCGCTCTGGTGCTGGTGCAGAGTGACGATCCGGCCGACACGCCGCTGGGCCCGTTCGGCCATCTCGGCGTCGCCTGCGCCACCCAGGCGGAGATCGATGAGAAGGTCGCTCAGGCGCGGCGGGAAGGCGTTTTGCGGCGGGAACCGGAACAGCTGGGCGATCCGGTGGGTTATTTCGCCTTCTTTGCCGACCCGGACGGTAACACCCTGGAGCTGTCATGGGGGCAGCGGGTGGGGCTGGAAGTCATTGCGGCGGGGAACGCCAGCTAGCCCGTCCCCTGCGCGAATATTTTCCACCGCCTCGCCGGCGAAGGATTACACTTCAAAGGGATACCTCGGCAACACGGAGCATGGCGATGGGTAATAAGAAAAACGGTAATCCGGTCGACGCGGCGGTGAAGACCGCTCCGCTCGACAATAAAGCGTATGAGAAGGCGTTGCGCAAACTCCATGTTGAGCTGGTGAAACTGCAGCGCTGGGTGGTGCATAAAGGGCTGAAGGTGTGCATCGTCTTTGAAGGCCGGGACGGCGCCGGCAAAGGCGGCACCATTAAGGCGATCACCGAGCGCGTCAGCCCGCGTATCTTCCGGGTCGTCGCCTTGCCCTCACCCACCGAGCGTGAGAAAAGCCAGCTCTATTTTCAGCGCTATATCAAGCACCTTCCGGCGGCTGGCGAGATTGTGATTTTCGATCGCAGCTGGTACAACCGCGCCGGCGTCGAACGGGTGATGGGCTTTTGCACGCCGGAGGAGGTGCAGAAGTTTCTCGACGGCGCGCCGATGGTGGAGCGCGGCATGGTCGAATCGGGCATTATTCTGCTCAAGTACTGGCTGGAGGTCTCTCCACAGGAGCAGGAGCGCCGCCTGCGGGATCGTATCGATGACGGCCGTAAAATCTGGAAGCTCTCGCCGATGGACATTAAGTCTTTCAACCGCTGGGATGAATATACCGCCGCCCGCGACGCCATGTTCGCCGCCACCGATACCGCCTGGGCGCCGTGGTTCGTCGCCCGCTCGGAGGATAAAAAGCGCGTACGTCTGAATATCATCACCCATCTACTGTCGCAGATCCCCTATGAAGCTTTACCGGTGGAGCATGTGACGCTGCCGAAGCGCAAAATTGGCAAAATGAAACAGACCAATTTCCCCTTCCGCTTTATTCCGGAGAAGTTCTGATTATTCCCCGCCGCGCTGGTTAATACCAGCGCCGGGTTTATTACAATGACCATGAGTATTTCATGCGATTACTTTCCTCTGGAAGCAGCCTCGCAAAATAAAAAACAAAGCTGAACCAGGTATTTCTTTTCATCTCATACCGCGTGATAATCAGCTCGCCAACAACAAGGAGCGGAAAATGAAACAGAATACCGTTAACAAGCCAGGGACTCGCGATCGTGCAACAACGGTTAACCCGCGCAACCAGGCACTGACCATCGTCGACGCGGACAAACGCCGAAAAGACCAGGAATTCATTAAGGCACTGAATGAATTCACCGCCCGTGCAGGGTTGCTGTCAGAGGATCCTTTTTTCGGGGGGATTTAATGGCAGCACAATTTTATATCTTTCGTAACCCATCATCGAGAACCAATGCGTTTCAACCTTATTTAATGGTAATCCAACATGATTATTTTAATGACCTTGGCACACGTTTAATTGTGCCGCTGAGCTATCATTCTCATTTGACCGGCCATTATCATGCTGCCGCCCCGGTTATTAATATGGAGTTTGAGAAACTGTTCATCAACACGCCGGCAATCACCAGCGTGGCTAAGCAAAGGCTGGATAAAAAATATTTTATCTGCAATTTAGCGAAAGAAAGAACTACCGTGATATCAGCGATGGACGCATTAATCACTAACACATAAACCCGCTCCAGCAAAACTGGAGCGGGTCTCCTGACCAGACGGCTTACTTCATCCCTTCGCGACTCTCTTTCATCGCTTCCAGGCGTTCGACATCGCGATACCAGCGCGGGTGATGTTTCTTCGCCCAACGGCGGCTCACCTTGCCTTCGATCATGCCTTTAATCGACCCTTTCACCCAGAATGCCATATACATATGGATGAGGATCGCGTGGATCAGGATAATCGCCGACGTCGCATGAATCAGCAGGCTATAGCGAATCACCTGAATCGGGAAATATGCCGCGAAATACGGCCGCCAGATAATCACCCCGGTCACCAGCAGCACGAAAATCATGCTCATAATGGTCCAGAACATCATCTTCTGCCCGGCGTTATATTTACCGACGCGCGCGACCTTATGTTCGTTGCCTTTCAGCACCTCCACGATGCCTTTCAGCCAGGGGATATCCTGTTTATCAGGAATATTGTGGTGGACAAAACGCACAAACATAAACATCAGCGCGACAAAAATCAGCACCCCAAAGAACGGGTGCAGGATACGCCCCATCTGCGGCGTGCCGAAGGTTTCCGTTAGCCACTGCAGCGTCGGGAAGAAAAACGATATTCCCGACAGTGCCACGAGGAAGAAACAGATAACCACCGTCCAGTGACAGGCGCGATCGATAAACGTCGTGCGCACAATCATCTTCGATTTACTCATCATGTTCCTCCTCGTCGTCAATTTCCTTGTTCGGCCCGATACCGATGTAGTGGTAGATAAGCCCGGCGAAGGTAGCGATAAAGCCCGCCGCCGCCAGCGGTTTCAGCGCCCCCTTCCACAGACTGATACTGGTATCGATCTGCGGTTCCTTCGGCAGCTTGTGATACAGCTCCGGCTGGTCGGCATGATGCAGAACGTACATCACGTGGGTGCCGCCGACGCCCGGCGGGTTGTAAATCCCGGCGTTGGCATAACCGCGTTTTTTCAGCTTATCCACCCGCTCCTCAGCCACCTCCAGCATCTCTTTCTTCGTACCGAAGTGGATCGCGCCGGTAGGACAGGTTTTCACGCAGGCCGGTTCCTGACCGACGCTGACCCTATCCACGCACAGCGTGCATTTATAGACCCGGTTATCCTCTTTATTGAGGCGCGGGATATTAAACGGACACCCGGCAATGCAGTAGCCGCAGCCGATGCAGTTTTCCTGCTGGAAATCGACGATGCCGTTGGCGTACTGAATGATCGCCCCGGCGGACGGGCAGGCCTTCAGGCAACCCGGCTCTTCGCAGTGCATACAGCCATCCTTGCGGATAAGCCACTCCAGCTTGCCGTTCTGTTCAGTCTCGCTAAAGCGCATGACCGTCCAGGATTTGGCGCTGAGATCCGCCGGATTGTCGTACACACCGACGCAGTGCCCCACTTCATCGCGGATGTCATTCCACTCGGAACAGGCTACCTGGCAGGCTTTACAGCCCACGCAGGAGGAGACATCGATAAGCTTGGCGACTTCCGCCTTATAGTCCCGCGCGCGCGGCGCGGGCGTGATCGGGTTGGTCGCGGAGCGTTTAATAATGTCTTGTGTTTCCATCGCCATTTAATCGCTCCTTACGCTTTCTCGATGTTGACCAGAAACGCCTTATACTCCGGCGTTTGCGAGTTGGAATCGCCGACGTTAGGCGTCAGGGTGTTGGCGATATAACCCTTGCGGGCCACGCCTTCAAAGCCCCAGTGCAGCGGGATACCGACGGTTTCGACCTGCTGGCCGTTGACGTTCAGCGTGCGCAGGCGCCGGGTCACCACGGCAACCGCGCGAATAAACCCGCGCTTGCTGCTGACTTTCACCCAATCGCCGTTGGCGATACCTTTGCTTTTCGCCAGTCCTTCACTGATTTCGACAAACTGTTCCGGCTGCGCGATGGAATTGAGCAGCGCATGCTTGGTCCAGGTGTGGAAATGCTCGGTCAGACGATAGGTGGTGCCGACATACGGGAACTTATCCTTCTTACCCAGGCGGATGGCGTCCTCTTCATACAGACGCACCACCGGGCTGGAGACCACATTCGGGTGCAGCGGGTTGGTGCCAAGCGGGGTTTCCATCGGCTCGTAGTGTTCCGGGAACGGCCCTTCCGCCAGTTTATCCAGCGCAAACAGGCGACCCAGCCCCTCCTGCTGCATGATAAACGGCCCGGTGTTACTCCCCGGCGGCGCAGTATTGAAGTCCGGAATATCATTCCCGACCCACTTGCTGCCGTTCCACTGGATCAGCATCCGCTTCGCATCCCACGGCTTGCCGTTGATATCAGCCGAGGCGCGGTTATACAGCACCCGACGATTGAGCGGCCACGCCCAGGCCCATCCCAGCGTATTGCCCAGGCCCGAAGGATCGGCGTTATCACGATTCGCCATCTGATTGCCCTGCTCGGTCCAGCTGCCGGTGTAGATCCAGCACGACGACGCGGTGCTGCCGTCATCGCGCAGCAGCGCGAAGCTATTCAGCAACTGGCCTTTTTTCGCCAGCAAAGTGCCATTTTGATCGTAGAGATCCGCCAGCGCGTAGCCGTTGTTCTCTTTAGCCACTTCTGCCGATTCCGGATGGTCTGGCTGCTTATAGTTCCAGCTCATTTTCAGCAGCGGTTCCGCGCCCTTCCCGCCTTCGCGACGGTACAGCTCGCGCAGACGATGATAGATCCCAGCCAGGATTTCGCCATCGTTGCGCGCTTCCCCCGGTGCGTCCTGGCCTTTCCAGTGCCACTGCAGCCAGCGACCGGAGTTGGCGATCGAACCATCCTCTTCGGCAAAGCAGGTCGACGGCAGACGGAAGACTTCGGTCTGAATCGCCGACGGGTCGACATCATTAGACTCGCCGTGGTTCTGCCAGAAGGTCGAGGTTTCGGTCACCAGCGGATCGATAACCACCAGATACCTCAGCTTGCTGAGGCTACGCACCACTTTGTTTTTGTCCGGGAAGGACGCTACCGGGTTGAAGCCCTGACAGATATAGCCAGTGACGTTGCCGTTATCCATCATATTGAAGTACTTGATAACGTCGTAAGCCTGATCCCATTTCGGCAACCAGTTGAAGCCCCAGTCGTTCTCTTTCTGCGCCGCCTCGCCGTATAACGATTTCATCAGGCTGACAAAGAATTTCGGGTAGTTGCTCCAGTAGTTCACCTGCCCGGGCAGCGTCGCTTTCGGCGTGTTGGCGCTAAGATAACTTTGCAGATTGCTCTGTTTATCCGATGGCAGCGTCAAATAACCCGGCAGACTGGTCGACAGCAGTCCCAAATCGGTCAGCCCCTGAATATTGGAGTGGCCGCGCAGCGCGTTGACGCCGCCGCCGGCCATGCCCATGTTGCCGAGCAGCAGTTGGATCATCGCCATAGTGCGGATGTTCTGCGCGCCGACGGTGTGCTGCGTCCAGCCCAGGGCATACAGGAAGGTGGTGGTGCGGTCCGCGGCACTGGTTGAAGCCAGTACCTCACACACTTTCAGGAAGTCCGCTTTCGGCGTACCGCAGATATTCTCCACCACTTCCGGCGTGTAGCGGGAAACATGCTGCCTGAGCAGGTTCCACACGCAGCGCGGATGGCTGAGCGTTTCATCGCGTTTGGCGTAGCCGTTTTCATCGAACTGGTAGTTCCAGGACGATTTATCGTACTGACGTGTTTCGGCATCGTAGCCGCTGAACAGGCCCTCTTCGAAGGCAAAATCATCCCGCACCAGCAGGCTGGCATTGGTGTAATGCTTCACGTACTCGGCATTGATCTTATTATTTTCGATCAGGTACAGCAGCACGCCCGACAGGAAGGTAATGTCGGTACCGGAACGAATCGGCGCATAGATATCGGCCACCGACGCGGTACGCGTAAAGCGTGGGTCGACGACGATCAACGTGGCATCGTTATTGTTCTTCGCTTCCATCGCCCAGCGGAACCCCACCGGATGCGCTTCCGCGGCGTTGCCGCCCATCACTACCACGACGTTAGCGTTTTTGATATCAACCCAGTGGTTGGTCATCGCACCGCGACCAAATGTTGGAGCAAGACTTGCTACCGTTGGTCCGTGTCAGACGCGCGCCTGGTTGTCTACCGCCAGCATACCGAGCGAACGCACAAACTTTTGCGTCAGCATGCCGGTCTCATTACTCGCCGCCGAGGCGCACAGCATGCCGGTGGAAAGCCAGCGGTTAACCGTCACGCCCTGCTCATTCTTTTCAATAAAGTTGGCGTCGCGGTCGGCCTTCATCAGTCTGGCGATGCGGTTAAAAGCGTCATCCCAGGAGATGCGCTGCCATTTATCCGAGCCCGGGGCGCGGTATTGCGGATAACGCAGGCGGTTTTCACTGTGGACATAGTCCAGCAGGCCTGCGCCTTTCGGGCACAGCGCGCCGCGGCTCACCGGATGGTCCGGGTCCCCTTCAATATGGTAAATCGCTTCTTTGGCGTTTTTCGCGCCGTCGCCGAGGCTATACATTAATAGCCCGCAGCCCACGGAGCAGTATGTGCAGGTGTTGCGGATCTCTTTCGCACGCAGCAATTTGAAATTGCGTGCCTGAGCCAGCGCCATTTTAGGGGCAAAGCCCAGGGCGGCGGCTGTGGTTCCGGCCATACCGCCTGCGCAGATCTTAAAGAACTTTCTGCGGCTGACGTCCATTGCATTCCTCCATGCAGGATGTTGATTCATCGCGCGGAGGAAACTAACAGCAATACCTTTGTTTTATTTGCGTCAAATCAAGGTCGAAAACGCTCGCCCCCTTAATAGTCAGCGGCGGCGAGTTTGACTAATACCAAAGAGTTAACGCCGGCGGGAAATATAGACCATCGACCGGCAAAAGGTGTTATAAATTCCGGCTGCGTTTGCGTCACTATCAGGTTAAATATGCAAAAAAAGAGAGCGACATCAATAGGCTTCGCCGCCATTATCTTATGGAGCACGATGGTCGGATTGATTCGCGGCGTTAGCGAAGGGCTTGGCCCGGTTGGCGGCGCGGCGATGATTTATAGCCTCAGCGGCCTGCTGCTCATTTTTACCGTTGGCTTTCCCAACCTGCGCCAGATCCCGCGCCGCTATCTGCTGGCCGGCAGCGTGCTGTTTGTCAGCTATGAAATCTGCCTCGCCCTGTCGCTGGGGTTCGCCGCCACTCGCCAGCAGGCCATTGAAGTGGGGATGGTCAATTACCTGTGGCCCAGCCTGACGATTTTGTTCGCCATTCTCTTTAATGGCCAGAAAAGCAGTTGGCTGGTGATCCCCGGTTTAGTGCTGGCGCTGTTCGGCGTGAGCTGGGTACTTGGCGGCGAGCACGGACTCGACCCCGAGGAAATCATCAATAACGTGGTGTCCAGCCCACTAAGCTACATTCTGGCGTTTGTCGGCGCGTTTATCTGGGCGGCGTACTGCACGGTGACCGCGAAGTACGCCAAAGGTAAAAATGGCATTACCCTCTTTGTCCTGTTAACCGCCCTGACGCTATGGCTGAAATTTCTCGCCAGCGACCAGCCGCCGATGCTGTTTAGCTGGCCGGTAGTCATTAAGCTGATGACGGTCTCCGTGGCGCTGGGGCTGGCCTACGCGGCGTGGAACGTCGGGATCCTGCACGGCAACGTCAGCCTGCTGGCGGCGGCGTCGTACTTCACGCCGGTGCTCTCTTCCGCGCTGGCGGCTGTCCTGCTCAGCGCCACGCTATCGTGGTCCTTCTGGCAGGGCGCCGGGATGGTGTGTCTCGGCTCCCTGCTCTGCTGGCACGCCACCCGCCGCTAACCGAGATCGCCCCCCGCCACCGGTATCGTCACACCCGTGATATAGCTGGCTTCATCGCTGGCGAGAAACAGGATCGCGTTCGCCTGTTCCGCCAGCGTGCCGTACCGGCGCATCAGACTGCTCGCCACCGTCTGATCGACGACCTGCTGATACCACGCCTTTTCCTGCTCGCTCGGCTGCTCATCGTTGCGCGGCGTCAGACGCGGCGGCGCCTCCGTGCCACCCGGCGCGACGGCATTAATCCGAATACCGCTGCCGCTGTACTCCATGGCAATCGAGCGAGTCAGCGCATTCACGCCGCCTTTCGCCGCCGAGTAAGGCACCCGGTTCACCCCCGCCGTTGCCACCGACGAGATATTGACGATGCTGCCTTTCCCCTGCTTCAACATCCAGGGCAGCGCCGCACGGCAGCCCCACAGCGTGGGGAACAGCGAGCGGCGGATCTCTTTCTCGATCTGCTCCGGTTGGTATTCGGCAAACGGCCGCGCCCAGATAGTCCCCCCGACGTTATTGATGAGCACATCGAGGCGGCCAAAATGGGCAACGCCCGAGGCAAACGCCTGCTCGGTGCTCGACCACTGTTCCAGATCGGCCTCCAACGCCAGCACCTGACTTCCGGACTGGGCTAGTACGGCAGCCAGTTCGTGTACGTAAGGCGAGCGGTCAATCAGCAACAGGGCAGCGCCTTCGGCTGCCGCCTGCTCCGCGGTCTGGCGGCCAATCCCCTGCGCCGCGCCGGTAATGGCAACGACCTTATCGGTAAAACGCATACTGCCTCCTTATGCCGCCGCGCTCTGGCTGGCGATAAATTTCTCATACCAGAAACCTGCCGGGGAAATTCCTCTGTCGCGCAGCGTCGTGGCGACCGCGTTGACCATCGGGGGCGGCCCGCAAAGATAGATATCGACGTCGCCGTTATTGAGCATGGCGTCGTCAAGATGGCCGGTGACAAAACCGCGCTGCGGGCAGGTACTGTTTGCATCCGCCACCACCGGCAGCCAGCGATATCCCGTCAGTTGTTGGTTAAACGCATCCAGCGCGTCGGTTTTCACCAGATCGCAATCGCGGGTCACGCCGTACAGTAGCGTTACCGGGCGCTGACTGCCCTGTGTTTGCAGGGTGTGCAGCATGGACAGCAGCGGCGCCAGCCCGGTGCCGCCGGCCAGCATCAGCAGCGGGCGTTCGCCGCTGCGCAAATAGAAGCTGCCCATGGGGCCGCTGAGGGTCAAGCGATCGCCGGGCCGCGCCTGCTGGGTTAACCACTGGCTCATCATGCCGCCAGGCACGTTACGGATCAGAAAGCGCCCTTCGAGAGAACCCGGCAGCGAACTAAATGAGTAGGCGCGCACATGAGGCGTGCCCGGTACCTGAATGTTGATATATTGTCCCGGCAGAAAAGCCAGCGGCTCATCCAGGGCGACCACCAGTTCGATGGCGGTATCGGACAGACAATTCACCTGCCGCACCTGCGCCCCGGTGTTGGTCAGCGCGGTTTTACACTGCGCGGCGGCCACCGGCACATCGATCACACAGTCGCTGGTCGGGACCATCTGGCAGGTCAGCACCTGACGGGCCTGCGCTTCGTCGTCGCTTAACGCCTCGTCGAGATAATCTTCGCCCAGGTCGTACTCACCGCTGGCGCAGTGGCATTTGCAGGTACCGCAAACGCCGTCCGAGCAGTCCATCGGCAGATTCACCTTCTGGCGATAAGCCGCATCCAGCACCTTCTCCCCGGCATTGCATTGAATAAAGCGGGTAATGCCGTCCTCAAAATTAAGAGCAATATTGAAGGTCATAAGCGCCTCTTAAATGTGGTAAACGTCAATCACCTGACGGATATAGTCGTTATTCAGGCGCACGGTTTTACGGATGATTTGCGGTCTGCCGTCCTGTTCGATTAGCGTGCAACAGGTAGAGCCGAAATAAGCGTCAGTGTGCTGATAGCGATGGCTCCAGGTGACCCAGTTGTAGCGCACCGCCAGTCCCTCGTCGCTTTCGCCCATCAGCTCAACATTGCTGATGATGTGCGTGGTACGCGGCTCCGGCGTGCTGGCGCCGGAACGTTCGGTTTTAATGCGATAGACGCGATCTTCCAGGCCTTCACGGTTGGGGTAGTAGATAAGGGAAATCTCTTTTTGCGGGTCGCGCGTCAGCTGGTCATCGTCGCCCCACGCCGGCATCCAGTAGACCACCTGCGGGCTGTAACAGCTCAGCCATTCGTCCCACTGACGGTCATCCAGCAGGCGGGCTTCGTAATAGAGAAACTGGCGAACGTGTTCGAGCGTCAGCATCAGGCCACCTCCACACGCTGGGTAATCGACTGGTCGTAACGCTGCTGTTCCTGTTCCAGCGCCGCCAGCATCACCGTTTGCCAGTGATGGTGATGGGCAATGTACAGCGCTTCATCTTCCGATTTCACCCCGCTGAGTCGTGGCGTGAAACCGGCATGTTTGGCGTGCTCATCCGGGCCATCGACCCAGCGCAGCGCGCCGCGGCTCAGATCGCTCCATGGCAGATTTTCGCCAAGATAGCCACGCTGACAGGCGCTGAACTCTTCCAGATCGTCCGGCGTCCCCATTCCGCTGACGTTAAAGAAATCTTCGTACTGGCGGATGCGTAGCGCCCGCGCCTGGTCAGATTCGCCTTTTGGCGCAAAGCACCAGATGGTGACTTCGGTTTTATCCACCGCAATCGGGCGGATCACGCGGATCTGGGTAGAAAACTGATCCATCAGATAGACGTTGGGATAAAGGCACAGGTTGCGGGTTTCGTTGACTATCTGGTCGGCGCGTTGTTCGCCAAATTCCGCCTGCAGACGCTCGCGGTGGGCATACACCGGGCGCACTTCCGGGTTCAGCGCCCGGGTCCACAGCAGCATGTGGCCATTGTCGAAACCGTAGCCGCCGCCGACACTCTTTGACCAGCCGTTGGCGTCAACCGCATGCGTCCCTTCCGCTTCATAGTTGCGGCGTGACATGGTTGAGGCGTAGTTCCAGTGCACCACGCTGACGTGATAGCCATCGGCGCCGTTCTCCGCGCCCAGCTTCCAGTTGCCTTCGTATACATAGCTCGACGAGCCCTTCAGCACTTCCAGCCCGTCCGGCGCCTGATCGACAATCAGATCGATGATTTTGCGGGTTTCGCCGAGATACTCCTCCAGCGGCTGCACGTCCGCATTGAGGCTACCGAATAAGAAACCGCGGTAAGACTGAAAGCGCGGCAACTTTTGCAGATCGTGAGATCCTTCCTGTTTGAAGGTTTCAGGATAACCGCCGGTGCTCTCATCTTTGGCTTTTAATAATTTGCCATTATTGCTGAAGGTCCAGCCATGGAACGGACAGGTAAATGAATTTTTATTTCCGGTTTTGCGTCGGCATAACATCGCGCCGCGGTGGGCGCAGCTATTAATTAACGCATGCAGTTCATTCTTTTTATCGCGGGTAATAATAACCGGCTGGCGCCCCAGCGTGAGGGTATAATAGTCACCCGGCTCTGGAATTTGACTTTCATGGGCGAGAAAAGCCCAATTCCCTTCAAATATATTTTTCATTTCGAAATCAAATAACTGCTGGTCGGTAAATATAGAGCGGTGGCAACGGTAAATATGATTTTCACGGTCGACAATTAACGCGTTGTTAATTTTGTCTTTAAGCGCTGATAGCGTTTTTTGCATGAGTCAGTCCCTCCTGCAGGATTCAGGATGAAAGAAACAGGGTGAATTTGTCGTTTTCGGGTGCAATGTCTGGCCCGGGCAGCAGCGTGCCCGTGGCCAGTAAAACCAATTACTCTTTGGCGCGCAGACGCGAACCGCGGTGCTCTTCGTCGGCGCTCAGGGCTTTACACAGGGTGAAATCAAAACAGACCTCGGTGTGCTCTCCCTCAAGATCGCGCTGCGCGATGGTCTCGCGGTCGGTCACTTTTACCGGGTCGGCAATCAGACCGTCGCGGGTGGCAAAGGCAAAATCATCCCACAGATATTTATCGCCGCTGAGGTTGATCTGGCTGGTCAGATGTTTATGCCCCGGCGCGGAGACGAAGAAGTGAATGTGCGCCGGACGGTTACCGTGGCGGCCTAACTGGTCCAGTAGTTTCTGCGTCGGGCCATCCGGCGGACAGCCGTAGCCGGATGGCATGATGCTGCGCACGCTGTAGCGGCCATCGGCGCCGGTGCGGATCCGCCGGCGCAGGTTGTAGTCGCTCTGGCTCTGATCGAAGAACGAATAATTGCCGAGGGTATTGGCGTGCCAGATATCAACGATGGCATTGGCTACCGGCTGGCCCTGATTATCTTTAACCTGACCGTGCAGCCACATCACTTCCCCGGCATCAGTGCCATCATCCATCCGGGCGTGGCTGTCGGCCAGCGGCGCATTGGCCACATACAGCGGCCCTTCGATGGTGCGTGGGGTACCGGTTTCCCGCCGCGCCGCCGCGTCAATGGCGTCCTGACGCAGGTCGAGGAAATGCTCCAGTCCCAGCCCCGCCGCCAGCAGCGCCGCTTCCTGACGGCCACCCAGTTCGTGCAAGTAGTTCACCGCATGCCAGAACTCTTCTTCTGTGACGTTATAGTCGTCGATCAGCGTGCAGATATTCTCCAGCAAACGGTGGACAATGGCTTTAAAACGTTCATTACCGCCAGGGACATTTAACCCCGCGCCTTCACGTAATAATTTCTGCACGGCTTCTTGTTGTACGAAAGCATTACTCATAATTATTCTCTCTTATCGTTGTAGGATATTTGCCGGGTGTTCCCGGCATGAGGTCAGATGTTATTATTATTAGCTATCGTCTTCACGAACAGACGAGGGATGACGGCATAGCGCCTCGACGCGAATATCCATAAAAGGATACAGCGGCAATCCCATTAAAATTTGATGTAACTCTTCGGCATCTTGAACATCGAAAATACTGACATTGGCGTAAAGACCTGCAACGCGCCAGATATGTCGCCATTTGCCTTCACGCTGTAATTGTTGCGAATAGGCTTTTTCGCGTTGTTTAATTTCATCCGCTTCGGCGGCAGGAAAACCGAGCGGAATATTAACGGTCATCTCCACTTTAAATAGCATGATTTACTCCTGTTATGCTTTACGGGAATAGAAGCGTAGCTTGTCTTCATCCAGCTCCACGCCGAGCCCTGGCGTCTGCGGGAGCGCTACCTGTCCATCGGCAAAGGTGAGTGGCACGCTGACGATATCGTCTTTGAGGAGCAGCGGGCCGAACATCTCGGTGCCCCACTGCAGCGGCAGCGTCGACCAGGCGTGCAGCGAGGCGACGGTACCGACGGTCCCTTCCAGCATGGTGCCGCCATACAGGCCAATCCCCGCCGCCTGCGCGACGCGGGCCAGTGCCAGCACGCTATTCGGACCGCCGGCTTTGGCGATTTTCAGGGCATAAGCGCCGGTAAAGCCCTGCCGCGCCAGCTGATAACCATCGTAGGCGGTCGCGACCGCTTCATCTGCAAGGATCGCGGTTTCAATTTGCTGGCTCAGGCGCACCAGTGCGGCATTATCGTGGGCGCTGACCGGCTGTTCGATGAGGTCGACGCCCATCGCCGCCAGTTCGCGGCAGCCTTTCGCGCCGGTTGCGGCGTCCCAGGCCTGGTTGACGTCGACGCGGATGCTGGCGCGATCGCCTAACGCTTCCACAATGGCCCGGGTATGACGCAGGTCGGTGGCTAATTCCCGCGCGCCAATTTTCAGTTTGAACGCCTGATGGCGGCGCTCGGCTAACAGTTTTTCCCCTTCGGCAATATCTTTCGCGGTATCGCCGCTGGCTAAGGTCCACAGCACCGGCAACGCCGTTTGCAGCGCCCCGCCGAGCAGCGCCGACACCGGCAGCCCTAAGGCTTTGCCCTGGGCATCCAGCAGCGCGGTTTCAATGGCGGACTTCGCAAAGGTGTTGCCTTTAATGGCGCTGTTCATGCGGGCCGTCAGCGCATTCAGATTATCGGCCGGCTGCCCTTTCAACAGCGGCGTCAGATAATGGGTTATCGCCGACGAGATGGCCTCCGGGCTCTCGACGCCATAGCTCAAGCCGCCAATGGTGGTGGCTTCGCCGATGCCGCAGATGCCGTCAGAGCGGGTAAGGCGGACGATCACCAGCGTCTGGCAGCCCATGGTGGTCATCGATAACTTGTGTGGCCGGATGGTCGGGACATCCACTATCCAGCTCTCAATACGTTCTACGGTGGCGGTCATTTTCGGTTCCTGGTGAGATGTATAACTTTTCGTACCCACATCCATAACGGGGAGGTGTGTGCCATTGACAATAGGGTTCAGCCTGGCCGATGGTCAACGGCGATAATCGAAATGTTGTGCGATTATCGGCACGTTTGTTAAAAGGCAGTTAATAATGTGATCGCGGTGGTAAAACCGGCACAATTCAGGACGGTGCGGTTTGCGCACGGTATAGTGATGCCCCGTGAGCTTTGCATTGCAACGGAGAGGGAATCAATGCGTGACCATACCCCCACCACCTTGAGCGCCAGGCAGGCCGAGCACGATCCCAATTTTATGCTGTCTCTGGCCCGCGGGCTGGAGGTCCTTAACGCTTTTACCCCCCAGCGCCAGCGGCTGACCATTTCCCAGTTGAGCCAGAAAACCCAAATCTCCCGCGCGGCGGTACGCCGCTGCCTGTATACCCTCGCCGCGTTGGGCATGGTACACAGCCCGGATGGCCGCAGCTATGAACTGCTGCCCCGGGTGCTGGCCGTCGGCCACGCCTATCTGGCCGGCACGCCGCTGGCGAAAGTCGCGCAGACGGCGCTGGATAGCCTCGGCAAAGCGCTCGGCGAATCCTGCTCAGCGGCGACGCTGGACGGCGACAACGTGCTCTATATCGCCCGCGCGGCGGTCAATAATTTACTGAGCGTCGACCTGGGGCGCGGCAGTCGCCTGCCGGCGTGGGCGACCTCTATGGGACGGGTGTTGCTGAGCGCGCTGCCGGAGGAACAGCTTGAAGTGACACTGTCACGAGCAGCGTTAATCCGCTACACCCCGCATACCCTGTGCGATATGCCCGGGCTACGCGCGGAGATTGCCCGGGTGCGCATGCAGGGCTATGCCCTCGCCGACCGGCAGATAGAGGTGGGGTTGTGTTCGCTGGCGGTGCCCGTGCTGTCGCGCCATGGCCAGGTGGCGGCGGCGCTGAATGTCGGAGTCCCCGCCGCGACGATCAGCGCCGCGGCGTTAAAAGAGAAGGCCCTCGCCCCACTTCGACGCGCGGCGATGGACCTGTCGCTACAGCTATAGCGTTGACTGCGGTTTCGCCACGCTCGCCAGGCTGCGCCAGATGCCGGCGGCCAGCAGCAGAAGCAGTACGCCCGCCGTCGCCAGCACCAGGCTGTGAGCCTGGGTAAAGGCCGCCTTCGCCGCCGCCATCAGCGCTTCGGCCACCCCGGCGGGCAGCGCCTCGGTCAGACTGACCGCCTCGCCAATCGACGACGACGCCTGCTGCGCCATGGCATCGTTCAGGCCAGGCGGCAGCACAATGGTGGCGCTGTAGCTGCGGGTCAGGATCAGGCCGAACAGCGCAATGCCGAGACCAGCGCCAAGTTCATAGGCCATGGTTTCGATCGCCCCTGCCGCCGCCGCTTTCTCCTTTGGCGCCGCCGCCATAATCGCGGAGCTGGAGGCCAGCAGCGCGCTGGCGACGCTGAAGCCCAGCAATGTCATCAGCCCCCACGCCTGCCACGGCTGAGTGCTGAAATCCGTAAGCGCGAGGCCAAGAAAGCTGAAGGCGCTGAGCAACATTCCGCCCGTCGCGACCTGCCGCAGTCCCAGTTTCGACACCAGTATTCCGGCGATCGGGCCGCTGAAGCCGCTGGCGACCATCACCGGCAGCATAAACATCCCCGCCTCGAACGGCGTTTTCTGAAGCACAAACTGCAGCTCCTGAGCCATCAGCAGTTCAAAACCGACCAGAGTAATCAGGGCCGTCATCGCCATCATCACCCCGCTTAAAATAATACGATGGGTGAACAGCCGCATATCCACCATCGGGCGGGCCGCCGACAGCTGCTTGCGGATAAACCAGGTCAACATCGCCGCCCCGCCGATCGCCACCACTGCGGTGAGCCACAGCGCCAGCTGGCCCTTCAGCGCCGATTTCGCGCTAAACACCAGCATCAGGATCGAGGCAATTAAAATGAGCGCCTGCAGCAGATTGAGCGGTTGTTCGCGGCGTGCAGGCTGGCGCGGCACCACCTTCGCATTAATGGCGATAACCACCAGCACGATCGGCACGTTGATCAGGAATACCGACCCCCAGTAGAAATGCTCCAGCAGCATGCCGCCCACCAGTGGGCCAAAGGCCGCGCCGCCGGAGCCCACCGCCGCCCACAGACCCAGCGCCATATTGCGCTGGCTGGCCGCGGCAAAGGTGCTGCGGATCCCGGCCAGCGTCGCCGGGACGATCATCGCCGCCCCCACCGCCAGCAAAGCGCGTGAGGCAATCAGCGTCAGGGCCGTCGGCGACAGCGCGGCACACAGCGAGGCGACGCCAAAAATGGCGCTGCCGAGCAGCAGCAGGCGCTTGAAGCCAATTTTATCGCCGAGGGCGCCCATCGGCAGCACCATACCGGCCATGACTAAGGAGTAGATATCAATGATCCACAGCAGTTCATTGCCGCTGCTACCCAGCGCGACGCTGAGCGTCGGCGCGGCCACATGCAATACCGTGGCGTCAATCGCCACCGGAATATAAACCAGTAAAATCGCCATCAGCGTCATCCATTGCCGTGACATAGCTTGTACCTCAATCAATGTTGGAAATTGGACACACGTCCAGGATGGCGATCCTGCCGGATTGTTGAACGCATGTCCAACTTTTTGTTACACTCGGCCAAAACCAGATGACAGCGGGGTTCTATGCACTATTTACAGCGGGATGCGCGACGGGAAGGGATTATGCAGGCCGCCATGCGGCTGGCGCTGCGCGGGGGCTTTGCCGCCATGACCGTGCGACAGATCGCCCGCGAAGCCGAGGTGGCCGCCGGGCAGTTGCACCACCACTTCGCCTCCATCGGCGAGCTGAAATCGCAGGTTTTCATCCGTCTGATCCGCGAGATGCTCGATATGCCGCTGGTGGCCGAAGACGCCACCTGGCGCGAGCGATTATTCTCGATGATCGGCAGCGAAGATGGCCGGCTGGAGCCCTATATCCGCCTGTGGCGCGAAGGCCAGGTGCTGGCCGACAGCGACCCGGACATCAAAGCGGCCTACCTGCTGACCATGAACATGTGGCATGAAGAGAGCGTCGCCATCATCGAGCAGGGCCTCGCCTGCGGCGAATTTCGATCGTCTGAACCACCGGCGGATATCGCCTGGCGTTTTATCGCCATGGTGTGCGGCCTCGACGGGATTTATGCCCTCGGCACCCAGACCCTGGACGATGCGGCGTTTAGCCGTTATTTGAATAAGATGATTACCATGGAATTGTTTTAGCGGACGCTGCCAGGGCGTGGCATGGATCCATCGCGGGCACTGACTGCTGGCGGAGGCCATTGACCCCGTTGCGCCGTTAGTTTGCCGGATGGCGGCTACGCCTTATCCGGCCGACATAAACGCTTCTATCTTCATTCGATAGCTTTCCCCCAGGCCCGGTCAGCGCAGCGCCACCGGGCATGAGGAAATTTACTTCCCGGCTTCCGGATGGGTATCGAACGCCGCCATTACCGCCGCCAGCGCCGCTTCGCTAAAGCCATGTTTAGGATCGTCCACGCCCAGGCCGAAGCGGGTCTGCAGCGCTTCATACAGCGCGGAGACATCGGCAAAATCGACCTTCTCCACCACGTGGTTATTCTCCCAGTGGGTAAAGTGGAAATTGGTGAGGGTCATTTTGCCACCGTCCGGCAGATGACGGCACATCAGCAGATGGTGACGGAAGTGGGACTGCGGCCAGTGCGCCGACCAGAAGTTGCCCATCACATAATCAGACGCATACTGCCGACCTAAATCGAAATGGTACATCGACTGCCAGTGTTCGTGATGGTTGAACTGCAGCGTCCACTCATCGCCTTCATGCACCAGACGATAGCTACCGTGCGGCGTTTGCTGCGGGATATCGGCCAGCAGTTTGATCGGCGCGGTCAGCGTCTGGCCGCCGAAGCCGACGTCGGCGATCCAGCGCTCGCCCGCCACTTCCACCAGCAATAAACGGTGAGTACGCGGCGGCATCTGCGGCGGATTGGCCAGCACCACGCGGCCCAGCAGACTGCGGACATTGAAACCTATCTCGCGCAGCGCGCGCTCCAGCAGACCATTCTGTTCAAAACAATACCCTCCGCGGCGGGCGGCGATCAGCTTCTCTTCCAGCGCCCGATCGTCAAGATGGATCTCACGCGGCAGCAGGACGTCGAGGTTTTCAAAGGGGATGGCGCTGTTATGCTGCAGATGCAGTTCCCGCAGGGTATCAATGGATACTTCAGGCTCACCCGTCCAGCCCAGACGGGAAAAATAGGCGCGTAAAAAGGGACTCATCAAGGCCTCCAGCTGTAGGTGTCCGACATTTATAGCCTATTTTTTCGCGCCGACCGTCTTTTTTGTGCGCTTGTCGTTAACCGCGCGTGCTGCGCTGCATCAGCGCCAGCGCCGTCAGCATCAGGACCAGACCGGTCAACAGCGTCAGGCTGGCCATCGCCATGCCCTGACCGACGGAACCCTGTTCGAACTGGCGCCAGATAAACACCGCCACGGTTTGCGTACCGGCTGGAGAGAGCAGCAGCGAGGTCACCAGCTCCCGGGAGGCCACCGCGAACACCATCAGCATCGCCGCCAGCAGCGCCGGAAAGACCAGCGGCAGGACAATCAACCGCAGCGCCTGCAGTGGCGAGGCCCCGTGCACCCGGGCGGCGGGCTCAAGATTGGGGCCCAGCTGGCGCAGCGCGCTGCCGACATAGCGCACCGGCCAGGGCAACAGCAGGCAGCAATAGGAGAGCAGCAACATCCACAGCGTGTTATAGGGCGAGCGCGGCCAGAAGGGCTGATTCCACAGCAGGATCAAACCGACCCCTACCACCACGCCCGGCAGCGCCGCTGGCATCAGCGACAGCGCGTCCACCATCCCGCGCCCTTTAATCTTCTGCACCATCACCAGCCAAGCGGCCAGCAGGCCCAGCGCGCCGACGATCAGCGCCGAGCCCAGGGCCAGCGACAGGCTGGTGCCGAGGGCCGACAGGGCATCCCCCTGCTGCTCAAACAGCGCCGCGAAGTGACGCAGCGTGACATTCTCAACACTCACGCCCCCTGAGAGCGTGCCCATCACGCTGGTGAGCATCATCGAGGCGGCGGGGACGCCGACCGCCAGGCCGCCGACGGCCGCCATTATCAGCACGGCGGGCAGCGTCATCACGCCCAGCGATGCCCCGCGGTTTTCTCCCGGCTTGCCGGTGACGCTGGTGACCTCTTTCTCTCCCACCAGCCGCCTTTGCAGCCACCAGGCGAACATCGCCACCGCCATCAGCAGCAGCGACAGCAGCGCGGCGCCAGTAAGGTCCACCGGCCAGTCGGCCAGCTTTTTCTCAATACCGACCGTCAGCATCACCACTCCCGCCCGGCTGCCCAGCGCCGCCGGTACACCAAACTCCTCGATGGCGAGGGTAAACGCCAGCAGCGTGCCCGCCGCCAGCGCCGGGGAAAGCATCGGCAGCGTCACGTGCCAGAAGGCGCGCCAGGCGCTGGCGCCATGGACGCGGGCGACCACCGCCAGCCGGGTTCCGCTCGCCAGCAGGCTGCGGGAGACGGCAAAGTACACCACCGGGAAAATATTAAAGGTCATCACCAGCACGATCCCGCTGCGGCTGAACAGCAGATCGTTCAATTGCCAGCCGGTCAGCTGCTGCAGATAGCCCTGGCTTTGCAGGGCCAGCATCCAGGAGAGCGCCGAGATATAGGGCGGCGTCAGAAAGGGGATCAAAAACAGGAGATCCCACAGCCGGGGCAGCGGCAGCGAAAACATACCGCGCAGGATGCCGAGCGGCAGGCCAATCATTACGCTGACCAGCGCCACGCCGGCGGCGATCCACAGCGTACCGCCGAGCATCGCTGGCAACTGGGGATCGGCCAGCAGCGCCGAGACGCCGCCAAAGGCGTCCCCGAGCGAACCGGCGCTAAAATGGGGAAAAATCGCCTGCAGCAGAATAAACACTAACGGTAACGCGACCAGCATCACCAGGGCGCCGAGGGTCGCGCCGGAAAGGAATGTTTGTTTCACAACCGGTTCCTGAAGCTGAGGGGTCCCCCGGCGGCCAGCGCCGGAGGAACAGGAGCAATTACTGCGCGTATAGCTGACTGAAGCGGGCGAGCACGGCGCCCCGTTCGCTGCTGCCTTCGCTGGTGGTGGGCAGCACCTTCAGCGCGTCCAGTAACGGACGTTTGGCCGCCACGTCGCGGCGGGCGGGCATCAGCCAGGCATCGGCAACCCTCGCCTGACCTTCCGGCGACAGAACATAATCGATAAAGGCTTTGGCATCGTCGGCATGCTGGCTGGTTTTGAGGATCATCATCGGGCGCGGGGCAATCACCGTTCCGCTGGCCGGGAAGATCACCTTCAGAGACTCGCCCTGCTGAATATTGCCGTAGGAGACATAATCCACCGCGCCAAACACCGCCGCTTTCGCCCCCTGCATCACCGGCGTCACCGCCTGGGCGTTGGGTCCGCTGACCACCATGCCGTTCTTTTTCAGATCGTCAAACAGTTGCCAGGCCTGGTCGCCCATGCTGTTTTGCAGCCCGATCAGCAAATCCAGCGACGCGCCGGAGAGCGCCGGGTCGGGGGTTGTCACCTTGTCTTTAAACGCCGGCTGGGTGAGATCCCGCCACTCTTTCGGTTCCGGGGTACCGCTTTTACTGTTCCAGACAATGCCCAGGGCGGAGACACCCTGGGCGATATAGTCCGCCGATTTCAGGTTCGCCGGTACCTGGTCGGCATTGGCGCTCGCAAAAGGCAGCAACCAGCCCCGCTGGTGCAGATCTTCGGCGGTATCCCACGAGGCGGAGATCAGCACGTCCGCCTGCGGGTTGGCCTGCTCGGCCTCCAGTCGGGCCATCACTTTGCCGGTGGTGGCCTGGAAAACCGTCACCTTCACCCCGGTCTGTTGTTCAAAACCGCTGGCCAGGCTTTTCGCCAGCGAGCCGGGTCCGGCGGTGTAAACGGTCAGCGCATGGGCGCTGGAGAGCATCATGGCGGAAAGAGCCATCGCGAGTACCACTCCTTTCTTAACGGTCATAACGGTGTTCATGCAACTTCCCCTGAGGTTGGCGTAACGGCGCGGACAGCGGCCACGCGGCCCGCGGATAAATAGACAATCTGATCGGCTAACAGCTCGGCTTCACGTCGGTCATGGGTGACATACACGGCGGTGATGCCGAGCTGTCGCAACAGGCGGCTCATTTCGCCGCACAGCGATTCGCGCAGTTCGCTGTCCAGGTTGGAGAGCGGTTCATCAAACAGCAGCACCCGCGGCGCAGCGACGATCGCCCGCGCCAGCGCCACCCGCTGCTGCTGACCGCCAGAAAGACCAGAGGGTTTACGTTCGGCGAAACCGTTGAGGCCTACCCGCGCCAGCGCCTCGCTGACCCGGCGCTCGCGTTCGCTACGGGAGACGCCGCGCATGCGCAGAGGAAAGGCGACGTTCTGCGCCACGCTCATATGCGGCCAGAGGGCGTAATCCTGAAAAACCATGCCGATATCGCGCTGCTCCGGGGGCAATCCCCATCCTGCGCGGGCGACCAGCCTGTCGCCAAAGCGGATTTCGCCGCTGGCCGGTACACTCAGCCCGGCCAGCAGACGCAGCAAAGTGCTTTTGCCGCAGCCGGACGGCCCCAGTAGCGCCACGATGCGGCCGGGTTCGATATGCAACGAGAAACGGTCAAGAACGGGAGTCTCTGCGAAGGCAAAAGAGACCTCCTGCAGGGTGATAGGGGTCAGCGTGCGCATCATCGCCCTCCCTTTCGGGACAGCGAGAACTGCCCGGCGGCCGACATCCGACGGGGCACGCTCACCTGGGATAACATCAGGGGAGCCAACATATTGTGATCCTCTTTGGGACTTAGTGCTGGCGACTATAGTCAGACGAGATGACATATTGATTACATTTTCATTGCGGCTTAACGTGTTACCTGCCAACCGACCCATTATTCAAGGAACGCCTATGAGCCGCTTTCGCCACGTTGAACTGCAGTACGCCAGCCGCCTGCTCAACCACGGCCCGACCATTTTGATCACCAGCTACGATGCCCCGTCTGACCGGCGCAACGTCATGGCCGCCGCCTGGTCAATGCCGGTGGAATTCGCCCCGCCGCGGGTGGCTATCGTGGTGGATAAAAGTACCTGGACGCGGGAGATCATCGAGCGCAACGGCACCTTCGGCATTGTGGTCCCCGGCGTCGCCGCCGCCAGCTGGACCTACGCCGTCGGCAGCGTCAGCGGCCGCGATGAGGACAAATTCAATGCCTGGGGGATCCCGGTAGTGACCGGCCCGGAGCTGGGGCTGCCGCTGATCGAGGAGAAGTGCCTGGCGTGGATGGAGTGCCGACTGCTGCCGGCGACGGCGGCCCAGACCCAGTACGATACCCTGTTCGGGGAGGTGGTGTCTGCCGCCGCCGATGAGCGCGCGTTCGTCACCGGACGCTGGCAGTTCGACGACGATAAGCTTAATACCCTGCATCATCTTGGCACCGGTAATTTTGTCGCCAGCGGTCGTCATGTGAGGGCAAACTCCCTCGACGAATAAGCGTGACTTGCCGCAGGCGGCAGGTTTTCCCCTGCCCGGCCTGCGGCCCCCCTTTCAACCCGGTGGGCGGCGGCGATCGGCGCTGGGGGTCAGGCCAAACACTTTTTTATACAGGGTGGTAAAGTGGTTGCTGTTGGCGAAGCCGCACAGATAAGCCACTTCGGTAATGGTCATCTCCGTTTCGCGTAATTTGACCCGCGCGGAGACCAGCCGCAGTCGTTTCAGATAATTATCCGGCGTTAAGCCGGTGGCCTCTTTAATATGGCGAAACGCCGTGCGGGTGGTGAGATGAAATTGCTCCGCCAGCTGCTGCCAGTTATGTTCTTCGAAACAGTGCTCCTGCAGCCAGGTGAGTAATTTATGGAGTTTATAGCGGGTGCTGCTATATTCTGCTTCCGACTCGGCTGTGAGAATGGTGGTCACCAGCTGGAAAAAGAGAGACTCCCGTAGCGGGGTATTATCCGCCGCCCTCAGCGCCGGGGAAAATATCTTTTCCACCAGTTCCCGACAATAGCTGCGGGTCTCCGGCGCCAGCCAGCCATAGCAGGCGGCGCGCTGCGCCGATAATTGCTGCAGCAATCCCTCCATCTGCTGTAAATAGCGAAAGGCCACCGCCGGATTAATTAAGACATTAATCAGCTTCAGCGTCCCCAGCTCATCATAATAGTGGACATCGCCCGGCTGGACGTAAAATACATCGCCCTGCTGGATATACAGCGGGCGGCCATTAATAACGTGTAATCCATGCCCCTCCTCGACGATCACCAGCTCGGCAAACTCGTGGCCATGTTCCTGGCTATTATCTTCCGGGTCGCTGGCGTACATGCCGAGCTTATCCTGGGGATGGGTGAAATAATACTCAACGGTCAGTGTCATCATTACAGCAAATCCTGAACAGCCTGGTGCGCAGGGGCACGATAATCTATTCCGGCCTTCGCCACGCGCCCGATGTGCGGATTTGTGATCGCCAGCGCCCCCACCTCATTATTCCTGCCATTTTCACTGACGGTTTGGCATTGCCAGAGTGGTGGCGCCGCCAGACGACGGCCTATGCTGCGCCTAACCTAATAGAGAGGACGCAGTATGTCACAGGCAATTCAATACAATTCCAGTGTGGCGATGACCCGCCATCCGCATTTATTACAGCGTGCGGCCGCCCTGACGCCCGCGCTGCATCGTCAGCGCCAGGCGCCACAGGCCATCGTCAGGGCTGAACCCGATCCCGAGGCGCTGAGCGGCTGGCGGGGGCATGCCGTCTGCACCCCGGAGCAGTTTTATCAGCAACCGCTCAGCGTCGGCGACAGCATCATTATTGACTTTGGCAGCCATTTTGTTGGCTACCTGCAGTTCAGCTGCCGCAGCGTCGGCAGCCCGCCGGATGCCCCGGCCCATCTGCACTTCACCTTCGGCGAAACGCTGAGCGAAGTCTGCGAGCCGTTCAGCGAGTACCAGGGGTGGCTGAGCAGCAGCTGGTTGCAGCAACAGGATCTGTGGCTCGACGTCCTGCCCGCCCGGGTTGACCTGCCGCGTCGCTACTGCCTGCGCTACCTGAAGGTGGAGATCAAAGCGCTGTCGCGCAAATTTCGTCTGCAGTTCGATGAGATAGCCCTGGAAACCGTTACCTCAGCCGGCAGTCTGCAGCCGGCGGTCATCGCCGATCCGCAACTGAAAGCCATTGATGACGTCGCGGTTCGCACCCTGCAAAACTGCATGCAGGAGGTGTTTGAGGATGGGCCGAAACGCGACCGTCGGCTGTGGCTGGGCGACCTGCGCCTGCAGGCGCTGGTCAATGACGTGACCTTCGGCCACCACGATCTGGTCCGCCGCTGCCTGTACCTGTTTGCCGGCCATACCCGGGAAGACGGCATGGTCTCCGCCAATGTCTTTGTCCAGCCTGACGTGCGCGCCGATGACACCTTTCTCTTTGATTATTCATTATTTTTTGTCGACGTACTCTATCACTACCTGCAAAGCACTGGCGACATGGAAACCGCCCGTGAACTGTGGCCCACGGCGCGACGGCAAATCGAGCTGGCGCTGACCCGTTGCGATACCCGCGGCCTGGTGCGCGACAGCGATGACTGGTGGGTGTTTATCGACTGGCAGGCGGATCTGAATAAACAGGCGGCGGCGCAGGGGGTGCTTATCTACTGCCTGCAGCGCGCCATCTGGCTGGCGCAGCGTATTGAGCCACAGCGGGTGCCCGACGACACCGCCACACTGGCGCAGCTGAAAGAGGCCGCTCAGCAGCACCTGTGGGACAGCGAGCGGCAGGTGTTTATCAGCGGCGCCGCGCGCCAGGTCTCATGGGCATCGCAGATCTGGCTGGTGCTGGCGGAGGTTGGCACCGCCGGGCAGCGGCAAGCGCTGATGCGCCGCCTGCAGCAACAGCCGCCCGCCATTGCCATGAATACCCCGTACCTGCGCCATCATCACATTGTCGCCCTGCTGCAGTGCGGCCTGCGCGAGGAGGCGGTAGCGGAGATCAAGGCCTACTGGGGGGCGATGGTTGACTACGGCGCCGACACCTTCTGGGAAATTTTCGACCCACAGCATCCTGACTTTTCCCCGTATGGCAGTAAGCTCATCAACAGTTACTGCCATGCGTGGAGCTGTACCCCGGCCTGGTTTATTCGCCAGTACGGACTTTAACAACAACGATAAGCGAGTGATTTATGGCAGAAACAACGTTTACCCTGTGGCGGCAGCGCCTTGGCTATGGCATTGCCGATCTCTCCTGCAACCTTGTGTGGCAGATGATCTCTCTGTATCTGATGTTCTTTTACACCGACGTGATGGGCCTCCCGGCCTATTACGTCGGGCTGATGTTCCTGGTCACCCGGCTGGTGGATGGCGTGGCCGACGTGCTGATGGGGCTGGTGATCGACAATACCGCCACCCGCTGGGGGCGCTGCCGTCCGTGGCTGCTGATGGGCGCCCTGCCTTTTGGTCTGCTGTGTATTCTGGCCTTCTATGTGCCGGATTTCGGCACCACTGGCAAACTGCTATACGCCTTTATCACCTATCTGTGTCTGTCGTTCCTCTACACCCTGGTGAACATTCCGTTCTGCGCCATGCTGCCGTTTTTAACCAGTGATTCCGCAGAGCGCACCACGCTGTCGGCGGTACGTATTCTGCTGGGATCTCTCGGGGCCACCATCGTCGCCGTGGCCACCCTGCCGCTGGTCGGCATGCTGGGCAAAGGCGACCAGCAGCAGGGGTTCCTCTATACCGCAGTGATTTTTGGCGTACTGGCGGCCTTTTTCCTGCTGGTGAGCTTTCGCAACGTCGAAGAAAAGATCACCCTCACCGGGGAGCGCATGACCCTAAAACGCGCCTGGATTAGCCTGCGCGCCAATCGTCCGTGGTGGATCTTCGCCAGCAATATCTTTCTGATGTGGGGTGCCTTTTTCTTTCAGACCGGAGCGCTGGTGTACTTCTTCCACTATTACGTCGGGAATACCGAGCTGACGGCGGTTATCGCCGGGATCTCCACCTTCGTTCCCCTGCTCGGCACCCTCACCGTCCCGCTGCTGGCCCGGCGCATGAAAAAACGTCATGTCTATCTGGTCGCCAGCGCGATCAATCTGCTCGGGATGGGGATGATGATGCTCTCTGGCACCTACGCGCTGGGGCTGATCGTCGGGGCGGTGATCCTCTCCCTTGGCGCCGGTCAGCGCACGGCTATCTATTTCTCGATGCAGGCCGACCCGGTGGATTACGGCGTGTGGAAAACCGGCATTAATACCGCTGGGATCCTGACCTCGATAAACGGCTTTCTCGGCAAGGTGGCGATGGCCGGCGCTGGGGCTATCACCGGGGCACTGCTCTCCTCCGGCGGCTATATCGCCAACCAGGCGCAAAGCGACAGCGCCCTGTTGGCCATCAAGGCCTGCTATCTGTACATTCCGGCGCTGTTGATCCTCGCCTCGATGCTGTGGATGGGCCGCTTCTACCGCCTCGACGATCACTATGAGCAGATCCGTGCCGACCTCGATGCCGGACGCGGCGCCTCGCCAGCCCCGACCCCGACCACCGGAGAATCCCCCGCCATGTAAGGCGCCCCGCTGATTTAACCTCTGGATAAATTAAGGACTTTTATGCGTATCTCTGTGATTAGCGCAGCGGTTTGCTGCGCCCTTTTTCCACTCACCAGCGCCGCCGGGTTGAGCGTCGAACAACGGCTGGCGCAACTTGAAGCGCGCCTCAATCTCGCCGAACAGCAGGCCAGCGAAGCCAGCCGCCGCGCGCAGCGGGCAGAACAGCAAACTGCCGCCGCCGAACAGCGCGCGGCGGCGGCGGAGCAGCAGGTGCAGGCGCTCAGCCAACAGACCACCGCTCGCGAACAAAAACAGCAGGCCACCAATCAGCAACTGAGCGAGCAGCTGGCGAAGCGCGCCCCGGACGACGGCTTTACCTTTAACGCCTACGCCCGTTCCGGAATGTTAGTCAACAGCCACGGCAAAGGCGCCCGCGGCGGGCCAGGCATCTCCCCGGCCAGTTCGCTCAACGGCGATGCCCACGTCGGTCGTCTCGGCAACGAAAAAGATAATTACGCTGAGCTGAGCTTTGGCAAAAAGCTTACCTTCAACGATGGCTCATGGGCGCGCTTTAAGACCATGCTCGCCGACGGGGCCACCAACCCGGATCCGTGGGTTCAGGACAACGACAGCCACCATCTGAACATTCGTCAGCTGTACGTCGAGATGGGCGACTTCGCCGAGTTCACCGGACCGTTAAAACGCGCCTCGATTTGGGCCGGCAAGCGCTTCGATCGGGATAACTTCGATATCCACTTTACCGATAGCGACATTATGTTCCTCGGCGGTACCGGCGGCGGGATCAACGATGTCGACTGGGGAGGCGGCCTGCGCGGCGATTATTCGGTGTATGCACGTAACTTCGGCGACCTTGGCAGCGATAATTACGCGGATAATGACATCCAGAATCTGCTGTTCACCGCCAACCATTTTTACGGCAACTGGCAGTTGATGACCACGGCGATGACCGCCCAGGGTAACGATGACCTGAAAGATAATACCTCGACCACCGGGAGCTATGCCCTGCGCAGCGACAACACCGCCAAAAACGGCTACTACGCGATGCTGGCCCTGCACGACAAACAGCAGTTCTACGGCCTGGCGCCGGGGATGTCGGAAAGCGCGCTGCAATACGGCGTCGGGCTGGGCGCCGAAGCGCGTCAGCCGGGGAGCGATGGCGATCTGACCGAGAACGCCGCCTCCCTGCGCTTTGCCTCGTACGGGATCCTGCCGCTGGGGAAAAACTGGCAGCTGGCGCCGTCGGTGATAGCCCAGCACAGCGAAGACCGCTATCGCGACGGCGACCGCTACGACTGGGCGACGTTTAACCTGCGGGTATCGCAAGGGATCTCCGCTCACTTCGCCCTGCTGTATGAGGCCTCGTGGCAGTATATGGATCTCAATCCGAACGGGCGCAGCTATCGCTATAATGACAACGTTTATCAGTATCAGGCGGTGCGCGGTGATTTCTACAAGCTGACCTTCGCCCCCACCTTTAAAGTGGGCGATGTGCTGGATATCAAAGCGCGGCCGGAGATACGTTTCTTTGTCACGTGGATGAACTGGGATAAAGACCTGGATCGTTATGCGATCAACGATGATTTCGGCAGTAAAGGCTTTACCGCAGGCGGGACATGGAACTTCGGCGTGCAGACGGAGATTTGGTTCTGACCGATCGTCACTGGCGGACATCATGCCCGCCAGTGGCAACTACATGCTATAACCCGGCTTCTTAATCAACTGCGCCATCTGCGGGGCGATCTCACTGTCCCACACCGCCTGCCACGCGTCCGGCTCAACCTGAGTCAGCGCGACGCTGACGGCGCTCTCTTTGCTGTTCAGATGGCGGATCAGCACCTCAGTGATGTCGGCGGCTAGCGCGGTTTTTTGTTCGTCAGTCAGTTCACGGGGAAAGCATTTAATATCAACATGCGGCATAGCAAAGACTCCTTGTGGTCAGAACCATAACGCTACCACAGAATGGCCGTTCTGGTTGGCATCTCGTGCGTTAAATCAGCTTGTTACGGCGTAGCGCCGCAGCCAGCTCCGGTCGCTGACAGACCGCCCGGGCGATGGCGGCGAATTTTGGCGCGTGGTCGTCAAACCACGCCTGTCGCGGCCCCCAGCTGTACATCGCCGCGATATAGCAATCCAGCAACGTTACCGACGCGCCCAGCGCCCACGGCCCGGCGGCCAGCTGTTGCTCAAACCAGAGATAGAGATTTTTCCGGTACTGGCGACAATTCTCCACCAGTTGCTCCGCGGCGGCGGGCGCCCAGCGTTCCGGGTAATCGGCATAAGTAAAGGTAGGATAGACGTTGGCCACCAGCCAGACCAGCAGACGCTGGAACTGCTGACGCTGCGGTGTCCCTGGCGCGGGGGCCAGATCGGGACGCTGGTCGAGGATCATCAGCGCGATGGCGGCGGTTTCGGTCATGATGCTCCCGTCGGCCAGCTGCAGGGTAGGCACCTGGCACAGCGGGTTAATCTGCCGCAGACGCTCGCGCGCCGGACCGGGCTGGTCAAAGCCCTCCACGTCAACCACCTCGTAGGGAATATCGGCCAGGGAGAGCATCAGCTCGCTAATCGTCGAGCCCCACCCCGGCACGCCATAAACGGTTATCATGGTCTGCCTCCAGGGTAAAGCCTAAGTGTAGGCAGAAATTCGCCGCTCACCCACCCGGCACACCACGCCCTGAAAAGGCAGGCCTACGCCGATTCTCGTGCCACCAGCTGAAAGCCGATATCTATAATCACCCCGCTGTCTTCCCCGCCTTCGATGCGGTCAGCCAGCAGCGTAGCGGCCCGTTCACCGATGGCATGACGGTCGACGCTGACGGTAGTGATGGCCGGACGATTGCTGGCAGCGAAATCCAGATCGCCAAAACCGATCACCGCCAAATCCTGCGGTACGCGTAGCCCCCGGCTTTCGGCTTCCATAATCGCCCCCTGGGCGAGGGTGTCTGAGCTGCAGATGATCACATCAAACTCGCCGGCGGCGAGCAGCTCCGCCAGACCGCGCCGCCCCAGCGCCAGCGACGCCGGGAGCGGCGCTTCAACCTGAGGCGCATCGTCCAGCCCTTTTTTAGCCAGTCGGGCACAGAGCCCCTGCTTACGCAACATCGCGCGCGCATCACCCGCCCACAGCAGGCCTGGTCGCTGGTAGCCTTTCTCCAGCACGTACTCGCCAATGGTTTCGCCCACTTTTTCATGGGAAAAACCGACCAGCATATCCAGCGGCGTCGGGGTGAGATCCCAGATTTCCACCACCGGCGTGGCGGCGTTAAGAATCGTTTTCTTTAACAGCGGTGCATGCTGGATGCCGGTTAACACCACGCCATCAGGGCGCCGCGAAAGCAAGGTGGAGACCAGCTCGGCTTCGGTCTGCCGATCATAGCCCGCCACGCACAGCAGCATATGGTAGCCGCGCGCCGCCAGGGTATCGCTCAGCGCCTGGATGGTATCGACAAACATATTGTTATTGATTTGCGGTACCACGACCGCCACCAGTTTGCTGCGCCTGGAGGCGAGGCCGCCGGCCAGCGCATTGGGGATATAGCCCGTCGCCTGCACCGCCTGCATCACTTTCTCTACCGTTTTTGGCCTGACCAGCTGGGGTGTATTCAGCGCCCGACTGACCGTCATCGGCGACAACCCGGCGCTGCGAGCCACATCCTCCAGCGTCGGCGCCCGCGTCGGTTTTTTGCTTTTCACGGCTAAGCCCCTGTGTTAAGTCGTTTCCTGTGGGCATTATTGATGATGCCCCACGCAATTGCCAGCGCCCGCCGCTTCTCCCCTAACAGAATCAACGACCTGCAACACAAAATGTTATCGCTATCATTATAACTTGTCACTTTTCACAAACTGTTTTGGATTGTGACCTGCACGGCAAATTTTTCGCCTTTATAACGGCCAATTGTGATCGTTTGTACAAATTAAAAGCACTACCGTAGCGTCAAAAGCATTTCACCATTACAAATGATAGCGCAATCATTTTATTATCGAAAAGGACACCACTATGACCTCAAGCGCCAATTCCGAGTCCGTAACCTACGCCAAAACCACCGGCGTCAAAACCGCCGCTGAAACCGGTGACCGCATTGACCACGTCAGGCTGTCGCTGGCTTTTCTGCCGCTGGCCACTCCCGTCAGCGATGCCAAAGTGCTGACCGGTCGCCAAAAACCGCTGACCGAAGTGGCGATTATCATCGCGGAAATTCACTCCCGGGATGGATTCACCGGCGTCGGCTTTAGTTATTCGAAACGTGCGGGCGGCCAGGGCATTTACGCTCACGCCAAAGAGATAGCCGATAATCTGCTTGGCGAAGATCCAAACGACATCGACAAGATCTACACCAAACTGTTGTGGGCCGGGGCTTCCGTCGGCCGTAGCGGCATGGCGGTACAAGCTATCTCCCCTATCGATATTGCCCTGTGGGATATGAAAGCCAAACGCGCCGGTCTACCGCTGGCCAAACTGCTGGGTTCACATCGTGATTCCGTGCAGTGCTACAACACTTCCGGCGGCTTCCTGCATACCCCCCTGGATCAGGTGTTGAAAAACGTGGCTATCTCCCGTGAAAACGGCATCGGCGGGATTAAACTGAAAGTCGGTCAGCCTAATACTGCCGAGGATATCCGTCGTCTGACGGCGGTGCGCGAAGTGCTGGGTGATGACTTCCCGCTGATGGTGGATGCCAACCAGCAGTGGGATCGCGAAACCGCCATCCGCATGGGGCGCAAAATGGAGCCGTTCAATCTGATCTGGATTGAGGAGCCACTGGATGCCTATGACGTCGAAGGCCACGCGCATCTGGCCGCCGCGCTGGATACGCCGATTGCCACCGGCGAGATGCTGACCAGCTTCCGCGAACATGAGCAGTTGATCCTCGGCAACGCCAGCGACTTCGTGCAACCGGACGCCCCGCGCGTCGGTGGGATCTCCCCGTTCCTGAAAATAATGGATCTGGCCGCGAAGCACGGTCGCAAGCTGGCCCCGCACTTTGCCATGGAGGTGCACCTGCATCTCGCCGCCGCCTACCCGCTGGAACCGTGGCTGGAGCACTTCGAGTGGCTGAATCCGCTGTTTAACGAGCAGTTAGAACTGCGCGATGGGCGGATGTGGGTTTCCGAACGCCATGGTCTGGGCTTCACCCTCAGCGAGCAGGCCCGCCGCTGGACCCAGCAAAGCTGCGAGTTTGGAACTCGCCCGTAATGACTTTTCCCGGATGACGGCGTCCACGCCTTATCCGGGCTACCGGTCCACAGACCACTGAGAACCCGTAGCCCCGGTAAGCGCAGCGCCACCGGGGATAAACCTCTGACCCGCTGTACTCGCAATACACGAAATCCGTCAGCAAGCATCAAAGCGGCATGAAAGATGACGTGTCTTCACAACCCTGCAAAGGAGTTGAATAACATGCAACAGCAAATAAAACGCAGCAACGTGCGTTACGGTATATTGGTTTTTTTATTTCTCGCGACCGTATTTAATTACGCTGACCGGGCCACCCTGTCCGTTGTCGCGCCGATGATGAGTAAAGAGTTAGGTTTTGACCCTGAAGCAATGGGCCTGGCCTTTTCGGTGTTTGGTATTTCCTACGTCATTATGCAAATCCCCGGTGGCTGGCTGCTGGATAAATATGGTTCGCGGTTGGTCTACGGCTGCGCGCTGATTGGCTGGTCGGTCGTCACTATGTTTCAGGGCACTATTTATTTGTTTGCCAGTCCGCTGGTGGTGCTGGTGATCCTGCGTCTGATGATGGGGGCCATTGAAGCGCCCGCTTTTCCGGCCAACAGTCGCCTGAGCGTCCAGTGGTTCCCCAATAAAGAGCGTGGATTTGTCACCTCGGTCTATCAGGCCGCGCAGTATATTTCGCTGGGCATTATTACGCCGCTGATGACCATCATTCTGCATAATTTAAGCTGGCACTATGTCTTTTATTATATTGGCGCTATCGGGGTGGTGCTGGGAATATTCTGGCTGGTAAAAGTGAAGGATCCTTCACATCACCCTAAAATTAACCCGCAGGAGCTCGATTATATTCGTGAAGGCGGCGGCGTACCGGAATTAGGTAGCCAAAAAACAAAGCAAAAATTAACTCTCGCACAGATTAAAAGCGTCTGCGTCAATCGCATGATGATCGGGGTTTATATCGGCCAGTTCTGCGTCACATCGATTACCTGGTTCTTCCTCACCTGGTTTCCGACTTACCTCTACCAGGCTAAAGGCATGTCAATCCTCAAGGTCGGCTTTGTCGCCAGTATCCCGGCCATTGCCGGATTTATCGGCGGCCTGCTGGGCGGCGTGTTTTCGGACTGGCTGCTGAAACGCGGTTACAGTCTGACCACCGCCCGTAAGCTCCCGGTGATCTGCGGCATGCTGCTCTCCTGCGTCATTGTCGTCGCCAACTACACCTCCTCAGAAGTGGTGGTGATCGCCGCCATGAGTCTGGCGTTCTTTGCCAAAGGTTTCGGGAACCTCGGCTGGTGCGTGCTGAGCGACACCTCGCCGAAAGAGATGCTCGGTATTGCCGGTGGCGTGTTCAATATGTGCGGCAACCTGGCGAGCATCATTACCCCTCTGGTCATCGGGGTGATCCTCGCCAACACCCACTCGTTTGATTACGCCATCCTCTACGTCGGTTCCATGGGCGTGCTGGGCCTGTTCTCCTATCTGTTTATCGTTGGGCCGCTGGATCGCTTGACGCTCACTCCGCGCACCGTTTGATTGAAGACCCTGGCGAGCATTCGCCTCCGCTGTTTCGTGTCGTACTCCGGCGAAACAGCGGTTTTTTAGTAGGTAATCCCCGGCGGGTTGACCACCGACTGCGCCACCGCCTCGCCCTGCTCTCCCCAGCGCGCCAGCACCTGCTGATATTCACCGCGGGCAATCGCCCCGTCGAGGGCTGCCTGCAGGGCAAAGACCAGGCCGTTGCCTTTTTTGGTGGTCGTCGCCACCCACGCCTTTTTCGGCCCCAGGCCCACCACTCGGGTCTGTCCGTTGAGGGCGGCCTTATAGGCTGCCACCGACTGCGGGCCGAAAAAGATATCCGCTCGCCCGGACTGGATATAGAGATTGCCGGAGGCATCATCGGTCAGGTAGACCGGCTGGGCCAGCGGCCGCCCGGCTGCCCGGTTGTCGTCGTTCCAGCCCAGCAGGATCCGTTCCTGATTGGTGCCGGACCCGACGATCACTTTGCGCCCGGCGAGGTCAGCTGGTCCGTTTACCGCGGCGATGTCGCTGGTGGATTTCACCGAGAAGGCCAGGGAGTCCACCCGGTAAGTCGCAAAATCGAACTTCTCTTTGCGCTTCTCGGTCACCGCGATATTGATCAGCGCCACGTCGTAGCGGCCGGAGGCGATGCCCAGCGGCCAGTCCTCCCACGCGGTGGGCACCAGCCTGAGTTTCAGGCCAAGACTTCCGGCCAGCAGGCGGGCAACATCCGGGTCGCTGCCGATCCGCGTGCGGTTGTCGCTGGCCAGCAGCGCCAGCGGCGGCGAATTGAGCGCCGAGATCGCCACCGTTAGCGTCCCCGGCTCGACGAAGCGATAGCCCGGCGGGATTTTCGCTATCGCCTGCGGGTCGCGGGTGACCGGCAATGGCTGCTCATTGGCGCGCAGATCCAGCGCCGCCTGAGCGTCAATGGCGAGGGCGCTGAGCACAAGGGTCACTATCGCTCTGTTCATGACGGCAGCACCCTGGATAAAAACTGCCGGGTACGCGGATGCTGCGGATGGTTGAGCACCTCGTCGCTGCTGCCCTGCTCGACGATCCTGCCGTCGACCATAAACACCACCTGGTCGGCCACCTCGCGGGCAAAGCCTACCTCGTGGGTCACCACCACCAGGGTGGTACCGGAGCGCGCCAGCTTTTTGATGACATCCAGCACCTCGCCCACCAGCTCGGGATCCAGCGCCGAGGTGGGCTCATCAAACAGGATCACCCGCGGGTCCAGCGCCAGCGCCCGGGCAATCGCGATACGCTGCTGCTGGCCGCCGGAGAGATGCCGCGACCAGGCGTCGGCTTTATTGCGCAGTCCGACGACGTCCAGCAGCTCCCAGGCGCGGGCAATGGCCTCTTTGCGCGTGACCTGCTTGTGGGCGATCGGCGCTTCTATCAGGTTCTCCAGCACCGTCAGGTGCGGAAACAGGTTAAAGTTCTGGAACACGTAGCCGACATTGATCCGCTGGCGAAGAATTTCCTTTTCTTTCATCTCATACAGCTTGTCGCCTTTGCGGCGATAACCAATATAGTCGCCATCAATCTGAATAAATCCCTCATCGACACGTTCGAGGTGATTGATGGTGCGCAGCAGCGTGGACTTACCCGAGCCGGAAGGGCCGAGGATCACCGTCACCGTGCCCGGGGGGATCTCCAGCGACACATCGTCCAGCGCCTTGTGGCGGCCATAGTATTTGCTGACCCCAGTGATAGAGATATGGCCATTATGAGAGCTGGGCATGAACGGCCTCCTGGGGCTGTGGTTGACGTGCGGGTTGATTCAGACGGCTGCTGCGGGCGCTGTTTACCGCCGAGCGGCGCTCGCTGCGCGCCAGGGCGCGTTCCACCAGATACTGAATGGCGGAGAGGACGCTGGTGATCGCCAGATACCAGGCGGCGCCAACCATCAACAGCGGGATCACCTCCTGGGTACGGTTGTAGATCATCTGGATGGTGTAGAACAGTTCCGGCATCGCCAGGACGTACACCATCGCCGTTCCCTTGGCCAGACTGATGATCTCATTGAAGCCGGAGGGCAGGATGGTGCGCAGCGCCTGCGGCAAAATAATGCGCAGCGTACGTCGCCAGGCGGGAAGTCCCAGCGCGGCGGCGGCTTCATACTGCCCATGGTCGACCCCCAAAAAGCCGCCGCGAATGATCTCCGCGGTATAGGCGCTCTGCACCAGCGTCAGGCCCACCACCGCCGTGGAGAATTGCCCCAGCACGTTAATGGTCTGATAGCTGGCCCAGGTGACGCCGGTAAACGGGATCCCCAGCGACAGGGTGTCGTAGAGATAGGAAAAGTTGTACAGAATAATCAGCACCACAATCAGCGGCAGCGAGCGAAACAGCCAGATATAGCCCCAGGCGAGGCTGCTGAGCAGCCACGATGAGGACAAGCGGGCCAGCGCCAGCAGGCCGCCGAAGATCACGCTCAGCACCGTGCCGAGCAGGGTCAGCAGCAGGGTTTGTCCCAGCCCCTCGAGGATCACCGGGTCGAAGAACCAGCGGGCGAAGACGCCCCACTCCCAGCGCGGGTTAAAGGCCACCGACTGGATCACCACCGCCAGCACCAGCAGGGCGACCAGCGCCCCGACCACCCGCAGCGGATAGCGCGCCGGCACCACTTTTATTGTTTCAGATGAATGCATCATGCCTCCTCAGGCGCTGTGGCTGAAGGCGCTCACCGCCAGCGCTTTAGTGAACCGCAGTCGGCCGTCATAGGGCGGCTGGCTGTACTCTTCCGGGTCTCGCGTGAGGTCAAACTGCGCCTCATACCCCTGGCTGAGATAGAGCTTTACCGCCTCTGGTTGACGGAAGCCGGTGGTCAGGTAGATATGGCTGTATCCGGCCAGCACCGCCCGCCGCTCCAGCTCCTGGACCACCTTCGCCGCCAGCCCCTGCTGGCGCAGACGGCGGTGCGTCCAGATACGTTTGATCTCCGCGGTGTGGCGATCTTTCGGTTTATAAGCGCCGGTGGCGATAATTTCGCCCTCACGCTCAAGGACGATAAACAGCCCCTGCGGCGGCAAATACCACTCAGTCAACTCCACTTCCGCATCGCGGGAAAAATAGTCGCCGTAGCGGGCGGCATATTCGGCAAACAGCCCGCTAATAATCGGCTGCAGCTCCGGTGCGTCCGGAGAAATATCGCGGAATGCTTCGCTCATCGCGCCTCCTGTCAGTCGCCCAGTCCGGGTGGGTTGATTTCTGATTGCGGAATACTCTCCACCCCTTCGCCCCAGCGGTTAAGCACTTTGGCGTAATCGCCGCTGGCGATAGCGCCGTTCAGCGCCGCCTGGACGGCATTCACCAGCCCGCTGTCTTTTTTCAGCGTCACCGCGATATGCGCCGCTTTCGGCCAGCCGCCGTCGACGCTGCCCACCAGTTTGGTTTTGCCGGTCAGCGCCGCCTTCCATGCGCCAATCACGTTAGGGCCGAAAAAGGCGTCGGCTCGCCCGGTCTGCAGGGCCAGCGTCTGAGCGGCGTCATCCTTGGTGTAGACCGGGGTAAACGGCTTCAGCCCCTTCTTGACGTTCTCCGCGTTCCACGCCAGCAGGATCGCCTCCTGGTTAGTACCGGAGCCGACGATAATCTTCAGCCCGGCGATGTCTTCCGCCTTGTCAATTTTGCTCAGTGGACTGGTGCTTTTGACGTAGAAGCCCAGCGAATCTTTGCGGTAGGTGGCGAAATCGAACTTCTCTTTGCGCTCTTTGGTAACGGTAATATTGCTGATCGCGGCATCATATTTGCCGGAGGTGACCCCCAGCGGCCAGTCTTCCCATGAAGTGGGAACCACGTTCACTTCCAGTCCGAGGCTCTCCGCCACCAGTCGGGCGATATCCGTCTCGCTGCCGAGCAGGGTTTTGTTGTCATCGGCGAAGACCGTCAGCGGTGGTGAGTTCAGGGCTGCCACCGCGACGGTGAATTTCCCCGGCACCGCCAGATGCAGATCTTTCGGCAACAGCGCAATGGCCTGTGGATTTTTCGCGGTGTGAATCGGCGTTTTGTTGGCCTCCAGGCTCACCCCGGTGCCATTGATCTTGACGTCCTGTGCCCACGACGAGGCGCTAAATGCCAACGCGACGGCCAGCAAGAGTGTTGTTTTCTGCATAGCGTGATTCTCTTTTATTATTTTTGGAATTGATTAGCAGGTAGCGCCAGACCCAGACTTTCCCGCAGGGTGGTGCCCGGATAGTCGCGACGGAACAGGCCGCGCGCCTGTAACAGCGGAACCACCTCATCCACAAAGCGCGGGAAGGTTTCCGGCGTGCCGCCCTGAATAATGAAGCCGTCCGCCGCGTGCTGTTCGAACCACAATTGCAGGCCATCGGCGACATCGCTGGCGGTGCCGGTAAAGCGCGGACGCGGGCTCGCTGCCTCCAGGGCCACCTGGCGCAGGGTTAATCCCCGCTCGCGCGCATGACGTTTAATCTCGTCGGTGGTACTGCGGAAGCTGTTTTGTCCGAGGTCGCCAATATCCGGGAACGGCTCATCAAGCGGATACTGCGAAAAATCATGATGTTCGAAATACCGCCCCAGATAATTCAGCGCATCCTCGATGGAGACCAGCGCCGCGGTAGTCTGGTACTGACGTTCCGCATCCTCAGCGTCATCCCCGACGATGACGCTGACGCCCTGGAAGATATGCAGTTGGTCCGGGGTGCGCTGATATGCGCTGAGTTGGCTTTTGACATCCTGATAAAATGCCTGCGCCTCGGCCAGCGATTCCTGATGGGTAAAAATGGCATCGGCGTGGCGTGCGGCTAATTTCTTGCCGTCGTCCGACGCGCCGGCCTGGAAAATAATCGGCCGTCCCTGTGGCGTACGGGCAATGTTCAGCGGGCCGGCAACTTTAAAGAAATCGCCGTGGTGATCGAGCGTATGCAGTTTATTTTTGTCAAAGAACTGGCCGCTCTCTTTATTGCGCACGAAGGCGTCCTCTTCCCACGAATCCCATAATCCTTTCACCACCTGCAGATATTCATCGGCAATGCGATAGCGCAGCGCATGATCCGGATGCTGGGCCCGGGAGAAGTTTTTCGCCGACCCTTCCAGTGGCGAAGTGACCACGTTCCACCCCGCCCGTCCCTGGCTTAAATGGTCGAGGCTGGCGAACTGACGGGCGGTAGTAAACGGCTCGCTGTACGACGTCGATAAGGTCCCCACCAGTCCCAGATGCCGGGTGACCGCGGCCAGCGCGGAAAGTACCGTTAAGGGTTCGAAGCGATTTAAAAAATGGGGAATCGATTTTTCATTGATATATAACCCGTCGGCGACAAAAATAAAATCCAGCTTCCCCTCTTCCGCTTTTAACGCCGTCTGCGTGACAAAGTTAAAATTAATACTGGCGTCCGCCTGCGCCGCCGGATGACGCCAGGCGGACATATTTCCCGATGCGCCATGTAATATCGTTCCCAGACGCAATTGTCGATTTTCAGACATAGTTCCCCCTTCCCCTGTCATCCATTAAATATGTTGTAATGCCTGTTCCGCCAGCTGGGCGAAATAGTGCGCTGCGGGCGCAATAAGCCGTTCGTCCGGATTAAATGCCGGATGGTGCAGACCATATTCGCTGGCGCTGCCGATGCTGACGAACGCCCCGGGAATATGCTGAAGATAGACCGCAAAATCTTCGCCACCGAGATGCAGATCGGCGTGATGGGTGCGGTACCCGGCCTGGGCCGCCACGTCGCTGGCGAAGTCGGCCCAGCGGGCGTCATTGACCAGCGCCGTCGGGCCGGCATACCAGAAGACGTCAATCTGTGCGCCAAAGGCGCTGGCGAAACCGGCCGCGATCTCGCTGACCCGGGCCTTGACCCGCTGCTGCACTTCACTGCTGTGAGTGCGCAGCGTCCCTTCCAGCTCGACGCTCTCCGGCAGCACGTTCCAGGTATTGCCTCCCTGGATCCGCGTCACGCTGAGCACCACCGAGTCGAGGGTGTTCACTTCCCGGCTGGCCACGCTCTGCAGCACCGTCACCAGCTGGCTGGCCAGCAGGATCGCATCCTTTCCTTCATGTGGGCGGGCGGCATGCGCCCCCTTCCCGGTCACTTTGAAGACGAAGCGATCGACGTTGGCGTAGAACGCGCCGCCGCGGGTGGCAAATTCGCCCACCGGCAGGCCGGGCTCATTGTGCATGCCAAAGATCGCCGACACGTCCTCCAGCGCCCCGGCACGGATCAGGGTTTTCGCCCCGCCAAAATTTTCCTCCGCCGGCTGAAACAGGATCCGCACCCGCCCCGGGAGTTCCGCTTCCCGCTCCTTCAGCAGCAGCGCCGCCCCCAGCATCACGCTGGTGTGAATATCATGGCCGCAGGCATGCATCACCCCGGGGTTCTGCGAGCGATAGGACAGACTGGTCGCCTCCTCGATGGGCAACGCGTCGATGTCCGCCCGCAGGGCAACCACCTTGTCGCCGCTGCCGACTTCGGTGACCAGCCCGGTTTTCAGATCGTAGGGCAGCAGAGTCAGCCCGCCGCTCTGCAGCCAGTCGCGGATCCGCGCGGTGGTGGCCACCTCCTGCAGGGAGAGCTCCGGGTTCTGGTGCAGCTCGCGCCGCCAGCTAATCAGTTGTTGTTCAAAGGACATTCAGCACCTCCTTGCCGTAGTGAGCCTGCGCCAGCAGGCGCAGGGAGTGCAGGCGCGCTGGCCCGTCGCTAATAGGGGTATCAATGATTAATTCATCCAGCTGATCTTCCGCCTGCAGCGCGTCAAGCCGGGCTTTAACCTGTTCGGGGGTGCCCGAAATCAGCGAAGATTCACGGCGGGCAATGCGCGTCGGCCGGCTGCCGGCCTGGCGGGCAAAGGCGACGGCCTGAGCCTCACTGCCGACGGTCACCCGCTGGCCGTTCTCCAGCTCGACGCCCCACACCTCGACCTGCTGCGCCAGCGCGGCGGCGGTGGCCGGATCGTCAGCCACCACCACCTGCACGGCGACAATCGCCTCACGCGGGCTGAGCTCGCGCCAGCGGTTGATCACCGTGCGGCGCAGGGCGCTGTCACCATTGAGATGAGCGGCAAACACAAAGTTCCAGTCAAGACGAGCCGCCAGTTCCGCACTCTCCAGGCTGGCGCCGAGCAGGAAACCCTCGGCCCGACGCGGCGGGATCGGCGTGGCGCGCAGGCTCTCCTCTCCACCGGGCTCAGTCAGCGACAGCCAGTTATCCAGTTGCGCCAGCTGATCGGCAAAGGTTCCTTTCTCCTCCTGATGCAGGCCCTGCTGCAGGGCGCGGGTGGAGAGCGGCAGCCCGCCAGGCGCTTTGCCGACGCCGAGATCGATGCGACCCGGCGCGAGGGCGGCCAGCAGGTTAAAGTTTTCCGCGACCTTATAGGGGCTATAGTGCTGGAGCATGACGCCGCCGGACCCGAGGCGAATGCGCCGGGTGTGGCCCAGCAGCCAGGCGATAACCAGCTCCGGCGAGGGGCTCGCCAGCTGATCGGTATTGTGGTGTTCGGCGACCCAGAAGCGGTGATAGCCCCAGGCTTCGGCGTGTTGCGCCAGCGTTAATGTACGCGCCAGCGCCTGCGCGGCGGTTTCCCCGGCGGCAAGCGGACTTTTATCCAGGATACTGATTCGATAAGACATTTCGCAGGCTCATATGAAAGTACGTGCCTGCATTATTAAAATCTCAGCTAACTATTGAGAAACAATTAATTCACATGTGTACTGCTGAAAATTAGATATGCCCGCCTGACCGCTGCGCTTCCAGCTCGCGGAGCAGCGCCTCAGCCTGCCGCGGACTGCGCACCCGGACGAAGCGAATATGACGATATTGCGGATCCTGCATATCGGCCAGATAGCGTCGGCGATTCTGCCGCCAGGTTTTCAGCGTCCAGAGGATAATGGATTCCCGGCTGCAGAACGAACGGCGAAAGCTCTCGCGGTTGCCCGTGCCCGGCCACAGCTCCTGATGCCGCCACGCGCGGCTCGCCGCCCGCCACACCGCCTGGCGCAGCGTGCGCCAGAGGCTATAATCGACCCAGATCACCAAATCCACCTCGCGCCATTTGACGCTGCGGCTGCGATTGTAATTGCCATCCAGCACCCAGCCCGGCGTGGCTGTGGCGGCGGCAATGGCGGCGAAAAACGCCTCATCTGGTGTGCCCTGCCAGTTCGGCCGCCAGTACAGGCGATCGAGCTCGATCCAGGATAGTCCCAGCCGGTGCGCCAGGCGCCGGGCCAGAGTGGATTTGCCTGAGCCGCTGGTGCCGACCACGTTGATGTTCATCTCTGTTTCTCCCTGGTAGCCAAACGAATACTTATTTCAATGTTAAATGGCGTATATAGTAGTGATGTTTATCAATGATAAAAGGTGTTTTCAGGATGAACCCCTATGAAGCCCGCTACAGACAACTGTTAGCCAACGGAGCCAGCGCCTGGGCGGGTGATGGTTTTGCCAGGGCAAAGATACAACAGGAAAAAACATTTCATTGGCTGGATTCCCATGGCTATTTACCGGCTCCCGGCGCGCCGGTACTTGAACTGGGATGTGGCAATGGTGCCATGGCCGCCCAGTATCTGGCGGAAAGAGGCTATGCCGTGTGGGGTGTTGATGTCTCCGAAACGGCGATCCGCTGGGCGGAAGACCGTTTTCAGCAAGCGGGTCTGGACGCCACATTTTTCGTCGGTAACGTCTGTCATCTTTCTCAATGTGAGGATGCCCAGTTTGCCTTAATCATTGAAGGCAGCTGTCTACATTGTCTGCTGGAAGATGAGCGTCGCCGTTTTTTCGCCGAGGCGAGAAGATTGCTGAAACCCGCAGGCCGGCTGGTGATCGGCTCGATGTGCGGGCTTCCTCGTTATGCTGAAGACCTCGCCACTTACGATCCTGTCAAGCATCATCTCCTGAAAGAGGGGCAGCCCTGGCGTACGCTTAAACCCCTCCCGTCTTTACTGAATGAGATACAGCAGGCGCAGTTTAGCGTCCTTGCCACCGATGTTAAGCACAATGCCTGGTGGGATCATGCCACCATCGTTTGTTCGGCAAACGGGCCCTCGGCTGATCCTCAGGAGAGTTAATTTCAGGCTGACCGCGCCACCTGTCATGCAACGCCAGTGAAGATGGCGCTGCCGCCAACAAAGCAGTCTTTATCCAGCGTCAGGCTGGCGATTTTATGCACCGGGCCACGCATACGGACCTGAAAATCCGCGTCGAAGGTGATGTGCAACTGACCACCAGGCATGTTGACATCCACCCGATCGTCCACCTTCCCTAACCGACGCATCGCGCTGGCAGCCGCACAGCTGCTGCTCCCGGAGGCCATCGTAAACCCGGCGCCCCGCTCCCAGATACCAATCTTCAGCGTATGGCGATCGATAACTTCCACGAACTGGACATTGGTGCGTTTGGGGAACAAGGAATGGTTTTCGATTTGCGGCCCTAAACGATGAACCTGCGCCAGGTCGAGCTTATCGACGAGGACAACGCAGTGGGGATTGCCCATCGAGACCAGCACGACGGACAGGGTTTCATCCGCCAGCGGCAAAGGATAATTCACCGCCTCAGGCTGATTCACTAAGGCGGGCAGCGCCGCCGGATTGAAATTCGCCCGCCCCATGTCGACGCTAATCTGATGAACATCGCCATGGACAGTGCAATAGACGTCACCGCCCGCCGTATGTACCAGAAAGGCCTCATGGCCGACGCGACCGATATCAAAAAGATAACGCGCATAGATCCGTAGCCCGTTACCGCTTTTCTCCGCCTCGGAGCCGTCCGGATTGATAATACGCAGTGTGGGATTAATTTGGTCGCCGCTGTCGATCAGCAGGCCATCCGATCCCACGCCATAGTGGCGATGGCACAGAATTTGAATATGCTCGTTGCTCAACTGATCGGCAACGTCGCGATGGCACACCAGGTAATCATTACCCAGCCCGTGATATTTATGAAAGTGTAAGGGTGTCATTGTGTGGGTTCGCCTGGCGCCGCAGTTTTTTGGACATCTTACATTACATTCACCGTCTGGATGAATTAAACCCTACGCTGTTAACCGTCGTGGTCATTCTGCTCCACTGCGTCCGGCCAACAGGCTGGCGCCTCCCCTCCGTCGGGCTTACACTCTGCGTACCTGTGAGCGGTATTCATCAATCCGGAAAGATTATGCTAAAAGAGAACGTAAACGATCTGCTCTCCTTTATGGTGGTGGCGCGTGAGCGCAGCTTTACCCGCGCGGCGGCCCAGCTTGGGGTGTCGCAGTCGGCGCTCAGCCATGCCATGCGCCATCTCGAAGCGCGTCTCGATGTGCGGCTGCTGACCCGCACCACCCGCAGCGTGGTACCGACCGAGGCGGGCGAGCGACTGATTCAGCGCCTCGGTCCGCATCTGGAGGAGATGGAGCGGGCGCTGACCGCGCTGCGCGATACACGCGAACGCCCGGCGGGCAACCTGCGCATCACCGCCGGGGAGCATGCCACCAGCACCGTACTCTGGCCGGCGCTAAAGCCATTTATGCTGCAATATCCGGATATTAACATCGAAATCACTGTTGATAATGGCCTCACGGATATCGTGGACGGCCGGTTTGACGCCGGGGTGCGACTCGGCGAACAGGTGGCGAAAGAGATGATTGCCGTGCGCATTGCTCCGGATATGCGGATGGTGGTGGTGGGTTCGCCAGCCTATCTGCAGCAGGCCGGTACGCCGCAGACACCCTGGGATCTTGCGCAGCATCGCTGCATCAATCTGCGGCTGCCGACACGGGGTGGGCTTTACGCCTGGGAGTTTGCCCGAGATGGCCGGGAGATTCAGGTGCGGGTGGAGGGGCAAGTGATCCTCAACAGCCTGCCGCAGCGCATCGACGCGGCGGAGGCGGGCCTGGGTCTGGCCTACGTTCCGGACGACTGCGTAGCGGAGGCCTTAGCCAGTGGCCGGCTGGTGCAAGTGCTGGCGGACTGGACCCCCACCTTCCCCGGCTACCATCTCTACTACCCCAGTCGACGCCAGCATACCAGCGCTTTCACTCTGTTGCTGGAAACTCTGCGACATTGATCTCATTGATAAATCTGTCAAATGCTATCGGTAAATGTTTTAGGTGCGTAACTATTACGTTACGTGTAGGATTCAGCGCCATGTCTGAGCTTATCTCCTACGTCAGAATGATGAGAAAGCCAGCATAATGTGCCAGCCGTCATCCACTCCGGCTGCAAACATGGGCATTGACAGGAAACTGATACATCAATGAATACGAAACACGACACTGCAGCGGAGCACCATGCTGCGAAACGCCACTGGCTCAACTCACATGAAGCGGGTTATCACAAAGCGATGGGCAACCGTCAGGTACAGATGATCGCCATCGGCGGCGCTATCGGTACCGGTTTGTTCCTCGGCGCCGGGGCACGTTTACAAATGGCAGGGCCAGCGCTCGCACTGGTCTATCTGGTCTGCGGCATCTTCTCCTTCTTTATTCTTCGCGCCCTCGGCGAACTGGTTCTCCACCGCCCCTCGAGCGGCAGCTTCGTCTCCTATGCCAGGGAATTCCTCGGTGAAAAGGCCGCTTACGTGGCCGGCTGGATGTACTTCGTTAACTGGGCCATGACCGGGATCGTCGATATCACCGCCGTGGCGCTGTATATGCACTACTGGGGCGCGTTTGGCGATGTGCCACAGTGGGTCTTCGCCCTTGGCGCGCTGGCAATCGTCGGTACCATGAACATGATCGGCGTAAAATGGTTCGCCGAGATGGAATTCTGGTTCGCGCTGGTCAAAGTGCTGGCGATCGTTGCGTTCCTTGTGGTCGGCACCATTTTTCTCGGATCCGGTAAGCCGCTGGACGGTAATACCACCGGCTTCCACCTGATCACTGATAACGGCGGCTTCTTCCCTCACGGCCTTCTGCCGGCGCTGGTGCTGGTGCAGGGCGTGGTCTTTGCCTTCGCCTCCATTGAACTGGTGGGCACCGCGGCCGGCGAGTGTAAAGATCCGGAGTCGATGGTACCTAAGGCCATTAACAGCGTGATCTGGCGTATCGGCCTGTTCTACGTCGGTTCAGTGGTGCTGCTGGTGCTGCTCCTGCCGTGGACCGCCTACCAGGCAGGACAGAGCCCGTTCGTCACCTTCTTCTCCAAACTGGGCGTGCCTTATATCGGCAGCGTGATGAACATCGTGGTGTTAACCGCCGCCCTCTCCAGCCTCAACTCCGGCCTCTACAGCACCGGACGTATCCTGCGTTCCATGTCGATGGGGGGCTCCGCGCCGAAGTTTATGTCGAAAATGAGCCGTCACCACGTCCCTTACGCCGGGATCCTGGCGACGCTGGCGGTGTATGTGGTGGGGGTGTTCCTCAACTATCTGGTGCCGTCGCAGGTGTTTGAGATCGTGCTGAACGTCGCGTCGCTGGGGATCATTGCTTCGTGGGGCTTTATCGTGGTGTGTCAGATGCGTCTGCGCAAAGCGATCAAGGAAGGAAAAGCGGCGAAGGTGAGCTTCAGAATGCCGGGGGCGCCATTCACCTCCTGGCTGACGCTGCTGTTCCTGTTCAGCGTGCTGGTGCTGATGGCCTTCGATTATCCGAACGGCACTTACACCATTGGCTCAATTCCATTACTGGCGGTGCTGCTGGTAGCTGGCTGGTTTGGCGTGCGTAAACGCGTGCATGCGATCCACAGTACGGCGCCGACGCTCAGGAAGTAACTGGCAGGACTCCCGGTTTGTCCGTCGCGGGCAAACCGGGAGGTCAGGATTTAGTTATCCTCAACCAGCTGCGACACGTCGCTGCTGTTAATTTCCCGCTTATTACCAGACTCATCGATATAGCTGGTCATCCCCGTTTCTTTATCCAGCTGCGGCTTGCCGTGGGTGACGATCGTCTGACCGCTTTTGGTGGTCATAACGTAGTTGGACGAACAGCCTGCCAGCAGCGCCAGCATCGCACCGGCGCAAATCACCATAAATGGCTTTTTCATTTTATCTCCACTGATTACCACTGCCCGCGCGAGGCGGGAAAGGGTTAAGTGTATAACCATCTGGTTTATCAGGCCAATACGCGTTTGTAACAGAGGGTGAGGTGCCGGACGGCATACGGGGCGCGTCGTCGCGCCCGGGCAGCTGGCTTACAGCGCGATACGGATCACATCATCCGGCGCAGTGGCCTCTTTCTCACGGCTGGAAGCCTGTTTCACGCTGACGTACAGCGTTTTGCCGTCATCAGAGAGTGCCAGGCTGTTGGGGTGAGTCGGCGTTTTAAAGGTCTTCACGATCTTGTAGCGCTTGCCGTCGATGACGCTGACTTCCCCGGCCTTACGGTGCGTCACATAGGCTTCATTACGCGTCGGGTTAAACAGCACCGCCAGCGATTCCGGCGCGGCGATTTTCTCCAGCACCTTACCGTCGCGGGTATCAACCACCAGCACTTCCGGCTGCTTGCTGTCGGTGATAAAGGCGCGGTGACCGGCGGTATCAAGGCTCAGGTTTAAGTAGAAGTGCGCTTTGCCATCGTCCTGCAATTTTTTGCGCGACACAATGGTGTTGCTCTCGCTGTCGATGGTCAGCAGTTCGCCATCGGCATTGGTGGTATAGAGACGTTTCGCCTGCGGATCGAGCGCCAGGCCCGTCGCCATCGCCCCGGTGCCGGTAATAGTGGTTTTCAGCTTCAGGGTCGCGCCATCCACCACCCAAATCACGCTCTCTTTGCCCAGACCGGTAATGTAGACCGTGTTGGTCTGCTCATTGACCGCCAGCTCGCGCGGCTGCAGCGGGCGCACGGTTTCACTGCGCTGACGCTCGTCCAGCACCAGACGCCCTTTCACCGCGCCGGTTTTGGCGTCAATGGCGGTGACGGTGCTGTCGACGGTATTGCCAAACCACAGCGTGCCGGTGGCATGGTTGATAGCGGCGCCGAACGGTTTCAGATCGTTGTGAATAATCTGCGTCACGTCCAGGGTGGTGGGGTCAAGACGATAAACAATACCGCCTTTGTCCAGTGAGCGACTCTGCGACGTGGCGACCCATAACGCGTTCTCCTGCTGGCTGTAGGCCATTTCGTAGGCCCCTTTCCCGACGGCCTTACGCAGCATCTCATCCGCGGCGTGGGCGCTAAAGCTGCCCGCCAGCAGCAGAGAGGTGAATAACAGTGAATGGCGCAGACGCGGCGCGACAAAATGACGTAGTGACATGACGACTCCCTTTGATAAACCAGTATGTGCTGACCCGACATCGCTTCCGGCGGTAAAGTCCTCGCTTTACCTTTATTTTTGAATGCGAATAGTAATCATTATTTATCTCAAAGTGGAGCGCTAATTGTTGTAGTTCGGTAAATTCATCAGCAAGAAGCACTATCCGTTAACCAACGGCGGTTAATAATTTTCAAATATTTTACAAACGGGGTAACATATCTACATATGTTCCATTTGGTTCGTCTCCCGAGTACTATCGATGAAAATCCTATCCGTGCGTCACGCGGCCCTGCCGGCTCTGCTGCTGCCGCTCATCGCCGCCGCCCAGGCCGCTGATGAACAAACCATGGTGGTGACCGCCGCGCCAACCACTGTTTCTGAACTGGATACCCCCGCCGCCGTCAGCGTGGTCAATGGGGATGAAATGCGCCAGGCCGCCCCGCGCGTCAACCTCTCTGAATCACTGGGCGCCGTGCCGGGCCTGCAGGTGCAGAACCGGCAAAACTATGCCCAGGATCTGCAACTGTCGATTCGTGGCTTTGGCTCCCGCTCAACCTATGGCGTACGCGGACTGCGCATCTATGTCGATGGCATTCCGGCGACCATGCCCGACGGCCAGGGGCAGACCTCGAATATCGATATTGGCAGCGTTGACACTATTGAGGTGCTGCGCGGTCCCTTCTCTGCCCTGTACGGTAACTCGTCCGGCGGAGTGATCAACGTCACCAGCCAGACCGGTACCCAGCCGCCCACCGTGGAAGCCAGTAGCTACTATGGCAGCTTCGGTACCTGGCACTACGGGATGAAGGCCACTGGCGCGGTTGGCGACGGCAGCCACGCAGGCGATGTGGATTACACGGTCTCGACCAACCGCTTCACCACCCATGGCTATCGTGACCACAGCGGCGCCCGCAAAAATCTGGCGAACGCCCGACTGGGGGTGCGCATCAACGATGTCAGTAAGCTGACTCTGCTGCTGAACAGCGTCGATATCAAAGCCAATGACGCCGGCGGCTTAACCGCCGACGAATGGCGCGATAACCCGCGCCAGTCGCCGCGCGGCGACCAGTATGATACCCGCAAGAATACCCGGCAGACCCAGGCCGGTCTGCGCTATGAGCGCCAGCTCAGCGCCCAGGACGATCTCAGCGTCATGATGTACGCCGGTGAACGCGAAACCACGCAGTACCAGTCGATCCCCCGCGCACCGCAGCTGAAACCGAGCCATGCGGGCGGGGTGATCGATCTCACCCGTCACTACCAGGGGATCGATACCCGCCTGACCCATCGCGGAGAGTTGCTGGTGCCCGTCACCCTGACCGCCGGTCTCGATTACGAGAACATGAGCGAGCGCCGCAAAGGGTATGAAAACTTTGTGATGGTCAACGGCGCGCCACAGTATGGCGAACAGGGCGCGCTGCGCCGTAACGAACGCAACCTGATGTGGAACGTCGACCCCTACCTGCAGACCCAGTGGCAGTTAACGGAAAAACTCTCGCTCGATGCCGGGGTTCGCTACAGCTCAGTATGGTTCGACTCGAATGACTACTACATCACCCCAGGCAATGGCGATGACAGCGGTGATGCCAGCTATCACAAGTGGCTGCCCGCAGGCTCGCTGAAGTATGCTCTGACCGACGCGTGGAACGTCTACCTCTCCGCTGGCCGCGGCTTCGAGACGCCGACTATCAACGAGCTGTCATACCGCTCCGATAACCAGAGCGGCCTCAATTTCGGCCTGAAGCCCTCCACCAACGACACGGTGGAGATCGGCAGTAAGACGCGGATTGGCAATGGGCTGCTCACCGCCGCCCTGTTCCAGACCAATACTGATAATGAGATCGTGGTCGACAGCAGCAGCGGCGGGCGCACCAGCTATAAAAACGCCGGCAAAACCCGTCGTCAGGGGATGGAGCTGGGACTGGATCAGCAGTTTGGCGAGAGCTGGCGTCTGAAGGCGGCATGGACCTGGCTGGACGCGACCTATCGCACCAACGTCTGCGACGACGCCAGCTGCAACGGCAACCGCATTCCGGGGATCGCACGCAATATGGGCTACGCCTCCTTTGGCTATCAGCCGGAGCAGGGCTGGTACGCCGGCAGCGATATTCGCTACATGAGCGACATCATGGCCAATGACGAAAACACCGCTAAAGCACCTTCCTGGACGGTGGTTGGCCTGACGACCGGCTATAAGTGGAGTTATGGCAGGATGGATATGGATCTGTTCGGCCGCGTCGACAACCTGTTCGACCGGGAGTACGTCGGGTCCGTTATCGTTAATGAGTCCAACGGGCGCTACTACGAGCCTGCTCCCGGACGTAACTTCGGCATCGGCCTGAACCTCGCCTGGCGCTTCGAATAACACGCCCCTTCCCCGCCGGCGGTGATTGGCGGGGAAGGCTTAACGATGTGGCGTTTTCCCCACGGACGCGGGTTAAAGCAGATTTCGCAGGGATAACTCGAAAATGATCTTTTCCGCCTGGCAGGAGAAAGCGATGGAGAGATCGAGTTTAACCTCGTCGCCAACGGCGGCGATGGTGTAATCGACCTGCGGCGGTTCACTGGCCGGTGCCGCGGCGGCAGCACGTTCGCGCACGGCGGCTACGGTGGATTCCGCTTCTTCGCGGCTCGGGAACATTTTCTCAGCCCGGTAGACGCAGTCCTCGTTATCAATGATGGTACCGACATCAATGGCGCAGCCTTTGGTGCTGCATTTATCTACTACATCTTTCATCGTAATAACCTCTTGAGTTTTCTTAAGGATAAGAATCCGCTCGCTGAAAAGCAAACCATTAATATCCGTAAGTATTAGCGATTTTTTAATTATATCGCGCCGCGCCGGGCGCCAGCTTGCGCCACCGCAAAACGAGGCAACATGATTGCGGACGGTCACGTGACGATACGCGATGCCATCGCAGCAATCGTGGTCTCCATCACACAATTCTGCACACCTTCTCGTCTGCCTCGCCTCACAGCGTTAGTCTGGTCACAGAACAACGCCAACAAGGAGCTGCTATGGCACTGCCGATGATGATTGATTGCGATCCGGGACATGATGACGCGATCGCCCTGGTCCTCGCCCTCGCCTCGCCGGAGCTGGAGGTAAAAGCCGTCACTGCTTCCGCGGGCAATCAGACGCCGGAGAAGACCCTGCACAACGTGCTGCGTATGCTGACGCTGCTGAACCGGCCGGATATCCCGGTTGCCGGCGGCGCTCGGAAACCGTTAATGCGCGATCTGATCATCGCCGATAACGTGCATGGCGAGAGCGGACTGGATGGCCCAAGCCTGCCGGAACCAACCTTTGCCCCGCAGAACTGCACCGCCGTCGAGCTGATGGCCAGGGTGCTGCGGGAAAGCCAGGAGCCGGTAACCCTGGTGGCCACCGGGCCACAAACTAACGTGGCCCTGCTGCTCGCCTGCCACCCGGAGCTGCACGCGAAAATCGCCCGCATCGTGATCATGGGGGGCGCAATGGGGCTGGGCAACTGGCAGCCAGCGGCGGAGTTTAATATTTTCGTCGATCCGCAGGCCGCGGAAATGGTCTTTCAGTCGGGGATCCCGGTGGTGATGGCAGGCCTTGATGTCACCCATAAGGCGCAAATCCACCCAGCGGATATCGAACGATTCCGCCAGATTGGCAACCCGGTGTCGACCATTGTCGCCGAGCTGCTCGACGTCTTTATGGCCTACCACAAGGATGAAAAGTGGGGGTTCGACGGCGCGCCGCTGCACGATCCCTGCACCATCGCCTGGCTCCTCAAACCAGAGATCTTCACCACTATCGAACGCTGGGTCGGTGTGGAAACGGAAGGAAAATACACCCAGGGGATGACGGTGGTCGATTACTACCATCTGACCGGCAACCCGCCCAATACCACCCTGATGCTGGATGTGGACCGCGAAGCCTTTGTCGATCTGCTCGCCCAGCGGTTAGCCTTTTACGCCTGAGACGCCTGACACGCCCCTTTTCCGTCGCGGGAAAAGGGGCAGAGTAAGTCGGATCCGCCGGACTAGTCGTCCGCCGCGACGCGGATCACCACCTTACCAAAGTTCTCACCTTTTAACAGGCCGATCAGCGCCTGCGGCGCCTGCTCCAGACCGTCGATCAGCTGTTCGCGATATTTGATTTTCCCCTCCTGCACCCAGCGCCCCATCTGCTGCTGGAATTCCGCGATCCGATGCCCGTAATCCTGGCCGATAATAAAGCCCTGCATCCGAATGCGCTTCTTGAGGATGGTCGCCATCAGCAGCGGCAGACGGTCTGGTCCGTCCGGCAGACCGGTGGCGTTATAGCCGCTCACCAGCCCGCAGACCGGGACCCGCGCCGCGGTATTCAGCAGCGGCAGCACCGTGTCAAAGACCTTGCCGCCGACGTTTTCGTAGTAAACGTCAATACCCTGCGGGCAGGCCTGGGCCAGCTGTTCGGCGAAATCCGCGGCGCGATGGTCAAGGCAGACATCAAAGCCTAACGTCTCAACCGCATAGCGACACTTCTCCGCGCCGCCGGCAATCCCGACGGTACGGCCGCCCTTAATTTTGCCGATCTGTCCAACCGTGGCGCCCACCGGCCCGGTCGCCGCGGCGACCACCAGCGTTTCGCCCGCTTTCGGCTGGCCGATGTCCAGCAATCCCATGTAGGCGGTGAAGCCCGGCATCCCCAGGACTCCCAGCGACCAGGACGGGTGTTGCGGGTCGTCACCCAGCTTCACCAGTCCGTTGCCATCGGAGAGTTCATAATCCTGCCAGCCGCTGTAGCCCAGCACCCAGTCGCCAGGTTGAAAATCAGCATGATTTGAGGTGACCACGCGGCTCACGGTCCCTCCCACCATCACCGCGCCAATGGCCACCGGTGGCGAATAAGAAGGCGCGTCGCTCATGCGCCCGCGCATATAGGGGTCGAGCGATAAATAAACGGTACGCAGCAGAACCTGCCCCGGTCCCGGCGTCGGCACCTCGCTCTCTTCCAGGCGGAAATTCTCTGCCGTCGGTTCACCATGGGGGCGGGAAGCCAGTACCCAGCGGTGTTGGCGTTGCGGTTGAACTGTCATAGCAAACTCCTCTTGTTAGCAGACTGTACTGAGGCTAGCTGCTTTATGCGCAACGTGCTTTACCATTAAGAGCCGGATGGCGATTGATTAAGGCGAACCACCAGATAGACGCAGGTCTCCGCAGATTCATTGATAAAGCGACAATCGTTGGGCGGGCCAAGCTCCAGACAATCCCCCTTCTGCATCTGATGACGGGTAGTCCCTTCGACAAACACCAGCTCGCCCTGCTGCAGCCAGATAAGCTGGCGGGCGAGCGCATAGGAAGAGGCCGGCATGGGCACATCGCTGCCAGGCGGCAGCTCAATCTGCACCAGATCGATCGGCAGATCGCTGCGCGGCGAGACATGGCGGCGGAGATAGTGGCTTTGCGGGTCGTGCCACACCGGCTGGCTGGCGAAGCGTAGCAGCTTACCCTCCTGCATTTCCGCCCGGGCGATCAGCGTTGACATACTGATGCCGAAGGCGCCGGAAAGACGGCCCAGCATCGAGGCCGTCGGGCTGCTTTCGCCGCGCTCGATTTTATGGATCATCGCCCGCGAGGCGCCGGCCCGTTCGGCGAGGTCGTTCAGCGACCAACCGCGGGACTCGCGCTCGATGCGGATGCGTGCACTGATGCGCTGATTGAGGTTGTCTTCTATAGTATTCATAACGTAATACTATAGTGTGCATCCACCCATTACACAACTGCCCGTCTGGCCGCGTTATTACCGGGTCATCAGTAAAAATTATGCGGAAAACGGATGACAGCGCGATGTTCATTATTGTAATAATATCGTACTACTATAGTGTACAAAAAACTGAGGTTTGCTATGTCCATCCGCCCTGCCATTAAAGACGACTGTGCGGCGATCGCCGAGATCTATAACCACGCCGTCGTGCATACCGCCGCCATCTGGAATGATAAAACCGTGGATACCGACAACCGCATCGCGTGGTTTGAAGCCCGCCAACTGGCAGGCTTTCCGGTGCTGGTGAACGAGGAAAACGGTGTCATCACCGGCTATTCCTCTTTTGGCGACTGGCGCGCGTTTGACGGTTTCCGCCACACCGTAGAGCATTCGGTGTACGTTCACCCCGATCATCAGGGGAAAGGGCTGGGCCGCAAACTGCTGGTTGCGCTGATCGCCGAAGCGCGTCGGCTGAATAAACATGTGATGGTCGCCGGTATCGAATCGCAGAACCACGCTTCGCTGCATCTGCACGAAACGCTGGGCTTTATCACCACCGGGCAGATGCCGCAGGTAGGAACCAAATTTGGTCGCTGGCTGGATCTCACCTTTATGCAGCTGCAGCTGGATGAGCGTCAGGATCCGGACGGCAAGGCATGAATGCGTCGCTTACCCTCGCCTGCCTGGTCGCCGCCGGCGTTGGTCTGGTGGTGCAAAATACCCTGATGGTGCGCATCACCCAGTCGGCGTCGACGATCCTTATCGCCATGCTGCTCAATTCGCTGGTGGGAATTGTTATTTTCGTGACGATGTTACTGCTGCGCCAGGGCGTCGCCGGCTTTCAGGAGCTGGCCCTGAGCGTGAAGTGGTGGACGCTGATCCCCGGCCTGCTGGGGTCCTTTTTCGTCTTCGCCAGCATCAGCGGCTATCAGAGCGTGGGCGCGGCCACCACCATTGCGGTACTGGTCGCCAGCCAACTGGTTGGCGGGTTGATCATGGATTTAGTACGCGCCCACGGCGTGCCGGTGCGGGGGCTGATTGGGCCGTTATGCGGCGCGGTGATGCTGGTGGTGGGCGCCTGGCTGGTGGCCAGGCGCCAGTTCTGAGCGCATCTTCAGAGGATCGCGCCGCCTTTCGTCAGTTGCTCGCGGCGTGCGTCCAGCTCTTCCTGATGCTGTCGCCCATGGTGGGCGATGGCAGTGCGCAGGCGCTGCTGCTGGGTATAGCGTTCCTCACGGCTGAGTTGTGGATCATCGCTCAGGGCGATCAGCAGCTCATTCATATGAGTGATAACGCCCTCGGCAAGGGTGTTATCGACTTTGACGATAACCTCATCCAGATGTGCCATCCTGTTCTCCTTTCGCTTAATTCAGCTTCGCTTTGGAAAAATCGCTCCCCATCATGCTCACGCGGTAGCCGCTGACGTTGCTACGGGTGGCATAGAAGGTCTTGCCGGTCGCCAGGGTGATCCACGGCGCCTGCTGGTAGAAGATCTCTTGCGCCTGTTCATAGAGTTTGGCGCGCGCCTGCGGATCGCTCACCAGCAGCGCTTTCTTCACCAGCGCGTCATAGGACTTATCGCACCAGTGGGCGACATTGGAGCCGGTCTGGATATTATCACAGCTGAGCAGCGTGCCGGCAAAGTTGTCCGGGTCGCCGTTGTCCGACATCCAGCCAAACAATGCGCTGTCATCTTCTCCCTTGCGCATACCAGCAAGGTATTCGCCCCATTCATAGCTGACAATCTTCGCTTTCACGCCCACTTTAGCCCAGTCGTTTTGGATCATTTCGGCGATCCGCTTCGAGTTCGGGTTGTAGGGGCGCTGGACCGGCATCGACCACAGGGTCACTTCCGTCCCTTGCTCCAGACCCGCCTGCTTGAGCAGCGCTTTGGCTTTCTGCGGATCATAGTCGTAGTCCGGGAGATCTTTCTTATACCCGAGCATCGCGGATGGGATCGGTGATTTCGCCACGCTGCCGGAATCGAGGAATACCGCCTTGACGATCGCCTGCTTGTCGGTGGCATAGTTTAACGCCTGGCGCACCAGCACATTATCAAACGGTTTTTTCTCCGTGTTGAACGCCAGATAGCCGACATTCAGCGCTTCAACCGCATGCAGCGCCAGATCTTTATTGCCCTTAATCACCGGGAACTGAACCGGCGAAGGCGCAGGAATAATCTGGCACTCGTTGGTCTGCAGTTTCGCCAGACGGGTCTCGACGTTCGGCGTAATGGAGAAGATCAGGTGCTTAGTCGGTACCTCGCCTTCCCAGTAGTGGGGATTGGCGATATAGCGGATTTGGGAATCCACTTTATACTGCTGCAGGGCATACGGCCCGGTACCGACAGGCCAGTTATCAACATTCTCTGGCGTCCCTTTCTTCAGCATCGCCTCGCCATACTCCGCCGACAGAATAGAGGCGAAGTCCATACCCCAGTCGGCAAGAAACGCCGCGTTCGGCTCGTTAAGCACGAACTGGACGTGATAGTCATCGACCTTTTTCACCGACTTAATCAACTTATCGAGGCCCACGTCGTGGAAGTACTCATAGTTCCCCTGCGACACCTTGTGATAGGGATGCTGAGGATCCATCTGGCGCAGCACGGAAAACAGGACGTCGTCGGCGTTAAAATCGCGGGTTGGTTTGAAGAATTTGTTGCTGTTGAACTTCACCCCCTGACGCAGAGTAAAGGTCCAGGTTTTGCCATCCTCAGAGACGTGCCACTCGGTGGCCAGCGACGGGATCGGCGTGTTCTTCACCGGGTCAAAAGTGACCAGGCGGTTATACAGCACCTGCGAGCTGGCGACAAACGACGGGCCGGAGCTGGCGATTTGCGGGTTAAAGGACTCCGGGGAGGCCTCTGAGCAGTAGACCAGTGTGTCATTGCCAGCGGCCCAGGCGGCGCCGGCCGGCAGCAGTGCGCTCAGCAGCAGCGCCAGCGTGGTTTTCCCTGTAGACATGGTTATAAGTCCTGATTATTGATTATAAGAACCGTAATATCAGCACAGGCGCCCGCCTCCGGCAAATAATCAATGGCTATCACCTTATGCAAATCACACTGAAATCGCTGATTTAATCGGCGTAGCGCTGTTTTTTACGCCAGCGGGTGTCGGGATGTTGTGAGCCACACATAATTCCTGCAAAAAAATGTGCGATAACCGCCCTGCTCACGCTCACCATCAGTAGTGCCCGGTACACTGGGGGAACCGCAGAACAAGAGGTTTCCACCATGACAATCACCTGCAATCTGTACATTGACGGCCAGTGGCACGATGCCGAAGGCCGCCGCACCTTTACCCGCCGCCACCCGGCCCACGACGACGTCGCCTCGGTGGCCGCCGCCGCCAGTCTCGCCGACGGCAAACGCTGCATCGAGGCCGCGGCGAAAGCCTTCCCACTGTGGCGTGATACCCCTCCGGCGGAACGGCGTCGCTTACTGCTCGACGCCGCGGAACATATGCTGTTGCGGGAGGCTAAATTTATCGCCGCCATGGCGGCGGAGACCGGCGCGACCGCGCACTGGGCCGGCTTTAACGTTCATCTGGCGGCCGATATCCTGCGCGAAGCGGCGGCGCTGACCACCCAAATTGAAGGGCAAATTATTCCTTCCAACGTGCCGGGCAACCTGGCGATGGGCGTCCGCCAGGGAGCGGGGGTGGTACTGGGCATGGCGCCGTGGAACGCACCGCTGATTCTGGCTACCCGGGCGCTGGCAACGCCGCTAGCCTGCGGCAACGCAGTGATCCTCAAGGGCGCGGAGCTGTCGCCGGCCACTCAGGGACTGATTATCGACGCCCTTGACGCGGCGGGCTTCCCGCCGGGGGTGGTGAACTATCTTACCTGTGCGCCTGAAGATGCGCCGGCGCTGGTGGAGTCGCTCATCGCCCACCCGGCGGTGCGGCGCGTTAACTTTACCGGCTCCACGCCGGTGGGGCGGATTATCGCCCGCACCTGCGGGCAATATCTTAAACCGGCGGTGCTGGAGCTCGGCGGTAAAGCGCCGCTGCTGGTGCTGGACGATGCTGATATCGAGCAAGCGGCGGCGGGCGCGGTTTTTGGCGCCTTCGCCAATGCCGGCCAGATCTGCATGTCCACCGAGCGCATTATTGTCGACAACGCCGTAGCGGAGGTGTTTATCCCGCTGCTGGCCAGGCGCGCCGCCGCCCTGCCCGCCAGCCTGACGGGGCCGGTGGTTGATATGAACACCATCACCCGCTGCAACGCGTTAATCGACGATGCGTTAGCCAAAGGCGCTCGCCTGCTAACCGGTGGTAAAGCAAGCGATACCCACATGGCGCCGACCTTGCTGGACGGCGTGACCCGCGAGATGCGGCTGTGGAACGAAGAGTCCTTCGGCCCGGTAAAAGCGATTATTCGGGTTAAGAATGAAGAAGAGGCGCTGACGGTAGCCAACGACAGTGAATACGGTCTTTCCGCTGCGGTCTACAGCCGCGACAGCGCCAGAGCGTGGAACGTGGCGCAACGTCTGCAAACGGGCATTTGCCATATCAATGGCCCAACGGTGCATGATGAAGCGCAAATGCCGTTTGGCGGCTGCAAAGCCTCGGGCTATGGCCGCTTTGGGGGCCGGGCCGGCATCGCGGAATTCACCGAGCTGCGCTGGATAACACTCCAGACCCAGCCCCGCGAACTCCCTTTCTGAGCCGGTATTCTTTTAACCCTGGCTGGCGATGATCTGCGCCAGCCCTTGCGGATTCTCCCACGCCATCGAGTGCCCCCCGCGGGGCACAATCCCGACCGGGATCCCTTGCGCCTCAGTCAGGTCAATATCGGCATAAGGCAGCGAGAGCTCGCCGACGATCAGCCTTTTTTGACAGCGCAGCTGGCAGAGCTGAGTAAACCAGGGGGTATCGCTGCCGCGCATCAGGCTGCTGGCGGCCCGCCAGACGGCCCAGGGCGCGCTGTTTTGCAAACAGCCAGCCCATGGCGAGCGCTCCTCAGCCAGCATTCTGGCATAGCCTTCGGCAATAAAGGCCGCCTCTGTCTGCGCCGCAATGCGCCTGCTGTACTCACCGCCGCCGGCAAACAGATTGGGTTCTGAGACCAGCAGCGTGGTCACGCGCTCGCCCAACAGCCCCGCCGCTTCGATGGCGATGCTTCCTCCCATGCTATGACCGAACAGCGCGAAGCGCTGCAGGCACAGATGGTTAAGTAGCTGCTCCACGACTTGCGCTTGAATATGTATGTTGTAACTAAAGTCATGCGGTTTATCGCTGTAGCCGAAGCCTGGCAGATCGATGAGTATTTTACGCCGTCCGTTCAGCGCAGGATCGCTGGCGACGCGGGGATAATCGTAGGATGACGCGCAGCCGAGACCGTGGATAAACACCACCGGGAGGCCATCTCCCGGAAGATCGAGCCAACGCAGCGTGGCGCCTGCGACGGAGGAAAAGAAACCGTTCACCTGTATGCCTCCATGATAAGATTACTGTTTTTTTATACAGTAACCTTACCCTTTCCGCCACCCTTTTCTGCCGTCCGGCATCTGAGGGTTAAAACAGCGAGACGAGCAGCGCCATCGGAAAGCTGAACGGCCAGGTGGCGCCGATCAACAGGGCCGCCAGCAGGCGGATCACCCGGCTCTCTTTGGTCAAAAACCAGCTAATCACGGCGCATATCACGCCCATAATGGCGTAAAACACCAGCATTTTTTGATATAACGTCATTCTTACTCTTCCTTCCCTGAGGGGCGTTCCATGGTGGGATGATCATCTGCCATGACGTCGTGATTCAGAGATACCTGTATAACAAATTCAGAAACGGGCTGAATATTGAGAATAAAGCCTGATTCGTCTTAATCCGATAGCGCAACCGAAGGCGCCGTACTATACCTTTAGGGACTTACTCATTAAGGTGGCGTTATGGATGTCTCCAGCAAAACCGTCATTCTGATTAATGTCTGCGCCGCGTGCGTACTTATCAGCCTGCTGTCCGTGAGATTTGGCTGGTTTTAATGATTTTACTCAGCAACGAAACCTAAAAAAGCAGCCCCCTGGGGCTGCTTTTTTACGCGCGAACACGGGCGATATTATAAAGGTTATAAGCGACAGGTGCTGACTGGCCTGCCGCAATAACCTTATTAAGCTCCGGGTTATAGTGCGGCAGAAAATTCATCTGTTCACTATCCCATTCGGCGGCAGCGCAGACGGCCTGCCCCACTCCCGCGTTCTCACAGCCCTGAATGCGTTTTGCCGGGGCGTTACCATAGCTCAGCGTCACAGCGCCGATAGCCAGCAGAATAAAAGCCAAAATTTTCACAGCGACATCAACGTTAAAACCTAATATGCGCTAAATGATCGCATGAGCAGCGACGGAAAGTCAAACCCGGGAGCGCCCACGCGCCCCTGCAGCCTGCATTTTGCCCGCCTCACGGAATATTTAATATTCAGAACAAATATCATGCAATAACAGCAAATATTAAATCCTTATTTATAGTCGTGAAATAATTTCGGTTCAGGGCAATTCGATTGGCCTGATAAAGATAATATATCCCCGTTCTCAGGGGGAAAAGATTGTCGCCGCGTTCACCAAAAATGCGATATTCCGTGCTGGGCCTCCATCTTAATACGATAAAAGGCCGCTACAAGCCGTTGTTACATAAACCCTTCATTGTGGATCTCGCGGTTAATCGCCAAAAATAGCGCTAAATGACAACAAATATCATTTGCCTTCCCTTCAGATAATACTTACATTCATAACTATTGGTAATGTTTTGGCGCCAGGGCGCTTTTTATATTTCGAGGTGGATATGTCCGGAATCATCACGCTGGTCATCGCGCTGATCCTGTTGGTCGCGGCGGTGTATAATCTTATTTCCTATATTCGTGACCGTCGTAGCGCCAGTTTGCCGAGCAAAAAAACCAAGCGCTGAATGGCGGGCAGACGATGCGCTTCCTGATGGCCATTCGGTCTTCATCCCGCGACGCGGCGGGCATAAAAAAGCCCCTGCCAACAGGCAGAGGCCGGTATACGCTCGCGAACCGCGACGCTGTCGCCTCACCCGCCGGGCGCAACGCGCCCAGGGTGACTGGCGGACCCCATCCGGCGCTTATCTCCGGCACTCACATTGGCTTAGCTCTTGAAGGGGCATCAGAATAATCTCATATCCCCCTCGCTGAGTTTTGACAATTTTTGCCATTGTGACTATTAGCGAACTAACACAACCGTCGCGCAATCATCGCCAGCCACTAAAGGGTCAATGCTTTAGCCATGCTTAACCATGACATGGCGGACCACGGTGTAATCCTCAAGGCCATACATCGACATGTCCTTTCCGTAGCCCGACAGTTTCTGGCCGCCGTGCGGCATTTCGCTCACCAGCATAAAGTGGGTGTTGACCCAGGTGCAGCCATACTGCAGCCTGGCGCTAAGCCGGTGGGCGCGGCCTACATCTTTCGTCCATACTGAGGACGCCAGACCATACTGGGAATCATTCGCCCAGCTCAGGGCCTGCGCTTCATCGCTGAAAGGCGTCACACTGACCACCGGGCCAAACACTTCGCGCTGCACAATGGCGTCTTCCTGCCGGGCGCCGGCAAGCAGCGTCGGCTGGAAGTAGTAGCCCGCGCCGTCAGCCCGGCGACCGCCGGTGACCACTTTAATATGCGGCAGTGCCTTAGCGGCTTCCACTGCGGCACTAACCCTTTCAAGATGCGCCAGCGAGCTCAGCGGTCCCAGCTCGGTAGAGGCATCCTCTGGCGCGCCCATTTTCAGACTGGCCACCGCCGCCCCGAGTTTCTCCACCAGTTGGTCGTAAATACCCTGCTGAGCGTAGATCCGGCAGGCAGCCGTGCAGTCCTGGCCGGCGTTATAAAAGCCGAAGGTTCGTACCCCGTCGACTACCGCATCGATATCCGCGTCGTCAAAAACAATGACCGGCGCCTTGCCGCCCAGCTCCATGTGGGTGCGTTTGATCGACGAGGCGGTATGGCTGATGATATGGGCCCCGGTGGCAATCGACCCGGTCAGCGAAACCATTCGCACTTTGGCGTGCGAGGTCAGCGGGTCGCCTACCGTTTTGCCGCGGCCAAACAGCACGTTGATCACCCCTTCGGGGAAGATATCTTTTGCCAGCTCCGCCAGCTTCAGCGCCGTCAGGGGAGTGATCTCCGAGGGTTTTATCACCACGCAGTTGCCTGCCGCCAGCGCCGGGGCCAGCTTCCAGGCCGCCATCATCAGGGGATAGTTCCACGGAGCAATGGAGGCCACCACGCCCACCGGGTCGCGGCGGATCATTGAGGTATGCCCTTCGAGATACTCTCCGGCGGCCATTCCCGGCAGGCAGCGGGCGGCGCCGGCGAAGAAGCGGAAGACGTCAGCAATGGCCGGCATCTCATCGTTAATCACGCAGTGCAACGGCTTGCCGCAGTTCAGCGACTCCAGCTGCGCCAGGGTCTCCGCCTGCGCCGCGATGGCGTCCGCCAGCTTCAGCAAACATTCCGAGCGCGTTTTCGGCGTTGTCTGGCTCCAGGCATCGAACGCCCGATCCGCCGCCTCAACGGCGGCATCGACCTGGGCCGCTGTCGCTTCGGCAATCTCCAGGATCACATCGCCGGTCGCAGGGTTGTATACCGGCACCTTTTCGCCTTCACCTGCCACTAACTTACCGTTTATCAAAAGGTTGTGTTGCATAGCATTATCCTGTTTCATGGTTTTATTTCCCGTTTCCGGCGTCGTTATCGCCGTCGCGGGTGAGCCACCAGGCCCCTAAGATTGGTATCGTCGTTACCAGCATCACCAACAGCGCGACAACGTTGGTGACGGGCACATCGCGCGGCCGCCCCAGCTGATTCAGTAACCACAGCGGCAATGTACGCTCATGCCCCGCAGTAAAAGTAGTGACGATAATTTCATCAAACGACAGCGCGAAGGCCAGCATTCCCCCCGCCAGCAGCGCCGATCCCAGATTGGGCAACACCACGTAGCGAAAGGTCTGCCAGCCGGTCGCGCCCAGATCCATCGAGGCTTCCACCAGGCTCCACGAGGTCCGACGAAAGCGGGCGATGACGTTGTTAAACACCACCACCACACAAAAGGTCGCGTGCCCCACCACAATGGTCAGTAGCCCTGGCTCGAGACCGACGGCTTTAAACGCCGTCAGCAGCGCCAGGCCGGTAATGATCCCCGGCAGGGCGATCGGTAACAGCAGCAGTAGCGATACCGCATTCTTACCAAAAAAAGTGCTGCGCCACAGGGCACCTGCAGCCAGCGTGCCAAGTACTAAGGCAATGGCCGTCGACAGGGCGGCAATTTTAAGTGACAACGTCACGGATTCGAGAATATCGCTACGCCCTGCAGCCTCGCTAAACCAGCGTAGCGTCAGCCCCTGCGGCGGAAAGCTGAAGGCCGCATCCTCCGTATTAAAAGCATAGATGGCAATGATCAGCAGCGGGAAGTGGAGGAACACCACGCCGCCCCAGGTCGCCAGTTGCAGATACCAGGGTGCGCGTTCAGAGTGCATCGAAGGCTCCCAGACGTTTGACGAACGCCAGATAAAGGGCAATCAGCACGATCGGCACGAGGGTGAACGCCGCCGCCATCGGCATATTGCCTATCGCCCCCTGCTGCGAGTAGACCATGTTGCCGATAAAGTACCCCGGCGGCCCGACCAGCTGCGGCACGATAAAGTCGCCCAGCGTCAACGAGAAGGTGAAAATCGATCCGGCGGCAATGCCGGGGATAGCCAGCGGCAGAACCACATAGCGGAAGGTCTGTCGTGGCCCGGCGCCAAGATCGGCCGACGCCTGCAGCAAGGAGCCCGGAATGCGCTCCAGCGCCGCCTGCACCGGCAGGATCATAAACGGCAGCCAGATGTAGACGAACACCAGAAAGCGTCCCAGCCCGGAGGTGGACAAGGTGTTGCCGCCGACCGCCGGGACGGTCAGAAGCGCATTCAGCGCCCCTTCGAGTCCAAGATGGCCCAGAAACCACTGCGCCACACCATCTTTGGCCAGCAGCAGTACCCACGCGTAGGCTTTGACGATATAGCTGGCCCACATCGGCAACATCACCGCGATATAAAAGAAAGCCTTCATTTTGCCGCTGGTATAGCGAGCCATGTACCAGGCCATCGCCAGCGCCAGAATGGCGCTGGCGAGCGTCACACTCAGGGCCATCACCAGGGTACGGACAATAATGTCGTAATTGGCGGGGTTGAACAGCGCCCGCAGGTTGGCCAGCGTAAAGTCGCTGGTCACCGACATGGTGAAGTCGTCAAAGGTATAAATACTCTGCCATAGCAGGGTCAGGAGTGATCCCAGATAGACGATGCCAAACCACATCAGCGGCCCGAGCAGCAGTAAAAACAGGCCCAATGCTGGCCGACGCCAGAAGATCCCGGATACGCGCCCGGCCTGCGCAGGAATCATCGTCATGGTCATCTCAGCCTCCGCTTTCCAGCGGGGTCATCGCTGACCGCGACCATGACGCCAGCACTGTTTGCCCCATCCGCGGGGCGCTGGCTGCCGCCGCGCCATCGATATTCGCCTGGCTGACCAGCAGCTTGTCCCCCTCCGCCAGCCTGAGCTCAATCCGTGTCGCCGCCCCCTGATACTGTACCGCCTGCACCACGCCCTGTACCTGAACCTCGCCGCCGCCCTGCAGGCGAACATGCTCCGGACGCAGCGACCAGCTGCCCGGCATGCCGCACAATCGCCGGGCCGCCTCGGCTTCAAAAACGTTGGCGGTACCGACAAAGCCAGCGACAAACGCGGTCTTCGGATGCAGATAGAGATCCTGCGGCGCATCCACCTGTTCGATGCGCCCATTGTTAAACACCGCCACGCGGTCTGACATCGACAACGCTTCGCTCTGGTCGTGGGTCACGAAGATGAAGGTGATCCCCAGCGACTGCTGCAGCTTTTTCAGCTCCACCTGCATCTGCTCGCGCAGTTTCAAATCCAGCGCGCCCAGCGGCTCATCGAGCAGCAGCACCCGCGGCTGGTTCACCAGCGCCCGGGCAATCGCGACCCGCTGCCGCTGGCCGCCGGAGAGCTGAGAAGGCTTGCGATGATGAGCAAAACCAAGGGCCACCTTTTCCAGCGCTTCCTGGGCGCGGGCATGGCGCGCTTTCTTCGCCATGCCTTTGACCATCAGGCCGTAGGCGACGTTGTCGAGGATCGACATATGGGGAAACAGCGCATAGTCCTGGAACACCGTATTCACATCCCGCTGCCAGGGCGGCAGTTCGCTGGCCGGCTGACCGAAAATACGGATGGTGCCGCCGGAGAGCTGCTCGAAACCGGCAATCAGCCGCAGGCAGGTGGTTTTGCCCGAACCGGAGGGCCCCAGCATCGAGAAAAATTCACCATCCCTAATACCTATGCTAACCCCATCTACGGCACGCACATCGCCGTACAGGCGCGAAACATTCTGAAACTCGACCGCGTACGTCATTGTCTGCCTCCCGTCCTTAGCGGCCGCCCATTATCGCAATATAGTCCTGAGTCCAGCGGCTGTAGGGTACGAATTTCCCGCCTTCGGCAACCGGCGTTTTCCAGAAGTGGATCCGGGTAAACTGGTCATAGCCGTTGGTTTCACAGCCTTTATCACCGAGCAGCGCGCTGGCTTTACACCCCTCTGGCACCACCGGGAGCGAGCCGAACCAGGCCGCCACATCGCCCTGCACCTTCGGCGTGAGCGACCAGTTCATCCATTTGTAGGCGCAGACCGGATGCTTCGCTTCGCTGTGCAACATGGTCGTATCCGCCCAGCCGGTCACTCCCTCCTTCGGAAACACGGTGGCGATGGGCTGGCCTTCAGCCTTCAGGCCGTTGGCCTGATAGGGCCACGAGCTCGAGGCGGCCACCCCTTCGTTTTTGAAGTCGTTCATCTGCACGGTGGCGTCATGCCAGTAGCGATGGATCAGCGGTTGCTGGTCGCGCAGCACTTTCAGCACCGCGTTATACTGGGTTTCGGTCAGTTGATAAGGATCTTCGATCCCCAGCTGCGGCTGGGTGGCTTTGACAAACAGCGCGGCGTCAGCGATATAGATCGGGCCATCATAGGCCTGCACGCGTCCCTGATTGGTTTTGCCGTCCGGCAGGTTCTGTTTAACGAAGACCACGCTCCAGCTGTCCGGCGGCGTCGGGAATACGCGGGTGTTGTACATCAGCAGGTTCGGCCCCCACTGATACGGCGTGCCGTAGGCTTTACCGCCGACGTTAAACCATGCCCCTTGCGCAATACGTGGGTCGAGGGTGTGCCAGCCGGCAATCAGCGCGGTGTTAATCGGCTGAACGCGTTTGCCCATGATCAGACGCAGCGAGGCATCGCCCGACGCGGTCACCAGATCGTAGCCCCCCTTGGCCATCAGGCTGACCATCTCGTCAGAGGTAGCGGCGGTTTTGACATTAACCTGACACCCGGTCTCTTTTTCAAACTGGGTGACCCAGTCGTACTGCTTGTCAGTCTGGCCGCGTTCGATATACCCCGGCCAGGCAATAATATCGAGCCGCCCTTCCGGTTTATCCAGCGAGGTGAGTGGCTCCGCCGCCTGCACGGTCAAACAGGCCATACTCAGCACATAAAGGCTGCAACGGGCAAATTTTTTGCTCATCAGGTGTTACTCCTGTCACAAGGTAATTAGCGGCAGCCGTGCCGTAAAAATATCTCCTGAAATAAGGGTAGTCAGCGGATTAACGCCCCCTGGGGAATTTATTCAGGTTGTGACCCGGGACGCATTACGCAAAAATCGCCAACACAAGCAGGACTTTATGGATTATAGACAACGAGTTAGAGAAAAAGGAGGGGTATGCATATTTCCTATGGTGAGCGCCGGTAAAATAATGACCGGCCTTGATAAAAACTCACCCGCATTTATTTTTTCCGAGAGTTGATGGCGACGAAAAATAGCCTGAGTCGTCAGGTAAGCTGCTCACGAATAAGTTCACCCAGCCGCCTCACCCCCTGCTCTTCGCGTTCTCCCCAGCCCCAGGCGGTATTAAAACGGAAAAACGAGGTCCAGCTGGCGGAGGTGGAGAACATTTTTCCCGGGGCAATGCTGATGTGCGACGCCAGCGCCCGGGCGCTTAGCGCGCTGGCGTCGGCCCCTTCCGGCAGTTCAATCCACAGAAAGTAGCCGCTGTCGCTGTGGTGGATGATAACCTCCGGCGGCAGATGGCGCAGCAGCGCCTGCCAGGCCAGCTGTTTACGCTCCGCCAGCTGGCGGCGCAAACGGCGCAGGTGGGCGTCATAGCGCTTGGTGGACAGATAATCCACCAGGGCTAACTGCATCGGCGAGCTGGTGGAGAGCGTACTCATCAGTTGCAGTTGCTGGATCCGCCGCGCCTGTTTGCCGGCCGCCACCCAGCCGATACGAAACCCGGGCACCAGACATTTTGAAAACGAGCTGCAGTGCAGCGTCATATCCTGATGGTCCCAGTATTTCGCCGGTAGCGGTTTCTCGCGACCAAAGTAAAGCTCGCTGTAGACATCATCTTCTATCAGCATCACGTTATAGCGCGCCAGCAGCGCCACCAGCGCCGCTTTTTTTTCGGCGCTAAGGGTGAAGCCGAGCGGGTTTTGCCCGTTAGTCATCAGCCAGCAGGCCTTGACCGGGTAATTTTGCAGGGCCGCTTCCAGCGCCGTCAGGTCAATGCCCTCTTTGACGTCGGTCGCCACCGACAGCGCCTTCAGGCGCAGCCTCTCCAGCGCCTGCAGGGCGCCGTAGAAACAGGGGTTTTCCACCACCACCCAGTCGCCCGGCTCGGTCACCGCCTGCAGGCTGAGGTTAAGCGCCTCCAGCGCCCCGGCGGTAATGACGATCTCGTCCGGCGAGATGTTCATCCCCTGCAGGGCATAGCGTCGGGCAATGGCGTGCCGCAGCTCCGCATTGCCCGGCGGCAGGTTCTCAATGACGCTCATGGCGGTGGCGGTTTTACTCACCTGCGCCAGCGAGCGGTTAAGCTGCTGCAGCGGGAAGAGACGCGGGTCCGGAAAGGCCGAGGCAAAGGGCAGCATCGACGCCTGGCGGCTGGCCTGGAGCACCTCAAAGATATAGGTATTGATATCGACAGCTTCATCGCGGGTCACCAGGGCAGGTGGCGACGGCTGCCGGAGCTTCACCGGCTGGGGGGCGACATAATAACCCGACTGTGGACGGGCGACGATGCGCCCCTGGCTTTCCAGCAGCTGATAGGCATGGCTGACGGTCATAAAGCTCATGCCGCTGCTGATCACCTGCTCGCGCAGCGACGGCAGCCGATCGCCAGGCAACCAGACGCCAAGCGCGATCTGTTCGGTCAGCTGCTGCGCCAGCTGTTGATACTTTTTCATTGCGGCCGTCCCCGTACGTTAACCTCCCTTTATCATATATCAGTTACAAAAAAATCATAGTTTCCTGTAACTGTTATACCTGAAGCGGCAGTCGCGTCTCCGTCATAGCACGGGATGGGTTTAAAATATCGCCACCCAGAATAGCGAGATTAACGCAAACCAAAAGATAAACATCACGCCGAGCGTAATGCACAGACTCTGTAATCCTTTTTCAGACATGGGCATTCCTTTTTATTTATTCCCGAACTCATACAGTACAAATTACCCGCAGAGCCGACAATTTATTATTATTTAATTTACGATTAACCCGCTCAGCACTTTTACTTATTCTCATACTAATGAGTGAGAATAAATTGTGCTAAAGCTCGTTATACAATATCGCGAGAATTAATACAGTAACGTGTGACATCCGGGATATATTATGCCGGCCAGAAACAGTGCCGTGCCGGCGGCCGAGTCCGCCGAACAACCGACCCCGGGATAACAGCAAATCTCCGCTGGTCTGTTGGTTAAGCGACCCACCCCATCGGTATTTATTCGTGCCGGCCGATGATCTGGACGAGAGGTGAAAAATCATAACAGCGGCCAACTGTTATGATAAAAAATGGCCGGACTGCTTCTGCCCCCTAGCCTCCTCCCTTCCTAAAATTGCGCTGAATCAATTTTGTTGTGGAGTACTGCATGTTCGGTCTTGATGCATTCCATCTTGCGCGAATTCAATTCGCCTTTACGGTCTCATTTCATATTATCTTTCCCGCCATCACCATTGGGCTGGCCAGCTACCTGGCGGTACTCGAAGGCCTGTGGCTGAAAAGCAAAAATCCCACCTGGCGCTCGCTGTACCACTTCTGGTCAAAAATCTTCGCCGTCAACTTCGGCATGGGGGTGGTTTCCGGGCTGGTGATGGCCTATCAGTTCGGCACCAACTGGAGCGGTTTCTCTCAGTTCGCGGGCAGCATTACCGGCCCCCTGCTGACCTATGAAGTCCTGACAGCGTTCTTTCTGGAAGCAGGCTTTCTCGGAGTGATGCTCTTCGGCTGGAACCGCGTGGGGCCAGGGCTGCACTTTTTCGCCACCTGTATGGTGGCGCTGGGCACCATCATCTCGACCTTCTGGATCCTCGCCTCTAACAGCTGGATGCAGACCCCGCAAGGGTTTGAGATCGTCGATGGCCAGGTGGTGCCCGTCGACTGGCTGGCGGTGATCTTTAACCCGTCATTCCCCTACCGCTTACTGCATATGACAGTGGCGGCGTTTCTCAGCAGCGCGCTGTTTGTCGGCGCCTCGGCGGCCTGGCATCTGCTGCGCGGCAATCAGTCGCCGGCGATCCGTAAGATGTTCTCTATGGCGCTCTGGATGACGCTGCTGGTTGCCCCCGTCCAGGCGCTGATCGGCGATATGCATGGTCTGAATACCCTGAAGCACCAGCCGGCGAAAATAGCCGCCATTGAGGGCCACTGGGAAAACCCGCCGGGCGAGCCAACGCCGTTGCTGCTGTTTGGCTGGCCTGATATGGAGCAGGAGCGCACCCGCTACGGGCTTGAGATCCCGGCCCTGGGCAGCCTGATCCTCACCCACAGCCTTGATAAACAGGTGCCGGCGTTGAAAGAGTTCGCTCCTGAGGATCGCCCCAACGCTACCGTGGTGTTCTGGTCGTTTCGCCTGATGGCCGGTCTTGGCATGCTGATGCTCCTGCTCGGCGTACTGGCCCTGTGGCTGCGTCGCGGCGGCCGACTGTACCATTCACGGCCATTTCTGCGCTTTGCGCTGTGGATGGGCCCTTCAGGACTGATTGCTATTCTCGCTGGCTGGGTGACCACCGAAGTGGGCCGTCAGCCATGGGTGGTGTATGGCGTTCAGCGCACTGCAGACGCCGTTTCCGCTCACGGTGACCTGCATATGTCGGTCAGTTTATTGACCTTTATCGTGGTCTACAGCGCCGTCTTCGGCGTCGGCTACAGCTATATGCTGCGTCTGATCCGCAAGGGGCCGCAGGAGGTGCAATCCGCGACAACCGGTACGCCAGCCCGCCCGCTGTCCGCCGCCACTGAAGGTTATCTGCAGAAGGAGTCCCGCTAATGGGTATCGAATTATCGGTGATCTGGTTCGTGATTATCGTCTTTGCCACGCTGATGTACATTGTCATGGATGGCTTTGATCTGGGCATCGGCATGCTGTTCGGCACAGTACGGGGCAGCACCGAGCGCGACGTAATGGTCAACAGCGTCGCCCCGGTGTGGGATGGCAATGAGACCTGGCTGGTACTGGGCGGCGCTGGTCTGTTTGGCGCTTTTCCCCTCGCCTACGCGGTGATAATCGACGCCCTGTCGATCCCCCTGACCCTGATGCTGATCGGCCTGATTTTTCGCGGCGTCGCCTTTGAGTTTCGCTTCCAGGCCACCCCGTCGCACCGACCCTTCTGGGACCGTGCCTTTTTTGGCGGTTCCCTGCTGGCGACCTTCAGCCAGGGCGTGGTGGTCGGGGCGGTGATCAACGGTTTCCCGGTCAGCGGCCGTAGCTTCAGCGGCGGCATGTTTGACTGGCTGACCCCGTTCAGCCTGTTTTGCGGACTCGGGCTGTGCGTGGCCTATGCGCTGCTCGGCGCCACCTGGCTGGTGATGAAAAGTGAAGGCGCGCTGCAGCAGCGGATGCGCAGCGCATCGCGGCAGCTGCTGGTTGCCCTGCTGGCGGTGTTTGCCGTCATCAGCCTGTGGACTCCGCTGGCGCACCCGGCAATTGCCGCCCGCTGGTTCAGCCTGCCGAATCTCTATTTCCTGCTGCCGGTGCCGCTGCTGGTGCTCCTCATCAGCGGCTGGCTGTGGCGCACGCTGCATCAGCGCGACCGCCATGTTTCGCCCTTCACGCTGACGCTGGGGCTGGTCTTTCTCGGCTTTAGCGGACTGGGGATCAGCATCTGGCCGCATATTATCCCGCCGGCCATCACGCTGTGGCAGGCTGCCGCTCCCCCGCAAAGCCAGGGCTTTATGCTGGTGGGCGCACTGCTGATTATTCCGGTCATTCTTGGCTACACCTGCTGGAGCTATTACGTGTTCCGCGGCAAAGTTCAGCCCGGGGAGGGATATCACTGATGCATACTGCCTGGCCTAAACGTCTGCTGTGGCTGATCGCGATCTGGGGAGGCAGCGTACTGACGCTGGCCGCCATCAGCCTGCTGTTTCGCCTGCTGATGACCGCCGCAGGGCTAAAAGTCTGAGTGGGATGCAGAGAAGTCCGAAAAGGGACTTCTCCATCTTATCTTCACTTTTGCCTGATGAAATACGGCGATACATCAGAAGAAAGGATATTGCTATGAAGAAGTTAGCTTTACTGTCCGCCGTGATGACGCTGGGAATATCGTCATGGGCTTTCGCTGCCGACACCCCGCCGCCGCCGCCAGAAAAAGGCGCGCAGCATCAGGGTAAACCGCCGGCGAAAAAAGGCCAACACGATGGTAAGCAAGCGCAACACAACGGCAAACAGCCGCAGCATGACGGCAAACAGCCGCAGCGTGACGGCAAACAGCCGCAGCATGATGGCAAACAGCCGCAGCGTGACGGCAAGCAGCCGCAGCGTGACGGCAAGCAGCCGCAGCATGACGGCAAGCAGCCGCCAAAAGGCGGCGAGCACAGCGGGAAACCACTGCCGCCAAAAGCATAACCCCTCAGGCCTGGCCTTCTGCGCCAGGCTTTTTTTCACCTTCTTTCAGCTGACATTGACAAACTCTTGCCCTTCTTTGAGAAGCCGAGAAAAAAACCTGCACAGCGCCTGGCATAGTAAGCCCACGCCATTGATTCGCAGAGAAAAGGTATGTTGAGGAGAAGCATGAGCGCGCTGCTGTTGCTGTGCGCGCTTTTTTCAGGACATCTGCTGGCCCACCGTCAGGGGCACGATTACTTTCCGGTGCAAAGCCTCGAACAGCAACTGCTGCACGAGGCGGATAGCGATGAGCTTCGCAGTCAGTGCGAGGAGGCTGCCGCCGACCTGCGCGAGCATCACCGCTGGCAGGATGCCCGCAAACCGCGGGCGCCTCACTGCCAGTAGCGTCGTGCTGGATCAGGCCCCTTTGCGTTTCGGCAGGGTCTTCATCAGCTCATCCGGGCTGACGGAGGCGACGATGCTCCCTGGAAGCGGCATTTTGAGGATGTGATTTTTAATCTTCCCGACGACATGCATTTCGCACGGGCGACAGTCAAATTTCAGGGTCAGCACTTCATCGCCGTGGATCAACTGCATCGGCGTGGCTTTCCAGCTCTTGATGGAGCCTTTCGCCTGTTTCGGGCAGAGGTTGAAGGCAAACCGCAGACAATGTTTGGTGATCATCACCGGCACATCGCCCTTCTCTTCGTGCGCTTCATAGGCGGCGTCAATCAGTTGTACGCCATAGCGCTGGTAAAAGGCCCGCGCCTTATGGTTATAGACGTTGGCGAGGAAGGAGAGATGGGTCTCCGGATAGACCGGCGGCGGTACGGAGACCGGCTTGCGGGTGCCGCGTTGCCAGGCGTTGAGGCGCGCTTCATCCAGCATTTCAGCCGTTTCACGACGCAGCTGGTTGAGCAGGCTGTTGGGGACAAACAGCGGCGGCAGGTTGACCTGCACCTCGCGCGGGTAGTAAATGGTCTGCCCCAGTTTTGTGACACCGTCACGCAAATTGGCCAGCGCTTTTTCTGCCTGGTTGGCTTCGGCGAACTCTCCGTCGAGTGTATGGGTCACGCTGACGCCATCTTCACAGGTCATGGTCAGAACCAGCTGTTCCTGCCAGCCGCTCAGCGTAACGTCCACGGCGATGCGGCGTTCGCTGGAGGTCTTCAGCAGCGCCTGCTGCCAGTTGTGATCGAGGTTACGGTTAAGCGCCTGGTGCGGACGCGCTTTGTGCAGATCCGCCGGCATCTCGTTCGGCCACACCCGATAGCGATTTTCGCCGGTTTTCTCCACCGTATTGGCACGGAAGCCCACCACTTCACGCTTGATCATCACGTTAAGGCCATCGCCGTTGGTTAACGGTTCGCTCACTTCGACATCAAGATGGTCTTTCCCCACCTTCAAGACTTCGCCCACCGGCAGCCCGATAAATTTCGGCGAATCAAAGGCGCCGATGTCGCCTTTACGGGCATTGACGAAGTAATCGGTGCTGCCGCGGTGGAAGGTTTTATCGGTAGACGGAATAAAAAAGTGCTCGGTGCGCCCTGCCGAGGCGCGCGCCAGGTCGCCGCGGTCTTCGATAATGGCATCCAGCATTTGACGGTAGTGCGCAGTGATGTTTTTCACATAACTCATGTCTTTGTAACGGCCTTCAATTTTGAAGGAACGTACCCCGGCGTCGATCAGCGCCGCCAGGTTGGCGGTCTGATCGTTGTCCTTCATCGACAGGAGATGTTTTTCATAGGCCACCACCCGTCCCTGATCGTCTTTCAGGGTATACGGCAGGCGGCAAGCCTGCGAGCAGTCGCCCCGGTTGGCGCTACGTCCGGTCTGGGCGTGCGAAATGTTGCACTGACCGGAATAGGCCACGCACAGCGCGCCATGAATAAAGAATTCAATGGTCGCGTCGGTATGGTCGTAAATGGCTTTGATCTGACTGAGATTCAGTTCACGCGCCAGCACGATCTGGCTGAAGCCGGCGTCGGAGAGAAATTTCGCTTTTTCCACGCTGCGGATATCGCACTGGGTGCTGGCGTGCAGCTCAATCGGCGGCAGATCCAGCTCCATGATCCCCATATCCTGCACAATCAGCGCGTCAACGCCCGCCTCATAAAGATCGGTAATCAGCCGCTGCGCCGGCTCCAGCTCATCATCATGCAGAATGGTGTTCAGTGTGACAAAGATTTTGGCGCCATAGCGATGGGCAAAAGGCACCAGACTGGTGATGTCGCTCAGGCTGTTGCTGGCATTGTGACGAGCGCCAAAGTCAGGCCCACCGATATAAACGGCGTCGGCGCCGTGGAGGATCGCTTCGCGAGCGATACCGGCGTCGCGGGCAGGACTAAGAAGTTCAAGACGATGATTGTGCAGGCGCATACGCGTGTTGTTATCCAGTATAAGGGGGTCGAAATGGCGGCTATTGTAGTCAGAACCGGGCACAGACGAAAACCTTTTCCACCGCCGCGCGACGACGAATTTTCATTTTTCAGCAAAGTATTGATGGAAAAGATAGTTCCTTCACATCCTCGCGCAGCGTACTGTCATCACGTATTCCGGATTTTCCTCGTCACGTTGTGAGTGGTTATCATCAGTCATCTTGTCTGGCCGCGGGTTCGCCCGCGGTTTTTTCTTTTGGATAATGGATAAGAGAATGGAAATGGGCCGCCTGAACGCCGCGGTTACGATACGCATGCGCCTCATCGCCGGCGAAGCGCCGTCCCTCACCTGGCTGCAGTAAATGCCACTCTCCCTGTAAACAGAGATCCAGGGCGCCGCTAATCACCACCACATGTTCAATCACCCCTCTCTCATGCGGCGTCGATTCGCTCAACGCGCCGGGGGCAAGGGTTATCGAAAAATGGTCAAAGCGCAGCTCCGGATCCCACGGGAAGACCGGGGTCACCACCATCGCCTGCTGCTGCGGATCAAAAGCGGAAGGCGCCGCGCTGGCGTCCGGAACGATAAACGCCGAAAACGGCACGTTCAGTCCGGTAGCAATCTTCCACAGCGTCGCCACCGTCGGGCTCGATTCATTACGCTCAATCTGCCCCAGCATGGCTTTCGACACCCCCGTCTCTTCTGCCAGACGCGACAAGCTCCAGCCACGCTGCTGGCGCAGGGTTTTGAGCGTTGCCGCCAGATGTTGCGCAATATTCATCCTACCTCCTGACTTGTACAGGCAAGAGTATATCCCCATTTGCCTGATTCTACAGGGCGTTTCTCGGCATATCACCGATGCGAACAGCTGTCTTACGCTCTCCACATCCGCACCTTGTGCGCTATAACGCACAGTGATAGAGTATTCGTATGTTATAACGCACAAGAGAACCCTATGCGCTCGTTTACCCTTCCTCTTCCCACGCTGTTGGCGGGTTTCGTCGCTGTACTGGTGGGCTACGCCAGTTCAGCCGCCATTATCTGGCAAGCTGCTGCATCTGCTGGCGCTACCCCCGGGCAGATCGCCGGCTGGATGACGGCCCTTGGCCTCGCCATGGGTATCAGCACCCTTGCGCTGAGCGGCTGGCGTAAAGTTCCTGTGCTCACCGCCTGGTCAACGCCGGGTGCCGCGCTGCTGGTCAGCGGTCTACAGGGGGTCACCCTCGCCGAGGCCGTGGGGGTGTTTATCTTCGCCAACGCGCTGATCGTCCTTTGCGGCGTGACGGGCCTGTTTGCCCGGCTGATGAAGATCATTCCCCATTCGCTGGCCGCCGCGATGCTGGCCGGGATCCTGCTGCGTTTCGGTTTGCAGGCCTTCGCCGGCTTGCAGGACCATCTGCTGCTGTGCGGCGGCATGCTCGCCGCCTGGCTTCTCTGTAAAGCGCTGTGGCCCCGCTTCGCGGTAGTCGCCGCGCTGGTGGTGGGGGCGCTGATCGCGGCGGCCTCCGGGGACGTCGCCAGGACGGCCGTACCGCTGGCCTTCGCGGCACCGGAGTGGATCGCGCCGCAGTTTACCCCGGCGCTGCTGCTCAGCGTCGGCCTGCCGTTTTTCCTCGTCACCATGGCCTCGCAGAACGCACCCGGGTTCGCCACCCTGCAGGCATCCGGCTACACCGTACCGGTGTCGGCACTGCTCGTCGTCTGTGGAGGACTGGCGCTATTGCTGGCGCCGTTTGGGGTGTACTCCCTCTGCATCGCGGCGATCACCGCCGCGATTTGCCAGAGTCCGGAAGCGCATCCGGATCCGCAACAGCGCTGGCTGGCGGCCATGGCGGCAGGCGGTTTTTATCTGCTGGCCGGTCTGTTTGGCGGGTCGATCACCGCTCTGATGTCGGCCTTACCGACGGCGTGGATCCAGATGTTGGCCGGCCTGGCGCTGCTCGGCACCATCGGCGGCAGCCTGTTTCAGGCGGTACATCAGGCCAGTGAACGCGATGCGGCGGTGCTGACCTTCCTGGTCACCGCCAGCGGCGTGACGCTGGCGGGAATTGGGTCGGCCTTCTGGGGCGTGGTGCTCGGTGGGGTGAGCTACGGCGTCTTATCCGCGCTGCGCCGCCCGTAGCTGGGACGGCGTCAGGCCGGTGGCGGCTTTGACCCGATGGCTGAAATGGCTGGCGGAGCTGAAGCCGCAGGCCAGCGCAATCTCGGTTAGCGCCAGCGCGCTGTGGCAGAGCAGATTTTGCGCTTTCGCCATTCGCCGTTGCATGACGTATTGATGCGGGGCCATATTCAGCGACTGGCGGAACATGCGAGCAAAATGGAATTCACTCAGTCCCGCCTGCTGCGCCAGGTCGGCCAGGGTCAGCGGCTGATCGAGGTGGGCGTCGATCCAGGCCAGCACGTGACGCTTTACGCCCGGCGCCAGCCCTCCGGTGACCGTCGGCAAACGCCACTGTACGGTGGAATAGTGCTGGATAAGATGGGTGAGCAATAAGCTGCTGGCGGCGCTGAGGGTCAACTGGTTCGCCGGCTGTCGCCAGTCATTGGCCAGCAAAAACTGGCGGTACACCGCGGTGATTTTGTCATCGCTGGCGAAGGTTTTTTCCTGCAGAGTGAAGTTTGCCGGGCTACGATCCCACACCTCTTCGCCGACGCGGCGCAGATGCTCATCGGTACAGTAGAGATGCACAAACGACAGATCGCCGCGGATATCCCAGACGCTCTCATCGCCTTTCGGCATCAGACAAAAGCGATCCGGGCCGCCGCCATTTTTCCAGCCGTGCGGCGTCTTTTGATAGCTTTCATAGCCATCGGCGACGTACAGGCTTAACGTATGGTGATCGCTGCGCACCGTCACGGTATCGCAATTGTTGTACCAGGCGGCCAGTTGAATACCGGAATTCAGCTCCACCGTGCCCCGCAGCACCGCGTTCTGTCGCCGTAATGTTTCAAACGTCCCGTAACCCATCGCCTTCACGCATCTGCCCGTAAAAGCTCTAGTCTAGGGAGACTCCGGTGCGGTTTCCAGTCCTCACCGCAGGCGAATGACAAATAAGCGCAAGAATTTGCAAGCCGACAACAAGCGGGTGAAAGCTGCCGGTTGTGACAGGCGGCATACTCCTCCCTTCAACAGGCAGAGGAGAGTCAGGGTGAACGCATTACTTTATGCACTCGTTGTCGTTATCTGGGGAACGACGTGGATTGCGATTTTTTTACAGCAGGGGCCGGTGGCGGCGCCGGTATCCATTTTCTGGCGTTTCGCCGTGGCCAGCGTCACGATGCTGGCGGTTCTGCTTGTCACGCGACGGCTGCGGCCGCTGCGCGCGAAAGATCACCTCTGCTGCCTGCTGCAGGGTTGCTGCGTTTTCTGCTTTAATTTCTGGTGTTTTTACACGGCCGCGGCCTGGATCAATACCGGGCTGGAATCGGTTATCTTTTCCATGGCGGTGCTGTTTAACGCCATTAACAGCTTCCTTTTTTTCCGCCAGCAGCCGCCGGGCCGCTTCTGGGCCGCCGCCGCGCTGGGTTTGGCCGGTATTGTCACGCTGTTCTGGGATGACCTGCTGGCCAACGGGTTGAACGCCTCGCTGCTGTGGGGGATCGGTCTGAGCGCCCTGGGCACCTACGGCTTTTCACTGGGCAATATGTTCAGCATTCGCCACCAGCGGCGAGGGCTGGAAACCCTGACCACCAACAGTTGGGCGATGCTCTACGGCACGCTGGTGATGGGCGCTATCGCCCTGCTACGTGGCGATAACTTTACGCCGGAGTGGACCGTCAGCTACCTTGGCGCCCTGCTTTACCTGGCGCTGTTCGGCTCAGTGATCGCCTTCGGGGCCTATTTCACTCTCGTGGGACGCATCGGCGCCAGCAAAGCCGCCTACAGTACGCTGCTGTTTCCGCTGGTGGCGTTATCCATTTCCACCGTCTATGAAGGGTATATCTGGCACAGCAACGCCGTTATCGGGCTGGCGCTGATCCTGCTGGGTAACCTGGTGATGTTTGCCAAACCGGAACAGCTGCTGCTGCGTCGCAAGCTGGCCTGAGAAGGCGATGGCAGGGAGAACAGCGCCGGCGGTCAGACGGCGCTGGTGCGATTAACGCTGAGAAGGGTCAAATTTGACGGCGTCCACTGCCATATCATCGATCACCTGCTTCAGGGTATCGACGGTCAGCGGCGTGTTTTCATTGGCCAGGGTTTTGCCTTCCCCTTTACGAACAACCTTGATCACCGGCTTGTTCGTGCTGGCGTCGATCAGTTCGGCTTCAAAATAGAGGTCGGTGTCCATAGTACGATGGCCAGTGGCGGCCTGGGTACCCGCAACAATCATGGCGACCGGGATCACTTCATAGAACTGCAGTCCCTCTTTGCTGGAGTCCACACCGGTGATCGCGCCACGGAAGATGAGGCTGCGTTTGTCGGCGGTAGTGGCCAGCGGTTTACGCTCCGAAATAGCCTGTTTCAGTTCTTTGTTCGTGTAATTCAGAATATCCTGCAGCGCCTTTTCTCCTACCTGGGTGGTCGGTTTCGGGACGGGATAATAGGTTACCGGATGGTACACGACGTTATCGTAGTTGGCCGGATTGTAGTTTGGATCGATCCAGCGCAGCTCAGGCTTGCCGGAGGCGGAGGTCGTTTCTTTCAGGTTGGAATAATCTTTTAAGAAGCCCGAATACTGATTCGGTTGCGCCACTTTCGACGCACAGCCGGTCAACGCTAACATCCCCGCCAGAGCGGCGACTTTCAATAACACGCGAGTACGCATAGAGAGATCCCTGTAAATGCAGTTTTTTTTCGGCAGACGTTATAGCAAATAAGACCCACTAGTTTTGTGACAAAAAATGGGCTTCGTCAAGGAAGATTTACAAATATTGATAGGATGAACATTACGTTATTAAATAATCACTTAAAACAGGCAGAAGCCTGCTTTTTATCCCTCTTTTTTACGGGGACTTCGTCGCTTATATTTCCTGCTCTTCACCTTACTACGCGGCGCGGGCCACGTCCTGATTCCCCACGCCGCCGCATATCAGGCAGGCTTGCGCGCCAACAGGGTGGCGAAGCGCAGTTTGATGCGATTGCCGTTGACGTCGGTGCGATGCAGCTCGCCGACGTCCTCATTGTATTTCAGCAGCTCCCAGCCCTGGTAATATTCACGAAGCTCATCGGGTTTAAAGGCAAACGGAAAGCCGACGGTGCAGGGATAGTCTTCGGTATCCATCGCCGCCACAATCAGGTTATAGCCGCCTGCGGCGGTGCAGCGTTGCATATTGGCGATCAGGCCCGGGATGGTGTCAGGCTCCAGGAACATCATCACCACGGTGGAGAGGATCAGGTCATATTCCCCATCAAAGGTCAGGTTATTGAGGTCTGTTACCGCGGTGCGGAGATTTTCCAGCGCCTCGGCAGCGCGAATACTTTCCAGATTATTGATGCTCATCGGATTTTTATCCCACGCCGTCACCGTGAATCCGTTCGCCGCCAGATAAAGGCTGTTACGCCCGTTGCCACAGCCCAGATCCAGCGCCCGCCCCGGCGGCACCACCGTCGCAGCATGCAGCACCTCGGAATGGGTGCGTGTCAGGCCATATTTTTCACTAAAATAATCCGCGTCACGCGTTGTCATGATCTTTCCTTCTTATTCAGGAGTGTTTCCCGGTCGACCTGTACCAGCAGTTTCCCGCTCACTAACAGCAAAATTGTGCGCAGTAACAGCAGGCCGACAACCAGATTGCTAAAAATAAACAGCGGCATTGCCAGATGGTGAAAAAAGCCGTCCGCCCTGGCCTGGCCGAGATGCAGGCCGGTGGTGGCCAGTGCGGAAATACCGAACGAGAAGCTCCAGAAGGAAGCATTGAACGGCTGGCGAAGATACCAGGGCATCAGGCGCAGCATAAACAGCAACTGCAGCAGGCCGTAACCAAACAACAACTTCGCGAAGGTATCCGCTTCCCCGCCGTTGACGCTGAGCCAGGCGCTGCAGGCCACCAGCGCAGGCGCCAGTTGGATCCCCAGCGAGGTGCGCAGCGGCGTCGGCAGCTCGCCCGCGCTGCGCAGACGCTGGAGGATCGCCGGCTCGAGGCTCAACCAGGAGAAGACCCCGGCGCCGAGGAACACCAGCCCGGCGTCGGTAAATCCCAGCGCGCCGCAGGCCATCGCGCTAATGAAATTATTGGCCACCGTCGGCAGATAGAGCCCCGGCGTGGTGGCCTCGTGAGGATGCGTCCCCCGCCACAAGCCGCCACTTTGCCAGGCGGCATAGGCAAGCTGCAGCGCCACCCCCGGCACAAACAATCCCAGCGCCAGCGGTCGCCACCAGGGCACCAGCCCGATCGCCACCAGCAGCGTAGTGGCCGGAAACAGGCTGACAAAGCTGCTGCTGACCGGATGACGCATCTCCCGTAGCACGCTCGCCGGAAAGCGAATCGCCCGGCTGATAAACGCCATGCTGAGCAGCGCCCACATCGCGATCGCCAGCATCACCAGACCATCGCCGATGCTGCGGCTAACCGGCCAGAGCGTGCTGGCGTAGCGCCAGGCGAAGCCCATTCCGATGGTGCCGAGCACCATGCCAAAATAGCCTGCCGGCAGGTTCAGCGCCTGCCGCGGCGTTTGCTTGTTCTTCATTTTGTTGATGATATCAATTTAATTTGAAGTTGCATTTTAAAGGAACCTTATCCCGCGCGCTACGGCGATCTTTGCTATGTTTATGTTAACCATAAGTAATGAGGATCGGGAATGCGTAAATACCGTCTCAGCGAACAGACCCGGCAGTATTGTTACCAGGAAGAGGCTGGCAAACAGAGCGTCACCCTGCGCCAGATAGTGGCGCTTATCGATTTCGCTGACGTCAAAGCAGGCAGCGAAGGCGGTTGGGTGGACGCGGAAAGCGCTCTCAGCCAACAGGGAGAGTGCTGGATCTACGATGCCAACAGCGTGGTTTTCGCCGGGGCAAGTATCCGCGACGACGCTCGCTTAACCGGGCCCTGCGTGGTCAGCCACGAGGCCGCCATCGGCGGACGGGCATGCATTCATGCCTCGCACATTAGCCATCACGCGCAGATAAGTGACAACGTCACGATTAATCATAGTCTGGTGCGCGGTTACTGTCGCCTCGCCGACGAGGCGCGTCTCCTGCCCCACTGCCAGGTGATTGCCGCCCGCGGGCTGACCGCCGATCGCGACAAAGTCCTGCAGATTTATCAGCGAGCCACCGTTAGCGCCTCGCGTATTCTTCATCAGGCGCAAATCTACGGCGATGCCTTTGTCGAGCACGCTTTTGTCGAACATCGGGCAGAAGTGTTCGACCAGGCAAGACTGGAGGGGAACGAAGAAAACGACGTCTGGGTGTGCGATAACGCCCGGGTTTATGGTCATGCGCGACTGATCGCCGGTCGCGGAGAGGATGCCATCCCCACCGTGCGCTACAGTTCGCAGGTGGCGGAGAATGCGGTGATTGAAGGCAACTGCCTGTTAAAGCACCGGGCGATGGTCGGTGGCGAGGCGCAGCTGCGCGGTGGTCCGATTCTGCTCGACGACGACGTGCTGATCCAGGGGCGGACCGTTATCCTCGGCGATGTGATCATTGAGCACCAGGTCACCATCAATGACGAGGTGCAGATCGCCGCGCAGGAGGGAGAGGCCATTCATTTGCGCGGCCCGAAAACGCTTGACGGCCAGCAGCACATCACCCGCACGCCGCTGTTAGGCGCCCTCTAGCGCCTCGTCGCGGTCAATAATGCGCGCATAGATATTCTGATCGTCATAGCTGCCGTTCAGATACTCGGCCTGCCTGAGGCAACCTTCAAGAACGAACCCATTGCGCAACGCCACCTGGTTACTGCGGGTATTGGCCACCCGGCATTTGATCACAAACCGGCGCACCAGCCCGCTGCGGGCATAATGGTGGATAAAGACCTGCAGGGAGCGCGAAAGCAGCCCCTGCCCCTGGTGATCTTCATCGATCCAGTAGCCGATATAGGCCGTTTTGTTCTGCGGCTCGATCTGGTTGAACGACAGGACGCCAACGAGTCGATGGTCAAGAAACAGCAAAAACATTTTGGCGTAATCCCGCTGATGCAGAATCACGTTACCCTGCACATGGCGGCGGGTCTCCTCTTCGCTGTTCACTTCGGCGGGCCAGTTAAGCGATTGCTGCAGCCAGTGGCGGTTTTTGACCACCAGTTGGTGCAGATCGCTGACGTAGCGCTCATCAATCGCGATAAGCGTCAGCGCGTCGGTCACCGGGATCGACTCAGGTACTGCGGGAATGTCTGTAGTCATGGGGTTCTCTACTGGCCCACAGGCGTTGCCTGCGGGCCGCGGCTGTCACGGGACTATTTCATGATCCGGTCGTCAACGTAGTTACGTTTATCCGGCGCCGGCGGGAAGTACTGATAGAGCCAGGTTTCGCTGATAGCTTCGCCCTGACAGCGCAGGAACAGGCGCATCTCCACCGGGTCGGTCGAGTCGGAGGTCGGATACCAGTCGAAGAGGATCCGGTAGCCATCGAACGGCTCAACATAGAGGATCTCAATCTGCTTCGCTTCGCCGCTGGAGAGGGTGATCACCGGTTCAATACCGCGCGGCGCGGCGGCCTTCAGATCGCCGCCGACAAAGTCGATGGCAAAACGGCGCGCCCACTTATCCGGATAGTGCTCGCCCGGCGCCCAGCCTTCCGGGAAGCCCCCCATCCCGGTGCGGGTGGCGAGCACACGCGCCAGCGGAGTGCTCACCGGCGGCTGCGCGCTCCAGTAGAGACGGTAGCGGAAGTCCAGTTCGTCGCCCGCCTTCACCGCTTTTTCCGGCTGCCAGAAGCAGACGATATTATCCAGCGTTTCGCCGGTGGTCGGGATCTCCATCAGGCTGACCGCCCCTTTCCCCCACTGGTTACGCGGCTCAACCCACAGGCTGGGACGCTTGTTATACCAGCCCATCACGTCCTGGTAATGGGAGAAATCGCGGTCCAGCTGCAGCAGACCGAAGCCGCGCGGGTTCTTGTCCTGGAAGGCGTTGAACTGCAGCTTCTGCGGGTTATTCAGCGGCCGGCAGACCCATTCGCCGTTCCCCAACCACATCGACAGCCGATCGGAGTCGTGGATCTGCGGGTGGATGGTATCGCACATCCGGCGCTCGTTGTTGCCGCAGCTGAACATACTGGTCATCGGCGCGATACCCAGCTGTTTGATGTCCTTGCGGGCATAAAGGTGGTTTTCCACATCCATGATGACCTGGGTATCCTGGCAATGGATGGTGAATTTGTAGGCCCCGGTGATGCTCGGGCTATCCAGCAGCGCGTAAACGGTAAAGACCGTGGCGTCCCCTTTAACCGTTTCGAACCAGAAGGAGGTGAAATCAGGGAACTCTTCCGGGGTATCGGTAAAGGTGTCCACCGCCAACCCGCGAGCCGACAGGCCGTACTGGTAAGTGCTGTCTACCGCGCGGAAGTAGCTGGCGCCGAGGAACGCCACGATATCGCGGCGCGCCAGCTCCGGCGCTTTAAACACCCGGAATCCGGCGAAGCCAAGGTCGGACTGGCCTTCCAGCTGGCGGGTGTCGACCCCGGCGTCATTGTACTTAAACAGCTCAGGGCGGAAATGGATCTCGCGCGCCTGCTGGGTGGCGGCGTCAAGAGAGAACATCCGCACGCGGCGACGGAACCCCATCCCGACGTGGAAAAACTGGATGTCCAGTTTGCGTTCTTCAATGTTGTTCCACAGCGAGTGGTTGGCGTCATACTGGATGCTGTTATAAGCCTGCGGAGTCAGATTGGCCAGCGTTGGCGGCAGATCGCGCGGGGCGCCGCCCCATGGCTGGCGCGCCAGATCGTGGGCCATCGCCTGCAGCACGGTGTAATCGAAACGACGCGTCTGCCCGTCGGCAATGCCCGCGTCTTCGGCAAAAGCGGCCTGACTGAATAAGGATGCGACTCCTGACGTTCCGCATACGGCGGCAACAGCCATGGAAGATTTAAGAAAACGTCTGCGGTTCATGCCTGAGAAAGCGTCCTTCTGCACGGGTGAATTGATTCGCAACGCGTCATCACGCTGCGTGATAAATTCCGCCCACTCTAGACAAAAACGATTAATAATCCAATTGTTGCCCGCAGAAAAAAGGTAAAAAAGCCCTGTCTACCAGAACAGCCCGTTTTTTTACTTTTCCTTCGGCGTTTGGCCGGGAGGCGAACACACTGTCTGCCGCTTTTTTCGCCTGACTATTGAGCGGATAGCTTTTCCCCGCTGCGTTATATTCATCACACCTATGCCCCAGCGCCATGCTTTTTTTTAGGCACAATTGGCGCAAATTTCCGCCACATCCGGTGCTAACTTTTCACCGGTAACCGCTATATTTCGTCATGTTAGCGGCCAACACGGGAGAGCCGTTCGGGCTGTCCCGCCACGCTCTCCAGGGAATTCATTCAGGAGTCATGCCATGCAAGTGAAAGCAGCCGTCACGCTGGGCTACCAGCAACCTTTCGTCCTCAAGGATGTTGACGTCTCCCCACCGGGAAAGGATGAGATATTAGTGAAAATTGTCGCCACCGGGGTCTGTCATACCGACGCGGTGATGCGTGATAACCCGGGAGTGGTGCCTATGCCAGCCATCCTCGGCCATGAAGGCGCCGGGATCGTCGCCAGCGTCGGGGAGGCGGTCAGCGGTATCAGGGTGGGAGACCACGTGGTGCTCAGCTATGCCGCCTGCCACCATTGCGAAAATTGTTTAAGCAACCACCCTTCGGCTTGCGAAGATTTTAATACGCTTAATTTTGGCGGCCGACGCGAGGATGGCACCACCCCCTATCGGCTGGGCGATCAGGATCTGTCCCTGTTCTTTGGCCAGTCGTCCTTCAGCCAGTATGTGGTCACCCGCGCCAGCAACGCCGTGGTGGTCGACCCGGAGGTCGATCTCACCCTGCTCGGCCCGCTGGGCTGCGGCATCCAGACCGGCAGCGGGACGGTGCTCAACCGCCTGAAACCGGTGATTGGGGAATCGATTGTGGTGTTTGGCTGCGGCGCCGTGGGGCTCAGCGCCATCATGGCGGCGAAATTAACCGGCTGTTCGCAGATCATCGCTGTCGATATTCATGCCAGTCGCCTCGCCCTCGCGGGCGAACTGGGCGCCACCCATCAGATCAATGGCAAGGAACAGGATGCCGTCGCCCTGATTAAACAGATCACCGGCAAAGGCGCTCACTACGCGGTGGAAACCACCGGCGTATCGGCCATCGTGCTGCAGGCCGTGCACGCGGTGAAACCATTAGGTACGGTGGCCATCGTCGGCTTTACCGGGGATATCACTTTTAACGTGCAGAACGATCTGATGGCGGAGGGCAAGTCGCTGGTCGGGGTGATTGAGGGTGATGCCGTCCCGGCGCTGTTTATTCCACTGCTGGTGCAGCAGTATAAGCAGGGGAAATTCCCTATCGATAAGCTTATCGTTCGCTACCCGCTGGCCGATATCAACCAGGCTTTCGCCGATTCGGCGTCTGGTAAGGTGATAAAGCCCGTGGTCGTCATGTGAGTGAACGCCGCCACCAACCGGTGGCGGCAGTGACTCAGCCGCCCTCAGCGCATTCACTCCAGCGTCACGTGATGCTTCATCACCCGGCGAAACAGCGCCAGCCGGGCGCGCATAAAGCGATTTTCCACTTTAAAGCCGGCACGCTTATGCAGGCCAATGCGCAACAGACGATCCCGTCCGCGCAGGCACGCTGGCCAGCGCACCGCGCCGGCAAGCGCCTGGTCGCCGCTGGCGACGCGAGCAAACTGGGCCCAGTAATCAGCGACCTGAGCGGCGAAGGCCAGATCCGCTTCGCTGGCGTACTGACACACCGGGTCGGTCAACCGCAGGTTATCAAACACGTAGGGCACCTCGTTGCCATGCCAGGCGCCGTGCGGATAGGTGTCATGCTCCGCTTCCGCAACATAATCAAACCAGTAGCGCCAGCACGGCTGCCCCACACGCTGCTGCGCCTGCATCACCACATAACCGAGGGTAGTGAAGGCCATATCGCGGCACACTTCCCGCCCCAGCGCTTCATCGCCCTTCACGCCGGGATAAAGGAGTTTGATCAGACCCAGTCCCAGGCGACGCTCACGGCGCAGCTTCTGGATCTGCCCGGCGATATCGACGCCAAACACGGCCATCACGCTGGCTTCATCGCTGTTGGAGCCGATCATCACCGGCATTGGGTGCTGACGTCCGGCAAAAAAGGTCTCCAGCATCGGCTGCGGCAGCACCGCGTCGCCGACGATGGGGGCCGGCCCTGTGTTCAGCGGCGCGGTGAGTGACCAGAAGGCCTCCGCGGGGATCGCCCGTAATTCCTCAGCGCTGGCTTGCGGTAAGGCAAAGTGTTCCGCCAGCAGGCGGCCTTTCTCCAGCGCCTTCTCTCGCGGCAGGTCGGGTAACGTATACCCGCTCTGAATAATCGCTTTATGGAACAACCCTTTCGCTTTCGGCGAGGCCATCAGCGACAGCACGCTGCGCGCCCCGGCGGATTCGCCAAACAGCGTGACGTTAGCGGCATCCCCGCCAAAGGCATGGATATTCTCCTGAACCCACTGCAGAGCGGCAATCTGATCGAGCAGCGCGAAATTATAGAGACGTTCGCCCGCCTCTTCCTCCAGCGCCGGATGGGCGAAAAAGCCGAGATGGCCCAGTCGGTAGTTGACCGTCACCACCACCACATCGCGGCTGGCTAAGGCTTTGCCATCGTAAGGCGGCAGGCTGCCGGCGCCGATGGTAAACCCGCCGCCGTGCAGCCAGACCATCACCGGCAGCGACTGCGCCGCTGCAGCAGGTGTCCAGATATTGAGATATAAGCAGTCTTCGCTAAAAGCGCCGGGATCGCCGCCGCCGAGCTCACGGCAGTAGTCAATGTCCTGCCAGCTGGCGGCGGAAAAGGCGTCGGCCTGGCGGACGCCCTGCCAGCGGGCAGGAGGTTGCGGCGCGCGCCAGCGCAGCGGGCCCACAGGCGGCGCGGCATACGGAATGCCGCGCCAGATATGGATCCCCTGCTCTGCGCTCCCGGATACGGTTCCCTGGCGGGTTTTTGCCAACGGTTTCGACGGATGTTGCATAACCTGCTCCCTGTAAGGCTGATGCCAGCAGGGTACTGATTTTACAGCAGACCGCAACGTCGTTTGCTGCGCTCCTCCGCCTGTCGGTACAGGGCAAACTCATCCTCCACCGGGCAGCCCAGCGCCGCCTCAAAGGCTTCGCGGCTGGCATTCCCGTGGCTGCGCGCCTGCGTTTCGTTGCCCAGATTGGACTGAAAAATACCCGCCGCGCTGACCGGTAAAAAATCTTCATAAATAATCGGCTGGGCGACCACCCACCCGCGCTCAATCAACGGCTGCGGATCGTCGCCCGGACGAAACGCCTGACGATGCGCCTCGCCGGCGGGCGTCAGGCGGTAACGAAACCAGGCCAGCCCCTGCTGTCGGAGCAAAAATTCGCTGTCGGGGAATTCGCGGAATACCTCCTGCAGATGCAGCTGATGGCTGAGATTGTCCTTTCCGGTCCCCGCTGCCTGCAGCAGGCGGTCGTACAGCGCGCGTCCTTTTGGCGTGAGCGCAATGCCGCGTTGCTCAATTTCACCAAAGCGGGCGCTGTGGGTGCCTTTATGCTCACCGGCAAACATCACCGGCTCCTCAAGCGCCTTAAAGCTGGTCTGCCGCAGGAGGATCGGGACCTCCCGGCGCGGTGGCCCTTCAATCAGCGCTTTGGGTTCAATACCACACTCTGGCATCAGGGCCTGGGCGCGATCAATATCCAGCGTCCGCGGCGTGAGGTGATTGATATGGCATCCCGGAAAGCAGACCACATCGGCAATCAGGCGGTGCTCGCGATGCAGAGCATGGTAGGTCTCCTCATCGACGGTGGCATGCCGGTGCCAGCGGAAGGTCTCCAGCGCCTCCTGCACAAACTCGCGCGCGTCGGCAGAGGTGAATTCGCCCTCAGCTTCATACTGCGCAATCAGCGCCAGACAGCGGGGGGTAAAGATTTTGCGCCGGGCAAGGATGGCCTCGGCCCGCTCGCGCAGGGCGCGATTTTCAATCAGCTCCAGGCGCAGCAGCGAGGTGAAAACCCGAAACGGATTGCGCGCCAGCGCGGCATCGTCGATGGGACGAAAGGCCGTGGAATGGACCGGCACGCCGGCCTGTGAGAGATCGTAATAGCTGACGGGATACATCCCCATGATGGCAAACATGCGACGCAGCGTCGCCAGTTCCTCCGCTGTGCCCACGCGGATTGCGCCGTGGCGCTCCACGTTTAAGCGCGCCAGCTCGTCGGCATTGGCCAGTTGTTCATGCAGCTGCGGATTATTTTCCAGTACCGCCAGATTGACGTCTGCCACCAGCTCCAGCAGCGTCCCGTACTGCGGAACTTCCTGCTGGTACATGGCCGACATGGCCTGCGAAAAGTGCTCCCGAATCTCATCAGCCGTGATGGTGTTCGCCATGATGTGTTACCTCCAGTGAATACTTCCTGGAGTGTAGGAAAGCTGCCTCCTGGCGGGGGGAAGAATTTACAAACTGTGATGGCGATAACCTGCTTCCGCTAGCAGTCATTGCACAAAACATAACCCACGGTTATGAAAAACACCCGGTAATTTCACTTTAAATTAACAATACATTTACACACACTGTTTCTGGCGACATTACAACAACATGCCCCTCTACCGTCTACACGGAGTACCCGATGAACGACAAATGGTCCCCGCGCGAGGTCATCCATCGCGATTACAGTAGTCACCCGCCCGCTTACGCGCCGGGCTATAAAACCAGCGTCCTGCGCTCACCGAAGAATGCCCTGATCTCCCTGCAGAACTCGCTGTCAGAGATCACCGGGCCGGTCTTTAGCCACGACGATCTAGGCCCTCTGGATAATGACCTTATCCTTAACTATGCCAAAGAAGGCCTGCCGATTGGCGAGCGGATCATTGTCCACGGTTATGTGCGCGATGGTTTTGGCCGACCGATGAAAAACACCCTGGTGGAAGTCTGGCAGGCCAATGCCGGCGGCCGCTACCGACATAAAAAAGATCAGTATCTGGCCCCGATTGACCCGAACTTCGGCGGCTGCGGCCGGGTGCTGACCGATGAAAACGGTTATTACTGTTTTCGCACTATCAAGCCCGGCCCCTACCCGTGGCGTAACCAGGCCAGCGACTGGCGTCCGGCGCATATTCATTTCTCGCTCTCGGGTGACGCCTGGGCGCAGCGCCTGATCACCCAGATGTATTTCGAAGGCGACCCGCTGATCAAACAGTGCCCGATCGTCCGGACCATTAATAATGACGACGCCGTACGCACGCTGATCGCCGAGCTGGACATGCACGCCGCCGTACCGCTGGATTGCCTGGCCTACCGCTTCGACCTTGTTCTGCGCGGCCATCGCGCCACGCTGTTTGAAAATCGCACTCAGGGGGCCGCCCGATGAAACAGTATCTGCCTGAAACCGCCTCGCAGACGGCGGGACCCTATGTTCATATCGGTCTGGCGCCTGACGCCGCGGGCTTTCATATTTTTGAGAAAAACTTTGGCCCGGTCCTCACCACCGCCGATACCACCGGGGAGCGGATCACCATTGAAGGCCGGGTTATCGACGGCTCCGGAACACCGGTCCGTGATGTGCTGCTGGAGATCTGGCAGGCCAACGCCGCGGGACGCTATAACCATCCTGACGACCGTCAGCAGCAGAAAGCCGTCGACCCGGGCTTCCGCGGCTGGGGGCGTACCTGCTCTGATTTCACCTCCGGCGTCTGGCGCTTTGACACCATTAAGCCGGGCCCGGTTGTCGGCCGCGATGGCCGCCTGATGGCGCCGCACGTCAACCTGTGGGTGGTCGCGCGGGGGATCAACATCGGCCTGAACACGCGGATGTATTTCGCCGATGAACACGAGGCCAACGCCAACGACCCGGTGCTGAATCTGATCGAGTGGGAAGTAAGACGCAAAACCTTAATCGCCGAACGCGAGGTTCGTGGTTCGGAAGTGGTCTATCGCTTCGATATTTATCTGCAGGGCGTAAACGAAACCGTCTTTTTCGATATCTAGCGGCCACGCCGATAAACGCCTTCCCCTAGTCCTGCGGGGGGAAGGCGTTTTAAACCGTGGGGAAAGATCTTGTAATGTAATCAGGTCAAATGTTAATAATATTTTGCTATCTGGTTATCAAATTTAAACAAGGCCGCTTGTCTCTTTCACCGCTGTGTTTTTAACATCATCTACTATGGAAAAAAATGGTCTCTTCAGTCAGCGCATTCGCTTGCGCCATCTACACACCTTCGTGGCCGTCGCTCAACAGGGAACGCTGGGGCGCGCGGCTGAAACTTTAAATCTGAGTCAACCTGCACTCTCGAAAACGCTTAACGAGCTTGAACAGCTAACCGGTACCCGGCTGTTCGAGCGGGGCCGCCTGGGGGCGCAACTCACCCTGGTCGGCGAACAGTTTCTGACTCATGCCGTTAAGGTACTTGATGCCCTTAACTCAGCGGGTCAGGCGCTGAACCGTAAAGAGGGCCTGAATAACGACATTGTGCGTATCGGCGCGCTGCCTACCGCCGCGCTGGGGATCCTGCCTACGGTGATCGGCCAGTTCCATAAGCAGCAAAAAGACATCACGCTGCAGGTCGCCACCATGAACAACACCATGCTGCTGGCGGGGTTAAAATCCGGGGAGATCGATATCGGTATCGGACGCATGTCCGACCCGGATCTGATGAGTGGACTCAACTATGAGCTACTGTTCCTCGAATCCCTGAAACTGGTGGTTCGCCCGGGACACCCCCTGCTTCAGGAGACCGTGACCCTGAGCCGGGTGATGGAGTGGCCCGTCGTCGTTTCGCCGAAGGGCACCGTACCGCGGCAAAACGCCGAAACGTTGCTCCAGAGCCAGGGCTGTAAAATGCCCGCGGGATGCATCGAGACGCTGTCTGCTTCGCTGTCACGCCAGCTGACGGTCGATTTCGACTATGTGTGGTTCGTGCCATCCGGGGCGGTGAAAGACGATCTTCGCCGGGGCGTGCTGAGCGCCCTGCCGATTGCCACCCAGGGCGCCGGAGAGCCCATCGGCATTCTGACCCGCGTCGATGCGACGCTGACGCCGGGTACGCAAACCCTGCTCAGCGCCATCCGCAAATCAATGCCTGCCTGACCCCGCTTTCTCCCCGGCGACACCTGCCGGGGAGCCTACGTTCGCCGATGTGATGCGCCTGGCGGCACAACACATTTAGCAAAATAATCATTTAGTGCGAAATCATTCATTAACAATTGCGTAAATTTCTTTAACAGATCTATCATATCGCGATTTCACCAAATGGTTCATTCGAAATCACATCAAGCAATAAACCTGCGTTTATGAAGGTACAAACCTCTTCATTCAAAAATAAAACAGAAAGCACCTGTTTCATTTGGTTCATGATGAAGTGGCGGGAGTGGTTAAGGAGATTACATGGCAACTGGCAACGCGCCGCGCGGATTCCCCCGGATCCTGCAGTGGCTTCTCGCCGGACTGATGCTCATCATCGGTCTGGCTATCGGTATTCTTGGGGCAAAACTGGCCCTCGTCGGCGGTACACTGTACTTCGCGCTGATGGGCGTGGTGATGGTCATCGCGGCGGTGTTGATTTTCCGCAACCGCCGCGGTGGTATTTTGTTATACGCCGTGGCGTTTATCGCCTCGGTGATCTGGGCGATAAGTGACGCTGGCTGGAACTACTGGCCGCTCTTCTCACGCCTGTTTGCGCTTGGTGTGCTGGCCTTCCTTGCCGCCCTGGTCTGGCCTTTCCTCGCCAGCCCACCGGCAAAAAAAGGCCCGGCATATGGCGTTGCCGCCGTTCTCGCCGTGGTACTGGCGGTGAGCTTTGGCTGGATGTTCAAATCCGAACCGCTGGTTAGCGCCACTGAAGCGGTGCCAGTGAAGCCCGTCGCACCGGGCGAACAGCAGAAAAACTGGGCGCACTGGGGTAATACCACCCACGGCGACCGTTTCGCCGCGCTGGACCAAATCAACAAACAGAACGTCAACCAGCTGCAGGTGGCCTGGGTGGCGCATACCGGCGATATCCCGCAGAGCAATGGCTCCGGGGCGGAAGATCAAAACACCCCGCTGCAGATTGGCGATACTCTCTACGTCTGTACCCCTTACAGCAAAGTGCTGGCGCTGGATGTGGACAGCGGGAAAGAGAAATGGCGCTATGACTCCAAATCCTCTTCGCCCAACTGGCAGCGCTGCCGCGGCTTAGGCTATTACGAAGAGAGCCAGGCGCAAACCGCGCCAGCGTCAGGCACGCAACCTGCCGCCTGTTCCCGTCGTCTGTTCCTGCCGACGATCGACGCCCGCCTGATCGCCATTGATGCCGATACCGGCAAACTGTGTGAAAGCTTCGGCGATCGCGGTATTGTCGACCTTAGCGTCGGCATGGGTGAAGTGAAAGCAGGCTATTATCAGCAGACCTCCACCCCGCTGGTGGCGGGCAATGTGGTGGTGGTGGGCGGCCGCGTCGCGGATAACTACTCCACCGGCGAACCGCCGGGCGTGGTCCGCGCGTTTGACGTCCACACCGGCAAACTGGCGTGGGCGTGGGATCCAGGCAATCCAGCGCTGACCGGTGTTCCGCCGGAAGGCCAGACCTATACGCGCGGTACGCCAAACGTCTGGTCGGCGATGTCCTACGACGCGAAGCTGAATCTGATCTATCTGCCAACCGGCAACGCCACGCCAGATTTCTTTGGCGGCGAACGTACCGCGCTGGACGATAAATACAGCTCCTCTATCGTGGCTGTGGATGCCACCACCGGCCAGGTGCGCTGGCACTTCCAGACCACGCACCACGACCTGTGGGACTTTGACCTGCCGTCTCAGCCGCTGCTGTACGACCTGCCTGACGGCAAGGGCGGTACCACCCCGGTGCTGGTGCAGACCAGCAAGCAGGGCATGATCTTTATGCTCAACCGCGAGACCGGCGAGCCGGTGGCCAAAGTGGAAGAACGTCCGGTGCCGGTGGGCAACGTCAAAGGTGAACGCTACTCTCCGACGCAGCCTTACTCGGTGGGAATGCCGATGATCGGCAACCAGACGCTGACCGAATCCGATATGTGGGGGGCGACACCGATCGACCTGCTGCTGTGCCGTATTCAGTTCAAAGAGATGCGCCATCAGGGCGTCTTTACCCCGCCAGGTGAAGACCGTTCCCTGCAGTTCCCGGGCTCGCTCGGCGGCATGAACTGGGGCAGCGTTTCGGTGGATCCGAACAACAGCCTGATGTTCGTCAACGATATGCGTCTGGGCCTCGCCAACTATATGGTGCCGCGCGCGAAGGTGGCGAAAGACGCCAGCGGGATCGAGATGGGCATCGTGCCGATGGAAGGCACGCCGTTTGGCGCCATGCGCGAACGTTTCCTGTCGCCGCTGGGCATTCCATGCCAGAAACCGCCGTTCGGCACCATGTCCGCGGTGGATCTGAAAACCGGGAAACTGGTGTGGCAGGTACCGGTTGGCACCGTAGAAGATACCGGGCCGCTGGGGATCCGTATGCACATGCCAATTCCGATCGGCATGCCAACCCTTGGTGCGTCGCTGTCCACACAGTCCGGACTGCTGTTCTTCGCCGGTACCCAGGATTTCTACCTGCGCGCCTTTGATACCGCGAACGGCAAAGAGATCTGGAAATCGCGTCTGCCGGTCGGTAGCCAGTCCGGCCCGATGACCTACGTCTCACCGAAAACCGGTAAGCAGTACATTATTATCAATGCTGGCGGCGCCCGTCAGTCACCGGATCGCGGCGATTACATCATCGCCTACGCGCTCCCAGACCATCACTGATCGACCTAAGCAAAAGGGCCCATCCGGGCCCTTTTTTTATGGGTGACGATACGCCATCAGCGTTAGCGATTACTGGTCGCCAAAGTGGATCACGGTGCGAATCGATTTGCCTTCATGCATCAGATCAAAGGCCTCGTTAATCTGCTCCAGCGGCAGGCGATGGGTAATAAACGGGTCGAGGCGAATTTTACCGGCCATGGCGTCTTCCACCATTCCCGGCAGCTGACTGCGCCCTTTCACGCCGCCGAAGGCGGAACCGCGCCACACGCGGCCGGTCACCAGCTGGAAAGGACGGGTCTTGATCTCCTGGCCCGCACCGGCTACACCGATGATCACGCTCTCACCCCAGCCTTTATGGCAGCACTCCAGCGCGGCGCGCATCACGTTGACATTGCCGATGCACTCGAAGCTGAAATCCACCCCGCCGTCGGTCAACTCGACAATCACATCCTGAATCGGCTTATCGTAGTCGTTCGGGTTGATAAAGTCGGTTGCGCCCATCTCTTTTGCCAGGGTGAACTTATCCGGGTTGGTATCGACCGCCAGAATGCGTCCGGCCTGCGCCTGCACCGCGCCCTGGATCACCGCCAGGCCAATGCCGCCCAGACCAAAGACCGCGACGCTATCCCCGGGCTTGACCTTCGCCGTGTTGTGCACCGCGCCGATACCGGTGGTGACGCCGCAGCCCAGCAGGCACACTTTATCCAGCGGCGCCTGCGGATTGACTTTAGCCAGCGAGATCTCGGCGCAAACCGTATATTCGCTGAAGGTGCTGGTGCCCATATAGTGATAAATCGGTTCGCCGTTATAGGAGAAACGGGTGGTGCCGTCCGGCATCAGCCCTTTACCCTGGGTGGCACGCACCGCCTGACAGAGATTGGTTTTACCCGACTTACAAAACTTGCACTCGCCGCATTCCGCGGTATACAGCGGGATCACGTGATCGCCAGGCTTAAGGCTGGTGACGCCCTCGCCCACTTCCACGACAACCCCGCCGCCTTCATGGCCCAGTACCGCCGGGAAAACACCTTCCGGATCGTCGCCGGAGAGGGTGAAGGCATCGGTGTGGCACACGCCAGTGTGGGTGATTTTCACCAGAACTTCGCCTTTCTTCGGCGGCGCGACGTCAATCTCAACGATTTTTAACGGCTGGCCAGGGCCAAAGGCAACTGCTGCGCGTGATTTCATAACTGTCTCTTCCTCGTCGTGATGTTATTTTAAATAGGATCGTAGCAGATGACCGACCTCTGCCATTCTCGCGGCCCGCTGGTCCGGGGTGGTCTCGCCGCTAACCAGCTCGTCCTGCAGGTGGATCTCCACCATTTCGCCCATCAGGCCATTTGCCGCACCGCGAATCGAGGCAATCTGCTGCAGGATTGTCATGCAGGGTTCTCCGGACTCCAGCGCGCGCTCGAGGGCTTCGACCTGGCCGCGGATGCGTCGTACGCGACTGAGCGCCCGTTTTTTATCTTCAGGTGAATGTGGCACGATTACGCCTCCGTATCATATAGGGGGGTATACTATATTTTATTGCCCATAAAGGCAAAAAAAACCCCGTCGCGGGACGGGGTCAGGCAAAACGGTAACGACTATTTAGCGCTTACGGGGCATCATCCGCAGCAGGGTATTATCTTTCCACCAGTAATGATGGACCAGCGCGGCAAGGGCATGCAGGCCAATCACGAAGTAGCCCGCGTTGGCTAACCATTCATGGATCGCCTTCAGGGTGTCCACCCGCTCAAAATCGCTCTGCGGGGCATACGGCATGGTCAGGCCAAAGGCGTACCAGGGATTTCCGCGCCAGTACATCATCACCATGCCAATCAGCGGTAAGGCAATAAACAGCAGATAGATAACCAGATGGCCAAGATGAGCAAAACCGGTCATCATCGGCGACGGTTTCGGCACGATCGGCGGCGCTGGCGACTTCAGCCGTACCAGCAGACGCGTCACCATCAGCACGCAGATGGTGATCCCGCAGGAGACATGAATCATATTAATCAGCGGCCGGTCGCTACTGGGAAAAAATCCACGTAGCTCCATTGCCGCATAAGCCACCACCACCAGCAAAAAGACCAGCCAGTGAATACCGATCTGCAGGCCCGAATATTTATCGCGCATGGAATTTCCTTCATGGAAAGAGTGATGTCGCCAACATAGCGGCCTTCTCTTAAATTTTCATTAACCTTTACGTTGAATTAACAATTGATTAGCGTATTGCGCCGCTCCGGGAAGGCGCAGCCTGCCTCGACCTGCTGAAGCGAACGGGCAACCGGACGTCAGTCCGCTATTACAAAATTAAACAGTTTTGTCACCTTCCACCGCCCTGTCCTTCTCTATAGTAGAGAGCATCTGTCGAGCCACGTTGCGCATGGAGATGAGAATGAAGAAAATCGGCTTACCGCTATTGTTGCTGGCCTCGCTGGCCGGCCCGGCTTTTGCCGCGGACTGCCAGCCTAATGGCATTGGCGGATCATTTTGCATAAACGATGATGGCACCACCACCGACACGGTACCGAATGAAGTGAATGGTATGGATACTTACTCGGACAATGGCGGGTATACCAGCTCCCTGCCCGATCAGTCGGGGGCAGATGAAGCACTGGCGGGCTCGACGATGTCGACGCAGGAGGATACCGTCGCCAGCAGCGGCCAGGGCGATAGCGCGCTGGCTGGCCGCGACTGGCATGCACCGTCCAATCTCAATGATGGCGCCGCCACCTCCAGCATGAGCCTGCTGGATAAACCCTGAGAACAGACGCTAAGCGAAGCTCCAGCCTGCGGCGCCGATGGCGACGGCGAACAGCAGGCAGGCCAGCGCCGTTTTGCGTAACAGCATGGTATAGAAAGAAATCGCGACGCCAATAAAGACCACAATCAGAATCGGCCACATGCTTAATAGCAGCAGCAGAAAACCCTCAATATTGTTATGGATTACGCTCTCCACATCCGCATCCTTGCCTCATCGTCGATAAAGTAAGCAGAATTTAATATGTAACATGAATACATTCAAATAAAATATAAATGTAAATGATTATTCTGCTGGCAGTGAGTCGCCTGTCGCGACGTGCAGAGGGTCATCAGAAGCCACCAGGAAAAAGATATGTCAATATTCTGGGGGGCAAGGGGCTGAGGAGAAAGGGTTAGCCGCTTCTTCGACTTGTTTTTCCATATTTGTTATAGGACGGCAGAGCATTTCTATGACATAAGTGCCTAAAACGAACATCAAAGGGAATGACGTTATGTCGCTTTATGACCTTAGCGCCGAAGCACAGGTGTTACCGGAAGCCTGGCACTCACAAGTATTAGGCCGCATTGGCACAGCGAATCTCAAAGTTTTACGAATGGATGAACGCTCATTAAGCGAAGAAGTACATGAGTATGACGAGGGGTTACTGGTCATTGACGGACGTCTGGAGCTGAATGTGAAAGGAGAAAAAATCTCTGTCACGCCTGGCCAGCTTTATGTCGCCAAAGCTGGCATTCCTCATATTGTGGAAACAGGCAGCTTTGGCACACTGGTTATCATAGATTTACCTGAAACGAAGGTTGCCGAACGCTAGTATGTTCGCTTTTCGCTGTACGGCCGTGGCGCGATGTCATCGAACCGATTCCCACCGCACCGCGCCCCTCTTCAGGCCTTCATTCACCGCTGATATCCGACACAACGCGCCGGCGATGGCAGTCGCCAGGTTGCAGTTTCTCCCCCTGAGCGGAACGCACATCCAGATACTGAAGCGGCTGACCGTGTTCGTTATCCAGCAGGACAGAATAGGTTTCCCCGTGATCAAACATATAACGCTCTCCCCATTGCCGCATCGCCACAACAATGGGAAACACAGATCGCCCCTTTTCAGTCAGGACATATTCCTTGTAGGCGCTGCCATCCGATGCCGGTAAAATCACGAAAATACCGATATCGACCAGGTGCTTCAGCCGCGAGGCAAGGATATTTTTGGCCAGCCCTAGATTCTTTTGAAACTCGCTGAATCGCCGCACATCGTCAAATGCCTCGCGAATAATCATCAGGCACCAGCGTTCACCAATTGATTCCAGCGTCCTTGCCACCGGACATTCACTGGTTCTGAGTGATTCCTGTTTCGCCATCTGCGTGCTCTCCGTCAATCAGTCTACTGATGCCAGCTTAATCTTCACACGAAACAGTTGCAAAAGAAAACCACTATGGCTAATTTTATAGGCACACTAGTTTTAAAAAGCAACCAGAGTGCAGGCCTCTTATGAAATGCAAGGCAAGTTTGTGTACCGAGCACGAGATCCCGACCGCCTCCGCCCCTGTCACGATGCTGACCGCGGGGATAACGACGCTGTTTTCACTGACCTGCGCGCTGGCGGTAGCCAACGTTTATTCAGCTCAGCCTTTACTCGACTCGATGGCGGTCAGCCTGAAGGTGTCGCCCGGCATGATGGGCAGCGTCATCTCCGCGACACAGGTGGGCTATGCCATCGGCTTGCTGTTCCTGGTTCCGCTCGGCGATGGGTTGAACCGTAAACACGTGATGATGACTCAGCTGTTGCTGTCAGTGGCGGCGTTAGTCGTGGCAGGGTTATCCCCTAATATCGCGATCCTGCTGGGTGCCATGCTGATCGTCGGCCTGATGGCGGTGGTGGTGCAGTTGATGGTGGCATGGGTGGCGATACTGGCGACACCGCAGAAACGGGGCCAGGCGGTAGGTACCCTGACCAGCGGAATTGTTTCAGGCATTCTGTTGTCTCGTTTTATATCAGGCGCGATCGCTGATATCGCCGGCTGGCGAGCCGTTTATCTCACGGCTGCCTGTCTGATGTTGTTGATTGCCGGCGTCGTCTGGAAAGTCATGCCTTCGCCCACGCCGCAGTCGCAAAAGCCCACTTACCTTTCCTTACTGAAGTCAGTTTTTCAGCTGTATACCACTGAACCGCAATTGAGAAAGCGCGGGATCCTGGCGCTACTGATCTTCGCCGCTTTCAGTATGCTGTGGACGACCATGGTCATGCCGCTCACCGCCCTTTCCCTGTCGCACACCCAGACAGGGATGTTTGGCCTGGCCGGCATCGCTGGCGTGCTGGCCGCCTCAAGGGCGGGCAAGTGGGCTGACCAGGGATGGGCGCAGCGCACGACCGGCCTGGCACTGGCGCTGCTGGCGCTCTCATGGCTGCCTATCGCCTTTGCCGAAACCTCTCTGCTCTGGCTAATAGTGGGTGTTATCGCACTGGACTTTGCGGTGCAGGCCGTTCATGTCACCAACCAGAGTCTGATTATTGCCGCCAGGCCTGCAGCGGCAAGCCGCCTGGTTGGGGCTTACATGTGTTTTTATTCGCTGGGCAGTGCGGCAGGCGCTATCGTCGCCACGCAACTTTATTCCCATTGGGGATGGCAGGCGGTCTGCCTTGCCGGCGCCGCGGTCAGCGCGTGCGCTTTTCTGATCTGGTCAGGATCGCGTCAATCATGAACGTCGTTCGCTGTTTTAAATGGAGCAGCGAAAAAGAGCGGAAAAGTGACCAGAGAAGCCCCAGCTGTTTGTATCGAATGGATTTTTTCAATGCTTTTAAACAGTTATGTACATGTTGTATAATGACGTGCACTTTAACTAAAAAAAGAGTGCGACCATGATTGATTCTTCATTGCCATTAACCGACATTCACCGCCACCTTGACGGTAACATCCGGGCCCAAACCATCCTCGATCTTGGCCGCGAGTTTAATATCGCCCTCCCCGCTTCCACCCTCGACACGCTGCGTCCCCACGTCCAGGTCACCAGCCTTGAGCCCGATCTGGTCAGTTTTCTCGCCAAGCTCGACTGGGGGGTTAAAGTCCTTGCTTCACTGGAAGCCTGCCGTCGCGTGGCATACGAGAACGTCGAAGACGCCGCGCGCAATGGCCTGCACTACGTTGAGCTGCGCTTCTCTCCTCGCTATATGGCGATGACCCACCAGCTTCCCGTCGACGGCGTGGTAGAAGCGGTGATCGCGGGCGTACGTGAAGGCAGCCGCGATTTTCAGGTCGACGCCCGCCTGATCGGCATTATGAGCCGCACCTTCGGCGAAGCGGCCTGTCAGGAAGAGCTGGCGGCGCTGCTCGCCCACCGCGAGGGCATCACCGCGCTGGATCTGGCCGGTGATGAGCTGGGCTTCCCGGGCGCGCTGTTCCTCAACCATTTTAATCAGGCCCGCGACGCTGGCTGGCATATTACCGTCCACGCTGGCGAAGCGGCCGGACCGGAAAGTATCTGGCAGGCCATCCGCGAGTTGGGCGCGGAGCGCATCGGTCATGGGGTCAAAGCGGTAGAGGATCCGGCCCTGATGGACTACCTGGCCGAACATCAGATCGGCATTGAATCGTGCCTGACCTCGAATGTGCAAACCAGCACCGTGGCTTCGCTGGCCCAACATCCGCTGAAGCAGTTCCTTGAGCACGGCGTGCTGGCGAGCCTCAACACTGACGATCCGGCGGTGCAGGGCGTCGATATCATTCACGAGTACACCGTGGCGGCGCCGGCGGCGGGCCTGAGCCGGGAGCAGATCCGTCAGGCGCAGATCAACGGTCTGACCCAGGCGTTTCTGAGCGAACAGGAAAAAGCTGCTCTCATTCAGCGGGTGGCGAAAGGTTGATCACCGGCCCGGCGGCCGCGCTGCCGGGCTCCCCCTCACACCAGGCTGAGCGTGGCGCGATGTCTGGCCGACTCGATACCCAGCTCAATCAACGTCATGATCTGAATCGCCTCGCTGGCCGGGACCGGGTTTTCTCCCTCCCCGTTAAGCGCATCGCGAATGGCGGCATAGTAGGCGGGATAGTTGCCCGGCAGCGTCAGCCATGTCTCCTCGCTTCGTTCGTCGCCTTCGGCGCGGGTCAGAGTACCGTCGCGCATATCATACCCCCAGTCCTCCTGCGGCAGTCGTTCACCGTTTTTTAGCCGTTCCTCCTGAGGATCAAGGCCGAACTTAATATAGCTGGCCCGCGAGCCGTGGACGATAAAGCGCGCGCTCTCTGCGGCGGCGAGTAGCGTACCGTGCAACACCACCCGCCGCTGGGGATAGGCCAGCACGGCGTGAAAATAGTCGGTGGATTGCGCGCCGGGGCGAAGTTGAGCGAGATCGACCGTGATACTCACCGGCAGACCAAACAGCACCACCGCCTGATCGAGCAGATGCGGCCCCAGATCGTACCAAATGCCACTTCCGGGGCCTCCCTGTTCCCGCCAGCGCTGGCGCACCTGGGGGCGGAAGCGATCGAAATGCGACTCGAAGTAACACACCTCCCCCAGTTGACCTTCGTTAATCAGTGCCCTGACGGTTAAGAAATCACTGTCCCAGCGGCGGTTATGAAACACCGACAGCACCCGGCCACAATGCTTCGCCAGCCCCTCCAGCTCGCGCGCCTGTGACAGTGTCACGGTAAAAGGTTTATCCACTACCACATGCTTGCCCGCTTCCAGCGCCGCTTTCGCCAGCGGAAAGTGGGTGTCGTTCGGGGTGGCGATGACCACCAGATCAATATCAGGATCGTTGAGCAAGTCCTTTGCCGCACTCACCACCCTGACCCCTGGCCAGTCGGCATGAACTTTGCTGGCCTCGCTGCTGGAGACCGTCGTCAACGCCATGCCCGGCGTGCCGCCGATCAGCGGCGCGTGAAACGTTTTGCTGGCGTAACCGTAACCTAATAGCCCTACCCGGATCGCGTCACTCATGTTACCGCCTCACTTATTCAGCTGATGTCAATATCATGTTGATGAGAATAATCTTACAAATAGTGAGCAAAATTTATCATTTAACACCCTGATTTTTTCCCGCACATGTGCAAAATCAGACAGATACCCCTTGTGATCTGCTGACCATGGAGTAACATTTCACGCTGTGTTCAAAGGATATTGACGTGTTATGACGACTGTTTTTACCCGTATTGTAGAACTTATTGGCTGGATTGTTTTTGGTATTTCCGCACTGCTTTTGGTTATCGCGCACCATATTGATAACTATCAGGCCCCACCGCCAGCGGATGTGGTGCAGACAAAGTAGCGCCGCCGTAAAACAGTGACCCGCTTCGCAACTGTGCAACCGGTTTCAGAAACCGGTTGCACAGTTATCATCGCTTTTATTACACTCCCTTTATCATCAGACAGGGAGCTTATTCATGGCCGCTTTTCCGCACAATTTTTTATGGGGTGCCGCTACCGCAGCGTATCAGGTTGAAGGTGGGCACGACGCAGACGGCAAAGGACCGTCAATCTGGGATATCTACTCTCACCTGCCGGGTACCACCTTTGAAGGCACCACCGGCGATGTCGCGGTCGACCACTATCACCGTTTTCGCGAAGACGTTGCGTTAATGGCCGAAATGGGCCTGCAAAGTTATCGATTCTCTATCTCCTGGCCACGACTGCTGCCCAACGGGCGCGGTGAAGTGAATGAAGCGGGAGTACAGTTTTACAGCGATCTGATCGACGAACTGCTGGCGCACAATATTGAGCCGATGATCACCCTCTATCACTGGGACCTGCCGCAGGCCCTGCAGGATGAGGGCGGCTGGGAAGCACGGAGTACCGCCGAGGCCTTCGCCGAGTACGCCCGCCTGTGCTATGCGCGCTTTGGTTCACGGGTGAAGCTGTGGGCGACCTTTAACGAAACCATCGTGTTCATTGGCCACGGCTACATCAACGGTCTGCATCCCCCGGCGGTCCGCGATCCAGCGCGTGCCATTCAGGCCTGCCACCACGTGTTTATCGCCCATGCGCTGGCGGTGAAGGCGTTCCGCGAGAGTGGCGTGGCGGGCGAGATTGGCTTCGTCAATGTGCTACAGCCGCATACTCCGCTCACCGACAGTGAGGCGGACAAAAAGGCCACCGAACTGGCTGACGCCATCCATACTCACTGGCTTTACGACCCGGTACTGAAAGGCACCTATCCTGCGGCTCTGCTGGCGCAGACCCAGGCTCTGTGGGGGGTACCGCGCTTTTCACCGGACGATGACGCACTGCTGCGCGAGAACCGCTGTGACTTTATTGGGCTGAATTACTATCGCCGGGAAACGGTGTCCGCCCAGCCGCCCGAGATCCCCACCGGTGGCGAACCTGGCGTGGAGGGGTTGTTCTATTTCGTGCGTAATCCGCAGAGCACCTATACCGAATGGGGATGGGAAATCTGGCCGCAGGGGCTGACGGACGGCATGATGATGATCAAGGAACGCTATGGCGATATCCCGATCTATATCACCGAAAATGGCCTGGGGGCGAAAGACCCGATTATTGCCGGTGAAGTGGTCGACGACCCGCGAATCGACTACCTGAGCAGCCATATTGGCGCCGTGGAAAAGGCGCTGGCGCTAGGGGCGGATGTGCGCGGCTATTATCCCTGGTCGTTTATCGATCTGCTGAGCTGGCTTAACGGGTATCAAAAGCAGTACGGCTTTGTCTATGTCGATCACCAGCAAAATCTGGCACGCAAACGAAAGAAGAGTTTTTATTGGTACAAATCTGTTATTGCCAGTCACGGCGAACAGCGTTAATCTTCTCTTGCGGGCGCCATTCGGCGCCCGGTCTGGTTTTAGAATATTCTTAAACTTCTCCCTGCTCTTCAAGGTCGGCTCTCGCCCCTTGTCATGGGTTTATATAACCTGAATCATTCCACCCGGCCCCATTCAGAAGGCGCCGTTGGTTGAGAGTAGGTTTAGTGAATGCTGATAATATTCAACATAATTATTCCGATTATAAAATGGATACGAAAATGACCGTTCTGGACTATTTATTAAAATTCCGCAAAATCAGTTCGCTCGAAAGTCTTGAAAAACTATTTGATCACCTTAACTACTCCCTGACCGACACCGAAGAGATCGTGAATATGTATCGTGCGGCCGACCACCGCCGGGCAGAGCTGGTCTCCGGCGGTAAATTGTTCGATGTAGGCCAGGTGCCTAAATCCGTTTGGCGATTCGTGCAGTAAGGCTGTCATCCTTCACGCCAGTTGCTTATACTTCCCGGCCTGATTTTCATTACTGGCGTTGAATAGGGGAGTAACATGACGTCTCAATCTGCAGAACGCATCGGCGGATGGCTGCTGGCACCGCTGGCCTGGTTGCTGGTGGCGCTGCTGAGCGCCTCCTTATCGCTGCTGTTTTTTGCCAATGCCCTCATGTCGACGCAGACGTATGCCCTGCTGCGCGCTATGAGCACCGGACATATGGTACTGTGGCTCGCTTCGCTGCTGTTTGCTGTCGCCATGTGGTATTACACGCTTTGGCTGACTATCGCGTTCTTCAAGCGGCGCTCGCTGGTCCCTAAGCACTATATTATCTGGTTGCTCATCACTCTGCTGCTGGCGATAAAGGCTTTTGCCTTCTCTCCCGTCTCGGATGTTCTTGCTTTGCGTCAGCTGCTGTTTCCACTGTTGGCTGCCGCGCTCCTGGCGCCCTATTTTCGCCGTTCACAGCGGGTAAAACGGACCTTTGTTCATCCGTAATAACCCCACATTTAACCTGTTGTCGCCGGTATCGTTTTATTCGATAATAAGCGGCTTTTTTTCGTTTCAGGTCGCATGATGGCTGATTATTTACTGCTCTTTATTGGTACTGTCCTTGTCAATAACTTCGTTCTGGTGAAGTTTCTTGGCCTGTGCCCGTTTATGGGGGTTTCCAAAAAGCTGGAAACCGCAATGGGGATGGGGCTTGCCACCACCTTCGTGATGACGCTGGCCTCTATTTGTGCCTGGCTGATCGATACCTGGATCCTTATCCCGTTAAATCTGGTTTATTTACGCACGCTGGCCTTTATTCTGGTCATCGCCGTGGTGGTCCAGTTCACTGAAATGGTGGTGCGTAAAACCAGCCCGGCGCTCTATCGCCTGCTGGGTATCTTTCTGCCGCTGATCACCACCAACTGTGCCGTACTCGGGGTGGCGCTGCTGAATATTAATCTGGGGCACAATTTCCTGCAGTCCGCGCTGTACGGCTTTGCCGCCGCCGTCGGTTTCTCGCTGGTGATGGTGCTGTTCGCGGCGATCCGCGAGCGCCTGGTGGTGGCCGATGTGCCCGCGCCGTTTCGCGGTAATGCCATCGCATTGATTACCGCCGGTTTAATGTCTCTGGCCTTTATGGGCTTTAGTGGTTTGGTGAAGTTGTAATGAGCGCAGTCTGGATAGCCGTCATCGCCATCAGCCTCTTAGGGCTGATTTTCGGCTTAATACTGGGGTATGCCTCCCGCCGTTTCGCGGTGCAGGACGACCCGGTGGTGGAAAAAATTGATGAACTGTTACCGCAGAGCCAGTGTGGGCAGTGCGGATACCCCGGCTGCCGCCCCTATGCGGAAGCTGTCGGTGCCCAGGGTGAAAAAATTAACCGCTGCGCGCCAGGTGGCGAAGCCGTGATGTTAAAAATCGCTGCCTTACTGAACGTCGACCCGCAGCCGGTCGATGGCGATGAACAGGAGGCGGAGCCAGTTCGCATGCTCGCGGTAATCGACGAGCCGAACTGCATTGGCTGCACCAAATGCATCCAGGCGTGTCCGGTGGATGCGATTGTCGGGGCAACCCGCGCCATGCATACCGTGATGAACGACCTGTGCACCGGTTGTAATCTGTGCGTAGCCCCTTGCCCGACCCAGTGCATTTCGCTCGTTCCGGTGGCGACCACCCCGGAAACCTGGAAATGGGATCTCCATACGATCCCGGTGCGCAATATTCCTGTGGAACAACATGTTTAAGTTATTTTCCGCTTTCCGAAAAGATAAAGTCTGGGATTTTAACGGCGGTATTCATCCGCCAGAAATGAAAACCCAGTCTAACGGTACCCCACTGCGCCAGGTGTCCCTGCCGCAGCGCCTTATCATTCCGCTGAAGCAGCATATTGGCGCCGAAGGCGAACTGTGCGTCAAGGTGGGCGATCGGGTGCTGCGCGGGCAGCCGCTGACCCGCGGATGGGGAAGAATGCTGCCCGTACACGCCCCGACCTCCGGTACCGTTGCCGCCATCGCCCCGCACACCACCGCTCATCCGTCGGCGCTGGCGGAGATGAGCGTGATCATTGACGCCGACGGCGAAGACCGCTGGATTGAGCGCGATGGCTGGAGTGATTATCAGGTCCGCACGCGCGAAGCGCTTATCGAACGCATTCATCAGTTTGGCGTCGCGGGCCTCGGCGGGGCCGGTTTCCCCACCGGCAGCAAACTGCGCGGCGGCGGCGATAAAATTAAGACGCTGATTATTAACGCCGCCGAATGCGAACCCTATATCACGGCGGACGACCGCCTGATGCAGGATTGCGCGGCGCAGATTGTCGACGGGATCCGCATCCTCGCGCATATTCTGCAGCCTGACGAAGTGCTGATCGGCATTGAAGACAATAAACCGCAGGCCATTTCGATGCTGCGGGCGGTGCTCTGCGACGCCCATGGCATCTCGCTGCGGGTGATCCCCACTAAATACCCCTCCGGCGGGGCCAAGCAGCTTACCCAAATTCTCACTGGCAAGCAGGTGCCCCACGGCGGTCGTTCGTCGGATATTGGCGTGCTGATGCAGAACGTGGGGACGGCCTATGCGATAAAACGCGCGGTGATTGACGGCGAGCCGTTAACGGAGCGCGTAGTCACCCTGACCGGCGAGGCGGTCTCGCGGCCAGGCAACGTCTGGGCGCGCCTTGGTACCCCGGTACGCCATCTGCTAAACGACGCCGGCTTCTGCGCCAGCGCCGAGCCGATGGTGATCATGGGTGGCCCGCTGATGGGCTTTACCCTGCCGGGTCTGGACGTCCCGGTGGTGAAGATCACCAACTGTCTGCTGGCGCCTTCCGCCAGCGAGATGGGCGAGCCGCAGGAAGAAAAAGGCTGCATTCGCTGCAGCGCCTGCGCCGACGCTTGTCCGGCCGATCTGCTGCCGCAGCAGCTGTACTGGTTCAGCAAAGGCCAGCAGCACGATAAAGCTACCGCGCACAATCTGGCGGACTGCATCGAATGCGGCGCCTGCGCGTGGGTTTGCCCAAGCAATATTCCGCTGGTGCAGTACTTCCGTCAGGAGAAAGCGGAGATCAGCGCGATTCGCCAGGAAGAGCAGCGCGCCGCAGAAGCTAAAGCGCGATTCGAAGCCCGACAGGCGCGCCTGGAGCGTGAAAAAGCCGCCCGCGCCGAACGGCATAAAAAAGCTGTCGTTCAGCCTGCCGCCAAAGATCAGGATGCGATTAACGCCGCTCTGGCTCGAGTACGCGACAAACAGCGTGATGCGGCGCAACCGATCGTGATTCAGTCTGGTGCCAAACCGGATAACAGCGAGGCAATTGCCGCCCGCGAAGCGCGGAAGGCCGAAGCCCGGGCACGCAAAGCACAGCAGCAGGCTACGCCTGCGGAACCCCCGGCAACTGACGCTGTCGACCCACGCAAGGCCGCGGTGGAAGCCGCCATCGCCCGCGCCAAAGCGCGCAAAGCCGAACCGCAGGCTACACCGGTAGACACGCCGGCAACCGACACCGTCGACCCACGCAAGGCCGCGGTGGAAGCCGCTATCGCCCGCGCCAAGGCGCGTAAAGCCGAACAGCAGGCCGCGCCGGTGGAAACCCCGGCAACGGACGCCGTCGATCCGCGCAAGGCCGCGGTGGAAGCCGCTATCGCCCGCGCCAAAGCGCGCAAAGCCGAACAGCAGGCCGCACAACCGGATATCGCGTCAGCCGCAGCCAATGACGACCCACGCAAAGCGGCCGTCGCCGCGGCGATCGCTCGCGTTCAGGCGCGTAAAGCAACACAGCAGGCAGTTAACGAGGAATAAATGGTTTTCAGAATCGCAAGCTCCCCCTATACCCATAACCAGCGGCAGACCTCGCGCATTATGCTGCTGGTGCTGCTCGCCGCCGTGCCTGGCATTGTGGTCCAGACCTGGTTTTTCGGCTGGGGTACCGTACTGCAGATTGTCCTCGCCGCATTGACGGCCTGGGCAACGGAAGCCGCAATTCTCAAACTGCGTAAACAGCATATTGTGGCGACCCTGAAGGACAATTCCGCCCTGCTCACTGGCCTGCTTCTGGCGGTGAGTATTCCGCCGCTGGCCCCCTGGTGGATGGTGGTGCTCGGCACTGCCTTTGCCGTGGTGATCGCCAAGCAGCTGTACGGTGGATTAGGCCATAACCCGTTCAACCCGGCGATGATCGGCTACGTCGTGCTGCTGATTTCGTTCCCGGTACAGATGACCTCCTGGTTGCCTTCATATGAAATTGCCGCCCAGATTCCGGCGTTCAGCGATGTGCTGCAGATGATCTTCACCGGGCATACCGCCGCCGGGGGCGACATGGCCAGCCTGCGACTGGGTATTGACGGCATCAGCCAGGCAACGCCGCTGGATACCTTTAAAACCTCTCTGCATGCCGGGCATAGCGTCCAGCAGGTGCTGCAATTGCCGGTTTACGGTGGCGTACTGGCGGGCCTTGGCTGGCAGTGGGTGAATATCGCCTGGCTGGCGGGCGGTCTGTTCCTGCTGTGGCAGAAAGCGATCCGCTGGCATATTCCGGTCAGCTTTCTCGTCAGCCTTGGCCTGTGTGCCACCCTCGGCTGGTTATTCTCGCCGCAGAGCCTGGCGTCGCCGCAGATGCATTTGTTCTCTGGCGCCACCATGCTCGGCGCTTTCTTTATTCTGACCGACCCGGTGACGGCTTCAACAACCAACCGCGGCCGTCTGATCTTTGGCGCCCTCGCCGGCCTGCTGGTGTGGCTTATTCGCAGCTTCGGCGGTTACCCGGATGGCGTGGCATTTGCCGTTCTGCTGGCGAATATTACCGTGCCGCTGATCGATTACTACACGCGTCCGCGCGTGTATGGCCACCGTTGAGAGAGCGATGATGTTAAAAACGATGCGAAAACACGGCGTCACGCTGGCGCTGTTTGCCGCCGGTTCCACCGGGCTGACGGCGGCGATCAATGAACTGACGAAAAGCACTATTGATCAGCAGGCGGCCCTGCAGCAGAAAGCGTTATTTGATCAGGTCTTACCTGCCGACCGCTATAATAACGATCTGCTCAAGAGCTGCTATCTGGTCAGCGCCCCGGCGCTGGGCAAAGGCCAGCATAAAGTATGGATCGCTAAGAATAACGACCAGCCGATCGGCGCGGTCATGGAAGCCACCGCGCCGGATGGCTACTCCGGGGCAATACAGTTGCTGGTTGCCGCCGATTTTAGCGGCACCGTCCTCGGCACCCGCGTGACCGAGCACCATGAAACGCCGGGTCTGGGCGATAAAATTGAGCTTCGTCTGTCGGACTGGATCACCCATTTTGCCGGGAAAGTCATCCACGGCCAGGGCGACAGCCACTGGGCGGTCAAAAAAGATGGCGGCGATTTTGACCAGTTCACCGGCGCCACCATCACCCCCCGGGCGGTGGTCAATGCCGTTAAGCGCGCAGGCCTGTATGCACAAACGCTGCCTGCGCAACTTCCTGAATTCACCGCCTGTGGAGAATAACCATGAGCGAAGTTAAAGACGTCATCGTCCAGGGTCTGTGGAAAAATAACTCCGCCCTGGTACAGCTGCTAGGTATGTGCCCTCTGCTGGCAGTCACCTCGACCGCCACCAACGCCCTTGGGTTGGGCCTGGCGACCACCCTGGTGCTGACCTTAACCAACCTGACCATCTCCAGCCTGCGCCGCTGGACGCCGGCGGAGATCCGTATTCCCATCTACGTGATGATCATCGCCTCGGTGGTGAGCGTCGTACAGATGCTGATCAACGCCTATGCCTTCGGCCTGTACCAGTCGCTGGGGATTTTCATCCCGCTTATCGTAACCAACTGCATCGTGGTGGGCCGCGCCGAAGCCTTTGCCGCCAAAAAAGGGCCGGCGCTGTCGGCGCTGGATGGCTTTTCTATCGGCATGGGCGCCACCTGCGCGATGTTTGTGCTGGGCTCCCTGCGCGAGATCCTTGGCAACGGCACGCTATTTGACGGCGCCGATAGTCTGCTTGGCAGCTGGGCGAAGGTGCTGCGCATCGAAGTTTTCCATACGGATACCCCCTTCCTGCTGGCTATGCTGCCGCCAGGCGCCTTTATTGGCCTCGGCATGATGCTGGCGGTAAAATACCTCATCGATGAACGTAGCAAGCAGCGGAAGGCGCAAGCGGCCCGGGCCGTTTCTGTCGCCCCGTCTGACGTGACAGGGAAAGCATAATATGAACAAAGCCAAACGCCTGGCGATCCTCACCAGGCTGCGGAAAAACGATCCCCACCCCACTACCGAACTGCATTTCAGTTCGCCGTTCGAGCTGCTGATTGCCGTTCTGCTTTCGGCGCAGGCCACCGACGTCAGCGTCAACAAAGCGACAGCCAAACTCTATCCGGTGGCCAATACGCCCGCAGCGATGCTGGCGCTGGGGGTGGATGGGGTGAAATCGTATATCAAGACTATCGGCCTGTTTAACAGCAAAGCGGAAAATGTCATCAAGACCTGCCGCATCCTGCTGGAGCAGCACAACGGCGAGGTGCCGGAAGACAGAGCAGCGCTGGAAGCACTGCCCGGCGTGGGCCGTAAAACCGCCAACGTGGTGCTGAATACCGCCTTTGGCTGGCCAACCATCGCCGTGGACACGCACATCTTCCGCGTTTGTAATCGGACGCAGTTCGCCCCGGGCAAGAATGTTGAGCAGGTGGAAGAGAAGCTTCTGAAGGTGGTCCCCGCCGAGTTTAAGGTCGACTGTCATCACTGGTTGATCCTGCACGGACGTTATACCTGCATTGCCCGCAAGCCGCGCTGCGGCTCCTGCCTGATTGAAGACCTCTGCGAATTCAAAGAGAAAGTCTACGCCTGATACCTTCGCCTGAGCCATAACCTCACTTTCAGTTATGGCTCGAATTTATGCATTTAACCCGTCGTTAACACCAGAAAATGTGCTTTATGGTGGGTAATAATCCGGTCATATAACGAACAGTCAGTTCATTCATTTTTTCTCGCCGCAAAATTTCTATACATTTGTGATCAAGATCATGCTCGCAACTTTATGTTGATTACATGTTGTGAAAATGAAAATAAATGTCAGGCATTACAACGATTGAGCAAAGATTGCCAGGATAATAGCCCATTAATTTTTAGGATAATGGACCATATCACTGCCTATAAGGTCATTCAGCAGAATATATCGCCTGTTTGGCAAAATCACGCTGATTAAAAAGATAAAAATAGCAACGATAACGAAACGGTGAAATTTAACTCTGGATAACATTCATATGTCCGGATCATTATGCCGCACATATTATGTGTAACAGATTATTACAAAGGCCTTGCCTGATGCGCCAGGATAGTGAACATTACCTGCCGTTTTCCCTCCCAAAATAACTATAAAGGCGGCGGTCCAACGAGATTGCGCCCCGAACACCCCCCAGTAAATATGGGATGTAAAAAAAGAGGTATATGTGTCTACTGCAAACAATAAACCAGCAGAAAGTGTGAGTCTGAACGCTTTCAAACAACCACGCGCGTTCTATCTCATTTTCTCGATCGAGTTATGGGAGCGTTTTGGTTATTACGGCCTGCAAGGGATCATGGCCGTTTACCTGGTAAAACAGCTGGGTATGTCGGAAGCGGATTCCATTACTCTGTTCTCCTCCTTTAGCGCGCTGGTCTATGGCCTGGTTGCCATTGGCGGCTGGCTGGGCGACAAAGTGCTCGGCACCAAACGTGTCATCATGCTGGGCGCTGTCGTGCTGGCCATCGGCTATGCACTGGTGGCCTGGTCCGGCCATGATGCTGCCATCGTCTATATGGGTATGGCGACCATCGCCGTCGGTAACGGCCTGTTTAAAGCCAACCCGTCTTCCCTGCTTTCGACCTGCTATGACAAAAACGACCCACGTCTGGACGGTGCATTTACCATGTACTATATGTCCATCAACATCGGTTCGTTCTTCTCTATGCTGGCAACCCCGTGGCTGGCCGCTCGCTTCGGCTGGAGCGTGGCGTTTGCCCTTAGCGTGGTGGGGATGGTGATCACGATTATTAACTTTGCCTTCTGCCAGAAATGGGTTAAACAGTACGGCTCCAAACCGGACTTTGCCCCGGTACACATGGGTAAACTGCTGGCGACCATCGCTGGCGTGGTGGTGCTGGTCGCCATCGCCACCTGGCTGCTGCACAACCAGGGTATCGCACGTATGGTGCTGGGCGTCGTCGCGCTGGGTATCGTCGTGATTTTCGCCAAAGAAACCATGGGTCTGAAAGGTGCCGCACGTCGTAAAATGATCGTCGCCTTCCTGCTGATGGTAGAAGCGATTGTCTTCTTCGTACTCTACAGCCAGATGCCGACCTCCCTGAACTTCTTCGCTATCCGTAACGTTGAGCACTCGATCCTCGGTATCGCCTTCGAACCGGAACAGTATCAGGCGTTGAACCCGTTCTGGATCATGATTGGTAGCCCTATTCTGGCAGCCATTTATAACAAGATGGGCGACCGCATGCCGATGCCGCATAAATTCGCTTTCGGTATGGTGCTGTGCTCTGGCGCGTTCCTCGTCCTGCCTTTAGGGGCGAAGTTCGCCAGCGACGCAGGTATCGTCTCGGTTAACTGGCTCATCCTGAGCTACGCGCTGCAGTCTATCGGTGAGCTGATGATTTCCGGCCTCGGTCTGGCGATGGTCGCTCAGCTGGTTCCTCAGCGTCTGATGGGCTTCATTATGGGCAGCTGGTTCCTCACCACCGCCGGCGCGGCGATCATCGCCGGGAAAATCGCCAACCTGATGGCGGTGCCGGAAAACGTGACTGACCCGCTGGTGTCGCTGGAAGTCTACGGCCACGTGTTCCTGCAGATTGGTATCGTCACCGCGGTTATTGCCGCCCTGATGCTGCTGACCGCGCCGAAGTTGAATCGTATGACTCAGGACGACAGCGCAGACCTGAAAGCACGCGAAACCGCGGCAGCCTGACGCCGCAGGGAAAACCAATTATTTTTAAGCCGCTAACGTTAGGTTAGCGGCTTTTTTTTTACCCCTGGCGGGACTAACATACAGAAAACTGCAGCCACGAGGAGTTACGCATGAAACTGTTCTACAAACCCGGCGCCTGTTCCCTTGCCTCGCACATCGCCCTGCGCGAAAGCGGCCTGGATTTCACTTTGCAGAGCGTGGACCTGGCCAAAAAACGGCTGGAAAACGGGGATGACTATCTGCTGATCAACCCGAAAGGTCAGGTGCCGGCGTTACTGCTGGATGATGACATCCTGCTGACTGAGGGCGTGGCTATTATGCAGTACATCGCAGATCAGGTGCCGGACCGCCATCTGCTGGCGCCAGTGGGCTCCATCGCCCGCTACCAGACCCTGGAGTGGCTGAACTACGTGGCCACCGAGCTGCATAAAGGCTTTACCCCACTGTTCCGCCAGGATACCCCGGAGGACTATAAGCCTGTCGCGCGGGCGTTGCTCGAGAAGAAACTGCAGTATGTTGATGCGTCGCTGGAAGATAAACAGTGGCTGACCGGCCATCGCTTCACTATCGCCGATGGCTATCTGTTCACCGTGCTGCGCTGGGGCTATGGCATAAAACTGGATATGGCTGCCTATGGTCATATCGGCAGCTGGATGGCGCAGGTGGCAGCGCGTCCAGCGGTGGCTGACGCACTGGCGGCAGAAGGCTTAAAATAAGGCCTGAACCTGCCCGGCGGACCGTCGGGCAGGCCCGGGAAGTTACAGCCGGGTGGCGCTGAAGCAGTGCTCCGGTACGGCAATGCGATCCTGCGCCGCCACCACCTGCAGTTCATACTCTTGCATGTTTTTAGTGGTGAGCATGATCTCGTACACCGCGGCGGTGACGTGCTCAAGCGCATCGCGCAGGCTGGCACCCTGCAGCAGTTTCACCAGCAGCAGTCCACTGGTCACATCACCGACGCCGACCGGCTGACGCAGGCCAAAATCCACCAGCGGCCGGCTGATATGCCAGGCTTCATCTGCCGTCACCAGCAGCATCTCAAAACGATCCATGCTCAGACCGGCGCGGGAGAGATGTTTAACCAACACCACCCCCGGCCCCTGGACAATCAGCTCCCGCGCGGCAGCTACCGCCTCGCTGACGCTGGCGACCGGATGACCGCACAGGATCTCCAGTTCAACCAGATTCGGCGCAATAATATCGCTGGCCGGCAGCGCATAGCGCACGTGGAATTCCGCCACGCCGGGCGCGACGATGCACCCTTTCTCCGGATGGCCCATCACCGGGTCACAAAAGTACTTCGCCGCCGGATTGGCCGCTTTCACCTGACGCACGATACCGAGGATATGCTCGCCCTGTTCAGCGGAACCGAGATAGCCGCTCAGTACCGCATCGCAGGTCTGCAGCTTATCGATGTCGGCGATGCCCTGGACGATTTCCGTCAGGTGTGAAGGTGGCATCACGCAACCTGTCCATTTACCGTACTGCGTATGGTTGGAGAACTGAACGGTATTCAGGGGCCAGACATTGGCGCCCAGACGGCGCATCGGAAACTCGGCGGCACTGTTGCCGGCGTGGCCAAACACAACGTGAGACTGAATGGCGAGGATGTTCTTCATTTTCTTACCACAACCCTAAAAAGAAAAAGGGCGTGGTTTCCCACGCCCTGGTTTTATTTTTTATTTCCAGCAGACCAGGCAGTAATTCTTTTTACCGCGACGCAGTAAGGTGTAGCGGCCGAACAGACGGTCGCTGTCGCTGAATACATATTCCGGGTCGGCCTGTTTTTCACCGTTGATAGTCACCGCGTTCGAGGCAACGGTTTTACGCGCCTGACCGCGGGACGGCTGCAGCTCGGAATCCACCAGCGCCTGCAGGAGATCCGCGCCTTTTTCCATTTCGATCATCGGCACGCCATCCTGCGCCAGCTGTTCGAAATCTGCTTCGCTCAGGTCGCTCAGATTACCGTTGAACAGGCTTTCGGTAATGCGCTTCGCCGCTTCCAGGCCTTCTTCGCCGTGGACCAGGCGCGTCACCTGCTCTGCCAGCACGTACTGGGCGCGCGGCGCTTTACCGCTGTTTTTGTCTTCTTCTTCCAGGGCATTGATCTCAGCCATGTCCATAAAGGTGAAGAACTTGAGGAAGCGATAGACATCAGCGTCCGCGGTGTTGATCCAGAACTGGTAGAATTTGTACGGACTGGTTTTCTTCGGATCCAGCCACACGGCGCCGCCTTCGGTTTTACCGAATTTGGTGCCGTCTGCCTTGGTGATCAGCGGAACCGTCAGGCCAAACACCTGGTTCTGGTGCAGGCGACGGGTCAAATCGATACCGGAGGTGATGTTGCCCCACTGGTCGGAACCGCCGATCTGCAGCGCCACGCCGTGCAGCTTGTTCAGGCAGGCGAAGTCGTACCCTTGCAGCAGGTTGTAGGAGAACTCGGTAAAGGAGATACCCTGATCGTCACGATTCAGGCGCTGCTTCACTGCTTCTTTGTTAATCATCTGGTTAACAGAGAAGTGTTTGCCGATATCGCGCAGGAAGGTCAGCACGTTCATGCTGCCAAACCAGTCATAGTTGTTCGCCGCAATCGCCGAATTGTCGCCGCAGTCAAAATCAAGGAACGGGGCCACCTGTTTGCGGATTTTATCCACCCACTCCTGCACGGTATCCTCGGTATTTAGCTTACGCTCAGCGGCTTTAAAGCTTGGGTCGCCAATCAGACCGGTTGCGCCGCCCACCAGCGCCACAGGTTTATGACCTGCCTGCTGGAAGCGTTTCAGGCATAACAATGGAACAAGATGCCCCAAATGCAAGCTGTCAGCGGTAGGATCGAAGCCGCAATAGAGCGCGATCGGGCCTTGCGCCAGTCGCTCTGCTAACGCTTCCTCGTCCGTCACCTGGGCTACCAGCCCCCGCTCTTGCAATTGTTTAATCAAGTTACTGCTTGCCATCAAATTCTCCATGTATAAACGACTGCACCTCTGCCGGTACACGACTTTTCGCCAGATGCGAAAAGTACATAGAATAAAGCGCCGGCCCTTTCAGCGCCAGCGCTTCGATAACTAATTTCGGCGTTTACGGTGCCAGGCGGTCTATTTTCCAGGCGCCATTATCACGCTGGTATAAAAAGCGGTCATGCAGCCGATGTTCGCCCCCCTGCCAGAACTCCATCTGCTCGACACTGACGCGGAATCCGCCCCAGAAACTCGGCAGCGGCACTTCACCCTGCTGGAATTTCTGCTTCAGCTCGAGGAATTTGCTCTCCAGAATCCCGCGGGCGGAAATGCGACTGGACTGTTGGGAGACCCAGGCGCCGATTTGGCTATCGCGCGGGCGGCTGTGGAAATATTTGACCACTTCCAGCGTCGACAGGCGCTCCGCTTTGCCGATCACCATCACCTGGCGCTCCAGCATATGCCACGGAAACAGCAGGCTCACCTGGGGATTTTTTTCAATCTGATGGGCTTTGCGGCTGCCAAGGTTGGTATAAAACACCAGCCCTTTTTCATCGTAATGCTTCAGCAGCACAATACGCTGGTAAGGTTGGCCGCGCTCATCAACAGTAGCAACCACCATCGCCGTCGGGTCTGCGAGTTTGGCGTCACAGGCCTGACGCAGCCAGCGTTCAAACAGCGGCAGGGGTTCAGCAGGAAGATCGTGGCGACGCAAACCGCCACGGGTGTATTCACGGCGCAAGTGCGCGATTTGCTGGAGTTCGTCGTTATCAGACATGGCCATTGAGGATGTAGTCATAAGGTGGCGTTATTGTGCGCCCCCCCGACAGAAATCTCAACGTTTGGCCGTCTGCAGCTGACAGTTATCGAGGATGATGCGATCGCGTTTATAAACGGTGGCGGTATCGCCTTTCGACCAGAAGACATAGACGCCGTCGGTGTAGCGCGCCCCCGAAGCCGACAGCCCCTCAGTCAGGTTCAGCTGCTGATTATCATAGATAAAACTCACCTGCTGGCGGGTGTTATTGCGATGGACCGTTAACGGTTTCTGGTCGCATTGATACTCCAGCGTGTCCGTCTGCATCCGCTCGACAAACTGGTTGTAGTAGCTACAGCCCGCCAGCATAAAAGGTACAACTGCGATAAGAATTTTTTTCATTCGTTTGCCTTCGACTTTCCCGGTCACGGAGGGCACTCCGCCCTCCGCTTAACTTATTCAGTTTACCGGTCGCGCCGTGTTTAAGATTTCAGTTAACTCCGATTCTGCGGCGGGTTAGCCGGGAAAATGGCGCCCAGCACCGTGGCTTCGCTGGCGCCGGTCACTGAGGGCAGATTACCCGGCAGACCCGCGAGCGTGCGCCAGGCCAGCCAGGCAAAGGCCAGCGCTTCCATATCGTCGCCGCTGATCCCCGCCTCATCGGTGGTGGAGACTTCAGTTCCCGGCAGCAGTGCCGCCAGGCGCGCCATTAACAAGGGGTTACGCGCGCCGCCGCCGCACACTAACAAACGCTCGCAGCCGCCGCTTAACAATACCTGCTCACTGATGGTCACAGCGGTTAATTCCGCCAGCGTGGCCTGCACATCCTGCCCACGCAGCCCCGGATAGCGGGCCAGATGTTTTTCCAGCCAACCGTAATTGAAATATTCACGACCGGTGCTTTTCGGCGCCGGTAAAGCAAACCACGGATCGCTTAGCATATCCTGCAGCAGCGGCAGCAGCACTCTGCCTTCGCTGGCCCACTGGGCGTCCTTATCATACGGTTTACCCTGCTGACGCCAGACCCAGGCATCCAGCAACATATTTCCCGGCCCGGTATCATAGCCGCGCACCGGCTGTCCTGGCACCAGCAGCGATACGTTGGCGATCCCGCCGATATTCAGCACCATCCGCCGCTCAACGGGGTGCGCCAGCAGCGCGTGATGAAATGCCGGAACCAGCGGCGCCCCCTGCCCGCCAAGCGCCATATCACGCCGGCGAAAATCCCCCACCACCGTGACTCCGGTATGCGCGGCGATCTGGTTGTTGTCGCCAATTTGCAGTGTGTGCGGCGCGTCGCCCTGCGGTTCATGCCATACGGTCTGTCCATGGCAGCCGATAGCGATGACATCGGTGGGCTTGAGATTCTCCTGGCGCATCAGCGCCAGTACGGCATCGGCAAACAGCCGCCCCAGACGAGTATCCAGACGCCCCAGTTGTGAGAGGGTCAACGACTGGCCCTGACAAATCGCGAGGATCTCTTCTTTTATTGCGTGTGGGATGGGCCAGGTGAGACTGGCCTGCTGCGCCACGATATTTTCGTCGATGGCGGCCAACACGACATCGATACCATCAAGGCTGGTACCGGACATAACGCCAATAAAACGACCCGATCTCATACGTTTTTCCTTCATTCCATGACCCTCGTATAGGCCTCACTCCACCATAAAGCGTCCGCTAATGCTATGTTGTTATAATACTTTTTAACAATAGAGCGACATTTCAGAGAACACCGTAAAGAACCGGCGTTTAGTTTAGGTTGAAGCAATATTTATTATTATTTTTTGTATAGTCAGGGCGGAAGCTATGCCCGCCGACGACTAAATGCCATATAATTAACCGTATGGACGTTCAATTGAACACCTTCGGTGAACAGGAGATTCATAAATGATTTTACGTGTTTTGGCTGTATCGATGATTGGTTTTACGCTCGCAGGCTGCGTGAGCAGCAGCGGCCTGTCCGGCGACGTTTATTCCGCATCTGAAGCCAAACAGGTGCAGAGCGTAACTTACGGTACGATTGTGCATACGCGCGCCGTGCAGATCCAGAGCGGCGACGACAGCAATGCCATCGGCGCCATTGGCGGTGCGGTGCTCGGCGGGTTCCTCGGCAACACCATCGGCGGCGGTACCGGACGCTCTCTTGCCACCGCGGCTGGTGCGGTCGCGGGCGGCGTCGCGGGCCAGGGCGTTCAGGGTGCAATGAATAAAACCCAGGGCGTAGAGCTGGAAATCCGTAAGGATGATGGCAACACCATTCTGGTGGTGCAGAAACAGGGCAGCACGCCGTTCTCTGTGGGTCAGCGCGTCGCCATTGCCGGCAGCGGCAGCCAGGTCACCGTCTCTCCTCGATAAACCCCTTACGATGCGGCCCGTGGCGCCGCATCGTATTTTTCAGCCACGGTTATTCCACCGTAATAGATTCGCATTAGCAATCAGATATATTAATTTAAGTATTTCATCAATCATTGCGCCTGCGCAATATCTTATCTTACCGCCCCCACTACTCTCAGATTGTCATAATATTCTGTCGACTGAAGGTCGCGGTTGCTTTTCTCTCTGGGATCTTGCCTATGCTCAAACATGTCAATCATGTTGCTAAACGTCTTATCATTTATATTTTTATTTGCTTGCTGGCCGGATTCGGCATAGCCGGACTGACCGGTTTATTTCACACCAGTTTCAGCACTACCTCATCAATATTATTTCCTCTGCTGACCAGTTTTCTGATGGTCTTTCATATCACTATTGCCTGCTTTATGGGCATGAAATACTGGAGCAGTAAGCGCCGCCTGTACCTTACACCTGTTGCTTTCGGCTTTGCCTGTTCAGCGCTGCTGATGCTGGGCACCCTCAGCAGCTATCCGGACTGGCTTAGCTGCAATCCGACCCCGGTCATTAATCAAAATGACGCCGTTATCTATTATTTCTTCCGCAATATAATGATGGCTGTATTATTCACGTCATCTATTGTTTTATATTACTTCCGCCAGCGCATCATGCACTCGCTGAAAGCTCACATAATTACATTCGCAGCGTGTATCGTTTTTACATTTACAATTATTTGTTTATCGTGGATGTACTCCAGCCACTCGCCGTGGCTGAGCATCAATTTTATCGACGATCTTAGTCATACCTTCACGCCGCTGTGGCAAAGTATTATCGGCTGGCTGCTGATGGCTATTTGGTTTATCACGCTTATTTTATTAATTAGCCTGAGTAAATTACGCAATATTTTCTGGTTTAGCGGCGCTTTTTTTGCAGCGCTTATCTTTTCACCCTCTTCCAGCTGATCTCCACCGTCGGGGAACTCGATCAGACCTGGTACGAGGCGCGTTTTTTCGAGACACTTTGCACCTTGTTCCTGATTCTGGTGCTGCTGGTCGATGTATTTGTCCTCTATCGGGAGTCTAACCATAAGTATGTCAACTCGTACCAGAACTCGATTCGCGACCCGTTGACCCGGCTTTACAACCGCAGCTTCTTCTACGATACCCTGAACCAGCAGCTGGCGAAGGTAAGCAGCCAGCATCCGCTGTCGGTGATCATCAGCGACCTCGACCATTTCAAACGCATCAATGATAACTACGGTCACGTCGCCGGCGACAAAGTGATCCAGTTTGCCGCCTCGGTGCTGGAGAGCCATTCGCGCGTGGATGACGCTGCCGCCCGCATTGGCGGTGAGGAGTTTGCCCTGCTGCTGGTCAACACCGCCGAGAAAGACGCCCTGGCGATCGCCGAGCGCATCCGCCTGGCAGTCAACGCTGAGCAAAACCATCTGCCGGAGCGAATGACCATCAGTATGGGGTTGTATACGACGCGCGATGGAAGTGTGAGCGCAGAAGCCTGCGTGGAGCGTGCGGATGCGGCCATGTATGAAGCGAAAAACAGCGGGCGTAATCGGGTGGTGGTCTGGCGTCACCCTGGCGACTAAAAAAAACGGCCCGGGGCAACCCGGGCCGCTAAAAAATTAATCTTTTGCCTGGAGATCGAGGATATTTTGTTCAAGTTTACGAATTAAGTGGAGCAACGTTTCCACTTCCTGCTTTGACACCCCCGACAGGATTTCATCGCGGGTCTTGCCTATCACCTCTTCCATCTCATTGATCAGCGGTTCAGCTTTTTCAGTCAGCTTGATGCGCTTGGCCCGCCGGTCGCTTGAACAGGTCTGGCGAGAAATAAGCCCTTTCTCCTCCAGCTGATCGAGCGTGCGCACCAGCGACGGCTGTTCAATACCGATGGCTTTCGCCAGCTGGATCTGCGACTGCTCAGGCGGCAGCTGGTGGATGTTATGCAGCGTGACCCAGTGGGTCTGCGTTAACTCCAGAGGTTTCAGGCGATGGTCGATTAGCGCGCGCCAAACGCGGACTAAACGTGCCAGATCAGAACCAAGTGGCGATTCCAATTTCATCTCCTTATAATTAGCTTGCTAAGTTATTATACTGATTTTAGAATAGTGTGCAGCATTTGAATTATCAAAACAAATGAATTACTTGATTCAACAAAAACCAAAACAATGATTTACACTGTTATAGCGTAGCACGCCCTGAGGTTACCCCTGTAATGGCAAAGGATTTTTGCTTGTGAAACTGAGTCTTAACACATCCGGATTGCCGCTGCAGGACCTGGTGTTCGGCGCGTCCGTCTATTTCCCTCCGCTGTTCAAAGCCGTCTTATTGGGTTTTTTTATCTGGTTGTTTTTACATCGTCAGCTGCGAGACTGGATGTATGCCGGCGACATCTGGCATCCCCTGCTGATGGATCTCTCCCTGTTCGCGCTCTCGGTCTGTCTGGCCCTGGTGTTACTGATTGCCTGGTGATCTCCCTGCTATGAAAAAACTAAAATATTTGTCAACGCTGTTGGTTGCGGCCATCGCCCTGATTGCCGCATGGCTGTTATGGAATTACTACACCCAGTCACCCTGGACCCGCGACGGCAAAGTGCGTGCAGAGCAGGTCGGGATCACCCCTCAGGTCTCAGGTAGCATTCTGCAGTTGAACGTGACGGATAACCAACGGGTCAACGCCGGAGATGTTCTGTTCACTATCGACGACACGCCTTACCGTATTGCCGTGCTGAACGCCCAGGCGCAGCTGGCGAAAGCGCAAGCCGAAGTGGCGAAAGCGCAGGCTGAGCAAACGAAGGCCGCCAGCGATGCGCGCCGTCGCCGCAACCTGTCGCAGAATGCGATCTCGGCTGAAGATCTTGAAAACGTTAATACCGCACTGAACACGGCCACCACCAACCTGGCGGCCGCCAGAGCGGGACTGGGCGTCACCGAGGCGATGCTGAAACATGCGCAATGGCAGTTAAGCCAAACGACGGTCAAAGCGCCAGTGGACGGCTGGGTGACCAACCTCTCCACTCGCGTCGGCGATTACGCCACTACCGGCCATCCGGTCTTTGCCCTGGTAGACAGCCACTCGTTTTACGTGTTGGGCTACTTTGAAGAAACCAAACTGCGCCATATCCGTATCGGCGATCCGGCGCAGATTATTCTCTATAGTAACCAGCAGACGCTGCACGGGCATGTCGCCAGCATCGGCCGGGCGATTGTCGATCAAAGCGTTGAGCAGGGGAATGGACTGGTGGCCAATATCAAACCGAATATCCCATGGGTACGTCTCGCCCAGCGCGTTCCAGTGCGGATTGCCTTTGACGAGCTGCCGGCGGACGTCACACTGGTCTCCGGCACCACCTGCACTGTCTCGGTCGGCAGACAATAATGAATCTGCAAGCCCTGTCGTGGCGCGCACTGCCATGGGTTAAAGCCACCCGCCCGCAGTGGCGATACGCGTTGCGTAACGGCATCGCTATGTGTCTCGCGTTAAGCATCGCCTACGCGCTGGATCTCGATGAGCCGTACTGGGCGATGACCTCCGCGGCAGTGGTCAGCTTTCCCACCGTCGGCGGCGTGATCAGTAAAAGCTTTGGCCGCATCGCCGGCAGCCTGCTCGGCGCCTGCGCTGCTTTGCTGCTGGCGGGCCATACGTTGAACGATCCCTGGCTGTTCCTGTTCAGCATCTCCGGCTGGCTGGCGCTGTGCACCTGGGCCTGTGCCCTGTTCACCAACAACGTGGCCTACGCCTTTCAGCTTGCGGGCTATACCTGCGCTATCATCGCGTTTCCGGTCATTAACATCAGCGACAGCTACGAACTTTGGGTGATCGCCCAGTCGCGCGTCTGCGAAGTCATCGTCGGGATCCTCTGCGGCGGGCTGATGATGATGATCCTGCCAAGCACCTCTGACGGCAGCAACCTGTTGACGGCCCTGAAAACCATGCACGCCCGGTTGCTGGAACACGCCAGCCTGCTGTGGGTGCCGGAGACGACGGATGCCATTCGCACCGCCCACGAAAGTGTGATTGGCCAGATCCTCACCATGAACCTGCTGCGGATCCAGGCCTTCTGGAGCCACTACCGCTTCCGCCGGCAGAACCCCCTGCTGAATTACCTGCTGCATCAGCAGCTCCGAATGACCAGCGTCATTTCCAGTCTGCGACGCATGCTGCTGAACTGGCCGGACGCGCCAGCGAACACTCGTCAGGTGCTGGAATCGTTGCTCGCTGAACTCGCCACTCCCCATGCCGACAGCTATCACGTCGCCCGCATTCTGGCACCTCTGGCGCCGCCGCCGGATGCCGATTATCGCCATATCGCCTTCTGGGCACGGCTGCGCTATTTCTGTCGCATTTATCTGGAAAGCAGTCGCTGGATCCGCCGCGTGGAGAATGCGTCGGCGATCGCTGAGTTCAACGTACCTTCGGCACCAGCCCTGGCCCGCCACACCGACCAGACGGAGGCGCTGCTCAACGGCATCCGTACTTTTTGTGCGCTGGTGGCAATTGGCGCATGGGGGATCAGCACCCAGTGGACCAGCTGCGCGGCCGCCCTGACCCTGGCCTCCATCTGCTGTGTGCTCTATTCGGTCTCGGCCTCGCCGTTTCGCTCGCTGACGTTGCTGATGCAGACCCTGGTGTTGCTTTCTCTGTTCAGCTTTGTGGTGAAGTTTGGCCTGATGGTGCAGATAACTGACCTGTGGCAGTTTCTGCTATTTCTGTTCCCGCTCCTGACCACCATGCAGTTGCTGAAACTACAGTGGCCCAAATATGCCGGCCTGTGGGGGCAGCTTATCGTGTTTATGGGCTCGTTTATCTCCGTCACCAATCCGCCGGTGTACGACTATGCGGCTTTTTTTAACGATAACTTAAGCAAGATTGTCGGCGTGGGTTTTGCCTGGCTGGCTTTTGCGGTGCTCAGTCCGGGCTCGGATGCCCGTAAAGGACGGCGCCATATCAGAGCGTTACGGCGTCACTTTGTCGATCAGCTCAGCCGTCATCCCCAGCACAGCGAACATGAATTTGAATCGCTGGTGTACCACCATGTCAGCCAGCTCAGTCAGAGTAAAGATGCCCTGGCACGGCGCTGGCTACTACGTTGGGGGGTGGTGTTGCTCAACTGTTCGCACGTTGTCTGGCAGCTTCGGGAATGGGAAACCCGCTCCGATCCCCTCGCTCAGGTGCGCGACCTGTGCATCAATTTGCTGCGCGATGTGATGAGCGAACGCGGCGTGCAGCAGCGCCCGCTGGCCTCCACCCTGCAGGAGCTACTGCGGATCTGCGACGTCCTGAACCATCATCATCAGCCGGCGGCCCGGGAGCTGGCCGCCGCAATCTGGCGACTGTATTGCGCCCTGTCACAGCTGGAACAGGCCCCGATCGCCGGCACGATTGGCGAAAAGACTACTTAATCACCCCGCAGGCAAACCGCTCGCCGCCGCCGCCCAGCGGCTGTGGGTTGTCGGCCATATTATCACCGCCCACGTGGACCATCAGCGCTTTCCCCTTCACCTCCGCCAGCGTTTTCAGACGCGGGGCAATAATTGGCTGGTTGGCCACACCCGCGTCGTTGACCACCAGCAGAGGCAGATCGCCAAGATGTCCGGTGCCCAGCGGCCCTTCGTGTTTGCCGGTATGTTGCGGATCATAATGTCCGCCCGCCGCCCCAGCGGCCACCGCTTTGCCCTCTTTCATCGCGGGCTGGCAGCTGCCTTCGGCATGGATATGAAAACCGTGCTTGCCCGGCGGTAATGCCCGCAGATCGGGGGCGAATTCGAGGCCGCGATCGGTTTCGGTGATTTTTACACTGCCGATGGACTGCCCGACGCCCTGGGCGGTCACGAGATTAAGTTGAACATCTTCACTGACGGCCTGTGCGCCAGCGCAAAATGCGAGGGATAAGATCGCGAGAATACATCGTTGCATAACACCTCCGGATGGCTGTCTCCCTGTTAAGTGTAAACCAGGAACGCCTTTCCGGAGGCGAAATGCCCGTTACGGTACGTCGTAACCGAGCGCAGCTTTGCGGATACGGAACCACTGCTGACGAGCCATGCTGAGTTTTTCGGCCACAATCGCGGAACGCACGCGCTCGATTTTGCCCGAGCCGATAATCGGCAGCGGCTGCGACGGCAGACGCAGTATCCAGGCATAGACCACCTGCTCGATGCTATCGGCATTGAGCTCATGCGCTACCTGCGCCAGCTCATCGCGCAGCGGCTGGAAGCCCTCTTCATTGAACAGGCGCCCGCCACCAAGGCAGGACCACGCCATCGGACGAATACGCAGTTGCTGCAGCTGATCGAGCGTGCCGTCGAGCAACAGCGGCTGATGCACCGGCGAGATTTCGACCTGATTGGTGGCCAGGGTAAACGGCAGGCGCGACTGCAGAAGAGTGAACTGGGCTGGGGTAAAGTTAGATACGCCAAAGTGGCGCACTTTTCCGCTGTGATGCAGCGCGAGGAACGCCTCAGCCACTTCATCGGCATTCATTAGCGGATCCGGCCGATGGATCAGTAGCAGATCGAGATGGTCCGTCGCCAGATTACGCAGCGATTGCTCAGCGCTCAGCACGATGTGGTCGCGGTCGGTGATATAGTGGCCGATGGTGTTTTCAGCCCGCGCCCGGGTGGCGATGCCGCATTTGCTGACAATTTCCATCCGACTACGCAGATGCGGCGCCAGCTTCAGCGCTTCGCCAAAGGCAGCCTCACACTGATAATCGCCATAGATATCGGCATGGTCGACAGTGGTTACGCCTAAATCGAGATGCTGTTCAATAAAGCTGACCAGCTCGCCTGGCGACATTCTCCAGTCCATCAAACGCCAGTAGCCCATCACAAAACGCGAAAATTCCGGCCCCTGGGGAGCCATAGCAATACGCTGAACCATAACCGCTTCCTCAATAAAAAAGTGTACTGAGTATACGTACTTTTTGGTTTAAAACAGTGAGGGTTGCTGCGGTTCTTCCGCCGGATCTGGCCTGTTCGCGCGTAATTTGCGCAGCAGGCGTTGACGGCAAAGACGCAAAACCTCTTGTTTCTGCGCATCGCTCATTTTTTGCCAGTCGAAGCGTTCCTCACGGCTGCGGAAACAGCCGCGACAATAGCCGCGCTCGTCGGTCTGACATATTCCCCGGCACGGGCTCTGCACCGGGAAAAACTCTAACTGCTCTGCCACCACACGCCTCCTGTCCCCTCGTCTCCTTTCATTGAAGACGTTTCCCCGCACGGACGCAAATATTGTTCACGGTGTGCTGCGCCAGCTAACATTTTTCCGCTGAGACTTGCAATAGACCAATCGGTCTATTACAGTGTGCTGCATGAACAGACACAGCGAATGCGATACCCGAGAACATATCCTGGTCACCGGCGAGCAGCTCTGCATGCATCGCGGTTTTACCGGAATGGGCTTGAGCGAACTTCTGAAGACGGCGGAAGTGCCCAAGGGCTCTTTTTACCATTACTTCCGCTCTAAAGAAGCCTTCGGCGTCGCGCTGCTTGAACATCACTACACCGGATATCTGCAGCGCCTGGTCGACCACTTCGATCATGGCGACGGCAACTATCGCGACCGCCTGCTGGCTTATTATCAGCACACGCTGAATCAGTTCTGCCAGCAGGGGATTATTAGCGGATGTCTTACCGTCAAGTTGTCAGCAGAGGTCTGCGACCTGTCGGAAGATATGCGTACCGCCATGGACCATGGTGCCAGTCAGATTATCGCCCTGCTGGGCGACGCGCTGGAGAAAGGACGTCAGGAAGGCAGTCTGGCGTTTGACGGCGAGGCCATGACCCTGTCGCAGGTGCTGTATTCCCTGTGGCTCGGGGCCAACCTGCAGGCCAAAATTACGCGTAGCGCAAGGCCGCTGGAAAGCGCCCTTGCCCACGCCAAACAGATTATTGCGGCGCCTGCGGTATAACAGGCGTTTTTATTTCATCAGTTACTAGACGACCGGTCTACTCAGGAGTCACTATGTCGGAAGCAAAATTATTCAGCCCGCTGAAAGTCGGTGCGGTCACCGTCCCTAATCGCGTATTTATGGCGCCGTTGACGCGTCTGCGCAGCATCGAGCCGGGCGATATCCCTACCCCGCTGATGGGCGAATACTACCGCCAGCGCGCCAGCTCCGGCCTGATCATCACCGAAGCGACGCAGATTTCTGCCCAGGCCAAAGGCTATGCCGGCGCGCCGGGCCTGCACAGCCCGGAGCAGATTGCCGCCTGGCAGAAAATCACCGCCGGTGTTCATGCGGAAAATGGCCGTATCGCCGTCCAGCTGTGGCACACCGGGCGTATTTCCCATAGCAGCCTGCAACCTGGCGGCGCCGCGCCGGTAGCGCCTTCCGCGCTGAGCGCCGGTACTCGCACCTCCCTGCGCGATGAAAACGGCCACGCTATTCGCGCCGACACCTCGATGCCGCGTGCCCTGGAAACCGAAGAGATCCCGGGGATCGTCGACGATTTCCGTCAGGCGGTCGGCAATGCCCGTGACGCTGGCTTCGATCTGGTCGAGCTGCACTCGGCCCACGGCTATCTGCTGCACCAGTTCCTCTCGCCGTCGGCGAACCAGCGTACCGACCAGTACGGCGGCAGCGTGGAGAACCGCGCCCGTCTGGTACTGGAAGTGGTCGACGCCGTGAGCAAAGAGTGGAGCGCTGACCGGATCGGCATCCGCGTGTCGCCGATTGGCAGCTTCCAGAATGTGGATAACGGCCCGAACGAAGAAGAAGACGCGCTGTATCTGATTAGCGAGCTGGCAAAACGCGGTATCGCCTATCTGCACATGTCCGAGCCGGACTGGGCGGGCGGCAAGCCGTACAGTGAAGCCTTCCGTCAGAAAGTTCGCGACCGCTTCCCGGGCGTGATCATTGGCGCGGGCGCCTACACGGTAGAAAAAGCCAACGATCTTATCAATAAAGGGCTGATTGATGCCGTGGCCTTTGGCCGCGATTATATCGCCAACCCGGATCTGGTGGCCCGCCTGCAGAAAAAAGCAGCGCTCAACCCGCAGCGCCCGGAAACCTATTACGGCGGCGGCGCGGAAGGTTATACCGATTACCCTACTCTGTAATCCCTCCATTGATAGCGGCGACATATCGCCGCTATACTCAACGCTCTGATGTATCAAACAAACTGCATAGGGGACATTATGCGCTTACTCCACACCATGCTGCGCGTTGGCGACCTGCAACGTTCTATCGACTTCTATACCAACGTGTTGGGCATGAAGCTGCTGCGCACCAGCGAAAACCCGGAGTACAAGTACTCCCTCGCCTTTGTCGGCTACGGCGAAGAAAGCGAAACCGCGGTGATCGAACTGACCTACAACTGGGGCGTGGACAGCTATGAGCTGGGTACGGCCTACGGTCATATCGCGCTGAGCGTCGACAACGCCGCCGAAGCCTGCGAGCGGATCCGCCAGAACGGGGGCAACGTCACCCGTGAAGCCGGCCCGGTAAAAGGCGGCACTACCGTCATCGCCTTCGTGGAAGATCCGGACGGTTACAAAATCGAGCTGATTGAAGAGAAAGATGCCGGCAAAGGTCTGGGCAACTAACGCTTCACCACCCTGGCATCTTTAATGCCATGGCTCGCCCGGGCGCTGAGGCGCCCGTTGTTTTCACCCCTGCCTGCTGCAAGCCGCGGCAAAATTTGCCATAATGCGCGCTACTTTTTTCCAGCTAAGAGAATCTGATGTCCGAGAATGCTCAACTGAATGGTCTGTGCGACCGTTTCCGCGGTTTTTATCCGGTGGTGATTGATGTTGAAACCGCAGGATTTAATGCCAAAACCGATGCCCTGCTGGAGATCGCCGCCATTACGTTGAAGATGGATGAGCAGGGCTGGCTGATGCCCGATGAAACGCTGCATTTCCATGTTGAACCTTTCGAGGGCGCCAATCTGCAGCCCGAAGCGCTGGCCTTTAACGGAATTAACCCGCACGACCCGGAGCGCGGCGCCGTCAGCGAATACGATGCCCTGCATGCCATCTTCAAAATGGTACGCAAAGGGATGAAAGAGAGCGACTGCAGCCGGGCCATCATGGTGGCGCACAATGCCACCTTTGATCACAGCTTCACCATGACCGCCGCCGAACGCGCGGGGCTAAAACGCAACCCGTTCCATCCGTTTGTTACCTTCGACACCGCCGCGCTGAGCGGGCTGGCGCTGGGCCAGACGGTGCTGTCCAAAGCCTGTATCGCCGCCGGCATGGCGTTCGACGGCGCGCAGGCCCACTCCGCACTGTACGATACCGAGCAGACGGCGCAGCTGTTTTGTGAGATTGTGAACCGCTGGAAGCGTCTGGGCGGCTGGCCGCTGCCCGTGGCGACGCCGGAGTGATAAAAAAAGCGACTTCCAGGAAGTCGCTTTTTTACTGATGGCGGGAATTACTCCGCTTTCGGCTCGTCGGTGTGGTACTTCGCCGCCGTCTCTTTGATCAGCTGCTGCAGTTCACCGCGCTGGTACATTTCGATAACGATATCGCAGCCGCCCACCAGTTCACCGTCTACCCACAGCTGCGGGAAAGTCGGCCAGTTGGCGTATTTAGGCAGCTCGGCGCGGATATCCGGGTTCTGCAGGATATCAACATAAGCAAAACGTTCGCCGCAGGCGGACAGCGCCTGAACGGCCTGGGCAGAGAAACCGCAGCTTGGCAGCTTCGGCGACCCTTTCATGTACAACAGGATCGGGTTTTCAGCGATTTGGTGTTGGATCTTTTCTAAAGTCGAGCTCATTGTCGTGCTTCCTTAAACTTCTTTCTACGGCAGTAACTTGTCATTGTAGCGTCCTGTAGGCAGGACGGATAATAACATTTTTTTCACTATTCATATTTTATCTTCTGTTGCGCGAAGTTGCCTTAAAAATATCATTTTGCCGTCGCAGGCGGGCGCTCATTGCGCATTTTCTGTGCGAGGCGGTCAATGTCTGACGCGTTTTCTTGCAATCGTTAACCAATCGACATTTTTGATACAAAAGAATATTAACTTTCCGGGTTTTTATGCTTTAGAATCATTCCGGTTTGTCATTCATCGTCAGGCATTTGTACATGTCTGTAATTAATCAGGGGATTGCTCAGTGGCGCGGCTAAACAAAATCGCGATATCGCTCTGTGCATTACTGTTCACGTCTATCTCATTCACGCCACTGGCTCAGGCGTCAGGGCATACGCACGCCTCCGCTTCGCCAAAGGCGTTGCCCGCGAAAAGTGGCTCAGAGCGCAAGAAAAAAGCAACCAGTCAAAAAAGTAAAACCACCGCTAAAACCACCAGTAAAAAGTCCTCGAGCACCCGGCTCCCTTCCCGCACTACCGCAGCAAGCCAAACCGCACTTCATCGTCAGGCCGCCGGCGCGACGAAAAAATGCGTGCTGCGTAAAGGTTATAAAAAGCAGTGCGCGAAAACGGTCGCCGCCAGTGCCGAGCCGACCCTGGCGCTGAACAGCGTCAAAAGCAAATGCGTGGTGCGTAAGGGCTATAAAAAACGCTGTAAACCTGAGGCCAGCGATGCCAATTTAACGATCGCCGACGCCCATAAAGTCCGGGTGCAGAAAGCGCAAAGTACCGCCATGAACAAATTGATGGGCCAGTTGGGTAAACCCTATCGCTGGGGCGGCACCTCGCCGCGTACCGGCTTTGACTGCAGCGGACTGGTTTATTACGCCTATAAGGACCTGGTCAAGATTCACATCCCGCGAACGGCTAACGAAATGTACCACCTGCGCGATGCGCGTCCGGTGGATCGTGATGAACTGCAGAGCGGCGATTTGGTCTTCTTCCGCACCCGTGGACGCGGCACCGCCGACCACGTTGGCGTCTACGTCGGCAACGGGAAATTTATTCAGTCACCACGCACAGGTCGTGATATACAAATCACCTCCCTGAGCGAGGATTACTGGGTTCGCCATTATGTTGGCGCTCGTCGCGTCATGACGCCGAAAACCATTCGCTGATCCTGGTCTGCCGCTACGGCGGCAGACCGCCTCACCTGCGCGTCTTTCCCCCCTACCGTCAGGGGATACTGCATATTCATCTCCTCGCCCGGCGCTTCCCGACGATAGCGGGTGGGCGACATGCCAAAGTGGCGGTGAAAGGTCCGGCAGAAAGCGGCCTGTCCGTCGTATCCCAGACACTGAGAAATACTCTGCATCGATGCTTGCGTCTGCGTTAAATAGATTGCCGCAATGGTCATTTTTCGCCGACTGACGTAGCTCGCCAACGTGCAGCCGGTCACCATGGCGAACTGCCGCTGGAAATACCAGTGCGAATAACCGGACTTTTTCGCAATCGTACTTACCGGCAGGGTGTCTAAAATATGGGCTTCGATCCAGTCAACGATCCCCTGCACAACCGGGATCATCTTCGGACTCACCACCTCACCTGTTTTTGCCATCGTAGCCATCCTGTGGGAAATTCATGTCGGTGGTCATATTTGTCATACAAATAGCAAAATAGACAATGAATTATTGGCATAGCGGCGATTGCCTGGGTGCATATTTTTATTAATAATCTGATTTTAAAGGCATATTTATCCTCAACGAGGATGCATGGCAGCGATCGTCAGAGGAAAAGCAGACGCAGTTAACCCTTCCCCGCGAGATTCAGAAAAGCGCGGACAGCGTCTCCTTATACATTTTTGCAACATCGGCGAGCGGTTTGACGCCTCGTCCCGCAGAAAACGGTTAAGCCTTCATCAGTTGCGCCTGCAGTAATAGCCTTTATCGTTGTAAGGCTTTTCACTGCGTGCGGCAAATGTTAACATTCTCAATACAATAACAGCCCGTGACGCGACAGCGTCGGGTGGCCAGAACACGATTCAGGCGAAAGCCTCATCTTGTCAATGTGAGCTAAAACAAAAAGTTATAAGGAGAGTAGCAATGTCGTTTGAATTACCTGCATTACCATATGCAAAAGACGCCCTGGCGCCGCACATTTCCGCAGAAACCCTGGAATATCACTACGGTAAACACCACCAGGCGTATGTCACTAACCTCAACAACCTGATCAAAGGCACTGCGTTCGAAGGCAAATCCCTCGAAGAGATCGTCCGCACTTCTGAAGGCGGCATATTCAACAACGCAGCGCAGGTCTGGAACCACACCTTCTACTGGAACTGCCTGGCGCCTAACGCCGGCGGCGAACCGGAAGGCGAGTTAGCGGCCGCGATTGCCAAATCCTTCGGCAGCTTTGCGGATTTTAAAGCCAAATTTACCGATGCCGCAGCGAAAAACTTCGGCGCGGGCTGGACCTGGCTGGTCAAAAATGCCGACGGCAGCCTGGCTATCGTCTCCACCAGCAACGCAGGAACCCCGCTGACCACCGACGCGAAGCCGCTGCTGACCGTTGACGTCTGGGAACACGCCTACTACATCGACTACCGCAACGCCCGTCCAAGCTATCTGGACCACTTCTGGGCGCTGGTTAACTGGAAGTTTGTTGCGGCTAACCTGGCGGCATAAACGACAAACCGCAGCAGGGTCTCCCCGGCTGCGGTTTTTTTTAGCCCTTCCCTACACTCGCGTTACTGGCTGGCAAAGGCCTCTTCCGGCTGTGCTCGTCCGCTAAACCAGACCAGCAGCAGCGCCAGACCGGCGATAATCGCCCCCATCACCGGCACAAACGCATAGCCCAGTCCGCCAGAGATCACCGCCCCGCCGGCGGCGGCGCCCAGCGCGTTGCCCAGGTTGAACGCCCCGATATTCACCGAAGAAGAGAGCCCCGGCGCTTCATGCGCCACGCGCATGACCCGCATCTGCAGCGGCGGAACCACCGCAAAGGTTGCTGCGCCCCAGACAATCATGCTGATGGCCGCCCCGGCCTGAGATTGCGCCAGCAGCGGGATCGCCAGCATGATTACCATCAGCAGTAACAGAAAGCCTTTCAGCGTGCCAGAGACCGACCGGTCTGCGAATTTGCCGCCCAGATAGTTGCCCAGCGAAAAGCCAACGCCAATCAGCACCAGCATCGCGGTAATAAATAGCGATGAAGCGTGGGTCAGCGTATTGAGCACTGGCGAAATATAGGTATACAGCGTAAACATTGCCCCAGCACCCAGCACGGTAGTCAGCAAGGCGGAGAGTACCTGCGGGCGTAGCAGGACTGAAAGCTCTTTTTTGACATCAGGGCGTTCACCCGCGCTGCCCTTCGGCAGAGAGAACCACAGGCTGACCATCGCCAGCAGGCCTAACCCCGCGGTGGCCAGGAAGGACATCCGCCAGCCGATGGTTTCGCCAAGCCAGGTGGCTGCCGGTACACCGCCGATGTTGGCGATGGTGAGCCCCATAAACATCGTGGCTACCGCGCTGGCCTGCTTATGCTTTGGCACGACGCTGGCCGCGACCACCGACCCCAGGCCAAAGAAAGCACCGTGGTTGAGGCTGGTAATAATGCGCGACAGCAGCAGCGTGGTGTAATCCGGCGCAATGGATGACAACAGGTTGCCAACAGTGAAGATCCCCATCAGAAAAATCAGCGCATTGCGCCGCGCGCGATGTGACAACAGCAGGGTCATCAACGGCGCGCCGACCATGACGCCGATGGCATACGCACTGATCAGCATTCCCGCCACTGGGATTGAGACGTCCACACCTTTCGCAATCACCGGCAGCAATCCCATCGGGGAAAACTCCGTGGTCCCGATGCCAAAGGCGCCGATCGCCAGCGCAAGTAAAGGAAAGTTGATTTTCATTCAATGACTCCATCAGACCGTCAGGAAGGACGGCGTAACATCAGAAGCCAAAAGCATGACATCAATCACAAAAAAACAAAAGTGAACGAAATGACAAAAGATTTTTGCAGAATTGATAATAATGGCGGGATACGGGGAGGAGGCCGCGCTCCTCCCTCACTGGAACATTAGTGCAGTATGGCGGTCAGGCTGAAAGCGACGATCACGCCGAGGGCAATAACCGTGGTGATCAGCGAAAACTTTAAATTGGTATCCATCATTTTTCCCTCTTGTTATCCCCACACCAAAAGTGAGCTTGCTCATTTTTGCACAAAAAATCGCAAAAATCTTCCGGGATTTAGGGCGATGCACATTTTTGCTCTTCCACTTTGCCCCAAGATCGGACAAAATCCCACGCTAATTTAAAAGCGTATCGGCCATTGACCCCTTCCTGTCGTTCTGTGTCGTTTTCCCGACGTGATGCAATGTTGAAAATTGTATTCAGGGTGTGTGTAGGCAAACGTTTACGTATCGATGATCAGGCGATCAGGTCAAGGCATGGAGTGAGATGTAATGGCAACTATTAAAGATGTAGCGAAGCGCGCAAACGTTTCCACTACAACTGTATCACATGTAATTAACAAAACCCGTTTCGTTGCCGAAGAGACGCGCAATGCGGTGTGGGCGGCGATCAAAGAGCTGCACTACTCGCCGAGCGCCGTGGCCCGCAGCCTGAAAGTCAATCATACAAAATCGATTGGTCTGCTGGCGACCAGTAGCGAAGCCGCCTATTTCGCTGAAATTATTGAGTCCGTTGAAAAGAGCTGCTTCCAGAAGGGCTACACCCTGATCCTCGGCAACGCATGGAATGATCCGGAAAAACAGCGCGCCTATCTGTCGATGATGGCGCAAAAACGCGTCGATGGACTGCTGGTGATGTGTTCCGAGTATCCGGACTCGGTATTGAGCATGCTGGAAGAGTATCGCCATATCCCGATGGTGGTAATGGACTGGGGCGAAGCAAAAGCCGACTTTACCGATGCGGTGATCGATAACGCCTTCCAGGGCGGCTATATCGCCGGACGCTACCTGATTGAACGCGGCCACCGCGAAATCGGCGTGATCCCGGGTCCGCTGGAGCGCAACACCGGCGCAGGCCGCCTGGCCGGCTTTATGCAGGCGATGAAAGAGGCGCATATCGCCATTCCGGAAAACTGGATTGTGCAGGGCGACTTCGAGCCTGAATCCGGCTACCGCGCTATGCAGCAGATCTTAAGCCAGCAGCACCGTCCAACCGCGGTCTTCTGCGGCGGCGATATCATGGCGATGGGCGCTATCTGCGCGGCAGATGAAATGGGGCTGCGGGTGCCGCAGGACATTTCGCTGATCGGTTATGATAATGTGCGCAACGCCCGCTATTTCAGCCCGGCGTTAACCACCATTCATCAGCCGAAAGATTCCCTGGGCGAAGCCGCATTTAACATGCTGTTGGATCGTATTGTTAATAAGCGCGAAGAGTCGCAGTCTATCGAAGTGCATCCTCGTCTGGTCGAACGCCGCTCCGTCGCGGATGGCCCGTTTGTCGATTATCGCCGCTAAGACGTTTGCGGGCGCAGATTATTCCGGCGCCCGCAGCCATTCCCGATTCAGCGTCTCGCTGTCCCCCAGATAGTCCAGCATCCAGTTCAGCGCCGGTGAGGCATCACTCTGCTGCCACGTCAGACAGCAGGCGGCATCCGGGAATGGATTCTCCAGCGCCAGCGCGGTCCACTCACCGCTATCTATCCATGGCCGGGCAAAATGGCTCGGCACCATGCCGACGCAGAGGCCCGCCGACAGACAGGTGGCCGATGATTCCCAGTCGGGAACCACCACCCTCTTCTGGTTATCCAGCAGCCAGGTTGTTCGTTTGGGCAGTGAACGCGACGTATCCTCCCGCACAAGCGACGGCCAGTTACGCAGGACATCGTCACTCAAGGGACCCTCCATCTTCGCCAGCGGGTGATCGCTCGCCACCACGCAGTCCCAGCTCAGCATCCCCATATCGCGGAACGCATAGCGGCCACCGACCGGAATAGCGCGCGTTGCGCCAATCGCCAACTCTACGCGGCCGTCGGCCAGCGCATCCCATACACCGTTGAACACTTCCTGGAAAACGATAAGCTCGACGTCGGGAAAATGGCGATAGAAATCCACGATCATCTGGCGCATGCGCGCAGGTTTCACAATATCATCCACCGCGATCGACAGCTGTCCGCGCCAGCCGTTGGCGATTTGCTGGCACTGCTGGCGGGTGATCTGCATTTTTTTGATAACAGAGCGCCCTTCCTGTAAGAACCAGACCCCGGCGGGCGTCAGCTCCACATCACGATGGCGACGCTCAAACAAGGGAACGGCCAGCCACTCTTCAAGCTGACGCACGGTATAGCTGACGGCGGAGGGCACCCGGTGCAGCTCCTGCGCGGCCGCGCTGAAGCTGCCGTTGCGGGCCACGGCATCAACCACTTCCAGAGAGTATTCAGACCACATTTTCTGACTGCAAAATTTTTGAATGCATGTGACAAATATTAGCGTTTCACAAGCCACAATGCACTCCCTACACTCTGCGGCATCGTACCTGTACTCCAAAAATGAGAACGTTATGTCACAACCTGGGAAAGGATTTTTAGTCTGGCTGGCCGGCCTGAGCGTGCTGGGCTTTCTGGCCACCGATATGTACCTGCCGGCGTTTGCCGCCATGCAGCAGGATCTCAATACCTCCGCCGCCTCCATCAGCGCCAGCCTGAGCCTGTTCCTCGCCGGCTTCGCGCTGGGGCAGTTGTTCTGGGGGCCGCTGTCGGACCGCTATGGGCGCAAACCGGTGCTGTTGAGCGGCCTGGCAATTTTCGCGGCCGGCTGTCTGGGGATGCTGTGGGTGCACAATGCCACCCTGATGCTGGCGCTGCGCTTTTTGCAGGCGATTGGCGTCTGTGCCGCGGCCGTTACCTGGCAGGCGATGGTCACCGATTACTATCCTGCCCAGCGCACGAACCGCATCTTCGCCACCATTATGCCGCTGGTGGGATTATCGCCGGCGCTGGCCCCGCTGCTGGGCAGCTGGCTGCTGGTACACTTCGAGTGGCAAGCCATCTTCGCCACCCTGTTTGCCATTACTCTGCTGCTGATGCTGCCTGCCCTGCGCCTGAAGGCAGCCGGGAAGCCGGTGGCCGTGGCACAGCAGAAGATCACCTTTCTCTCGCTGCTGCGTTCACGGGAATACAGCGGTAACGTCCTGATCTACGCCGCCTGCTCCGCCAGCTTCTTCGCCTGGCTCACCGGTTCACCTTTTATCCTGCACGAAATGGGCTATGGCCCAACCGCTATCGGCCTGAGTTATATCCCGCAGACTATCGCCTTTCTGGTGGGCGGCTATGGTTGTCGCGCGCTGCTGCAAAAATGGTCCAGACAACAGATGCTGCCGTGGCTGCTGGTGGTCTTTGCCGTCAGCGTCGCCACCACCTGGCTGGTCGGCCTGCAGACGCAGGCCTCGCTGGTGGCGGTAATGATCCCGTTCTGCATGATGGCGGTAGTCAACGGCGGGATCTACCCCATCGTGGTCGCCCAGGCGCTGAAGCCCTTCCCGCAGGCAACGGGCCGCGCGGCGGCGCTGCAGAACACACTGCAGCTGGGATTGTGCTTCCTGACCAGTCTGCTGGTGTCGGCGCTGATCGCCACGCCGCTGCTGACCACCACCAGCGTGATGCTGGTCTCGATTGGCTTAGCCGCAATAGGTTATCGCCTGCAGCAAACGCCGGAGCTGACTCCCCACTCTTCCCACGCGTAACGCTTATCGCCAGAGCCCGGACCAGTCATTAGCATGCTAAGAAATTTTTATTGAAAGCCAGTACTTAGCGTCCTATACTGGATCCGGGTTCACATAAATAGAAAATAGTTACAGATTAACGGATGCAGGATGCCTCCGTTTCACCATGGAAGGCCTTTCGGCAAGGGTTATCTCCCTTCCTCTGTTCTACGTCGGATAGCGACTTCACGGATTATCCGTGAGATTTCTCACAAAGCCAAAAAAGCGTCTACGCTGTTTTAAGGTTCTGATCACTTGGGCGTGATGGAGAAGCTATGAGTTCATCGTGTATAGAAGAAGTAAGTGTACCAAATGATGACTGGTACCGGATTGCAGCTGAATTATTGGGCCGTGCGGGAATTAACATCAATGGTTCCGCGCCGTCAGACCTGCGAATTAAAAATCCTCTTTTCTTTAAACGTGTCTTGCAGGAGGGGTCGCTGGGGTTAGGCGAAAGCTATATGGACGGCTGGTGGGACTGCGAGCGTCTGGATATTTTCTTCCATAAAGTGCTTCGCGCCGGGCTGGAAAAACAGCTCCCTCACCATTTCAAAGACACACTCCGCATCGCAGGCGCTCGCCTGTTCAATCTGCAAAGTAAAAAACGCGCCTGGATTGTTGGCAAAGAGCATTATGACCTCGGCAACGATCTCTTCAGTCGGATGCTTGACCCCTACATGCAATATTCCTGCGGTTACTGGAAAGAGGCGCAAACCCTCGAAGCGGCGCAGCAGGATAAACTGGATCTCATCTGCCGCAAGCTGGAGCTTGAGCCGGGGATGCGGGTACTGGATATCGGCTGCGGATGGGGCGGGCTCGCCGAGTATATGGCGCGACATTACCAGGTCAGCGTTGTCGGCGTGACCATCTCCGCCGAGCAGCAAAAGATGGCCCAGGCGCGCTGCGCTGACCTTGACGTGGAGATTCGGCTCCAGGACTATCGCGATCTGCACGACAGCTTTGACCGCATCGTCTCCGTCGGTATGTTCGAGCACGTGGGACCGAAAAATTACGCCACCTACTTTGAGGTCGCGGATCGTAATTTGAAACCTAATGGTCGTTTCTTACTGCACACCATCGGTTCCAAAGTCACCGACCATAACGTCGATCCGTGGATCGATAAATATATCTTCCCCAACGGCTGTCTGCCGTCGGTACGGCAGATCGCCGATGCCAGCGAGAAGCACTTTGTGATGGAAGACTGGCATAACTTCGGCGCCGATTATGACACCACCCTGATGGCCTGGTATGAGCGCTTTCTCGCCAGCTGGCCAGAAATTGCCGATAACTATTCTGAACGTTTCAAACGGATGTTCAGCTATTACCTGAACGCCTGCGCCGGCGCCTTCCGCGCCCGTGACATTCAGCTCTGGCAGGTGGTGTTCTCGCGCGGTATTGAACATGGACTGCGCATCGCCCGCTAACAAAATCTCCCCCGCACACCGGCGGGGGATTTTTTTCAGGCTTCATTCACCTTAGATGCAGCGTCTTTCGCGGCCAGCACGCGTTCAACCGTATCGACAACCGCCTGAGTCTGCGGGTCAATCTCAATATTGACGCGGTCGCCCAGCTTTTTCGCGCCCAGCGTGGTCCGCTGCAGCGTTTCCGGGATGAGATGCACGCAGAAACGGGTTGCCGTCACCTCACCCACCGTCAGGCTGATACCATCAATACCGATGAATCCTTTATAGAGGATATATTTCATCAGCGTCGGATCCTGCACTTTAAACCAGATCTGACGGTTATTTTCGGAAGTGAGGATCTTCACGATTTCCGCGGTGGTCATAATATGGCCGGACATCAGATGCCCGCCGATTTCATCACTGAATTTCGCCGCCCGCTCGACGTTCACTTCATCCCCGAGCTGAATATCGCCGAGGTTGGTAATACGCAGCGTCTCTTTCATCAAATCGAAGCTAATGTGCGCGCCGTTTATTTCGGTCACCGTCAGGCAACAGCCGTTATTGGCTACCGAGGCGCCGGTTTCCAGCCCCTCCAGCATATGTGCCGGTAGCTCCACCACGTGGGTGCGAAAATTGGGTTTATCATCAATGGAGACCACTTTCGCGGTTCCCTGAACAATACCAGTAAACATGTTAGGCTCCTGTTGAAAATCATGACGGTATCATTACCGTTTTCGCTATCGGGAACAATAACAGGAGGGCAAAGCGGTTGCCAGCGCGCTTCGTGCCTCGACTCTTTTTTCACTGGCTTAATGGCTAATCCTCGCTACAATAGACTGGAAATTCCTCATTTTTATCCCCTTGCTGCCAGTTACGGCGGCTTTTTTAGTCTCAAAATAACAACAAAACAAAGGTGTTCACGTGCAGAAGTATTTCGTTGAAGCGCGTCAGTTATTAGCTCTGGCTATACCCGTCATCCTTGCGCAGGTGGCGCAGACGGCGATGGGTTTTGTCGATACCGTGATGGCGGGTGGCTACAGCGCCACGGATATGGCCGCCGTGGCCATCGGGACCTCCATCTGGCTGCCGGCGATCCTCTTTGGCCATGGGCTGCTGCTGGCGCTGACCCCGGTGGTGGCGCAGCTTAACGGCTCCGGACGGCGGGATCGCATTGCACAGCAGGTACGTCAGGGCTTCTGGCTGGCCGGCTTTGTCTCGGTGCTGATCATGGTCGTGCTGTGGAACGCCGGCTATATCATCAGCTCCATGCATAATATCGACCCGCTGTTGGCAGAGAAGGCGGTTGGCTATCTGCGCGCGCTGCTGTGGGGCGCACCGGGCTATCTGTTCTTCCAGGTTGCCCGTAACCAGTGTGAAGGGCTGGCGAAAACCAAGCCCGGGATGGTCATGGGCTTTATCGGCTTACTGGTCAACATTCCGGTGAACTATATCTTTATCTATGGTCATTTCGGCATGCCCGAGCTGGGCGGCGTCGGCTGCGGCGTAGCGACGGCTTCGGTTTACTGGGTGATGTTCGCCAGCATGCTGTGGTGGGTGCGCCGGGCGCGTTCGATGCGGGATATCCGCTGCGCCGAGCGCTTCAGCCGTCCCGATTTCGCCGTCCTGTTACGACTGGTGCAGCTGGGGCTGCCCATTGCTCTGGCGCTGTTCTTTGAAGTCACGCTGTTTGCCGTCGTCGCGCTGCTGGTCTCCCCGCTCGGGATCATTGACGTCGCCGGTCACCAGATCGCGCTTAACTTCAGCTCATTGATGTTCGTTCTGCCGCTATCGCTGGCGGCGGCGGTCACCATTCGCGTCGGCTTCCGTCTCGGACAAGGTTCAACGATCGATGCCCAGGTTTCGGCCCGCACCGGCGTGGGCGTGGGCGTCTGCCTGGCGGTATTTACTGCTATCTTTACCGTGCTGATGCGTGAACAGATTGCCCTGCTGTATAACGATAATCCCGAGGTGGTGCTGCTGGCCTCGCACCTGATGCTGCTGGCGGCTATCTATCAGATCTCCGACTCCATCCAGGTGATCGGCAGCGGCATTCTGCGCGGCTATAAAGATACGCGGTCTATCTTTTTTATTACCTTTACCGCGTACTGGGTGCTGGGTTTGCCGAGCGGCTATCTGCTGGCGTTGACCGATATGGTTGTACCACGCATGGGGCCCGCCGGTTTCTGGTGTGGATTTATCATCGGCCTGACCTCCGCCGCCATCATGATGATGCTGCGGATGCGTTTTCTCCAGCGCCAGCCCTCCAGCATCATCTTACAGCGCGCCGCGCGCTAGTCCCTTCAAAGCCCGCCACTCCGGCGGGCTTTTTCGTTCTCCGGCATTGCGACCACGTTGTACATTCCGTTACTCCCCGACACCAAAGACTCACTGATGGCACTCCCCGAGATGCATATAGTGTTGCCAACAGCCCCGCAGTGGGGTTACTCAAGAAACCAATTCGAGGATTTCAGAATGAAAAAAGTATTAGCTCTGGTTGTTGCCGCTGCTATGGGTCTGTCATCAGTTGCTTTCGCTGCCGACGCCGCCAGCACCACCCCGGCTGCAGCTGCCAGCCACACCACCGTACACCATAAGAAACATCACAAAGCCGCTGCAAAACCGGCAGCCGAGCAGAAAGCGCAGGCCGCTAAGAAACACCACAAAGCCGCTGCGAAACCGGCTGCTGAGCAAAAAGCGCAGGCTGCGAAGAAGCACCATAAAGCCGCTGCAAAACCGGCTGCTGAGCAAAAAGCCCAGGCTGCGAAGAAACACCATAAAGCCGCTGCGAAACCGGCAGTAGCGCAGAAAGCACAGGCTGCGAAGAAACACCATAAAGCCGCTGCGAAACCGGCAGTCGCGCAGAAAGCACAGGCTGCGAAGAAACACCATAAAGCGGCGCACCACGCTGCTAAACCGGCGGTTAAACCAGCGGCATAATGGTCAGAGCGTTAAGGTGATAAACCGGCGCTGAACAGCGCCGGTTTTTTTTCAGGAGGACATCATGCTGCAACGCTATCGCTTCGAATTGCTGTTGTTACTGCTCATCGTCTGCGCGCTGTTTACCCTTCGCTTGATGTTTAAATAGCGGGCTGCTGAACCCATTTACGGGCCGGCGGCGTATAGTCGCGAAAACCGGCGATAATCTCGTCTGCCGAGGTAGCAAACGGCAGCATCTCCGCGTAGCGCGGGTGCATAAATCCTTCCCGTACCATGTTGTCGACCATCGCCTGAAGCGGATCGTAATAACCCTTGATATTCAGGAACGCGCACGGTTTCTCATGGATCCCCAACTGCGCCCAGGTCCATTGTTCGAAAATCTCTTCAAGCGTCCCCGCCCCGCCCGGCAGGGCAATAAAGCCATCCGCCAGCGCCGCCATTTTGGTTTTCCGCTCGTGCATATCCTCTACCACATGCAGCTCCGTCAAGCCGCGGTGGGCAATTTCCCGCTCCACCAGGCCGCGCGGCATCACGCCGATCACCACGCCACCGGCCTCCAGCGCCGCATCGGCGACCGCCCCCATCAGACCGACTTTGCCGCCGCCATAGACAAGCGCCAGCCCCTGCTGCGCCAGCGTACGTCCGACCAGACGGGCGGTGTCGAGATACAGCGGATGTTCGCCAGCTGAAGAACCGCAAAAAATACCAATCGATTTCATCTTCGTTATGACTCCTTCTCTTCTGGTGGCCGATAATTTAACACAACGGCAACCCTACCGCGCAGAGTTAGACGGGCAGAAAAAAGCGAGTCGTGACGCTCGCTGGCGAAGAAATATCCTTGTGGTTCAGTAAAATATATCCGGAATGGGTAAAAGTTCCGCAATCGCATGCAATGTGCAAGAAAAGTGACGTTTACCTCTTGCCACATCCTCTCCCTGCCGCTAATATGCGTCCCCGTTGTCACCACAACATTGCGTTCGTAGCTCAGTTGGTTAGAGCACCACCTTGACATGGTGGGGGTCGTTGGTTCGAGTCCAATCGAACGCACCATAATGCGTTTATAGCTCAGTTGGTTAGAGCACCACCTTGACATGGTGGGGGTCGTTGGTTCGAGTCCAATTAAACGCACCATAATGCGTCTGTAGCTCAGTTGGTTAGAGCACCACCTTGACATGGTGGGGGTCGATGGTTCGAGTCCATTCAGACGCACCAAATCGTTATTTCTCTGTAACTCCTGAATTTTATCACCTAATCCCCGATTGTATTGCTGACTTAACATGTTGTGTATTGGCAAAGATTTTTCCTTGCATATTCCACACTAGCCCAGGGGAAGCCAACCCTTTTAGGGACATTTTTGAGCACCTCGAAATGGCGCTTTAAGCCACAAACGGTGGAGAATGTGTCATTGCAACAAGGCATTTTTTATTCTTCCTGACAGGAAAACATTTCAGGCTTCAAAAATTCAGGCGTTGACGTTACAGAATACAGCAGACAAAACTAAGGTGACGATTATGCCATTAACTGACACGGCCATTCGTAATGGCTGCTACTCCCGCAAATGACTCGCTGACCGATATGGATGGTCACTTCCTGTTTGTCAGCAAATCAGGAGGCAAAAATGGCACTTTCACTACTATCATAACGGAAAACAATGCCGCATGAGTTTCGGCCTCTAACCTGAAATTTCACTCAGTGTGGCCCGAATGTTACGTCATGAAGCCCGTTCACAAATTGCACAGGGTCTCGTTCCTTAGATTCAGACAAAATTAAAGCTGGCAAAACGACACTTCAAGTATTTGAAAGGGTACCCATCAGACTCATATTTTTACTCCACAGTCATGAGCATCAAAAATCGGTCAACAGACCACGCGTTTAATTTTTTAATGATAATTGTTCCATTCATCATAAATATATGCATATGCAAATCGATATATCAGATACCCCACCAGGAATTCCACAACTGAAAGTAAACCCCAGAGAAATTTATATTCATTTACTGAGAAAAAAAAGAACCAGCCAGCCAGCGCGATACCTGAAGCACCTAATCCCATACCTGCCCCCCTGATAACACGGGAAAGTATGATGAGTAATGTTCGTTTTATATTCATAATCCACCAATGAAATATTCACATATTTTGTTAAATTCTGCTGGATTCTTGTCACCGACCATACACGCTGTTTCGAAAGGTTTTACAATATCCTCAACAAGAAAATACAGAAGATCCAGATCTCCCAGACTTTGCAGTTTATCATGCAGTACCGGATTTCTGCGCTTCAGATATCGGGACGTGTATATTGCTCTGGATGTTTCAGCGCCAATAGATAATAATAACCCGGCAAGACTTCCTGCGAAAAAAGCGGACACTCCTCTGGAGGCTATAGCTTCGCCTAATTTTACTCCGGTCATTTCAGTGAATACCATCTTCCCCGCAAATGAGCCTGAAATATTTTTCACAATAGCTGCTGGTTTTTCTATATTAATTCTGGAAATAAAACCCTCAAGTGAAACACTGATGACTTGCTCGATAATACCACGGTTGAATCCCCCCTTTTTAATCAACCGGGCCAGCCTGAATTTATCATCCAGGTTTTCTCTGCGATGTTCAGTGTCAATAAAGTCATATCCCAGGTAACCAAGACTCACCGGGAACGAGATAAATCCTTTCGCCACAGCCCCCCAGAATCCCGAACCATCAACATTAATAGCCTCCAGCATATCTCTGGCGATCTCTTTAGCACTGTCCACAATAGTTATCCTCTATTCATCAAATGCCATGACGATCCCCTCTTCCTCATCCCAGCCCAACGTCAGGTGCTGCGGCTTCTGTCCTCCCGCCATATGGGGTAACAGTTGCTGACTCAGCACCGGCAATATCTGCTGATTCAGCAGGCTGTCGATATTGTGCACCCCGGTGAACGTCCATCTAGTAGCGTGGCTGCCCCGGCAGTTGCTTTACCGAACTGGATGCATCGTTTATCAGCCTATTCCTCATCGCTTCACTCCATCTTTTCTGGCATTAACATCCATCACAAGGTCCTTCATTCGTTACCCTCCGCCGTCCCGCACCGTAGCAACCCTGTCCCCCCGCCGGTTTTACGCACGCTACCGCCCTCGCTGTCCTCCTAAAAGCACCCAAAGCGCACTGAGTAAGGCTGAACGGTGGTCTTTTATTTAACGCCCGGAATAGCAGTCACTCAGCAATAAATGCGCAAGAAAATCCCGTTCGTATCCGCGTACTGCCGGAGTACGTTCAGTTTGAATTCAGCGGCATCTCGGTTCAGATCGGGAGTGACTGCGTAATGCTGAAAAAGACGATAAGCAGAATAAAACAAATAAACTGCCAATATTTTGTCAGACGAGAGAAGGAAACCGTCTGGACGCAGGGCGGAAGCGGTGGCTTCGCAACAACAATATTCCATACTGAAAACTATTCCCTGGCGTAAAAAAACGAGCGCGCGGTACAACAGGGATGAAACCATGCCACAGTAGAATAAAGAAAGTCCAGCCCCGACCGAGACAGACTTACTTTTTAAGATTAGCGCCCGAATTACATTGAGAAATTAAATATAAAAGACCTGAGTTATTTAGCATGTAATAATATGGCGGGCGGAACGCACGCATCCAGAATAATCTGCGAAAAACGCACCATGATATACATTGCTGTCCTGATTGACATCAGTAAGCGCCGCCCGACCGTTATTTCGTATTACCCGCTAATATTATCCAGCCGATACTGACAGAGATAATATTCCCCCGGCCATAAAGCGCAGCGGCAGCTTGCGCACCTACCGCCTGACAGACAAGACCCGCATATTGCCTTCAGACACGGCTAAGACTGGCCTGCGCCATCGCCAGGGCATCTTCCCCTGCCGGCAGCCGCGAAGGGGCATCAGGATCGTGCACCATTCGCCAGACGGCCTGAGCGACATCGGTCGCCTGCGTCACGCTGGCGTTATCCTGCATGCTGTCGAAGATCTGCTGGCCGAGCGCCGCATAGCTCTCCGGGAGCTGCCCCATCGTCCGGCGGGCGTTTTCCCCGAAGCGGGTCTGGGGGGCGCGTCCCGGCAGGATCAGCCCGACACGGATACTGAAGGGCCGAAGCTCCAGCGCCAGCGACTCCGTGAAGGCATTCACCGCCGCCTTACTCGCGGTGTAGACCGCCAGCAGGGGCATCGGTTGCAGGGTGACCGCCGAGGTAATATTAACGATCGTCCCGCTTCGGCGCGCTCTGAACCGGGGGATCACCGCCTGGGTCATGGCAATCGTTCCCAGGGTATTGGTGGCAAACAGGTTGGCTATCGCCTCGCGCGACGCGCCCTCCAGGGCATTAAGCATCCCCACCCCGGCGTTGTTAACCAGCACATCAATCTCTCCGGCTTCGGCAATGGCCTCTGCGATACTCTGCGCCGAAGTGACGTCAAGACGTACCAGCCGCAGGCGGTCGCTGGCGGGCAACACACCTTCCTGCGGAGCGCGCATCGTGGCGATAACCTTCCAGCCTTGCTCGAGAAAATAACGCGCCGTCTCCAGGCCAAAACCCGATGAACAGCCGGTGATCATTATCGTTTGCATATCTCTGTCTCCGAATGGCTTCTTCCTTTTGATCATAGACAGACCATGCCGGACGATATAGGGTCAATAATCCATTATTCTTTAGCAGGAGTCCGGAAATGAGCGATCCGCTGGCGGAGGTCATTGCCATGCTAAACCTCAGAGCGGTACTGACCAAAACCGTTGAGGGGGCGGGAGACTGGCGAGTGATACGCTCGGACCAGGGGTTGTCATTTTATGGCGTCGTGCTGGAAGGAGGCTGTCGGCTGGAAATTGACCAGCATGAGCCGCAGATCCTGCGCGCCGGGGATTTTATTCTGATCCCGGCGGCGTACCGCTTCGCGCTAACCAGCCTGACCCCGCCCCCTTCACTGGCGCTGGAGACCATCCCGGTGCAACTGGCGGAGGGACACTTTCGGCTGGGAGCCCTCGACAAGCCTGCGCAGATGCAGGCGCTGATTGGCCACTGCGCTTCCGGTTCGACGAACGCCAGCCTGCTGGCCTCGCTGTTACCAGCCTTTGTGGTGGTCCGCAATCAACCGCGGCTGGCCACCTTTGTCGGGCTGCTGAAAGAGGAAGCGCAGGCGGATCGCGCGGGCAAATCTTTCGTTCTGGCGCGGATGGTTGAGCTGCTTTTTATCGAGGCCATCCGTTCCTCCGGCACGCTCGCGACCCCCGGTCTGATGCGCGGGCTGAGCGACCCGCGGGTCGCCCAGGCAATCCGCCTGCTGCATCGGGCCCCCGCCAGACGCTGGACGGTCAACGCCCTGGCCGCCGACTGCGCGCTGTCTCGCTCGACGTTATTTGAACGCTTTACCGACCTGACCGGGATGACCCCGATGGGCTATCTGTTAGGCTGGCGAATGACCCTGGCCATGCAGTGGCTGGGCGAGACGGGCATCAGCATTGCGGATATCGCCGAGCGCATCGGCTATGGCTCGGCCAGCGCGTTCAGCGTAGCCTTTACCCGCTATACCGGGATATTGCCGGGGAAATATGCCCGCCAGCGGGCGACGCAGCCTCCCCCCGGGCCAGCCCTGACTTAACAGGCTGCAATCTCCGTCTGCAGCCAGCGCTCAAACACCTGCAGCGCCGGCTCCCCCTCCCCGCCACCGGGTTTGATCAGGCAGAAGCGCTTGGCCAGCGTCGGGGAGCCCGGCCACGGGGCAACCAGCGTCCCGGCGCGCAGCTCGCTTTCCACATACATCTTCGGCACCAGCGCCACCCCCTGCTGGCTCAGTACCGCGGCGATGGCCATCTCATGCAGATCGTAGCGCGGCCCCTGCGCCGGATTATCCAGCGCCAGCCCGCATTCCCGGGCATAGTGCAGCCAGGCGTCAGGGTTTTGCCGCCGGTGAATGCGCGGTAATCGGTTCAGTTGCCCGGGGAGATCATCATTCGTCAGCAGCGCCGCATGACAGACCGGCAGCAGATACTCCTCGAACAAAAATGTCACATCCATGCCAGTCCACGCCCGGTGATCAAAATGGATGGCGGCATCAAAACCGCTGCCCGGGAGGATGAAGGGATCGCTGAGGGCGGCAATATTGACCACAATATGCGGATACTGCGCTGCAAAGCGTCCAAGCCGGGGGATTAACCAGCGGCTGGCAAAGGTAGGAAGCACGGCGATCTCCAGACTATGTCCATCGGAGGGCATCCCGCTGACGTCGTGGGTGTCCCGCTCCAGACGGGCGAGGATCTCGCGGACCTGGCGGGCATAGCGGGCGCCTGCCGGGTTGAGCCGCACCCGGCTCCCCGTCCTGTCGAAGAGTTTGCTGTCGAGGAGCGCTTCCAGACGGGCAATCTGCCGGCTGATGGCCCCTTCCGTTAACGCGAGCTCCGCCGCCGCGCGGGCAAAGTTGCCGTGACGGGCAGCGGCCTCAAAAGCCAGTAGCGCAGCGCTGCTGGGGATTTTACGACGCATAGCCAATGCTCCTTGTGCAGGCTCACCGAAAGTCAGTGACAGAATATCACTGACTATTGAATTAACATCGTTTTTCAGCGCCATTTTTAGCCGATAGGATGATGAAAACTCACTAAAGCGCTTTGCGCGCTCAATCATCTGTCCATCGAGGTCACTATGCTCTATGTCGTCGAATGCGCCTACACCGATCCCCAAAGCGAAACAGCGTGGAATACCTTTTACAATCAGGAAAAACTGCCGGCGCTGGTCTCTGTGCCCGGTTTTTACGCCTCTCAGCGCTTCCGCGCCCTCAGCGAGGGCTGCCCCCGCTACCTGGCGCTGCACGATATCCACGATGCTACCGTCATCGACAGCGACGCCTACCGCCGCAACGGTGGCGGTCATTTTGCCCGCTGGCAATCGGCGATCACCGACTGGCACCGCCACCTCTATGTTGCAGATAGCGGCGTGCGGGAGGTCCGGTCTGATGAGGTGCTACTGCTGAGCGATACGCCTCAGACGCTACCCATCCCCCCGACAATCGTCCTGCTGCCTGGCGGCCTGGCGACGCAACAAACCCGGTATGCCGCCATCGTCCCACATAACGACCTGCATCACCTGGCCACGGCTGCCACCGTCTTTATCTATCAGCCCATCACCGCCCGGTTACGTAACCCGGCGCAACGCGCGTGAGGTCACCATGACACCAGTCCCCTTTTATACGTTGACCGCAGGCGACCTGACGGTGACCGCCGTCAGTGATGGTCAGATGTCGGCGCCACTGTCCTTACTCTCGGGTATCACGCCTGAGGAGGCAGAGCACCTGCAGCGGAACGCCGGGCTCGCCTCACCGGAGGTCATTGCGATTGGCGCCTATCTTATCCGTGGACGCGGGCACACCGTACTGGTGGATACCGGCACCGGTGGAGTCAATGGCGTCGGCGGTGCGCTTATCGCCAATCTGGCGCTGCTCGGCGTACGCCCTGAGGAAATTGATACCATCCTCCTCACCCACGCGCACCCGGACCACATCGGCGGGTTGCTGACGGCAACCGGCGCCCCGGCGTATCCCAACGCCACGGTGTTCCTGCCTTCGCGGGAACGCGCTTACTGGTTGGCGGCATCCACACTGGACAACGCCAGCGATCGCGGCCGGCGCAACGTGCTGCTCGTCCGCCGCGTACTGGCGATCTGCGCGGCGCAAATTCGCGAAGTTGATGGTGAGGAGACGATCGCCGGGATCCGTCCGTGCCCTCTGCCCGGCCATACGCCCGGGCATACCGGGTATCGTCTCGAGGCGGGCGATACCTCGCTGCTCATCTGGGGGGATATTGTCCATTTCCCGACCATTCAGACCACCCGGCCGTCGGTGTCGGTCGCCTTCGACGTCGATCCTGAACAGGCCCGGCGAACCCGGGAAAGCCTGCTGCGCCAGGCCGCCAGCGAACAATGGCTGATCGCCGGCATGCATCTTGGTCTGCCCGGCTTTGCCAGGGTGGTGGAGACGCCCTCTGGTTATCTGTTGCAGTCGGTGTAAAAGTCGCAGAGGTAAGCCCTGCTTGTCCGCAGGAACAAGCAGGGCTTTATGTCAGGGGGTTGGGCAGGCCGCTAACTGCGGCTTTTCCAGGCTTTTTTGCTTTTGCAGCTGGCTTTGGTGGCGACCCACGGGTGGCGTAGCTGAGTCAACTGAAGATCCTGGGAGGCCGGGCTGGCCGACCAGCGTTTGGTACACAGAGGCTTACGAGATGCAATGACCATAAAAACGCTCCTGAAAAGTAATGAACAATTCCCTGGGTAGTTCCATAAGTTCAGAATCAGCTTATCATCGCGTAACGGAAGTTATTTCAATCTTTGTTTTAGTATGTAAATGGTGAAAGTCTCCTGAAATGAGCAAAATTGATCTAGATCAATATAAGTGCATTTAGTTTTTCCTGACACCTATATATTCAACCGCTTACCAGCGCCTGACGTTTGTTTAAGACTTTTCCTATACCATACAATCCTGCAGAGCAATACTCATTTTTCAGATTTTTATTCTACTTATGTATACGAACATGGTTATTTGTTTTGATTATTCTAACAGATAAAATTCACTTGGTCAGTCAGCAGCAGGCAGGTACTCTGCACCGGCAATAACTGGATTTGTCAGGGAGTGGTAGATGACTAAGGGCTATAAACTGCTTGGCTATAAGTTAGCAGATAATATTTTCTACTGCCTGCATCATCGGGAAATTATCGCGCTGCGAGGGACGCGAACGCAAGTTCAGCTACGCAGTACCATGGCCTGTTTACTGGAATATCTGTTGGCGCATGGCAGAGAACGGGTGGTCAGCGATGAAGAGTTGATGATTAACGTCTGGGAAAAAAATAACCTTCGCCCGTCTGCGCAGCGATTATGGCAGGTTATTCAGACGTTAAAAGCTCGCCTTAGCCAGGCTGGTGTTGAAAGCGCATTAATTATTCGGGTTAAGTGCGCAGGGTATTATATTAATAATGCGGTCGTAGCCGAAATTTACTCATTCAAACCACCGGGCATGATGAATTATATTAATACCTCGCCTGCTGATATGAATAAACTTCTGGTACGCAGCTAGTCCCCTCTCCGCGCCGTTTACATCGCTTGTAACAGGGTTATCCGTTGAATATTTTAATTCACAGCAATAATGTTTTTTTTAATATCGGCCTCGCCCAGTGTTTCAGAGATATTCAGGAGACCCTGCCCGGGCTGAACATTATTCATTCGCTGCCACTTAGCCATTTTCCCGATCCGGCTGGGCTGGATGTGATTATTTTATCGCTGGAAAACTTTCACGATTATCAGGCCGCCGCTGAATTAGCCCTGCGTTATCAGAGTCTGGTGATCGGCTTTACCTCGGCCGGCAACGTGAGGCGCGGACGCGCCTTTTTCGCGGATACCCTCCTGTGGGTTAGCCAGCGGGAAAGCGTTCCAGAGGTTGGCCGCCTTTTGCGCAGGCTGGCCGATCGTCGCTGGCCTCTGGTGCCGCGTCATCAGCGTCAGAGTACCTCTTCCCGTCAACGAGCCCCCCTCAACCGCCTGGAAATGCGCATGATCGCCGCCACCATAAAGGGACAGTCGGTGAATCAACTGGCGACCACGCTGGGGATCAATCGCAAGCGAGTCTATAACGGACTGGAACGGATTAAGGTGAATTTTCATCTGGTCAGCCATACCCATTTTCACCATTTTATGACCACCGGGCCAACGTTTAACCCTCTCTCACCCGACCTTGCCAGTTATACGCCAGGGGCAAAACCTGCCCGACAGCGGCAGGCCGCGTTGCACGCGGCGGAAAATCATTCATATTATTTGAACAAGATTCGCAAATTGTTTTGATTTTAACCGGCAGGAGTCAAGCGTATTCTTTATCACATCAGGGCGACAAGCCCTTTATCAGACACCAGATTAAGGAATACGACCATGAAATCCATCAAAACTTTCGTTGCTGTTGCTGCACTGTCTCTGCTCTCTTCTGTCAGCTTCGCCCAGAGCGTCAGCGCTACCGCGTCTACCCTGGACCGTGCTGAAGCAAAAATCGCCGCCCAGGCCGAGGAACAGGGTGCATCCTATAAAATCACCAGCGCCCAGTTTAACAATCGTGTCCATATGACGGCTGAGCTGAGCAAATAATCCTTTTAGCCGTTAGCAATAAATAAAGCGCCGTTTTTAACGGCGCTTTATTTTTTCCCCTTTTCCCTTTCAGTGATGTCCCGACAGACAGGCTGTGGCGCTCTCCCCATTCCGGACCAATACTGACTGTATCCTCCAGAAAAGAGAGCCTGATGATGAAAGCCTGGACAGTCAAAAAACCCGGTTCGCTTGAGAACCTGCAGCTTGTCGATCTTGCTGACCCCGGCGCGCCCGCCGCAGGCGAGATCCGGGTGGCGCTGCACGCCACCTCGCTGAACTACCATGATTTGCTGGTCGCAACGGGGGTAATTCCCACCGCCGATCGGCGGATCCTGATGGCGGATGGCGCCGGCGTGGTGGAAGCGGTTGGCGCCGGGGTGAACGAATTTCAGCCGGGTGACCGGGTGGTCGCTGGCTTTTTCCCGCAGTGGCTGGATGGCCGCCCCGGTCCACAGGTGAGCGACTTCAGTCAGACCCCGGGCGATGGCGCGGAGGGGTTCGCCTGCCAGTATGTCGTCAGGCCGGCCAGCCATTTTACCCATGCACCTGAGGGGTGGAGTTTCAGGGAAGCGGCAACCATCACCACTTCCGGTCTTACCGCCTGGCGCGCGCTGGTCGTCGAAGGACGGTTAAAAGCGGGCGATACGGTGCTGACGCTTGGCACCGGCGGCGTGTCGATAACCGCCCTGCAGCTGGCGAAAAGTATGGGCGCGCAGGTGATCGTCACCTCGTCATCAGATGAAAAGCTCGCTCGTGCTCGCACGCTGGGGGCCGATCATCTCATCAATTACCGAACCACCCCGGAATGGGGCGCCGCGGTGCAGGATATCACCGGCCATCGCGGGGCCGATCTCATTCTGGAGCTGGGGGGGCCGGGCACCCTGGGGCAGTCGTTCGAGGCGGTCAGTGTCGGCGGACACATTGCGTTGATCGGCGTCCTGACCGGCTTCGAAGGTCATGTGCCCACCCATCTGCTGATGAGTAAACAGGCCCGGCTGCAGGGATTGGTGGTGGGTAATAGACGGCAACAGCAGGACTACGTCAATGCCCTGAACCTGCAGGCGTCGCGGCCGGTTATCGATAAAGTGTTTGATTTTACAGCCTTGCCGGATGCCTTCCGCTATCTGCAAAGCGGCGCCCATTTCGGCAAAATTTGCGTGGAGTGGTGAGGAGATGAACAGGGCCTCCGTGCCCTGGGAACGGCTTTATTCGAAAAAGACGTCTGGATTTTCCGACAGGGAAACAAAGGATTTCGTGTTTTTATCCAGCGCCTGAATGTCGCCGCTTTCAATGTCGTAGAACCAGCCGTGCAGGCGTAGGGTATGGTCGCGCAGACCGACCGCCACCGACGGATGGGTTTTGATGTTGTTCAGCTGAGCGATGACGTTTTCCTGCACCATGCCGTTGACCTTATCGGTTTCGCTGGCCCAGGTTTTCTTTTCCACCACCGCTTTCGCGGCATCAGCATAGCGCAGCCAGTGGGACACCGCCGGCATCGGCTCAAGGCACTGGCAGGTGGCGATCGCTTTCATCGCGCCGCAGTTGGAGTGGCCGCAGATCACGATATCCGTCACGCCCAGCGCAACGACGGCATATTCGATGGTAGCAGAAACGCCACCTGGCTCCGGCCCGAAAGATGGCACGATATTCCCGGCGTTACGAATGACAAAGAGCTGTCCCGGCTCCTGCTGGGTTACCAGTTCAGGCACCAGACGGCTGTCTGAACAGGAGATGAAAAGCGCTTTGGGATTCTGGCTGGAGGCCAGGCTACGGAAGAGCTCTTTACGCTGGGGGAAGATCTCTTTCTGGAAGTTGAGGAAGCCCTCAATGATATGTTGCATAGCAGTGTCTCTTCTCTGTAGTTATTACGGTATGACAAAGATCACAGTTATTCAGTTTACCATTGATGACAAGAATGGGAATCGTTATTCAAACAGTTGCGCAGAAAACGCGTGCCGCCACCGCCCGCTCCGCCTCGCCTTACCTACACCTTTTTGACGTGCTTTCCTGAACCAGTTTGCTACTCTGTTTAGCCCAACCGTCCACACGGTACCGACCGCCTGCCGGCGGCGGACATCACAGGAGTCGCTATGTTCTTATCCAGCCTGATGGCCATTGCCGCGGTGCTGATCATGGGCGTGATCAGTCCCGGCCCAAGCTTTATCTTTGTCGCGCGCAATGCCGTCGCTCGCTCGCGCGTGCACGGTCTGGTGACCGCCCTCGGTACTGGCGCCGGCGCCGCCATTTTTTCCATTATGGCAATGCTGGGCCTGCAGAAGGTACTCACCGCGGTGCCGGAGCTGTTTATTGGGCTGAAGGTGGCGGGCGGGATCTATCTGCTGTGGCTTGGTTATAAAATTTTCCGCGGGTCGGCGCAGCCGATGGACTTTTCCGCCAGCGGCATGGCTGGCAACCATTCGCTGCTGAAGACCTTCCGCGATGGGCTGTATACCCAGCTGAGCAATCCCAAAACCGCGCTGGTGTTCGCCTCAATTTTTACCGCCCTGCTGCCAGCGCAGATCCCCACCGCCTTTTACTACATCGTGCCGCTGATGAGCTTTCTGATTGACGTCAGTTGGTATTCGCTGGTGGCGCTGGTGCTGTCTGCCGATCGCCCGCGGCGCGTCTACCTGCGGCTGAAGCGGCGGATCGACATCACCACCGCGACGGTGCTGGGGGCGCTGGGCCTGCGGCTTATCGCCACCTCCCTCACCCGCTAGCGGGCTACACGGTATGGATGCGAATATCGTGCTGCTGAAAGGCAACGCGATATTCGCGACTGATATTCTCCTCTACCACCAGCACATCGATATCGCTGCTCGCGGCGACCACAAACCGCGCCACCGCCGGAATTTTATCCGAGGTCAGGCCGATGATTATTTCGCTGCACTGCTTAATCACCGCTTTCTTGAACTCGCAGTCGGCATAGTCAAAACCGGTCAGGCCCGACTCTGGCGCCATCGCGCAGCCGCCGATAAACCCCTGGTCGAATAACATGCCCTGCACCTGAGCCACCGCCGCGGCGCCGACGCAGCCGCCGCTCGCCCGCTGCACCTGCCCCCCCAGGATCACCACGTCATACAACGGTTTTTTCACCAGTACCGCGGCGATCTCCGGGGAGTTCGTTACTACCGTCAGCGCCAGCTCGGCGGGTAGCGCCTCGGCCATCGCCAGATTGGTGGTCCCGGTATCAATGAAAAGGGTACCGCCGGGCTTCACCAGCCTGGCACACTGTTGCGCGATCCTGAGTTTTGTTGCTCGATTTTTATCTTTCCGTTCACTGTAGTCCCCGGCCTCCGGCAGGCTCAGCACCGCCCCGCCATACACCTTTTTACAGAACCCCTCGCGACTGAGCTCATGCAGATCGCGGCGGATGGTGTGCTCCGACACCTGAAGCCGCGCCGCCAGCTCCGCGCACACCACTCTGCCGTTTTCCTGCAGGATCTGGCAAATCAACGCTTGTCGCTGTTGGGGAAAAGCAGCATAATCGAGCACGATAACTCCTTAAATTATCAAAAACGAGCAACAGCAAGCATGATCGTCTGCGCTGCTTTGATTGTCAATGTTCCTGCCCGGAGGTTTACCATGAAAATTGCCCATTTCGCCCTGTGGACCCAACAGCTCGACGTCCAGGCCCGCTTCTGGGTCGAGTTCTTTGCCGCCAGCATCAATGAAAAATACCTTAGCCAGACCAACCCCGGCTTTGCCTCCTATTTTGTCACCATCGACGACGAGGTGGTGATCGAGCTGATGACCAAGCCTGGCCTGCAGCCGGCCAGCGCGGATAACAACCATACCGGCTGGGTACATCTGGCCCTCTCGGTGGGCGGGGCGGAACAGGTCGATGCCCTCGCCCAACGCGCCGAGACCGCCGGAATTCTGGTTTCACCGCCGCGCACCACCGGCGACGGCTATTATGAGGCAGTGATCGCCGATCCCGATGGCAACCTGATTGAAATCGTCGCATAGTCAGCAGACCGCCAGTATTCAGGAGGCATTCATGGCACATTACCGAATTATCGACACCGCGACCTGGCCCCGCCGGGACCATTTCACCTTTTACCGACAATTTGCCAACCCCAGCTTTAACCTCTGTGTCCCGATAGCGGCGCAGCGCCTGTACGAATGTGCGAAGGACCGTCGGGTCTCGTTTTTTCAGCTTGCGCTCTATGCGCTGCTGCGCGCGGCCAACGGAGTACCGCAGCTACGGCAACGCGTGCGCAATGACGAGGTGATTGAATATGACAGCCTGGCGGTAATGACGCCGGTGATGACCGTCGAGGAAGGATTCCGCCAGGTATGGTGCGACAACGCCCCCGAGTTCACTGCCTTCAGCGATGCGGCAACGCCGAAGATCGTCGCGGCAAGAGAGACAACGCCGGCGCCGCTCATCGTCGATGGCGAGCATTTTATCTGCGCCAGTTGTCTGCCGTGGCTCCACTTCACCTCGATGACCCATGCGGAATATGCCGTAGGCGCGGCGGTGCCCGCGCTTACCTGGGGGAAACTGCAGAACGGCGTGATCCCGGTGGCCGGGCGGTTTAACCATGCCTTCGTCGACGGTCTCCACGCCAGCCGCTTTTTTGCTCTCGTGGAAGAGGGATTTAGCAATCCCGAGCAGCTCTGGTAACCGTTAACCGAGACCGCACCCTCACTGCTCGCCCTTGCGACGACGCACCGCTGACGTCCGCTCTGAACTGACCGCCTTGTTCCTTCCTTCACGCCCGGCGGTCGTTCACCCTCCTGTTGCCTTTGCAACAGCCGGCGCAAAACGGCGCTGCATTTGCAGCAGTCCGCTCCATCAGCTGACATAGCCAACCCGCTTCCTATCACGACTGCGCCTTCCTCTCTCGCTGGCACGTGTTTTGCTTACCCATACATATAACCCACAGGCATTATGAATTATTTATTTATCTAATTTGTGCATAAGCTATTCACTGAATAAGAGAGAAGATGATGTCAGCCAGTTCACCCGCACAGCCTTACACCCAGTCCACGCCGCAGGCGCATATTATTGCCAGCGATGCGGAAGCCCTCGCCATCGCCCATGAGATCGCCGCCGTGCTCAAACCCGGCGCCGCCGAGCGCGACCGCACGGGCATTGTCCCGGCGGAGATCGTCAACACCTATTCCAACAGCGGACTGTGGGGCATCACGGTGCCGCGCCGCTTTGGCGGCGCCGAGGTCTCGGCCGCGACCCTCGCGCAGGTTATCGCCATTCTCTCTGCGGCGGATCCATCGTTAGGCCAGATCCCTCAGAACCACTACTGCCTGCTGGAGGATATTCGTCTGCAGGGCAGCGACGACCAACAGGCGTTCTTTTTCGCCCAGGTATTACAGGGCTATCGCTTCGCCAATGCCCTGTCGGAAACCGGGGGGAAAACGGTCCTTGATATTCGTACCCGCATCGAGGAAGGCGCAGACGGTCTGCGGATCAATGGCCGTAAAGGCTACTGCACTGGCTCGCTGTACGCCCACTGGATTGGCATTCTGGCGCTGGACGCCGACGACCGCGCCCAGCTCGCCTTTGTGCCGCAGAACAGTCCGGGGCTGACGGTAGTTAATGACTGGGCGTGCCTCGGTCAGCGCACCACCGCCAGCGGCACTGTGCTGGCCGATAATCTTCCGGTTAATCCTTTCCACCTTTTTCCAACGTGGAAGTCTTACGCCAGCCCGACCCTTGCCGGCCCGTTCGCCCAGCTGACCACCGCGGCGATAGATGTCGGGATCGCCCGCGCGGCGCTGGACGATACCGTGGCGTTCGTGCGCCACAGCGCCCGGCCGTGGATCGACGCCGGTGTGGAGCGGGCGAGCGACGATCCGCTGACTATCTACCATATCGGTCAACTGGACAGCCGCCTTGCCGCAGCCGACGCGCTGCTGGAGCGGGCGGGACGGGTGCTCGACCGCTATAAAAATGACCTCAGCGAAGAGCATGTCGCCGAGGCGTCGCTGGCCGTCGCCCGCGCCAAAATATGGACCACTGAAGTAGCGCTGGAGGCCGCCAGCCGCCTGTTCGAGCTGGGAGGTACTCGCGCCACCGGTGAGTCGCTCAACCTCGACCGCCACTGGCGCAATGCCCGGGTGCACACCCTGCACGACCCGGTTCGCTGGAAGTATCAGCTGCTTGGCAACTGGGTGCTGAACGGCATTCGCCCGCAACGACATGACTGGAACTGATATGACGAGTCTGCTGGCGTTTTTCGCGGAAATCGACTGGAACGATGTGGCCCAGGCCGCCCTCGATACCCTTACCATGCTGGCCTGGTCGCTGGGATGGACGGTACTGCTGGGGCTTCCGCTGGGGATCGTGCTCTATCTTACCGGCGAGCCGCGTTTGCTGTACGCCCCGCGCCTTTACCGCCTGCTGTCATTGTGCGTCAACGTGCTGCGATCCCTGCCGTTCATCATTTTACTCATCGTGATGATCCCGGTGACCACGTTGCTGACCGGCACCTCGCTGGGGGTGGAAGGAACCATTCCGCCACTGGTCGCCGGCTGCGCCCCGTTCTTCGCCCGGCTGGTGGAAACCGCCCTGCGCGAAGTGGAGCACGGCCTGGTGGAGGCCAGCTGGTCGATGGGCGGCAGCACCTGGCAGCTTATCTGGCACACGCTGCTGCCGGAGTCGCGGGCCGGGCTGATCGCCGCCGTGACCGTGACGGCCATTTTGCTGGTCGACTACACCTCGATGGCAGGGGTGATCGGCGGCGGCGGGCTGGGCGATCTGGCCATTCGTTTTGGTTATCAGCGCTTTCAGACCGACGTGATGGTGGTCACCGTCCTGATGCTGATCGCGCTGGTACAGCTTCTGCAAATGAGCGGCGACCGCCTGGTGCGCTACGTCAGCCGCAAATAACTTACCCTTCTCTGCTCAGGAAACCCTTATCATGAAAAAATCCATTATTGCCGCCGGACTGCTGGCTCTCTTCTCCACCGCAGCGCTGGCTAACGAGACGCTGATCGTCGGCGCCACGCCGGTGCCGCATGCGGAAATCCTTGAATTTGTGAAGCCGGTGCTGGCAAAGGAGGGCGTCGATTTACAGGTCAAAGTGTTTAACGATTTTATTCAGCCTAACCAGCAGCTGGCGGAGAAACACCTCGACGCCAACTACTACCAGTACCGGCCATTTCTCGATAACTACAACCAGACCCGCCACACTAACCTTGTACCGGTGGTCGGGGTGCATATCGAGCCCTTCGGCGCCTACTCCAGCAAATACAAGACCCTCGCCGCGGTGCCTGACGGCGCCACGATCGCCATCCCTAACGATCCGGTGAACACCGGCCGCGCGCTGGTGATGTTAAGCAACGCCGGGCTGATTACCCTCAAGGATCCGCACAATCCGCAATCGGCAACGAAGGACATTACCAGCAACCCGCATCACTTTAAGATCCGCGAACTGGAGGGCGCCATGCTGGCGCGCGCGGTGAAGCAGGTCGACCTGGCCTTTATCTTTGCCAACTATGCGCTGGAGGCCGGTATCGACACCGATAAAGCGTTGCTGGTGGAAAAAGGCAGCGATCTGTACGTCGAATATCTGGTGGCGCGCCCGGACAACATTCAGGACCCGGGCATTCAGAAGCTGGCGCAAGCGCTGCATTCGGACGCAGTTCGTCAGTTCATTCTGACGCGTTATCAGGGCAAAATTTTACCTGGATTCTAATCACCGCGGGCAGCGGCGTCAGCCGCTGCCCGGGCTAACGGAGCGCATCATCGTGACGCATATCCCTGCCCCACCGACCCATATTGAGTTTGCTGGTATCAGCAAAGCCTATCCTAACGGCGTGCAGGCGCTACAGGACATTAACCTGACCATCCGTCAGAGCGAAATTTTCGGCATCATCGGCCGCAGCGGCGCCGGAAAATCCACCCTGCTGCGCCTGTTTAATCGTCTGGAAAATGCCGACAGCGGCGAGATGTTCATCCACGGCGAGTCAACCGTGCGCTACTCCACGCGCCAGCTGCGCGATCTGCGTCGGCGGGTGGCGATGATTTTTCAGCACTTTAACCTGATGGCCACCAAAACCGTGGCGCAGAACATCGCCTTGCCGCTGAAGATGGCTGGCGTCCCGGCCGGCGAACGCCAGCGTCGGGTCAGCGAGATGCTTGAGCTGGTGGGCCTCAGCGCGCTGCGCGACAGCTACCCGGCCCGCCTCTCCGGTGGCCAGAAACAGCGGACCGGCATCGCCCGGGCGCTGGTCACTCAGCCGGAAATTCTGCTGTGCGATGAGGCAACCTCGGCGCTGGATCCGGAAAACACCCTGTCGGTGCTAACCCTGCTCAAGGAGATTAACCAGCGCCTGGGCCTGACAATCGTGCTGATCACCCACGAAATGGAGGTCATTCGCACCCTCTGCGATCGGGTCAGCGTGCTCGAGGGCGGGCGCATTGTCGAGCAGGGCGATGTCTGGCGCGTGTTTGGCAACCCGCAGCACCCGGTGACGCGCGCCATGCTCGGCCTGCAGCACCCCGATCGCCCGGAGGCCGGGCCAGCGCTGCGCGACGGCGAGCAGATCGTGACCTTACGTTTTGACGGTAGCAGTGGTCGCGAACCCAATCTGCAGCATATCGCCAGTCTGCTGGGAGGCGACGCCCGACTGCTGTACAGCAACTGCGAGCGCATTCAGGGCCGGGTGATCGGCCAACTGCTGGTCCGGCTGAGCGGGCCGCTGGCCGCCAGCGCGTTGGCGCAGGATGGCTGGGTCGCAGACAGCATTCTGACCCACCATCATCAGACAGCGGAAACCACTGCTTCTTAGCCATCGAATGGGATTATATTCCCGATCCTTTGCTAAGGATAATTAGTTATAAATCATAGCGTTTCAGTGTTAGACAGGGGGAAGTGCGCCTCTTATCTTTCGTCATGAATTGTAAATAACCACGCAATTATTTGATGAGGTAGCACTTTTGTCCAGATTACAACAAGGATTAAAAACCCGAAAAACCCGCTTCGCCCTGGCGCTAAAAGTGGCCCTGCTCGGCGGCGTAGTAGCATTTTCTTCTGTTGCCCATGCGGAAGGGACCCTGAAAGAAGGTATCACCCCGGCCACCGACGCCAGCCAGATCCCGGCCAGCGCCAAACTGCGGAAAGATACGGTGGTGGCCGGGATCTCCGAGCCGCAGGGGATCTTTAACCCCTACTTTTTCGTCAACGGCTGGGATGAGAACGTGACTAACGTGATTTTTTCACGCCTGATCGACTGGGACAGTCAGGGTAAGCTGGTCCCGGGACTGGCGGAGAGCTGGACGGTCAGCCCGGATAACAAAGTCTACACCATCAAATTGCGCCCTGGCCTGACCTTCAGCGACGGTTCACCGCTGACGGCGGAAGATGTCGCCTTTACCCTGACGGTCCTGCTCGACCCCAAATATGATGGCGATACCGACATCACCCTGGCCAATATCGCCGGCGGCGCGGACTACAAAGCCGGCAAAGCTGACAGCGTCAGCGGCCTGAAGGTCATCGACCCGCTCACCCTGCAGGTGACCACCACGCAGCCAGGCGCCACCACGCTGGCCAAAATTGGCGGGCCGGTGCTGTCGAAAGCCTGGTACGGCAAAGGATATCAGCGGGGAAATCTCGACTATCTGCGTTCACTGCACGGCAAGCCACTGGGCAACGGCCCTTACGTGTACGACAAATACATTCCCGGTCAGGAAATACGCTTCCATGCCAATAGCCATTTTTACCGCGGAACGCCGCCAACACCGCGCTTTATCTACCGCGTGACTAATCCGTCGACCAACTTCCAACTGTTCCAGACCGGGGAGACCGACTATGACGCCTTTACCTCACGCCCCGACGATATTGAGCAACTGAAAATGCTCGGCTTCGCCAACATTAATCTTTACGGCTCCAGCGACTACAGCCAGGTGGAGTTCAACGTGCATCGCCCGGCGCTGCAGGACAAGCGCGTGCGCCAGGCGCTGATTTACGGTCTGGATCGGCAGAAGCTGATCGACGTGGTCTATCAGGGGTACGGCAAAGTCGCCATCGAGCCGATCGCCCCGATCTCCTGGGCCTTTAACGCTGAAGGCGTCAACCCTTACCCTTACGATCCGGCACAGGCCAAAAAGCTGCTGGATGAGGCCGGCTGGAAGCCTGGCGCCGACGGTATCCGCACCAAAGACGGCCAGCGCCTGGAGCTGACCCTGCTGGTGAGCAAGAAGGTGCTCAACGACGCTCTGATCCCCATCGCCAAGGAGAACTGGCGGCAGATTGGCGTGCTGCTGAAGCCGCAGGTGGTGGATTTCAACGCCCTGATGGCGCAGCGCAAAGCCGGAAATTACGATCTGGCCTCCTTTAGCACCAGCACCCTCAACGACCCGCACGACGGGGTATGGGATTTTTACAGCAGCGAAGCTAAAGAGTCCGGCTACCATAACGCGGAAGTCGATAAGCTGATTAACGCCGGCAACGCGGTGCTCGACATTGAACAGCGCAAGCCGATCTACCACCAGCTGTATAAAGTGCTGGCCGACGATCCGCCGGTGATCTTGCTCGGCTATCGCGACATTCTTTCCGCCAGCAGCGCCCGCGTCAGCGGCTTTCAGCCGGATATCTACAACGGCCTGACCGGCAGCCTGCCGGATGTAAAAATCGTCAAGTAAATCCCCCTGGCCGCCGGGTTAACCGGCGGCTGATGTGAGACCGTCATGAAAAATTTCATCCTGAGGCGCTTGCTGCAAACGCTGCCGATGCTGCTGCTGGCCTCCTTCATTATTTTTATGCTGTTTGCCAAAACCCCCGGCGACTTTATCGATGGCAATATCACCCTCACCGCCGCCCGCACCGCGGAGCTGAAGGCGATCTACGGCCTCGACCAGCCGCTGTTCACCCGCTACCTCCACTGGCTGGGACAGCTGCTGCGCGGTGATTTAGGCTTTTCACTGCAGTATCAGATCCCGGTCAGCCAGTTGCTCAACCAGTACATCTGGAACTCTTTTCTGCTGGCCAGCGTCGCGCTGGTCTTTTACTGGGGCATTGGCCTGGCGGTCGGCGTGGTTTCTGCCCTGCGACCCGGCTCCTGGTTTGATCATCTGGTGAGCGTCGCGGTGTTTGCCGCCATGTCGTTCCCCACCTTTTTCCTCTGCCTGCTGCTGATTAAATGGTTTGCCGTCGATCTCCACTGGCTACCGGTAGGCGGGATGACCAATACCGGCAGCGACGAGAGCGGCTGGCAGTATGTGCTGCAAGTGGCCGCCCACCTGGCGCTGCCGGTGCTGGCGCTGGTGATGCTGCAGGCGGGCAGCCTGACGCGCTATGTGCGCGCCAGTATGCTCGACGTGGTGAAAATGGATTTTATCCGTACCGCCCGCGCCAAGGGATTGCAGGAGCGCACGGTGATCCTCAAACATGCCCTGCGCAACGCCCTGCTGCCGATTATCACCCTGCTGGGCTTCGAGCTGCCGGGGTTGTTCTCCGGGGCGATCATTACCGAGAAGGTGTTCAACTGGCCGGGGGCAGGCCACATCCATATCGACTCGCTGGCCGCCCGCGACTATCCGGTGCTGATGGGTTTTACCCTGTTTCTGGCGGTGCTGACGATCGTTGGTAATTTGCTCGCCGACGTGCTGTACGCCTGGGCCGATCCGCGTATTCGGGTGAGGTCATGATGATCCTGTCTTACTTTGCTTCCCGTCGCCGCCAGCGGCAGGCGGCTATCCCGGCGCTGGCGCATATTCCCCCCTCTCCCTGGCGCCAGGGGTGGCGACAGCTGCGCCGTAACCGGCTGGCCATGTTCTGCCTGATCCTGCTGGCGGTGATGGCGGTGTGGTGCGTGCTGGGGCCCGTCTGGTCGCCGTGGAGAGATGATGCCACCGATGCCCTGAGCATCAACCAACCGCCCGGGGCGGAACACTGGCTGGGGACCGATTTCCTCGGTCGCGATGTCTACACCCGCCTGTTGCTGGCCGGGCGCATCTCGCTGATTATCGGCCTGCTGACCATGGTGATGTCGGTGTGCCTCGGCTACCTGCTCGGCGCCCTCTCGGGTTATGTCGGCGGGTTAACCGACAAACTGATCATGCGGGTGGCCGACCTGGTGATGACTATCCCCGGGTTACCGCTGTTGATCGTCGCCGGGGCAATGCTTTCCGAGCTCGATTTTTCACCGGACTCGCGCATTTATATGGTGGTGGTGATGCTCAGCCTGCTGGAGTGGCCCCGACTGGCGCGGCTGGTGCGCGGACAATGTCTCTCCCTGCGCGAACGCGATTTTATGCTGGCCACCCAGGTGCTGGGCCTGTCGGCGCATCGCCGGCTGTTTGGCCACCTGCTGCCGAATACCATTCCGATTCTGGTGGTGATGGCGACCATGGCCGTCGCCAACGCCATTCTCAGTGAATCCGCGCTGAGCTATCTCGGCCTCGGCGTGGTACCGCCGACGCCGTCGTGGGGCAATATGATGGATGCTGCCAATAGCCTGATCGATTTCCAGCGCCGCCCCTGGCTATGGATGCCGCCGGGCATCGCCATCTTTATCACCGTGATCGCCATCAACGTGCTGGGCGATGGCCTGCGCGATGCCATGGATCCTAATATGAAACCGAGGCTGAAATGACCACGCCGTTAGTCGCCTTTAATCATCTCTCCGTCTCTTTCGCCGGCGAACGCACTCGCGTGCGCGCGGTGCAGGAGGTCTCTTTCACCATTCAGGCCGGGCAAACCGTTGGCGTGGTGGGCGAATCCGGCTGCGGCAAAAGCGTCACCGCCATGGCGCTGATGGGTCTCCTGCCACCGCAGGCGGCGCGCATCGACGGCGGCGAGATCCGCTTCGCGGACCGCGATCTGCTGCGGCTGAAAGCCAGACAGATGGCCGACCTGCGCGGCCACCAGCTGGCCATGATCTTTCAGGAACCGATGTCGGCCCTGAACCCGGTGTTGACCATCGGTGAACAGCTGTGCGAACCGCTGATCCGCCACCTCGGCGCCACGCCGAAAGCCGCCTGGCAGCAGGCCATCCAGCTGTTAAGCGAGGTCGGCCTGGCGCGCGGCGACAGCCTGATGACCCGCTATCCTCACCAGCTTTCCGGCGGCATGCTGCAGCGGGTGATGATCGCCATGGCGCTGAGCTGTCAGCCCAAACTGCTGATTGCCGACGAACCCACCACCGCGCTCGATGTAACCGTGCAGGCGCAAATCCTGCGCCTGCTGCGTGACCGGGCGCGGGCCAGCCAGATGGCGATGATGCTGATTACCCACGATCTGGGAGTGATCGCGCAGATGGCCGAGCAGGTAGTGGTGATGTATGCCGGACGGATCGTGGAACAAGGTGCCACCGCAGAGGTGCTACGGCATCCGCAACATCCTTACACGCGTGGGCTGATCGCCTCCCGCCCGGTGCCGGGTGAGCGGCGTCGGCGGCTGTACTCTATTCCCGGCCAGGTGCCGGATCTGGCCGCTCTGCCGGCGGGTTGCGCCTTTGCCGGGCGCTGCGAGCGGGCGACGGCGCGCTGCCGGGAGGCGATTCCGCCACTGCTCGGTGAGCGCCAGCGGGCCGCCTGCTTTTACAGCGAATTTGCGGAGGCGACAGCATGAGCGAACGCTATGTTATTGAAGTGGATGGATTGAAAAAATATTTTCCGCTGCGCGACGGCCTGTTTGGCCAGCAGACTGGCGAGCTTCGCGCGGTGGACGGCGTCAGCTTTAACATCCGTCCGGGCACCATTTTTGGCCTGGTGGGCGAGTCCGGCAGTGGTAAAACCACCGTCGGCCGGACCCTGCTTGGCCTGTATGAGAAGAGTGCTGGCAGCGTGAAATTTCACGGTCAGGAGCTGGCCGACCTGACCGCGCCTGCCCTGCGCGCCATCCGGCCCAGAATGCAGCTGGTGTTTCAGGACCCCTATAGCTCGCTGAACCCGCGGCTGCGTATTGGCGACGCGATTGGCGAAGCCATGCTACAGCACAAGCTGTGCACCCGCGATGAGCTGTATGACCGGGTGATCGCCGTGATGAAGATCTGCGGCCTGGCACCGGAGCACTATGCCCGCTTCCCGCATCAGTTCTCTGGCGGCCAGCGACAGCGGATCGGTATTGCCCGGGCGCTGATCCTCAACCCGGATTTTATCGTCGCCGATGAGCCCATCTCGGCCCTCGATGTGTCGATTCAGGCGCAGATCATCAATTTGTTTTCCGACCTGCGCGACGACCGCGGTGTCACGTTCCTGTTTATCTCCCACGACCTCGGGGTGGTGGAGCATTTATGTGACGATGTGGCGGTAATGTATCTGGGACAGCTGGTGGAAAGCGCCAGCCGCGATGCGCTGTTCAGCCGCCCCCTCCATCCCTATACCCGCGCCCTGCTGGCCGCGGTGCCCACCCTCGATCCGCACAGTGAACCGCAGGCGCTGGTGCAAGGCGAGATCCCGGATCCGGCCAATCCGCCCGCCGGCTGCCGCTTTTCATCCCGCTGCCCGCAGGTCAGCGAACATTGCCGGAGAGAGGCTCCGGCGCTGCGCGAGGTGGCCCCTGGCCATCGGGTCGCCTGCCATTGGGTCGCGTCCTGAGCACAGTCGATGGGGTTATTTATTTCTAAACAACCGTCCGATTGTGCACGGCAGCGCCAGGATTTACTATCCGCCCCGTCTTGTGAGACGCGTTATGAATGAAGCGTAATATTTTTGTTCATTTTTGCCCGATGGCTTCGGGCATTTTTTTCTCTACGCCCGGGAGCGATCCTGTCGGCAACACATTTAGCGGGGCGCGGTCGCCCGTCTGTCAAAACGCAGCAATGGAATTGCTTATCCGCGTCCCGCTATCCCTTTCCCTTTATCTTCCCCGCCGGTGATTAAAAACCGGCAAAAAATAAGAAATGATGAGATTGCCAGGGGTATAGCTTTCTCTTATGTTTTAAGCGTGTACTCCCCATTCAGGAAACAACATCATGCTTAAGCGTCGCACTCTCAAAACAGCACTGGCGGCGGTTATTTCTCTTGCCGTGCTGGCCGCGCCAGTCTATGCCAACCCGGGTAACGGCAACGGTAATGGCGGTGGTAATCACGGGAACAGTGGTAACCATGGCAATAACGGCAATCATGGCAATAATGGCGACCATGGTAATAAAGGCCAGAATAAAGGTCAGTCCACTGACGATCATGGCAACCGTAAAAACTACGGTAAACCCGACCATGTCGACAGCGATATCAGCTTTTCACGGGCGCGCTCCCTTGCCGTGAACTACGGTCTGGTCGGCTATCAGGCGCTGCCGCCGGGGATCGCCAAAAATGTCGCCCGCGGCAAACCGCTGCCTCCGGGCATCGCGAAAAAGACCCTGCCGGCTTCCATGATTAACGACCTGCCCTATTATCCTGGCTATGAATGGCGCGCGGTCGGCGATGACCTGGTGCTGGTCGCCCTGAGCACCGCCATCGTTACCGCCGTGATTAACGGTGTGTTTGACTAAATCACCTGCTTATTGAAAAGCCTCGCCCCGGCGAGGCTTTTTTGTGTCTGGCGGTGGATAATGACAACTCACTGGCATAATCGCTAAGATAATGGCTCAACCAACCCGGGACGGACTATGGACAAAGACACAGTAGTGACGCTGTTGAAATACAAGCGCTGGATTGACCTTGCCACCTTACAGGCGATCCGCGCAATTGACGGTACGATATATGGCGAAAAACGTCATCTGACCATCAGGCTGATGAACCATATCCATGTCGTTGACATGATTTTCCGGGCGAACCTGCGCGGCAGGCCGCACGGTTATACCGCGCTGAATACCCCCGAGACGCCAACCGTTGATGAGCTGGAAACGGCCATGACCGCCTGTACGGATGAGTACATTCAGTACGTCAGCGCCATGACCCCCGCCGATTTCCACGAACGTATCGCCTTTAAATTTGTCGACGGCGGTGACGGCAATATGACCGCGATGGAGATGCTGAACCACATGCTCTTTCACGGCGCCTATCACCGCGGGGCGGTGGGCTGGATGATTGGCGAATGCGGCGGCGTGCCGCCGAAAGAGGTGCTGACGGTTTTCCTGCGCGACCACCATTCCTGAGTCTCGTCACGTGATGTCCCTCTGCGCAAGTGGCGCAGGGGAACGGCCTCATGGCGAATGACGCAGTCCTGCCCGTCGCCATGACGTCTTGCTAATCACTCCCAAAGGATGCTTCCGCGGCTAATTCGAATCGTGCCGGGTATGATAAAGGCTGCAGAGGTAATGCGTCAGACTCGTCCAGTCTCCCCAGAGGAATGAGCCCGTCAACGTAACCATGAGCCTGATAGAAAATGGCCAGCGAGGGATCAGCCGGGTCCGTTAGCGCGGCTGTCCGCCCCGGGATAGTCCCTCAGGATGTCGATAATCGCTCGCAGCGCACTGGACACATTGCGGTGCGGATAATAGATATGAAACCCCGGGAAGGTATGACTGTAATTCTCCAGAACCGGTATCAGCCGACCGCTTGCCAGTTCGTCCTGCATCAGATCCGCCGCTTCATAGGCCAGCCCCACGCCCAGCGTCGCGGCTTTAATGACGGTGCCGGCATCGCTGAATACCCACCCTCCGGCGGGATTATGTCGGTACAACCGATCGCCATCATGCAGCTCCCATCCCCACGGTGAACCATCCGACATGCGATAGCCAATGCAGGGATACTTTTCGAGTTCGCGGGGATGCGTGGGGGTCCCATGCTGGCGGAGGAAATCGGGGCTACCGACAACCCGCATCGGCACATCGGCGCCAATACGCACGGAGACCATATCCTCGTTGACCATACTGCCGTAGCGGACCCCGGCATCGTATCGCTCCTTCACAATGTCCACAAAGGTATTATTTTCAATGAGTTCCAGTGCAATATCCGGGTAAGCATCGCGCAACGACTGCAATCGCGGTAGCAACAGCTGTTCGATAGCCTGCCTGCTGCCGTTAATGCGCACGGTTCCGGCAGGTTTCTCCCTGAGCTGATTCAGTAGTATCCAGCCATTCTCCAGCTGACCGAAACCCTGATCGAGCGAACGCAGCAGTTTTTCCCCGGCCGGGGTGAGCGCGACCTTACGGGTACTTCTTACCAGTAACTGCAGATTAATACTTTTCTCCAGCATGGTGATGCTGCGGCTGATGCTCGACTGTGCGAGGCCCAGTCTGGCCGCGGCGCGGGTAAATCCCCCCTCTTTCGCCACATGATAAAAAAGATAGAGATGGTGCAGATCCTCACGACGAAAAATATCCACCCTGGCTCCTGTGTCTGGTCGGTCTCAATGGTTTTATTTATAACATAGATGCATTAATGAAGTGCGGTTTTACCCGCTAATCAGAACGGCTTTAGTTCTCTACTATAAGCGCCATCAACACTCACACAGAGCGGGACATCCTGGTCTGCACTTCACACCCTTCAGGAGTATTTATGGCTGCTTTTTCTCATCGAACGCGACATACGGGATTGATCATAGGGATGGCGATGCTGTTTGGCTCAAATGCCGCCTTTGCAGACCTGACGCTGCCCATGAAAGGCGACGCGGATGTTAAGCTCATTCAGACCTGGGATAAAACCTTCCCACTGAGCCGCGCCGTCGACCATCAAAAAGTCACGTTTAAAAACCGCTACGGCATTACCCTTGTCGCCGACGTCTATGTGCCGAAAAATCACCCGGCCGGTAAGCTTCCTGCCCTGGCGGTCAGTGGGGCATTCGGTGCCGTTAAGGAGCAGTCATCCGGTCTCTATGCTCAGGAAATGGCCCAGCGTGGTTTTGTCACCCTGGCTTTTGACCCTTCCTATACCGGCGAGAGCAGCGGCGAACCGCGTAATATCGCCTCTCCCGATATCAACACGGAAGATATCATGGCGGCCGTCGACTATCTGGGTCTGCTGGATATCGTTGATCGGAATCGCATTGGCCTGCTGGGCGTCTGCGGCTACGGCGGGCTGAACCTCAGCGCGGCAGCCATGGATAAACGTATCAAGGCCGTCGCCACCTCGGTGATGTATGATATGTCGCGCCTGTGGGGTAAAGGCTTCCAGGACAGCTATACCCCGGAACAGCGTAGCAAAGTACTGGAAAACATGAGCTTGCAGCGCTGGAAAGACGCCGAGAATGGCGTGCCTGCTTATGAGAGCCACAATGTCAGCTTTGATAAAGCGGGTAACGTAGTCCGGGATAAAACTATCCTGCCAGCAACGCTGAAAGCAGATGCCGATCCCATTACTCGTGAGTTCTTCGATTATTATCGCACCCAGCGTGGGTATAACCCGCGGTCGGTTAACTCCGCCGGGTCATGGTCAGTGACAACCCCGATGCCGTTTATGAATTTCGCGCAGCTGGATCATATTAAGGAAATCTCGCCACGGCCAGTGCTGATTATTACCGGTGAGAAAGCGCATTCGCGTTACTTTGCGGAAACCGCCTACCAGGAAGCGGCTCAACCCAAAGAACTGGTCATTGTTCCGGGTGCTAACCACGTGGACTTATATGACAATCAAAGCGGGAAAATTCCGTTTGATAAACTGGACCGCTTCTTTAAAGCCAGCCTGAAATAATTTTAAATTGACCTCCATTTTAATCTCTGCGCCGGGACTAACCCGGCGCACAGGAGTCAATATGCCTAATTTTGGTTTTTATAATCCAACCCGTATTGAATTCGCTGCCGATAAAGAAGGTAGCGACGCCTGTCGTAAACGTTAAGGTGTAATAAACCCCATTATGAATCTCAGAAATCATTCAGCTTATGCTGATGAAAAACGCCCTTCCTCCAACTGGACGGGAGTATTTGCTATCACACTCTGCGTATTTACGCTAATCGCTTCAGAATTTATGCCAGTGAGTCTGCTCTCCCCCATCGCTCTGGATTTGGGGATCACCGAAGGCACCGCGGGTCAGGGAATGACGATCTCGGGAATATTTGCGGTCTTAACCAGCCTGCTTATTCGCAAGCTGGCTGGAAAAATGAACCGCAAATATCTGCTGTTACTGCTGACCGCGTTGATGGGGATTTCTGCTTTAATCGTGGCAATGGCGCCGAATTTTAGTATCTACATGCTGGGGCGCGCACTGATTGGGGTGGTCATTGGCGGCTTCTGGTCAATGTCTGTCGCCACGGCGGTCAGGCTGGTCCATATTAGTCAGGTTCCGCGCGCTCTGGCCGTTTTTAATGGCGGCAATGCGCTTGCCACCGTCGTGGCTGCACCGCTTGGCAGCTATCTGGCGTCAGTCACCAGCTGGCGCGGTGCCTTTCTGAGCCTGGTGCCCATCGCGATAGTGACCTTCATCTGGCAGTGGATAAGCCTTCCCTCAATGAAAGCGGGATCGCATCAGGCCGCCAGCGGTTCAGGTCTGGGAAGACTGCTGGGCGATCGTTCCGTGGCGATCGGCATGGGCGCGGCCGGTATTTTTTTCATGGGGCAGTTTACCTTATTCACTTATATTCGGCCGTACCTCGAACTGATCGCTCAGGTCGATGCCAGGACCATCTCGCTAATATTATTAGTGATCGGTATTTCCGGACTGGCGGGGACCACGGCTATAGGGCTGATGATTAAAAACCAGCTCTATAAAACGTTAATGATTATTCCACTACTGATGGCCCTGATTGCGTTGCTGCTGATCCCGCTGGCGACAAACGTTGTCGCGGTATCGATTCTGCTGGCCCTGTGGGGCGTACTCTCCACGGCGGCACCGGTAGGTTGGTGGAGTTGGGTCGCCCATGCCACCAAAGCGGATACCGAATCAGGCGGGGGGCTGATGGTCGCGACAGTGCAGTTTTCCATTGCCATTGGCTCAACGGTCGGCGGTATTTTATTTGATCATCTGGGCTATGAGAGCACCTTTTGCCTGAGCGCCGGGATGCTGGTCGTGGCCGCGCTGATGGCGATCCAGACGGCGCGATGCTCTGCTGGCTGAGTCATGCTGTTGATAGTGAGCGACGTGAGCAGGCGCTGCTCCTGCTAATGTTGACGCCCGCTCGGCAGAGACTGGAAGCGCGACTGGATAGCCAGGCCAGGATGTCTCTGGCCTGGCTATCCACGGTTCAGGAAGTACATTGATGATACCCTTCATTGGCCCATTGATGAATGCCATCGGGTCCTTTTGGTGTAGAAGGTTTAGGACAAGCCACTGAAGTATAAGCGCTTCCCGCCCTTCCTTTTGTTATTGTCTGGCGTGAATTCGCCCCTACGCCATCCATACACCCTGTACGGCAATCACTCGCATCAAACCACATCACGGTAACGGCAAAGCCACAATGATTAATCCAGAAGTCAGCCAATGAATTCGACGTCGAGTCACGGGTAAGGCAATTATCGGCCGGAGGATAGGATTTAACTGATGAAGAAACCGATGGCTGCCCTTGCGAAGACGCCGTTCTCAGGGCGGCGTTTTGGGGCGTGGCGACGGTCGAGACTGAACCGCCAGCCGCGCTTTGAGTTGTGGTTTGAGATCGCGAACCTGATGAACTGTGGGATAATTGAGTCACCGGTTGTTTATTCGCGACGCTGGCGACCGTATTATATCCCGTTTGCGGATCGCTGGTACCGCCGAGAGTAAATACGTCATAAAGCATGACAATCGGCAAGGTCGCGACATACCATGTCGCGACACCATAATGGCCTTTATCAATCTCCTTCCCGGTTTCGTTTAGTGCTTTTTGCGTTGTGCAGGATATTAACGCGGGGAATAAAATCACGATGGCTATCACACGAAAGAAAAACATATTAACCACTCCCATCCAGCAGGAATTAGATATACGGACTGACCGCTCAGGGAGCGATTAAATCCTTCATTCGTTTTATGAGGATTATAATGGCGGCAATAACAGACTCACTCATTCATATGAATGAGTGGATGAAATAAATCAGCCGTGAATCGCGCGGAGGATCAGCAGAAGTTCAGCCTGATGACGAGTATGGGTTTTCCGGTACAGGGCGCTGAGGTGGGTTCTGATCGTGGCGATGGATACGCCCAGATGTAAGGCGCATTCATCCGGCGTCATGCCCCGCACCAGCAGCTCCGCCACCGCATTCTCGGCAGGCTTAACGTTAAACAGCTCCATCAAGGCGCTGCCGGTGAGAAACGGCTCGGGAATAATCACACAGGCGACCCCGGCAAGGCAGGCCGCCGGGATCACGAGGATCGGTTTCGGCTGACGCCCGGCGGTATAGCACAGCCCTGCCTTCGGCGGCTCTGCCGTCCGGGTGGCCTGCTCGATGGCGCGTTTGAGTTTTTTACTGTCGGTATTGAGGCACAGCGTATCGCCCCCGCTATACCAGGAGAGGCGGGCGTTGGCGCGCAGGTAGCGTTCGGCATGCGCGCTGGCGTAGAGAATTTTACCGCCATGATCCACCAGCCATACCGGGTAGATCCCGTTGTCCATCACCGCGCTCTGGTATTTAATGGTGTCCCGCAGCTGTTCAAACCGGGCGTGAAGCTGGCAGGCGGTTTTTAACGCCGGGATCAGGCGCCTGAACAGCTCAAACTGCACCGGCTGCGGATAAGCCGCCGTATTGGCCGTCATCAGTGACAGATAGGTGGCATAGCCATTGATGGTACACAGCTTGACGCTGGTGAGATTATTCAGGTCGTTGGGGTGATGAAATTCATTGTAATAGACGCTGCCGGCAATAAACTTATCGCCCAAATACTCGCGGTCCCGATATATTTGCCCGACCGGTAACGCGGTCAATATTTTTTCGGCGGGATCGATAGCCAGAAATACATCGCGATAGGCGGTAAAGACCTTCTCCTCGAGCAGGAATGAATCGGTCAACAGATGGGCATTGCCTTTGTCGTAAAACAGAAATGCCGCGTACTGATGGCCGGTCAGTAACGCCAGTTTCTGCAACGCCGATTTCCACAAATCAGGATCCAGGGTGGCCATCAGCACCGTTTCCAGGATCTCGATGTAAATCAGTTCCGGATCAATCGCCATAACGACACCTGTGAGTCACTGTTTCCGCGGCCGGAGCGGCGCATGCGCCGCCCTAATCAGCATAGTTCCGCCAGCGAAACAATGACAGTCCCGGTTCGCTAAGCAGACCGGGAAGCATGACGCCAATGCGTTATCAAGGGGGTTCAGGATTCGCTGTTGCGGGTTTGGAAAGCGCTCCCCTTCCGGCATAGCGTCCGCCAGACCATCAGGGCGCACAGCAGGGTGACGATCGCCAGCGCGCTAAACAGCAACGTATAGGCAAAGTCATAACTCTCACGTAGTAGCCGGAGGGAAAGGTCAGGCAAAAGCGCAGCCGCCTGCGGCATATTGCCGGCCCCCAGCCAGCCTGCGGCGCGGTCAATCACCTCGGGCGCATACCCGTGAACGCGACTCTGCAGCGTCAGGGTATTGCTTGCCGTTAATACCGCCGAAACGACCGCCAGGGCGATCCCCTCGCCGGCAACACGAACGGTGTTGAACAGGCCTGCCGCCATACCGGCTTTCGCCACCGGCACAGCGGAAATCGCCAGGCCGTCCATCAGCCCCCAGGGAAGCGCTGCCCCCGTCCCACAGAGGATCAGCGCCAGCACCAGCCGCGGGAGATGCTGGCTGTGAAAAGCCTCTCCCAGCAACAGCAACCCGACGGAGGCCATCATCAGTCCTCCCGTGGACACCATCCCGGGGGAAAACCAGCGGGTGAGCAGGGCTGCAACGGAAGGAAAAACCAGCATCGGCGTGGTTAACGCCATCAGATACAGCGCGCTCTGCGACTCACTCATCCCCTCTCCGCCCATAAAATGCAGTGGAACAATAATCAGCAGGACAACGTAGCAACAGCAGGTGGCGACAGGCAGTAACAGCACGCCGACAAAACGCGGATGGCGTAGCAGGGAGATGTCCAGCACCGGGTTGTTCACCCTCTGGCAGCGCGCGACAAACGCCACGAACAGCCCCGCCGACGCGATGAACAAGGTCAACGTCGGCAGCGATAAAAAACCGCAGGCCGGAATGACCATGAGCGATGAGGTAAACAACATCAGGGCCAGCGTAAACAGGGTTAAACCGAGGTTGTCGGGTTTCCGCGGCTCGCTTTTTTCTGCCGCGGGCAGATACGCCAGTCCGATAAGCAGCACCCCTGCCGAAAGCAGCGCAAACAGGGCGTATACGCCGCGCCAGCCCACCGCGTCGGTCATGAAGCCGATCATCAGCGGGCCAAACGCCAGGCCGGCGCCGAACACCGTGCCCAGGATACTGAATGCCCGGGTCCGCTGAGCGCCGTCATACAGCTGGGCCAGCGCCGCACTGCCGCTGGCTAAAATCATCGCCGCGGCCAGGCCTTGCAGTGACCTCAGCATGCCTGACAGCAAGAGATCGTGTGTCAGGCAAAACAGCGCAGCGCCGGCAATGAAGATGCGTTTTCTGTCGATGGCATCCGCCGTCACCCCTGCGGCCAGCAAAAAGCTGCCGAAGGTCAACATAAAGCCATTGGTCAGCCACGACAGCGCAGCGGGAGAGCCGCCCAGCGACTGCTGTATCGCGGGGGTGGTCATGACGCCGCCGGTAAAACTTAACGGCAGCAGCAAGGCCGCCATAAAGACAGAAAGCGCGGCCAGGGCGCTGGCGTATCGGGAAGGTGTTCTGGCGGTACGTGACATCTGGCGGCCCTCATAAGGTGGCAAGGAAGGAATAAATAAACTGCCGCCATCCTATTGCGGATGTTATTGCCGATAAATAGACTGAAAATATCTTCTTAAGAGACATAAGGTTTATAATCGATGGACAGCCTCACCTCGCTGACGTCCTTTGTCCGCACCGCCGAAACGCTAAGCTTTGTTCAGGCCGCCAGGTTGCTGGGCATATCTGCCTCGGCGGTGGGTAAGAATGTCGCCCGGCTTGAGCATAAACTGGGGGTCCGGCTGTTCAACCGCAACACCAGAAATGTCAGCCTGACGGCGGAGGGGGCCGCGTTTCTGTCCCGCTGCCAGAGTATCCTGGAGCAGATCCAGGAGGCCGAGTCAGAGCTGACGAGCAGTCTCTCACAGCCCACCGGCAAACTGAGGATTTCACTGCCCGTCATCGGCTACCGCCTGCTGCTCCCCGCCCTCACCGCCTTTACCCGTCTTTATCCGCAGGTTGAACTGGATCTCGACTTTAGTGACCGGCTGGTCAATCTGATCGATGAAGGATTTGATGTCGCTATCCGCAGCGGTGAATTAGCGGACTCCCGCTTGATCGCCAGAAAGCTGGGTGGCTTTCGTTTTGTGCTCTGCGCCAGTCCGGCCTATCTGGCGGAATACGGCGTCCCCGGCTCGCCAGCGGAATTAGCGGCGCACAAGTGCATTTTTTTCCGCTTCCCCTCGACGGGGCTGATCCAGCCCTGGGAACTGCGCGATATGCGGCTGACGGGAGATTTCAGGGCCACGGCCGTGATGACGGTCAATAACATTGAGGCCGCCATTCGCTTAAGCGCGGCGGGGATGGGCATCGCTTATGTGCCTGATTTTGTCGTGCGCGAGGCCATCAATGAGGGACAACTGCAGGAGATGTTGCCCGGCTGTTGCGTCAAGGATGGGCATTTCTCGGTCCTGTGGCCAGCCAGCCGCTACCTGTCACCGAGAATACGCTGTTTCATCGATTTTATGGCTGCGGCAGAGATCCCCTTGTCACCCGCATCGGCGACCCCTATCCCTTGTGTCTAACAATTTGTGGTGATTAGCACCCCCCACTGAAGCAGAGTGTGCCGCCCGCTTCCCCTAAGGTCAGAAAAGTCTGCACCGCTGAATCTTGATTTGCAGCACATGGCCCTCAGCTTCACCTTTCACACCAGCACATCAGGTTGAACGGTTACCTGAGTTGAAGGTCCGCTGCGAGCGAGGAGCGGACCTTGCTAATAGTGGTCTATGTGAAACGCGGAGATCAGGTTAGTTTTAGCGTTAAACACAATAAGAGCACGATGAAGTATCAAAAAGAAAGCATTGCATAAATAATTTAAACCAAACGGGGCTTTAATTACATATCATTCGCTATCAATTCAGTTGAGAGAACCCTAGGAATCAAGCTACTTTTTGAACCATACTTTTCATGCAGAAAGACCATCATCTTTTCAACATCACTTTCATGTTTTACAATGACATATTTAATATCCTTATGAGAAAATGGCAACCTGTCATTATCATAAAACTCGTTATATTTTCTCTTGCCATCTTGAGTTGATATATTTTTCGGAGCAGCGATCACTGGCTTTCCAGTTGAGTTTTCTATATCTGGAACAAATCGCCACTCCCTCTCATCTGCAAAAATATAGTTAGGTATCTCCGGGCCATTGCGCCGTTTCAAAGTTGCTTGGTAATTCTTCATGTATCGCAAAGGATCTACAATTTTCTTGTAACTTAGAAGCGCTGAGTTACATTTCCGCTTTGCATTAGTTAATTGAGGTTTTGTACCTGAAGATTTCATTTCTTCAAAGTGCTTTAATAACTTATCAAGTTCTGATTTTAAACTCCTAATCTCTAGATTATAATTATCGAAAACAGAAGAGTGCTTGGACATGTAAATTACTGGATTAAGCCCATTTTCGTTTGCCCAATCTTTAGATAATCCGATGCCATAATGTCCATAACTTTCAGTATGCTGGGTAAGCTGTGTTAGTCTGATATCACAAAATGAAACCATCGGTATACCGAAATTTCTATTCGTGCTCTGGCCTTGTATAAATTCTCTAGCAAAAGAAATTCGAAAATCACTTGAGTCAAGTATCTCAAATAAGGTATCTAACTTTTCAGTAAAATGAAACAAGGTAGTTGGGTATAAACTATGTGACATAATGATCATCCATAATGTTTGATGTATGAATTAAGTACCAAAAATAAAGGTTATCAGTATTTTGCATACATCAGCAAGCAGAATTAGCGATAGTGGCCTGCACTTCGTTAATGAAAACTAAGTGCTGTTAGCTACTTCCGTTTTTGGCACAGGACTGCTGTTGCAGCCCTGGCAACCTTAGACTTCAATCGATTCAGAGATCTCTAACGCATCATCGACTTCAATGCCCAGATAACGGACTGTGCTTTCCAGTTTCTTATGACCCAACAGAAGTTGGATCACCCGGAGATTCTTGGTTTTCTTGTAGATCAGGTAAGGTTTTGTTCTTCTCATGGAATGTGTGCTGTAAAGCGAATCTTCGAGACCAAGCTTTTCTACCCACCCATGAAAGATTCGGTTGTATTGCCGGGTTGAAATGTGCCGGTTAGTTCCGACCCGAGACCGAAACAAGAAGTCTTTACTGTGCAAATTGCCAAGCTTTATCAATGCAGCAACAGCTTCTCTTGTCCCTTTAGTTATCTCAAATTGCGCAGGGCTACCGGTTTTCTGTTGCAACACCATTGCTCTGCTTGAAACGGAGCTACCATATGCAACATCAGAAACTTTTAGCTTAACCAGATCACAACCCCGAAGTTTACTGTCTAGGGCCATATTGAACAGGGCTAAATCGCGCGTTTTACCTTCCAGTTCAAGTCGGATTCGGATACCCCAGATATGAGATATCTGAAGTGGTCTTTTTTGGGCATTGATACGGTCTTTGTTCCACGGTGACATGTTCATACTCAAATCTCCTGCAATGTGGGAGATTTGAGTATGGTTGTCCCTCATGAGCGAAGAGCGGGCATTTCCTTAAAAGAAAATTTAAATCTAATGTAAAGTAAAACTTAACATTAAATAGACCGGTCAATCTGAATGACTATAATTATTTTAATTTATAAAGTGGCCTGACTAAATATTTTTTTCAAAGCTTCCCTAACAATATACACCTTGGTTGCATCAGAAATTCTACCACCATGTGCTCCTGCCTTTTTGAACAACTCACTGAAAATTTCTTTGATAAGAATTTCATTAACTGCCATTTGAGTTTCTTTATTATATTTATCCATTTCCTGTTGGATTAGTCTTAACATGCTTTCCATTTCAGTAGGTTGCTCATTCATCCATTCAATAAGCGCAGATTCATTAGCAATATCTGGGCTTTCTCTATGGCATTTATTGCATAGCAGAATATAATTTGAGACATCATTACTTCCGCCTAGTGAGTGAGGGATAATATGCGCCCTCTCCAATTTTGAGGATTCGCGGCCACAGCAGACACATACATTGAAATCACACGCATTATCATAGCGCGTATCATCCAAACCTCTTTGAATTCCATTGTCAATCCAGTACTGCCAGATCTTTTTTTTACTTGGTGCGTTTTGTCTAGGAACTACTGCCATATTACTGCTCCTCAAGAATTCAAACAGTTGATTAGAGATCAGCTGACCTGCGCCCTATAGATTAACACACTACGCTGTTAGCAACGTCCGCTCCTGGCACAAAGCGGGCAAGTTACCTAAGCTGAAGGTCTGCTGTGAGCGAGGAGCAGACATTCGCAACTGTAATCGCCATTGATAATGCTCTACTCACCTTCCCGTGTGTTAACCGACAGGGAGCAGGTCAAGACCTCGGGAGGGAGAGGTGGAATTTTATTGTTTGGTTGGTCGTTGATAGCCTACACTGCGACCCGGATTATCAACGACCCGCCGAAAGATATGCTCGAAAACAGATGTAAAAAGCCTCCTGCTGGCTGCTTTTATTAAACTGTTTTTTCGATTCCCAGCATGCGCACCTCATGTTCCGACATCCAGTTATCCGTAGCCTCCGTATGCCCGTCTGATTCAGTAAACACGATAATTTCATGAACGGGGTTGAGGCTCGCCTGATATTCAACAGATTTCAGCAGTTCAGGGCTTGGGAACATCAATAAATACACTGCTTCCGTCAGATAACTCTTATTCAGGGTCAGGGGCGAATATAAGCTCAATTTCCGTCCGTTAACGGAGATAACCTGATTTGACTTAAGTTTATTAACAACTTTTTTTTCAAAGATGCGTTCTAGTATTTGATCGCAGTGTGTTTTATTGTTCACGCACAGATAAACCTCACACTGATGGTGTTCGGCTCGGTCAATAGCATATTTTAAGATGCTTCCGTGCAGCCCGTTCATAAGCTCAGAAAACTCACGCTGCAATATCACCCGGTCAGTCATTTTAGTTCCTTATGATGAATGAATTTCGCCATTTATTATATCGGTAACGCCTGGGTCAGCACAGTGCGGCTGGGCGTCAGAGTGCATGGTTCATGCATAATAGGCGTTTTACCTAATACTCGCAAAAAGGGAGCAAAAAACTGCCTCGCAGTGGTATTAATGCAAAGTACAATCGCTAGTGTCCGCTCTTGGCACAAAGCAGACGTTAAAACCTACAGCATCGGGAAGCTTCTGAATACCGCGTCAGCGGCATGAGGGTGCCAGATGAGGTTACATGTGTCTGTGGAGTCAAATGGCGCCTAAAGCCCGGCGTAGGCGGTTACCGAACTATAAATTCTGCCTCCCTGCCCTGGTTAGCCTTAACCCACTAACAGCTATAAAGAAATTAAGGTAATCCCTTTAACCCCGGTGAGCTGGCTTTACGGCGTTTACGACGTAAAGGGCGTGATTTCCAGGGCCTTAGCCGAGGCAGTTTGCTGCTGACGCTTAGCGGGATGTTCTTCAGTTATTTCAACGACACCAGGGAACTTAACACGGTAGCTGAAAAGCCGAGCGCCAGATATCCTGCCGCCGCGTCAGCGAAAGCCGGCGGCAGGTATACCTCTCAAGGGAGCATCCTACCCTTTGGCGAAATTGGCCTGGATCCGCTGCTGCAGATAATCCTCGGCGCTGATGGGCGGGTACTTTCTCTGCGGCCCGAGGATCTCGACATCTTTATTGGCCTGGCAGAAAAACGCCAGGCTGTAGCGCGGCCCCTGATATTCGTGCGGCAGCGGGTTTCTCACCCGGTGGAAGTTAGACGGCAGCTGGTCGTCGCTCCAGCGCATCAGCATATCGCCGATATTGCAGGTGATCACCTCCTCGCGCGGCTCAATGCTGGTCCACTGCTGGCTTTCGCGGTCTTTACCGGGACAAACCTGCAGGCCGCCCTGGCCGGGGCGCTGGAACAGCAGCGTCAGGCAGTCAAAATCGGTGTGCGCGCCGGCCCGCCACATCCCCTGCTGCGACTGCCCGGTTGCATAGTAATGCAGCATGCGCAAGGTGCTCTGATAGGTGTCACGCTGCGGATCGTGCGCGGTGGTGAAAAACGATTCCGGAAAACCGAGCTTCAAAGCAAAGCAGGAGAGGATCTTCATCCCCAGCTGCCAGCACTGCGATTCAAACCCGAGCATCGTCTGTTGAAATGCTGGCAACTCCCGATCGCTGGGCCAGCGCCCGGCCATCAGCGGCCGGGTGATCTGATACGACTCTTTTTGATCCGGCGTGCGGGTCGATGGCCGAACCTGCGCTTTGCTCTCCCAGCCGGCGTTGCCGGCCAGCGGATACTGGCGCTTCACCTCGTCGGGCAGGTCGAAAAACGCCTCGGTCATGCTGAACGCCTGACGGATATCCGCCAGCGGAATACCGTGGTGGCTGACCTGGAAGAAGCCAATCTCCACCGCCGCCTCCCACAGTTGTTCGGCAATGTCATTTTTTCTTTCGGCAAAGTTCGACAGGTCGATACAGCGCACTTCGCGGGCGAAGGTCTCTTCGCCCTGGGCGCCCATCAGCGCCTCTTTTTCCAGTTCCTGTAAGGCATAGCGTTGATTCTGGGTGGTTGAGGTCATCGTCATTATCCTGTTATCAGTTAAACAGCGGCGCGCTGTTGGAGGGTACGGACGGCCGCCAGCGCGTCATGGCGCATCGCGTCAAGATCGAGACCGGGAATGGCGTCATCTTCCACGATGGGCCGGCCATTAAGCAGCAGCGCCTTCAGCGCGGCGCGCCCACCGCAGGCCACCGGCCCAATGGCCATATCGTGCAGGCCGAAGTAGCGCGGATCGTCCAGCCGGTAAATGGCGAGGTCCGCCTGCATGCCGACCTGCAGGGTGCCGGTCTGCGCTAAGCCAAGGATCTGCGCGCCGCCGGCGCTGCCCCAGCGCACCACATCCTCCACCGTGGCCGCATCGGCCCCGCCCTCGAAGGTGCCCCCGGCGTAGCGCGGCTGCGCCAGCATCCCCTTGCGCGCGCGCTGAAGCAGCCATGCGGCATGGGCTTCGCTTTGCATATCCGCCGCTTCATTGGAGGCGGCGCCGTCCACCCCCAGCGAGACCGGGACCCCGGCCTGCTCCAGCGCCAGCAGATCGGCGATGCCGCTGCCCAGCCGGCCGTTGCTTTGCGGGCAGTGGGCAATGCCGGTTCCGGTGCGGCCCAGCAGGGCAATCTCCTCCGGCAGCAGCTTCACCAGATGGGCAAACCACACGTCATTTCCCAGCCAGTCGTGCTCCGCGCAGAACTGCACCGGCGTCATGGCGAATTTCTGCCGCGCGGCGTCGAGATAATCGACGGTTTCCGATAAATGGCTGTGCAGCCGGATCCCCAGCTGGCGGGCCAGCTTCGCCATCTCCCGCAGCTGGGCGCCCGGCGCGGAGTGCAGGACGGTAGTGGGCGCCATCACCACCCGACGCAGAGAATCGGGCCGGGGGTCGTGATAGCGACTGACCAGCCGTTCGACATCCGCCATATAGCCGTCGAAGGTTTCCGGACGCAGCGCCACCGGCAGATCCTGCTCTACCGCCCGGCCCTGGGTCGCCCCACCCCGGCACAGGACGATACGCATCCCCAGCGCCTTCCCTTCGCTGAAGACAATCTCCGAGGTATCGAAGGGCATATCCGGCCAGTACAGGTAGTTGTGATCCGCCACGCTGGCGCAGCCCGAGCGCAGAAGCTCCACCAGACCAATGCGCACCGCCAGACGAAAGGTATGTTCATCGAAAGCCGCGCGAAAGCGGTACGGCGTGGCGCTCAGCCAGGCCGTCAGGCTCTGGTTCAGCCCCTGCGGCTCGCCCTTTAGCAGCGACTGAAAAAGATGGTGGTGCGTGTTCACCCACGCCGGATAGATCACGCAGTCGCGGGCATCAATCAGTCGCTCTTCCGGCAGCGGCGTCAGGCTGCCGATGGCCGCAATCTTGCCGTCGCGGATGCGAATATCCGGCCCGGCCAGCCGCGCCGCCTCTCCGGGCAGGCCGCTGAGGATGGCATGGGCATTTTTAATGATTAATGACATGTCGTCGCTCCTCAGGGTTTAACCTGCATGGTCTGGACAAATTCGGTGGTGTAGGCCTGTTTCCAGTCGGTGGCCGCCGCCAGCAGACCGGTGCTGACCATAAAATCGCGGGTCTTCTGCCAGCGCGCGTCGGTCATCGTCCCCCAGCCCTGGCTGGCGGCATCCCCGCCGTCGATCAGGTGATGCTCACGGATCTGGGTCACGCCCCAGGCGAGCAGATCGTCGGTCATTTTCGGATTGTCCTGCTTAATCAGCGCATTTCCCGGCGCCGGATTGTTGAGGTAGCTCACCCAGCCCTCCATCGAGGCGCGCACAAACTTCGCCATCGCCGCTTTACGCTCGGCGATGGTATCCGGGCGGACGATAAGGATGCCGCCGTACGGGGGATAGCCGTGTTCGGAAAAGAGGAAGAAGTTCGCCTTCACCCCGGCCTTCTGCACCTGGAACACCTCGGAGCTGACATAGGCCTGCTGGGCGACAGCGTCATCGACGACAAAGGGTTGAATATTGAAGGTATAGGGGCGAACCTGCGCGTCGCTCAGCTGGTATTGCGCCTTCAGCCACGGCCACCACGTCGCCTGACCGGAGCTGGAGACCAGAAGAGTTTTGTCTTTCAGCCCCTGCAGGGAGGTGACATCGGCGTGGGTCAGCAGCCCCTGGGGATCGTACTGAAAGGGCGCGGCAATGGCTTTCGCCTCGAAGCCGCGCTGAATGCCTTCCAGCAGCTGCAGATCGTAGCCGATGATCACATCGGCCCGCTTCGACAACAGCAACTGCATGCCGTTGACCTGCGGTCCGCCGGAGCGGATCTCGACGTCGAGACCATATTTTTTGTACAGCCCAGTGGCCTGAGCCTGATAATAACCCCCCTGCTCCGCCTGAGCGTACCAGGAGGTCAGCAGAACGATTTTCTCCTCGGCCTGAACGGCCAGCGAGACACCGCCGAGAGCCATCAGGCCCAGCCAGCGAAAGCCCCGGGGAAGGCGTGCACGACTTTTCATTATCCCTCTCCTCTTCATGCCGGGAGAGGGGCGAGCAAACCACGGCTCAGCCTCCCATCCCGGTCAACATTGAACCGCGACATGGTGACTGAGCAATGTCCCGTATGGATAACCCGTACTGACCGCTTCTACTCACACTCAGCTATACAAAAACAATGCCAGATTTGATTGCCCCGCGAGCGGCCGCGAGAAATCGCCTGCACCGCCGCCCTTGGGCATGCAACCTTTGATTCATGCACACAAAGAACGCACCATCATGGTGCGTTAATGAATGATTTTAGTGCCTGCCCGGTCTCTCACAGCTGACTGAAGAGCATCTCCAGCTGGTTCAACATCATCGAGGCGGCGAGGGAAAGCTGGCGGGCGGGCGAGACGCACAGCGCCAGCGTGAAAGGCTTAAGCTGCGGATCGGTTAGCGGTACAAACGCCAGCTGGCCGGACTCGATCTCATCGAGAATATCCAGCCGGCACAGGATGCCGATGCCCATCTGCTCTTTGATCAGGGTGCGGATCATGTGAATGTTGTTCGACACCGCCACCTCCTTCACCTCGTTGCCGCTGATGTTCACCAGCGCCTCCACCGGCTCGCTGATCATCAACGGGGCGGACGGCAGGATAAACGGGTAGTCGATGCACTGACTAAAGCGCACGGCACTGCGGCTGGCCAGCGGATGGCCGGTCGGCACCACGATCCCCATATTCATCTCGGCAAACGCCCGCACCTGCAGTTCGCGGGAGGTCTGGGGATTGAGCATGATGCCGAAATCCGCCTCGCCAGAGATCAGCGCCTGCTGAATGTGGATATTGTTCATGGTGGTCAATGTAAAAGAGATGTTGGGATAATGTTTATGCACCTCTTTGAGCATCGTCGAAAAAAAATGCCGGTTAATGGCATCGATGGTAGCGATACGCACATGCCCCCGCCGCAACCCGCGCAGGTCATCCAGCTGTTCGCAGACCCGGGTAAAGTCCTTTTTCCAGTTATTGGCCGCGTGCAGGAGCAGCTCCCCGGCGGCGGTCAGCCGCAGCCCGGTGGGATGGCGCTCGAAGAGCGGCATCGCCAGCTCCTGTTCCACGCGCAAAATCTGACGGTCGATGGAAGACGCCGACACATGCAACGCCTCTGACGCTTTACGAAACGATCCCTGACGGGCCACTTCGGTGAAATAGAGCAGAAATCGGGAGAAGGCAAACATGGTTTGGGTGCTCTCTTTTTTGCAACGGGTTGTGCGAATCAAAGCTCTGGACGCAACAGTTTTATCACAATACCGTAGCATTCATAGCGGAGAAACGATCGTTTCACCCATTTTCTTGCACGCCGGACAGTTTACCGCGAAGGGGGAGTTATCTCTTCGCCGACCCTGGCCGCCCTGCAGACAGCGGAATGAGGGAGAGTAAACGGTAATGCACAGCCACGATCTTATTTCGGTCTCGGTCGGGGAAATACGCCCCAACGGACAGGGAAATCTATCCGTAATATTGCAGGCGGCGGCCGGGGAAATATTACCGGCCTACTCTGCCGGGGCGCATATCGATATTTTTATTCCCGGCATTGGCCCCCGTCAGTATTCCCTGTGCGGCATGCCTGACCGCGGCAAAGACTATGAAGTTTGCGTCAGGCTGGCTGAGACCTCCACCGGCGGCTCACGCTATATGCACCAGCAGCTCAAAGCCGGCGATCGGCTCTCCATTTCGCCGCCGCGCAACCATTTTCCCCTGCCGCAGGCCGGGCGCTACCTGCTGTTTGCCGGCGGTATCGGCATCACGCCTTTGCTGGCGATGGCTGAAGCGATTGCCGCCAGAAAGGGGGCGCTGGAGCTGCATTATTATGTCGCCAGCTCGCGCCAGACGGCCTTCTCCCCGCGCCTGACCCAGCTGGCTGCGGGCGGCACGGTGGCGATCCACTGTAGCGAGGAAGGCGCGTCGTTTCGCCAGCGGATCCCCGCCTGCTTAACCACGCCCGATCCTGATACCACAGTGGTCGCCTGCGGCCCGGAGGGTTTTATTCAGCGACTGCAGTCGGTCATGGAGGAATTTCGCTGGTCACCCTCGCAATTCGTATTCGAGCGTTTTACTCCCGCGGCGGAAAATAATACTGCGGCGAAAAATGCGTTTTATATTGAGCTGGCCTCCAGTGGGCAGCGCCTGCAGGTCGCCGCGGATCAAACCATTGCTCAGGTATTACAGCACGCCGGCGTGGAGGTGATGCTCTCCTGCGAACAGGGAATGTGCGGCTCCTGTATTACCGGGGTCCTCGACGGGATCCCCGAACACCGGGACAGCGTGCTGACGGCGGAAGAGAAAGCTGGCAACGACCAGATCACGCTCTGCTGTTCGCGGGCGAAATCGCCGGTTCTGGTTTTGGATCTGTGAGGAGACTGACGATGACGCTCCTCTCCTCTTCCGCGCCGCTCGTCGGGATCAGCCGCGCCCGACTCCCGGCCTGGGCGCTGCCCGACGGCTGGCCGACGCAGGCCAACGGTGAACCGCTGCTGGCGGACCTGGCCTTTCGCGACGGCCGGATTGACGCATTGACCCCGACCGACCAGCCGACTCCCGGCCTGTGGGACCTGGCGGGGGCCCTGACGCTCCCCGGCCTGGTGGAACCTCATGCCCATCTGGACAAGACCTTTACCATTGAACGCTGCCGTCCGGCGCAAGCCGGGCTGCTGGCGGCGATCCACGCCATGCACGAGGATCGCCAGCACTGGACCAGGGCGGATATTCAACGTCGAGCGTCCGCCGCGCTGGCCCGGGCGGCTGCAAATGGTGTGACCCATTTGCGTAGCCATATCGACTGGTTTACCGCCGACGCACCGGACGCCTGGCAGGAGCTCGCCCGCCTCGACACCGTCGGTATCACCCTGGAGCGGGTGGCGCTGGTCCCGCTGACCCTGTTTCGCGATCCGGCGGACGCCGGGGCCATTGCCCGAACGGTCGCCACCAGCGGGGAGGGCTGCCTGCTGGGCGGCTTCATCCACTCCTCCAACTGGGACGCTGCCGCCATGGCAAACCTGTTGCGTTGCGCGGCCCGCTGGGAGCTGGATCTGGATTTGCATATTGATGAGGAGCTCAGCGAAGTGTCTCAGGGGCTGACCTGGCTGGCGGACCATCTCTCCCGCCACCCTTTTCCCGGGCATATCTGCTGCAGCCACGGCTGCGCGCTGGCCGCTGGCAGCGACGAACAGGCGGCGCCGATCCTGCGCCAGCTGGCGGCGCACGGCGTCACCCTTATCGCTCTGCCGATGACCAACCTGCTGCTGCAGGATGCGACGTTCGGTCGCACGCCGCGCCAGCGGGGGATCACCCTGCTGCACGAGGCGCAGGCCGCCGGCGTGGCCACCCTGCTCGGCTGCGACAACGTACAGGATGCCTTCTGCCCGGCGGGGAGCTATGACCCGCTGGACACCCTGGCCTGCGGCCTGTTCAGCGCCCAGCTCAGCGACCTGTTCGACCGGCAGTCGCGGCTGATCTGCGATCGCGCGGCGTTAACCGGTTCGCCGGCAGACGCGGCGCCCTTTGCCATCGGCGCGGCGGCCAGCGTGGTGATTTTCCCGGGTAGCGACCGTTTTACCTGGCCTTTAAACAGCGCCGCCCGTCTGGTGGTTAACCACGGCAGGTTAACCCACCGGCGCGTGTGGCAAGAGGAGATGGCACATGAGTCTTGAAACAGGCGCGGGGGCGCCGCTGGCGCGGTATGCCGCCTGGCGCAGAGCCGGTGATTTTATTTTTCTCTCCGGCATTATTCCGGTCAATCCCCTGACCGGCACCATCGTCAACGGCTTTCAGGATGTGCCTGAGTCGGTGCGAGAGCTGCTGGGGGCGACCGGCGAATTTTCGACCGATGCGAAACAGGGCCCGATCCTCGCCCAGAGCTGGTACGTACTGGAAAGCATCCGCCGCACCGTGGAGTCCGCCGGAGGGCAGATGAGCGACGTTATCAAGCTGGTGCAGTACTTTCGCAACCTTGACCATTTTCCCTATTACAGCCGGGTCAGGAAGCTGTTTTATCCCGACCAACCGCCCGTTTCCACCGTGGTCCAGGTCAGCGAAATGCTGCCCGACGCCACGGTATTGATTGAAGTCGAAGCAACCGTCTGGTTACCCCCGTCATTTAACTCCGAGGCTCCGCGATGATTAACGGTTACATTCCTGCAGCGCGCTTTCTCCCTTTTCTGAGCTGGACGGACGTTGCCGCCCTGCCGGATAAAAGCAACACGGTTATCGTCCTCCCCACCGGGGCGATCGAACAGCACGGCCCGCATCTGCCCTGCTCGGTGGACAGCGTGATATCTTCCGGCGTGGCGGGCCATGCCCTTGCCCGGCTGCCGGCAGCGATCCCGGCCTACGCCATCCCGCCGATCACCTACGGTAAGTCCGAGGAACATCTGCATTTTCCCGGCACCCTGACCCTCAGCGGCGATACGCTGCTGCATACCGTGCTGGAGATCGCCGAATCCCTCTATCGGGCCGGTTTTCGCAAGCTGCTGATGATCAACGGCCACGGCGGCCAGCCGCAGATCCTGCAGATAGCCAGCCGGGAAATGCGCCTGCGCCACGGGGATTTCATCGCCATCTCCCACGACGTGTTCAACGTGCCCAACTGCGAAAAACAGTTTCTCAGCCCGCATGAACAACGGATGGCGATGCACGCCGGGCATAGCGAAACGGCGCTGATGCTGGCGTTGGCGCCGGAGTGCGTCCATATGGAACGTGCCGTCGCTAATTTCCCCCCCGAATTCCCCTGCCCGACCCTGTCGAAAGGCCGTCCGGCGGCCGCGTGGGCGTCCTATGACTTTGGCCCCAGCGGGGTGATTGGCGACCCGACCCCGGCGACGCGGGAGCAAGGCGAAGGGCTTCTCGACTCCCTCGCCGCCAGCTGGGCGCAAGCGATCATCGAGATCCACCGCATGGCCTGGGTCGAACGTCGCGAACCGACCTGGGGCAAACAGCACTGGCACGGCTTTGTTCAGTCCCTCCCCCCCTCTTTCGCTGCTGAATCCAAGGAGCCATGATGAATACCAGATCGACGCCCGTTTTTACCCTGCTGACCGTGGCCGCCCTCGCCACCTCAGCCTCCGGCTTCGCGGCGGAGAAGTTTACGTTTCTCACCAACTGGTATGCCCAGGCCGAGCACGGCGGGTTTTACCAGGCCCAGGCCACCGGGCTGTATCAGCACGCCGGTCTCGACGTCGAGATTAAAATGGGCGGCCCGCAGATCAACGTCATGCAGTTGATGGCGGCCGGTCAGGCGGATTGTACCCTTGGCGACAATGGTCAGGCGCTGGAGACCTGGCAGGCCGGGGTGCATGCGGTGACCGTCGCTACCGTGTTCCAGCACTCGCCGACGGTGTTTATCACCCATGACAAAGTGGAGAACCCGGCGGAGCTTAAAGACAAAACCTTCCTGCTCGCCACCGAGGCCTATACCTCTTTCTGGCCGTGGGCGAAGAGCGAGCTGGGTCTGGCTGGCAGCAAAGTGCGCCCCTATACCTTTAACGTCCAGCCGTTCCTCGCCGATAAAAATCTGGTGCAGCAGGGCTACGTGACCTCCGAGCCGTTCTCCGTCGCCAAAGGCGGGCAGCCGTTCTATGTCTATCCGCTCAGCGACTGGGGCTACCCGCCCTACGGCAACTCGATTATCTGTATGGCGGACACCATCCGCAAACGTCCGGCTGCGGTGGCGGCCTTCGTCAAAGCCTCAATGGAGGGCTGGAAAAGCTACCTGCAGGATCCCGCCCCCGGCAACAGCCTGATCGGTAAAGCAAATCCGCAAATGGGCGCCGAGCAGATCGCCTTTGGTATTGCCCAGATGAAGCAGTACCAGCTGGTGACCGGCGGCGATGCTAAGACCGGCGGCATCGGCATCATCACCGAGCCGCGGCTGAAGAAAACCTGGGACATGCTGGTGAAAAACAAACTGATCGACGCCAGCAAGGTGCCGTTTGAGCAGACTTACACCCTGGAGATGGTCAAAGACGCCGGAGTGATGCCATGAATACCGCCCCGAAACTGACCGTGATGAGCGACACCCGCTTTACGCCCGCCTCTGCCACCCCGGCCATCGAGGTGCTGTCGGCGGAGAAGATCTACAGCAACGGTACCCGGGCGCTGCTGCCCGTTAACCTGACCATCAATCAGGGGGAGTTTATTACCCTGCTCGGCCCGTCCGGCTGCGGGAAGAGTACGCTGCTGAAGATGGTCGCCGGCCTGGTGGAGCCCAGCGACGGCAAGCTGATGCTGTGGCGGCGCGATAGCCGGGAGAAAGCCCAGCATCCGCTCTCGTTCGTCTTCCAGGAAGCCACCCTGATGCCGTGGAGCAGCGTGCGCAATAACGTCAGGTTGCCGCTGGATCTGGCCGGCGTGCCGCGCGCGGAAGGTAATACCCGGGTGAGTGAAGTCCTTGAGCTGGTGGGGCTGGGCAAATTCGCCGACGTCCTGCCGCGCGAACTCTCCGGCGGCATGCAAATGCGCGTCTCCATCGCCCGCGGCCTGGTCACCCGGCCAAAGCTGCTGCTGATGGATGAACCCTTCGGCGCGCTCGATGAAATTACGCGTAACAAACTCGACAGCGACCTGTTGCGTCTCTGGCAGGAGCAAAACCTGACGGTGGTGTTCGTCACCCACTCGATCCACGAAGCGGTGTTTCTCTCACAGCGGGTGATCATGATGGCGGCCCGCCCCGGACGGGTGGTCGAAGATATCGCCATCCGGGAGCCGTTCCCGCGCAGCGAGGCGTTCCGCGTCAGTCCGGCCTTTTCCCTGTATGCCCGTCAGCTGCAGGACAGTCTGTTGCAGGCCAGCCAGTCCGGCATGGAGTCATAATATGAAAAACACAACCTCAACGCCGTGGGTCCAGCATCCGCGTTTTCTCAAAATTCTCTATCCGACCCTCGTCGCGGTGGCGGTGGTGCTCCTGTGGCAGGGCGCGGTGAGCTATTTCCGCATCCCGGCCTTTCTGGTGCCGTCGCCGCTGGTGATGCTGGAAAGCCTGTGGACGCATCTCACGCCGCTGCTGCTGGCGCTGCTGTTCACCCTCAAGATCACCCTGATCTCGTTTCTGCTGTCGATTGTCATTGGCGCCGCGGTGGCGTTTATCCTGGTGCAGAACCGCTTTGTGGAAACCGCCCTGTTTCCGTATATCGTGTTTTTGCAGGTGACGCCGATTGTCGCCATCGCCCCGCTGATCATCATCTGGGTGAAGGATGCCACGCTCTCGCTGGTGGTGTGCGCCACCCTGATGGCGGTGTTTCCCATCATCTCCAATACCACTCAGGGCCTGCGCAGCGTCTCCCCCGGCTTGCTGAGCTATTTTCGCCTCAATCACGCCAGCCGCTGGCAAACGCTGGTGCGGCTGCGGATCCCCTCGGCGCTGCCCTATTTCTTCGGCGCGCTGCGTATTTCCAGTGGGCTGTCGCTGATTGGCGCAGTGGTGGCGGAGTTTGTCGCCGGGACCGGCGGGACCAATACCGGTCTGGCCTATCAGATCCTGCAGGCTGGCTACCAGCTGGATATTCCGCTGATGTTTGCCGCGCTGCTGCTGATCTCTCTCGCCGGGATCGCGCTGTTTGGCGTGATGTCCTGGGTTTCGCGCCGGGCGCTCAGCGCCTGGCATGAAAGCGAAGCCGTGCAATCTCATTAATGTTTTGCTGACGAACAGGAAGAAAAATGATGACTGATGAGCAGCGTCAACACGCGGTCGCGGCGATCCAGCAGGCACTCCCGACGCTGGAGTGGACCTTACAGCCGGCGAAGATCAAACGGCTTTCCCGCGATTTTCACTGGTTCAGTCCGGTACTCACTGAGCAACTGGCGGGGAAACAGGCGGACGCGGTGGTTCGCCCACGCGACGAAGAGGAGCTGCGGCAGCTGGTCGCCGCCTGCGCGCAGCACCAGCTGCCGCTGACCCTGCGCGGCAGCGCCACCGGCAACTATGGCCAACTGGTCCCCCTCGAAGGCGGGCTGCTGGTCGATATGACCGGACTCAACCAGATCGTCGCCCTCGGCAACGGCACGGTACGCGCCCAGGCCGGCATTCGTCTGGCAGACATCGAAACCGCCGCCCGCCCAACGGGATGGGAGCTGCGCTGCATGCCGTCGACCTACCGCCTGGCGAGCCTGGGCGGCCTCTACGGTGGCGGGTTCGGCGGCATCGGCTCCATCAACTATGGGCCGCTGGCGGCGCCCGGCAATGTGCTCAGCGTCAAAGTGATGACCGTCGAGCCGGTCCCCCGCGTACTGACCATCCCGGCTCCCGAAGCGCTGCTGCTGCATCACGCCTACGGCACCAACGGCATCATTCTGGAGGTTGAGCTGGCGCTGGCGCCCGTGCACCAGTGGATTGAACGCCTGGACGTGTTTGACGATTTCGCCGATGCGCTGAACTATGCCAACGCCTGCGTCCGCTCGCCGGGGCTGGTAAAACGTCAGGTCGCGCTGTTGGCCACGCCGATCGCCGACTATTTTAGCCACCTCAACGATCGTTACCGCACCGGGCAGCATGCGGTTATCAGCCTGATCGCCGAGGAGAGCGAAGGACTCTGCGCCAGCCTGTTACAGCGCCATCGCGGGAGCAACGCCATCCGTCAGGCCAGCGACGAGGCCCGGACGCAAAATGCCTCGTTAATGGAATACTGCTGGAACCACACCACCCTGCATGCGCTCAAGGTGGACAATACGCTGACTTATCTCCAGACGGCGTTTGATCCGCTGCGCTATCCGCAGCAAATTTTACAGATGGAGCAGCACTTCGCCGGGGAGGTGATTTCCCATATTGAATTCCTGCGGGATATCGAGGGCAACGTCACCGCCAGCGGTCTGCAGCTGGTGCGCTATACCACGCCCGCGCGGCTCAACGCCATCATGCAGATATTTCGCGACAATGACGTCAAGATTAACAACCCCCACGTGCTGCAGGTTGAGGACGGCAAACAGGGCGTGATTCGCCCCGACGTCGTGGCGGTGAAACAGTCTCTCGACCCGGCGGGATTGCTTAATCCCGGCAAGCTGCGCGGCTGGGCGCTGCGCGACCAGCTGGAACTGGACAGCAACCCGCTGGCACTGACCACCCGCGAAACCCCCACGACCTGAGCGTCCCATTCCGGGGCGCGCTAACCGGTCGCTGGCCCGCTTCTCTTCCTCCTGCCCGCGCGGCGAGTTTTTTTACGCCACTCATTCATATGAATGAGTGGCGTCTCTGTTTCCTCCGTTATACTCATCAAAAAAGCGACGATAAATTTATTATCGTGGGTTAATTCCGCGGATAGATATGCTTGTTCTGACCATTATTTTTATCGGACTCACTAAAAATCACTGGTGAATATGATGAAGAAAATCACACGCAGCGCAGTCATTTTTTTATTTGGATTACTTCCACCACTATTTTTATTGGTGGAAAATGCTTTCATCACAATTAATAAAAAAAATAAACATGAAAAACTTATAAATTACAGCGCAGTCATGACGTATTCAAAGGCATTATGTCTTTTGCACATAATGAACTTTTATAGTCATTAATAGTGTTTATATTTGGCGGTTAGAGAATACAGGAAACATGTAGCCACCACCGTTATTTTTTACTCATATTGATCTCGCGACAACAAGCATTGGCATCCCGCCTATCAATTAATCTGGTTTGCGATAACGGAGGCGAATGATAACTAAAACCTATAGCATTGAAAAACATAATCATTATTTGCGTTAATTCAGGATGCCTCATTATGACGTCCTGCCAATAACGGCCCCACATCGATGAGGTGACTATGACTGACCAATCAAAAATAAACTGGGCAAGGATTTGTAAACTCCCACTGCAAATTTTGATGATAGGTATATCGATATTTATCGTTGCCAAGCTTTTTACTTATCTCGGTTTACACCCCATTTCCTGGCCCTCGAAAGAGACTGGCAGCGGGTTCAAGGCCTTTATTGCCCTCATCGTTTTCTTAGTCGGCACAGGGATGGTGTCTTTTCTCTGGTGGCTATCTTCTCGCTATTTTAGGCTGCTGGGTTTCGCCGGGGAAAATATCGATAAGGTGGCGCAACTCAAAGACCTGCCCATGGGGCTGCCTGAAGGCACAGTTCGGGCCATTTTAGCGCTGATCGTGGCCGTTGTAGGCCTGCCTCTGTTGCTATTCAGTTCTCAACTGAGCGCCTCCCCGGAGATTGCCGGGTATCTCAATGGCATTATTACCGGCGTTTTTGGCTATTACTTTGGCACCCGGGCGGCAGCTTCAACGGCTACGACAAATAATAATATCGTCGCCAATGCACAGCAAGCGGCGCAAGAGCAAACCAGGCAAGCGGAGAGAGCGCAAAATGATGCCGACCAGAAAATGCAGCTTGCCGAAAAAATACAAGGTACGGCAGATGTCGATCCCCTGATCGATAAGGCGCAACGGCAGTTGGCCTTAGCGAAGGCATTACTGGCAATGCTCCCACAGACTAACTCACTGCCTGCAGGACTGGGGGATGTTCTACCCGGAGACCTGGACAATACTATTACCCGCGCAGAGAGCATTATTAATGCCTTGCGTAATCTCAGTAAGAAAGATGTCACCTCCGATCAACTAGACGAACTCAATCAAGTCGTCAATATCCTGACCGGCGCCACTTCACCATTGAGTGTCCTTTTAAGCAAAGCGGCACCCTTAGTGGCACCGGCCATGCCGGCATTAGGCCCCATCGCGGGGATCGTGATGCTGCTGGGTGTCGGCGCTAAACTGGGTTCCGATCAGTTCAAGCGCTGGCGCGCTCGCGTACTGGCAGCCCCGCTGGCCCAAGGGCTGGTTGAAAGCGGGACACTCACCCTCCCCCTGACCCGTGCCGCCCTGGAGAACGCCCCAGCAGCCATCCCCTTTTTTGCCGCACGGCCACCGGCAGAGGTGGATAGCGTCCTGGCGAATGTGCTGGCAGCCGACGATCCTGTGTCTGTGCTCAATGAGACCTATGGGCCCAACGGAAACGTCGCTGCTGACATCGTCCATGACGGCGAGGAAGCCACATCTATCGTTACCGCACTGCAGCAATCTCTCCTCGCACTCTATGGCAAGGGTGACATTACGGAAGAGATCGCCAGCAAAGTGCGCGCAAGCCTGACATCACCGGCGTCTCAAGCCTTGGGCGCAGCCAGCGCAGCGTTGAACAATTTGAGTGCTACGGACATCAATCAACTTATCAATCTGGTCTCTGGTGTTTCAAGCATGGTCGCCAATCCCGCAGACAGCAGGGCTGCATTCGACCTGCTGATCATGCTTGTCGATGCTGCACGCCGGGCGAACGTCGACTTTGTCCAGGCCATTGCGGATCTCAAGTTATGAAGCTGATGCAACGTTACATCAACCTGGCCAGCTTGCTATGCCTGCTGACTGCCTGTGCCACCATGCAACTGGCCCACATGAAACAGTTGCAAAACAACGGGCAGTACGACGCAATCATTGCGGAAACACCAGCGACGTCCTGCAACGATCCCTCTCAGAGTAGTGAAGTCTGTCGGCAGTTCTACGCAATTCGGGGCCATGCCTACCTCAAACTCGCGATGAATGAGTCTCAGGCGGGGGCTCGCTGTCCAATGCCGACCCCATCGGCCCGGGCCAATATGGACAATGCGGTAAACGATTATGCGCTTGCATCTTCTGCCGCCGCCAGAGGCAGCGAAGATGAGACACATCTGATAGAAAACCAGGTCCTTGCTTTGACCTGCTCAGCCCCCTTTAAGCAACCCGCTGAGGCGGTGGCAATGACACGTGAAGCCGTGGCAAAACTGGACCAGTTACCGCCGAATCCATCCCGCGCGCTTACCACCAGTAATGCATTCCTCAGTCTGGCTCAGCGTACCGACCTGCCTCAGGCCGAGCGCTGTCAGGCCGCCCGTGATGCCCGAATACGCGCCCTGGGCGGTCTGAAGGGGCAACCGCCAGCCACGGGCGAGATAGCAATACGTCTCCAGCAGACCGTCAATGCCGCTGCCATCGGTGGCCCAGGTCTTCCCTCCACCTGTGTATAAGGTTGATACCATGAGCGAACCACGTGACCTGTTTTATTGTTTTCCGCTGATGCGGGGTGAAGATGTACGTGCCGTACAAAAGGCGCTGACCACGCTCGGAGTGCAACCCCCTTGTGGAACTTCGGACGGTATTTTTGGCAATGCCACTCGGCTTTCAGTGGAAGCCTTCCAGCGTAGCGTACGCGATTTAATTGTCGATGGCGTCGTGGGCAGGTTGACCCACGATGCGTTATTCGGCAAGGCAATAGCGGCGTTTCCTGAGCCGAAAACCGGGATAGCACCGGCTCAGTGGTCCCCCCCGGACGTCTCTTCGTTGATACGCTCAACGGCTTCAAAACCGCCTCTCCGTCGTGACCAGGCCCTTCAGTGCCGTGACTGGTTAATGCAACACTTTGGTTCCGAGATAGAGAAGGCCGTATCTGGCACCCCTTTCGATGCTTTGCTGATTTGCGCTATCGCCGACAAGGAAACCGCCCCGATATGGCTCAACTGGATAAATCAGATGAGTGCCGACGAAATTGTTGCCCGCTGTGTTTTTGATGCCAGCGGTGATGCCCCAGGCACCAGCCGTAACGCGTTTCCTGCAAATACCGCCATTTTTCGTAAGAAGTATGGCGATCAGGTCACCGCTGAGTTTATCGATGAGGCAAACCGTACCAGAGCGCTCAGAAAGATGGGACCTAAGGATTGGGTCTATAAAGGTTACGGAATATTCCAGTACGACTTGCAGCACATTTTGACAGACCCCAGCTTTTTCCTGAACAAGCAATGGCGAGATTTCCCAAGTTGTCTGGCGCGGGTGATGAGTGAATTAAAACTCAAAAACCAGTCCTCCAGTGGGGATTTACGCGAGACGATCCGCCTCTATAACGGCAAGGGCGAACGGGCACAAATCTATGCAGACCATGTCCTTATTATGTACGACTGGATGAAGAAAAACTCGTAGCAGCTATCTCTATATTCACGATTACACCAACCAATATGATGAGGATAAGACCATGCCTAATGGTAACGACTTGATAGAAAAAGCAAGAAGTCAGCTTAATGTCAAAGAGCAGCCGCTTAACAGCAATTCTGGCACGATGGTAGATACCTATCTCAAAGCGGCGGGCAGCGCACCCGGCTCGCCATGGTGTATGGCTTTTGTCTACTGGTGTAGCTGGCAGGCTGGCATTCCCGGCCTGCCTAAAACTGCCAGCGTAGACGCATTTTTTCAGAAGTCATTAGCGCTCGGAAAAATAATAGCTATTTCTGACATTGCCGTTGGCGATATTGTTTTAAGAGTTGATTATCCCATCCAGGCTAATGGTCAAAAGCCAGGAGATCATGCCGGCATTTACACAGGTATAATTAATGGGGTGCCACAATATATCTCGGGGAATACGGTCTCCGGCAAGGATTCAAAAAATGATGGAACCAGCTCCTATGTCGACGAACATCAAATGAAGCATTTTAATTACGCCGCCCGATTTTGGTGATGAGGTTATTCAGTGGGAGATATTTAGCACGCTTTGAAAAATAAAGACATTGCCACCCATCCGGCCAGGGCCTGCTCAGGCACTGGCCTCCCTCCCCAATCCCCCATCTGGCCACGTTTCTCTCAGCCCAACGCCGACCTTATCCTGCGCCGGACAGTCCCGCCATATGGACGATAAGCCCTACTGCGGCGGCGGCGGCCAGTACCCAGGTCAGCTTCCACTTATAGCGAAACAGCAGCCCGGCGGCGCCTAGGGCAATGGCTGCGGACCACGGGTCGAAACCGGACGGTCCCCAGACGCTATGCCAGATAAAAAACAGCGCCAGATTCAGGATAACGCCCACCACCGCGGCGGTGATGGCGGTCAACGGCGCGGTAAATCCCACCTTATTATGGGTCGTTTCAATAAACGGCCCGCCGGCGAGAATAAAGATGAACGAGGGCAAAAAGGTAAACCATGTCACCAGGCACGCCGCCGCGATGCCCCCCAGCAACACATCATCGACACCCAACACCGCTTTGGTGTAGCCGCCGACAAACCCGACAAAGGTCACCACCATGATCAACGGTCCGGGGGTCGATTCCCCAAGGGCGAGGCCGTCCATCATCTGCCCTGCCGTCAGCCAGCCATAGTGGGTCACCGCCCCCTGGTAAACATAAGGTAAGACGGCATATGCCCCGCCAAAGGTCATCAGCGCGGCTTTGGTAAAGAACCAGCTCATCTGGGTCAGCGGATGCGCCCAGCCCAGCATTAGCGTCAGGGCGGCCATCGGCACCAGCCACAGCAGCATCCCGGCGATCAGCACCTGAGAGGTACGCCGCCAGCTGAAAATGGCATGGGCCGGGATCGGCGTCGTGTCATCAATGATGGCGGCTCCGCCAGGGTGACTCTGCGCACGGTGGGCGTCCGCTTTGCCGAATATCGCCGGCGCCAACCGTCCGCCGATAAAACCCACTATCGCCGCGGCGAGGACGATCAGCGGAAAAGGAACGTTCAGCGCAAAAATAGCGACAAAGGCAGCGGCGGCGATAGCCCAGTAGGCACCATTTTTCAGCGCCCGCGAGCCGATGCGGTGCGCCGCCTGCAATACTATCGCCGCCACGGCGGGTTTGATGCCATAAAAAATCCCCGCCACCACCGCGACATCTCCCCAGACGAGGTAGATCCACGCCAGCGCGATGAGTAACACCAGCGAGGGCAAAATAAACAGCACCCCGGCGATGACGCCTCCCCAGGTTTTATGCATCAGCCAGCCGATATAGGTCGCCAGCTGCTGGGCCTCCGGGCCGGGCAGTACCATACAAAAATTGAGCGCATGCAGGAATCGCCCTTCCGATATCCAGCGTCGGTTATCCACCAGCTCCTGGTGCATCATGGCGATCTGCCCGGCAGGCCCGCCGAAGCTGATGAAGCCAAGCTTGAGCCAAAAGCGAAATGCCTGCCAGAAGGAGACGGAAGCGACGATGGAAGGACTGTCAGTCTGCGGAAGAACGACCGTTTTGCTCATGATTGCCAGACCTCATTTCACAGGACCTCAGTAAGCCGTCGAACAGCGAGCAAGCTGTCGCCAGCAGTTGGTCATCGTCCGTAATGGTTTCCCGCAGCCCTGCAAGAACACTCTCCACGCCCGCCGCCTCCGGGGTCGGTACCCCACCGACGTCCAGAAAGTGGATCAACCGCCCCAGACTGTCGGGGATCACCGCCTCCAGCGCAAAGCGCCGGACCAGCACTTCGAAGGTCACCAGCGTGCCAACATGGCTGAATGGCGCGCCGTCAAAATCAAAACCGACCGCCGTCGCCGGACAGGTCTCGGGCGCGGCCAGCCACAGGAACCGCGCCTCGTCGTCAATAAAGCGCCGGATAAGCCAGGCGCTGGCCAGACGATCGACCCACGGGCGTCGGCGGGTGGCCCACAGCCGGCCGCGAAAGGCGCCTCTGTCCAGCAGGCTCAGTTCGCCCGCCACCGACTGCGGCTCGTTCGGCGATAGCCGCTGATTAATGACCTGCTCGATAGTGGCCAGTCGCTCAGCGGCTTGCTCCCGGGCGGCCCCCGGAAAGAAATCAATGGCCTCGATCCGTCGATAGTCACGCTGAATTTTACGCAGCTGTTTGAGCTGAGCCGCCAGTTCGTCGGCGGATAACGTCCCCTGCAGCGCCTGCAGATCCTGCAACAGCGCGTCGTACTGTTCGCGGCGATCGAATAGCGGCCTGAGCGCCTCTTCTTCCGCCGCCTCAATCGTGAAAACATACCCGGTCCCCCCTTCCGCGCGGATCGCCTGGCAGGTGCTGAGGAAAGTGTCATAGCCCTGGCGCACGTCGGGCAGCAGATAGACCCCGTCACGCAGGACCGCCGCCCCGCTCTGCTTCAGGGTTCGCCAGACACGCATGCGCAGCGTGGCTTGAGACGTCGTCAGGTTAAGGATCAAGAGATGCATTGTCATGTTGTAGAGATTACTACAGCATGTAGCGTCTGTGACGTTTTTACGCGCGCGGGGTTAGATGAATTTCAGCAATGCATAGCTGAAAAAAGCAAAAGACGGCCTACGTAGCGGCAGGCCAGGCGCTAAGCGCGGGGTGGGGATAGGGGGCGCAGCAGCAGGGTCAACAACGCCACCCCAACCGGTACCAGGGAGCCCCACAGCACGGCGTTCCAGCCGAAGGCGTTGAGCAGAACCCCGGACGAAAACGACCCCACAATCATCACGCCGAAGACCAGAAAATCGTTGAGCGACTGAACCTGGGTCTTCTCTTCCGGGCGGTGGAAATCGATGATTTTCGCCGAAGCCCCGGTGAAGCCAAAGTTCCAGCCGATGCCGAGCAAAATCAGCGACAGCCAGTAATGATACACGCCGAGACCGCTCAGGCCGACCGCCACCGACGCGGCGGTGATCAGCAATCCCGCCGCCGCCATTCGCACTGCGCCGAAGCGCTGGATCAGCCGGCCGGTGAAAAATCCCGGGCCGTACATCGCCATCACATGCCACTGGATCCCGAGGTTAGCGGCCTGCTGGGAAAGGCCGTGCATATGCATGGAGAGCGGCGCGGCGGTCATCAGAAAATTCATCACCATATAGGCCACCGCGCCGCTGAATACCGTGGTGGCAAAACCCGGCTGGCGGACAATCTCGCGCAGCGGCCGCCCTCCGCGCACGCTGGCCGCGGTGGGCTCTGCCGGCGTCACCCCTCTCAACAGAAAGGCGGCCAGCACTGCAACCAGCGCCTGAGCGAGGAAGGTGACGGCGAAGGTATGTGCCGGCCAGAGGTGCATGGTGCCGGTGACCAGCATCGGGCCAATGATCCCGGCGGCCACACCGCCGCCCATCACCAGCGACAGCGCGCGAGCCCGGCGCGCTGGGGCGACGCCGTCGGTGGCGGCAAAACGAAAACTGAGCGCCACGGCGGCATAGGCGCCGCCGAGCATCGCGGCGAGACAAAACAGCAGAAAAGAATTCAGCACTACCGCCAGCGCGGCCGCCAGTCCGGTCACCATCCCGGCGCCGGTGCCGAGCCTGAACGCCGCTTTGCGGCCCCGCGTTCGCGCCAGCGCGCCGAAAGGCAGAATGGAGGCCGCCATCCCCAGCACAAATAGGGTGATCGGCAGCGTGGCCAGCGACGGGCTGGGGGCAATCGCGTTACCCACTATCGCGCCGGTGGCGTAGAAGACCACCGAGTTGGCGCCGGCCAGCGCCTGAGCGGCAGCCAGGCGAAAGATATTTTTGTTCTGCACCGCCAGCGGCAGCATGTGTTCTGTAGACATCCGTTGTTTTCACCGGTTTGAGGGTGGCGCCAGGCTGGCCGTCTGGCATCGCGCCCTGTTTGTTGGGTTCCCTGACCGTTACCTTAGCCGCAAAATACGCTTTTGCACCATAGCGAATCGCAATATTACCCGGCGATCTGGCCCCTCTTCTGCGTCAGATCGCCGGGCCGGGCTTCGCCGCCCGTTTTATTCCGGGGATCCGTCGCGCCGCGCCGCGGCAAATTTCGCCGCGATCATCGCGGCCGTCGGCTGGACGCCCCCCAGACTCCACTGCTCCGGGTCATGTTCGTCAATGCGGATCCAGACGGACTGACGGAACTGCGGATCGCCCTGCCCCTCAATCTCCACCAGCAGATCGGTCATCCGTCGCAGCAGCTCACTTTTCTGTTCCGCGGTCATGATCCCTTTAATGGTTTGCACGTTAACAAATGGCACGCTATCCTCCTTAGCATCTAAGTCTAAAATTCAAACTCAGAGTAGAAGGTCATTCTCGCGATGTCAAAAAATAAATCACTGCCCTACCTCGACCCGGCGCTGTGCGGCCTGGCGGAAGGGGCGAAAATCCTCGGCGACCGTTGGGTGCTGTTGATCCTCCGCGAAGCGTTTTACGGCGTGACGCGCTTTGAAACGATGCTGTCGCACACCCATATCACCCGCCAGACGCTCACCACCCGGTTAAAAACCATGACCGAAACGGGATTGCTCAGCAAAGTGCCTTACCGGGAAGCCGGCTCCCGCGAACGGTATGAATATGTTCTGACCGATAAAAGCCGTAGCCTGGCGCTGGTGCTGTTCGCCCTGATGGAATGGGGCCACCAGCACGTGCTGCACAGCGCGCCGCATATTGCATTGGTGGACAGCGCCAGCGGCGAGGCCGTCCATCCGGGGTTTATTACTGCCAGCGGCACCGTGGCGAGCCCCGCCGCCCTGCAGATCGTCAAAGCCGGGGAGGTTGATCCTCCTGAGGCGTGACCCTGACAAGGTCGCGGTTGCGCCGCTACAGAACTTTCGTACGCCTCTGGCGAAAGCCGCCGCAAGCGGGTATGTTGCATAGCCACGGTACCCGACGAGCGCGGGACACTTTTGTTTCATCGAACTGTGCGATAAAGGATGAAGGCATCCGGTAACCCCGACCCGGCCATTCCGACGCGCAGATCGCGCATGCTAAAGGTAGAAAATGTCGCTTCGTTCTCTGCGGGCTTTATGTCTGACCAGCTTTTTTATTGCCGACGTGCGCGACGGCCTCGGCCCGTTTCTGGGGATCTTTCTCACCCAGCGTCACTGGCAGGCGGAGGACATTGGCCTGCTGATGTCCGTCGGCGGTATCGCTGGCCTGCTGGCGACCCTGCCCGCCGGCTTCATCACCGACAGCTCGCGGCATAAGCGCTTGCTGCTGGCCGGGGTCTGCCTGGTGATCACCCTCACCACCCTGCTGCTCTGGTTTAGTCAGAAGACCAGCGTGGTGGCCCTCTCGCAAGTCGCCAGCGGCATCTGCGCGGCCTTTGTCGGACCGCTGATCGCCGGGATTACCCTGGGTCTTGCCAGACAGCGCGGCTTTAGCGCCCAGATGGGGAAAAACGAAGCCTTCAACCATGCGGGGAATTTTTTCACCGCGCTAATGGCCGGGGCTATCGCCTGGTACTGGGGCATCGGCGGCATTTTCATTCTGATGGCCTGTACCACGCTGCTTACCCTGGTCGCCCTGCTGGCGATCCGCGGCGGCGATATCGACGATGACGCCGCCCGCGGCATCGAAGCGGCATCCACGCCCTCCCTGCCGGGGTTTGCCATCCTGTTCCGCCATACGCCGCTGCTGATCGCCGGCGTAACCCTGATGCTGTTCCATCTCGCCAATGCCGCGCTGTTGCCGATGCTGAGCATGCGGATCGCCACCGCGCCCGGACACCTCAATCCCGGATTGTTTGCCGCCGCCACGGTGATTATTTCGCAGGTGGTGATGATCCCGGTGGCCATCCGGGTCGCCGGCAGCATCGACAAATACGGTTACTGGCGATGCATCCTGCTGGCGCTGCTGATCATGCCCATCCGGGCGGCGCTGGCGGCGTCCAGCGACGCCCCGGCGATGATGGTCCCGGTGCAAATTCTTGATGGCCTGGCGGCAGGGATTTTGGGGGTGGCGGTGCCCAGCTTTATCGTCTCGCTGCTGCGCGGCAGCGGGCACGTTAACGCTGGACAGAGCGTGGTGATGCTGATGCAGGGCGCCGGGGCGGCAATGAGTCCGGCGTTAACCGGGTCTATCGCCGGGCACTACTCCTATGCCACCGCCTTCGGCGTGCTGAGCGTTATCGCGATTGTCGCCCTGATGGTATGGTGGCGCAGCGCTCCGCTGCTCACCGCCTCTGCGTCACCGCCAATCGGCGAGAGCGGGCAGTAACCTACGGCACAGCCACCTGGGGAGAGAGGAAATCGCCAGCCGGACAGCAGCCCCCTGCAGCCCGGCTAGCGTATGAGAGGCGTTAATTCACCCGTGCTCGCAACGTAATGTGCTGCAGGGCGTTCGCCATATCGAGCTGAATCAACTCTTTGACACCTTCGCGCTTAATAAACTGGCTGCGGTGCTTACTTTTCACCTCTTCAATACTTTTTTTGATCTCTTGCGCCGGTAATTTATACCAGCCGCGAGCCTGTTTCTCACCGCCCATTTCCAGCCACAGCGATGAATAACTGGCTTTCACCAGATCGCTTTTCACGTGGTAATCGGAATCGATCGCGTAGACGGTGGTGATGCTGAAATAACGCAGGAAACCATACAGCACGCTCATGATGATATTTTTCGGCCGCGTGCCATGCAGCTCTTTAGTCAGCACCTTCACTTCGTCATTGGTGATATCTTTCCCGCCCTGGATGCCGCCAATATAGGCGCGGCCATCGTCGGTACAGGAAAAACAGACGCTATAGACGCGCCGGTCACCGAGAAACAGCTGCAGCATCAGCTCCCCCTCCTCCTGAAACGGCGACGCCAACAGCTTAACGTCAAGATTATCGCCATTTTTCAAAGGAATAGAGAACATCGTGCGACCAAAATCCGCCACATTGTACAGCTGCGGCAGGACATCAGGGTGAAACGTTTTCTCAATAAAATTCAGTGAACCGTGGGCAATATCCAGCTTGCGTCGTTTTGACAGCCGTTTATTGAGATACGCTTTAAACGGTTTATCCTCGAAAGGCACCAGCCCTTTGGTCACGGCGGTCAACCGCGCGCACTGATATTTTGCACAAAGTTCTTGATATTCTCTGTATTTACCTCCTGCGAGCGAGAGCTCTCTGCATTTTCGTAAAATTTTTTTATAGTTTATTTTGACCTGACCGATCACTTTATTATGTTTACGCCATTCTTTGATGGCGCCTGCAACAGTATGTTCCATTGATTAAGATCCATAGATTCATCCATAATCGCGGGCATATTAACATAAAAGCTTTTCGTCAACGCTTAATTACTCCTTCGTTGTCCTTTCATTTAATATATACACAGGAAATCATTCTGCCTGGTGATTAATAAAGCCAACGCCAGTCTGTCAACGGTTATTTATGGTAGGGGAAGCCTGGCGCTCAGCGACTTAACGCTCTGTGCGTTCGGCGCGGAGAGCGGCTACATCCGCTGGCGGTTTTGCCCTATACTTGACGCTGATTAAAAACCAGCAACGATAGGTAACTTATGGAAATTGATCTCGACAACCTGGTCTTCAGCGGCCTGGATGAAGCAGAAGAACGCAACGCGGAGCGTCTGGAAGAAGCGGACAAAAAAGCGCAGGCGATCGTTGCCGATGACGATTGCGGCGACGCCTGCAAAATCTGATTGTCAAACCGGCCAGCAGGCCGGTTTTTTTTGCCCTTCCCGCCTGCTCAGGTCGGCAAGAACCCTTTCAGCGTATCCAGCAGCGCCTGCGCCGCCTTTGACAGAGGCATATGCCCGGCATGGATCGCGCCGACGCACTTCTCAATCGGCGGATCGCTGAGCGGGATGCAGACGGCCCCCAGGGAGGTCATCTGCGTTTTACACAGCGCCGGTACCGCGCTGCCCCCCAGGCCGCTGGCCACCATTCTTCCCACCGTCACCAACTGGTGACTCTCCAGCGCCACGTCCAGCTGGCGACCGCTGCGCGCCAGCGCCTCCTCCAGCATCAAGCGTACCGCCGAGGGACGCTGCAGGGTAATAAAATCGAGGGTCAACAGCTCCTGCCAGGTGAGCTGCTTTTTCTTCGCCAGCGGGGATTGTCGGGGAACGATCGCCACGAAGCGGTCCACCGCCAGCGGAGTAAACAGCAGGTTGTGGGTGGGCGATGGCTCGAAGGCAATGCCCATCTCCACTCGCCCCTCGCGCACCATCTCGATCACCTGCTCATTAATCACGTCATGCACCGTGACGTTCACGCCGGCATAGCGGTCGCGAAAGGCCTTCAGCGCCTCCGGCAGGACGTTGGCGGCAAACGACGGCATCGCGGCCACCGAAATTTTACCCCGCTGCAGGGTAAAGCTCTGACGCATGGCCTCCTCGACGTTATCCCAGTCGGCCAGCAACTGACGGGCCATCGGCAGAAAGAGTTCCCCCTCCTGGGTAAGGGTCACTTTGCGGGTGCTGCGCTGCAGCAGCGCGCCGCCCAGCGCCTCCTCCAACCCTTTGATGGTCAAACTGAGGGCTGGCTGCGACAAATTGAGCCTTTCGCTGGCGTGGGCGAAATTCAGAGTGTGAGCTACCGCTAAAAACGCGCGTAACTGTTTGACACTCATTCTCATTTTTCTTCCTGTTAACTAATTGAAAAAAATTAGTTAACAGGAAATTAATTAAAATTCCAAATGAGTGGGTCACAAATTCAAAATTATCAAATCAGTCTCCAGCGCCAATGATAAGGCTATCGCAAGGCAGGAGAGACAAGATGGCAGGACTGGATAAACGCGTCGCCAGCTATGAAGCGGCGCTGGAAGGGTTAACGGACGGCATGACGCTGCTCGCCGGCGGTTTCGGCCTGTGCGGCATTCCCGAGAACTTGATCGCCGAGGTGCAGCGTCGCCAGGTGCAGGGGCTGACGGTGGTCTCCAATAACTGCGGCGTCGACGGCTTCGGTCTCGGTATGCTGCTGGCGTCACGCCAGATCAGCAAGGTGGTGGCCTCTTACGTCGGGGAGAACGCGCTGTTTGAACAGCTGGTGCTGAGCGGCGAGCTGGCGGTTGAGCTCACTCCTCAGGGAACGCTGGCCGAAAAAATTCGCGCCGGCGGCGCCGGGATCCCCGGTTTTTACACCGCCACCGGCTATGGCACCCCGGTCGCCGAAGGCAAAGAGGTGCGCCAGTTCGACGGCAGGCACTACATCCTTGAAGAGGCGATCCGCGGCGATTTCGCGCTGGTCAAAGGCTGGAAAGCCGACTGGTACGGCAATGTGGTTTATCGCCATACCGCGCAGAATTTCAACCCGCTGATGGCCACCGCCGGACGCATTACGGTGGTGGAGGTGGAAGAGATTGTACCGCCGGGCGAACTGCCGCCCTCCGCCATCCACACCCCGGGGATCTATGTCGACCGGCTGATCGTCGGGCAATTCGAAAAACGTATTGAACAGCGCACCCTGCGCGCCGGAGGGCACTGAGATGCTGACCCGTGAACAAATGGCGATGCGCGTCGCCCAGGAGCTGCGCGACGGCGACTACGTCAACCTCGGGATCGGTATCCCGACGCTGGTGGCCAATTACATTCCCGCCGGCATTGAGGTGATGCTCCAGTCGGAGAACGGCCTGCTGGGGATGGGCGAATTTCCCGACGAAGCCACGATCGACGCCGACATGATTAACGCCGGCAAGCAGACCGTCACCGCGCAAACCGGGGCGGCCATCTTCGACTCCGCCCAGTCGTTCGCCATGATCCGCGGCGGTCACGTCGACCTGACCGTTCTTGGCGCCTTTGAGGTCGACGTCGCGGGCAACATCGCCTCATGGATGATCCCTGGAAAAATGGTCAAGGGGATGGGCGGCGCCATGGACCTGGTAGCCGGCGCGCAGAACATCATCGTGGTGATGACCCACGCCTCAAAAAACGGCGAATCCAAACTGCTGCCGCAGTGCACCCTGCCGCTCACCGGCGTGGGCTGTATTCGCCGGGTGCTCACCGATCTGGCCCTGCTGGACATTGTCGACGGCACGTTTGTCCTGCGCGAAGTGGCCCCGGGAGTGAGCCCCGACGAGGTGATGCGTAAAACGGCGGGACGACTGATCGTGGCCGACGATGTGCGCGAAATGCGCTTCAGCTAAGGAGAGACCATGACCGATATTGCCATTGTTGCTGCAGTACGCACTCCGGTCGGCAGCTTTCGCGGCGCCTTCGCCCCTCTTTCCGCCGTCGACCTCGGCGCGGCGGTGGTGCGCAGCCTGCTTGAACGCGGCCAGCTGCCCGCCGCGGCGGTCGACGAACTGATTTTCGGCCAGGTGCTCACCGCCGGCTGCGGGCAGAACCCGGCGCGCCAGACCGCGCTGCGGGCTGGCTTGCCGATCGACACCCCGGCGGTCACCGTCAATCTGGTGTGCGGCTCCGGGCTGAAAGCGGTTCAGCAGGCGGTGCAGGCGATCCGCTGCGGCGACGCCGAGATCGTCATCGCCGGCGGCCAGGAGAGCATGAGCAATGCCCCCTATCTGATGCACGGCGCCCGCGATGGCCTGCGTTTCGGCCACGCCAGCCTGCAGGACAGCATGATTCTGGACGGCCTGTGGGACGCCTTTAACGACTACCACATGGGCATTACCGCCGAGAATCTGGCCGATGCCTTCGACATCAGCCGCGAGCGCCAGGATGCCTTTGCCGCCGGGTCCCAGCGCAAAGCGGCGGCCGCCATCGCCGCCGGGCGTTTTCGCGAGGAGATCGTCCCGGTCAGCGTCCCGCAGGGCAAAAAGCCGCCGCGAATGGTGACTGACGATGAGCAACCACGCCCGGAGACCAGCGAGCAGCAGCTGGCCCAGCTGCGCCCGGCGTTTCGTCCCGCTGACGGCAGCGTCACTGCCGGGAATGCCTCGTCGCTGAACGACGGCGCCGCGGCGGTCCTGCTGATGCGCGTCGATAAAGCGCACGCGCTCGGGCTACCGGTGCTGGCGCGCATCGTCAGCTCAGCGGTCGCCGGGGTCGACCCATCGGTGATGGGCATCGGGCCGGTGAGCGCCTGCCGCAAAGCGCTGCAGCGCGCCGGCTGGACGCTGGACGAGGTGGATCTTATCGAAGCTAACGAGGCTTTTGCCGTCCAGGCGCTGGCCGTCGGTCAGTTGCTTGAGTGGGATAGCGAGAAGGTCAACGTCAACGGCGGCGCCATCGCCCTTGGCCATCCCATCGGCGCCTCCGGCTGCCGGATCCTCGTCAGCCTGGTGCATGAGATGCAGCGCCGGGGCGCCAGCAAAGGGCTGGCAACCCTGTGCGTCGGCGGCGGCCAGGGTATCGCCATGACTCTACAACGTTAACAGGAGCCACTATGTTTACACCACGCCTGGCGGTACTCGGCGCGGGACTGATGGGCGTCGGCATCGCCTGTCATTTCGCTCGTCACGGTCACGCCGTCCGCCTGTATGACACCGATCCGCAGCGTCTCGCCGAAGTTCCGGCGGTGGCCAGCGCCATCCTGCGCGAGCTGGAGGCCAGCGGTCAGCAGGATCCCGCCGACCGCGACGCCGTGCTGGCCCGTCTGACCCCCACCCCGGCGCTGAATACCCTGGCCGACACCACGCTGCTGATAGAAGCGATCCCCGAGCGGCTACCACTGAAGCACGCCCTGTATGCCGAACTGGAAACGCTGATCGCCGACGAGGCGATTATCGCCAGCAACACCAGCGGCCTGCCGCCGGACTCGCTGGCGCAGGGCATGCGCCACCCTGAACGGCTGCTGATCGCCCACTTCTGGCATCCGCCGCACCTGATCCCGTTGGTGGAAGTGGTGCCCGGGAGCGCCACACTGCCCCATCTGGCGCGCCAGGTGAGCGACTTTTGCACCGCCTGCGCGCTGGAAGCGGTGGTGCTCAATCGCGCCGCGCCGGGCTTTGTCGGCAACCGGCTGCAGTTCGCCCTGCTGCGCGAAGCACTGCATATCGTCCACAGCGGCATTGCCTCAGCCGAGGTAGTGGACCAGGTGATGCGCGCCTCGCTGGGCCGCCGTTATGCGATGGTCGGCCCGCTGGAGGCAGCGGACATGACCGGGCTGGCGACGGTCCAGGATATCTGCCAGCACCTGCTGCCGGAGCTGGCCAGCGGGACGGAGATGATGTCGCTGGTGGCGGAGAAGGTGGCGCAAGGCAACACCGGCGCCCGCAGTGGGCAAGGCTTTTACCGCTGGGATGAGGCGCGGCAACAGCGCATCCAGTCGCGCCGGGAACATCAGCTTCGCTATGCCCTGAAGCCCTAGTATCGCGTTCTGTACCCCTACAATAACAATGAGAGTGAGACGTCGTGATGAGTGTGATAATTGCCCTGGCCGCGCTGGCGTTACTGATGCTGGCGGCCTACCGTGGATACAGCGTGATCCTCTTTGCGCCGATCGCCGCCCTCGGCGCGGTGCTGGTCACCGACCCGGGCGCGGTCGGCCCGGCCTTTACCGGCCTGTTTATGGAAAAAATGGTCGGCTTCGTGAAGCTCTATTTCCCGGTGTTTCTGCTGGGCGCCGTGTTCGGCAAGCTGATTGAGCTGTCAGGATTCTCGCGGTCGATTGTCGCCGCCGCCATCCGCATCCTCGGACGCCGCCACGCGATCCCGGTGATCGTGCTGGTGTGCGCCCTGCTAACCTACGGCGGGGTGTCGCTGTTTGTGGTGGCTTTTGCCGTCTACCCCTTCGCCGCCGAACTGTTTCGCCAGAGCGGGATCCCCAAACGGCTGATCCCGGCCACCGTCGCCCTCGGGGCATTCTCGTTTACCATGGACGCCCTGCCCGGTACGCCGCAGATCCAGAATATTATTCCCACCAGCTTCTTCGGCACCAACGCCTGGGCGGCCCCCTGGCTGGGGCTTATCGGCTCGCTGTTCATTATCATCTTCGGTTTGCTGTGGCTGGAGCGTCAGCGCCGCAAAGCGCAGGCTAGCGGCGAAGGCTATGGGACCGACCTGCAAAATGAGCCGGAGACCCCGGATGACATCGATCTGCCGCATCCGCTGATCGCTATCGCCCCGTTGCTGTTAGTGGGGGTACTGAACCTGCTGTTTACCCACTGGATCCCGCAGTGGTACGGCGCCAGCCATGAGCTCACCCTGCCGGGTCTGGCGAAGCCTGTCGTCACCGAAGTGGGGAAAATCACCGCCATCTGGGCGGTACAGGCGGCGCTGCTCTCCGGCATTGTGCTGGTGCTGGTCTGCGGCTATCGCAATATCCGCGGCCGGCTGGCGGAGGGGAGCCGAACGGCGGTCGGCGGCGCTATTCTCGCGGCGATGAACACCGCCTCTGAGTACGGATTCGGCGCGGTTATCGCCGCCCTGCCGGGTTTCCTGGTGCTGTCGAAAGCCCTCGCGGCCATTCCCAATCCGCTGTTAAACGAGGCGATCAGCGTTACGGTGCTGGCCGGGATCACCGGCTCGGCCTCCGGGGGGATGAGCATCGCGCTGGCGGCGATGTCCGAGACCTTTGTCGCCGCCGCCCACGCCGCCAATATTCCGCTCGAGGTCCTGCACCGTGTCGCCGCCATGGCCAGCGGCGGCATGGACACCCTGCCGCATAACGGGGCGGTGATCACCCTGTTGGCGATCACCGGCCTGAGCCATCGCCAGGCCTACGGCGGCATTTTCGCCATCACGGTGATCAAAAGCCTCGCGGTACTGTTTGTCATTGCCACGTTCTATGTGACCGGCATTGTCTGATATCCGATTGAAGGAGTAATAAAATGAATTTGCACGGTAAAACGGCGCTAGTCACCGGCTCCACCAGCGGGATCGGTTTAGGGATCGCCAAAGTGCTGGCTCAGGCGGGCGCGCAGGTGGTACTCAATGGCTTCGGCGACAGCAGCCACGCCCGCGCTGAAGTCGCCGCGCTGGGCAAGATCCCCGGCTATCACGACGCCGACCTGCGCGACGTCGGGCAGATCGAGGCGATGATGCACTATGCCGAAAGCACCTTCGGTGGCGTCGATATCGTGATCAATAACGCCGGCATCCAGCACGTCGCCCCGGTGGATCAGTTCCCGGTGGACAAATGGAACGATATTATCGCGATTAACCTCTCCAGCGTCTTCCACACCACTCGCCTGGCGCTGCCGGGTATGCGCCAGCGCAACTGGGGGCGCATCATCAACATTGCCTCAGTGCATGGCCTGGTGGCGTCGAAAGAGAAATCGGCCTACGTCGCCGCCAAGCACGCGGTGGTCGGGCTGACCAAAACCGTGGCCCTGGAAACCGCGCGCAGCGGCATTACCTGCAACGCCATCTGCCCGGGCTGGGTGCTGACCCCGCTGGTGCAGCAGCAGATCGATAAGCGCATCGCCGAGGGGGTCGATCCGGAGCAGGCCAGCGCCCAGCTGCTGGCGGAAAAACAGCCCTCCGGGGAGTTTGTCACCCCGCAGCAGCTGGGCGAAATGGCGCTGTTTCTGTGCAGCGACGCCGCCGCCCAGGTGCGCGGCGCCGCGTGGAACATGGATGGCGGCTGGGTGGCGCAGTAAGCCGCTGGCGCCGCGAAGATCAGAACATCGCCAGAAAACGTTTCACCGTGCGCGAGCGCTCGAAGCGGCGCCAGGCGATGGCGATATCGGTCTTCAGCGGCGCCCCGCTGAGCGGGTGATAGCTGACGTTCGGCTGCTGAATGCAGGTCATCGACTGCGGAACCAGCGCGAAGCCGAACCCGGCATTGACCATGCTCAGCGACGACGAAATCTGCGACGACTGCCAGGCACGATCCATGTCGATTCCGGCGCGCAGGCAGCTGTTGTACACCAGCTCATACAGCCCGGGGGCCACCTCCCGCGGGAAGAGGATCGGCGCCACGTCGCGCAGCTGCTCCAGAGCCAGGGTCGGCTGCGTCGCCAGAGGGTTATCGCGCGGCAACGCGATGACCATCGGCTCCTCATCAATAATCCGCAGATTAAAGGCTTTACTGCTCTCGCACGGCAGACGGACGAAGGCGATATCCAGCTCGGCCTCGCTCAGGGCGGTCATCAGATTGGCCATATTGTCTTCCATCTGGTGCAGGGTCACCCCGGGGTGGTCGAGCTGAAAACGATGCAGCAACGTGAAGATTTGCGGATGGAAAGCATCAGAACTGGTAATGCCTAGCGACAGGCTGCCGTTCATCCCGCGCGCAATGCCCTTGGCCTTCTCCAGCGCCGCATCGCTCATGGCGAGGATCTGGCGGGCATCCTCATAGAACGACTCTCCCGCTTCCGTCAGCTCCACCCCGCGGGTTAAACGCCGAAACAGCGGGGTCCCCACCTCTCGTTCAAGTCGCTGAATTTGCTGACTTAACGGAGGTTGTGAAATACCCAGTTCCTTGGCGGCCTGGGTGAAGTGCCGCGTCCTGGCGACGGCGACAAAATAACGAAGATAACGAAGTTCCATATCGAAAACGTCTCAAACCAGCATGGTTTCTATATTGGAACTGTGAGCTGAATCGGGTCAACATTTATTTAACCTTTCTTATATTTGTTGAACGAGGAAGTGGTATATGAATCACTCTGCTGAATGCACCTGCGAAGAGAGTCTGTGCGAAACCCTACGGGCGTTTTCCGCGCAGCATCCCGAGAGCGTGCTCTATCAGACATCGCTAATGAGCGCCCTGCTGAGCGGGGTTTACGAAGGCAGCACCACCATCGCGGACCTGCTGAAACACGGCGATTTCGGCCTCGGCACCTTTAATGAACTGGACGGGGAGCTGATCGCCTTCAGCAGTCAGGTCTATCAGCTGCGCGCCGACGGTAGCGCGCGCAAAGCCCAGCCGGAGCAGAAAACGCCGTTCGCGGTGATGACCTGGTTCCAGCCGCAGTACCGGAAAACCTTTGACCATCCGGTGAGCCGCCAGCAACTGCACGACGTTATTGACCAGCAAATTCCCTCTGACAACCTGTTCTGCGCCCTGCGCATCGACGGCCATTTCCGCCATGCCCATACCCGCACTGTGCCGCGCCAGACGCCGCCGTACCGGGCGATGACCGACGTCCTCGACGATCAGCCGGTGTTCCGCTTTAACCAGCGCGAAGGGGTGCTGGTTGGCTTCCGTACCCCGCAGCATATGCAGGGGATCAACGTCGCCGGGTATCACGAGCACTTTATTACCGATGACCGCAAAGGCGGCGGTCACCTGCTGGATTACCAGCTCGATCACGGGGTGTTAACCTTCGGCGAAATTCACAAGCTGATGATCGACCTGCCCGCCGACAGCGCGTTCCTGCAGGCCAATCTGCATCCCGATAATCTCGATGCCGCCATCCGTTCCGTAGAAAGTTAAGGGGTTCACATGGACAAACAGTATCCGGTACGCCAGTGGGCGCACGGCGCCGATCTCGTCGTCAGCCAGCTGGAAGCGCAAGGCGTACGTCAGATCTTCGGTATCCCCGGCGCCAAAATCGACAAGGTGTTCGACTCACTGCTGGATTCCTCGATTCGCATTATTCCGGTACGTCACGAAGCCAACGCCGCGTTTATGGCCGCCGCGGTCGGACGCATTACCGGCAAAGCGGGTGTGGCGCTGGTCACCTCCGGTCCGGGTTGTTCCAACCTGATCACCGGCATGGCCACCGCGAACAGCGAAGGCGACCCGGTGGTGGCCCTGGGCGGCGCGGTGAAACGCGCCGATAAGGCGAAGCAGGTCCATCAGAGTATGGATACGGTGGCGATGTTCAGCCCGGTCACCAAATACGCCGTCGAGGTGACGGCGCCGGATGCGCTGGCGGAAGTGGTCTCCAACGCCTTCCGTGCCGCCGAGCAGGGCCGCCCGGGCAGCGCGTTCGTCAGCCTGCCGCAGGATGTGGTCGATGGCCCGGTCAGCGGTAAAGTACTGCCGGCCAGCCGGGCTCCGCAGATGGGCGCCGCGCCGGATGACGCCATCGACCAGGTGGCGAAGCTTATCGCTCAGGCGAAGAACCCGATCTTCCTGCTCGGCCTGATGGCCAGCCAGCCGGAAAACAGCGCGGCGCTGCGCCGTTTGCTGGAGGCCAGCCATATTCCGGTCACCAGCACCTATCAGGCCGCCGGGGCGGTGAATCAGGATAACTTCTCTCGCTTCGCCGGTCGGGTCGGGCTGTTTAACAACCAGGCCGGGGACCGTCTGCTGCAGCTCGCCGACCTGGTGATCTGCATCGGCTATAGCCCGGTGGAATATGAACCGGCGATGTGGAACAGCGGCAACGCGACGCTGGTGCATATCGACGTGCTGCCCGCCTATGAAGAGCGCAACTACACCCCGAATGTCGAGCTGGTGGGCGATATCGCCGGCACCCTCAACAAGCTGGCGCAAAATATCGATCACCGGCTGGTGCTCTCCCCGCAGGCGGCGGAGATCCTCCGCGACCGCCAGCACCAGCGCGAGCTGCTGGACCGCCGCGGCGCGCAGCTGAATCAGTTTGCCCTGCATCCGCTGCGCATCGTTCGCGCCATGCAGGATATCGTCAACAGCGACGTCACGCTGACCGTGGACATGGGCAGCTTCCATATCTGGATCGCCCGCTACCTGTACAGCTTCCGCGCCCGTCAGGTGATGATCTCCAACGGCCAGCAGACCATGGGCGTCGCCCTGCCCTGGGCCATCGGCGCCTGGCTGGTCAATCCTGAGCGCAAAGTGGTCTCCGTCTCCGGCGACGGCGGCTTCCTGCAGTCGAGCATGGAGCTGGAGACCGCCGTCCGCCTGAAAGCCAACGTGCTGCATCTCATCTGGGTCGATAACGGCTACAACATGGTGGCTATTCAGGAAGAGAAAAAATACCAGCGCCTGTCCGGCGTCGAGTTCGGGCCGATGGATTTTAAAGCCTATGCCGAGTCCTTCGGCGCCAAAGGGTTTGCCGTGGAAAGCGCCGAGGCGCTGGAGCCGACGCTGCGCTCCGCGATGGACGTCGACGGCCCGGCGGTGGTGGCCATCCCGGTGGATTATCGCGATAACCCGCTGCTGATGGGTCAGCTGCATCTGAGTCAGATTCTGTAAGTCATCACAATAAGGAAAGGAAAATGAAAAAAGTCGCACTTGTTACCGGCGCCGGCCAGGGGATTGGTAAAGCTATCGCGCTTCGTCTGGTGAAGGATGGATTTGCCGTGGCCATTGCCGATTATAACGATGCCACCGCCAAAGCGGTCGCCTCCGAAATTAACCAGGCCGGCGGACACGCCGTGGCGGTGAAAGTGGATGTTTCTGACCGCGACCAGGTGTTTGCCGCCGTCGAACAGGCACGCAAAACGCTGGGCGGCTTCGACGTCATCGTCAATAACGCCGGTGTGGCGCCGTCTACGCCGATCGAGTCCATCACCCCGGAGATTGTCGACAAAGTCTACAACATCAACGTTAAAGGGGTGATCTGGGGCATCCAGGCGGCGGTCGAAGCCTTTAAGAAAGAGGGGCACGGCGGGAAAATCATCAACGCCTGTTCCCAGGCCGGCCACGTCGGCAACCCGGAGCTGGCGGTGTATAGCTCCAGTAAATTCGCGGTACGCGGCTTAACCCAGACCGCCGCTCGCGACCTCGCGCCGCTGGGCATCACGGTCAACGGCTACTGCCCGGGGATTGTCAAAACGCCAATGTGGGCCGAAATTGACCGCCAGGTGTCCGAAGCCGCCGGTAAACCGCTGGGCTACGGTACCGCCGAGTTCGCCAAACGCATCACTCTCGGTCGGCTGTCCGAGCCGGAAGATGTCGCCGCCTGCGTCTCCTATCTTGCCAGCCCGGATTCTGATTACATGACCGGTCAGTCATTGCTGATCGACGGCGGGATGGTATTTAACTAATAAAAAATAAGCTCTGACATGGCTTGCCCCTGCTTTCGCGCAGGGGCTTTTTTTTGGTTTGGGTGTAAGTGTAAGCATCCCGGCGAAACGAAGCATCAATATTTGCGGGCTTCTGGCGTTCTTACTTACGCTTCTGGCACGACGTGGGCAATCTGACTGGGATGAAGGTCTGATTTGAGCGAGGAGCGGAAGTTCGGGAACGGGATAGCTCCATTGATGACTTTATGCTACGTGTTAAACCACAGGTAATGGAGTTGCTGCCGGAGAAAGTAGTATTCTTTAGACTGAGATCTTTTGAAAGGAACTGTAGTTGCTATAAAATTGAGGAACCAAATTTTTTAGCTTTTAAAAAATAAAATATTATCTCTTTTAGAAATTAGATAAGCAGGAGAAAAGCTATGATATCGGTAATAAAGGACCTATTTAGTAACCAAGTGGTTTCCGCAGTCATTCTTACTATCATTGGAGCGATTACAAAAAAGTATATTCAGTTTCATCGCAGAGACTTTTTTTCACGCTCATCCTCCGAGCAGATAAAAGCAGTCGAATGGCTTAGAACCTCTTCTGTACCCATCTCCGATCCGTTAGCAAAGGCGGAACAGCAGTTCCGCCTACAGTCGTTCGGACTGCATAGAGATTGGCATTTATCTTATAAAATCATATGCTTGAGTTCCGATTATGCACAGTCATTGATTCCGTCCTTGAAGGCAGTCTTGCGTTATCAGGGCATGTACACAATTACTAACGGGAATATATACCCTCATAAATTCCATAAGTGGATAATACCTTTTGTGTTAATATCGTTGCTATTATATATCGGTGCTGAGATATACAGAAGTTCTTCACAGAGTGATGGTATAGAGATTTTGAAATCTCTATACGTCGTTATTGTGGCTTTTATAGTATGGTGTTGGGTCGCTGCTTGTGCTCTGAGAGTATCAAGCATCAGTAAAAAGCTCAATGCCTATATCCCACCCGCAAACGATTTTAAATCCAAGACATACGATTTCAGTTCAATACTCAATAATAGATATCCCTAGCCTGGCTGATCTGCTTCCCGTAAATACTGATACCTGGCAGTAAGCGAGATCCGCTTCTGGCACGGCGCGAACTGTTAACTGAGCCAAAGGTCCGCCATGAGCGAGGAGCGGACATTTTTCTTCGTCCTCTACTTCGTCCATTCTTTATGCAGTAACGCATAGATGTATGTGTCGTCATACCTTGCCTTACCCTCCTCGTTTTCAAAGGAGACAAATTCTTTAAAACATCCTTCACGTCGCATAAGTAGTCGTTCGCATAGTTTTTGAGAGGAGTAATTATAATCTTCCACCCAGGCATACAAACGTCTGGCGCCTTTTACTTTAAATAAATAATCAAACAGTGCAGCAACTGACTCGCTTGCATATCCCTGATGTTCGTAACGTTGATTAAAATGCCAGCCTACTGACCAGGTATTGCTGTCTGGCTCGTTGCTATTGTCCGCAAAAAGATGTCCGATTAACGTATCGGTTTCATTTAGACAAACGGCAAACTGTGTTGGGTCAGAGGCTCGTTTAGCCACGTCGACCTCTGCCTCAGCGAGTGAATGTAACTTTTCATCCTTAAAGCAAGGAGTACGTGGTGAAGAGAGGTAATCGAAAAGAGCTGCCGCATCCTCTTCCTTAAAATGGCGAATGATTAACCTTTGAGTGGTAATGATGTTCATAATGTCCTTGATAATGTAATGCCAGCCAGTTCAGCAAGAAGTCTGCTTTAAACTGGCCGGAACACAGGGCAGAGATTAGCCGTTCCGGCTATTCCCCAGTCTGTATTTTCGCATGCCTGTAAATCGTGTGATCGTCACGAAAAATACCGGAACAAAGAAAATGGCCAGTAGCGTTCCGCTAATCATCCCGCCGAATACACCGGTACCAATCGCATGCTGCGTGCTGTCGCTGGCTCCACTGGCAAGCATCAGCGGAACAACACCTAATGTGAAAGCCAGAGAAGTCATCAGAATTGGCCGTAAGCGTAACTTTGCAGCCGTCAATGTCGCGTCAATAAGGCTCTTTCCTTCTTTCATCAATTGTCTCGCGAACTCGATAATCAGAATCGCATTCTTGGCGGAAAGTCCAATCAGGGTTATCAGACCCACTTTGAAAAAGACGTCATTCGTCATATTCGTAACGGATACGGCCAGCACAGCGCCGAGCAGCCCCAGAGGAACAACGAGCATGACCGAGAAGGGAATGGACCAGCTTTCGTATAGAGCAGCCAGCACCATGAATACCACCAGTACCGAGAGCACAATAAGACCCGGAAGCTGTGATGCAGACTCTTTTTCCTGTAACGAACTTCCCGCCCACTCCCCGGCGAACCCCGGTGGTAAGTGCTTAGCCAGATTGTCCATTGCCTCCATTGCGGTACCTGACGATTTCCCCTGTGCGGCACTGCCGGTTATGCGTATGGCAGGATATCCCTGATAGCGTATCAGTTGCTGCGGTGCAACATTCCACGAAAGCGTCACAAAAGTGGATAACGGAAGCATCTGCCCCAGACGGTTTTTGACAGACAAAGCCAAAAGTTGTTCGGGCTGCATCCGGTATGGCGCGTCCGCCTGGACGATAACCTGTTGAACCCGACCATTATTGGTATAGTCATTAACATAATTGGAACCTGCTGCAACGGAAATGGTTTGATTTATTTCATCAAACGACACCCCCATGGCCTCCGCTTTTTCCCTGTCGATATGCAGGGAAAGGCTTGTTCCCTCACCAAGTCCATCAATATAGACATCGGCAAGGTGAGGATTATGATTTGCCTGTACAATAAGCTCATCGGCCGCCTTTTTGAGTGCCTGATAGCCTTTCCCCCCTCTGTCCTGTAAATAATAAGTGAACCCGGATGAGGTTCCCATATCAGAAATGGCCGGAGGCAGCAGACTCATTGTTACGGCGTCCGGCACGTTTGCCATTTGGGACTGAATATGGTCAGCTTCTTCCTGTGCCGTGGTTCCTTTGCGTTGTTTCCAGTCCTTGAGGGTGGTGAATGCCATGGCCGAATTTTGGCCTGACCCTGAGAAACCAAATCCCAGGATCATAATGTTACTTTCTACCGCCTGCCGATGGGCGATCTCCTCTTCAAATGTATCGACGACCTTAAGCGTCCGCTGCATCGTGGCATCAGAAGGAAGCTGGATTGAGGACATAAAATAACCCTGATCTTCATCGGGTAAAAATGATGATGGTAAGGTGGACAGCCCGGCAAACAATGCCAAACATAATGCAGCGTAGATCATCATCATACGGCCAGTACGCTTCAGTACAATTCCCAGACCAGTGGCGTAAAACGAAGTCAGGCGATGAAAGTAAGCGTTAAACCACGCTGAAAATGCGCTGCTTTTACCCTGATGAATACCATGTGGTTTGAGCAGGGTTGCACAAAGCGCAGGCGTTAACGTCAGCGCCAGGAATGCCGACAGTAAAATGGATATCGCCATCGAAATGCTGAACTGTCGATAAATAATACCCACAGAACCGCTGGCAAAGGCCATTGGTATAAACACCGCAGTGAGCACCAGCGTAATACCAATGATTGCCGGCGTAATTTCACGCATCGCTTCTCGCGTTGCATCCTGTGGAGACATTTTTTTGTCTTCCATCAGTCGTTCGACGTTCTCCACCAAAACAATAGCATCGTCAACAATAATCCCGATGGCCAGTATCATTCCAAACATGGTTAAAATATTGATGGAATAACCGCTTAATAGCATTACGGTAAATGTGCCGAGCAGCGCCACGGGTGCCACAATCGCAGGAATAAGCGTACAGCGTATCTTGTGAAGGAAAAGCAGCATCACGAAAAAGACCAGAACCATGGCTTCAACAAATGTCTCAACTACCTTCAATATCGATAGCTTTACAAATGGAGCCGTATCGAAAGGCACGGTGAATGTCATTCCCTCGGGAAGCACACCGGACAGTTCTGTTAACCGCGCGCGGATACCCGACGCAGTACTAATCGCATTTGCGCCAGGAGACAACTGAATGGCGGCTGCCGTTGCAGGCACGCCATTTTCACGGATGCCAAATGCGTAACTTTGCAACCCGGATTCCACGCGGGCAACGTCTGCCAGTGTCACCCGGGCGGCTGAGACCTGTGATTTAATCGTGATATTGCGAAATTCTTCAACCGAAGAGAGCTGCCCTTTTACCGTTATTGGATAGGTCACCTCTTGGCTGCTCGTCGCGGGTTCATCTCCGGTTCTGCCCGGTGAAACAATCACGTTTTGTTGACTGATGGCGCTTAATACATCCGTAACAGAGAGCCCATAGCTGTGTAATTTCATCGGATCCAGCCATATGCGGAGTGCCTTTTCTCCGCCAAAAAGCTGGACTTTACCTACACCGGGTACGCGACGGAGTTCATCAGTAACATTCCTTGCAAAATAATCGCTTAAGTCAGCTTCCTGATAGTCTCCGTTTGGCGATTTTAACCCCACCATCATTAAAAAACCGGAATTAGCTGCCTCAACATTTATCCCATTCTGTCTTACCGACTGCGGCAGGCGAGATTCCACAATTTTAATTTTGTTTTGCAGATCCATCTGGGCGAGTTTGATGTCGGTGCCGGGTTTGAAAGTTACCGTAATTGACGCCATCCCTGTCGTGTCACTGGAAGATTCAAAATAGAGTAAATTGTCAACACTCGCAATTTCACGCTCGATCAGAGACACGACGGATGTGTTCATCACTTCCGGGCTGGCTCCAGGGTAACTCACTGAAATGATAATACCGGGTGGCGCAACTTCAGGGTATTGCGCAACCGGTAAACGAGGTATGGACAACAGTCCCGTCAGAACAATAAACAGGGCAATAACCCATGCGAAGATGGGGCGCTCAATGAAAAAGTGCGGCATCAGGTGTACTTCCAGTCAACATACAAAGGGTAAAAGTTCAGCATGGTTTTCCTGATAAAGAGGTCTCATCGTCAGTCGAAACCCGTTTACCGATATCCCTGAGCTGGGAAAATTTCTCAAGAAGTTGTGGTGCGTCATCCAGGCTTGTTGCAAACATCCACATATAGGTCATGACGGAATAAATATGTCCGGCATTAATTCCGGATTCCATGCTCATCCTGATAATGGTCATGGAAAAGAGAGCAGAAACCAGAAGGCCTATTGATAAATATCCCCATGCCTCTCTGTCGGATAACACCACGCGCAGACGGGCAAGTGTGTCATAATGTCGCTTAAGAGCACCAAAAGACGCCTTATTAACATAATCGACCTCTTTCTCAAGGCGATTATTCAGCCGTCTGTAGAATGACTCATTTTTGCTGGCATAGCTTGAGACAAAACACATCAGTATTGCCACGATGATCAAACAGACTATACCTGTCCAGAATTCAATCCATAACAGCATAATTGCTGCGCCGAAAAGGGAAATGATCGAGGTGATCAATACGGGCAGGTGCAACTCGAAGAAATCTACAAATTCACGGGACAGAGTGACTCTCGCAGCAATAGTCGAGTGATTAAGTGAATATTTTCGCTGGGATAATACTACAGTCACAGCAAGACTTGCGTAGATACGTGCAAACGTTCGCGTATCGACACTACGTCTGGCGGCTCCCATGCACCACATGAACAGAACCATCAGGCCATAAAGGGCCGCATGTGACGTCTGTCCGCCCAGGATGGCATTTATCGCCATGCCCGCCAGAACGGGGTAGAGCAGGAATGCAACGTTTTCAGCAATAACCAGCATGAAAGTAATGCACAATTTCTTTCTGTGCCGCCAGGCAAGTCTCTTAAGTGAGATAGCAACCCCGGGGGCCATAGGTTTGTCGTTGCCTTTATAAATCATGATAAATTATATTAAACATCTGTGTGTAAAGGGTTCTGCAGTTGGTTTATTATGTCAGCTAAGTGAAACGAGACAGCAGAACAGAGCAGTCATAAATCCATGTGCTAAGTGTAACGTGATGATGTCAATCGTGAATGGATGTTTTATGGAGGATATGTGTACTCACTCCTGAGGTTATGTATCATATTGACATTGCATAATATCAAACCATTCTTATACATAAACATAAAGGTAGTCCGCAAAAGAAAAGCATTAAAAAAAATTCATAATAAAAAACAAAATCATAGATATCTGGAAAAGTATTCAAAAGCAGATGTAATACAATGATGGTGTGTATAAACAGTAAAACCAGACCGAATGTTATTGCAATGAAGTTTTTAAAAACTCCAGGTTTTTTCTGAATAATAAATGATAATGCTGTAATGATTATCAAAACACGAATCAGTAAAGATGAGGGTAATGTGGATTCTACTTTTTCATTAATTGAATGCACAAGGTAAAGCCAGGTAGATAGCAACCCATATGAAACGATGCAAAATAAAAGTGAGGCCATCAAATTCTCGCGCCGGAAAAAACATTTAGTCAGCACCATAAAACTCCTTAGACAAAGTACATATTGCATGCACCACTTAACCTGGTTGTAGATTATCACTTAGCGATGTTGATTAATTATTTATAAAATGTGTAGTGAATATGGAGAGTGAGTCTGGTAAAATTTTAAGAAAATTTCTTGATGAACTTTTCCAAAAAGTACCTGTCAAAAGACATCAAATTGAAAATTAATGTTTGTAATTGAGTTAAAGAGCTTTAAGCATGACGATAAAAGTGCTTTCAGGGTAAAATGCATGTTGTCATCAGCACTGTGGAAGAAAATATGAACAACAACAATCTGATTATCGTCGCAGAAGACGATGATGACATCGCTGCCATACTGACAGGCTATTTACGTAAGGCAGGTATGAAAACCTTAAGAGCCGAAGACGGTGAGCAGGCAATCAATCTTACCCGTCTGAACAAGCCTGATCTCCTGCTATTGGACATCCACCTGCCCGTGTACGATGGCTGGAATGTTCTCACCACGTTAAGAAAGGAAACGAATGTACCGGTCATCATGGTGACAGCACTGGATCAAGACGTTGATAAACTGATGGGGCTACGGCTCGGGGCTGACGACTATGTGATAAAACCCTTCAATCCATCTGAGGTTATTGCCAGGGTTGAAGCAGTGCTTCGCAGAACCAGACCGGTTGCAGAGTCTACACATTCACGGCCTTTAAGAACGCCTTTTTTAACGATTTATCCTGATGAGTTTTACGTTGAAATCACTGCACAAGGTGAGGTTTCCACGCCAGTACTAACCACCACTGAGTTTAAACTTTTAACCTATCTGGCGAGAAACCCGAGAAAAGTCTGTTCACGTGAAGAGTTACTCGATGCGTGTTTACCTGAGGGAGACACGCTGGATCGTACTGTAGACAGTCATATGAGTAAACTTCGGAAAAAGCTTGAACATGCCGGATTGAGGGGCATTCCGGAAAGCATCCGAGGATTAGGCTACCGGTTGGGTGACAAAAAATGAACAAAGAAACAATTCTGAGCCGTCAGATTTTGACATATATGTTGTTGTTAACGTTTGTTATTATTGCCATTGCAATACTCGGTTCCTACTTATTTTATAGTTTCCTGATTTATTACCTGCCGGGTGGAATGAACGAAGGTAGTGAAGATGCTATGACATTCCTTGACTGGATGTGGATTCTGATGGCGTCCATTACCAGTCTGGTCGTTGCACTTTTCTTTACCGTAAAGCTGTCTGCAAGAATATTCAACCCACTGAATGACGTCGCATACAGCCTGAAACAAATCTCTCAGGGAAACCTTAGTGCCAGAGCATTTAACAGCAGTTCTAAGTTGGGAGAGATGAATAGGCTCGTCAATGACTTTAATGAGATGGCTGAAAAGTTACAGACGCTGGATACGCAGCGAAATTTATGGAATGCTGCAATTGCTCATGAACTCCGGACGCCGGTGACTATCTTACGTGGGAGGCTTCAGGGACTGGTTGACGGCGTTTTCGAACCAGAACCGTCGTTATTCAGAAACCTTCTTAAACAAACTGAAGGTCTGACCAACTTAATTGAGGATCTCCGCGTCGTGAGTTCGTCAGGAGGAGCAGGATACTCCTTGATGCTGAGTGAAGTCGATCTCAAGGCCACGATTTCAAATGCGCTTGATACCTTTTGGCCGGACTTTGATAAAAAGCATTTCAAAATTGTCACTGAGATTAACCATCAGTATTGCGTTTGCGATCCCTTACGCATTATTCAGTGCCTCACCGTTCTTTTTGATAATGCCTTGAAATATTCCACATCACAAACGCTTTTAATAAAAAATGGTATTACAGGAAACGATAATTTTATTATCGTTCAGGACAAAGGACCTGGAATTCCTGAAGAACTCCAGAAGTCCTTATTCCAGCCTTTTCAACGAGGAGAATACGCCAAAAATATTAATCCAGAGGGCTGTGGTTTAGGGTTGTCGGTAGTTAAAGCCATTATGTGCGCCCACGGCGGAGACGTTAGCTATAGTTTAACACCAGAAAATGGCTCACTTTTCAAACTCTCATGGCCTGTTTAAGGGCATGAATACACAGGCTCGATCGAACCTGTTTTAGCAACAGACAGATCCCACATACTGCCGAGTTTTGCGTCCCAAATTGATGGGGTGATTTTAAGTTTGCCTCTTTTGGGACTTAATGTTATTTCGCTGAAATAGATATCATCTCCTTTTAGCATAAGATCGACGCGGCAGTAGTCTATTTCTTTTGCTAAGTCCTGGGCGGCAATAACGGATTTATGAAATGATTCTGGTTCATCAACCGGCAATGGCGTGTTTGGGTATTCCATCTGAAAGGGTTGTAAATTCCACGCTCTGTCATAAACGTTAATGAATTCGTTTCCATCGCTGTCAGTAAAGTCGGCCTCGATAAAACATGCCACACCGTGAAAGCAATGTATTCTTATCATTTCCGGAGTTATATTCCGGTGTTTACTGGAAAATAGATCCAGATACATTTCGCATAGGATCACGGGGGGTATGTTTTTATACTGCCATTCTCGGGTCGTATAATACATATTCTTTTTAAGAGATAGTTTTAATTTGCTTTTAATCTTAGCGGGATCAATATTCGTTTTGTCCGTGCATATGACCGCGCTACCACTATCATGATTGCATTTCAAAACAAATTTTGAGGGCAGTTTGTCGAAATCAATATCATCAACTCTGTTATAAACACCTACTAAAGGAATAAGCTTAATTAAGTTAGTCCGTTTCTCAACATACTCCCTGACCAGAAGTTTATCAGCAAGCAATGTATAAAATGGGTTGTGGATAAATAAAATGCGATGGCAAATTTTCTCATTAAGCGTTACAGGGTTGAGTAAATCCGGATATGTGCCAGATATTTCTCTTAACCTGTCTGCATGAAATGAAATGTCATTAGTCAAAATTGTTCTGCATTTTCTCAATAAATATTCAATGTATTTGATTTGATAGTTTATTTTGTTCATAACACCTCCTGTTCAGAAAGGAAATTCTGACAGAGGTTTGTTGATTTATTTTTTGCAAATTATGGAGAGTATATGGACCGACTTGCTTCTTTATTAACAGAAATTAATCCGGACCATTGTCCGCGCCTTGCACGAATCGGAAAAGTTAACTGCACTGAAGATCCGCTCTGAACTAAGAGCGGATCTTCAGTGCAAAAGAACAGCAAGGCCCGCCTTTGTGATTAATACTGCCTTATCTACAACTGCTGAGTTACCCAGCTACCATTTTCAGCGAAAAATACCGTCGCATCGGCTCCATTGACCAGGGATATTTGAGGAGGTATGTGGCCAATATCAACATCATACAGTACGGGCACGGCAATATTCTCAAAAGCGGCTTTAAGGGCATCCAGATAATTATGTTTAGTCGGGTCGCTTACGTCGGGTGCAGCACTTCTGCCGATAAGAACACCATTTAAGTTATCAAACCAACTCTGTAATCGTAAGCTAAATAATGCGCGTGTAAATTCACAGGGAGCCATTTCCACATTTTCAAAATAGAGGATTATTCCTTGAGGGCTATTGCTCGCCTTGAACAAGGGCACATTCCCGAATGGTGTACCTGCTAACCTGGATATTATTTCGAGGCAGCCGCCGATCAGTTTCCCGCTAAATGTCAGAGAAGATGTAACACCATCAAGGCGTTTCCACTGTGTTTTTTGGGTCAGATTGAAACCTCCGTCTGACGCTGTTCCCCATTGATTTTCATCCGCTTGAAATGCTGTTGAAGAGTACTGTTTGATTACAGTTCCCCGATTCGATTCCAGAATTTCCCATACGGCCTGAGTGGTGGCATCTAACTTTTGAGCGCCAAGATCCATGAGGTTCGGCCCATGCAAAGTAGCCCAGCCCGATATCGTCGTCAGTGGGAAATGAAGTGTACTAAGATCTGAAAAGCCCACAAACCATTTTGGTTTAGACCGGGACAACAGATCAAAATCAATCAAATCAAGTAATTCCATCGCCAGATCACCGCCCCAAGGTGGCATAACAGCTTTTATATCTGGGTCAGTAAGATAAGACATTAATTCTTCAACGCGAGAAAATTTAGTGGCGCTTTTATTTTTGTGCTGCGAGCGTAAGCAGCGTCCTTCGCGGACCTGGTAACCTCTTTTCTTTAGGTTTTTTATGGCGAGTTCCAGTCTGGGATGCAGATGTTCAGGTACGCCAGAAGAGGGAGCGGTTACACCAATAACATCTCCTGGAGCCAGCCTGGGTGGAAAGAGGACACTCATGGATAAATCCTTTTCAGAACATATAGAATTCCATAATCCATAATTAAAGCCAGGATGTAAAATTAACAGGCGAACACTCCGCTTGTTTTTTCTATGAGCCTTTAAAAGGTCTGCTCATGGCACCCAAGGGACTTTACCGGCGTAGATGATGCGTCAGGCAACTAATCCTCAAAAGTGCTTACTGCTTATTCGCGGGACCGCCGGCTGATTTGGGTTGGATCATGACGACTACTCTTTTAGCTATTCCCGGTTTCCCCTTTTCAAAGCGCCATTTACTCATCATTTTCTCGATGATTTTATGTTCAAACTCCGGAGTCGTTGTCGATTCCAGTATCTTAACATTCTGAACTCTGCCATCTGAATCAACATCATACTGAATCCGCAGAGCATTCGGCAGGAGGTTTCCGTTCTTATCATGAGTGGTAATTGCTGCATTTGCAGAGGAAATGCTGCCTGAAGGTGTGCTGGCGCTGGCCGGTATACCGGCGCAGAGTGCCAGGAACAATGGCAGAATCAGGGTGAATAGTCTGATAGCTTGCATAAATCGTCCGAACTCCAAAATTAACCATGAATCTTCACGTTACCAACGGTGCGAGTGACAGGCTACCAGATGAAATGATCAGTGAATACCGCGTCTTCAGCGGCAATCCCTTTGACCTTCTTACCAGGCGCTTCGTACCACATCCTTTCCCAAGGTCGTTTCACTATCAGGACTAGTGGGAGCTGAGCGAGTGTATCAATGATTCCTTTACCAGCTGTCAGCTCGTCAGGGAACATGACCGATCTAACATCCTTAAGTGATGAGAGACGACCATGGAGTTCGTCCGTAAAGGTAAAATGCGTCGTGCCCGGATTTTCAGAGATACACACTGGTACAGACAGGTGCCGGGTAACGGTCTCGAAGCGTGAGAAGACTTCGTCGTCACGGAGTGACTGGTAGCTGACCGCCGGGAGTAACAGGACATTCGCGCCAGCTGCCTGGGCATCATCAGCCAGATGTAGAATGGCGTCGATACGGACCGATCCCACACAGACCATAACCGGGATGTCCCCGGCATGCTGTTTTGCCAGAGTGGCTACGCGCTTGCGCTGCTCCCGGGTCAGATAGGCGTAGCGTGCGGTTGACCCCAGGATGCCCATAGAATCAACCCGAGCATCTGTACGGCGGGAAAGCATATGGCTGAACCCCTTTTCATCCACGCCGCTGGCGGTTATTGGGGTTAATGTAAACGCCGATAACCGCTAAACATACCTGTTTCTCCTGAAGGATATTACTGCTGTTGTTCTTCGATGAGAGCAACGTCAAACCACAGGCCGGGCATCATTTTTTGCAGGCCGTCGGTCAGCATCTTCCCGGCTTCGTGCAGTTTCTCCAGCGGCATCTGCGGCAGGCTTTCCAGAATGAACCACATTTGCTGAGCGTCCACGCCCAGACGGGTTCTGATCCCCTGTCGCCAGTTCCAGCGGCGGCAGGTCGCGCCGGTGTCATCACACCAGATAACTTCTCCTTGTGAAGGATATTCAACGGCCGTTTCACCCTCTTTGACGGTATCAAAAGGCTCTGTTCCGTTTGCCACAGCCAGACGTGGTGAACCCTGATAGGCAGAGATATTCTCCCCACCAACCGGTACGGCGTAGCGGAGACTCACGGCGTTATAAAGATCAACGATGGGATCGAGCGCGGGCATCGTTCCGTCACGTAATACGCGCTTACGTAACGCATCAGCTGAGCAAGGGGTGCGTTTAGGTTTAGCACCAAACTTTTGAAAAACGTCGGCCCAGGCTGCCAGATGAGATCCCGCCCATTCCGGTTCGCCGGCCAGAACGCCTTCACAGGCTTCCCGCAGCGCGATTTCTCCAGCGTCGGGATGGAGCACTGGCGCAGCTTTTACGCAGATACTGAGTGCCCGAAAACCTGGGGCAATACGATAAATTTCAGGGGCAATTGACGGAGATACTGTTAACACGTGATAATCCTGTAATGACTAATTTATTCCATGATAATGACCGATGACCAAAAAAGTCAATTTAATGACCGATGCAAATTCTATCGTCAACACGGTGAATGAAGCCGTATCTCAGCGAATTAAACAGTATCGTAAGCAAAAGAAAATCTCCCTCGATGAACTCTCCCGTCGGGCAGGCGTCAGTAAGGGAGCGCTGGTTGAGATAGAGGGATGCCGGGCCAATCCCAGCATTGCCCTGTTATGCCGCCTGGCTGCCGCGATGGGAGTTTCGGTGGCTGATTTTGTGGATGTCAGTTCCAAACCGACTGTGCATCTCATCGCTGAAGATGAGATCCCAGAATTGTGGGAAGGTGAAAAAGGCGGGAGAGCAAGACTGCTCGCAGGGTCGGGTGGCCCTGATATGACCGAGCTCTGGATGTGGGAAATGCAGCCGGGGGAAAAGTTTGCTTCACCGGGCCACACGGAAGGAACGCTTGAACTGTTTTATGTTCAGTCGGGCACGCTCACATTGGGGGTAAAGGACCATTTGTATCGGGTAAAAACCGGCTGTTCGGCAACGGCCAGAACGGACGTTCCTCATTTCTACGAAAACCAGGGGGAGAGCCCGCTGGTATTTATCATGACAGTACATGAGAAAGCATCCTGAGTGGTTGCCCGGTATGCCTGTAGGGCTTGTCTCATCAAAGCAAGTTTGCAAGGAGTCGTTTAGTGGATAATCAGCATCTGCGTTTTACCCAAGGCCAGTTTACTGTCACAACCGATCCCGCCTTTTTTCAGCTGGAAGCCATTCACGATTACCTCTCGCAATCGTCATGGGCGGCAGGCATTGATGCTGAAACGGTCAGGATATCAATCCAGAACAGCCTTTGTTTTGCGCTTCTGGATGGAACAAGACAAATCGGCTTCGCCCGTCTGGTCACCGACTATGCCACTTTTGGTTATTTGTGCGACGTCTACGTGCTGAACGAGTATCAGAAAAGTGGTCTTGGTCGTTGGCTGATTGAATGCTGTCACGCCCATCCTGTGATGTCACGCCTGCGACGGATAATGCTGGTAACCTCTAGCGCGCCCTGGCTCTACCAGAAGCTTGGGTATAACCCATTGAACCAACCAGATTTTGTCTGGCAAATCAATCGACCCGATATTTATCGTCAACCCGGGCAAAAGTAAGACTATTTTTTGAGAGTAATGATAAATGTTAATCCGTAGGGCCCGTCCCTCTGATGCAGAAGAGCTTGCCATTTTAGCCGAACGCACCTTTAGAAAAACGTTTGAAGCGGGTAATACTCAGAAGGATATGGAGCTTCACTGCCAGGCAAGTTATTCAACAGATATTCAGTTGCAAGAAATCCTCAGAGAAGACTGGATTACATTAGTCTGCGAATACGAAAGCAAACTGATAGGGTATGCCCAACTGAGGTGGGAAGCATTTCCTCCCTGTGTAAATAGCATTCACGCCGGGGAAATCCTGTGTCTGTATATCGATGAACCTTATCATGGCAAAGGTTTTGCAAAAGCGCTGATACACAAGTGCTTTGCTGAATTTGCGGCACAGGGATCGGATATTGTCTGGTTAGGTGTCTGGGAACATAACCCAAGGGCAATCTCTTTTTACCGTAAGCTTGGGTTTACCGAGGTGGGTGAACATATCTTCCAGGTTGGGACAGATCCCCAGAGAGATATCATTATGAAACGCTCAACGGGTGTTAGCTGAACAAACATGACGACGTCCGCTCTGGCACACAGCAGGCGTGATCGGCACCAGGGGACGTCACGCGCTAGCGGCTAAGCGTAGCGCCGGCTCGGAAAATCCCGGATGGCGGCGCGTGGCGCCTTATCCGGGCTACGCTGTTGCGCCCCTCTTGTGCCATAATTTTGCCGGGTGGCGGCTGCGCCTGACCCGGCCTACCAAACTATTCGCGCCCTTCGTCGGCCCGCGCCTGCGCAGCGCCGCCGGACAGTTACTGCGCCTGCTGCTGCGCTTGCGCCAGCTGGCGGACGATCGCCTCGCGCCGCGCATCCCCTTCCGGCAGCCGGGCCAGTAACGCCTGCAAGGCTGCCACGGCTTCGGGGTAATCTTCATTACGCACCGCGCTCAGGGCCAGCATCTCCAGCACCGGCAGGCTGTTCGGCTGCCGCTGATGCAGGTCACGCAGCAGCAACTCGCCCATCCGAACCTGACCGTTATCCCCCGCCCGCACCAGCGCGCTGCCGTAATCGAAAGCCGCCGCAGGGTCATCCGCCGCCAGATAATGCGCCCGGCCAAAGGCGCCGATCGCTGTCTCGCCATCGTTCAACAACAGGCCAAGACGCCCAAGCAGCTGCCAGCCGGCGAGGTCGTTCGGCGTAGTCTGCAGATGGCTGCGCAGGCCAAGCCGCAGCTCCGCCAGCTCATCCATACGCAGCGGCGGCGCCGTCGGGTCCTTAACCTGCTGCAATAGCGCAGGATAATGCCGTTCAGCCTGCTGCCAGAGCAGCACCTGGCCAATATCGCTGGTTTTCAGATACAGGCCCAGACTCAGAACCACCAGCAGCAGCGCGCCCGGAAGCAGCGCCCAGCGGCTTAGCGGCCGTTCGCCAGGCTGTGCCTGGGGCGGAATATCCGTCAGCAGCGTGCGCTGCAGCTCGACGACCAGCGCCGGGTTGTCCTCGCCGCGCTCCTGCGCCAGCTCCTGCAGGCGCGACTGGTACAGGACGCGGTTGAGGGCATCGCGGTCCACCGCCCCTTTGCCCGGCCACGGGAAGTACAGCAGCCCCAGCGCGCCAGCCAGCAGCAGCGCGACGATAACCACCAACAGGCTCATCGTTCTTTTCCTTCTTTCAATAATGCCGCCAGCCGCTGGCGCTCTTCGGCGCTGAGCGCCGCGTCAGGGATGTCGCGACGACGCGCGCGGGCGATAATCACCCCCGCGCCCGCCAGCACGAACAGCCCTGGCCCCAGCCACAGCAGCACCGTGCCAGCGGTCAGCGGCGGCTCGTAGCTGACAAAATTGCCGTAGCGGGCCACCATATAGTCAACGATCTGCCCTTTCGTTTTCCCCTGCTGCATCAGCTCGTACACCTTCTGCCGCATATCAGCGGCAATCATCGCGTTTGAGTCGGCGATGCTGTTGTTCTGGCATTTCGGGCAGCGCAGCTGGGAGGTGATTTCGCGAAAGGCCTGCTCCTGGGCCTCATCCTTAAACTGCCAGGTGTCGATGGCGGCCCACGCCTGGCCGGTCAGCATCAGCGCCAGCAGGATGACCATTACACATCTCATCAGCCCGCCCTCCGGTTATATTGATCCCACAGCGGCTGGAGCTCCTCGCGCCACACCCGTTCGTTCAGGTCGCCGGCGTGCCGCCAGCGGATGATCCCCTGACCGTCGATGAGAAACGTCTCCGGCGCGCCATAAACGCCCAGGTCCAGGCCAAGCATGCCGTTGCCGTCGTACAGGCTCAGCATGTACGGGTTCCCCAGGCGCTGCAGCCAGCTCATCGCCTTCTGCCGATCATCTTTATAGTTCATCCCCACCACCCGCACGCCCTGCTGCGCCAGGCCGTTGAGAAACTGATGCTCGGCGCGACAGGTTGGACACCAGGTGGCCCAGACGTTAAGCAGCAGCGGCTTGCCGTCAATCAGCGTGCGCCGGTCCAGCGTCTGACCGGGGGTATTCAGCGCTTCAAGGCGAAATTCCGGCAGCGGTTTGCCAATCAGCGCCGACTCGAGGGTCGTCGGGTCATCGCCATCGGCGTTGCGCATCAGCTGCCAGAACAACGCGGCGGCCAGCGCCAGAAACAGCACCAGCGGGATAAACAGTAGCTTCCGGTTCATGAGGCCTCCTGCAGCTTCTTACGCATCCGGTAGCGCGGGTCGAGCATGCAGCACAGACCGCCGAGGGCCATCAGCACCCCGCCGTACCAGATCCAGCGAACGAACGGTTTATAGTACAGACGCACCGCCCAGCTGCCGTCGCTCAGCTCTTCCCCCAGCGCGGCGTACAGATCGCGGGTCAGCCCGCCGCTGATCGCCGCCTCGGTCATCATCATCCGGCTGGCGGTGTAAAAGCGCTTCTCGGCATACAGCGTCGCTTCCGGGCGGCCGTTGCGGGTCACGGCAATAATGCCTTCGCCGCCGGTCCAGTTGGGGCCGACGATATTGCGCACGCCGTTAAACACAAAGTGATAGTGATGGATATCGATGCTGTCGCCGGGGCGCATCCGTACATCGCGCTCCACGCTGTAGTTCTGGCTAAAGGTGATGCCGATAACGGTCACCGCCACGCCAACGTGACCGAGCACCATCCCCCACTGGCTGCGGGTCAGAGTGCGCAGGCCGCGCCAGAAGCCGTGGCGATGGGTGGCCCGTTCGTGAACCTCCATCAGGGCGAAGATCAGCACCCACAGGGCCATCATCAGACCTATGACCGCCATGGCGGTGATACGGTCCTGCAGCAGCCACGGCAGCGCCAGGGAAAGTGACAACGTCACCACCAGGGCGATAATCAGGCGCTTAATCTGCCTGGCGACGTCATCGCGCCGCCAGCGGATCAGCGGTCCCAGCCCCAGCAGCAGCGCAAACGGCGCCATCAGGGCGGTGAACATGGTATTGAAGAACGGCTCGCCGATGGAGATGCTGCCGAGGCCCAGCTCTTTATGCACCAGCGGCAGCAGCGTCCCGAGGAGCACCACCAGCATCGCGGCCATCAGCAAGATATTGTTGCCGAGCAGGAACGACTCGCGCGACCACAGCGTATGTTCCACTCGCGCGCGCACCCGGCCGCCCTTCAGGGCGTACAGCAGCAGCGATCCGCCGATGGCGACAATCAGCAGTACCAGAATAAACAGCCCGCGTGACGGATCCGAGGCGAAGGCATGCACCGAGACCAGCACCCCGGAGCGCACCAGGAAGGTGCCCAGCAGGCACAGAGAGAAGGCGGCGATGGCCAGCAGCACCGTCCAGGCGCGGAAGCTGCCGCGCTTCTCGGTCACCGCCAGGGAGTGCAGCAGCGCGGTTCCCACCAGCCACGGCATAAACGAGGCGTTTTCCACCGGGTCCCAGAACCACCAGCCGCCCCAGCCCAGTTCGTAATAGGCCCACGCCGAGCCCAGCACGATGCCGAGGGTGAGGAACATCCATGCCGCCTGAGTCCAGGGACGCGACCAGCGCGCCCACGCGGTGTCCAGCCGCCCCGCCAGCAGCGAGGCGATGGCAAAGGCGAAAGCCACCGAGAAGCCGACGTAACCCATATAGAGGATCGGCGGATGGAAAATCATGCCGATATCCTGCAACAGGGGATTGAGGTCGCGGCCATCAATGGGGTACTGCGGCAGGCCGCGGCTGAACGGGTTGGAGGTAAAGAGGATAAACAGCAGGAACCCAAAGGCGATCATCCCCATCACCGCCAGCACCCGGGCGACGGCGTCGAGCGGCATTCGGCGGCTGAATAAGGCGACGGCGAAGGTCCAGACGCTGAGCAGCAGGACCCACAGCAGCAGCGAGCCCTCGTGCGCCCCCCAGGTCGCCGCCACCCGATACCACACCGGCAGCGCGCTGTTAGAGTTTTCCGCCACGTAGCGGACGGTAAAGTCATTGACCACGAAGGCGTGCACCAGCAGCAGGAAGGCGCCGCCGATACAGGCGAACAGCCCACAGGCCAGCGGCCGGGCCAGGGCCATCAGCCGCCGGTCCTGCCGCGCCGCGCCCCACAGGGGATAGACGCTCAGGAGCAGCGCCAGCCCCGCCGCCAGACACAATAAAAAGTTGCCCAGCTCCGGCATCATGGCTGCGCCCCCGTTTTCTCCGGCGTCATGGCGTTTTTCACCTCCGGCGGCGTGTAATTTTCATCATGCTTGGCCAGTACCTGCTGGGCGGTGATATGCCGCTCGCCGTCCAGCACGCCCTGGGCCACCACGCCCTGACCTTCACGAAACAGGTCCGGCAGAATGCCCTTATAGCTGACGTCCACCACCCCGCGGGCGTCATACAGCTTAAAGCGCACGTCGAGGGTTTGCGGGTCGCGCTGCAGGGAGCCCGGCTGAACGTAGCCCCCCACCCGCAGCCGCTGACCGGTATGGGGTAGCGCCCGGGTTTCCGTTTTGCCGTAGATAATTTCCCCCGGGGTGTAGAACAGATCGATATTGCTGCTCAGGGCGTACAGCGTCAGGCTGACGGTCAGCCCGAGGCCGGCGAGCACCGCCAGCACGATATACAGCCGGGTTTTACGACGCGCTTGCATCCGCGGCCTCCTTGTCATGTTCGCGGGCGGCAGCGATCCGCCGCTCGCGCGCCTGCTGGCGTCGCACCTCATGGAATAGTGCCCGCCGCGCCCACAGAGTGTGCACCGTCAGCAAGCCAAAGGCGGCGACGGCCACAGCCACCGCCAGCCAGACGTACAAGGCATAGCCGCCCATATTCAGGAAGGCGGCGAAAGACGAAAAGGCGGGGCTCATCGGGCAGCTCCTTTATTCACCAGCGCTACCACCCACGGTCGACGGCGCTCCAGCTGCAGGATCAGGTTACGCAGGCGCATCAGGGTCAGTGTGACCGACAGCGTGAGGAAGGCAAAGATGCAGATCCGCAGCGGCAGACGCATGCTTGGGTCAATGGTTTGCTGCAGGTTGGTCGAGCCCTGGTGCAGGGTGTTCCACCAGTAGACCGAGTAATGAATGATGGGCAGATTGACCACCCCGACCAGGACGAGGATCCCCGCCGCGCGCCCGGCCAGCCGCCGGTCGTCAAAGGCGTGCCACAGGGCGATGACCCCGGCGTAAAGAAACAGCAGCACCAGCTCTGAGGTCAGGCGGGCGTCCCAGATCCACCAGGTTCCCCACATTGGCTTGCCCCACGCCGCGCCGCTGACCAGCGCCACCAGGGTGCAGACCGCCCCCACCGGCGCCAGGGCGGCGATCGCCAGGTCGGCAATTTTGATCTGCCAGACCACCCCGACGAAGGCCGCAACGGCCATCGCCAGGTACAGCCCCATCGACCACATCGCCGCCGGGACGTGAAGGTACATGATCCGGTAGCTTTCCCCCTGCTGATAGTCCGCGGGGGCGAAGCCAAAGCCCCACCCCAGCCCAATGACCAGCAACAGCGCGCTCAACGCCGCCAGCCAGGGGATCCAGCACCCGCACAGGCGGTACAGCCGCTCGGGGATCGCCAGTTGATGTAACGCTTTCCACATAGACGCTTACTCACACGGTTATGATGGCCGCGCCCGCAGGCGCAGCGAATTATTGCACGGTCAGCCGCAGCGCGGCGGCGGTGGCGAACGGACACAGGGTGGCGCTGGCGGTTAAAAACGCCGCCAGCATCGCCAGATAGCCGCTGACCGGGAGCCCGGCGGCCGCCGCCTGGCAGGCTGCGGTGGCGAAAATCAGCAGCGGCACCGCCAGCGGCAGCACCAGCAGGCTCAGCAGGACGCCGCCGCGCTTCAGACCGACCGTCAGGCCAACCCCCACCGCGCCGAGAAAACTGAGCGTCGGGGTGCCGAGCAGCAAGGTCAGCGCCAGCACGCCGGCATCGTGCAGACTCATCCCCAGCAGCAGCGCCGCCAGCGGCGAGACGATCAGCAGCGGCAGGCCGCTCATCATCCAGTGGGCGACCACCTTGACCAGCACCACCGCCGCCAGCGGCGTCGGCAGGAGCAACAGCTGCTCCAGAGAACCGTCCTGCCAGTCGTCGCGAAACAGCCGATCCATCACCAGCAGCGCCGCCAGCAGCGCGGCGACCCACACCACGCCCGGCGCAATCTGCGCCAGCAGCTGCGGCGCAGCGCCGACGCCGAACGGAAACAGGGTGATGACGATCAGAAAGAACCAGAGCGGATTGAGGATCTCCGCCCCGCTGCGCCACGCCAGGCGCAGTTCCCGGGCCAATAGCGCCCGCATCATTGCACGCCTCCCGCGTCGCCGCCGAGGCGCAAGGTGCGCAACGGGCAGCCCAGCGGCCGCAGCGGCTGATGGGTGGTGAGGATCGCGCTTCCCCCCTGCCGGGCGTGCTGCTCCAGGCGGCGGGTCAGGGTTTCCATCGCCGTGGCGTCGAGCGCGGTGAACGGCTCATCGAGGATCCACAGCGGCGCGTCGGTTAACCACAGGCGGGTCAGCGCCACCCGGCGCTGCTGCCCGGCGGAGAGCTGGCTCAAGGGGAGATCTTCATAGCCCGCCAGGCCGACGGCGGCGAGGGCGCTTTCCCGCTGCTGAAGGCGGCTGGCCGGAAAGAAGAAACGCAGGTTTTCATCGGCGGTCAGCGCCGCGTTGACGCCGGGTTTATGGCCCAGCCACAGCAGCTGACGGTGAAATGACTCCCGGACCTTCGCCAGCGGCTGGCCCTGCCAGCTCACCACCCCGCTTTCCGGGCGCGCCAGGCCGCAAAGGATCCGCAGCAGCGAGGTTTTCCCCGCGCCGTTATCACCGGCGACCTGCAGCAGCTCGCCGGCAGCGAGGGACAGCGTCAGCGCCGCAAACAGCGGTCGATCGTCAACGATGCAGGTCAGTCGCTCTGCATGCAGCATGAAGGCAAACTCCTTGATTCAGACAGTATTTTACGTCTTCGCTAAGTATGGGTTGCGCCGCGCGGGCGACGCAACCCTGACGGTTACTGTCCGGCCCCCGGCAGCTTCGAGATATCGGCGTTGCCTAACGCCTTCTCATCGTGCGCCGCGGTCTCCTTACGCACCTTCGCCACATCGCTGGCGCTGACCGCCGGCGCATTGTTGCCCCAGCTGGTGCGGATGAAATTGACCACATCTGCCACCTGCTGGTCGTCCAGACGCCAGCCAAACGACGGCATGGTCAGGTTGGAGACCGCATTTTTCACCGCCGGCGTGGTGCTCCCGGTCAGAACGATATGGATAAGCGAAGTGGCATCTTCCGTCTGCACTACCGGGTTGCCCTTCAGCGACGGGAAGGCGCGTTGGTAGCCCACGCCGTCGGTGCGATGGCAGGCGGCACAGTTATCAACGTACAGCGCGGCGCCGGTTTTGCTGTCGTTACCCTTCCACAGATCTTTCGCCACGCTGTCTTCCACCGGGGCTGGGGTCTGTTTGCCGCCGCGCGGCGGGAGCGACTTCAGATAGCGGGCGATGGCGGTGATGTCGTCATCAGAGAGATACTGCAGACTGTGCTCCACCACATCGCTCATGCCGCCGAAGACCACCGATTTATCGTTGCGTCCGGTTTTCAGGAACTCGGCCAGTTCGGCTTCGCTCCAGGTTCCCAGACCGTCACGGTTTTCACCGCGCAGGCTGGAGGCAACCCAGCCGTCAATCGGCGCATTGCTGCCCGCCAGGTAATCATCGCCTTCGCTTTCGCTCAGCGCTTTTTCCTGCATCGTCAGACTGCGCGGAGTATGGCAGGCGCCGCAGTGGCCCAGGCCTTCCACCAGATAGCGGCCGCGCTCCAGCACCGGGTCAACCTGCGGGTTGGCGACAAAGTCGCTCGGCGTCGGGGCGAAGATGCCGCGCCAGAACGCCAGCGGCCAGCGCATCGACAGCGGCCACGGGATGTCGGTGTCCTTGTTGGCGGCATTCACCGGTTCCACGCCATGCATAAAGTAGGCGTACATGGCGCGCATGTCCGCTTCACTGATCCGCGCGAACGAAGGATACGGCATCGCCGGATAGAGCGTGGAACCGTCTTTCCGCACGCCCTTGCGCACCGCGTCGTCGAACTCTTCGAAGGTATACCCGCCGATGCCGTGTTCTTTATCCGGCGTGATATTGGTGGAGTAGATGGTGCCGATCGGCGTCTCCATCGGCAGACCACCGGCGAAAGGTTTCCCCGTTTTGCCGTTGGTGTGGCAGGCGACACAGTCCCCCGCCCGCGCCAGATACTCCCCCTGCTTAATCAGATTGCTGTCCACAGGCGCCTCTTCGGCAAAAGCCGCGCAGCTCAATGCCCCAAGCACCAGGGCCGATAACCATTGCATTTTCATCATCTGCCTTCCTTTATGCCTGCACCAGGGGGCCCGGATTTTTCAGATACTGCTCGCGGATCGCCTTCGCTGACCAGTAGGCCAGCGCGGCCACCGTGCCGGTTGGGTTGTAGCCCAGCCCCTGCGGGAACGCGGAGGCGCCGATGACGAAGACGTTATGCACGTCCCAGCTTTGCAGATAACGGTTCACGGCGCTGGTTTTCGGATCTTCCCCCATCACCGCCCCACCGTTCATATGGGTGGTCTGGTAGCTGGTGGTATCAAAGTGGCTGTTGGCGTTTTTCGGGCTGCCGAGGATATATTTCGGCTTCATCGCTTTGGCGATCGGCGCCATCTTATCGAACATAAACTGCGCCATCTTGATGTCGTTTTCCTGCCAGTCGAAGGTCATGCGCAGCAGCGGCTGGCCAAAGACGTTTTTGTAGTTCGGATCAAGATCGAGGTAGTTCTGCCGATAGGACTGGTGCGCGCCGTGGGCATCCATCGACAGGTGATGGGTGTAGGTATCGGCTACCGCCGCTTTCCATTTGCTGCCCCACGCCGGGGTGCCCGGCGGTACCGGGAAACCGGAGATAGGCTTGGTCCCGGCCTGGTTGACCCAGAATGGCGAACCGCCGACAAAGCCGGCCGTGCCGTGGTCGAAGTTGTCGGCGTTGAAGTCGTCGACGCCGACGCCGTTGCCGCCCGCGCCGATAAACGGGTTGGTATAGGTGTCTTTGTCGAAAATGGCCTTGATGGTGGTCATGTTCTGGTAGGCGAAGTTACGCCCCACCACCCCTTCGCCGGTCTCCGGATTGTAGGGTTTGCCGATCCCGGAGAGCAGCATCAGGTGCACATTGTGGAACTGGAAGGCGCCGATAATCACCAGGTCCGCCGGCTGTTCCATTTCGCGCCCCTGGCCGTCGACGTAGGTCACGCCGGTGGCGCGGGATTTGTCGTCGGTCAGGTTGACCTTCAGCACGTTGGCGTTGGTCCGCAGTTCAAAGCGTTTTTCCTGGCGCAGCGCCGGCAGGATGTTCACGTTCGGCGAGGCTTTGGAGTACATGTAGCAGGCGTAGCCGCTGCAGAAACCGCAGAAGTTGCACGGGCCCATCTGCGCGCCGTAGGGGTTGGTATAGGAGTCGGAAGTGTTGGCCGACGGCAGGTTATAGGGGTGATACCCCACTTCCAGCGCCGCTTTTTCAAACAGCTGCGCCGACCAGGTGTTTTTCTGCGCCGGCAGCGGGAAGTCGTCTGAGCGGTCCGGGGCGAAGGCGTTGCCGCCGCGGCCTTTGCCGACGACCTTGCCTTTGATCGACCAGGCGGTCCCGGAGGTGCCGAACACTTTTTCCGCTTTATCGAAGAAGGGTTCCAGCTCGTCGTAGGTGACGCCGAAATCCTGAATGATCATATCCTGGGGGATGAAGTTTTTGCCGTAGCGTTCTTCATAGTGGCTGCGCATCCGCAGTTCGATGGGATCGACGCGAAAATGCACGCCGGACCAGTGTAGCCCGGCGCCGCCCACGCCGGTACCCGGCAGGAAGGCCGCCAGTTGGCGATACGGCACCGCCTGCTGGCTGGTGTTATGCCGGATGGTAACGGTGCTTTTCGACAGATCCTGGAATAGCTTGCGGCGGATGTTGTAGGTCAGCTCGTCAATCACCTGCGGATAGGCGCCGTCCGGCCAGGTGTCTCGCATCGGGCCGCGCTCCAGCGCGACGACGTTGAGCCCGGCTTCGGTCAGCTCTTTGGCCATGATCGCCCCAACCCAGCCGAAGCCGACGATCGCGACATCGGTTTTTTTCAATACGGTGGCCATGATTACGCCCTCTCCCCATTAATTGATACCGGTGGGAAGGGATAGCGTTCGCTTCGTTCAACCCAGTCCATAAAGTCGGCGCGCGCGCCGGGAAAATTAATCAGCGTCCAGCCGACCATGCCTTTATTGCCGCCATGGATCGGGTCGCTGAAGAAGCCTTCGCGGGTGTTCTGCAGCAGATAGGTGAAGAACAGCGAGGCCGGCAGCTGTTTGAACTCGGCTTTGCCGGATTCCCACAGGCCGAGTGCCTCGTCCTGCTGCTCGCTGCTCAGTTCAGCGAAGGTTTTATGATATTTGTCCTGACACCAGGCCTCGGCGTCGGCGATCCCGAGGTTATAGATCTGTTTAGGCACCAGCGGCAGCTGATAGCCCATCTCTTTCGGTACGTCGGGGTTGAAGGGACCCTGCATGTACCAGATGGAGCCGGTGGCGTAGGGGGTATTGAGCTGGCGGTCAATAAACTCCGGCACCCCGGCCTCTTTGGCGCCAGGACCGAGTTCATCCGCCGGGATTAAGCGAGCAACGGCGGCGTTGATAAACACCCACTCACGATCGTTGAAGAACTGCGGCTTCCAGTCGCTGGCCGCCGCGGTGTTCCCGGAAGCGGGCTCAGACGTGGGGGCCGCCTGCGCGGTCGCGCTGCTGGCCACGCCAATGGCCCCTGCTCCCGCGCCGCCGATCACCACCGTCGGGATCAGCGCCATCGATTTCACCAGGAAATCACGCCTGGAATTATTGGTTTTCTCGCTCGACATCATCACATTCCTGTCATTGAAAATTACTGTTTTTGTCGCAGACAAACCCAGTGAATGTCGTGCTGGAACCGATACCATTGCGCTTTCAAACCGCTTAGCGTCTGGCCCGGCCCGGCAAGTCGGATAAAACATCGCCAGAGGCGATATCATTTATAGGGTTATCGTTTGGATAGTAGACGATTCTCAACGAAACGCGGGAAATCGGAGAGAAATTCACCGGAATGTCATCGTGAGAAGGGTGCTGCCATAAACCTTGAGGCGGCATACCGGCGGCGTAGACACCGCACTGAGCTTACCCATGCGCCAAAAAGAGTGACTTGTATCACAAATGTTATTTTTTGTTTATGGTACATGGCAGATTAAACGTCTGTAAATACTCGTTTTAGGAATAATTAAACAATTTGAGCTGTTAAAAAAGTTACTAACCGTTGTTAATTATTTCCCATCTATTTCCTGGCTGAACCGTTCAGCTGGCCATATCCCGTCCACAGGAGAAGAGAAGATATGTTCGATCATGTGAAATTCGGCGTTAGCGACTATGCCGCGAGCAAAGCGTTCTTTTTACAGGCCCTGGCCCCGCTTGGCGTGACGCTGGTCGGCGAAGGCGAGCCGACCTATGGTGCAGAGCTGGCCGGCAGCGGTGATGCCTCTTTATGTCTCTACCAAAGTGCGGAAAAACCGGCACCGCTGCATATCGCCTTTCGCGCCGACAGCCGCGAGCAGGTCGATGCCTTCTGGCAGGCGGCGCTGGCCGCCGGAGGAAAGGACAACGGCGCGCCGGGGTTACGGCCAAACTACCACGCCAGTTACTACGCCGCCTTTGTGATTGCGCCAGACGGGCACAATATTGAAGCCGTGTGCCATCTGGCGGGGTAACGGGCGGTTACCGCTGCGGAAAAATCCACACATCCTCCGCCGGGAGCGTCAGATGGCAGTGTTCGGCATCGCGCAGCGCCGTTCCGTAGGCGCGCAGCGGAAAGTCGTCGCCTTCGGTACGGAACAGGTACTCCCAGCGGTCGCCGAGGTACATGCTGGTCAGCAGCGGGAGCTGGAGGCTATTATCCTGCGCTGCGCCGTCGAGACGCAGGCGCTCGACGCGGATCACCGCCGTCGCCGGCTGGCCAACGCTGACCCCCTCGCCCGCTCGACCCCACAGCGTCCAGCTGGCGCCTTCAACCCTCGCACGACCGTTTTCCAGCGCCGTCACCTTACCGTGCAGACGGTTATTGCTGCCCATAAACTCGGCGGCGAACAGCGTCGCCGGGCTGCCGTACATCTCCTGAGGCGTCCCCTGCTGTTCAATGACGCCATTGTTCAGCAGCAGAATACGATCGGAGATGGCCATTGCTTCATTCTGATCGTGGGTGACCATCAGCGCCGACAGGCCCAGCTTGATGATCAGCTCGCGCAGAAACACCCGCGCCTCTTCGCGCAGCTTGGCGTCAAGGTTGGAGAGCGGTTCATCCAGCAGGATCACCGGCGGGTTGTAGACCAGCGCCCGGCCGATGGCCACCCGCTGCTGCTGGCCGCCGGAGAGCTGGTGCGGATGGCGGTTGCCGAGGTGCCCCAACCCCAGTTGATCCAGCACGCGCTGCACCCGCTCTTTTATCTCCCCGGCGGCGACTTTACGCAGCTTCAGCGGATAGGCCACGTTGTCGAACACCGTTTTGTGCGGCCACAGGGCATAGGACTGAAAGACCAGGCCCAGGTTACGCTCTTCGGCCGGGATTTCGCTGCGCGGCGTGCCGTCGTACACCGTACGGTTGCCGATGGCGATCCGTCCGCTCGTCGGTTTTTCCAGCCCGGCCACCGCCCGCAGTAGCGTGGTTTTGCCGCTTCCCGAAGGCCCCAGCAGCGATACTACCTCCCCCCGGCCAAGCGTCATGGACACCCCCTTCAGCACCGGGTTGTCGCCATAGGTGAGATGCAGATTTTCTACCGATAACTCAATCATGTAATTTCACTCCAAAGCGCAGGGCGATGCCAAGGCCAATCACCACCAACAGAATATTGATAAAGGAGAGCGCCGCGACGATATCAATGGCACCCGCCGCCCACAGCGACACCAGCATCGAGCCGATGGTTTCGGTACCCGGCGACAGCAGATAGACGCCGGTGGAATACTCGCGCTCAAAGATAAGGAACATCAGCAGCCAGGAGCCAATCAGCCCATAGCGCGACAGCGGGACGGTCACGTGGCGGGTGATCTGCCCCCGTGAAGCGCCGGTGCTGCGCGCCGCCTCCTCCAGCTCCGGGCCCACCTGCAGCAGCGTCGAAGAGATGAGCCGCAGGCCGTAGGCCATCCACACCACGGTGTAGGCCAGCCAGACGCTGAAGATGGTGTTGCGCAGGGCGCGCAGCTGCACGATAACGTGTTCGCGCAGCCAGTCGGCCACCGGCAGCGCTGAGAGCCAGCCATGCTTCAGCGACTGATCGAGCCACATCGGCACAAACAGGAACACCCACAGGAAGGCCAGACCGGCCAGCAGCCCCGGCACCGCGCGCGGGACCAGCACGCTGTAGTCGAGAAAGCGGGTGACGTTGTCCGCTTTGCGGTGCATGGCGATGCCGACAAACAGATAGCAGACTACCGCCAGCGCGCCGCCGACGATGCCGATAGCCATCGAGTTGACGATCGCCCGCAGCAGGTTGGGCTGCTGCCAGATATTGTGGAACGTCGCCAGCGACAGCTCATCCCACAGCGACACGCCGACGCCCCAGTTGGAGATAAAGGCGCGCAGCGCCACGCCGAGCAGCGGTACGCCGATGGTCACCGTCAGCCAGGCCACTACCACCGCCCCGGCCACCCAGCGCCATTTGCCCAGCGGCAGCGCCCGCGCCTGCGACGCCTTGCCCTTCATGGTGACAAAACGGTTGGCGGTGCGCATCAGCCGGCGCTGAAGCATCACCAGCGGGATGGTGATGCAGATCAGCACTACCGCCACCGCCGCCATCAGATGGTAGGAGGGGGTGCCGAGCTTGTTGGTCAGCTTATAGAGATAGGTCGCCAGCACCATGTTGCCCTCAGGGTCGCCCAGCACCAGCATCAGACCGAAAACCTCCAGACCGAGGAAGAAGAGCAGCACGCAGGCGTAAAGAATGGATGGCCGCACCATCGGCAGACTCACCGAGGTCATCACCTGCAGCGGCGTGGCGCCGACGGTGCGCGCCGCCTCTTCCACGTCCGAACCGACGCTGCGCAACGCCGAGGAGATATAGAGATAGGCGTGCGGAACGTGGGTTAACCCGGCGATAACCACAATGCTGAACATCGAGTAGATATTCCACGGCACAAAGCCGATCAGCTGCTGCGCCCACTGGGAAAAGAAGCCTACCGGCCCGGCGGCCACCACGTAGCCAAAGCCCAGCACCATCGGCGAGACGAAGATCGGCACCAGGATCAGTGGCTCAATGATCCGCCGGCCGGGTAAATCGGTGCGCACCATCAGAAACGCCAAAATACCGCCCAGCGGAATGGCAATAATCACCAGGCCAAAGGCCAGAATAAACCCTGACCTTAACGCCAGATAAAAATCCGGGTCGGTAAAAATAAAGGCGAACGCTTCCAGACTCCACGATTTGGAGCGGGAAAAGAATGGCGCGGAGAGAAAACTCTGCACCACAATAAATAACAGCGGGACGTAAATCACCAGCGCCGTGATGCACACCACCACGCCGCGCGGCAGCCCCTGCCACTTTCTGCGTAATACATTCATGGTTCATCCCTTTGGTCAGGAGAAAAAACCCGCCGGGTGTGAATAAAGGGCATCGGCGATGCCCCGAAGGAGGATTATTTCGCGGCGGCGCTGCGCCATTGTTTAATAAACTGCAGACGTTTTTGCGGCTGTAAATAATCGAGCAGCGTTTCGTTGACCGGGATCGGTTTTAACGCTTTGCCCAACAGCGCGGTCATACCATCGATATCATTTTTACCTTCAATATCGCGACGAATAGAGGGAATATCCGCCTGGCTGGCGAGGATCTGCTGGCCTTTTTCCGACAAGACATAGTCGAGCCACAATTTCGCCGCATTGGGATGTTCGCTCTCCTGGCTAATAAACGAAACGCGGGAGAGCACCAGCACGTAATCTTTCGGATAGGCGATGCCTAAAGAGGGATCGTTTTTCGCCCGTGCTTCGGCATAGGAGCCAAGGATGTTATAGCCGATCAGGTTTTCGCCAGAGGAGACGCGCTCCATCATCGTGCCGGTGGAAGACTGCACCGTCAGACCGCCTTTAGCGATATTCGCCAGGTCGGCAAAATAGTTCGCGTCGGCCTGGCTGTCCTGCACCGCCAGCATAAAGCCGAGGCCCGATTTTTCGATATCGTAGGTGGTGACTTTGCCTTTAAATTTATCGGCCTGGCTGGCGATCAGTTTTGCCAGCGCGGTATGCGAATCCGGAACCTCATTCTGCGGGATCAGCCGTTTGTTATAGATAAACACCACCGGCTCGTAGGTGGTGCCATAAGCTTTCTGCTGCCAGACCGCCCAGTCGGGTAATTGCTTCACCTCCGGCGAGGCATATTGTTCCGCGTATTCGGTAGCTAATTTCAGCGCGGTATCCATCGACGAGCTCCACACCACGTCCCCGCTGCCGCCCCCGGCGGCCTGCTCGCTGATATAACGGTTATACAGCTCGGTGCTGTTCATGTCGTTATATTCGACTTTTACGCCCGGATATTGCGCTTCAAATCCTTTAATTAACGGCCCGGCCGCTTTGGTATCGGTGGTGGAATAGATAACCACCTTGCCCTCTTTTACGGCGGCATCAACCGTTTTTTGATAATCCGCCGGATAGCCCGCAGGCACCTCCGCCCAGGCGGCACAGGCGAAAACGGCCGTCAGTGAAACCACTAAACCACTTATTTTCTTATACATGATACCAACCTTTAATCATCAATTAATAAACACAAATTTAACATATAGTGGTATCAGCTCCCCTTGCAACGCCGGGGATGGCTTTTTTCTGGCTTTTGTGACACTGGCAGAATTTAAAAATGTGGTGTTTATGGCGTTAATTAAAACGCGATCCCGGCCCCGTTTTTTATCGCCTGTCGCCTGTCGCCTGACGCAGACGCAGTGACATTCCGCCGGGAGATGCCGCCCTTGACCTTCTGCGCCGGGCGGCGCAGCATAAAACGGCAAACATAACAAAATAACAACAGACTACAGGAGAGAATCAGTGCCAACAGGACACCGCTTTCTGGCGACGGATCTGCATCAGTTTGTCGTCTCACTGTTTACCCATCTCGGCAGTACCTCAGGAGAAGCCACCCTCGTCGCGGACCACCTGATCGCCGCCAATCTTGCCGGGCATGACTCCCACGGCGTCGGGATGATCCCAAGCTACGTGAAATCCCACGCTGGTGGTTTTCTGCAGCTCAACCGCCACGCCACGGTGACCAAAGACGCCGGCGCCGTGGTCACCCTCGACGGCAACGCCGGCTTCGGCCAGGTGGTCGCCCACGAAGCGATGCAGTTAGGCATTGAAAAGGCGAAGCAGCACGGTATGGCGGCAATCGCCCTGCGCAATGCGCATCACGTCGGTCGCATCGGCTACTGGGCCGAGCAGTGCGCCGCCGCCGGGCTGATCTCCATTCACTTCGTCAGCGTGATCGGCGACCCGATGGTCGCCCCGTTCCGCGGGAAGGACAGCCGCTTCGGCACTAACCCGCTGTGCGTGGTGTTTCCCCGCGAGGGCCATCCGCCGCTGCTGCTGGACTACGCCACCAGCGCCATCGCCTTTGGTAAAACCCGCGTCGCCTGGCATAAAGGCGAAGCCGTGGCCCCTGGCTGCCTGATCGACGCCAAAGGGCTCCCCACCACCGACCCGGCGGTGATGCAGACCTCGCCGCTGGGCGCCCTGCTCACCTTCGCCCAGCACAAAGGCTATGCCCTGGCGACGCTGTGCGAAGTGCTCGGCGGCGCGCTCTCCGGGGGGCAAACCACCCATCAGGAAAGCCTGCAGACCAGCGTCGACGCCATCTTTAACTGCATGACCACGGTGATCCTGCGCCCGGACGCGTTTGATGCCCCGGACAGCCAGGCGCAGACGGAGGCCTTTATCGCATGGTGTAAGCAGTCACCGCACGATCCCGATGCCCCGGTGCTGGCGCCCGGCGAATGGGAGGCCGCCAACCGCGAAGCCCGGCTGGCGCAGGGGATCCCGCTGGATGCAGGCAGCTGGCAGGCTATCTGCGCCGCCGCGCGCGACGTCGGCCTGAGCGAATCGCACTTCGACCGCTGCCGCCCTCTCGCCTAGCCACGTTTACCCCCGCAGAGCGTCTGACGTCGGCGCTCTGCGTCATCGTCATTAGTGACGAGGTCACGCTCCCGTCAGTAATCACCTTTCACTTTCCATTATAAATCAAGAAATTAAATTCTGGCACAAGACCTGCATAGCGCAGCAGGCCTGCGTCTGCATCACGACCAGGCGTTACCGCGATCGTTGCCCGTCGGGCCCGGCGCGACAGCGATCCTCTGTTCACTGTTAACAGGTCTGTTACTGATGAAAAAAATCACGAGCGTGTGCCCCTACTGCGGGGCGGGTTGCAAACTTAAACTGGTTGTCGACAACAATAAAATCATTCGCGCGGAAGCCGCCGACGGCGTCACCAACCAGAACCAGCTGTGTCTGAAAGGCTACTACGGCTGGGATTTTCTTAACGACACGCAGCTCCTGACGCCCCGTCTCAAACAACCGATGATCCGCTACCAGAAAGGCGGCGCCTTCACGCCGGTCAGCTGGCAGGAGGCGATTCGCTATACCGCCAGTAAGCTCAGGGAGATCAAAGAGAAGCATGGCCCGCGCGCCATCATGACCACCGGATCCTCGCGCGGCACCGGCAACGAAACCAACTATGTGATGCAAAAGTTCGCCCGTGCGGTGCTGAACACCAATAACGTCGACTGCTGCGCCCGCGTCTGCCACGGCCCCTCCGTCGCCGGACTGCAGCAGGCGCTGGGCAATGGGGCGATGAGCAACTCGATCAGCGATATCGAAAACTCGAAATGCCTGTTGGTCTTTGGCTACAACTGCGCCGATTCCCATCCGATCGTCGCCCGCCGGGTGATCAAAGCCCGGGAAAATGGCGCCAAAATCATCGTCTGCGATCCGCGGCGCATTGAAACCGCGCGCATTGCCGACCGTCATCTGCAGCTCAACAACGGCAGCAACATGGCGCTGGTGAATGCCTTCGGCTATGTACTGCTGGAGGAGGAGCTGTACAACAAAGCCTATGTCGAACGCTATACCGAAGGGCTGGATGCTTACCGCGAAGCGGTGAAGGATTATGCCCCGGAAGCGGTGGAAGGGATTGTCGGGGTCAGCGCGCAGGCGATCCGTGAGGCGATGCGCATCTTCGCCGCGGCCCCTTCCGCCACTATTATGTGGGGCATGGGCGTCACCCAGTTTGGCCAGGCGGTGGACGTGGTGCACGGTCTGGCAAGCCTGGCGCTGCTCACCGGCAATCTGGGGCGGGCGAACGTCGGCGTGGGGCCGGTCCGCGGGCAAAACAACGTGCAGGGCGCCTGCGATATGGGCGTGCTGCCGAACCTGTTCCCTGGTTATCAGGAGGTCACCAACCCCGCCGTGCGGGAGAAATTCGCCGCCGCCTGGGGAGTCGACCCGGCGCTGATGGATGACCAGGTCGGCACCCGCATCACCGAGGTGCCGCATAAAGCGCTGACCGGCGAGATCAAAGCCTACTACATCATGGGCGAAGATCCGCTGCAGACCGAAGCCGACCTCGGCCTGGTGCGCAAAGGCATCGAGGCGCTGGACTTTGTGGTGGTGCAGGACATCTTCATGACCAAAACGGCGGAAATTGCCGATGTCCTGCTGCCGGCCACCTCCTGGGGCGAGCACGGCGGCGTATTCACCTGCGCCGACCGCGGGTTCCAGCGGTTTGAACAGGCGATCCCTCCGGCGGGGAATGTGAAGCGCGACTGGGAGATCATTAGCCTGCTGGCCAGCGAAATGGGTTATCCGATGCACTATGAGAGCAACCAGCAGATCTGGGACGAGATGCGCGAACTCTGCCCGCTGTTCTACGGCGTGACCTGGGAGAAAATGGGCGATATGGGCCATGTCCAGTGGCCGTGCCCGACCCTCGCCCACCCCGGCACGCCGTGGCTGTATAAAGACAACCGCTTCGATACCCCATCGGGTAAAGGGCAACTGTTCGCCACCGCCTGGCGCGCGCCGGCGGAGCGCCCGGATGACGAGTGGCCGCTGGTGCTCTGCACCGTGCGGGAGGTGGGGCATTACTCCTGCCGCTCAATGACCGGCAACTGTGCCGCGCTGCAGTCGCTGGCCGACGAGCCGGGACGGGTGCAGATGAATCCGGTGGATGCGCAACGACTGGGGATCGCTGACAAACAGCTGGTGTGGGTCAGCTCCCGGCGCGGGAAGGTGATCACCCGCGCCGACCTCAGCGATCGCATCAATCCGGGGGCGGTCTATATGACCTATCAGTGGTGGGTGGGCGCCTGCAATGAGCTGACCCAGGATAACCTCGATCCGATCTCCAAAACGCCGGAAACCAAATACTGTGCGGTAAAAGTGGAAGCGATTGCCGACCAGCAGTGGGCGGAGCGCTACGCCTGGACGGCCTACAGCGATATGAAGGCGCGACTGAAAGCCGCCGCCAACGTCTGACCTCAGGGAGCGCGCGCGCTCCCTCTGCCGCTGCCGGTGGGTTACGCCGCCGGCAGCTGTTTCTCCACCAGCGCCACCCACATGGCCACCCCGGGACTAATCAGCGCATCGTTAAAGTCATAGCTGGCGTTATGTAGCGGCTTCGACGGGGTTTCGCCGTCGGTGCCTATCCAGAAATAGGCTCCCGGACAGGCCTCCAGCATGCAGGCAAAATCTTCGGAGGCCATCGACGGCGCCTGGTTCCAGCGCACCGCTTCCGCGCCGAGGGTGGCGACGGCCACCTCGCGCACCTGCTGCGCCTGCAGCGCATGGTTTTTGGTCACTGGATAGCCCGGGAACCAGCTAATCTCACCCTGCACATCGGACACCTGCGGCTGGGTCGCCACATAGCTTTCGATAAGCTCGCGCACGCGGGCGCGAACGCGATTGCTCAGACAGCGGAAGGTACCGCGCAGCACCACGGTGTCCGGCAGGACGTTGATCGCCTCGCCGCCGTTTATCTGGGTGATACTGACCACCGCGGAATCCTGCGGCGACAGGCGGCGGGAAGGAATGGTCTGCAGCGCCATAATCAGCTGCGCCGCAGCGACGATCGGATCGGCCCCGCTCTCCGGCATCGCCGCATGACAGCTCTTTCCGCGCAGGGTGATCTCGAAGGCGTCCAGCGAGGCCATCATCGCACCATCGCTGAGCGCCACTTCGCCAAGGGGGATCCCCGGCCAGTTATGCAGCGCGTAGATGGCGTCCATCGGGAAGCGCTCGAACAACCCCTCTTCCACCATTTTGCGCGCGCCGCCGAGGTTCTCTTCCGCCGGCTGGAAGACAAAGTGGACGGTGCCGCTGAACTGGCGGGTCTGCGCCAGATGGGCGGCGGCCGCCAGCAGCATCGCGGTGTGACCATCGTGGCCGCAGGCGTGCATCACCCCGGGACGGCGTGAGCGATAGCTGACGCTCCCCAGCTCGGTGATCGGCAGGGCGTCCATATCGGCGCGCAGGCCGATGACCGGCCCGGGGCCGTTTTCCAGCGTCGCCACGACGCCGGTGCCGGCCAGCCCGCGGTGTACCTGCAGCCCAAACGAGGCCAGCAGCTCCGCAACGCGGCGCGAGGTTTCCTGCTCCTGATATCCGAGCTCAGGCGCGGCGTGAAATTCACGTCGCCAGCCTGTGGCTTCGGCGATCAGTGACGGCGATACGGCCATGTATTACTCCTTTCCTGCATAGCGTAATGCTGAATAATCGGTCATGCGTCGCGTTTTTTCCCCGTCGCTCACCGGCGTCGGGTCGCTGCCGCTCCCTCCGTTATATCCTGTCGTTAACACGCTGACAACGTCACGAAATGCGGCGGCGGCGCGGCGTACAGCCCTGTCGCCGCCCTGCGGTCCTTTTTTGGTAGTGATTTCAACGGTGACAACGGCCAGGCGATTAATTATTATGCAGCTCAGGACGGCAATTTGCCGAAGGATCCACTACTGACCTCTCCGTCATCGGAAATAAAATGTTTAACCCAGACCAGAATCGTCTTGCCCCCACGCTGGCGATGATCATGGCCGCGTCGCTCGTGGGATTTATCACCGGCTATACGGTGCCGTTAATCAGTCTTGAGCTGGCGCAGCAGCAGATCGCGCCGCTGTACGTCGGCCTGCTGGCCGCCCTGCCGCCCGCCGGCATGATGATCTCCTCTTTCCTCTCTCCTGCGCTGTGCCGGCGCGTTGAAATGGGCGTGCTGCTGAGCGGCAGTCTGATCCTGCTGGCGCTGGCGACCATCGCCTCATGCATGACCACCGATATGACGCTGCTTCTGCTGCCTCGCCTGCTGACCGGCCTGGCCTCCGGAGTCATTATCGTGCTGGGCGAAAGCTGGATCACCGGCGGCGCGGCGGGCAGCCAGCGCGCCACCCTCACCGGCATCTACGCCTCGGCCTTTACCGGCTGCCAGCTGGCCGGGCCGCTGCTGATCTCCGTCGGCCCCGCCTGGCAAGCCTCGGCGCTGATGGCGATCGTCGCGGTCACCGCCGTCTGCCTGCTGATGCTGCGCCATCTGCCCACCGGCACCCGCGAAAGCCTTGGGGAGCGCGCCAGCTGGCGCAGCCTCGGCGCCTTCCTGCCGGTACTCGCCTCCGGGGTGTTCTGCTTCGCCTTCTTCGACGCCAGCATCCTCGCCCTGCTGCCGCTGTACGGCATGGACAAAGGACTCAATGAAGGGATGGCGGTGCTGCTGGTCACCGTGGTGCTCACCGGGGATGCGATGTTCCAGACCCCGCTCGGCTGGCTGGCCGACCGGGTCGGCATTCGCCGCGTGCATCTGACCTGCGCGGTAGTCTTCAGCCTGTCGCTGCTGGCCCTGCCGCTGATGCTCGGCTCGCGCATTCAGCTGATGGCCATTTGCCTGTTGCTGGGCGCCGCGGCGGGCGCGCTTTATACCCTGTCGCTGGTGCGGGCGGGGAAAACCTTCAATGGGCAGAAGCTGATTATGATTAACGCCCTGTTCGGCTTTTTCTGGTCCGCCGGCAGCGTCGCCGGGCCGGTGGTCAGCGGCATGCTGATCGGCATCACCGGTTACGATGGCCTGATCGTCACCCTGGTGGCCAGCGGCGTGCTGTTCCTGTTGATTCAGTGTCTGTGCAAAAACGAGAAAACCCTGCTTGCCAGTGAGCAGGAAGACGAAATGGACGAGGCAACGGAGTCCGCACGGTAGTTTTGCGTGGGGCTGGCCTGGCGCCAGCCCGCTCGCCAGCAACCAGGTTTAAGGCGCTTGCGGGCTGCTGGCAGGAGAGGAAATTTGACAATCTCACTTCCTACCAGTAGGTTGTCCCGGCTGAATAGAACCCGCTGTAGATAGCGCACTTTTTCACCGCAATGATTGCTGGAGCGTGAAATGATCGAACGTTCGCCGAAAGCGCGAGAAATTATGGCCAATACGAGACAGCTGCTCACCGTCGGAGGGTATAAAAGTTTTAGCTATGCCGATCTTGCTGAGCGCGTGGGAATTCGTAAAGCCAGTATCCATCATCATTTTCCCAGCAAAGAAGATTTAGTTCATGCTGTTGTACAGGAGTACCGTGCAGAAGCCCGGGCGGGCATGGAGGCCATGGATCAGCAAATACACGATCCGCTGATCAAAGTGAAAGGGTATGCCGATTTCTGGTCAGCATGTATCAAGGATGGTACTTCGTCATTTTGCATCTGTGTCATGCTTGCTGTTGAGCTTCCGACATTACCTGCCGATATTGCCGCTGAGGTCACTGGCCATTTCAGCGATCTTTCTGACTGGCTGGCATCGTTACTTAGGGCGGGTGAAACCCAGGGCGTTTTCAAACTCAATGAAACGGCGGAAGTAGAAGCCAGAGCCCTGATGGCTGGTATACATGGTGCCATGCTGGCAGCACGGGCATTCAATAATCCGCTGGTGTTTGATCAGATTGCCTGGCCTCTGATAAACAAAATCATAAAAGTCGCCTGACGGTTGCCCGGTGACTTACCGGGCAATACTTGTTGCAAAACGGCCCCTTACCTCTCACACCTCGATAACGCTCTTATGACCTCACCTGGATTGCATCAAAACATGTTGATCTTTTACCTACCTACTAGTAGGTTTACTAACAGAAAGAAGCTCACGCCGATGCTTCGCTTGTCCAACATGCCAGCTTGAGAGGGTTAAAATGACCGACAGTATTCTTCAGGGGAATCAGCAGAACTGGCTCAGACAGTATTATTTTTCCCGCACCATCTTCTCGATTTTATGGGCTGTTTCCACATTTATCGCTGCCCGGCATTCTTATTTTTGGGCGTCATTTTTGTTAATTCTTTATCCCGCCTGGGATGCGATAGCGAATTACATTGATGCTATTAGAAACGGCGGATTCGGCCGTAACCGGATGCAGACCGTCAATATTATCGTAAGCGCCGTCACAACGCTGGCGGTGATATTGGCTATTAACAGCAGCATGAATGATGTGATTCGGATATTCGGTTGCTGGGCAATATTATCAGGCCTACTACAGTTGGGCACAGCGGTTCAGCGCTGGAAAAACTATCGTGCGCAATGGAGCATGATATTAAGTGGCGCCCAGTCTACGTTAGCAGGTGCTTTTTTTCTCTTTCAGTCCCGAACAACAGAACCACCGTCTATAGACAACATTGTAGGTTATGCGGCGTTTGGCGCCTTCTATTTTTGTATTTCAACCGTGTCGCTAACCGTTCGACAAAAAAGAGAAGCACAACAACCAGGCTGAATGCACTTCTCGTTTAGCAAAAATCGTGGACAGAATGAGTTAACACTATGAATATCAAAGTTCAGGTAAACAAACAGACGTTAGTGCGTCTGGCGCTGGTCGGCATTATTCCACTGTTCCTTATTTTATTATTCCTGTGGGCTGGTGGATGGCTTACGCCTGAAAGGCTGACGTCGGATAAGCTTGTCACGGTATTACAACAGTCGGGTGGCGTTCATCAAGGCTATCGGCGGAATCATGCTAAAGGCATGTGCGTGCTGGGGAGTTTTATCTCAAACGGGAATGCCAGCACGCTATCGCGCGCCTTAGTATTCAGCAAAGGCGAAACCGCGGTAACAGGACGATTGGCTATTGCGGGAGGTAACCCGGCAGCTCCGGATTATACCGTGCCTGTCAGGAGTATGGCGCTGTCCTTTACACAGGCCAATGGTGAACAGTGGCGAACCGGGATGAACGCCATGCCATTTTTCCCCGTCAGTTCCGTCGAAAGTTTCTATGAGCTTCAAACCGCGACGCTGCCGGACGCCAAAACCGGCAAGCCGAATCCGGAAAAAGTAAATGCTTTTGTCATGAGCCATCCGGAAATCAAGCCTTTTTTTGCCTGGGCAAAGCAATACATCCCCTCTTCAAGCTGGGCCAGCGATCGCTTTAACAGCCTGAATGCTTTTCGCCTGATCGATCAGACGGGCAATGAACATCTGGTACGCTGGAGTATGGTGCCACACACCAGGTTTGTCCCCATAAGCGATATCGATAAACAGAACAAAGATTTTCTGCAACAGGATCTTCAGCAACGTCTGGAACAGGGCACGCTGGAGTGGGATTTAGTTTTCACGCTGGCTCAGGCGGAGGACAAAGGTAACGATTCCACCAAAGCCTGGCCCGCAGACCGGAAAACGATTAATGCCGGAACGTTAGTCTTAAACAAGGCTATCCCTCAACAGCAAGGACCCTGTAATGACATTAACTACGATCCCTTGATCTTGCCTGGTGGCATTGCCGCGTCTGATGACCCGATACTTAACGCACGCTCATCGGCTTATGCCAAATCCTACAATCTGCGTACTCATGAACAGGCACAACAAGCAGGAGAGCATTTATGAAACAGGTTGCGTACTTTCATCCGGCTCTGCGCGTCCTTCACTGGCTGATGGCCGCTGCGATCCTCAGTATGTTATTTATCGGAGTGGCGATGGTCTCGACCGTATCCTCCTTGCACAGCCTGTTGGTGTCGATCCACAAGCCTCTGGGGGTGATGATATTGCTCCTGGTTATCGTTCGCTTGTGGGTGCGATTCACCACGCCTACTCCCTCTTTGCCCGCCACCATCCCTGCCTGGCAGCGTGGCATTGCCCACCTTTCGCACTGGGTACTTTATCTGATGATGTTGGCCCAACCACTAATAGGTTGGGCCATGCTTTCAGCTGCAGGATATCCCGTCACTCTTGGCTACGGGATCGTCCTGCCCCCCATCCTGGGAGTCAATAATGACTGGTATGCGGAACTACGGCCTCTTCACACCTGGGTGGCTCTGGCATTATTCGCGACAGTGATGCTTCACCTGGCGGCTGCGTTGCTGCATGCTTTCGTGCTACGTGACGGCGTGTTCAACAGCATGACTGGCATCCGTAAACCGTAAGCTCATGTTGCGGCCGTCCCGGGATCCGCAAGCAACACATCGGCAATATCCAGCATGACACGCAGGCGGTCCATATGCCGGAGGTCAGAGTGATAACCCACCCATATATTTTTGGATGGCGGTGGCTCTGGCATGCTGATGGATTGCAAACCGGTGATGGCATCGCCAAGCGGCCGCGGCAGCACGGCAATCCCCATCCCCCGCTGGCACATCTGCGCCTGTACGGCCCGGCTGGTACTGGTAAACACACGCCGTGACTGAGGGAACCTGTCGAGCAGCCAGGCGACGTCAGAGAAATGGGATTGTGCCGTATTCATCAGAATAAGCCCCACTGCAGCCGGGTCGTCTTGCGCGATCCCGGCCATATCCGGCGTTCCATACAGCGCATAGGGAATGGTCATCAGGCGGCGCTGGACAATATCCGGTTCGGTAAAGGGCACGATGCGAAACGCGATGTCGGCATCACGGCGCGACAGATTAAGCAAGCGGTAACTCGCGATTATCTCCGGTACAATCGCTGGATGGCGGTGCGTCAACTCGCTCAGAACCGGCGCCAGAACATAGTTAGCAAACCACTCAGCGCAAGATATCCGCAGTATCCCTTCGAGACGTTCGTGATTCCCTGCCAGGCGTCGCTCCATCGCCAGTGCGGAGTTTTCGACCGCCTCTGCCAGCTTCAACACTCTGTCACCAGCATCCGTCAGCACCAGCCCTTCCTTTGTCCGGCGAAACAGTGCCTGCTGCGCCTCAGCCTCAAGCGCCTTTATCCGCCGACCCACCGTCGGATGGCTTACGCCAAGGCTACGGGCCGCCTCCCCGAAAGACCCCTTACGCATGACAGCAAGAAACACCCGGACGTCGCCCCATTCCATGCCATTGCCTCGCCGTTCAAAAATGAACATCGAATATACAAAATCGTCAGTTCTAAAACAACTTTGTCGATATCACTATAGCCTCCTCAACCATACCGCTCAGGGCGGCAATTCCAGGAGGCTTAGATATGAACAAATTAAAAGACAAAGTGGCTATTGTGACCGGTGGATCCAGTGGGATCGGAGCAGGTATTGCCCGTCAGCTGGCGGCTGACGGCGCGAGGGTCATCGTCAACTACGCGTCAAACAGAAGCAGTGCAGATAAGGTTGTTGCTGATATTGAAGCTGCCGGTGGACGGGCCGTGGCGGTAGCGGCAGATGTCACCAATCCATCAGAGGTCGAGGCGCTGGTTAACTCAGCCATTGGCAACTTCGGGCGCCTCGATATTGTAGTGAACAACGCCGGTATCTATCAGTTCGCCAGGATTGAAGATAGTACGGAAGTACTCTATCGCAGGCAGTTTGACATCAATGTTCTCGGCCCGCTGCTGTTGGTTGGCGCCGCCACCCCGCATCTGGGTAAGGGCAGCAGCATAATCAACATCAGTTCGTTCGTCACTCGCGTCGCTATCCCCGAGAGCGCCATCTACAGCGGCACCAAAGGCGCAATTGACGCCATCACCAGCGTACTCTCACGAGAACTCGGCCCACGCGGAATCCGCGTCAATGCGGTCAACCCAGGACTTATCGAAACGGAAGGTAGCCATATTTCGGGCGCGATGAACTCGGATTTTCAGATATGGAATGAAAAGCAGACGCCGCTTGGACGCATCGGCCAGGTGCAGGATGTTGCTCCAATTGTCTCATTTCTTGCATCAGACGACGCGGGGTGGGTCACCGGCGAGGTGATTCTGGCCTCTGGCGGCATGCGCTGACCCCATCCTCACGACAGCCGTTTCTTACCGAGGACGGCGGCCATTCACTATGGAGTGTACAATGTCGACACCTACCATCATGCAAGCCGAGCCGCGTCGCTGGGCAATGTTTGTCATCCTGCTGGTCGGCACGTTTTTGCCGCCGCTCGATTTTTTTATAGTCAATGTTGCGCTGCCTGCCATTCAGGGTGAGCTGGGTGCCTCATCCTCCGCTGAACAACTGGTCATTTCATCCTATGCTGCCGTGTACGCGGTCACATTAATTACCGGCGGCCGCCTGGGTGATATATATGGTCGTGGAAAGATGTTCTTTCTTGGGCTGGTCGGTTTTGCTGCCGCATCGCTGCTGTGCGGTTTAGCCTGGTCACCATGGGTACTGATTACCGGACGGGTGTTACAGGGAGCCACGGCCGCGATTATGGCACCCCAGGCGCTGGCTTCCGTACAGGCTATTTTCCCGGAGGCGGAAAAACCGCTAGCACTGAGCATCTATGGCGCAGTATTTGGCCTGGCGTCGGTTATCGGGCAGGTGTTGGGCGGCATTCTCATTTCAGTGAACCTGTTTCACCTGGGATGGCGAGCTATTTTTCTCGTTAACCTGCCGGTGGCGCTGCTGGTCATTCTCTGTGGTCTGCCGCTGGTAAAAGAGACACGGGCGCAATCTGCTCAGAAACTCGACCCTGTCGGTATGCTGCTGGCAACCGTCATGCTGAGCACGCTGATTGTGCCACTGATTGAAGGCCGTGAGGCGGGATGGCCCTGGTGGACATGGCTGTCATTTTTGGCCTTCCCGTTACTGGTCTCATTGTTATGGCGTTATGAACGTCGCCTTAGCCAGCATGGCGGTTCTCCGCTGCTTGATCCGACGGTGTTACGTGCCCCAGGCCTGGGCCAGGGACTGGCGATCGTTTTGCTGTTTTATTCCATCGGCGCCTTTTTTCTGTTGTTTTCTGTCTATCTCCAGGACGCGCTACATTTAAACGCCCTGAACGCGGGCCTGATTTTTCTGCCTTTTGGCGTCGGCTTTCTTATCGGTCCGTTGCTGACCCCTTTCCTGAGACGTTTTGCCGGAAATTATCTGAGTACAATAGGGATGGGATGCGAGACTTCCGGGCTAGCAGGCCTTGCAGGGTTGATTGCCACCACGATGACGGGCACGCCTCCGCCCATGCTGCCTCTCGCGCTACTGCTCTTTGTCACCGGACTTGGCCAGGGACTGGCGATGCCTACGCTGGTGCGGATGGTGACAGGCCGCGTTGCGCCAGAGTTTTCAGGGATGATAGCCGGCGTGACCAGTTCGACGCTCCAGATCAGCACGGCGCTAAGCGTCGCCATCGTCGGCGGCATTTTTTACAGCATGTTGGAAAACGGGCGAAGTGGCGCACACATCACGCATGCCTTTATCGTCGCCCTGCTAACGATGGCGGTATGTCTCGCCACGGGCGCCGGGCTAAGTATCCGGCTTATCAGGCGCTCCACTGGTTTATTTTCAACTGAGGCCCGTCTTCCTGGCAGCAAAAGCAACAGGCATGTGGCTGATTGAATACGCGATGCTCAAACAGCCCCCTGACCGCAGAGATAGTTTAAGCTTGTGTAACAGTATTTTTGGACATCACCGCTGCTTCGAGCACGCTGTCATTTTTAAATCATCCATTTGAGAAAAATCATGAAAAAGTCGATAGTTCCTGAAGAGTTTCAACATTATTTTAATGACTGGCACTTCTCCCCCATCATCGAGTCAGATGGCACAGTGTACCTTTCAGGTGTTACCGCCGCGCGTAAAGACAAACCGATTAGTCAACATCCTGAAGAACAATTCCATGATGCTTTTTATAAGCTGGGGGTTTATTTAGAAGCTGCCGGATTAACTTATGAAAACATACTTGAAATGACGACTTTTCATATTGATCTAAAAAAACATATAGACCTTTTTTCTAAAGTGAAAGATAGGTATATAAAAGCTCCATACCCGGCATGGACCGCCATCGGTGTATCAGAGTTCATTCCCGAAAATGCCCTTGTGGAAATGCGGATTGTGGCAAAAATGGAGGTTGTGTAATCCGATAATGGTGATGCATTTCTGATCAGATCTCAGCGGGCTGGCCTGGCGCCAGCCCGCTCGGTTTACAGCACCTTGCTGAGGAACGCGGCGGTGCGTGGGTTGGTCGGCGCGCTAAAGATCTGCCCCGGCTTGCCCTCTTCCTGAATCACGCCCTGGTCGATGAAGATCACCCGGTCGGCCACTTCGCGGGCAAAGCCCATTTCGTGGGTCACGATCACCATGGTCATCCCCTCGCTGGCGAGGTTTTTCATCACCTCCAGCACGTCGCCCACCAGCTCCGGATCCAGCGCCGAAGTGGGCTCATCGAACAGCATAATCGACGGCTTCATCGCCAGCGCGCGGGCGATGGCTACCCGCTGCTGCTGGCCGCCGGACAGGCTCGAGGGCCAGGCGTCGCGCTTATCGCTTAAGCCCACCTTCGCCAGCAAGGCGTCCGCCAGGTCGACCGCCTGCTGGCGCGGCATATTGCGCAGATTCATCGGCGCCATAATCAGGTTTTCCAGCACCGTCATATGCGGGAACAGGTTAAAGCGCTGGAACACCATGCCGACGCTTTCGCGCATCTTGTTGAGGTCGGTGGTCCGGTCGTGGGCGGCAAAGCCGTTAACCACCACCTCGCCTTCGCTGACCGTTTCCAGGGCATTCATGCAGCGCAGGAAGGTACTTTTTCCCGAGCCGGACGGGCCGATGATGCACACCACTTCCTGCGGTTTAATATCGCAGCTAATGCCGCGCAGCACGTGGCTGTCGCCGAAGCGCTTATGTAAGTTATTAATGTGAATCACTTTTGCCAAACCTCTTTTCCAGACGGTTAACCAGCTGCGCCAGCAGGAAGGTGATCACCCAGTAGACCAGAGAGATGGTCAGGTAGGGTTCCCAGTAGGTGGCGTAGGCGCCGGAGACGGTGCGCGCGGCGTAGGCCAGATCGGCCAGGCCAATCGCCGAGGCCAGCGACGAGTCTTTGACAATGGCGATGGCGTTGTTGCCCAGCGGCGGCAGAATGCGGCGAAACGCCTGCGGCAGGATCACCTTGCGCATGGTTTTCCACCACGGCATGCCCAGCGCGCGGGAGGCCTCCATCTGCCCTTTGTCGATCGACTGGATGCCGGCGCGGAAAATCTCCGACACATAGGCTCCGGCGTTAAGGGTGATCGCCACGATGCAGGAGAGGAACGCCCCGTAGCTGGCGCGCAGCTCGCGGGCAAAGTCAGCGCTCATCAGGCCGCTGGTCACCAGCAGGCCGTCGCGCGGGTTGATAAACAGCGGCACCAGCGCAAAGTGCACCACCATAATCTGCACGAACAGCGGCGTACCGCGGAAGGCGCTAACGTAAAAACGCACCGGAAACTGCACCAGGTAGCGGAGAATATATTTCCACGGCCCGTGCTCGGCCTTCGCCATCCGCCCGAGACCGAGAGTTAACCCCCACAGCGTCCCGAGGATCACGCAGATAATGGTACATTTAATCGTCATCAGGGCGCCGTCCACAAACAGCGGGCCGTACTCCTCGATGATCTCCCAACGGAATCCCGTCATAGTCCTTCCCTAAAAAATACGGCTATCGCCTGGGCGATAGCCGTGGTCACTGAAAATGGTGGATTATTGCGCTGGCAGCGTCGGCACGTTGTCGTCGAACCAGGTTTTATAGATTTTGGCGTAAGTCCCGTCAGCAACGATCTTTTGCAGCCCGGCGTTGATTTTGCCCAGCAGTTCGCTGTTGCCTTTCGCTACCGCAATACCGAAATACTGACGCTCAAATTTGGCATCCGGCACCAGCTTGAACTGCTTCTCCGGGTGCTGTTTGATGTAGTACTTCACCACCCCGACGTCGCCCACCGCGGCGCTGACGCCGTCCTCAAACAGCTCCTGGAGCATCAGCGGGGTATTGTCGAAACGCTTGATCGCGGTGCTGTTTTTGCCCAGCACCTCAGAAACCACGATATCGCCGGTGCTGGAGTTCACCACCCCGACCTTCTCGTTTTTCAGGGCCGCCAGCGAATCCACCTTCGAGTCCTGGGCGACGACGATAGACTGCTCGGCCGGGAAGTACGGCGCGGAGAAATCGACCATCTGTTTGCGTTTATCGGTGATGGTGATCCCGGAGATGATGATGTCGCGGTCGCCGGTGTTCAGCGTGGCGAAGATGCCTTCCCAGGGGGTATTGACCAGCTTGACGTCAAAGCCTTCGGCTTTGGCGATGGCCTTGATGATGTCGATGTCGAAACCTTCCAGCTGTTTCTGGCTGTTTTCAAATTCAAACGGCCGGTAGGTGCCGCCGGAACCGACGGTATAGGTTTCCGCAGCCGCCTGTCCGGCTGCCGTCAGCGCGGCCATCATGAAACACGCTTTGAGCAAGTTCTTGATCATGAGATTTCCTTTTTATGCATTTATTTTGCATAAAAATACACACACTGACTTTTATATGCAACCGGAAACCTTCCCGCTGGTGAATTATCTCTTCAACTGCCCCGTTTACCGCCGGATTTACCGATGGCCCGGTGCAGGTCGTTGATTCGTTTCAGGGATTTCACCGTTTTTTGTGGCGTGGTGGAGGCCACCGACAGGACAATCATCTCCAGACAGACCAGCACCGTGCCGTGCAGCGGCATTCTGGTGCTGTCCCCGCCGCGTGGGACGTCGATCACCACCTGCGCCTCCTGGCTGAAGCGCGAGTCCACCGCCTGGGTCAGCAGGATCGTCGGGATACCCAGCCGCTTCGCCTCGCGCAGGGTGGTCATCCCTTCGCGATGGGGGGATTTTTGCCCCATCATGATCAGCACATCGCCGCGCTGCAGGCCGATAAGCTGCTCGGCGAGGCTAAAGCCCGTGCGGTTCATCACGTACGCCGGCAGGCCAATGCGGCTGAACAGCCGGGCGGTGTACTCGGCAAGGATCCCCGAGGCGCCGATGCCGAAGATCCCTACCTGTCGCGCGTCGCTGAGCAATGCCACCGCCTGGGCCACCGCCGCGCGGTTGTCGGCGCGCGACAGGACCTCGCAGACCCGCTGATGGCCTTCAAGCACAAAATCAATACTGGAGTTGACGTCGCTGGAGAGCGCCGTGACCGTCGACCGCATCTTTTCCGCCGAGGTGACCGAGGTGCCGAACCAGCGCTCCATGGTCTGCTTAAGCTCGCGCAGCCCGGCGAAGCCCAACGCCTGGATGGCGCGCACCACCGTGGCGTCGGAGGTCTGGGTCGCCGTGGCGATCTCCATCGCCGTATGCTCCAGCACCACCTCGCGGTTGTCGTTGATATAGCTGACCACGGCCCGCAGCCGGGGGGAAAGCTGGTGCGCCCGGGCGCGATAGCGTTCGCCGAACAAGTCGACTTTGCCCTTCTCTTTTTTTACCGCGCTTTTCATTTGGCCTCCGCCGGGATCGGCCTGCCGGCAATATGCGACTGCACCTGGGCCACCATCAGAGACAGCGCGGCGTAGGAGTTAGAGATCACCTCTTCCCGCGGCAGCAAAATGTAATGCCCGGTGCGGCAGGCACGCAAAAAGTCGCACCAGCCGGGCATCACGCCTTCCATCGCCTGCAGCTCATCCTGCGGCTTACCGCCGGTATCCGACCGCCAGGTGGCGAAGACAAAATCGGCATCCAGCTCCGGCAACTGTTCAGCGCTGACATCAATTCGCTGGCCATCGGGGATCCGCTCAATCAGCGGCGGAAAGCGGAACCCGGCATCGCGCAGCACCCGGCCCAGCGCATGATACGAATGATGCACGGTGACCTTGCCGTTGTTCGCCTGGATCACGGAGACGCTGTACTGGGGTGGGTTGACCATCGCTTTCAGCTGTTTGATTTGTTCCTGATAGCGGCGCTCAAGGATCGCCAGCCGCGGCTGGGTGCCGGTCAGCTGCGCCAGCTTGCGGTAAATCTCTGGGGCACTACCCTGCAGATGGTCGATGCTCACCGTCGGGGCAATCTTCTCCAGCTGCTCTACCGACACGTGGCGGCTGGGCTCGGTGATAATCAGATCCGGCTTTGCGGCGGCTACCGCTTCCAGATCGATATCGGCGGTGCCAATAAAGCGGATATCGCTGTTGTCGAAATCGACACCGGTAAGCTGGGCGCTGGCGCGCAGATAGTGGCTGCCGTCCGGGCGCGTCCGGCCGTGGCTGGCGATCGGCGGCACCCCGAGCTCAATCAGCGGAATGGTAATATCGAGATCGTGCATCGAAACAATGCGTTGCGGATGCAGCGGCACGGTGACCGCGCGGCCTAAATCATCGGTGAAAGTTTGAGTTTGTGGGGCGGCGGCGCTGACGGCCCCCGTCAGCAACAGCAGCAATGAGACGAACCAACGCATACTACCTTCCTGGTTAAAGGGCATCACGGCGACGCCAGAGCAAGACAACAAAGAACGGGCAGCCCACCAGGGCAATAACAATCCCCGCCGGGATCTGCAGCGGCGCAAACGCCAGCCGGCCAAAGGTGTCGGTCACCAGCACCAGCAAGGCGCCAATCAGCGCGCTGCCGCACAGCAGCGAGACCTGGCCGCCGCGCAGCACGAAACGCGCCATATGCGGCGCCATCAGGCCCACAAATCCAAGGCTGCCGACGCAGGAGACGCTGGCCGAGGTCAGCAGTACCGGCGCGAAAAAGCGCAGCACCGTCAGCTGCTGCAGACGTACGCCGAGGCCGATGGCGGTCCGGTCGCCCAGCAGCGCCACGTCCGCCGCCCGGGCGGTACAGAACAGGATAATGGCCCCGGGCAGCGCCCAGCAAAAGGCCACCGCCAGCAGCGGCCAGGTGGCGGCCTGCAGGCTGCCCGCCAGCCAGATCATCGCCGTCTGCACGTCGCGAACGTCGGCGGTGGTCATAAAGATGCCGACCGCTGCCGCCAGGGTCCAGGAGACGCCGATACCAATTAAAATAAAGCGCGGCCGCGAGCAGTCGCGCGCCAGCGTCAGGACCAACAGGGCCACCGCCACGCCGCCGACCATCCCCGCCAGCGGCCGCCAGACCAGGCCTACCGCCGGGAAAAACAGCACCAGCGCCAGCACCACGATGCTGGCCCCCTCTTTGACGCCAATCAGCCCCGGGTCGGCCAGCCCGTTACGGGTGATGCTCTGCATCGCCGCGCCGGCCAGCCCCAGCATGGCCCCGCACAGCAGCGCCATCAGGATCCGCGGCAGGCGGATATCAAACAGAATAAAGCGCGGCTGCTCGCCCAACCGCTGCGGCGTCAGCAGCGTCGACGCGGGCAACGGATAGCTGCCGCGGCTGAGGCTGTACAGCCCGAGCGCCAGCAGCATCAGCATCATGATGGCGGCAACTTTTAGCGCCGCCGGGCGCAGCAGCAGCTGGCGGGAGGCGATAACCAGCGGCCGAAAACCGGCCCGGTGAACGGCGCGCTTCATTTAAAAAACCTCGCGGCGATAAAGATAAACAGCGGCGCACCCACCAGGGCGGTCATCGCTCCGGTCGCCAGCTCCTGCGGCGCGACCAGCGTCCGGGCGGCGATGTCAGCCAGCACCAGCACCAGCGCCCCCACCGGCGCCGCCAGGGGCAGCGCCAGACGGATATCTTCCGTCACCAGACGGCGTACCACGTGCGGCACCACCAGCCCGACAAAGCCGATCGGCCCGGCCACCGCCACCGCCGCGCCGCACAGCAGCGCAATCGCCAGCAGGCCCAGCAGCCGCGTCTGGACGAGATTAACGCCAAGGCCCAGCGCCACCTTATCTCCCAGCGCCAGCACATTGAGCCGTGAGGCAATAAGCAGCGCGACGCCAAGGCCGCACAGCGCCGGGACCAGCGCCGTCTGCAGCGTGCTCCAGTTCAGTCCGGCCAGGTCGCCGGCCAGCCAGGTGCGCATCGCCAGCAGCGTCTGTTCATCGAGAATCAATATCGCCGACGTCACCGCCGACGCAAACGCTGACAGCGCTACCCCGCACAACGTGATGCGCAGCGGTGTCGCCCCGCCGCGCCCGGCAGAGGCCAGCGCCATCACGCCGCCGAACAGCAGCGCTGCGCCGCAGGCGGCGGTCAGCGGACGCGCGGCGGGGAAAGCGCTGAAAGACAGGCCCAGCGCAGAGGTCGCCACCACCGCCAGCGAAGCGCCGGCGTTAAGGCCGAGAATATGCGGCTCGCCAAGCGGGTTGCGGATCACCGTCTGCAGCAGCAGCCCGGCGACGCCGAGCGCCGCGCCGGTCAGCAGCGCTGCCGCCAGCCGCACCAGGCGCAGATCGACGATAATCCGCTGGTCGAAGTTGCGCGGATTGTACTCCAGCAGCGCCTGCAGCACCGTCTGTGGGGCTATCCAGCGGGCGCCTAAGCCAAGATGCACCAGCGAGGCGGCGATAAGCAGCAGCGTTAGCAGCAAGAGCGCCAGTCGGGGGCGGGCATGACGCCGCGCGGCGTACAGAACGGCGGCGCTCATGCGTCAACGGCCTGGCGGGCGCGAAACGGCATAAAGAACGGTTTGCCGGTTTGCGGGTTAATCGACATCTGCACGTCAACGTCAAACACGCGTTTAATCAGCTCGGGGCTACAGACGTCGTTGTCGCTAATCGTGCCGGCGATGCGCCCCTGTTTGAGGAACACCAGCAGATCGGCGTAGTTCACGGCAAAGTTGAGGTCATGGAGCACCGTCACCACCGTGCGGCCATGTTCGCGGGTGAGGGTCTGGAGCAGCTCGAGGATATCGACCTGATAGCGCAGATCGAGCCAGGTGGTCGGCTCATCGAGCAGAATGGTGGCCGTTTGCTGGGCCAGCGCCATGGCGATCCAGCAGCGCTGACGCTGGCCGCCGGAGAGGCTGTCCACCGGCAGATGGGCGAATTCGGCAGTACCGGTTAAGCGCAGCGCCTCTTCCACCGCCAGCTCATCGGCCTCAGACCACTGGCGCATCAGCCCCTGCCACGGGTAGCGCCCGCGCGAGACCAGCTCGAAAACCGTTAACCCTTCCGGGGTCAGCGGCGATTGCGGGAGAATGCCCAGCTGGCGCGAGACGGCCTTCGTCGGCATCTGGTGAATGGCTTGCCCGTCCAGACGCACGCAACCGCCGAGCGGTTTCAGCATTCTGGCGATGGTCGAGAGCAGCGTGGATTTGCCGGAGCCGTTCGCCCCGGCCAGCACCGTCATTTTGCCGGTAGGGATGGTCAGGTTGATGTCGTTAACGATCAGGGTCTGGCCGTATCCGGCCGACAGGGCATCCAGTACGATCCCCTGCTCTGCAGGTTTCACCCGCTGTGGCATAACTCGCTCCTGCGCCGCAGCGTTCCAGGTCATCGCTGGACATTCTGCAGTCAAACAAAAATAAATCTCATTCTCTTTTGATCATGACGGGGATAGATGTAGTAGTCAATACTCGCCACTGTCTTCAGTTTGTCACGATAACTACAGCGAGGCCGCGCTAAATAAAAACCAATAAAATCATCTAATATCAATAAAATAACAACAAAACCCCATATCAAGAAAACGTGATAACCCCGCCATTGACCATCGCCAATTTTTTATCTTACATAACGTTTACTACTACATCTCTTCATGATTGAATGATTCTCAATTACACATCTGAAGGCGCATTCAGACGCTAAACAGAGTGCTTTTATTATTCAGGGCAATGATTTTATTGGCTTAATCTGACCGCAAAGGCAGATTCGTTCACGAGAAACAGATAATGACTCAACCCCATGTCGCCTGCAGAGCGTTGCAAGGGCGCGCGCTTTTTTCGCTTCTTTTTTTAGCCTCACCGGGATTAATGGCCGCCGACAATAGCGCGGCGAAAAGTAATAACGACGCGGAAGAGACCATCACCGTGGTGGCCGACAGCGCGCAGCAGAGCGCCACCAGCGGCTATCAGCCTCTCAGTTCCGCCACCGCGACGCTGACCTCGATGCCGCTGCTGGATATTCCGCAGGTGGTTAATACCGTCAGCGATCGGGTTCTCGAAGATCAGCACGCCACCTCACTCGACGAGGCGCTGTATAACGTCGCTAACGTGGTGCAGACCAACACCCTCGGCGGTACCCAGGACGCCTTTACCCGCCGCGGCTTCGGCGCCAACCGCGACGGCTCGATCATGACCAACGGCCTGCGCACCGTGCTGCCACGCAGTTTTAACGCCGCCACCGAACGGGTGGAAGTCCTGAAGGGGCCAGCCTCGACGCTGTACGGTATCCTCGACCCCGGCGGGCTGATCAACGTCATCACCAAACGGCCGGAGCGGCAGTTCTCTGGTTCGGTTTCCGCGACGTCCACCAGCTTTGGCGGCGGTACCGGCAGCTTCGACGTCACCGGCCCCATCGAAGGCACAAATCTGGCGTACCGGCTGATTGGGGAATACCAGAATGAGGATTACTGGCGCAATTTTGGTAAAAACAAAAGCAGCTTTATCGCCCCTTCCCTGACCTGGTTTGGTGAACGAGCGACAGTGACCGCGTCCTATTCGCACCGCGACTACAGCGCGCCCTTTGACCGCGGCACTATTTTCGATCTGAATACCGGCCATGCGGTGAACGTCGATCGCAAAACCCGCTTCGATGAAGCGTTTAATATTACCGATGGCTATTCCGATCTCGCTCAGCTCAACGCCGAGTATCGCCTTAACGACGCCTGGACCGCGCGCTTCGACTACAGCTACAGCCAGGACAATTACAACGACAACCAGGCGCGGGTGATGGCCTATGATTCGGCGACCGGCAATCTCACCCGCCGGGTTGACGGTACCCACGGTTCAACGCAGAAGATGCACTCCACCCGCGCTGACCTGCAGGGCAACGTGGTGGTAGGCGGCTTTTATAACGAACTGCTGACCGGCGTCGCCTATGAGAATTACGATCTGCTGCGCACCGATATGCTGCGCTGCAAGAACGTTAAAGGCTTTAACATCTATCATCCGGTCTACGGCACCCTCGACACCTGTAATACCGTCTCCGCATCCGACAGCGATCAGCGTATCCAGCAGGAGAGCTATGCCGCTTACGTGCAGGACGCGCTGTACCTGACTGACAACTGGATCGCCGTCGCCGGCGTGCGCTACCAGTACTACACCCAGTACGCCGGTAAAGGCCGACCGTTTAACGTCAATACCGACAGCCGCGATGAGAAATGGACGCCGAAAGCCGGCCTGGTCTACAAAGTGACGCCGAACGTCTCCCTGTTCGCCAACGTCGCCCAGTCGTTTATGCCGCAGTCGTCAATCGCCAGCTATATCGGCGAGCTGCCGCCGGAAGAGTCCACCTCCTACGAAGTCGGCGCCAAATTCGACCTGTTAAACGGCATTACCGCCAATATCGCGCTGTTTGATATTCATAAGCGTAACGTGCTGTACACCGAGAGCATTGGCGATGAGACGGTGGCCAAAACGGCGGGCAAAGTGCGTTCCCAGGGCGTGGAAGTGGATCTGGCGGGTTCCATCACCGATAACCTCAGCGTGATCGCCAGCTACGGCTACACCGACGCCAAAGTGCTGGAAGATCCAGATTACGCGGGGAAACCGCTGCCAAACGTGCCGAAACATACCGGCTCGCTATTCCTGACCTATGACATTCATAACGTCTATAACAGCAACACCCTGACCGTCGGCGGCGGCGGCCATGCGGTCAGCAAGCGCTCCGGCACCAACGGCGCGGATTATTATCTGCAGGGCTATGCGGTGGCGGATGTGTTCGCCGCCTATAAGATGAAGCTGCAGTATCCGGTGACGCTGCAGGTGAATGTGAAGAACCTGTTTGATAAGACCTATTACACTTCCTCGATCGGCACCAATAACCTCGGCAACCAGATTGGCGACCCGCGCGAAGTGCAGTTCACGGTGAAGATGGATTTTTAAGCCGGACCATGGCGTCGCGCCGGATATTCATTGCCGGGCGGCGCTGCGCTTGCACCGGCCTACAACTGCATGGCCTGCAGTCCTTCTCCTTCCTGTCGAGTTCGTAGGCCCGGTAAGGCGCAGCCGCCACCGGGCAAAACAGGCGTCTCGCGCCGGATGCCCATTGCCGGGCGGCGCTGCGCTTGCACCGTCCTGCAACTGCATGACCTGCGGTCCTTCCCCTTCCTGTCGAGTTCGTAGGCCCGGTAAGGCGCAGCCGCCACCGGGCAAAAACGTGGCGCCTGGCGCCGGATGTTCATTGCCGGGCGGCGCTGCGCTTGCACCGGCCTACGTTTCCGTGACATTTGTCGCAGCCGCCACCGGGCAATGCGTTCAGCTTACCAGTCCTCCTCCTGGCCGAGGATGCGCAATATATCCTGACGATGCTGCAGCAGCTGCGGGTTATCGCGATGACGGGGAAAATCCAGCGGCAGCGCGAACTCGGCGATAATCCGCCCTGGACGCGGCGACATCACCAGCACCCGCTCGCACAGCAGCAGCGCCTCTTCGATATCGTGGGTCACCAGCAGGCTGGTATACCCCTGCTGCTGCCAGAGGGCGATCAGCTCCCGCTGCATGCTAATGCGGGTCAGTGAATCGAGTTTGCCCAACGGCTCGTCGAGTAGCAGCAGACGCGGTTCGTTCAACAAGGCGCGCGCCAGCGCCGCACGCTGCGCCATCCCCCCGGACAGCTGCCGCGGCCACGCCTCGCTGAAGGCCTGCAGCCCGATGCGGTCAATCAGCGCATCGGCCTTCGCCTCCTGCCCCTTTTTGCCCTGCGCCTGCGGGCCCAGCAGCACGTTCTGCCGTACCGTCAGCCATGGGTAGAGCGTCGGATCCTGAAACACAAGGATCCGCTCCGGCCCCGGGGCGCCGAGCGCTGCGCCGTCGATCTGCATCTGTCCGCTCTGCGGCGCTTCCAGCCCCGCCAGCAGCCGCAGCAGGGTTGATTTGCCGCAGCCAGAAGGGCCCAGCAGCGCCACGCTTTCCCCCGGCCGCAGCTGCAGACTGATATTCTCCAGCACCGGTACCGTCTGTTTGCCAAGCGTAAACGCATGATGAAGATGGCTGATGGATACCGCCGCGCCGCGCGCTATCGCCGGCGATTCTGGCGTCGCTGTTACCATTGCATTCCTCCTCGCTGCCAGCTCAGCAGCCGGTCACGCAGCATAAATAATCCGCTTATCAGGCCGGAGCATAACAACGCCATCACCAGCAGCGCGGCGTACATATTCGGATAGGCCGCCCAGCCCTGGGCCCACTGGAGGTAAAAGCCGATCCCTGACTTCACCCCGACCATTTCGGCGACAATCAGCACCGAAAACGACGCGCCGAGCCCCATAAACAGGCCGACAAAGACGTTCGGCAGCGCGGCGGGGATCGCCACCCGCAGGATCAGGAAACGCTGGCTGGCGCCGAGGGTCCGCGCCACGTCGTACCACGCCTTATCAATGCCCATCACTCCGGACCAGGTCAGCACCGTGACCGGGAACCAGGTGCTCAGCGCGATCAAAAACACGCTGGCGCCGAAGCTCGAGGGAAAAATAAACAGGCACAGCGGCAGCAGCGCGGTGGACGGCACCGGCCCCAGCAGACGTAACACCGGATGAACCCAGTAGCCAATCCGTTGCGACCAGCCAATGGCCAGACCGGTGATGAACCCGCTGCTGGTGCCCAGCAGCACGCCGAGCCCCAGCAGCCCCAGCGAGTGCAGCAGGCTGTCGAGCAGGCGCGGCCAGTCATCGTGCAGCACTTCGATCAGCGCCTGCGGCGGCGCGAAAAACGGCACCGGCAGCACGGCACTCTTGGCGGTCAGCCCTTCCCAGACAGCAAACAGCACCGGCAACAGCGCCAGCCACTTGCCGGCATGCAGCACACGCGCGCCGCGCGCTCGCCAGTAGCGATAGCTCAGCGCCAGCAGCAGTAATCCGCCGCCGAGGGTGAATTGCGCCAGCGCCCACCCTTCGCTAAACGGCCAGCGCCGCCCGACATCGGGCCAGGCCAGGGTAAACAGACCGCCCAGCAGCCACAGCGCGGCGGCCAGCAGCCCTTCTCCCCACAGCGGCGCGCGGCCGGTGGGGCGCGCCAGAGCCTGCTCAGGCGAATACGTTGGCATAGATACTCTCCGCGAACTGATGGGGATCGGTACCCGGTTTGATCACCTGCACTCGCTGCAGGTCAACCGCGTACTGCGTCAGCTCTTTCACGAATGCTTCGCCCACCGCGTGATGGCCGTGGCCCTGCCCGTGCAGGATGCCGCTCACCTCAGCTTCACTGGTGTTCAGAGCATGGGCGAGGAAGGATTGCGCCACGCTTTCCGGATGCGCTGCGGCATAGCTGTGCGCCTCAAGGATCGCCTGGGTGAGCGCGGCGGCCGCCGGTTTATGGTCCCGCGCCAGGCTCCCGCTCACCCCCAGCACGCAGCAGCTGAGGTTGGCATAATCCCCGGTCATATTGCTGGCGATCAGCTGATACTTGCCGGTCTCCAGCAGACGATAGCTGAACGGCTCGCTGCCGCTGATGGCGGCGATTTCGCGCTTGTCCAGCGCCACGCTGAGCAGATCCGCCGGGTAGACTTTCCACTGCACGTCGCTGATCGGGTCGATACCGTGGCGCTTAAGCAGAATGGCGAAGAAGTTTTTATCCGGCCCGGCCATGTCGGTGACGCCGATGGTTTGTCCCTTCAGGCTCTCGAGGCCGCCGAACGGCGAGTCTTTGGCCGTCAGCAGGTTCAGACAGCCGCCGTGGGTCCCGGCGGTGAGCTTGACGTCAAAGCCCTGCTCCAGCGCCTTCAGCCAGCGCAGCGCCATCCCCACCCCGGCGTCGGCCTTACCGGTGGCGATCGCCTCCAGCAGCACATCGGTGGAGTTGCCGAAGTTAACAAACTCAACGTCGAGGTTATATTTACTGAAAATCTTCTGCTGCTCGGCGACGGCGACCGGCGCGAGGCATACCGCGCTTTTATTGATCGCCAGCTTGATCTTGTAGGGCTGTGGCAGGCGCAGCGCCGGATGGGCATCGCCGCTGGCCATGTCCGCCATATCGTGAGCCCACAGCGGCAGAGCGACCCCGGCCAGCGCCAGGCCGCCGCTGAGCTGTAAAAAACGGCGGCGGGAAAAAGTGTTTCTGGTCATGGTGTCACCTCGGCGGCGGGCACGCTAAAACGGCGGTCAAAGGTCGGCTTCACGTCCAGCCGGGTGCGGATCAGTCCGTTGGCGAGATAAAAGTCCGCCGTTGCCTGCTGCTGGGTCACCGTTTCCTCTGCCAGCGGCTGCCACTGCGACTGGCGGTTGGCAAACTGCGCGCGGGCGATCTCCGCCGGGAAGCGGATGATCTCCCCCAGCGTTTTGCCGTAGCTGTCGAGATTGGCGTAGGCCCAGCGCTCGGCGCCGGCCAGGCGCTGGAGATAATCCTGCAGCGCGGCGCGTTTTTGCGGATCGTTCAGCGCGGAATCCGTTGCCGCGAGGAAGGTATTCCCCGGCAGCAGCCCTTTGCCGCTCACCAGAATCTGCCCCTCATTGGTCTTCACCATTTGGGTGGTGTAGGGCTCCCAGGTCGCCCAGGCGTCCACCGAACCGTTAAGCAGCGCCACTTTGGCGTCCACCGGGCCGAGGAACACCCACTGCACCTCCTTCGGTGAAATCCCCGCCTGCTCCAGCGCTTTCAGCGCCACGAAATGACCAATCGACCCTTTACCGGTGGCGATGCGTTTGCCTTTTAAATCGGCGCCGCTTTTTAACGTGCTGCCGGGGGAAACCAGCACCGCGGTCCCCGCCGGGTTGCTTTTATCCACGGCAATGGCCTTGACCGGCGCACCGTTGGCCAGAGCAAAGAGCAACGGCGCATCGCCGATGATCCCCGCGTCCACGGCGCCCGCATTGAGGGCTTCCGCCAGCGGCGCGGCGGCCGGGAACTCGGCCCACTTAATGTCATAAGGGAGATTTTGCAGGGCGTTGGCCGCCTCCAGCTGCGAACGCATGCCGCCTTTTTGATCGGCGATACGCAGGGTGATCCGCTCCTGCGCTGTCGCGTAGCCGCCCAGCGCCAGCAGCATCAGCGCTGCCGCCACCCGGCCTGAAAATGATAGACGCATCGTGATTATCCTTGTGATTGAAAGACGAAGTTGCCGGCTGCCAGCCAGGCGCTGTCGCTCTGTGGGGTATGTACCCGTCCGCAGAGCACATTGCGGTAGTGGCGTTCCAGCGGGTTCTGTCGGCTCAGGCCATGATTGCCGGTCAGCTCGAGCGCAATATTCACCGCCTGAATGGCGTTGTCGGTGATGGTGACTTTCGCCAGATTGGCCTCGATGGCGGAAAAGCGCAGCGCGGCGGCCTGCTCCAGCAGGCTGCGGTTGACCAGCAACAGCCCGGCGATCTGCCCGACTTTCTCCTGCACCCGTGGCAGACGAGAGAGGGGATGCCCGAGACCGGCGGGTACCCGCCCCGCCAGCCACCTCACCAGCCAGTCGTGAGCGGCGTGGGCAATGCTGTCATAGATCGCCGCCAGTAGCGCCGTCTGCCGGTTGGCGAACAGGCGAAACGGTTCGGCCTCCGCGGCGGGTGGCGCATCGGCCGGCCAGACATCCACCGCGTGCTCTGCCGCCACCCGCACGTGGTTAAAAATGACTTCATGGCTGCCGGTGGCCCGCATCCCGGCGTGATCCCAGCTTTTCACCACGCTGATACCCGGGCTGTCGCCAGGCACCAGCCAGGTGCCCACCAGCGGCGGGTTATCATCGCTTCTGGCCCACACCGCCAGCCAGCGCAACCCTTCAATGCCGGTGGTATAAATTTTATGGCCGCTGATGTCCCAGCCCTCCGCGCGACGGGTCGCCACGGTGTCCGGCAAGCCGCCCCGCGCCGGGGAGCCCAGCTCCGGCTCGACGCGCAGGCTGTTGATCAGGCCACCGTGTTCGACAGCATCGTGAAAAACCTGCTGGCGCAGCGGCGCGTGCCAGGCGTCGTTTTCCGCCAGCCGCAAATGGTGCAGATACTGCATGCAGACGATCAGCGCTGTCGCCGGCTCTCCCCAGGCGATGGCAGCGATGGCCTGCTGAAGCTGGGCCAGAGTGGCGCCCGCGCCGCCGCAGGATGGCGGCACGGCGAGACTTAACCAGCCTCCCGCGCGCAGAAGGTCGATATTACGCTGGGGAAACTCGCCGCTGGCATCAAGGCTGGCCGCCTGCTCCGCCATCTGCTGGCGGAGTGCCGTCAGCTGCCGGGCCCAGCCGTCGCGCTCAGGATGGATCACGATGCGCGCTCCGCCACCGCACGCCGCGCGGCTTTTTCCCCGGCGATCGGCAGCAGCGCCCGGCCATAGTCGGCCGCGTCGTTCAGCGGATCGAATCCGCGGATCAGGAAGTTACGCACGCCGAGGTCGTAGTAATCGAGCAGCGCATCCGCCACCTGCTCCGGGGTGCCCACCAGGGCGGTGGAGTTATGTCCGCCGCCCACCAGTTGGGCGATGCCGGTCCACAGACGTTTGTCCACCACCCTGCCCTGCGCCGCGGTGGCCCGCAGCCGCTGGGCGCCGATGCTGTCCGGTTTGGCTTTGAAACCCCCTCCGCGCTGTGCCGCCTGCTCGGTGGCGACGTGCAGGATATGCTCGGCTTTCTCCCAGGCTTCGGCTTCGCTGTCGGCGACAATCGGCCGGAACGAGACGCTGAAGCCGATATCACGCTGGTGTTTCGCCGCTTCGGCGCGCACGCGCTGGATGGTCTCGCCGGTTTGTGCCAGCGACTCGCCCCACAGGGCGAAGACGTCGGCATGTTTGCCGGCGACGGCGATGGCCGCTTCCGACGAGCCGCCGAAGTAGATGGGAAGATGCGGTTTTTGCAGCGGGCGAATGGCGGACCAGGCCTGCTCGGCCTGATAAAAATCGTTGTGAATATCCACCGGCTGCTCGCTGGTCCACACCTGGCGCACGGTGTCGAGGAAGGCGTCGGTGCGGGCGTAGCGCTGGTCGTGGTCGAGATAATCGCCATCCCGGCGCTGCTCGGCATCGTTGCCGCCGCTGATGATATGCACCGCCAGCCGGCCCCCCAACAGGTGCTCAAGGGTGGCGAATTTGCGCGCGGCGAGGGTTGGCGAAACAAAACCGGGGCGATGAGCCAGCAGGTAATGGATTTTCTGCGTCGACAGCCCGGCCAGGGCCGTCACTAGAAAGCCGTCGGGTTGATCGGACCAGTGGCCGACCAGCAGACGATCAAACCCAGCGGCTTCATGGGTTTGCGCAAAGCGAACGATATAGTCGCGGTCAAAGATCGGCCCCACCGGGGCAATCGTTTCGGAAGAGAGGCGGTGGCCAATCATGCCGAGAAACTGAATGCTCATGAACAACTCCTTGCGTCAGGGTAATGGAGTGGCCGCGACAGCGGCGCTGGTCATTACCCTATACAGAGTGTGTTAATGAGCAAAATGCATTTTTATCATATCTTAATATGCTGAATTAGCATTAAACAAAAATGCATAGTGCTTTCAGTCGGATACTGTCAGCTGCTGTACCACTTTGCTGGCGAAAAAGGTCAGCGGCGGCTGCAGGTTTGCCAGATACTGGGCGTGGATCAGCCACAGTGAGACCGCAGGCTGAAAATCGCTGAGGTTGAGGACCGCGATCTCGTCCCGCCACGGGCTGCTGGCCAGCGCCGCCCGCGGCACCAGACCCAGCCCCTGTCCCTGCGCCACCAGCGCTATCTGCAGCTGCGCGCCCGCGCTCTCGACATTAAGCTTCAACCTCAATCCCTGACTCTGCAGCTCGCGAATGAGCCCGGCGCGCAGACCACAGCCGTCGGGGTTAAGGATCCAGCCCTGTTCGGCGCACTCCCGCAGGGATGACGCGCGCAAATTCAAACGCCGGCCGACGATCGGCACCACCTCCAGGGGACACAGCAGCCGTCCGCTGTAGCCCTCGGCGAAGCTTTGCTGGGCCGGCCCCATCGCCAGCATGCCGTCCAGCTCGCCGTTTTCCAGCCGACGCTGCAGCTGTCCGCTCCAGCCGCAGGTGATCTGCGGCGACAGTCCGGGAAACTGCTGGCTCAGCGCTGACAGCGCCGCCGGCAGGGCAATCTCGCTGAGACTCTGCGGCACGCCGAGACGCAGCGCGCCGCGCGGCTCGCCTTCCGGATCCAACAGGCTGTAGAGTTTTTTCGTCTCACGCTTAATGCTCAGACACTGCTCGTACACCCGGTGTCCGGCGGCAGTCAGGGTCAGCGGGCGGGTCTGGCGCTCCAACAGTGTCACGTTCAGCTCCTGCTCCAGGCGCTGCAGGCGCCGGGTGATGGCCGACTGGGTGATCCCCAGATATTCCGCGGCCTGATTGAGGGACGAAAACTGCACCGTGGCCAGCAAAGCGTCAATATCGTCAATGCGCATAGGATCCTTATGTGAAATTTGCATATTAATATATGCATAAATTGCATTTTAATAATATTAACGCCTCTGTTAGCGTTTTGACCAGTCCCTCTGACAGGAACCGCACATGACTGCACCACGACTGGAAAAATTACGCCATTTCATTCATGAGGTAGACCGCCTGCACCGTGAACACCACCAGACCGCCCCGCTGCTTGACGCCGTGGCGCAGCGACTGGCGGCGCTGGTGCGTTACGACGACTGGCTGCCGGAAGAGTACACCCTGCCGCATCCGCACCATTACCAGCAGTATCTGCTGCATGCCGACTCCGGGGAGCGCTTCTCGATTGTCAGCTTCGTCTGGGGACCGGGGCAAGCGACGCCGATCCATGACCACCGGGTGTGGGGGGCCATTGGTATGCTGCGCGGCGCGGAAGAGAATCAACGCTACCAACTGGATGCCGATGGTATACCGCGCGCGCTGGGCGCCGCCACGCTTCTGGAAGCAGGCCAGGTGGAGAAAGTCTCCGCTGACGATGGCGATATTCATCGCGTCAGCAATGCGCTGGCGGATCGCGTCTCCATCAGCATTCACATCTACGGCGGCAATATCGGCGCGGTGAAGCGCGCCGTGTATACCCCGGAAGGACAGCAGAAACCGTTTATCTCCGGCTACTCCAACCGCCATTTACCCAATATCTGGGATTCCTCCCGCGAACATCAAGGATAACCACTATGTCCACCTACGCTTATCGCCAGGCCGCCGAGATCCGCCAGGCACTGCTCGATCGTCGTGAACTGGCGCTGATCGACGTCCGGGAAGAGGCCGATTTCGCCACCGATCATCCGCTGTTTGCCGTCAATCTGCCGCTCAGCAAACTGGAGCTGGAGGTCCGCCGGCGGATACCGCGCTTCACCACCCCGCTCACCATCTACGACAACGGCGAAGGTCTGGCGGAGATCGCCGTCGAACGGCTGCGGGCCTGGGGCTATCAGGATGTGGCCCTGCTGACAGAGGGGCTCGCCGGCTGGCGCCGCAGCGGCGGCGAGCTGTTTCAGGACGTCAACTCCGCCAGTAAAGCCTTTGGTGAACTGGTGGAAAGCGTGCGTCACACGCCGTCGCTCAGCGCCCAGGAGGTTCAGGCGCTCATCGACAGCCAGCAGGAGGTGGTGATCGTCGACGCCCGGCGCTTCGATGAGTACCAGACCATGAGCATCCCCGGCAGCATCAGCGTGCCCGGCGGCGAGCTGGCCCTGCGGGTAGAGAGCCTGACGCCCTCCCCGCAGACGCCGGTTATCGTCAACTGTGCCGGACGCACCCGCAGCATCATCGGCACCCAGTCGCTGATCAACGCCGGCGTGCCAAACCCGGTCCATGCCCTGCGCAATGGCACTATCGGCTGGACGCTGGCCGGCCAGACGCTGGCGCACCAGCAACAGCGGCAATACGATCCCTCCGCCCGCGCCTCCGGCGCCCGGGCCGCTGAGGTGGCGCATCTTGCCGAACGGGCCGGGGTGGCAGTCATCGATGAGGCCACGCTGCAACGCTGGCTGCAGCAGAACGACCGCACTACCTTCCTGTTTGATGTCCGCAGCCCCGAGGAGTACGCGGCGGGTCACTATCCCGGCAGCCTGAGCGCGCCAGGCGGCCAGCTGGTGCAGGAGACCGATCACTTCGCCAGCGTACGAGGGGCGCGAATTGTGCTGCTGGATGACGATGGCATCCGGGCGGCGATAACCGGCTCGTGGCTGGCGCAGATGGGCTGGGAGACGGCGCGGCTGAGCGCGCTGTCGGCCAGCCAGCTGAGCGAACGCGGGGTGCCGGCCGCCGAGGTGCCGCCCGGCCCGCAGGCGGAGGAGATAAGCCCGGCGCAGCTGGCGCAACAGCTGGACGAACCCGGTACGGTGGTGCTCGATTTCACCACCAGCGCCAACTTTGTCGCTCGCCATATCCCCGGCGCGTGGTGGCTAACGCGCTCGCAGCTGCGCCAGGCCCTGGACGTGATCCCTCCCGCCCAACGTTACGTGGTGACCTGCGGCAGCAGTCTGCTGGCCCGCTACGCGGTGCCGGAGGTGGCGGCCTTGACCGGTAAACCGGTGCAGTTGCTCACCGGCGGGACGCTGGCGTGGATCGCCGCCGGTCTGCCGCTGGCGCATGGCGACAGTGGCCTCGCCGTCGAGCGCCGTGACCGCTATCGTCGTCCGTACGAAGGAACCGATAATTCCGCCGAGGCCATGCAGGCCTATCTGGAGTGGGAGTATGGCCTGGTGGATCAGCTGGCCCGCGACGGCACCCACGGTTTTCGGGTGCTCTAGCGCGAGCGCGCCTCAGGCCTCGCGCAGGATCCACGAATACTGAAAGCTCTTCGGCGCCGGAAAATGGGTCCGGCGCCGGTAGGAGCCCAGCGACTGCGGGGTGCAGTAGGTGCAACTCCCCAGCCATTCAACGCTCGCCGGCGACACTCCCGCCTCTGCGAAGATCGCTTCGGCAAAGGCGCGCAGATCAAACCACAGGTTATCGCTGCCGCGTGCGGCGGCTTTGAGCGGATCGCTGACCGGGCCCGAACGGGAATGAAACAGCCGCTGGCGATGGCGGGCCACCCGATCACCGCCGGGCTGGTCCAGCAGTTGCTGATAAAATGCGGCGGAGACTTCGTAACAGCAAGGGTGAATATGCGGCCCCACGGCGATGACCAGATCGGCCAACGCCACCCCCTGCTGGCGAAAACAGGCCAGACTATTGTCGACAATACCGCTGGCCAGCCCCTGCCAGCCGGCATGCACGCTACAGACGAAGCGACCGTCGCGCGAGGCGATCAGCAGCGGCAGACAGTCGGCGGTCACCACCCCCACTTTTTGCCCGGCCACCGCGGTAAACACCGCGTCGGCGTGCGGGCGCGTCGGCAGCGGCTGCTGATAATGATGAACCTCATTACCATGCACCAGCTTCACCGGAGCCAGCTCGGCATAGGGAAAGGCGGCGGTTTCATGGACATCGAGAAAAGCGTGGCGGATGCCAGGGATAGCATTGAGCAAACGGGAGGTGTAAGCCATAGGGACGATAAGCGACAGGGAATGATGTCTTACCATAGGCCAGGTGACGCGGACAGGCAAGGCGGCGGCCCGGCATTTTTTTGCCAGACCGCCGGATGCGTCTCAGACAATCGCGGCGCGCTGCTGGCGATGCATCAGCCAGAACACCGCCACCCCAGCCAGCACAATGCCCGGCGCCGAGGCCGCCATCACCCCGACGGTGCCGGTGCCGAGAGCCAGCATCTTGCCGGCCAGCAGCGGGCCGCTCATCGCCCCAAGACGGCCCACCGCCACGGCGGTGCCGACCCCGGTGGCGCGGATCGCTGCGGGGTAAAAAAGCGGCGCCAGGGCATAGAGTACGCTCTGGCCGCCGGTGGCAAACAGCCCGGCGACAAACCCCGCCAGCAGCATTCCGTTCAGCGACGACGCGCTGCCCAGCGCCAGCAGGGAAGCCAGAATCCCGCTGTAGATCAGGAGCGACATCCGCAGCGGGGTGAGCTTATCCATTAGCACTCCCAGCAGCAGCGTGCCGCAGGCGGCGCCGATCTGCAGAGAGAACATCACCCCCGCCGCCTGGCTGGCGCGGAATCCCTGGCCCACCAGCAGCATCGGCAGCCAGTTGATCAGCATATAGACCACCAGCAGGGTGAAAAAATAACCCAGCCACAGCAGCAGGGTGGCGGCGGCCTGGCCCGGGGCAAACAGAGTGCGCAGCGGCACGCTGGCCTCCGCGCGCTGAAACGCCTGCGACTCCGGTAGCCAGCGCATCAGCAGCGGGATCAGCAGTAACGGGACCACGCCGCCAATCCAGAAAATAGTCTGCCAGGCCGCGGCGAGACCGGAAAAGCCCAGCGCCGCCGCCAGCGCGGCGCCAATGGGCACGCCGCAGTACATCAGGCTTACCGCCCGGCCGCGGAAGCGTGAGCCAGCGGCTTCCGAGGTTAAGGCAATCAGGTTCGGCAATGCCGCCCCGAGCCCGACGCCGGTGAGCAGGCGCGCCAGCAGCAGCGTCGGGAAGCTCCATGCCACCGCGGTGGCCAGCGAGAACAGGCCAAACAGCAGCACCGACCCCAGCAGAATGCGCTTGCGTCCGTGGCGATCCGCCAGCATGCCGCCCACCAGCGCGCCGGGTAGCAGGCCGAGGATCCCGGCGCTGAAGATCCAGCCCATCTGCATTTTATCCAGCGCAAAGGCCTGCGCCATGCCGACGGCGGCAATCCCCGCCGCCTGCAGATCCAGCCCTTCCATCAGGGCCACCATAAAACAGAGCCCGATGGTGAGCACCAGGCGCGAGGGGTTTGCAGTCGTTATCTTGGTCATAGGGTACCTTGGCGATAGCCGAACAAACGGAGCAGGTGACTGGCGGCTGATGCTTTGTCAGCCGCGCGTTTTTCGTTATTTATTGCGGTTAAGCAGATCCAGCGCGACGTCGACGATCATATCCTCCTGACCGCCAACCATCCGCCGCTTACCCAGCTCGACGAGAATATCCACCGCGCTGAGGCCATAGCGCTCGGCCGCCGCTTCGCTGTGGCGCAGGAAGCTGGAGTAGACCCCGGCGTAGCCCAGCGCCAGCGTTTCGCGGTCGACACGCACCGGCCGGTCCTGCAGCGGCCGCACCAGATCATCGGCCGCGTTCATCAGGGCGTAGAGATCGGTGCCATGCTGCCAGCCGAGCTTGTCGGCGGCGGCAATAAACACCTCCAGCGGCGCATTGCCCGCCCCCGCGCCCATCCCGGCCAGGCTGGCGTCAATGCGATCGCACCCCTCTTCCACCGCGGCGATAGAGTTCGCCACCCCGAGGCTCAGGTTATGGTGGGCATGCATCCCGGTGGCGGTCTCCGGCTTCAGCACCGCCTTCAGGGCACGGAAACGGTCGCGAATGTCGTTCATGTTCATCGCCCCGCCGGAATCCACCACATAGATACAGGTCGCGCCATAAGATTCCATCTTCAGCGCCTGCTGCGCCAGTGCCTGCGGGGAGATCATATGGCTCATCATCAGAAAACCGACGGTGTCCATTCCCAGCTCGCGGGCAAAGGCAATATGTTGCGCCGCGACGTCCGCTTCGCTGCAGTGGGTGGCGACCCGCACCACCCGCGCTCCGGCCTGATACGCCGCTTTCAGATCGTGCAGCGTGCCGATGCCCGGCAGCAGTAAGGTGGCGATTTTCGCCTGGCTGACCACCTCCGCCGCCGCTTCAATCCACGCGATGTCGCTGTGAGCGCCAAAGCCGTAGTTGAAGCTGGATCCCTGCAGGCCATCGCCATGGGCCACTTCGATGGAGTCGACCCCAGCCTTATCCAGCGCGCCGGCGATCTGCTGCACCTGCGCCAGGGAATACTGGTGACGAATGGCGTGCATGCCATCGCGCAGCGTCACGTCCGAGATATAAAGTTTTTTACCGTTCATGCTGTCGCTCCCGCCGCACTGTGCATTGCCCCGGCCATTTGCTCCGCCGTCGCCAGCGCCGCCGAGGTCATAATATCGAGGTTGCCCGCGTACGCTGGCAGATAGTGCGCCGCCCCTTCCACTTCGAGGTAAACCGCGGTTTTCAGGCCGGAAAAACAGCCGACGCCGGGCAGGTTTACCGGCTTATCCTCGGGGATAACCTCAAACTGCACCTGCTGCTTCAGCCGGTAGCCTGGGACGTAAGCCTGCACTGCCGCCGCCATTTCGGCGATCGAGGCGGCAATGGCCTCCTGCGACGCCAGCTCGCTCAGGACGTAGACGGTATCGCGCATCATCAGCGGCGGCTCCGCCGGGTTCAGCACGATAATCGCTTTGCCCTTGCCCGCGCCGCCGACTTTTTCAATCGCCTGCGAGGTGGTTTCGGTGAATTCGTCAATATTGGCCCGCGTGCCCGGCCCGGCGGATTGGCTGGCGATCGAGGCCACAATCTCCGCGTAATGCACCTTCGCCACTCGCGAGACCGCGGCGACCATCGGGATGGTCGCCTGCCCGCCGCAGGTCACCATATTGACGTTGCCCTGATGGAGATTGGCCGCGAGGTTGACCACCGGTACGCAGTACGGGCCAATCGCCGCCGGCGTCAGGTCGATGACGCGGATCCCCGGCTTCGCTTCGCGCAGCGCGGCATCGTTTTTGATGTGCGCCCCAGCGCTGGTGGCGTCAAAAACAAAATCGATGTCGGCAAATTCCGCCATCTGCATCAGGCCGCCCACCCCTTCATGGGTGGTCGCGACGCCCATGCGCCGGGCGCGGGCCAGGCCATCCGACTGCGGGTCGATGCCGACCATCACCGCCATCTCCAGATGTTGGCCGTGGCGCAGGATTTTAATCATTAAATCGGTGCCGATATTCCCGGAGCCGATAATGGCGACTTTACGTTTACGCATCATGATGTCCTTCTCCGGCGGCGACGAAACGTGCCGCGACTGAGCCAATACCTTCGATATGGGCGACAAAGCTGTCCCCTTCGTTAATCGCCACCATCGGGCCTAACGCCCCGGTCAGCACGATATCTCCCGCCCGCAGCGGTTCGCCAAGGCTGGCCAGCTTGCGCGCCAGCCAGACTGCGGCGTTCAGCGGATGTCCCAGGCACTCGCTGCCGCGACCGCTGGAGACCAGCTCCTGGTTGCGGGTCATGTGCATGGCGCACTGCTTCAGATCCAGTCCCGCCGGGCGCTGCGCCGGGCCGCCAATGACGTACAGGCCGCAGGAGGCGTTATCGGCGACGGTGTCGACAAAGCCGATTGACCAGTCGCGAATGCGGCTGCCCACCACCTCCAGCGCTGGCAGCACCCATTCGATGGCGTTATACAGTTCATCAAAAGTGGTATCGGCATGCGGCAGATCCTGCTTCAGCACCAGGGCGATCTCGGCCTCCACTTTGGGCTGCAGCACGCGACCAAACGGCACCTCGGCGTTGTCGCCGTAGCACATGTCGGCAAACAGAGTGCCGAAGTCCGGCTGATTGACGCCCAGCTGCTGCTGCACTTTGGGATGGGTCAGGCCCACCTTGCGGCCCACCACCCGCCGGCCATGGGCCACGTGATGCTGAACGTTCAGACGCTGGATGGCGTAGGCAGCGTCGGCGTTGTCGACGCCGAGGATATCGCGCAGCGGGGCGATCGCCTGGCCGGTCTGTTCGGCATCGCGCAACTGCCGGGCCAGCGCGTCAAGAGAAAAAGTCATCATTAACTCCTTAAGCCCGTGCGAGGAAATTGAGCACCAGCTGATTAAAACTGTCGGCATGTTCCCACTGCGCCCAGTGGCCGCAGTCGCGGTAAATATGCAGTTCCGAACCGGCGATCCCGGCGAGCAGGCGCAGCCCGGCGTCCATCGGCACGAAGCGGTCGTTGCGTCCCCAGACGATCAGGGTTGGCGCGCTGATTTCGCCCAGCCGCGGGCCAAAGTCAGGAAACTGCTTCGGGTTGGCTTCGAGGCTTTTGACGAAGTTGTCCAGATGATCGCGGCGCGACAGCATATTGTTGAGACGCGCCTCGAACAGCGCCTCGGTGAGGTCGCGGGTGTCGAAGACGAAGATGCTCATCATCTTCTTCAGGTTTTCTATGGTCGGCTCGCGGTACAGGGCGTTCAGCAGCTTGATGCCCTCCGTCGGCATCGGCGTGAACAGGCTCATGCCGCCGGTCCCCCCGCCCATCAGCACCAGCTTAGCCACCCGCTCCGGCCAGCTCAGAGTGAAGGCCACCGCGCTATGGCCGCCCATCGAGTTGCCCAGCAGATGGACTTTATCGATCCCCAGCTGATCGACCACGCTTTTCAGAATGCGGGCGTTGAGATCCGAACGCGAGCCGCTGTTAACGATCGAATCGCTCTTTCCCCACCCCGGACAGTCGAGGAGCAGCACGCGATAGCCCGCCTCGACCAGCGGGTCAATATTGCGGCTGAAGTTGGCCCAGCCGGTGGCTCCCGGCCCGGATCCGTGCAGCATGACCACAGTCTCTTTCCCGTCGCCGCAGTCATTGATATGGATGCGCAGCGCGCGGTCCCCCTCGTCGACATTGAGGAATCGGCTGGTGGCGGCTTCGGTTTGCGGTTGATAGCTCATGTTAGTCTCCCGGTTAATCAAATCTCGGTGGTGGCGCTCAGCGAGCCGAACCCGGCGATCCACTCGGGGATCGGTCGGTAATAGCGGCCTTCACTGCGCCAGCGGCCAAAAGCGGATAGCGCGGCAAAGGCGGCCACCCAGGTCTTAATTTCGTGCGTCGATTTGCCGGCCATCGCCGACAGCTCGTCGTTGCCGATCGCATCCAGTTCCGCCAGCCGCCCCTGCTCCAGCAGACTCATAAAGCGGTTGTCCCAGACCGGGTTGAGGGGATGGAGCGAGTGCGGGTCTTCAGTAAACCGCCTGGCGGCGTTGATCACCCGCTGCTGGCGCAGTTCGCGTTCGTCCGGCGGCAGCTGTTTGCCGCCGCCGAGCAGGCGATCGCGGAGATGGGCGTCGGCTTTCGCCAGCTCCGGCACCGGCGGCTGGTGCGAGAGTCCGCCCGAGCCGAGGATCAGCACCCGCTTATTGAGGGTGTTGAGGAAGCGGCCCATCGCCTCGCCCAGCAGCCGGGTACGTTGAAAACCCGGCAGCGGCGTGGCGACGCCGTTAATAAACACCGGCAGCACCGGCAGGCGATCCAGGCCGCCCAGCAGAAATTCCAGCGGCTGGGCGAAGCCATGGTCCACCTGCATGTTGTACGACACCGCCAGATCGATACCGCTGTTGATCACGGCGTGGGCGCAGGCTTCCGCCAGCTCGGTCGGCACCGGCAGGTCGCCGGCGGCGCTGGCGAAGTCGCCGATGGCGGTGGCGCCGACGCCGAGGCAGAACGGCGGCATCACGTCATAGAAAAAACCGTTGTAGTGATCGGGGGCGAAGAGCACCACCAGCTCGGGATCGAAGGCGGCGATCCGCCGCCGGGCGTCAGCAATCACCCCGTTCACTTCATCAAGGACCGCCTGCTCCGGGTCGACGAATCCCACCAGCGGAGTGTGGGAGAGACAGTGCAAATAGGCATGCATATCAGGCCACCTTCTCTTCAGCGTGGGCGGTGTCTCCGACCGCGAGAGTGATTTTTTCCGCCAGCGCGGTCAGCTGCGCGCCGAGGGTCTGCGGGATGGCGAGAGCGGCGACAAAGCGGTCCGGTCTGACCACGGCAATGGCGGTGTTATGCTGAGCAAACCAGCTCTTCAGGCGATTTTGCGTATCGCCCACCCGCAACGTACCGGGGGCGTTATCCTGCTCGCGATGGATCTGCACCTCCGGCACCACCTGGATAAAGCGCACCCCGGCCGCGCGCCAGCGGGCGATCTGCCCGGCGTCGAGCCCCCACTGCGGGTTGCAGCCCCAGCCGATAATGGCGAAATTCGCGCCGATGACGTCGTCGAGCAGCACGCTCTCGCCGCTCTCCAGCGTCACCTGCGGTTGAATAAACATTTTGCCCACCGGCGAGGTTTTGCTGGCGCCGTCGGTCAGCAGCGCCCCCTCGCGGTACTGCGGCATCGGCTTAAAGCGCATTTCGAGGAAGTAGCGCTTCACCGGCGGCAGGTAGTTCAGCAGCCAGGAGAGACCGTCGCGCACGGCCCCCTGCCAGCGCTTCGGCGGCGCCAGCACGTGGCCGGCGGTGACCGACAGATCAATCATCGCTTTCGCGTGGTCGCGGCGCTCCTGCTGGTAGCTGTCGAGCAGCGCCTCTCCCGCTTTACCGTTGACCACCAGCGCCAGCTTCCACGCCAGGTTGAAGGCGTCGCGCATGCCGCTGTTGTACCCCTGGCCCTGCCAGACCGGCATGATGTGCGCCGCATCGCCGGCCAGCAGCACCCGGTCAATGCGAAAGCGTTCGGCAAGGCGGGCGTTATGGGTATACACCCGCTGGCGGATCAGCTCGACGCGATCCGGGTCCGGCAGTACTTTGCTCAGCAGACGACGCATATTGTGCGGCTCGCTGAGCTGGGCTTCGGTTTCTCCGGGCATCACCATAAATTCAAAGCGGCGCACGCCATGGGGCAGCGCGGCGGAAACGTAGGGTCGCACCGGGTCGCAGCACAGGTAAACGTGCGGGGTGGCCAGCGGGTCGTTGGCGATATCGATGACGATCCACTGATTCGGCGCGGTCTTGCCTTCGAAAGGCACGTTCAGCGTGCGGCGAATAAAGCTGGCGCCGCCGTCGCAGGCCACCAGCCAGTCAGCGCGCACCGTCTCCCGCTCGCCATCGGGCCCTTTGATATTTAACGTGACACCGTCACCGTTCTGGCTAAAGGCTTCCACTTCGCGGGAGAAGAGGCAGCGGACCTGCGGGAAACGCTGCAGACCGTGATACATCACCGCATCGACCTGCGGCTGAATGAAGGCGTTGCGCCGCGACCAGCCAAACTCATCGGTCATCGGCTGGATATCGGCAAAGCAGCGCCCCTTCGGGGTCAGAAAGCGCATGGCGTGCCACGGCGTGGTGTGCGGCAGCACGTCATTCACCAGTCCCACCGCCTGCATCGCCCGCAGGGATTCATCGTCAATGCCGATGGCCCGCGGGTAATCGATCAGTGTGTCGAGCTTTTCCACCAGCAGCACGCTGATGCCCATCTGGCCAAGGTAGTTGGCCATCATCAGGCCAACCGGACCGGCGCCGGCGATGGCGACCTGAGCGGTATGCTGCACGGCGGGTTGAATATCGGGTGTAGATGTTGTCATTCTCAGCGACCTCACGACTCGGAAACTGCCCGGCTGACAGGCAATTTGTTAATCATGTGTAAACGTATTTTTATAATGGGCTGAGTATAGGGCGGGGGTTTTCGGCTACAATCAAAATATCGCCGAATGTGCACCAGGTGCACAACGCTGTTTATAAAGCATTTTAAGGAAGGATTTATGCGTGACGATGGGTCCACTGAGTACAAAACGGTGCGCGGGTTAAGCCGGGGTTTATTGTTATTAAAATTGTTAAATAAATTCGACGGCGGCGCGACGCCGGGCCTGCTGGCGGAGTTTAGCGGCCTGCATCGCACCACCGTGCGCCGGCTGCTGGAGACGCTGCAGGAGGAGGGTTTTGTCCGCCGCAGCCGCTCCGATGACAGCTTCCGGTTGACCATTAACGTCCGCCAGCTGAGCGATGGATTTCGTGACGAACATTGGATTTCTGCCCTTGCCACACCGCTGCTCGGCGAGCTACTACGCGAGGTGCAATGGCCGACAGACATCACCACCCTCGACGTCGACGCCATGGTGGTGCGCGAGACCACCCACCGCTTCAGCCGGTTGTCGTTTCACCGCGCGATGGTCGGACGGCGGCTGCCGCTGCTGCTCACCGCCTCCGGGCTGACGTGGCTGGCCTTTGCCCCCGACGCGGAGCGCGACGCCATCGTCAGCATGCTGGCCGCCCGTCCGGAGGCTGAGTATCAGCTGGCCCGCGAACCGGAACGGCTGGCGGCGATCCTCGCCCGCACCCGCCAGAACGGCTACGGTGAAAACTTCCGCGGCTGGCAGCAGGAGGAGAAAATCGCCTCCATCGCCGTGCCGGTCTGCAGCCAGCAGCGGGTTATCGGCTGCCTGAACCTGGTCTATATCGCCAGCGCGATGACCATTGGGCAGGCGGCGCAGAAGCATCTTTCCGCCCTGCAGAGGGTGGCGAGCCAGATAGAGGCCCGCATGGAAGAGGAAGAAGTGTGGTACGAAATGCCTTGATCGTGATGAGGGTAAATGCGATCACCCATTGCGCCCGGCGTCGTTATATAATTTAATGCATAACGAATTTTTCACGTCATTCGGGCCACACCATGTCAAAACACCCCTTACTGCTGGGCCTGACGCTGCTCAGCGCCAGCCTGTTCACCGGCCAGGCCTTTGCCAACCGCACCGTCACCGACCAGCTGGGTCGCCAGGTCACCCTCCCCGACCACGTCACCCGCGTCGTGGTTCTGCAGCATCAGACGCTCAACCTGCTGGTGCAACTGCATGCCGCCGAGGATATCGTCGGCGTCTTAAGCAGCTGGAAAAAACAGCTCGGGCCGCAGTTCGCCCGCTTTATGCCCGAGATCGGGCAACTGGCGACGCCGGGCGATCTCACCCAGGTCAATATTGAAAGCCTGCTGGCGCTGCGTCCGCAGGTGGTTTTTGTCGCCAACTATGCGCCGCCGGCGATGATCGCGCAGATCCAACAGGCCGGGATCCCGGTGGTGGCCATCTCGCTGCGCCAGGACGCCGCGGGTGAAAAAAATAAAATGAACCCCGCCATGGCAGACGAAGAGCAGGCCTATAACGCCGGGCTGGTGGAGGGGATCCGCCTTATCGGCGAGGTCGTCGAACGCCAGCCCGAGGCCGAGGCGCTGATTCACTACACCTTCGAGGCGCGCAAACAAGCCAATGCGCCGGTGGCCGATATTCCACCGAACCAGCGGGTGCGGGTGTATATGGCCAACCCCGATCTGAATACCTACGGCGCCGGTAAATACACCGGGCTGATGATGGCGCACGCCGGGGCGCTGAACGTGGCGGCCGCCAGCGTAAAAGGCGCCCGTCAGGTGTCGCTGGAGCAGGTGCTGGAGTGGAACCCGCAGGTGATCTTCGTCCAGGACCGTTATCCGCAGGTGGTCAAACAGATAGAGAACGATCCGCAGTGGCAGGCGATCGATGCGGTGAAACACCACCGCGTGTGGCTGATGCCGGAGTACGCCAAAGCCTGGGGTTACCCGATGCCGGAGGCCCTGGCGCTGGGCGAGCTGTGGATGGCGAAAAAACTCTATCCTTCGCGCTATCAGAACATCGATGTGGACCGTAAAGCCAGGGAATACTATCAGCGTTTTTACCGCGTGGCGTGGACGCCAGATGCGCGCTAACCTCCATCCCTGGCGGTTGCAGGGTAGCCTGGCGCTGGCGACGCTGGCGATCGCGGTCGCCTCGCTCTGTTTCGGCCAGTACCCGTTAAGCCTGCGCGTCGTTGGGCACACCCTGGTCCATCTGCCGCCAGGTGAAGGGGTGATCGGGCAGATCGTCTGGTCGGTTCGCCTGCCGCGCGTGGTCATGGCCCTGCTGGCCGGGGGCGCGCTGGGGCTGTGCGGCGCCACCTTGCAGGGCGTGTTCCAGAACCCGCTGGTGGACCCACACATCATCGGGGTGACCGCCGGCTCCGCCTTCGGCGGTACGCTGGCGATCCTGTTGGGCGTCGGCAGTCTGCTGATGATGGCCTCGACCTTTTTCTTCGGCCTCATCGCGCTGGGGCTGATTTACGCCCTCGCCGCCCTGCAGGGGCGGGACAGCACGCTGGGGCTGATTCTGTCCGGGATCATTCTCAGCGGCTTCTTCGCCGCGCTGGTCAGCCTGATGCAGTACCTCGCCGATAGCGAAGAGACGTTACCGAACATTGTTTTCTGGCTGCTCGGCAGCTTCGCGACCGCCAGCTGGCATAAGGTACTGCTTATGTTCCTGCCCATGGCGGTGGCCGCCGGAGTGCTGTGGAAGCTGCGCTGGCGAATCAACCTGCTGGCCCTGGAGGAACGCGATGCCCGCAGTCTTGGCGTACCGGTGGCCGCGCTGCGTCGCGGCGTGCTGGTGTGCTGTGCGGTGCTGGTGGCAGCCCAGGTGGCGGTCAGCGGCAGCATCGCCTGGATGGGTCTGGTGGTCCCGCACCTCGCCCGCCTGCTGGTGGGCGCTGACCATCGTCGCCTGCTGCCTACCGCCTTCTGGCTTGGCGCCGCCCTGATGCTGGTGGTGGACGATCTGGCGCGCACGCTGACCCAGGCGGAAATCCCGATCGGGATCATAACTGCCCTGCTCGGGGCGCCGCTGTTTACCGTGTTGCTGGTGCAATCCCGACGCCGGAGTACCGCCCGATGAACAGCTCATTATCGCTGGAAGCGCTACGCTACGGCCACCGTCAGCCGCTCTTCGCCCCGCTCACGCTGGCCTGCCGGCCCGGTGAGATCTGGGCGGTGCTGGGCGCCAATGGCCGGGGAAAAAGTACCCTGCTGGACACCCTGACCGGCGTGTTGCCGCCGCTGGGCGGCCAGGTGCAGTGTGAGGGCGGCGTCGCCCTGGTCCCGCAGTCGTTTCGTCCCGCTTTTCGCTGGCGCGTGAGCGATGTGGTGCTGATGGGCCGCGCCCGTCATGTGGATCTCTTTGCCCAGCCGGGCGAGGAGGATGCCCGGCGGGTTGAGAACGCGCTGGCGCAGCTGGGGATTGCCGCCCTGGCCGGGGATGACTTCGGCGCCCTCTCCGGCGGCCAGCAGCAGCTGGTGCTGATTGCCCGCGCGCTGGTCAGCGCCAGCCAGAATATCCTGCTGGATGAGCCCTGCTCGGCGCTGGACCTCAGTAACCAGCAGGTGGTATTGCAGCTGATCGGCGACCTCGCTCACCGCCAGGCACGCACCGTCCTGTTCACCACCCATGATCCAAACCATTCGCTGCAGGTGGCCAGCCATACGCTGCTGCTTCTGCCGGAGGGCCAGTGGCTGGCAGGCGAGACCGCCGACGTGCTGAGCGAAACGCACCTCCGGCAAGCGTACGGCCTGCCGGTACGTCTGATCTACCATCCAGCGTCCGCGTCCCCTCTGCTGGCGCCGGGGTTTACTCTGCGTCGCTGAACGGCATAAAACCCGCCTGCCGGAGATACCTCTGGCCAACGTCGCCGAGGATAAAGCGATACAGGGCCAGCGCGGCGGGATCCGCCCTGAGGCGCGCCAGCTGGTAATCGCAGCGAATATTCCACGGCGCCGGGATGGTCAGGGTACGCAGATCGTCGCAGGCGGCCAGCGCGGGGCCATAGTGCGCGTAGCCGATAAACAGATCCGCCAGATTCTGGCGAATAAGCCACGCGCCGGCTATCTCGCCCGGCGGCACGCTCAGTGAGTCTCTACCGCCGACCCGCGGCTGCGCCCGCCCGGCTATCGCGTTGCCCAACCCAGGATAGTGCGCCTCAATTCGGGCAAACAGTTGCCAGGTATAATCTCCCGACGGATCGCATCCCGGCGTGGAGGTCGCCAGCCGCAGGCGGGGCGTGCTGAGCAGCGCCAGCCAGTCCAGGCCATCGTTGTCCGGCGACCGCCGGGCGGTCAGCATCAGCTGGTTGCCGGCAAATCCCTGGCATTCCTGCGCCAGACCGGCCTGCAGCAGCGCCTGCGGGTGCGCCGCGTTGGCGGACGCAAAAACCGCGCACGGCGCCCCGGCCTCGATCCGCTCGCGCAGCAGGCCGGCAGGGCCAAACTGCGCATCGACCGCCAGGCCAGTGTGCTGCTGAAAATGCGCCACCAGCGGCAGGAAAGCGCTTCTCAGGCTTCCCGCCGCCAGCAGCGTGAGAGGAGTGGACATCATAGATAGTCGCTATAAACCGGATAATATAACGCTATATTAACCGGTTTGCCGTCGCGTCAGTAGCGAATTTCTGCCAGCGCACGCAGCTGCTCGGGGGTGGCTACCGGCAGGTCGAAAAAGCGCAGATAGGCGGGGATCATTTCAAACAACATGTCAGTCCCGCGCTGGATATGGCACTGTCGCGCCTGAGCGGCCCTCAGCAGCGGGGTGTACTCCTGGGTCATGACGACCTCCCCCACCCAGGTGCCTGGCGCCAGACGGTCAACGTCCAGCGGCAGCGGATCGCTGGCCTTCATCCCCAGCGGGGTGGCGTTGACCACCAGCTCGTGTCCGGCAGGATCGGGCTGCATCAGGGTGATATCGAGCTGCGGATAGTGCTGATGCAGCCGTCCGGCGAGGGCGTGCGCCACCTCGGGCCGGGTATCGTACAGGGTCAGGGCGCTGACTCCCGCCGCCGCGAGGGAGGCGGCGATAGCCGATCCCACCCCGCCGCTGCCGACCACCAGCGCCCGCGTCCCCTGCGGGTTAAACCCTTTACGGCGCAGGCCCAGCACAAAGCCGTCGCCATCGAACATATCCCCGCTCAGGCTGCCGTCGGCCTCGCGACGGATGGCGTTGCAGGCGCCGGCGATAGCCGCCGTCGGGCTCAGGCGCTGCACCAGATCGCAGGTGGCGATTTTATGCGGCATCGTCACCAGCGCGCCGATGATGTTGGTCATCGTAAACAGCGGCGGAATAAACGCGGCGTAGTCCTCCGGCCTGACCCCCATCGGCACCACCTTTACGTCCACCTGCTGGTCGACGAACCACGGGTTATAGATCATCGGCGCCTTAAAACTGGCGGTCGGATAGCCAAGGTGCGCTATCAGCCGCGTATTTCCACTAATCACCATGCCTTGCTCCTTTGCTTACTGCGATAACTCGATACGTTTGACGTCGCCGAGGATAAACAGATAGGCCACCACGCCCAGCAGCGCGGCACCGCCGATGTAGATCAACGCGTAGAAGAAATTGCCGAACCCGGCAACGATAAAACCGATCACCAGCGGAGTGAGGATCCCCGCGAGGTTGGCGCAGAAGTTAAACAGGCCGCCGGTCAGGCCGCCCAGCCCCTTCGGGGCAATATCGGAGATCAGTGTCCAGCCAAGCCCCACCATTCCCTGACCAAAAAAGGCAAACGACATCACCAGGATTACCGCCACGTCGCTCTGCAGCCAGTTGGCGGTGATAATGCAGCTGGCCATCAGCAGACCGGCGACGATCGGCAGCTTACGACCAAGGTTGGCCGATCCGGTGGCCTTGAGCAGTTTGTCGGAGATCCAGCCGCCAAACATCACCCCACCGGCGGCGGCGACAAACGGCAGGATGGAGAAGAAGCCGACCTTCAGCCAGGGCATATGCCGCTCGGTGGCCAGCCAGGTCGGGAACCAGGTGAGAAAGAATACCAGCACGGTATTGCCGGCAAACTGGCCGATACTGGCGCCGATGATCTGCCGTTTGCTCAGCAGCTGGCGGACCAGCGGCCAGCTGAACGCCACCTGCTGGTCCGTCGGGGCGCTCAGGCCGCCGCCGTTTTCGATATGCTCGCGCTCCTGCTGGCTGAGGCGCGGATCTTCATGCGGTTCGCGGTAGCAGCGCCACCACACCAGGGCAAACAGAATACCGACCGCGCCGACGCTGACGAATAGCACCCGCCAGCCGAAGCCGTCCATGATCCAGAACAGCAGCGGCGCAAAGCAGGCCAGCCCGAGGTATTCCCCTACGGTGTACACCGCTGTGGCTTTCGCTCGCTCATGCTGCGGGAACCAGGCGCTGACCACCCGGCTGTTGACCGGAAAGCACGGCGCTTCGCTAATGCCGAGTCCGAAGCGACACAGCAACAGTGTTTTCAGCCCCACCGCCATGCCGTGGAACAGGGTAAACAGCGACCACAGGGTCAGCGACAGAAAATAGGTCACTTTGTTGCCAAAGCGGTCAAGAAACAGCCCGCCGGGGATCTGCGCCAGGGCATAGGTCCAGGCGAAGGCGGAAAAAAGGATACCCATGATCGCCGGGTCAATCCCCAGCTCACCGGTGAGCTTTGGGGCGGCGATCCCCAGCACGGTGCGATCGAGGTAGTTGATCATGGTACCAACGGCCAACAGCGCAAGGATGCCGATGCGCCGCCGGGAGCGGCGCACGGTGACGGCAGGCTGGGCGGCAGCCGTCGGGTTAGGGCTATATGAGCTCATAGTCAGTTCCTGTCTCGGGTACAGAGGATGTTGTTATTGTGTTTAAGGCATAATGAACCATTTGATTCGGGCTAACAATACTGCATCGCCGCCAGACGGACGGCCGCATTCGCCGCGCCATAGAGCACGTAGCCGCCCCGTCGTTCGGTTAACTCAAAGAAAAAGCGCCCGGCGGTAAAGGGGCGGGTATAAAGATGCAGGAAGGCCCCGTCCTGCGGATCGCGGTCGTAGAGGAGCTGCCGCCGCTGCAGTTGCCCAACGTCCAGCTCGCCGCCGAAGCGCGCCAGCAGATCGTCATAATAGTTGGCCGGGATCGGCAGCGCATGGCGGGCAACCTCGGCAAGCTGGTCGCAGGTGGCAGGCAGATCGCGGCAGGCAAAGGCCGCATGCTGCAGCCCCGCCCCTTGGTAGCAGGCGACCGAGCGGGCGATCTGCGTCGCCCGGCTCTGCGAAATATTCAGCGCCAGACGAATCTCGCCCTGCGGGCTGCGCACCGCCAGACTGCGCACCAGTCCATACGGGTCCGGCAGCGTCTGCTCATGCTCAAGGGTAAAACCAAACACGGTGCGGAAGAACATCACCCAGTTGTCGCGGCTGTCGGCCTCCATCCCCAGCGCCAGATGGTCGATACCGAGATAATCCTCGCGCACCGTCAGCCCGTCGCGCAGATGAAAATCGCGCTCATAGATCGCCTCCCCGGCGTCGATGAGATAGATAAGGCTACCGTCCGGGGCGCAGATCGCCGGGATCGGCGTTTCGTTCGGCCCGGCATCGCCCTGCCAGGTGGCATACCCCAGCGCGCGGGCGCGGGCAACAATCGGCGCACTGCGATCGACCCGCAGCGCCATGGCGCAGAGCGAAACGCCGTGGCGTTGATAGAAATGATCGGCCCAGCTGTGGGGCTGATGGTTGATGACGATCCGCGCCCCACCGTTGCGCCACAGCGTCACCTGTTTGGAGCGGTGGCTTCCCTCGTGCTGAAATCCCAGCGCCTGCAGATGCTGCCCCAGGCGCTGCGCCTCGGCGGCGCTGGCGGCAAACTCGATAAACTCCAGCCCGTGATAGACCGGCAGCGGCGGCGGTGAAAACAGATCGGCATCGCACGTCGGGAGCCGACGGCGGGTTTGCTCCTCCAGCCACAGCAGCGAACGATAACCATCTTTGGCCGTCGCGCCGTTCGGCGAGGCGCGAAAACCGTCATTGAAGATCTCCAGCGACCAGGGGCCGCGATAGCCGCAGCGGGTGATCTGCTCGGCAAACGCCTCCAGCGGCAGCTCGCCCTGCCCGGGGAAGCAGCGGAAGTGGCGACTCCACTCCAGGAGATCCATTTTCATGTACGGCGCATCGGCGAGCTGAACAAAGGTGATTTTCTCCACCGGTACTGACGACAGCGCATCCAGGGTGTCGCCGCGGGCCAGAATATGGAAGCTGTCGAGCACCAGGCCCAGCGCCGGGCTGTCCACCCGCCGCACCCGCTCCCAGGCCTGCTGCCAGCGGTTCACATGGGTTCCCCAGGCCAGCGCCTCATAGCCGATGGTGATCCCCTCTTCTTCCGCCAGCGTGGCCAGCGCCCGCAGGTCCGCTACCTGCAATTCGCTATCCGCCGAGCAGTCCGGCTGCACATTACTGCACAGCAGCAGCGTGTCGCAGCCCAGCTCGTGCATCAGGGTAAACTTGCGCCGAGCGCGGGCCATATTCGCCGCAAACTGCGCCCGGCTGGCGCCTTCAAAATCGCGAAAGGGTTGAAAAAGCGTGATTTTCAACCCTAAATCGGCGGCAAGCTGGCGGATTTCCGCCGGCGTCCCCGTATAATAGAGCAGATCGTTCTCGAAAATTTCCACACCCTGATAGCCCGCCGCCGCAATAGCGTGCAGCTTCTCAGGCAGGGTGCCGGAAATCGAAACGGTGGCGATAGAGCGCAGCATAAGGTCCTCGGGTCAACAACTGACGTGAGCCTTGAATATGTATCATTTGGTTCATTTGCGCCATACTAGGTTGCTAAATTGTGATCATTATGTGTATTTTTTGTCACCCAAGAAAAAGGAGTTGCCATGACCGTCGTTGCTCATGATGAAGCACAATCCCTGAAGGCGCGGATTTTCAGCGCCGCTATCGCTGTCTTTGCTGAACACGGGCTGTCAGGCGCCCGCATGGAGCAGATCGCCACCGAGGCGCAGACCACCAAGCGCATGGTGGTTTACTACTTCAAAAGCAAAGAGCAGCTCTATCAGGAGGTGCTGCAGTATGTGTATGCGCGGATCCGCGAAACCGAGCAGCAGCTGGGGCTGGAGAATGTGCCGCCAGTGGAGGCGCTGGTGCGGCTGGTGCGCTGGAGCGTGCGTTATCACGCCACCCACGCGGACTATATGCGGGTGATTTGCATGGAGAATATGCAGCGCGGCAAGTGGTTACAAACCTCGGGTGAACTGAAACCGCTGAATCGTACCGCCCTGTCGATTCTGGAAGACATTTTACAGCGCGGCCAGCAGCAAGGCGTCTTTCAGGCGGGACTCGAAGCGCGCGATGTGCACCGGTTAATCAGCAGCTTCAGCTTTTATCAGGTGTCGAATTTCTACACCTTCAGCAGCCTGTACCTTGACGATCCGCTGCCCGCCATCGACGACGAAGCGATGGTGGCCCACCACTGTGACATTGCCGTCCGGGCGGTGATCCGCTTCGTGATTTCCTGACCCGCCGGCGAAAGACGTTAATGCCCGGAAAGGGCGTGAATGACTTTCGCCATGGCCTCTTCGGTGAGGGGCGAACGCTGAATTTTGGGATTCGCCAGCGAGGTGCGCAGTACGCCGGCAATGACAATGTGTTTCGGCTCCTGACCCAGGTCACGCATTTCCAGCACCACTTTACCCACCACGCGGCACATTTCCTGGTACAGCTCGTCGTCTTTCGCTTTATTTCCCATCCGGTTTTGCTCACACTTTATTATTATCAATCAATTCATTATTGATAGATTTTTTCCGCAACGCAAATCATCCCCGACAGAAAGGGTCAATGGCGCGTTTTACTGGCTCATAATGCGAGAAAAAGCGCGTTCTGCTGCCCCTTTGCCTGCCTGGTGATGAAAAAATGTGTTGCGTACTTTTATGCATAACGTGCCGGTTTTGTTACGCGTTTTGTCCATAATTTGAAACGAGGTTTTTATTTTCCTTTTTGATTTCGGCAGCGTATAATGCGCTTCGATTCTTTCTTGAATGGTTTCAGCGCATTGGACTGCATGATAAAACGCATAACACCTTGCCACATTTCATGGGCTGAACCGCCAGCACACATTCTTCTGCACGCTCCGGGGTTGTCACCTATCCTTAGGGCGTGGCTTAGCAACTTTCGTAATACAGGTTTGGCTCCCCGGCAGTGCGCCCGCGGAGCGAGAATTCCATATCCTTCACAACTTAAAGACTAAAACTGTCATGAAAAAGACCAAAATTGTTTGCACCATCGGTCCGAAAACCGAATCTGAAGAGATGCTGACCAAAATGCTGGAAGCCGGCATGAACGTGATGCGTCTGAACTTCTCCCACGGTGACTATGCGGAACACGGTCAGCGCATCCAGAACCTGCGCAATGTGATGAGCAAAACCGGTAAGAAAGCCGCTATTCTGCTGGACACCAAAGGCCCGGAAATTCGTACCATCAAGCTGGAAGGCGGCAACGACGTCTCACTGAAAGCAGGCCAGACCTTCACCTTCACCACCGATAAATCCGTCGTCGGCAACAACGAAATCGTTGCAGTGACCTACGAAGGCTTCACGTCTGACCTCACCGTCGGCAACACCGTTCTGGTGGACGATGGCCTGATCGGCATGGAAGTGACGGCTATCGAAGGCAACAAAGTTATCTGTAAAGTGCTGAACAACGGCGACCTTGGCGAGAACAAAGGCGTAAACCTGCCGGGCGTCTCCATCGCCCTGCCGGCGCTGGCTGAGAAAGACAAACAGGACCTGATCTTCGGTTGCGAACAGGGCGTGGACTTTGTCGCGGCCTCCTTCATCCGTAAACGTTCCGACGTCGTCGAGATCCGCGAGCACCTGAAAGCCCACGGCGGCGAAAACATCCAGATCATCTCCAAAATCGAAAACCAGGAAGGCCTGAACAACTTCGACGAAATCCTCGAAGCCTCTGACGGCATCATGGTTGCTCGTGGCGACATGGGCGTTGAGATCCCGGTTGAAGAAGTTATCTTCGCCCAGAAAATGATCATCGAAAAATGTATCCGCGCGCGCAAAGTGGTTATCACCGCGACTCAGATGCTGGACTCCATGATCAAGAACCCGCGTCCGACCCGCGCTGAAGCCGGCGACGTGGCCAACGCCATCCTCGACGGTACCGATGCAGTGATGCTGTCCGGCGAATCCGCGAAAGGTAAATACCCGCTGGAAGCCGTCACCATCATGGCCACCATCTGCGAACGTACTGACCGCGTAATGACCAGCCGTCTGGACTTCAACAACGACAACCGTAAACTGCGCATCACCGAAGCGGTGTGCCGCGGCGCGGTAGAAACTGCTGAGAAACTGGAAGCGCCGCTGATCGTTGTCGCCACCCAGGGCGGTAAATCCGCGCGCGCTGTACGCAAATACTTCCCGGACGCCACCATCCTGGCCCTGACCACCAACGAAACCACCGCTCGCCAGCTGGTGCTGAGCAAAGGCGTTGTGCCGCAGCTGGTGGAAGAGATTGCCTCTACCGATGACTTCTATCATCTGGGCAAAGATCTGGCGCTGAAAAGCGGCCTCGCGCGCAAAGGCGACGTGGTGGTGATGGTTTCCGGCGCATTAGTGCCGAGTGGTACCACTAATACGGCTTCCGTACACGTGCTGTAATAATTTACAGGTTAATTGGTTTTTTTTAATAAAGCGCCTCTCGGGGCGCTTTTTTTTATTCATTGATTAGCTCTTCCTATTAAAAATGCAAATCGGAATTTACTATTTAATAAGAGATTATCTAAGATGAATCCGATGGAAGCGCGCTGTTTTCACTCGCCTTTTTCAGCGATTTTGTCCAATTCGATGCTTCTTTGAGCGAACGATCAAAAATAAGTGCGTTCAGGTAAAAAAAATATTCTCATCCCAAAAAACTTTGTGTAATACTTGTAACGCTACATGGAGATTAACTCAATCTAGAGGGTATTAATAATGAATCGTACTAAACTGGTACTGGGCGCGGTAATCCTGGGTTCTACTCTGCTGGCTGGTTGCTCCAGCAATGCTAAAATCGATCAGCTGTCTTCTGACGTTCAGACTCTGAACGCTAAAGTTGACCAGCTGAGCAACGACGTGAACGCAATGCGTTCCGACGTTCAGGCTGCTAAAGACGACGCAGCTCGCGCTAACCAGCGTCTGGACAACCAGGCTCACTCTTACCGTAAGTAAGAGTTCTGGTAATAAAAATGGCGCACTCTGTGCGCCATTTTTTTTGCCCTCAGTATGAGGGCTACTGGGTAAGCAGGCTGTTGTCAGACGGCGTGTTCTGCGCCGACAGCGTTGCTGCCGCACTCCCCGTCCCCGTGGATACCACCACCGGATATCCCGCCCTTCTCGACATCGCTTTTTTCAGCTGTACATCATCGACCGCCTTATCCTCTGCGAAGGCGTGAAACGCTGCAGGCAGCGTGTAGGCGATGGTCCGGGTGTTTTCCTCTTCCGTCTGCGAAAGCGGCCTGTGGACCTCGACATAGCGTTTACCATCCGGTTCGACGGCAAACTTCACCGGCTGATTGATAATCCGTACCGGCGTCCCGGTTTTCACCTGGTTGAACAGCGCTTTGATGTCATCAGCGTTCATTCGCATACAGCCTGAGCTGACGCGCAAACCGACGCTGTCCGGCGCGTTGGTGCCATGAATCAGATACTCGCCGTTACCGTAGGCCAGGCGCAGCGCATAGCGCCCCAGCGGATTGTACGGCCCGGCCGGGACCACCGCCGGTAGCGTCACCCCTTTCTCCAGCGAACGCGCCCGAATGCCCGCGGTGGGCGTCCAGGTCGGGTTGGGGATCTTCTGCCCGACGCGGGTGGTCATCTCAGGCGTTTCCAGCCCTAACTGGCCGATACCCAACGGATAGACCTGCACCTGATTCTCTCCCGGTGGGAAGTAATACAGCCGCAGTTCTGCAAGGTTGACGACGATGCCCTCTCGCGGCACGTCGGGGAGCAGCATTTGGGAAGGGATCAGGACCTGAGTACCGGGCTTCGGCTGCACCGGCGCAATGGTATCGTTGGCTTCGAGGATCAGCATCGCCGCGGTATCAAAATGGCGGGCGATCGCCTGCAGGTTGCGGTCTCCCTCCTGTACGGTCCAGTACTGGTTCTGGCCAATCAGCCGGCTGTTGGCGGGAGGAAGCGGGTAGTCGACGGCCCAGGCGGCCGAGGAGGCGCCAAGCGCGCTGAGAAGGGCTAAGGTGATCATCGTTTTGCGTTTCATACTGAGATTCCTTCTTTCGCTGATAAAACGCCAGGAGACTGAACGGCGGCAGGAGCAGAACCCCTGCCGGACGTAACAGAATGAAATCTACCTGTTTATTCTAGCTAATATTTGCGGCTTTCGCGCGGATCGCACGGATCATGGCTTCAAGCCCTTGCGAGCGGGAGGGAGTCAGGTGTTGGGTGAGCGCCATTTTTTCAAACCACGGGCGCACGTCGAACTCGGTGATGTCCTGGGCGGTCATCCGGTCATAAAGGATAAACACCACCGCAATCAGCCCTTTGACGATCGCCGCATCGCTGTCACCGCGCAGGGTGATAACGCCGGAGGGGTCCTGCGCCATCACGATCCACACCTGGCTTTGACACCCCTGAATAATGTTCTGCACGCTGTGTTCTTCCGGGCTTAGCGGCGCCAGCCGCTGGCCCAGCTCAATGATATAGAGATACTTCTCTTCCCAGTTGGCGCAACGGCTAAAATTGCGCAACAGCTTGTCTTTGTCCGGTAGTGCCGCCATCGTCACGTCCTTTACCCTAATAATTTGTGGATCCGCTGCAGGCCAGCCACCAGGCGGTCCACCTCTTCCGTGGTATTGTACATCGCCAGCGACGCCCGACACATGGCCGGTACCTGATACCAGGCCATCAGCGGCATCGCGCAGTGGTGCCCGGTCCGCACGGCGATACCGTAGTTGTCGAGGAAGCTACCGACGTCATAGGCGTGATGCTGGCCGAGGTTAAAGGCGATCACCCCTTTACGCTGCGCTGGCCCGTAGAGGATCAGATCCGGCACGGCGCGCAGGGCCTCCAGCGCATAGCGCATCAGGGTCTGCTCGTACTCGGCGATCTGCGTCAGCCCCAGCTGGCTGACGTAGGTCAGCGCCGCGCCGAGGCCAATGATCCCCCCGGTATTCGGCGTACCGGCCTCAAAGCGCCACGGCGCCCGGTTCCAGGTAGTGCCTTCCGTCAGGCTGACGGTGGCGATCATCGACCCGCCGCCTTCCCACGGCGCCATCGCCTGCAGCAGCTCGGACCGACCATAGAGCACGCCGATCCCGGTCGGGCCATACAGTTTGTGTCCGGAGAAGACGTAGAAATCGCACCCCAGCGCCTGCACATCTACCGGGTGGTGCATCACCGCCTGGGCGCCATCCACCAGCACTTTCGCGCCATGCTGATGTGCAAGGGCAATCAGCGCCGCCAGCGGGTTTTCCGTCCCCAGCACGTTGGAGACCTCGGTTATCGCCAGCAGGCGAGTGCGCGGGTCAAACAGTCGCGGAATAACGTCCAGCTGCAGGGTGCCGTCCGGGTTCAGGGGGATCACCCGCAGCTCAGCCCCGACCCGGGCGCAGAGCATCTGCCACGGTACAATGTTGGCGTGGTGCTCCATTTCGCTGATGATGATGTTATCCCCGGCGCCGACGTTGGCATTCCCCCAACTGTTGGCCACCAGGTTGATGCCCTCGGTGGTACCGCGGACAAATACCAGCTCCTCCGCCGACCCGGCGTTGATGAAGGCGGCCGCCTGCTGGCGCACCGCTTCCATCCGCGCGGTAGCTTCCGCGCTGAGGGTGTGGATCCCGCGGTGCACCGCCGCGTAGCCATGGCGATAGAATTCCGCTTCGGCGCCGATCACCGCCTCCGGTTTCTGGGCGCTGGCGGCGCTGTCAAGATAGACCAGCGGCTGGCCGTTAACCTCCCGGCTCAGTACCGGAAAATCGGCGCGAACCCGTTCAACTGAAAATGTCATACCGTGCCTCCCGGCAAACGCTGTCCAATCCGCGCCAGCACCTGTTCTCTGAGCGCGTCGCTGCGGATAGCCTCGGTGAGCTCGGCGGCGAAGGCGTAGAGGATCATCTGCTGCGCCGCCTGCTGTTCGATACCGCGCGAGCGCAGATAGAACAGCTGTTCTTCATCAATGCGCCCGACGGTCGCCCCGTGGCTGCATTTCACGTCATCGGCGTAAATCTCCAGCTGCGGTTTGGTATCGACCTCCGCCAGCCGCCCAAGCAGCAGATTGTTGTTGGTCATCTGGCCGTCGGTTTTCAGCGCGTGCGGCGCGACGTTGATCAGCCCGTTAAACACCGCCCGGCCCTTATCGCTGACGATGGTTTTGTGCAGCTGACGGCTGTTGCAGTAGCCGAGCTGATGGTCGAGCCAGGTGCGGCTGTCGCAGACCTCATTTTTCACCGGCATCGCCAGCGAATTGAGGCGCAGGTTGCTGTTTTCACCGCCCAGGCGCGTGCTGGTGTGGTGACGCAGCACCTGACTACCAAGCAGGAAACTGCTGCTGAAGGCCGAGGCGTCGCGGCCCAGCAGCAGGTCGTTATGGGCGAAGTGGTAGCTGAGCGCGTTCTCAAACGCCAGCTTGATATGCTGGAGGTGCGCGTTATCGGCCACCGTCATGGTCAGTCGCCCGCCGGTGAAGTGCGGCTGCTCATTAAAGCTGAGGTAATGCTCGACCAGGGTCGCCTCCGCCCCGCTCTCCAGCGCCAGATGATGGCGATAGTGGGCGGTATTCAGCGCATCGCCGGCCAGGCCGCGGGTGATATGCATCAGCAGCAGCGGCTTATCCAGGCGGCGGTTGCGCGGTACGCGAAGGCGGGTCACCGTCTGCGCCAGGCTTTCGGTCAGATGGAGAAACACCTCCGGCTGCAAAGCATCCGGCAGATGCTGGCGTTGGTTATCGACGCTGACCTCCACGCCGCTGGCGGCGAGATCGTCGCTCAGCTCAGGATGATAGCGTCCATCGATAAACACCAGCCGCCAGGCGTCCAGCGGTAGCGCCAGCGCATCACGCTGTTCAGCACTAAGAGATGCCCCCTCATCGGCGACAAAGTGGCCGTTCAGTAGCGCGTCCAGCGGGGTGTATTTCCAGTCCTCCTGCTTGCGCGTCGGCAGCCCCAGGCGCAGCATCTGCTGCAGATGCTGGGTGGCCTCCGCCGTACGCTGGCCGCCCTGCGCTTCAAACAGGTGGTGCCACTGCTGCAGCGCGTTACTGCTGTTCGGTAAGCCAGCCATAGCCCTGCTCCTCCAGCTGTTTGACGAGGGTGAAATCCCCCGACTTCACAATCCGCCCCTGATACAGCACATGGACGTAATCCGGCTTGATATAGTCAAGAATGCGCTGGTAGTGGGTAACAATGATGAAAGCGCGTTTACCGTCGCGCAGAGCATTTACCCCCTGGGAGACGATTTTCAGGGCATCGATATCCAGCCCCGAATCCGATTCATCGAGAATGCACAGCTCAGGCTCCAGCACCGCCATCTGCAGAATATCGTTACGCTTTTTCTCACCGCCGGAGAAGCCGACGTTCACCGAGCGGGTCAGCAGATCTTCCGGCATCTGCAGCAGCCTGATTTTCTCTTCCATCAGATCCTGGAAGTCGAAGCGATCCAGCGGCTCCTGGCCGCGATAGTTGCGCACGGCATTCAGCGCGGTCTGCAGGAAGAACTGGTTGCTGACGCCGGGAATTTCCACCGGATACTGGAAGGCCATAAAGATGCCTTCCCCGGCGCGATCTTCCGGGGCGAGTTCCAGCAGGTCTTTACCCTTAAATTCGACGTGGCCGCCGGTCACCTCGTAATCCTCACGCCCGGCCAGGGTGGCCGAAAGCGTACTTTTCCCCGAGCCGTTTGGCCCCATAATGGCGTGGACCTCCCCCGGGCGCACCTCAAGGTTCAGCCCGCGCAGGATCGCTTTATCTTCGACGGCGACATGTAAATCTTGAATACTTAACATCTTTTTTCCTTAATTATCAGCCGACGCTATGTTCAAGGCTAATGGCCAGCAATTTTTGCGCTTCGACGGCGAACTCCAGCGGCAGTTCGGAGAAGACGTCTTTACAGAAGCCGTTGACGATCATCGAGATGGCATCGTCTTCACTGATCCCACGCTGCAAACAGTAGAACAGTTGATCTTCGCCAATCCGCGAGGTGGTCGCCTCGTGCTCCAGCTGGGCGCTGTTGTTGCGGCATTCCACATACGGGAAGGTATGGGCCCCGCAGTCCGGGCCGATCAGCATCGAATCGCACTGGGTGTAGTTGCGGGCGTTAGTGGCGGTCGGCATGATTTTGACCAGCCCGCGATAGCTGTTCTGGCTGTGCCCGGCGGAGATCCCTTTCGAGATGATGGTCGAGCGGGTATTTTTGCCGATATGGATCATTTTGGTCCCGGTGTCCGCCTGCTGGTGACCGCTGGTCAGCGCTACCGAGAAAAATTCGCCGATCGAGTTATCGCCGCGCAGAATGCAGCTGGGGTATTTCCAGGTGATGGCCGAGCCGGTTTCCGACTGGGTCCATGACATCTTGCTGTTCTCCCCTTCGCACAGCGCACGCTTGGTGACGAAGTTGAGAATGCCGCCGGTGTTGTTATCGCCGGGGAACCAGTTCTGCACCGTGGAGTATTTCACTTCCGCATCTTTATGGATGATGACTTCAACGACCGCCGCATGCAGCTGATAGCTGTCGCGCACGGGCGCCGAGCAGCCCTCAATATAGCTGACGTAGCTGCCTTCATCGGCCACCAGAATGGTGCGTTCAAACTGCCCGGTTTTTTCGGCGTTGATACGGAAATAGGTCGACAGCTCCATCGGGCAGCGGACGCCCTTCGGCACATAGATAAAGGTGCCATCCGAAGCCACTGCGGCGTTCAGCGCGGCGAAGAAGTTGTCATTGCCTGGCACCACGGTACCCAGATATTTTTTCACCAGTTCCGGGTGGTCGTGGATCGCCTCGCCGAAAGAACAGAAGATGATCCCCTGCTCCGCCAGCTTTTCGCGGTAGGTGGTCGCCACCGACACCGAGTCGAATATGGCGTCCACCGCCACCTCGCGCCCTTCACGTACCGGCACGCCCAGCTGGTTAAAGGCTTCTTCCACCTCGCTGGTCAGGAAGGTGTTGGCCCCGGTCTGCTGCACCGCGCCCGGCTCTGAAGCGCAGGTCTCATCGCAGTTGCCGCAGGAGGGCGCAGAATAGTAGCTGTAATCCTGATAATTCAGCTTATCGTAATGCGCCTTCAGCCAGTGCGGCTCCTCCATCTCCAGCCATGCCCGGAAAGCATTAAGCCGAAACTCCAGCATCCACTGCGGCTCATTGCGACGGGCGGAAATGGCCCGGACCACCTCTTCATTAATCCCTTTGGCCAGCTCATCGGTCTGCAGCCGGGTGAAAAAGCCCTCTTTATAGTTGAGCGGGCCGCCGGTCCAGGTTTTGACATCGTCAGTTGCTTCAGTATTACGCGACATAGTTACTCCGCCTGCACCCCAAAACTTTCACCACAGCCGCACTCGTGCTGCGCTTTCGGGTTATGAAATTTAAAGATTTCATTTAAACCTTCACGGACGTAATCGAGCTCCGTGCCGTCAATGAACGGCATCGCCTGCAGCGGCGCCCACAGTTTCGCCCCGTCATGTTCAAAGAGCAGATCGTCGGTGGCCGGCTCGGCAATCATTTCGAGCACATAGCCAAAACCGGCGCAGCCGCTGGTTTTGATCCCCAGCCGCAGCCCTTTTTTGTCCGGCTGCTTGCGCATCAGATCGCGAATATGCGCGGCAGCGGCCGGCGTCATGGTCAGTCCCTGCCAGCTAAAATCGGCGGGATTAAAGGTTCCTGCTTGTACTTCCATCGATAGACCTCCAGGTTGGCGCCATCAAGGCATACCGCCATGTTAGTGATAATGATTATCACTTCAACCCATCTGCAGCAGGGGTATTGCCCCATTTAGCGCTTTTTATAAGCATAGACCCTCGCCCGGGGAATATCAGGGTGCGCAAGGTGAAGTTAATCTTTTGATTTTTAATATGTTATTCTGAAATCGTTCTATATCCGCACGCAATGGTAAAGATGTATCGAAAATACCGATTTATGCAATAGCAGATGACCCGATTCCTGTTTATCGCGTGAGCCGGGAGGAATAAGTGACATTGTCACACATCTGGGCAGCAAGGCCGGAGAAGGCGCAGGTTCTGTGGTTCAGGATGAGAAAGCGCCAGCCCGTGACGCTTTCGGAAAGGAACAATCGCCGCTCGCCAGGCCGCGATCAGGGGAATGAAAACCGTGATGACACGGGTAAAGGGATTGCCAGGCAGGGTCGCGGCTGGCTAGGTGCCTTTTCTGACCAGGCGGGCGGCCTGAACAAATACCTCATCTTCCACCCCGTCCCCCTTCTGTCTGCCCAGCCTCACCAGTTCATCCACGATACTCCCCTGATTAATCTGCTTCTGCGTAGCCACTAAGCTAATGACCGCCGCGCCGATGGCCATGCCAATCAATGCCGTTTGTTCATCTTTATCTTTCATGCTATCGCTCCGTCTGTCCTCCAGAGAAAGGCTAGCAAAAGATACCATCAGCTCAATTTCAAATTCATCTTCTTTACACCTCCCGGAAAAGCAGGCGCCGCGCTGACCTCTCCTTCCCCCTGGTGGCGATGGCGCAAAGCGCTGTCGCCTCATACCGGGTCTTTATTTTGCCGAATTCACGTTGCGCGGAAATAAATAAAAATAATGCGCGCGCCGAAGAGTAAAAAAAGGAAATAACAACCTCAGCGATAAATCCAGATTATTCCATCAGGGAATGGCTGGGATGCTAATATTTCATTTCCCCACCGGTTTTTAGAAGCCTATAGTTTTTTTGCCTGCAGAACATCCACTTAGGTTAAAAGACATAAGGACATAATAATGATTGTTTCAGCCCCCAGCGATTATCGCGAAGCCGCTCGTCGCCGTCTGCCCCGCTTCCTTTTTGATTATATTGACGGTGGCGCGGTGGCGGAAAATACCATGAACGCCAACGCCAGCGAGCTTGCCTCGGTAGCCCTTCGCCAGCGCGTGCTGTGCGGGGCGGGCGAACCGACGCTGGCCACGACGATCCTTGATGCCTCATGGGCGATGCCCGTGGCGCTGGGGCCCGTCGGCGCCACCGGGATGTACGCCCGCCGCGGCGAAGTTCAGGCGGCCCGTGCCGCCTCCCGCGCCGGGATCCCGTACACCCTGTCCACGGTGTCGGTCTGCTCGATTGAAGAGGTGGCGAGCCAGGCCAGCGGCGCGCTCTGGTCCCAGCTGTACGTGCTGAAAGATCGCGGCTACATGCGTAATGCGCTGGAGCGCGCGTGGGCCGCCGGCATGAAAACCCTGGTATTCACCGTCGATATGCCGATCCCCGGCTCGCGGTATCGGGATAATCGCTCAGGCATGTCCGGGCCGCACGCCACCCTGCGACAATACCTCCAGGCCTGCACCCATCCGCGCTGGGCAATGAACGTCGGGCTGGCGGGCAGACCCCTGTCGTTCGGTAATATCGAAGCCTACACCGGACACAAAATGACCATGGACGACTATATGGGGTTCATCAGCAACAATTTCGACCCTTCCATCGCCTGGCACGATCTGGAGTGGATCCGCGACAGCTGGCAAGGGAAATTAATCATCAAAGGGATCCTCGATGCCGACGATGCGCGCAATGCCGTGCGCCTCGGCGCCGATGGCATTGTGGTGTCGAATCATGGCGGCAGACAGCTCGATGGCGCCATCCCCACTGCCCGGGCGCTACCAAGGGTGGTGGATGCGGTCGGCGACGATCTGACGGTGCTTGCTGATTCCGGGGTGCGCTCCGGCGTGGATGTCATTCGCCTGCTCGCCCTCGGCGCGAAGGGCGTGCTGCTCGGTCGGGCTTATATTTATGCCCTGGCCGCGGCGGGCGAAGCGGGCGTGGCGCATCTGCTGCGCTTATTTGCCGAGGATATGAAGGTCACCATGACCCTCACCGGCGCGACCTCGCCATCGGCCATCAGCCTCGATTGCCTTGACCGCCTCGAACAGGATCAACATCGCACTCATGCGGTGCCGGTATCCTTACCCGCCTGACGCTGCCCGGGGCCGGGCCTGACCGCGTTTATCGGCCAGGTCCGGCAAGGGGGAATTACCCCTGCGGGTGCAGCGCCGGCTGTTGCACTGCGTCAGCCTGGTGCTGAGGTCGGATGCGGAACCAGATCGCGTACATGGCCGGCAGGAAAATAAGGGTCATGATGGTTCCCCCCAGCGTCCCGCCAATCAGCGTATAGGCGAGCGTTCCCCAGAAGACCGAATGGGTGAGCGGAATAAACGCCAGGATCGCCGCCAGTGCCGTCAGCAGAACCGGGCGGGCTCGCTGCACCGTCGCCTCCACCACCGCATGGAACGGATCGAGCCCTGCCTGTTCGTTATGATGGATTTGGCCAATCAGGATCAGCGTATTCCGCATCAGGATCCCCGACAGGGCGATCAGGCCCACAAGGGCATTGATGCCAAACGGCTGATTGAACAGCAGCAGCGTCGGCACCACGCCAATCAGCCCCAGCGGCGCAGTCAGGAAAACCATGACCATCGCCGACAGCGAACGCACCTGCAGGATAATGATCAGCAGCGTGAGGGCGATCATGATCGGAAATAACGGCATCATCGCCCGGGTGGCTTTGCCTGACTCCTCGATCGACCCCGCCGTCTCAATGCGATACCCCGGCGGCAGCGAGTCGATAATGGGTTGCAGCGGTTTCATCAGCGCGCTGGAGACATCCGGCGGCTGCAGGTTATCCGCGACATCTCCCCGGACGGTGATAGTCGGCGTGCGATCGCGACGGCGAAGCAGCGGGTCCTCCATTCTGATCGACACGTCGCCAATCTGTGATAAGGGAACCCGCTGCCCGCCGCTGCCCACCAGGGTGAAGTCGGCGATTTTCGCCGGATCCAGACGGATATCGCCCGCCGCGCGGCCAATGACCTGCACGGCGCGGATATCTTCCCGAACGGTGGTGATGGGGATCCCTGACAGCAGGAACTGCAGCTGCTGGGCGACGGACTGGGAGCTGAGTCCGCTCGCCTGCAGCCGATCCTGATTGAGGCTGAAATGCATCACCGGCACCCGCGAACCCCAGTCGGTATTGACGGTACGCATCAGCGGACTGGCCTGCAGCACCGATTTAACCCGTTCGGCGATGTCGAGCAAGGTGTGCGGATCGGGTCCCATCACCCGCCAGGCAACCGGATAGGGCGAATAAGGGCCAAAGACCAGCTGAGTGACACGCACCCGCGCTTCCGGCGCCAGGCCATTGGCCACCGCCTCCCGCAGCCTCAGCTTGAGCGCCTCGCGGGCGTCCTGACCGTCGGTCAATACCACCAGCTTGGCAAAGGAGGGGTCGGGCAACTCCGGGGCCATCGCCAGGTAAAAGCGCGGCGCGCCCTGGCCGATATAGCTGGTGACAATCTTCGCCTCCGGCTGCTGCTGCAGCCAGTGCTCAATTTTCGCCGTCGCGGCGCTGGTCTGGATAATCGACGACCCGTAGGGCATCTGCACTTCAACCAGCACTTCCGGGCGATCGGAGGTGGGGAAAAACTGCTTTTTCACCGCGCTCATTCCCAGTATCGCCACGATAAACAGCACCACCACGCTGGCGGCCACGCGCCATTTGCGGGCGATAACCCGGGTCAGCAGCCGACGGAAGCGCTGATAGCGCGGGGTGTCATACAGCGCGGCGTGGCCTGCCGCCGCGGGCTTTCTGTCCGGCAACAGGTGCACCCCCAGCCAGGGGGTAAAAATCACCGCCACAATCCAGGAGGCAATCAGCGCGATACCGACGATCCAGAACACGTTGCTGGCGTACTCCCCGGCGGTGGACTGCGCAAATCCATTGGGCATAAAGCCTACGGCCGTTACCAGGGTACCGGCCAGCATGGGCGCCGCGGTATGGCTCCAGGCATAGGCGGAGGCTTTGAGGCGGTCGTACCCCTCCTCCATTTTGACCACCATCATTTCGATGGCAATGATGGCATCATCCACCAGCAGCCCCAGGGCGAGGATCAGCGAACCGAGAGTGATGCGGTCGAAGTTTTTGCCGGTCGCCTCCATCACCACAAACACCACGGCCAGGGTTAGAGGCACCGCCGCCGCGACCACCACGCCCACGCGCCACCCCATGCTGACAAAGCACACCGCCATGACCACCAGCAGGGCGACAAAGAATTTGATCATGAACTCATCGACCGCGGCGCTGATATTCACCGACTGATCGGTCACTTTGGTCAACGACATGCCGAGCGGCAGGCTCTGATTGATACTGGCCGTTTCGGCGTCCAGCGCTTTCCCCAGCGCCAGACCATTCCAGCCCTCGCGCATCACCACTCCCAACAGCAGCGCCGGTTCGCCCTGATTGCGGATCAGGAAGGTCGCGGGATCTTCATATCCCCGCTCAACCGTGGCGACATCGGCCAGTTTCAGCGTTTTGCCCCCGGCAATAATCGGCGTGTCGCGGATCTGCTGCAGGCGGTCGAACGCCCCGTCGAGGCGGATAAAGATCTGCCCGCCCCGGGTCTCGATAGCCCCGGCGGCGGTCAGCACATTCTGGCTGTTCAGCGCGGCAAAAATCGCCTCTGGCGAAAGGCCCAGGGTGGCGAGACGATCATGAGAAAACGAGAGATAAATGCGCTCCGCCTGTTCGCCGAGGATATTCACTTTTTTCACCCCGGGAACATGCAGCAGCTGCTGGCGCAGGGCTTCGGCGTCACGCACCAGCTGCCGCGGCGGCTCTCCCCGCGCTTTCAGAGCAAAGAGGGCAAAGGTGACATCGGCGAATTCGTCATTCATCATCGGGCCGGAGACGCCGGCAGGCAGGTTTTTCGCCTCATCCCCGAGCTTTTTGCGCGCCTGATAAAACTGCTCCGGCACCTCGGACGGCGGAGTCTGATCCTGCAGCGATAACGTGATCAACGCCATACCAGGGCGGGTATAGGTCTCAGTGCGATCGTACCACTTCAGCTCCTGGAGCCGTTTTTCCAGCGGCTCGGCGACCTGATCCTGCATCTCCTGCGCGGTGGCGCCGGGCCAGACGGTAATGACCGTCATTTGCTTGACCGTGAAGGGCGGATCTTCCGCCCGCCCGAGTCCGAAGAACGCCACCAGCCCGGCGACGGAGATAAGGATAATTAAAAACAGGGTCACCGACCGCTCGCGGACGGCCAGCGCGGAGAGATTAAAACGCCCGGCGCTCATGGCTGGCTCCCGGCGGCATTCTGCTCGCGTCGTTCCGCCAGACGCACCGCCTCGCCCTGGTGCAGAAGATGGGCGCCCAGGGCGACGATGGGCTCGCCGGGCTTCAGCGGGCCGGTCACCCGCGCCGTTTCATCATTCAGGCCAAGCACGGTCACCGGTTGCCACGAGACGGTGGCCGGACGGGAGGCAATGCGCCAGACGCCAGGGCCGTTGCCCGGATCGTAGAGCGACGCCAGGGGCACCTCCAGCACCTGGCCTGGCGCCTGGTCGCTGCCGATTCGCAGGGTCACGGTAGACCCCAGCGGCGCATTCGCCAGTGCGCCGTTCAGCACATAGCGCGCTTCATAGGTGCGGGTGGTGGCGTCAGCCGCGTCCGAAAGCAGTCGCAGGGTCGCCGTGACCGGCTGAGATTCGCTGCCATAGCGTGTCGCCAGCGCCTCGCTGCCGACCGCCGGGCGCAGCGTCTCCGAAAGCTGCACCAGCGCTTCGCGCTGCCCCGCCCGCGCCAGGCGGATCACTACCTGCCCGGCGCTGACCACCTGCCCCGGTTCGGCAAGCGTTTCCACCACCACGCCGTCAGCGTCCGCCAATAGCCCGGCATAGCCGGTGGCGTTTTGCGCCACATTGGCCTGCGCCTGGGCCGCGCTGAGGTCGGCTCTCGCCGCCTCTGCCGCTGCGTTAACCTGGTCGAATTCCGCGGCCGAGACGGCGCCACTCGCCACCAGGCCGCGATAGCGGGCCAGATCGTTGGTCGCTTTTTTGGCTCGCGCCCGCGCGGCATCCACAGCCCGCTGTTGAGACTGCGCCTGCAAGGTTAAATCAGCCGGATCCAGACTCAGCAGCAGTTGACCGCGCTTGACGCTCTGCCCGGTCTCCACCAGCCGGGCAAGGATTTTTCCCGACACCCTGAAGCCGAGATCGCTTTGGGTACGAGCGACCACCACGCCGGTAAAGGCCCGCGAGCTGGCCTCCGCGCGCTCGACGGTCGCCACCCTGACCAGCGGCGGCCGGGTGCGGGGATCGTCATGATCGGCAGGTTCGCCGCAGCCCGCGAGGGCCAGCGGCAGGAGGCAAACGGCAAAATGGACGGCGTTGAGCCTGAGCATGGGTAACCTTAATGAAAAGACCGGACAGTGACCGCATTCTCAGACGAGTGACCAATAAAGTCAATAGTCACTAATCAGGGGGAGAGGCTTCTCAGGATCAGGGAGGCAAGCAGCACCGCCGCGGTGGGCGCAGTGTCGAGATTGTATTGCAGTTGCACCGGGTTGATGAAAGGACACATCACCATATAGACCGCCAGGGTTGCCTCATCCAGCGGGGTTTTGCGCTCGAACTCACCCGCCTGGCGGCCTTCGACAAGGATTTGACCAATCAGTTGCTGCAGATGACCGGCATACTGTTCCGTTGAGGGCCATTTATCGCGCGCCGCGACGGCGGCGATGTCGTACAGTTTGCGATCCTCGAAAAACAGTTCACTGCCGGCCTCGGTCAGTGCCCGGAACAGGCGGCGCAGTTTCTCGCTGGCGGACGGCGCATCGGCGATAGCCGCGCTGACGGCTACCATGATCTTCTCCAGCCGGCTGGCGCAAATCGCCTCGCCAATCGCCTGCTTGGAGTCGAAAAACTTGTAGATATAGGCTTTAGAAAAGCCTATCGCTTTGGCGAGATCGGTGACCGTCGTTTTCTCATAGCCATAGCGACTAAAGTGCGCCATGGCCGCGTCAAGAATCTGGTCCCGAACGCTGTGGTCATGGGGACCACGGCTTGCAGGGGTGGGGGTATTTTTCGTCATCCGTTTAGCTTAATGCGATCGTTGTCGTTTGACAACGAGTGACGTTATTATGATTTAGTCACAATAACGCCCGTTCTGTGATCCTCTCGCCGCGTCACGCCTCGCGCACCTCGGTGTTTATCGCGCCGGTGGGCAGACAACCCAGGCCTTGCAGCGTCTGAAGCACCGCGCTATCGAGTGGGGTATGCGGCTCCGCGCCTAAAAAATCAACCAGTTTATCGTTGCGCAGGCGTACCGGCAGACGCCAGAGATAGTGCATCTCGACCATTTCCCGCAGGGTGGCGTTAAAGGGCGCGGCCAGCTTTACCAGCCACCAGGGAAAAGACTTCACTGCCGCTCGGCCGCCATAGCGGGCGACCACCCGCTGGATCGCCTGACTCATTTCGCTGCCGTCCGGGTCCCAGTGGCCCTGCATATGAAAGCGAGCAAACGGCTCAAGCTCATGCCTGCGGGCCAGCAGCGCGGCGATGGTGTCGGCGACGTCGGGCAGATAAGCCCACTGATGCCCGACGCCGATCGCCCCCGGGCGGCTAATGACGCGGGGAAGCTGACCAGGCTTGACCAGCCCCTGAGAGAACCAGTTATTTCCAGCGCGCGGACCAAAAAAATCGCCCGCCCGAACAATCAATGCCCGGCCACCACGCTGCACGTAATCCTCCAGCGCCTGCTCCATCTCCACCCGAATAGCGCCTTTACGGGTCACCGGTTGCTGAGGGGACGCTTCATCAATCAGCGGAAACGCATCCGGTCCATAGTTGTAGACCGTGCCGGGCAGAACAACTAACGCTTGCTGCTGTTCGGCGGCCTGCAGGGTGTTGTGCAGCATGGGCAGTACCTGTTGCCGCCAGTGCCGGTAGCCCGGAGGATTAACCGCATGGACGATAACGTCGCAACCGACAGCTGCCGCCGCGACCTGTCCGGCATCCAGCGCGTCGCCGGCTATCCACTGCATGCCATCTGCGGGACCGCGAATCTGAGCGTCGCGCTTCAACGCCCGAACCTGCCAGTTGTCCGCCACCAGCCGGCGCGCCACTTCCCCGCCAATGCCCCCGCTTGCTCCCAGAATAAGTACCTTGCCGCTGCTGTTCATTGTCTTTCCCCGTTCGCTAATGGATGCTTGACAGCCTACCTGCCGCTCATATCAAATGAAATTGCATACCATCATCGAGCAGCTATACATTTTTGTATGAATACCTCTATTCCCTGGGAGTGGTACCGAACCTTTCTCGCCGTCCTGCAGGAAGGCTCCTTATCGGGCGCATCGCGCAGCCTGAACATCACCCAGCCGACGGCGGGGCGCCATATTGCCGGGCTGGAGGCCGCGCTCGGCCAGGCCTTATTTACCCGCTCGCAGACCGGCCTGCTGGCGACCGACGCGGCGCTGGCGCTGCGGGTGCACGCCGAGGCGATGGACAATACCGCCCGGGCGCTGGAACGCACGGCGGCCAACTTCAGTCGCGACAAAACCGATCTGCGTGGCGTGGTGCGGGTGGCCGCCAGCGAGGTGGTCGGCGCCGAGGTGCTGCCGCCGCTGGTTGCCCGGCTCAGACAAGCGTGCCCGAATATCGTCATCGAACTGATGCTCTCCAATCGGTTTCAGGATCTGCTTCACCGGGAGGCGGATATCGCGGTGCGGATGGTCGCCCCGCAGCAGGAGCAACTAATCGCCCGCCGTCTCGGCAGGATCGAGCTTGGGTTACATGCCACCGCCGCCTACCTGACACGCCAGGGGCGGCCCGCTACCCTCGACGATCTGGCCGGCCACGCGCTGATTGGTTTCGATAGCGCCACCCCACTCGTTCGCCGGGCCCTGCAGGCTTACCCCCGTTTTCAGCGCGAAGCCTTCGCGATGCGGACCGATAGCGACCTCGCCCAGTTGAGCCTGATCCGCGCCGGAGCGGGGATCGGCATCTGCCAGGTGCCTCTTGCTAATGGCATCATTCCCCTGCAGCGAGTACTGGCGGCCGACTTTTCCCTGAATCTCGATACCTGGCTGGTAATGCATGAGGACCTGCGCCACAGCCCTGCCTGTAAGCGGGTATTTGATTTTCTCGCCCAGGGGTTGCAGGCATACATTCGCGGCCCACTGGCGAGCTAATCCATCGCGCCGTTTATTCCACGCGCTGCACGCCGGGATAGCGTGCGGTCGCCGCCTCATGAAAAAGATCGTCCAGCCAGCCCGGGATCGCCTCCTCGGGCATTTCATCGGGGATGATGATGTCATACAGCCGGGAAAATTTGCGCTCCGTCAGATCGACACGGAATACCAGCCAGCGCGCCCCCTCACGCTTCACCCCGAGATATCGGCCAAACACGTTATAGATAAGCATCGGCACCTCCCCGACAGGATCCCGCGGTCCGCACAGGCAATGTTCTGGTTTCATTCCGTGCCGAAATAGTCCCACATTGACACTGAATATATTGCATTGTATAAAACCCCGCCCCAATAATGAGTTTCATTTGCATTACTCCCATTTGCTGGTCATCCACTCGCCTGTTTACAAGGATAGCGTTTAATGAAGAAGGTCCTCTGCGCGTTAGGCTTGATGTTCACCGCCGTCAGTTCCGCGCTGGCAACAACCTACCCCCTGACGATTGAAAACTGCGGCTATCAGGAGACCTTCACCCGGCCGCCGGAGCGCGTGGTCGCGCTGGGGCAAAATACGGTCGAAATTCTGCTGCTGCTCGGGCTGCAAAAGCAGGTGGTCGCCAGCGCCTTCTGGCCGACCAGCGTTTTACCGCAGCTGGCTGAGCAAAACGCGAAGATTAAAACCCTGACGGTGGAAATTCCGAGCCTGGAATCCGTGCTGGCGCAAAATCCCGATTTCGTTCCCGCCCAGTTACCTCTGCTACTGGGGCCGGAAAGCAAAGTCGCTAAGCGTGAAGATCTCGCTACCGTCGGCGTAAACAGCTACGTCTCACCGGGGATGTGCGCCACCAAAAAGGCCACCGGCGATATGTATGGCAGCCGGCAAAAGCTGTGGGATATGACCTGGCTGTATCAGGAAATTAGCGATTTTGCCCGCATTTTCAACGTCGAAGATCGTGGTCAGGCGCTGATTGCCGATTTCAAAAAACGTGAAGCCGACCTGCGCCAGGAGTTTGGTAAAAGCAAAAAGGATCTCTCCTTCGTCTTCTGGTTCTCCAGCGCCTCACCTTCGGCCGATGCCTATGTTGGCGGCAAAAACAGCGCCTCCGGATTTATCGCCAGCGTGCTGGGCGGACATAATGCGATTACCTCCGAAACCGAGTGGCCCACGGTGAGCTGGGAGAGCATTATTGCCGCCAACCCGGATGTGATCGTGGTCTCCAGCCTGGATCGTAACCGCTGGGCGCTGGATAAGGCCGAGGAGAAGATCAAATTCCTCAAAAGCGATCCCGCCGTCAGCCAGCTGGAGGCCGTGAAAAAAGGCCATATCGTGGTCATGGACGGTCAGGCGATGAACCCGACCATCCGCACGCTTTATGGCGCGGAACAGGTGGGCGAGCAGCTGAGAAAAATGGGGCTGAACTGATGAGCGTCGCCGTGCTTCAGACGCGCCGCAGCATGCTGCTCACCGGCTGGTGTTTACTGGCCGTGATCGTGCTGGCGCTGGTGATAGCGGTGGGCGTCAGCGTCGGCGAGCTGGCCATCCCGCTGCAGAATGTCTTTTACGCTATCAGCAACAGAACCGGCTTAACCGCTGAGCCTCTCAACCGTATCTATGAGAGCGTGATCTGGGATTTCCGCCTCAGCCGCGCGCTGGTCGCCGCCTGCTGCGGCGCAGGCCTCGCTATCTGCGGCGTCGTGCTGCAAAGCCTGCTGAAAAATGCCCTCGCGGAACCCTACGTCCTCGGCGTCTCCGCCGGGGCCTCCACCGGCGCGGTGTCGATCGTGGTGTTGGGCCTTGGCGCTGGCGCGATTTCCCTCTCGGCAGGCGCCTTTGCCGGGGCCTTCGCTGCCTTCGCCTTTGTCGCCTTGCTAACTAACGGAGCGCGCGGCGGCAATGAGCGTACGATTCTGGCGGGCGTTGCCGCGTCACAGTTATTTAACGCCATCACGGCTTACACCATCAGCACCTCCGCCAGCGCGCAGCAGGCGCGCGATGTGATGTTCTGGCTGCTGGGCAGCTTCAGCGGCGTCCGCTGGCCCGAATTCCAGCTGGTCATCGTGGTGGTGCTCGCGGGCCTGGCGATCTGCCTGTGGTATGCGCGGGCGCTGGATGCGTTCACCTTCGGCGATGATGCCGCCGCCTCGCTGGGGATTGCCGTGCCACAGGTACGCCTGATCCTCTTCACCACTGCGGCGCTGATCACCGCCACCATCGTCAGTATGGCCGGCTCGATCGGCTTTGTCGGCCTGGTGGTGCCGCACGTGATGCGCTTCTTCTTTGGCCCGCTACACCGGACGTTGCTGATTGCCAGCGCGCTGGCAGGGGCGATCCTGATGGTGCTGGCGGACATTGCGTCGCGCCTGCTGATTGCCCCGCAGAGTCTGCCCGTTGGGGTGGTAACCGCCCTGGTTGGGGTGCCTTTCTTTGCCGTGATTATCTACCGCTCAAGGAATAAGTGATGAGCATTTGCGCTGAAAATATCACCTGGAAGGCAGGCAAAAAGGTCATCGTCAATAATGTCTCGCTGCGGGTGTCGCGCGGCGAAACGGTCGGACTGCTGGGGCCCAACGGCTGCGGCAAATCCTCGCTGCTGCGCGTTCTGGCGGGCCTGCGCCGCCCGGATGCGGGTCGCGTCACCCTCGACGGCCAGGACATCACCCGGATGGCGAAAAAGCAGCTCGCCCGCCGCGTGGCTTTCGTCGAGCAACACGGCATGACCGAGGCCAATATGCGGGTGCGCGACGTCGTACGCCTGGGGCGCATTCCCCACCACTCTCCGTTCTCAAACTGGAGCGCTCAGGATGACGAGGCGATCACCGCCGCGCTGCAGCGGGTAGCGATGCTGGAGAAAAGCGAGCAGGGATGGTTAAGCCTCTCCGGCGGCGAGCGGCAGCGGGTGCATATCGCCCGCGCGCTGGCGCAGAGCCCGAGCGAAATTCTGCTGGATGAGCCCACCAACCATCTGGATATACACCATCAGATGCAGTTAATGCAGTTGATCAGCGAGCTGCCGGTGACCAGCATTGTGGCCATTCACGATCTTAACCATGCCGCGATGTTCTGCGATTCGCTGATCGTGATGCAGCAGGGGCAGATCCTCGCCAGCGGGACGCCGGAGGAGATTTTGTCCGAAGCGCTGCTGTGGGACGTTTTCCGGGTGAAAACCAAAATCGAGATCTCCCCTTACCACGGTAAAAAACACATTCATTTCATCGTTTAGGTTGGGCGGATATGCCTCTCTTCTCCCTGCGCCCTGCGGCAACCCTCTGGCCTCCCGTGTTACTGGGAAGCCAGTTCGTTTTTAATATTGGCTTTTACGCGGTCGTTCCTTTCCTCGCCCTCTTCCTGCGCGACGACATGCTGCTCTCGGGGGGTCTTATCGGCCTGATCCTCGGGCTACGCACCTTCTCTCAGCAGGGCATGTTTATCATCGGCGGGACGTTGGCCGACCGCTATGGCGCTAAGGCCATCATCCTCGCCGGCTGCGTCGTTCGCGTCGCCGGTTATCTGCTGCTGGCGTGCGCTACGTCGCTGTGGCCCATTATCCTCGGTGCCTGCCTGACCGGCGTCGGCGGCGCTCTGTTTTCCCCGTCGATCGAGGCCCTGCTGGCGCGGACCGGTACCCACAGCCAGGCCAACGGGAAACGCAGCCGCGCCGAGTGGTTTGCGCTGTTTGCGGTGTGCGGTGAGCTGGGGGCGGTTATCGGACCCGTAGCGGGTGGGCTGATGAGCGGGATCGGTTTTCGGCATATCGCCCTCGCCGGCGCGGGAATATTTCTCCTGGCGCTGCTGGTGCTCTTTTTCTGTCTGCCCGCCGACGGGCACACGACAACAACGCGCAGACGAGTCCCATGGTGGACGCCTTTGCGCCAGCCGCGCTTTGTCGCGTTTATTCTCGCCTACAGCTCATGGCTGTTGAGCTACAACCAGCTGTATCTCGCCCTGCCGGTGGAGATCCAACGTTCCGGCGGTCGTGAGCAGGATCTGGCGCCGCTCTTTATGCTGGCCTCGCTGTTGATTATCACCCTGCAGCTCCCTCTCGCCCACTTCGCCCGACGAATTGGCGCCGTGCGCATCCTGCCAGTGGGCTTTCTGCTGCTGTCGGCATCTTTTGCCAGCGTGGCGTTATTCGCCGCCACCCCGCCCGCCGAAGGCTGGCTGCGATTATTGCCGTCGGCCTGCTTTGTCACGCTGCTCACCCTCGGCCAGATGCTACTGGTGCCCTCAGCCAAGGATCTCATCCCGCTGTTCGCCGAGGAGTCGACGCTGGGCGCCCACTACGGGGCACTCGCCACCGCGGGGGGTTGCGCGGTGTTAGCCGGGAATTTGCTGCTCGGTCATTTGCTTGACCAGGCGCTCACCCCCTCGTCGCAGGCGGTTTATCCCTGGCTCCTGCTGGCGCTGTTTCCACTGTGCAGTGCCGTCGCCCTGCGGGCGATCTGCCGCCCGCTGGCGGCAACATGACGCTGAGCGGGCAACAGCCCGCTCAGGAGGTGAACCGGCGATGAGTGACACCGCCAGGGGAAGATAACGGGAACGCGCCCCGCCTTACTTTGCCGCCAGCTCGCGGCGAACGATCTCGGCGCCGGCGCTCAGGGCATGCAGTTTGCCGGTCGCAACATGGCGCGGCAGCGGCGCCATACCGCAGTTGGTGGACGGGTAGAGTTTGTCGGCATCGACGAACGCCAGGGCCTTGCGCAGGGTTCCAGCCACCTCTTCTGGCGTTTCGATAGCATGACTGGCGACATCGATCGCCCCGACCATCACCTTTTTACCGCGGATCAGTTCCAGCAGATCCATCGGCACCCGCGAGTTGTGGCACTCGAGAGAGATAATATCGAGGGAGGATTTCTGCAGCTGCGGGAAGGCCTCTTCATACTGGCGCCACTCGGAGCCCAGCGTTTTTTTCCAGTCGGTATTGGCCTTGATGCCATAGCCGTAGCAGATATGGACCGCCGTTTCACACTTCAGCCCTTCGGTCGCTCTTTCTAAGGCGGCGATCCCCCAGTCGTTGACTTCATCAAAGAAGACGTTGAAGGCCGGCTCATCGAACTGAATAATATCGACCCCGGCGGCCTCTAACTCTCTCGCTTCCTGATTGAGGATTTTGGCAAACTCCCAGGCCAGCTTTTCCCGGCTTTTATAGTGGTTGTCATACAGCGTGTCGATCATCGTCATTGGGCCCGGCAGCGCCCATTTGATCGGCTGACTGGTGAGCTGACGCAGATAGCGCGCGTCCTCCACGAAGACCGGTTTCTGGCGCTCCACGGCGCCCACCACGGTTGGAACACTGGCCTCATAGCGGTTACGAATTTTCACGATCTCACGTTTGGCAAAATCAACGCCGCTGAGGTGCTCAATAAAGGTGGTGACAAAGTGCTGCCGCGTTTGCTCGCCGTCGCTGACAATATCGATCCCGGCACGCAGCTGGTCGTCGAGGGACAAACGCAGGGCGTCGCGCTTGCCGGCCAGTAATTCTTCGCTGGACAGTTTCCAGGGCGACCACAGGGTCTCTGGCTGCGCCAGCCAGGACGGTTTCGGTAAACTGCCGGCGGTCGATGTCGGAAGCCATGTTTTCATAATAAGTAGCCTTTTATTTTGGTTTAGCAAAGCGCGAAGTTAGCAGACCATTGCTCAAGCAACGTCTTGTGCGGGTTGATAAAATGTTGTTGTGTAAACTTACCCTGCTCTATCGCCAACAGGCTGCGCTCTTCCCGGTCATAAACAATTTTTGTTAATGAATGATCCAGGTGACTGAGATTGGGCTGATAGTATTGCCCCGCCGCGGAATTGGCATTGTAGATCTCCGGGCGGTATATTTTCTGAAACGTCTCCATCGTGCTGATGGTCGCGATCAGCTCCAGGCTGGTGTAATCGCTGAGCAGATCGCCGGTAAAATAAAAGGCTAACGGCGCGACGCTGTGCTTCGGCATGAAATAACGCACCTGCAAGCCCATTTTGCTGAAATAACGCTCCGTCAGCGACACGCCATCCTGAGCATATTCAATGCCGAGGACCGGATGTTCATTGCCGGTACGCCGGTAAACATCTTTACTGGAGACGCTCAGGCAAATCACCGGCGCCTTGCTGAAGCTGGCCTTATAGGCGCTGGATTGCACGAAATCCTTAAAGATATTGCCATGCAGCTCGCCAAAGTTATCGGGCACGCTAAAGCTACCCCGATTTTTATTATGCTCCAACAGCAGCACGCTAAAATCATAATCCCGCACATAGGAAGAGAAGTTATTACCGGCGATACCGGCATGACGCTCACCGCTCTTTTTATCGACAATATGCGTTTGCAGGATCTCTATCACCGGGAAGCTGGCACCATCCTGAGCAATATTCATCTCGACAGAAATAATATCCAGTTCCACCGCATAGCGATCGTTGTGGGGATTATCCCAATGCGCCAGAGTATTAAACCGGTTATTCATCATGATTAACGTATTGTGCAGATTTTCCTGACGGTTCTCCCCTCTGGCTAAATTGGCAAAGTTGGTGGTAATACGCGTATTTTCCGCGGGGTTATAGTTTTCATCAAAACGACTGCGCTTAATCGTATAGGTAAATTCGTTAGTCATGGCGATTGTCCATTCTGGTGTTGGGTATGAAGCTGAATGAGCAGATTGCCATTCCACAAGCAACGCGGGGTCAGGCCTGGCGCGCTTCAACCGGTAAATGTTGTTGATTCGTTAATGAGTCTATTTTTGCCAGAGTCGGCGCTGGAGGGAAAGCGACTTAAATTCATTGCAACATGAGCCATCCTCATGTTGCTCCGCTGAGCGCTGGTTGCAAGGTGTGGAACCGGTCGTGGTCATGGTGCTATGTTCAGGCGCGGGCAACTCAGGCAACGTCTGGCGAATAATCATTTGTCCAGTGAATGTATGCCAGGGTACAATCTTTAACCACTATAATACGTGCTTTGACGTCGCCGCCGTGCCGTACCCGTTTGCTGGAGCTTTTGTCGTAAAGAATGATTGTTGATATCAGTATTATGTCGATGTGCATGGCTGTGCTGCTGATTATGAGCGTACTGCTGAACTAAAATGCTTCCCCAATGACACAAGCTCTCATCTGACCTTCACATTCGCGAAGAAAAAAGGAGATTCAGAGGATTCGCGTCGCATGGGATTGTCCCGCCTGCCGCCGCCCTCTACTCTTTTGGTACTTGCTAATCGAGGAATACCAGATGAAAAAAGCTTTGACTGCCCTGTTCGCTATCGCCGCGGTTGCCGCCGCCAGCGCCTTTGCGGCCGATAAAACCGACGGCCCGGCACCCGCCGTTGATAACGGAGCCCGCCCCCCGCTGGAGATGGGCCGTGGCCCCCTGCCGCCGTTCCCGCCGCAGCTTCCGCCGCACAGACCGGTGCTCTTTTCGGCCACGGTAGCGACCGATACGCCGGCAGAAACCATTAACAAACTGACCGCGCTGATCCCGGCCAGCCCGGCGAAGCACTACGAAGTTCATGTTGAGGTGGTGCCCGTTACCGGGGATACCGACGGGCAATAGCCCTTGCGCGGGTCGCCTGACCTGGGGCCTGCAATAAAAAAAGCTGCCGCTTATCGCGGCAGCTTTGTTAACTTGAATGAAACAGAATGGCAGAGAATTAGCTGCGCACTTTCCGGTAGATAAACAGCACGACCAGCGCACCGATAACCGCGACCACGAAGCTGCCGAAATTAAACCCGTCGACCTTGCCAAAACCAAAAAGGGTACTGATCCAGCCGCCGACCACGGCGCCGATGATCCCCAGAATAACGGTGACAATAAACCCGCCGCCGTCTTTCCCCGGCATAATCCACTTGGCTAAAATACCGGCAATAAGTCCAAAAATGATCCAGGAAAGAATACCCATGGTTAACCGTCCTCTTGTTACCTTTAAGCATTTAGTATTGAAAAGAGTAGCATATATAACGAGAGTGGATCGGCAATAATATATTTATTAGATAATTCCTTGCCGCTGCAGGGTGGTCTTTGTGACAAAATCTCTGGTTCTGACAAACCCGTTTCCGCTTATTACCCTGAAAAAAGGGAGGCTATTCGCCTCCCGGTCACTGCTTATATTACTGCGGTGGTTAGCCGCGATGAACAGCACAATCGCGACTGTTCGTCGAAGATTTCGATTTGCCAGACCTGATGGCGAGTACCGACGTGCAGCGCTTTACAGACACCCCGCACCCGGCCCCCGCGCGCCGAACGAATGTGGTTGGCGTTAACCTCCAGGCCCACCACCTTCTGTTCGCCTTCGCTGCACAGATAACCCGCTACGGACCCCAGGGTCTCCGCCAGCACCACCGACGCCCCACCGTGCAGCAGGCCAAACGGCTGCTGCGTACGGCCATCCACCGGCATCGTGGCCTCCAGCGTATCGTCGGTAAAGGTCTCAAAGCGAATATCGAGCAGCCCTACCATATTTCCCTCACCGAGCCGGTTAAGCTGCTCCAGCGTAGCCTGACGTTTCCAAATCATCCTATTATCTCCAGTAACGCCTGCAGCGGGTGGCGAACGCCGCTGCCTTCAATGCGCTTCACCTGACTGCGGCAGGAGTAGCCCGTCACCAGACAGCGGTTACGCGGCAGCCGCTGCATCGCCTGCTGCCAGGAGAGCGCGTAAATGGCCAGCGAGTTGGCATGGTTTTTCACTTCATGACCATAGGTCCCTGCCATCCCGCAACACCCGACGCTGACGTTTTCCAGCTTCGCGCCAAAGTGGGCAAAAATATCTGCCCATTGCTTTGTCGCCGCCGGCAGCGCGGTCACTTCCGTACAGTGGCCGAACAGGTACCAGGGCTCGCCTCCCTGATCGGGACGGGCGGCGGTCGTCAGCGCCTTCGGCAACCACTCATGCACTAACAGCACCTGGAAATCGCCGCGCTTATCGCCGAGTGTTTGCTTATATTCATCGCGGTAGCAGAGCACCAGCGCCGGATCGACGCCGACCAGCGGCATGCCAAGCTGCGCCACGCGATTGAGGAAGTCCGCCGTCTTCTGCGCGGTGCGCGCGAAGCGGGTGAGGAATCCTTTAATATGCTGCGCCTTGCCGTTTGGAGAGAACGGCAGCAGCACCGGCTGATAGCCTAACGCTTCGACGAGGCGAATAAAGTCGGCCACCACCTGGGCGTCGTAGTAGCTGGTGAAGGGATCCTGTACCACCAGCACCATCTTCGCTTTCTGCTCGTCGCTCAGCGTTTCGAGCTGCTCAAGCGTCATGTTGGCGGAGCGGTGGCCGGCCATCTGCTGCTTCAGCGACGGCGCCGAGAGCAGCGGCAGATCGACCATCCCAATGTGCTTCTCCGACAGCTTTTTCAGCCACGGCTGGTTAATAAAAAAGTTAAAGGTCTTCGGCGCCTGCGCCATCAGCGGCGCATAGGATTCGACCGACGCCACCAGATGATCGCGTACCGGGCGCAGATAGCGGCTGTGGTACAGCTGCAGGAAGCGCGAACGGAACTCAGGCACATCGATTTTAATCGGGCACTGGGTCGAACAGGCTTTACAGGCCAGACAGCCGGACATCGCCTCTTTGACCTCGTGCGAGAAGTCATATTCCCCTTTACGCGCATGCCAGCTGTTCCGCGTGCGCGCCACCAGCGAACGCAGGCTGACGCCCTGCTCCGGCAGCGCCTTCTCCAGCTGGTTGGGATCGACGCCGCGGTCGGCCAGCAGGCGCAGCCATTCACGCACCAGCGTCGCGCGCCCTTTCGGCGAGTGGATGCGCTGGTTGCTGACTTTCATCGACGGACACATCGGGCTCTTGACGTCAAAGTTGAAGCACAACCCGTTACCATTACACTCCATCGCCCCGCGCCAGCTGCTGCGCACCGCGATGGGGATCTGCCGATCCCAGGTGCCGCGCTTCACCGCATCGACTTTCATCATCGGCGCATCGACGCCTTCCGGAGGACAGATTTTCCCTGGGTTCAGGCGGTTATCGGGATCGAAGACCGCTTTGATCTTCCGCAGCTCGGCATACAGCGTCTCGCCAAAGAAGGCCGGACTGTACTCCGCGCGGAAGCCTTTGCCGTGTTCGCCCCACAGCAGGCCGCCATACTTCGCCGTCAGCGCCACCACGTCGTCAGAGATCTGCTTCATCAGCACCTCCTGCTGCGGATCGCACATGTCCAGCGCCGGACGCACGTGCAGCACCCCGGCATCAACGTGGCCAAACATGCCGTAGCTCAGCCCGTGGCTGTCGAGCAGCGCGCGGAACTCGACGATGTAATCCGCCAGATGCTCAGGCGGTACGCAAGTGTCTTCAGCGAAAGGAATAGGCTTGGCGGCGCCTTTGGCATTGCCCAACAGGCCGACGGCCTTCTTGCGCATGGCGTAGATACGCTCTACGCCATCGAGATCGTGACAGACCTGCCAGCCGATGACGCCCGCCTCGCTGCCGGCCATCAGCTCATCCAGCCGCTGGCACAGGGCGGTGACCTGCTGGTCAATCAGCGTAGCGTCATCCCCGGCAAACTCGACGATATTGAGCCCGAGCATCTCTTTATCCGGCACGTCGGTGATCAGTTCGCTTACCGAGTGCCAGACGATATCCTCGCGCGCCAGATTCAGAACCTTGGAGTCGACAGTCTCCACCGACAGCGCTTTCGCCTGCACCATAAAGGGCGCGTTACGCAGCGCAGAGTCAAAGGAGTCATATTTGACGTTGACCAGGCGGCGCACCTTCGGCAGGCGGGTGATATCCAGCCGCGCTTCGGTAATAAACGCCAGCGTGCCTTCCGAACCGGTTAAAATACGGGTCAGATCGAACTCGCTCATCTCATCGTTAAAGACATGACGCAGATCGTACCCGGTGAGGAAGCGGTTAAGTTTAGGAAACTTATCAATGATCAGTTCACGCTGCGTCTTGCAGCGCTGGTAGACCGTGTTATAGATCCGGCCAATCGTCGATGGGGTGTTGCCCAGCGTCTCCGCCAGCGCCACCGGCACCGCCTGGGTATCGAGGATATCGCCGCCCATCAGCACCGCTCGCAGACCGAGCACGTGATCCGACGTTTTACCGTACACCAGCGATCCCTGTCCGGACGCGTCGGTGTTTATCATCCCGCCCAGCGTGGCGCGGTTGCTGGTGGAAAGCTCAGGTGCAAAGAAGTAACCATAGGGTTTAAGAAACTGGTTCAGCTGATCTTTGATGACCCCGGCTTCAACGCGCACCCAGCCCTCTTCGGGGTTAATCTCAATGATGCGATTCATATAGCGGGACATATCGACAATAATCCCGCCGTTCAGCGCCTGGCCGTTGGTGCCGGTGCCACCGCCGCGCGGCGTGAAGACCAGCGATGTAAAGCGCGGTTCGGCGGCGACGCGCGCCAGCAAGGCCACGTCCGCCGTAGAACGCGGAAAAAGCACCGCATCCGGCAGCAGCTGATAGACGCTGTTGTCGGTGGCCATCGTCAGCCTGTCGGCATAGCTGGTGGCGGTATCGCCGGTAAAACCCTGTTGCTCCAGTACCTGCAAAAAATTCAGCACCAGCTGAACTACCCCTGGTGCCTGAGAAATTTGTGGGATCATCACACTTGACCCTGCCTGACTATGTTGTGTTTGAAAATATTGTGTTGGTGCTAACTAAACGTTTGCGTAGCGCATTCAACTTTTTATCACATTTTTTTCATATGCGCCCACGTGTTTTCTGTGCAAAATCAGCCCGGCAATATTATTGATATTATTATCAGTACAAGGATTTACGCGGCGCCAGCTTTTTGGCGCGACTGGAAAGGTAAAATTTCTCTATGATAAACCCCCATCAGCCTCGGGACATTCCGCAAATACTGCTGTCGGTGCTGTTCCTGGCCCTGATTATCATATCCTGCCTGTGGGTTGTGCAGCCGTTTATTCTGTCCTTCGCCTGGGCCGGTACGGTGGTGATCGCCACCTGGCCGGTGCTACTGCGTCTGCAGCGCGTGCTGTTCGGCAAACGGATGCTGGCGGTGCTGGCGATGACCCTGCTGCTGTTTTTGCTATTCGTTATTCCTATCGCTCTGCTGGTCAACAGCCTGGTGGATAACAGCGTCCCGCTGATCAAACTTATCAGCAGTGGAAATGTGACGCTGCCGGATTTCGCCTGGCTGAACAGCGTGCCGCTGGTCGGCGATAAGCTGTACTCCGCCTGGCATGGTCTGCTGGATATGGGCGGCTCGGCGATTATGGCCAAGGTTCGCCCCTATATTGGCACTACCACCAGCTGGTTTGTCGGGCAAGCGGCGCACATCGGCAAGCTGCTGGTCTACTGCGGTCTGATGCTGTTGTTCAGCGCGCTGCTCTACTGGCGCGGCGAGCAGGTGGCCTATGGTTTCCGCTACTTCGCTACACGCCTCGCAGCCAAACGCGGCGATGCGGCGGTGCTGCTGGCCGGCCAGGCCGTGCGCGCCGTGGCGCTGGGCGTGGTGGTGACGGCCCTTACTCAGGCGGTGCTGGGCGGGATCGGCCTTGCCATCTCTGGCGTGCCCTACGCCGCTCTGCTGACCGTGGTGATGATCTTTACCTGTCTGGTCCAGCTCGGCCCTTTGCTGGTTCTGGTGCCGTCGATTATCTGGCTTTACTGGAGCGGGGACACCACCTGGGGCACCGTGCTGCTGGTGTGGAGCTGCGTGGTTGGCACCATGGACAACGTCATTCGTCCGGTGCTTATCCGCATGGGCGCCGACCTGCCGATGATCCTCATTCTTACCGGCGTCATTGGCGGACTGATCGCCTTCGGCATGATCGGTCTGTTTATCGGTCCAGTGCTGCTGGCCGTCTCCTGGCGTCTGTATGACGCCTGGGTACACGAAGTGCCGCCGCCGCCGAAAGACCCCGATGTCGTCCTCGAAGAGCTTAGCGAGCTGGAGGCTGGGCGCAAGTAATGCCCTGGCAGGCGGGGAGACCCGCCTGTTTCCTTGCCCGCCTATTGTTAAGCAAAATTTATTGATCGCCGGCAACGCGCTGGCCCTGAGCGCCATTCCCCTCGCTTTCCTCCCCCAGTCCTTCACAACAATTTAACTATTGAGAGGAATCTGATCGACGGCAAAGGCCCCGCTGCCTACTATTAGCTCACGGTTATAAATCAACACCTTGATTTATAAGCATGGAAATCCCCTGAGTGAAACAACGAATTGCTGTGTGTAGTCTTTGCCCATCTCCCACGATGGGCTTTTTTTTGTCCTGCGCATCGCCACAGCGGACAGCCTGCAACAGGCAAAAAAAATCCCCGGCATCGCTGCCGGGGATCGGTGCTGTTAGGGCGAACTTATTTTTTCAGTTCCGCCAGACCTAACCAGGTTTGCACCACGGTATCCGGGTTCAGGGACAGGCTATCAATCCCCTCCTCCATCAGCCAGGCGGCAAAATCTTCATGGTCAGACGGCCCCTGGCCGCAGATGCCGACGTATTTGCCCTGTTTTTTCGCTGCGCGGATCGCCATCGACAGCAGGGCTTTCACCGCGTCGTTGCGCTCATCAAACAGCTCAGAGACCACGCCGGAGTCGCGATCCAGACCGAGCGCCAGCTGGGTCATGTCGTTCGAACCGATGGAGAAGCCGTCGAAGTACTCGAGGAACTGCTCGGCCAGCAAGGCGTTCGATGGGATCTCACACATCATAATGATCTTCAGCCCGTTCTCGCCGCGCTTCAGCCCCTGACGCTCCAGCTCTTCGACCACCGCTTTCGCCTGGGCGACGGTACGCACAAACGGCACCATCACTTCGACGTTGGTCAGCCCCATGTCGTTACGCACGCGCTTCATCGCTTCACACTCCAGCGCGAAGCAGTCGCGGAAGCTTTCGGAAACGTAGCGTCCGGCGCCGCGGAAGCCGAGCATCGGGTTCTCTTCTTCCGGCTCATAACGCTCGCCGCCCACCAGGTTGGCGTATTCGTTAGATTTAAAGTCCGAAAGACGCACAATCACCCGTTTCGGGTAGAAGGCGGCGCCAAGGGTAGCGATCCCTTCAGTCAGACGGCCGACGTAGAACTCTCTCGGCGAATCGTAGCCTTTCATCAGCTCGCGGATTTCGTTCTGCAGGCCCGGCTCCTGGTCGTCAAACTCCAGCAGCGCGCGCGGGTGAACGCCAATCATACGGTTGATGATAAATTCCAGCCGCGCCAGCCCCACGCCTTCGTTCGGCAGGCAGGCGAAGTCGAAGGCGCGATCCGGGTTGCCGACGTTCATCATCACCTTCAGCGGCAGATCAGGCATCTCGCCGACGCTGGAGCTCTTGACGCTGAAGTCCAGCAGCTCGGCGTAAACATAGCCGGTGTCGCCTTCGGCGCAGGAGACGGTCACGTTCTGGTTTTCCTGAATGCGATCGGTGGCATCGCCGCAGCCGACCACCGCCGGGATCCCCAGCTCACGGGCGATAATTGCCGCGTGGCAGGTACGTCCGCCGCGGTTGGTGACGATCGCCGAGGCTTTCTTCATGATCGGTTCCCAGTCCGGGTCGGTCATGTCGGTAACCAGCACGTCGCCTGGCTCAATGCGGTTCATCTCACTAATATCGTGGATCACCTTCACCGGGCCGGCGCCGATACGGTGGCCGATGGCGCGCCCTTCGGCGATGATCTGCCCCTGAGCGTGCAGGGTATACCGCTCCATCACCAGGCCGCGGGAACGCACAGTTTCCGGACGCGCCTGGACGATAAACAGCTTACCGGTGTGGCCATCTTTCGCCCATTCGATATCCATCGGACGGCCGTAGTGCTTCTCGATCTGCACCGCCTGCTTCGCCAGCTCTTCGACTTCCTCGTTGGTTAACGAGAAAACATCACGCTGCGCCTGCGGCACATCTTCGATACGCACCTGCTTGCCGTGCTCCTGGGTCGGTGCGTAAACCATGCGGATCTTTTTCGACCCCATGGTACGGCGCACGATAGCCGGGCGGCCAGCGGCCAGCGTCGGCTTGTGGACGTAGAATTCGTCCGGGTTCACCGCGCCCTGCACTACCATCTCGCCGAGGCCCCACGCCGAGGTGATAAACACCACCTGGTCGAAGCCGGACTCGGTATCGATAGAGAACATGACGCCGGAGGAGGCCAGATCGGAGCGGACCATCCTCTGTACCCCGGCAGAAAGCGCCACGCCGCGGTGATCGTAACCCTGATGCACGCGATAGGAGATCGCGCGATCGTTAAACAGTGAGGCAAACACGTGCTTCACGGCAACGAGCACGGCGTCAAAGCCCTGCACGTTGAGGAATGTCTCTTGCTGCCCGGCGAAGGAGGCGTCCGGCATATCTTCCGCAGTGGCGGAAGAACGCACGGCAAATGAGGCCTCGGCGTCATCGGCGGACAGCAGGTCATAAGCATCGCGAATCGCGTTTTCCAGTTCGCTCTGGAAAGGGGTGTCGATGATCCACTGACGGATCTGCGCGCCCGCTTTCGCTAATGCGGAAACGTCGTCAATGTCGGTTTCATCCAGCAGTGCATAAATGCGCTGGTTAACACCGCTTTGGTTCAGGAACTGATCAAAAGCATCAGCGGTGGTGGCAAACCCGTTAGGCACGGAGACACCCATACCGGACAGGTTTGTAATCATTTCACCAAGGGAGGCATTTTTGCCCCCAACTCTGTCTACATCATTCATGCCGAGTTGGTTATACCAAAGCACCAGCGGTGACGAGCCATTGTTGGACATCGAGACAATCCTTTTGTGATTTAATACCAGTGAAAAAAATTTCACGATCGACTGCAGGATTATCCTGACATATTTATGGGGCTGAAAAAAACGGTGAATCGTTCAAGCAAATTATTTTTTCAATTTTCGGACTGTTCCCGCGATATAGTTAACTTAATGATTTTTAGGAATTATGACGAAAAACGCTGGAAATAACGGCAAAAAAAAGAAAATGAACCACCCTTTTCATAAAAAACAAAAATAGCGTTTCAATTTTAACAAGAGACAAATCAAACAGGGATATGCTTAAATTTAATATCCGTATTCAGGCAATTAAACTCATTATACCGGATGGTCAAAATGGAAAGTGCTGTAGATCGCCACGTATTTTATATTTCTGACGGTACCGCCATTACGGCAGAAGTGCTGGGGCATGCCGTGATGTCGCAATTCCCGGTCGCCATCAGCAGCGTGACTCTGCCGTTTGTCGAAAACGTCAGCCGCGCGCGGGCGGTGAAGGAGCAGATCGACGCCATCTATCAGCAAACGGGCATTCGTCCGCTGGTGTTCTATTCCATCGTCATCCCGGAAATCCGCGACATTATCCTGCAAAGCGAAGGTTTTTGTCAGGACATCGTGCAGGCGCTGGTGGCCCCGCTGCAGCAGGAGCTCAACCTCGACCCGACGCCAGTGGCGCACCGCACCCACGGGCTCAACCCCGGCAACCTGATTAAATATGATGCGCGTATCGCCGCCATCGATTACACCCTCGCCCACGACGATGGCATCTCCCTGCGTAACCTCGATCAGGCCCAGGTGATCCTTCTCGGCGTGTCGCGCTGCGGCAAGACGCCCACCAGTCTGTACCTCGCCATGCAGTACGGCATTCGCGCCGCCAACTATCCGTTTATCGCCGACGATATGGACAATCTGGTGCTGCCGGCGTCGCTGAAACCCCTGCAGCATAAGATGTTCGGCCTGACCATCAACCCCGAACGGTTGGCGGCGATCCGCGAAGAGCGTCGGGAAAACAGCCGCTACGCCTCTCTGCGTCAGTGTCGAATGGAGGTGACCGAAGTGGAGGCCCTGTATCGCAAAAATAAAATCCCGTGCCTGAACAGTACCAATTATTCTGTTGAGGAAATTGCGACAAAAATCATGGACATCATGGGGCTGAATCGCAGAATGTACTAACACACTAGTACATTATTAAAAATTTGTTTATGCTATCACCCGTGGCCTATACAGGATCATGCCCTGCTCTTGCAATAAGCAGGGATTGGTTTATCGTGATGCGCATCACTTCCCGGCATTTTCGCCGCGGAAGAAACAGATTTTTGAGACCCCAATGAATAAAACAGACGAATTGCGTACCGCGCGCATTGAGAGCCTGGTAACGCCCGCGGAACTGGCCCAGCGCCATCCCGTCACGGCCGACGTGGCCGCCCACGTCTCGGCCTCCCGCCGCCGAATTGAAAAAATTCTCAACGGCGAAGACCGCCGCCTGCTGGTGATTATCGGCCCCTGCTCCATTCACGATACCGACGCGGCGATGGAATATGCCCGCCGCCTGCAGGGCATGCGCGAGCGCTACCAGCCGCAGCTGGAGATCGTGATGCGCACCTATTTTGAAAAACCCCGTACCGTGGTGGGCTGGAAAGGCTTAATCTCCGATCCGGATCTCAACGGCAGCTACCGGGTCAACCACGGGATCGAGCTGGCGCGGCGCCTGCTGCTGCAGGTTAATGAGCTGGGGGTACCGACGGCCACCGAGTTTCTCGATATGGTGACCGGTCAATTTATCGCCGATCTCATCAGCTGGGGTGCCATCGGGGCGCGCACCACCGAAAGCCAGATCCACCGTGAGATGGCCTCAGCGCTCTCCTGCCCGGTCGGGTTTAAAAACGGCACCGATGGCAATACGCGCATCGCGGTGGACGCCATCCGCGCCTCCCGCGCCAGCCATATGTTCCTCTCCCCGGACAAGCAGGGGCAAATGACGATTTACCAGACCAGCGGCAACCCGTACGGGCATATCATTATGCGCGGCGGCAAACAGCCAAACTATCATGCCGAGGATATTGCTGCCGCTGGCGAGGCGCTGCGTGAATTCGATCTGCCGGAACAGCTGGTCGTCGACTTCAGCCATGGTAACTGCCAGAAGCAGCACCGTCGTCAGCTGGAGGTGTGCGCCGATATCTGTCAGCAAATTCGCGCGGGCTCCACCGCCATCGCCGGGATTATGGCGGAGAGCTTCCTGCAGGAAGGTACCCAGAAAGTGGTCCCCGGCCAGCCGCTGACCTGGGGCCAGTCGATCACCGACCCCTGCCTGAGCTGGGATGACAGCGAAAGGTTATTGAGCGAGCTGGCCGCCGCCACCGCCACCCGTCTGTAACCGCTCCGCCCGTCGCGCCTGCGGCGGGCAATTTCCTTCGGTGACTCCCCTACCAAATCCGGTAACACGACAAATAACGCTTGCCGTCAAAAACAACATTATTGATAATGATTATCATTGTTGCTTTGATTTTTATTTTGAGAGCTATGACGCGTATGGATAACACTGCCACAGCTGAAAAACCAAAAGACAATGCCCCCTATCCCGTGGCGACGGACAGGCAGATCAGCAGTCGGGTTCTGTTAGGTAGCGAAGGACGGGTAGTCATTGAACATGGCGGCCAGCGCTATCTGCTGCGCCAGACCCATGCCGGGAAGTTAATTCTGACCAAATAAGCGCCCCACTGAGCGCGGGGCGAGGCGAGTTAGCTCGAGCAGCTGACTTCCAGACGTTTCCCCCAGTCCGGTGGGCGGCGGACGTAGTCGTCCTCGCGATCGGTAAAGGGGTCAGCCAGCGCGGCATGCAGGCGCTCCAGCTCGCCCATATCGCCCGCCTCGGCCTGCTCTATCGCCCGCTGCGCCAGCCAGTTGCGTAACACCAGCGCCGGATTTACGCCCTGCATCCGCTGCTGGCGCTGCGCGTCATCCACCTGTTCATCACGCAGGCGCGCACGATACTCGGCAAACCAGCTGTCGAAAGCCGCCCGATCGATAAACTCGTCGCGCAGCGGCGAGGCGGCGCTGAGCTGTTCGCTGTGGCTCAGCTGGCGGAACGTTCGGGTATAGTCACTCTTCTCACGGATCATCAGGGCAAACAGCCCGTCCAGCAGGTCGTTATCCCCTTTCTGCTGGCTGAACAGGCCGAGTTTATCGCGCATCCGCTGGCCATAAGTGGTCAGCAAGGCGTGCTGATAATCATCCAGCGCCGCGTTCAGCGCTTCGGCGCTGATAAACGGCGACAGCGACTGGGCCAGACGCTGCAGATTCCACAGCCCTACCGCCGGCTGGTTTTCAAAACTGTAGCGCCCTTGGTAATCCGAGTGGTTGCAGATGAAGTCCGGCTGAAAATCGTCAAGGAAGCCATACGGGCCGTAGTCGATGGTCAGACCGAGAATTGACATATTGTCGGTATTCATCACCCCATGGGCAAAGCCCACGGTTTGCCAGCTGGCGATGGTCTGTGCGGTACGCGTGACAACGTCACGGAACCATAACAGATACTTGTCTGCCTCATCCTGCAGCTGCGGCCAGTGGTGGCGAATGACATAGTCGGCCAATTGCTGGACCTTTTGCGGCTCACGGCGATAGTAAAAGTGTTCGAAATGGCCGAAGCGGACATGGCTCTCGGCCACCCGCATCAACATCGCGCCAGCCTCCACGCGCTCGCGGTAGACCGGCGTATCGCTGGTCACCATCGCCAGGGCGCGCGTCGTCGGGATCCCCAGCGCGTGCATCGCCTCTGACGCCAGACTTTCCCGGATCGTCGAGCGCAGTACAGCGCGGCCGTCCCCCATCCGCGAATAGGGGGTCAGGCCAGCGCCTTTCAGATGCCAGTCGTAACGGCGGCCATCCGCCAGCTGCTGCTCGCCGAGCAGGATCCCGCGTCCGTCGCCCAGCTGGCCGGCCCAGGCGCCAAACTGATGGCCGCTGTAAACCTGCGCCAGCGGCGACATGCCAGGAAGCAGCGCTTCGCCGCCCCAGACGCCGGCCCCACTTTCAGGCGCAAACAGGGCGTCGGGCACCCCCAGCTGTTGCGCCAGCGGGGCGTTGCGCCAGATGAGTCGGGCGTTATCCAGCGGCGTCGGTGACAGGGAAGTGTAAAAATCCGGCAGTTCATCCCGCCAGTGGGTGGTAAAAGAAAGGGTCATGGTTCCTCCTTCCTTCAGTGTAGTGCCTCGAACAGCGGATTAACACGGGCGGAGTGCAGGGTTATCGGCAGAAAAAAGGGAAGCGCTCACTTCCCTCTTGCTTCTGAATGACGTCAGATGCGCCGCGCCTGCCAGAACTTTTTGTTCCAGTAGACGTTATCCAGCGAGGAACGGGTGACGCCCTGGCTGGTGGAGGCATGGATAAACTGGTTGTCGGTATCGTAGATGCCAACGTGCAAACCGCTCTCCCCTGAGCCGGTTTTGAAGAACACCAGATCGCCGGGCAGCAGATCGCGCTTATCGATACGGGTGCCGATTTCCGCCTGCTCGCGGGTTTCACGCGGCAGCTGGAGGGCAAATTTATCGCGAAACGTGCGCACCACGAAGCCGGAGCAGTCAACGCCGCGCGGCGTCATGCCGCCGTAGCGATACGGCGCGCCACGCCAGCTGCGCAGCTGCTCGTTCAGATTCGCCACCACGGTAATGGAGTCAGCCAGCCGAGGATTCGGCGGCGGTGCCCGATGGCTGCTGCAGCCGGCTAAAATTAACGCCGCCGCCAACATGAACCAGAAGCGCATTTCAGATGATCCCTCTGTCCCTAGTCTCTTTATCGCAATAATTTAGCTTGTTTATCAATACACTGACAAGGTGACTGCGTGCTACTGTGACGCGATGAGCATAATATGACCGGCCACCTCCACGCGCTGGAACGGGATCGCATAGGCAGCGGTTAAATTTTCCGCATTCAGCACCTCGGCGGTCTCTCCGCAGGCGATGGCTTCGCCCTGGCAGAGCAGCCAGCTTTGTCCGGCATGGCGCAGGGTATGGTTGAGATCGTGGCTGCTCATCACCACCGCAATACCCGCCGCGCTCAGCTCACGTAACAGCCGATCCAGCGCCGCCTGCTGAGCCACATCCAGACTGTTCATCGGCTCATCCAGCAGCAGCAGTTGACCCGCGGGATGACTCAAGGGATCGATCTGCAGGATCACTGCCGCCAGTCGCACGCGCTGCCACTCACCGCCCGAAAGCTGGTTGACCTGACGGCCCAGCTTATTGTCCAGACCAAGCCTGGCCGCGATATCGCTCAGACGGGCGCTATCGCCCTGCTGCTGCATATGCAGCGCCAGGTAGTGCCACACCGGCATGGCGAATGGCGGAGTCTGGTGTTGACACAGATATCCGCGACGGCGCGCCAGCTCCGTCGCCGGCCACTCGTCAAGCCGCCGGCCGTTAAAATGAACCGTGCCGGGGCCGTCGGACAGCCCCGCCATGCGGGTCAGCAGCGTGCTCTTCCCTGCGCCGTTCGGCCCCACCAGGTGGACAATCTCCCCGGCGCGAAAAGCCGCAGAAAACGGGGCCAGGCGCCCCGCCGTCTCTACATCCTGTAGCTGCATCAGAAACGCCATTATTTCGCCAGCGCTCCTTTAATCGCCGCCACCAGCTGCGGATCGTCCGGCGTCATATCCGGAGAGAAGCGCTGAATGACGTTGCCCTGGCGATCGACGAGGAATTTTTCGAAATTCCACAGAATGTCGTCCACATACAGCGGCGCCCGGCCTTTGCTGGCCATCCGCTCATAAAAACCGCTGCCTTCCGGGGCCACCGCTTTCGGCGCGGCGGCAATCAGTTTTTGATACAACGGCGCGCGATGTTCACCGTTGACGTCAATTTTGCTGAACAGCGGGAAGGTGACGCCGTAGGTGGTGCTGCAGAAGGTCTTAATCTCTTCTTCACTGCCCGGCTCCTGGCCGAGGAACTGGTTGCAGGGGAACCCCAGCACGCTAAAGCCCTCGCCGGCAAACTGCTTTTGCAGATCCTCGAGTTGCTCATACTGCGGCGTCAGGCCGCATTTCGAGGCCACATTGACGATCAACAGCACCTTGCCGGCAAAGGATGCCAGGGTGGTTTTCTCGCCATCAATGGTCGTCACTTCGGTATTCAGAATGTCATGTTGCATAGCCTGTCCTCAATGGATAAACCGGTTTCCGGTGAAGGTGATCCCTATCTACTGTAGCGGATTCAGCGGCCGCCATTCTACTGCCAATCCCCCCGAGTTGTCGCATGATGTAACAGCGCTTCGCTGGCCGCCGGCAACATGAAATCCTCTCAATTGGGCCGTCGACCATTTCCGTGTACAGTATCCCGGTAATGTAATATGGTTTCGTTACTTGTTAATTTAAGAGAGTTTTATTGATGAAGAAGTTGTTTAGCCTGGCGTTAATCGCCACCTCTGTCGCTCTGCTGAGCGCTTGCTCTCCGGATGAAGATAATAAAGTGAAAGTCGCTATCAATACCGGGCCGGACGAAGCCATCTGGAAAGTGGTGGAGCAGGTGGCGAAGGATAAATATCATCTCGACGTCGAAGTGGTCTCCTTCAATGATTATGTGCTGCCCAACGAAGCGCTGAACAACAAAGATGTGGATGCCAACGCCTTCCAGACCCTGCCGTACCTTGAGGCGCAGTCGAAAGAGCGCGGCTATAAATTTGCGGTGGTCGGTAAAACCTTTGTCTTCCCTATCGCCGCCTATTCTCACCGGATCAAAAACATCAGCGAACTGCCCGATGGGGCGACGGTGACCATTTCTAATGAAACCACTACCCTGGGCCGCAGCCTGCTGCTGCTCCAGGCGCAGGGGTTACTCAAGCTGAAACCGGGCGTCGGCTATTTACCCACTACGCTGGATATCATCGACAACCCGAAACAGCTGAAAATTGTTGAAGTGGATACCCCGCAGCTGACCCGTACCCTTGATGATCCGAACGTCAGCCTGTCAATTATTAACACCAACTTCTCCGCTCAGGCGGGCCTGTCGGCCGCCCGCGACGGTCTGTTTATGGAGGGGCCGGATTCCCCGTACGTGAATGCGATTGTCGCCCGCGAGGATAATAAGGACAGCAAGAAAATTCAGGAGCTGAAAGCCGCCTTCCAGACCAGCGAAGTCGCGGAAAAAGCGAAGGAAGTCTACAAAGGCGACGCGATTAAAGGCTGGTAAGCCTGAACCGGCGCCGTCCCTGCCGACGGCGCCGCGCTATCCCCGCACCCGCGAACGCAGCAGCAACCAGATAAATACAGGCGCGCCCAGCGTCGCCGTCACCACGCCAATTGGCAGCTCTGCGGCGGAAAGCGCCAGTCGGGCAATGATATCCGCCCCCAGCAAGGCGCTCGCCCCCGCCAGCATGCAGGCCGGGAGCAACACCCGGTGATCGCTTAAGCCGCATAATCGCAGAATGTGCGGGATCACCAGGCCGATAAAGCCAATTGCCCCCGCCAGCGCCACGCTAACGCCGACCAACCATCCGGTCGCCACCACCAGCAGCTTGCGCCATAGCCACAGCGGCAGCCCGAGCTGACGAGCGGAGACCTCGCCCAGCGCCAGTAAATTCAGGGGTTGCGACTGCAGACAGACCCAGCAGAGAACCGGCAGGAGGGCTATCATCAACCACAACTGCTGCCAGTCGACGCCGCCAAACCCGCCCATCATCCAGTACATCAGCTGACGCAGGTCAAAAGAGGTGGAGAAGTAGACCGCCCAGGTCATCAGGGCGCTGCAGATGATCCCCAGCGCCACCCCCGCCAGCAGGAGACGACTGGTAGACAGATGGCGGCGGGCAAAACGCAGCAGAATAAAGGTGATCAGCAGCGCGCCGAGGATCGCGCACAGGCCGAGCGCCCAGCCGGGCAAGACCCCTTTCCCCAGCAGGACGGCGGCAATCAGCCCGACGCCCGCCCCGTTGGAGACGCCCAGCAGACCCGGCTCCGCCAGCGGATTTTCAAACAGTGCCTGCATAATCGCCCCGGAGAGCGCCAGCGCCGCCCCCACCAGCACCACCGCCAGGGTTCGCGGCAGGCGGATCTGCCAGATGAACAACTGGCCTTTCGCGCTCAGCCATTCTCCAGGCGGGATCCATTGATCGCCCGCGCACAGGCTGATCAGTAGCGTGACCAGGAGCAACAGCGTTAATCCAAAGAGCCAACGCCGGCTGCGGCGCTGTTGAAGATGGGCGAGAGTCAGCATAGATTCCATTACGCAGTGGGAACAAGAGACTGATTTTACGGTGGGTGTCCCGGTGAGAAAAGGAAAACCTCGCGCCCGTTCGTCGACGCGGAGGAAGACCTCCCCCGCGTCGGCGGTCGTTCGTCACACCAGGATCTGAAACAGCAGCGCAAAGAGAATGATATTCGCCACCACGATTGCCCAGCCGTTATAGAGCATATATTTCAGATGCGTTGACTGCGCCAGCCCCATCTGGCCGAACATGTCCGATGAGGGAAACGGACCGAACCAGTCCACCTGAGACGAGGCCAGCAGCACCGCGGTGGTCCCCTGCGGCGGCACGCCGGCGGCCATCAGCATCGGGCCAAAGATTTTATGGGTAAACGTCATCTGTGCCACCGCCGCACCGGGCACATGGCCGATAATATTGAACGCGAAGATGCTAAAGCACAGCCAGGCCGGGGAGATCCCCTCAAGCAGCGGTTGGGTATACTCCAGCAGCCCCTGATAGGCATGCAGACCATCCATCAGTTCAAGGATTGGGTTATACAGCCAGTAGAGGATAAACATCCACACCAGACGGCCGCAACCGTGATATAGCGCCTGCAGGATCTGCGTCGGCCTCAGGCCGCCTACCAGCCCGGTCATCAGCGCCACCAGCAGCATCACGATAATCGCAAAGCTGAATCCGGCTTTGATCACCACGCCAACCACCGCCATCACAATGATCGTCGCGGCGAAGGCCAGCGCGCTTAATTTACGCCGACGCTGCTGCGCGGCGCTGAGATCCTCTTTCGGCTTTTCCGAGAGATCGACGTCATAGCGCAGTTTGCCTTCGGTCATCTTCTGGATCCGCCCCGCCATGACCCAGCCGGCCAGCAGCGTCACCGCACTCATCGGCAGACCGACGTACAGCAGATAATCCGGATAGCTCAACCCGCCGAGGCTGAGGATCGTCACGGTGCTGGGGGTGAAGGGCCCGGTAAATAGCCCAACGGAGCCGGCGGTCATCATCAGCGCGGCGACCGTCGGCGGCGTTAAGCGTACCGCTGCCGCCACCGGAATGATCACGGCCACGATAATGGCGTTACCACCGGCCATGGTGCCCAGCGAACCACAAATTAAAATTGATGACACCACAATGCCGAACTTAACCCGCGTCTGGCTCGACAGCCCAATACGATGGACCACGAATTTCACCAGCTCAACCGCTGCGCCGGTGCGGGTGGCCACTTCCCCCACGCCGGCGCCGAGCATAATGATAAGCCCTACGGTGGCGATAAATGACCCGGTGGATTTCGCCAGCATCGTGCCCATTTCCGGCAGGCCGGTCGAGGTCATTATCATGGCGATAATAATCGAGGAGATCACCGCCAGCACAATATCAACGCCGATGAGCGATAATATCGCTAGCGCCACCAGCGGCGTAAATCCCAGCAGGCCAAGCTCGCTGCCCGGACGACCGTGGCACCATAGCGCGATCAACACGAACAGCAGCAATAACAGACCAATAATAACGTTTTTCCGCGTGATATTTCGTCTGACAGGCGCATTGCCTGTGAGCGTTGAGTCACTCATAACACTCCTTAATGCCAATCAATCCGACCGTAAAGGTCAGGTGGTGTATTGGGGCCTGCTCAGAAAACATCCGCCCTCTTTTTCATTATTGGCCGCGAGCCTGAGGGTGCGTTTGGGTACAAAGGAATAGATTCTGAGAGCGTAATATTCCGCCATCAGGCGGGGTCTACAGCACAATATGTAACCGGAGCGCTGATTGGAGATTAAATTTATGTTAACTTGGTGTTAGTGGAAAATGACTTTTTATCGGTAGGCTATAACCCTGAGTTAACTGTTCATGAAACTGCGTCATCTGGAAATCTTTCATGCCGTAATGACCTGCGGCTCGCTGTCACGGGCGGCGGAAGCGCTCAATATCTCCCAGCCAGCGGCCAGCAAAGCGTTAAAAAGCGCCGAGATGAAGCTGGGCTTTACCCTCTTTCAGCGGGTGCGCGGCAAGCTGCTGCCGACCAGCGAGGCGATCACACTTTTCGAAAAAGCGCAGAGCATCTATCAGGACCTCGATAATCTGCGTCTGCTGGCCGAAAACCTGGCCCGCGATCCGCGCGCCAAAATCACCTTAGGCTGCCTGCCGAGTCTGGGATTAAGCCTGGTGCCAGAGCTGGTGACCGACTTTTATCAGCAAAACAGCAACCTGGTGATGACGCTCACCACCGAGCACACCGAGACGCTGGTCAGGAAACTGGATTTACGTGAGATAGATTTAGCGCTGACGCTGCAGCCGGTGCAGCAGGGAGAGATCCTCACTACCCTGATTGCCGAAGTGCCACTGGTGTACATCGACCGTCATTATCGTCAGGGGGCGGTGGACATCAGCCAGATCGACCAGCAGCGCTGGATCTCGCCAGGGCCGCACTCGCTCTCAGCCGCCATCGCCACCCGTCGCGACTTTTCCACCACCCGGCTTAACGTCCAGACCTACTATATGGCCACCGAGTTCGTGAAGCGCGGCATGGGCTGCAGCATCACTGATATCTTTTCTGCCCAGCACAACCTGGATCCCGAGATGATCCACCCCATTACGCCGCCGATTGCCATCAACCTCTGCCTGCTGCGCCGGGCCGATGTTTCGCTGAGTCCAATGGCGCAAAAGTTCGTCGATTTTCTCTGCCAGCGTCTGCGCCAGCAACTCAAGGAGATTAACCTGCGGTTATACCCTGACCATAAAAAGTCAATTGCGCCGCTGGGGTAAATGCTTTGACATAACCCGATAAATTGATCAGCGGTGGATATATCGGGTTATGAACAAACGCATTGTCATTATCGGCGGCGGCGTGGTCGGTCTGGCCACGGCCTGGGAACTGATTAAGCGCGGCCATCAGGTGCAATTACTGGAGCGCAATGCCGAACCGGGCAGTGCCACCAGTTTTGCTAACGGCGGACAATTAAGTTATCGCTACGTTGCCCCCCTTGCCGATAGCGGCGTTCCCCTGCAGGGGATTAAATGGATGGGCAAAGCCGATTCGCCGCTGAATATGCGTCTTAAGATGTCTTTCCAGCAGTGGCGCTGGCTGCTGCAGTTCCTGCGTGCCTGTAATAGCCAGACCAATAAAATGAACGGCGATCATATTCTGCGCCTGTCGTTGCTCAGCCGTCAGGTCATGCAGTCGTGGCTGGATGAGGATAATCTTGCCGATTTTCACTGGCGGCGCAGCGGTAAATTAATTATCCATCGCCGCGAATATGATTTTAATAAAGCGGCAAAAGGAATAGATCCTCAGTATCAGCAAGCGCTGAATGCTGAAGCCTGTCTGCAGCTGGAGCCGGCACTCAGACATATCAGCCCTTCGCTGCAGGGCGGAATTTATTCGCCGGGCGATGAAACGGCAGATTGCCATCAGTTCTGCCTTGCCCTGCTCGACAAGCTCAATGCCAGCAACGAATTTAGCCTGCTGACCCACTGTGAGGTGCAGCGGCTCAATAAGCGCGGCGGACGCATCAGTTCGCTGGAGACCAGCCGGGGAACCATCACCGGTGATGATTATGTCGTCGCCGCCGGTAACGGTAGCGGTCCTCTGCTTGGGCATCTGGGCGTTCACGTGCCGCTGTGCGCCCTGAAGGGGTACAGCCTGACCCTGCCCTATCCTGAGAAAGCAGGAATTGCCCCGAACATCAGCGTCACCGATTACGGGCACAAAATCGTGTATGCCCGCCTTGGCCAACAACTGCGCATCGCGGCGATGGTGGACATCGGCTACGACGGCGACGAACTGCGCGAGAGCCGCATTCAGGCGCTGAAAAACATCGTTGCCCGCAGCTTTCCCGAACTCGAAGGGCTGGACAAGGCCGAAGCCTGGACCGGCATGCGTCCGTCAACACCAGCAGGCCCGCCGATGCTGGGGCGCGCCGGATACCCCAATCTGTGGATGAACCTCGGCCAGGGTAGTCTCGGCTTTACCCTCGCCGCCGGCAGCGCGGTGGTGCTGGGCGCGTTAATCGACAATCAGGCACCCACTATTTCTTTAGAAGGTCTCACATGGAAACAAACCGCATGACCATTATTCGCAATAATCCACAACCTCGCCTTTCCGCCAGCGTTGAGTATGGCAATCTGCTGTTCCTCTCCGGACAGACGCCAAAAAGCAGCGAAGACGATATCGTTTTACAAACCCGCGAAGTGCTGGAGAAGATCGACGCCCTGCTGGCGGCTGCCGGGAGCGATAAGCGACAAATTCTCTCCGCGCAGATCTGGCTGAAAGATATCGAACGTGATTTTGTCGCATTCAATGACGTGTGGGTACAGTGGATGCCGGAAGGCCAGAGCCCGGCGCGAGCAACCGTTCAGGCAGAGATGGCGCGACCGGATATCCTGGTGGAGATCATGCTCACCGCCGTCAAAGCGTAAGGACGTATAGAAAAGAAAAAGGCCGCAATGCGGCCTTTTTAATTAGTTCAGATTATTTGTCTTTCGGTGACGCGTTTTCGACACGGCTTTTCAGCTTCTGACCGGGTCTGAAGGTCACCACGCGCCGGGCTGTAATGGGAATATCCTCCCCCGTCTTCGGGTTACGTCCCGGGCGTTGGTTTTTATCCCGCAAATCGAAGTTGCCGAACCCGGAGAGTTTGACCTGTTCTCCGTTTTCCAGAGCACGACGGATCTCTTCGAAAAACAACTCGACCAGTTCTTTGGCATCCCGCTTGCTAAGCCCAAGCTTATCAAACAGATATTCTGACATTTCAGCTTTTGTAAGCGCCATAGGTTCAATCCCTCAATGATGCCTGGAATCGCTCTTTTAATGCCTCTACACATCTGGCAACGGTAGCGGCAATCTCCTCTTCTTCGAGTGTACGGCTGGTATCCTGCAGGATCAGGCTAATCGCAAGGCTCTTATACCCTTCCGCCACACCTTTACCACGGTACACGTCAAATAAGTTTACGCCAACTACCTGATTTACGCCAACTTTCTTACATTCGGCTAAAACATCGGCAGCAGCCACGTTTTCAGCGACCAGTACCGCGATGTCGCGACGGTTCGCCGGGAAGCGGGAAATATCGCGCGCCTGAGGCACCACGCGGTCTGCGAGCTTGTTCCACTCCAGTTCGAACACCAGAGTGCGACCGTTCAGATCCAGTTTACGTTCCAGCTCCGGATGAACAACCCCAATGAAACCAATGCGTTCACCTTTAAGATAAATCGCTGCGGATTGGCCTGGATGCAGCGCTGTTATCGCTTCGCCACGGAACTCGATGTCGGCCAATTTACCGGTTAAATCCAGAACGGATTCCAGATCGCCCTTCAGATCATAGAAATCGACCGTCTCTTTCGCCAGCGTCCAGTGCTCTTCGTAACGGTTGCCGCAGATCGCCCCGGCCAGCATCACATCCTGACGAATGCCCAGCGGTGCCTGAGTATCTGGCACGAAGCGCAGGCCGCTCTCAAAGATGCGCACACGGCTCTGCTGACGGTTCTGGTTGTAGACCACGGTCCCCAGCAGGCCAGTCCACAGCGACAGACGCATCGCCGACATTTCACTGGAGATCGGGCTTGGCAGGATCAGCGCCTCTTCCCCGGCGTGGATCAGCTGCTGGACTTTCGGGTCAACAAAGCTGTAGGTGATCACTTCCTGATAGCCTTTGTCGTTCAGCAGCGTTTTCACGCGCTTCAGCGACAGGTCAGCTTCACGGTGGGTACCCATGATCAGACCCGCCTGTACTGGCTCATCAGGAATGTTGTTGTAGCCATAAACGCGAGCCACTTCTTCGACCAGATCTTCTTCGATCTCCATGTCGAAACGCCAGCTCGGGGCGACTGCCTGCCACTCGCCCTGACCCACCGTCACTTCACAGCCGAGGCGCTGCAGAATGTCGGTGACCTGCGCGTCATCGATATGGTGGCCAATCAGGCGATCCAGTTTGCTACGACGCAGGGTAATGGTGGCGCGTTTTGGCAGGGTCTCTTCGTGGGTCACGTCGATCACCGGGCCAGCTTCACCGCCACAGAGGTCGATCAGCAGACGCGTGGCACGCTCCAGCGCTTTATACTGCAGCGCCGGATCGACGCCGCGCTCATAGCGATGAGAGGCATCGGTGTGCAGGCCGTGACGGCGCGCGCGGCCGGTAATGGACAGCGGGCTGAAGAAGGCACACTCCAGCAGCACGTTCTGGGTTTCGTCGTTAACACCGGAGTGTTCCCCGCCGAAGATCCCGCCCATCGCCAGCGCTTTGTTATGGTCAGCAATGACCAGGGTGTCGCTGTCGAGCTTCGCTTCAGAGCCATCGAGCAGCACCAGGGTTTCACCCTCTTTCGCCATGCGCACCACGATCCCGCCTTCGATACGGTCGCGGTCAAAGGCGTGCATCGGCTGGCCCAGCTCAAGCAGCACATAGTTGGTCACGTCAACCACTGCATCGATAGAGCGGATCCCGCAGCGACGCAGCTTCTCTTTCATCCACAGCGGGGTCGGCGCTTTGACGTTGATGCCTTTCACCACGCGGCCCAGATAGCGCGGGCACGCCTGCGGCGCGTCAACCTGAATCGGCAGCACGTCGTCAATGGTCGCGGCAACCGGAGTGATTTCCGGCGCGTTCAGCGGCGCTTTGTTCAGCACAGCGACATCGCGCGCCACACCGATGATACCCAGGCAGTCGGCACGGTTTGGCGTGACGCTGATTTCGATAGTGTTATCGTCAAGCTTGAGGTATTCACGAATATCAGTGCCGATCGGCGCATCCGCCGGCAGTTCGATGATACCGCTATGGTCGTCGGAAATACCCAGCTCGGAGAAGGAGCACAGCATCCCTTCTGACGGTTCACCGCGCAGCTTCGCCGCTTTAATTTTAAAATCGCCCGGCAGCACGGCGCCGATGGTGGCAACCGCAACCTTCAGCCCCTGACGGCAGTTTGGCGCGCCGCAGACGATATCCAGCAGGCGTTCGCCGCCCACGTTGACTTTGGTGACGCGCAGTTTGTCAGCATTTGGATGCTGGCCGCACTCCACCACTTCACCGACCACTACGCCGTTGAAGCTGCCGGCAACCGGCTCAACGCCGTCGACTTCGAGGCCCGCCATGGTGATCTGATCGGAAAGCGCTTCGCTGTCGATCGCCGGGTTAACCCACTCGCGTAACCACAGTTCACTGAATTTCATTGTTCTGTCCTGCCCTTATTTAAACTGTTTGAGGAAACGCAGATCGTTTTCGAAGAACGCGCGCAGATCGGTCACGCCATAACGCAGCATGGTCAGACGCTCCATCCCCATACCGAAAGCGAAGCCGGAGTAGACTTCCGGATCGATACCCACGTTACGCAGCACGTTCGGGTGTACCATCCCGCAGCCCAGCACTTCCAGCCATTTGCCGTTTTTCCCCATGACGTCAACTTCTGCGGACGGCTCGGTGAACGGGAAGTAGGACGGACGGAAGCGCACCTGCAGATCTTCTTCAAAGAAGTTGTTCAGGAAGTCGTGCAAAGTCCCTTTCAGGTTGGTGAAGCTGATGTTTTTATCAACAATCAGACCTTCCATCTGGTGGAACATCGGGGTATGGGTCTGGTCGTAGTCGTTACGATAGACGCGGCCCGGCGCGATAATGCGGATGGGCGGCTGCTGGTTTTCCATGGTGCGGATCTGCACGCCAGAGGTCTGAGTACGCAGCAGGCGAGTGGCATCGAACCAGAAAGTGTCGTGGTCAGCGCGCGCCGGATGGTGACCCGGAATATTCAGCGCATCGAAGTTGTGGTAATCATCTTCGATTTCCGGGCCAGTCGCCACGGTAAAGCCGAGCTCACCGAAGAAACTTTCAATACGGTCGATGGTGCGGGTAACCGGATGCAGGCCGCCATTTTCCATACGGCGACCCGGCAGCGAGACATCAATGGTCTCTGCGGCCAGACGCGCATTCAGCGCTGCGCCTTCCAGTTCAGCTTTACGCGCGTTCAGCGCCTGCTGCACCTGCTCTTTCGCTTCGTTGATGACCGCGCCGGCTGCCGGACGCTCTTCCGGCGGTAACTCGCGCAGGGTGGTCATTTGCAGGGTCAGATGCCCTTTTTTACCCAGGTATTCCACGCGGACGTTGTCCAGCGCAGCAACATCTGATGCCTCGTTAATGGCTGCCTTGGCACTGGCAACCAGCTCTGCGAGATGTGACATGGTTTTCCTCATTATGTCGGTGCAGACACCGGTTATAGTGAAATTAATATCCCGAATCCATATACGAAAAAAGCCTCCACAGGGGAGGCTTTCTGGCGCTGTTTTCCGTTTCTTCTTTCACGCGCTAGCCTCCTGAGTTCAGGTGCTAAAGTAAAAAAAGAAGCGGAAAATAGCAGCATTCATGCTTGCATTACCTTGTCTGGTAAGAAACGTCAGACCTGTATTGAAAAGCCTGCGCCGATAAAAGTCAATGTATTGATGGTGTTGAAACGAAAAGAGGGAGACAAGCTCCCTCTTTCAACTGGCTTATGCCAGAGCTGCTTTCGCTTTTTCGACCAGAGCGGTGAACGCTACTTTGTCGAATACGGCGATGTCAGCCAGGATCTTACGGTCGATTTCAACAGAGGCTTTTTTCAGGCCATTGATGAATTTGCTGTAAGAAATACCGTTCTGACGTGCTGCTGCGTTGATACGCGCAATCCACAGTTGACGGAACTGACGTTTACGTTGACGACGGTCACGGTAAGCGTACTGACCAGCTTTGATAACAGCCTGGAAGGCAACGCGGTATACGCGAGAACGCGCACCGTAGTAGCCTTTAGCTTGTTTCAAAATTTTCTTGTGACGTGCACGTGCAATTACACCACGTTTTACGCGAGCCATATGTGCTCTCCTGTATCTATTCTAAGTTAAAAAAGTTAAACGTTAACGACTTATGCGTACGGCAGGCACGCGATGACCAGGCCCAGATCGCCTTTAGAAACCATGGCTTTCGGACGCAGGTGACGTTTACGCTTGGTAGCTTTTTTAGTCAGAATGTGACGCAGGTTAGCGTGCTTGTGCTTAAAACCACCTTTACCGGTTTTTTTGAAGCGCTTAGCAGCACCGCGTACGGTCTTAATTTTTGGCATCTTAATAACTTCCACTTCGCATTGTTAATAAACGAAACATAGGCGAACAACATCAGTGAAGCCCTAAGGCTCCACTAACATCGCTACTTGAAGGCCTTACTGTTTCTTCTTAGGAGCGAGCACCATGATCATCTGGCGGCCTTCGATCTTCGTAGGGAAGGATTCGACTACTGCCAGTTCACTCAGATCGTCACGGACGCGCGTAAGCACTTCCATACCGATCTGCTGGTGGGCCATCTCACGACCGCGGAAACGCAGTGTGATCTTAGCCTTATCGCCATCTTCGAGAAAGCGAACCAGGCTGCGGAGTTTTACCTGGTAATCACCATCATCGGTCCCAGGACGGAATTTAATTTCCTTAACCTGGATAACTTTTTGCTTTTTCTTCTGTTCCTTAGAAGACTTACTCTTTTCATAAAGGAACTTGCCGTAGTCCATGATACGACAAACTGGCGGTTCGGCGTTAGGGCTGATTTCAACTAAATCTACTCCGGCCTCTTCAGCCTTTTCGAGAGCTTCTCTCAGACTCACAATACCCAAAGCTTCGCCTTCCAGACCTGTCAAGCGAACTTCCAGGGCGCGAATCTCGCCATTGATACGATTCGGACGTGCCGTTTGAACTCGTTTTCCGCCTTTAATACCTTATTCCTCCAGTTGTTGAAGACTGCGGCTGCGAATCTCTTGTTGCAGCTTCTCAATCACTTCACTTACGTCCATGCTGCCGAGGTCTTTCCCGCGACGGGTGCGCACGGCCACTTTGCCGGCTTCGACTTCTTTGTCGCCACAGACCAACATATACGGGACACGACGTAAAGTGTGCTCGCGGATTTTAAAGCCAATCTTCTCATTTCTCAAGTCTGCTTTTACACGAATGCCCGCATTTTGTAGTTTACGCGTCAATTCGTTAACGTATTCAGCCTGAGAATCCGTAATATTCATGACCACTACCTGCACTGGCGCAAGCCAGGTTGGGAAGAAGCCAGCGAACTCTTCGGTCAGGATGCCAATGAAGCGCTCCAGGGAACCGAGAATCGCACGGTGAATCATGACCGGTACCTGACGCTCGTTGTTTTCGCCCACATAAGAGGCGCTTAAACGCTGCGGCAGAGAGAAGTCCAGCTGTACCGTACCGCACTGCCATGCGCGATCGAGGCAGTCATACAGGGTAAATTCAATTTTCGGGCCGTAGAACGCCCCTTCGCCCAGTTGATACTCAAATGGGATGTTATTTTCTTCCAGCGCCACCGCCAGATCCGCTTCCGCGCGATCCCAGGTCTCATCGCTACCGATACGTTTTTCCGGGCGAGTCGACAGTTTGACGACGATCTTCTCGAAGCCAAAGGTGCTGTACATATCGTAGACCATACGAATACAGGCGTTCACTTCATCGCGAACCTGATCTTCAGTACAGAAGATATGCGCATCATCCTGGGTAAAGCCGCGAACGCGCATCAGGCCGTGCAGCGCGCCAGACGGTTCGTTACGGTGACAGCTGCCGAATTCCGCCATACGCAGCGGCAGATCGCGGTAGGATTTCAGCCCCTGGTTGAAGATCTGCACGTGGCCCGGGCAGTTCATCGGCTTAATGCAGTATTCACGGTTCTCAGAAGAGGTGGTGAACATCGCATCTTTGTAGTTGTCCCAGTGGCCGGTTTTCTCCCACAGCACACGGTCCATCATGAACGGACCTTTGACTTCCTGATACTGGTACTCTTTCAGTTTAGAACGAACGAATGTTTCCAGTTCACGGAAGATGGTCCAGCCATCGTTATGCCAGAACACCATACCCGGCGCCTCTTCCTGCATATGATACAGGTCGAGCTGCTTGCCAATTTTACGGTGGTCACGCTTGGCGGCTTCTTCAAGACGCTGCAGATAGGCATTCAGCGCTTTTTTATCCGCCCACGCGGTGCCGTAGATACGCTGCAACATTTTATTGTTGCTGTCGCCGCGCCAGTAGGCACCCGCGGTTTTCATCAGCTTGAAGTGATGACAGAAGCGCATATTCGGTACGTGCGGGCCGCGGCACATATCGATATATTCTTCATGATGATACAAACCCGGCTTATCATCATGAGCAATGTTTTCGTCAAGAATTGAAACTTTATAGGTTTCCCCGCGCTTCACGAAGGTTTCACGCGCTTCGTGCCAGCTGACTTTCTTCTTGATGACATCGTAGTTTTTCTCGGCGAGCTCATGCATACGTTTTTCGAGCGCGTCGATATCTTCCTGAGTCAGGGTGTGGTCGAGGTCTACGTCATAGTAGAAGCCATTATCGACAACCGGACCGATAGCCATTTTGGTGTTGGGCCACAGCTGTTTAATGGCATGGCCTAACAGGTGCGCACAGGAGTGACGAATGATCTCCAGCCCTTCTTCATCTTTCGCAGTGATAATAGAGAGAGTGGAATCCGTTTCGATCGGGTCGCAGGCGTCTACCAGTTCACCGTTTACCCGCCCGGCAATGGTGGCTTTCGCCAGGCCTGGACCGATATCCAGCGCAACATCCATGGGGCTAACAGCGTGGTCAAAATGGCGTTGACTGCCATCAGGAAGCGTAATTACAGGCATTTTATGTCCTTATTTGCAGTGGTGCCCCACACGAAAGAGCACATACAAAACTATATAATCATAATTATCATCAGGTTAAGGCGCAGTTCCCGCTTCACTCTGCGAAAAAAGGAGGACGACCGGATGGACCGTTCCCGCCTGCCACCGCCTGCTGATAACACCGGGGAGTAGTTTACACATCATTGGTACGTGATTAAAGCCGCAAGCGTATAAATGATGGCGGAATGTGGAGAAAACAAGAGAGATTGAGATAAAAAGACGAATATCCTGCTACTGCAGGCGAGAATAATCCCCGGCAAAGCCGGATAATATTATTCGGACGTGATAGAAGAGACGCAATGATATTGCATGCTTAATCTTTAATGCAGATCGTTAAACCGGTACCGCTTCACCCGGCTTAATTGACGTACGACGAAATAAAGGTCTGGTATATTACGACCACTCGCCGGCCACCAGCGTATGCACATTAAAGGCATCGCTCATGGATTGTCCGGTGGTCCGGGAACCGGGGGCGATATTCGAGCCAGCCTCAACGTCAGTCGCTTTGGCGATGCCTATCTGAGTATGGTCCTGGTTGCCCGACGGCGGGACTGGCGTGGCAGCCGATGCGCCAAAAGAAAGCACGCACAGCGCCAGGGCTGCGATGGTAAATTGAGTGTTTTTCATAATGTTCATTCTCTTATTACGGAAGACAGACCGCGCGATCTCTCCGCCCGGTCAGTGCAACTCAGTATAGATCCAGATCACATATTTGTCCGTCAAATATTTAGCTTTTCGTGTCAAATAGAATGAATATTTGTCAGCAAATCGGGAATAATGGAGAAAAGATGGAGGGCTATTTTTTTTTATAAAAACTAAAACGAAAGGCCAGAAAAAATAATGTCACTAATTGCTAAATTTAAAACGAACAGGCCGGGAAAACCCGGCCTGAAAATATTACATTTTATACCCAAGGGACAGCGACGTCCGGCGATCGGTATGCTCCGGCGCAGAGGAAGGCGGCGCCGAGTTCCAGGTCACGTTGTAAGCGACTTTCAGCGCGAAATGGGCGTTAATCGCCACGTTTAACGCGCTCTCAGAGTTGACGGTGGTGTCCTCAGCGCCAAACACCGATACCCCTTGCGTAAATTTGGCGTTATCGGTCATCTGCCAGGCCCAGGTGCCGGAGGCGTAACCCAGCGGCTGAGTATCGGTTTCTCCATCGGTAAACTCGTCATAGCGGACGCCAGGACCGAATTCAAACCGCAGGCTGTGCACGGGACCGTTGAGGATCTGACGACCATAACCCGCCGTCAGGACATCACGCTGCTGATAGCCATTATAGCGGTCGGTCAGCCAGCTTCCCTGACCAAAGAGATAGTTCATATCGGTCAGGTTATAGCGGCTACGCCCACCGACAGCATATTTTTCTGAAGATCGCTCATCGTTGGAAGAGGTGTTGCTGGCGTTCCCCCACAGCGACCATGCAGTGGTATTACCATACCAGGTCAAGGTGGAATCTGCCGTCATCGAGGAGTTCTTGGTGTTGCCGGACTGCGCCAGGTAGCCTGCGTTAACCACACCTTCGAAAGGTTTTTTAGCAGCGGAAGGGTCATCCATGACGGTAAATACAGAATCATCGGCCATTGCGCCAACAGACGCAAAAAGCCCCCCCGCCAGCATAACCGCTGCGGGTACTGTCTTTAAAAGCTTCATTATAACTCTCTAAAATACATTTTTTAGGACAGTACAAATGATGAACAGACACAACCTGCCCGCTCATTGAATTTAGCGTCCGTACAACATAAAAGAGACCTGAGGGTCCCGGAAACTTTCGCGAGGATCGCGGTGTGCAGGTCCTAAGAAAGGTAGCAAATTATAAAAAAGCACGAATAACATAGCAATCACTTACTCTTTCGTTTTTTGAATAAGACAGCTCCGGAAACAATCTTTATTTCATAATGAAAATACAAGCTTCTTTGCAAATCTCTCAGGAACATCACTTTCCCTCCCGGAGTCATCGTGCCATGCTTAAATAAAATACAGTCGCCGTATTAAGGAGGAGAAGGAATGACCAAAATTTATACGTTAACGCTGGCCCCCTCGCTGGATAGCGCCACGCAGACCCCACAGATTTACCCCGAAGGTAAACTCCGCTGCAGCGCACCGGTATTTGAGCCCGGCGGCGGCGGGATCAACGTTGCCCGTGCCGTGACCTTTCTTGGTGGTAAAGCCACCGCCATTTTCCCGGTTGGCGGCGCCACCGGCGAGCACTTAGCAGCCCTGCTGGCCGATGAGCAGGTGCCGGTCGAGACCGTCGAAACCCGAGACTGGACGCGGCAAAACCTGCACGTTCACGTGGCCGCCAGCGGCGAACAGTATCGCTTTGTCATGCCCGGCGCAGCGCTGACGGATGATGAGTTCCGCCGCCTGGAAGAGAAAGTCCTGACGATCGAACCCGGCTCACTGCTGGTGGTAAGCGGCAGCCTGCCGCCAGGTATCAGCGTCGAAAACCTGATGCAACTGGTGAAAAACGCGCAACAGCAGGGGCTGCGCTGCATTATCGACAGCTCCGGCGACGCGCTGGCTGCGGCGCTGAACGTCGGCAATATTGAGCTGGTGAAGCCGAACCAGAAAGAGCTCAGCGCCCTCGTACAGCGCGATCTGAGCCAACCCGATGACGTACGCCTTGCCGCCCAGTCGTTGATCCAGTCCGGTAAAGTACGCCGGGTGGTGGTTTCGCTCGGGCCGCAGGGGGCGCTAGGCGTTGACGCCAGCGGCAGCGTTCAGGTGGTGCCGCCGCCGATGAAAAGCCAGAGCACCGTCGGCGCCGGCGACAGCATGGTGGGCGCCATGACCCTGCGTCTGGCGGAAAACGCCGGGCTGGAGGATATGGTTCGCTTTGGCGTCGCCGCCGGTAGCGCCGCGACGATCAATCAGGGCACCCGTCTCTGCTCGCAGGCCAATACGCAAAAAATCTACGATTATCTCTGCGGTCGCTGATCTTCCCTGCCCCTCCGCGTCGGCGGAGGGAGTCACGATATTGGCTGGATGGTCTATGCTGGAAAGGCTATGGATAACAATGGGGTGTAGAGATGAGCAATGAGATAACCGCCTGGGTCGTCAGCGTCGCCTTTCACGAACAGGCGCTGACGGAGATCAACGAGGTCAGCAACCACTTTACCCGCGCCGGGTTCGTACTGACGCTCAATGATGAAGACGGCAATCCCCATGAGCTGGGGACCAACACCTTTGGCCTGCTCAGCGCCCAGGATGCTGATGAAGTTAAGGCCCTCAGCGCAGGACTGGCGGAATTGGCCCTGGGCCGCCCGGCAGAGATTACGGTCAGCACATTCGCCGAGTGGTTAAAAGCTCAATAAGTGCGTTTAACGCAACGGAAAGCGTCAGTTGTGCGTCAGTTCCAGGTTTACCCGGTAGCAGTGCGCTAACCTTATGATATGGTGGAAAACATGGGGAGAGACAGCATGTGGCAAGCAATCAGTACACTTTTACGCGATTGGCATTCCGAAAACGCTGAAATCGAACTGAAAACCGAGCTGCCCGGTGGGGAAATCCATTCGGCCTGGCATTTACGCTTCGGCGGGAAAGATTACTTCGTGAAATGCGACGAACGTGAGCTTCTGCCCATCTTCACCGCCGAGGCCGATCAGCTGGAACTGCTGTCGCGAAGCAAAACCGTTCGCGTGCCGCAGGTCTTTGCGGTCGGCAGCGACCGTGACTACAGCTTTGTGGTCATGGAATACCTCCCTCCCCGTCCGCTGGATGCGCACAATGCTTTCCTGCTCGGCCAGCAGTTAGCCCATCTGCACCAGTGGAGCGATCAGCCGCAGTTTGGCCTGGATTTCGACAACGATCTTTCCACCACGCCGCAGCCCAACGCCTGGCAACGTCGCTGGTCGGTGTTCTTTGCCGAGCAGCGTATCGGCTGGCAGCTGGAGCTGGCGGCGGAGAAAGGGCTGCACTTTGGCGATATCGATACCTTAGTCGATGTGGTTCAGCAGCGGCTGGCCAACCATCAGCCGCAACCTTCGCTGCTCCATGGTGACCTGTGGTCCGGTAACTGTGCCTTAGGACCAGATGGCCCCTACATCTTCGATCCAGCCTGCTACTGGGGCGATCGCGAGTGTGATTTAGCCATGCTGCCGATGCACCCGGAACAGCCGCCGCAGATCTATGACGGCTACCAGTCCGTTTCACCGCTGCCAGCAGGTTTTCTCGATCGTCAGCCAGTCTATCAGCTGTATACCCTACTGAACCGGGCGATTTTGTTCGGTGGCCAGCACCTGGTGACCGCCCAGCAGGCGCTGGACGATGTGCTGATGGAAAAAGCACGTTAGAAAAGGCCCCCGGCGGACCTCTCCGATCCGCCGGGCTCCGTTATCAGTTAATTTCGACCCCGTTCAGACGGAATTTGATAGTCATCGTCACGCCGGTTCCCGGTCTTGCCTGTTCGTAACGCCATCTGCGCATCGCGCTTTTCACTTCGCGCTCAAACATATTCGCCGGCTGGGCAGAGAGGATCTGCAGGTTGTCGATTCGGCCATCAGGCGTCACGTCAAACTTCACCCGTACCGTCCCCTCGATGCGCAGCGCCTGGGCGCGGGCCGGATAGGTCGGCTGGACACGGCTGATCGCACGCGGGCCGCTCGGGGCAGTAACGGTGGGTTTGGCGGCCGCGGTCGAGGTGCTCGGCGCGGTGCGCGCTGGCGCCGTATTGTTGTTTTCAAACGGCGAGGCTGGACGCGGCTCTGCTGCCGGTTTCACGTCCCGCTTGGGCTGCTCAACCTTTTTCTCCGGCTTGGGTTTCGGTTTGGGTTTAGGCTTCGGCTTCGGTTCCGGTTTATGGATAACCACCGGCGCTTCTTTCGGCGGTTCAGGCACCGCCTCGGGTTCCGGCTCAGGATCAGGTTCGACAACGGGCTCCACGACTGGCTGTGCCGCCGGGGGCGGCTCAAGATCGGCCGGCGCGACCATCGTAATCTCTATCGGCTGCGTCGGAGAAGGCTGTTCAATAACCTGATGTACCGAGGTATAAAGCAGCCCCGCCACAACGGCACCGTGGATAGCCACGGACAGCAGCGTTGGCCACGGGAAGCGGCGAGGTAAATCAAGGGTCATTGCGCTCATAGTCGTTTCTGTTGAAAAATGATGCTCCGATTTTAAATGCAAATAGCAATCATATTCAATAAGGCGTCTTAACCTGAGTCAATTTTTGCCACCATTTGCAGAAAAAAGCCGCGTCGGCAGCGCATTCGACACCGGTATGCATCTTTGCATTGCAGTCCATCGCCGTTTAACTTAACGTAATTCGCCTGATTATTGATAAGGAGCTTTGCCGTGCTTTACGTTATCTACGCTGAAGATATCGCCGATTCTCTGGAAAAGCGGCTGTCGGTTCGCCCTGCGCATCTCGCGCGTCTACAACTCTTACACGATGAAGGCCGGCTGCTTACCGCCGGGCCAATGCCGGCCGTTGACAGCAACGAACCCGGCGCAGCAGGGTTCAGCGGCTCAACGGTGATTGCCGAGTTTGAGTCGCTGGAAGCGGCTCAGTCCTGGGCCAATGATGATCCGTACATTGCGGCTGGCGTCTACCGCCAGGTCTCTGTTAAGCCTTATAAGAAAGTGTTTTGAAAAAAATCCCCTGCTATTTTTCTGGTTAGCCACAAAAACACACCAGGCCATCAGATTAAAGGGCGCATTTTGGTGCACAACATTAAAATGCCGCCCTTTTCAATCATGCGAAAAGTTTGGCTGTTCTCTCAATGACCTGTCCTGTGCAGGGTCAGATCCCCTCTCCTGCCACCACATCGTCGCCTACCGTCTCGCCATCCATGCATTAATATAAAAGGCCCCCGCTGTCCGGCGGGGGCCTTTGATCGTTATCGCTGATCCAACTACCTGTTACTTATCCAGCGCATAGGCAATCACGTAGTCACCGCGATCCGGCGACTGGCGGGCACCACCGGCGGAAATCAGGATGTATTGTTTGCCGGTCTTCGGCGAGACATAGCTGATGGGTCCCCCCTGGCTTCCTACCGGAAGACGGGCTTTCCAGACTTCTTCACCCGTCGATGAATCGAAGGCGCGCAGGTAGTAGTCCTGGGTTCCGGCAATGAAGACCAGACCGCCCTGAGTGGCCAGGGTTCCGCCCAGCGTTGGCATACCGATCGGCATCTGAGCACGCATTTTTACGCCAAACGGACCGGTATCCTGGACGGTACCGACCGGCACCTGCCAGACGATTTTCTGCGTTTTCAGGTCAATCGCGGACAGCGTACCAAACGGTGGTTTCTGACACGGGATCCCCAGTGGCGACATGAAACGGTTTTTATTGACCGAGTACGGCGTTCCTTTCATCGGGACTGCCCCCATCCCGGCGTTCACCGCCTCGCCACCGGTGTTGGCCACCGCGCTTTGCGGGTCCTGCTTAATCAACTGAACCCACAGACCCAGACGCATATCATTGACGAAGATATAGTGGTTGTTCGGATCGGTGGACAGGCTGCCCCAGTTCATTCCTCCCAGAGAGCCCGGGAAGCTGAGGGAAACATCGGTCCCCGGCATGGTGTACAGCCCGTCATAACGCATCGATTTGAAGCTGATACGACAGACCAGTTGATCAAACGGCGTTGCCCCCCACATATCAGATTCTTTCAGGGTTTCCGCCCCAATCTGCGGCATCCCAACAGAGCGCGGCTGCGTCGCCGGATACTGTTCATTTGGGATATCAGCCGGTTTCACCGGGACCTCTTTCACTTCGGTAAGCGGTTGACCTGTCAGGCGATCAAGTACATAGATTTGACCCGCTTTGGTCCCCACCACCACGGCGGGTTTATTGCCCTCTTTGGTCGGGAAATCGACCAGGCTTGGCTGCATCGGGACATCGAAGTCCCACAGATCGTTACGCACGGTCTTGTACACCCACTTCTCTTTCCCGGTGGTCGCATCCAGCGCCAGGATTGAAGTGGCATATTTGTGATCGCCCTGAATACGGTCTGCGCCCCACAGGTCAACAGAGGAGCTCCCCATTGGAATAAAGAGGGTATTCATCGACGCATCCCAGGACATGGGCGCCCAGGAGTTAGCGGAACTGCGTTTGTAATGTTCCCCCGGTTGCAGAACATGATTGGGATCCGGATTACGCGGATCAAATGCCCAGCGCTGCTGGCCAGTGATCACGTCATAACCGCGCACCACGCCGCCCGGCATGTCAGTACTGACGTTATCCGCCACGCGGCCACCAACCACCACCGTGGTGCCAGCCAGCGTCGGGGCTGAAGTCAACACATAGCTTGGATCTGCCGCGGCCCCCATCCCTTCTCGCAGATTCACGCTGCCGTTCGTCCCGAAATCCGGGCAGAATTTGCCGTTATCGGCGTCCAGGGCGATCAATCTGTCATCAATCGTATTCATCAGGATGCGACGCTGGCATGCTGCTCCCGGCGCGACCTGTGCCGGCAGAACCGGTGTGGAACCAGCCACAGTGGGCTGCGTCAGTGGCTTCGTGGCATCAAAATACGCCAGGCCTCGGCAGCGCATCCAGATTGCGGATTTCGCATTAATTTCCGCTCTCCAGATCTCTTTTCCGCTATCGGCATCCACGGCGATCACATTGTTATGTGGGGTACACAGGAAAACGCGATCACCTACCTGCAGCGGCGTTTGCTGATCTTCTGCGCCATTGCCATCCGGGCTTAACGGTGTGTCGCCAGTATGGAAGGTCCAGACGGGTTTCAGGTTTTTTACGTTGTCACGCGTGATCTGGTCCAGCGCCACAAAACGGCTACCGCCGGCAGTATTGCCGTAGTGGTCCCAGTTTTGCTGTTTAGCGTCTTCTTTTACCGGCACCAGCGGTAATTTCTCGCCGCTGAAAGCCACTGTGGGATGGGGCTGAAACATCTGAACAAAGGTGACGCCCATGGCGATAACCAGGACAACGCAGACCCCCCATGCCCCTTTGGTGCTGTAAGGCTTTCCTTCATGCTTACGTAGCGCAGGCCAGGTGGCCGCTGCCAGCAGCATCAACCCGGCGGGTACCATCAAACGGGAAACGAGCGGCCAGAAGTCGAAGCCGGCATCAAACAGTGCCCAAATCAGGGTACCCACGAATACCAGAGCAAACAGCCACACCGCGGACGACTTGCGGCGGAAAAACTGAATCGCGGCGAGCAGGGTAATAACCCCGGCAATAAGGAAATACCAGCTTCCCCCCAGGGAAACCAGTTTATAACCGCCGATGACAAAGAACAGGCCTGTCGCAAGCAGTATCACGCCGACCAGCAGGCACCACAAGCCTAACCAGCCGGATGAGCGGGGATTCGTATCTGACATAATAACTCTCCTGATAACACCATGAAATAAAACTATTTCTTATTTAACTATCGATGTTTAACCCCGCAGTAAGCCAGACGGCATAAATGAAGCATAATGCCGGGATAGAAAATGGCGACAAAACATCGACGCCAGGAATTATATTGAATTGTTAATAGATTGTGTAAGTCCGTTATGTAAGATCTTGTATTTTATTTATTTGTTGATTGTTTTTTATGCAAGCCTGGCGTGATATAGCAAAAAAAAACGCAAAATACAATGAAACGGAAACAACTATAACAGACAGGAAATACAGAATAATATATTGCATTTTCATGTTTCACGTGAACATTAAATCAGCTAACAGCTTAAACTATGGTTATTACTCTTTTTTTAAAATTGACTGGATACGCATATCGATGCGGGTCACTTTTTCCTGATCGATATTAAGCCATAGGGTAAATACGGATTATCCACTGGTTTTCGGAAGGTATTACACCGGGCTTAGACAAGCGTCCTACATTCAGGAACGCAGTGATTTCATGGCCCCCAAAATTGCAGCACCCGTATGATAAAGGCACACATAACACGCTGACATTGGCCAATAAAAATCACGCCACAAGGTTAAAGTTGCAGATGATCATTTTTTAAATTCTATTAATTGCTTTGCGTAAAGTTCACGCAGGGTTATTGTAGGGGTATTCGTCATTGATTAAAAATTTTGAAAGGGAATAACAAATGTTTTCAATAAACGCTTCATTTTTTTGGGCTACTATTTTCGTACCTGACCCATGTAAGGAGCTTTTTGTGAACGTTTTGAAAAAAACAGCATTTCTTTCTCTGCTTGCCTTATATATCCCTGTTTCACAAGCCGCGGCGACGGAATATAACCTGGATCCGCAGCACACGTCGGTTGTTATTGCCTGGAACCATTTCGGCTTCTCTAACCCTACAGCCTATATCTCTGATGTTTCAGGAAAATTGTCTTTTGACAAAGAAAACCCTGAAAAATCTTCTGTTAACGTTACTCTGCCGGTAAAAACCATTGACACGCATGTCAAAGCGTTAACCGATGAATTTTTAGGCAAAGAATACTTCGATGTCAAAACGTTTCCCGAGGCCACTTTCCAGAGTACCAAAGTGGAAAGCAAAGGCGGAAATAAATATGATGTTGAAGGTAACCTGACCATTAAAGGCATCACCAAACCGGTAGTACTGCATGCAACCCTGAATAAGCAGGACATGCATCCGATGGTGAAAAAAGAGGCTATTGGCTTTGATGCGACGGGCGTGATCAAACGTTCAGACTTCAAGCTTGATAAGTATGTGCCAGCGGTGAGTGATAACGTGACCATCACGTTATCTACTGAAGCATATGCAAAATAAATTAACGCACGCGTAATAGCGTGCATTTTATTCAGGCGCGTTATCCAGACCGCCATCCTGAAAGGGAAACACTGGCGCAGATTATTTCAGCTCCGGTGGGGTTCATTTAGCCTCAAGCGCGATTTCCTGACAGCGCCTGTTTCATTATTCCCCTCAACTTACATCAGGTTGCATCTGCTGGTCTGGGGTGACATGCGTTCGACAACGCCGCACCCGTCTGGGTAACAATAAATGCTGCATGCCGATTAATTCCTGTGGCGCCAGGGATAGGTTCAGTCTGAAAGAAACGGCCCGGAATAACGTGGCGTGCATAGCATGCCTATTTCAATGAGACGTGAAATCAAGCCAGGTTCAGTCTGTCGTTGCATCGCTGCATGACAACACAAAGATTTCAATATGGCGAAGATAAAAGATGGCGAAGATAAAAGGGAATTCAGCGCAGAATTGAGAAAACGACAACGGCACCGCTCACGGTGCCGTTAATCTGCTCACTTAACAGTCGGGGAAGACAAACAGCAGAGCATGACGCTGCCGTTTCACCAGTCCCTTCCTGATAGCAAGGATCCGCATATTGCGGCGCGATTGGGCTTCCAGCCAGCGCGCTTTACGGCGATTCACCTGTCTCAGCATGCGCCAGCGCCCTACTTCCGTTCTACTACGCTTCATTGCAACGACTCTACGAGTGAAAATAGCCTCCATTATAAACCTCTGCCGGCAACTGACTACCGCTTTTGCTGCGTTTTTATTTGCCAGAAAAATACTGATGCGTAAACTCATCACATAACGTCATTCAAAAGGATTTTACATCTATGACAACCTTTTACACGGTGGTGAACTGGCTGGTCATTCTGGGGTACTGGCTGTTGATCGCCGGTGTAACATTACGAATACTAATGAAACGCCGCGCTGTCCCGTCCGCCATGGCATGGTTGCTGATCATTTATATCCTGCCGCTGGTGGGAATTATCGCCTATCTCTCCTTTGGTGAACTGCATCTCGGCAAACGCCGGGCGGAACGCGCCAGAGCGATGTGGCCCTCGACGGCCAAGTGGTTAAACGATCTCAAAGCCTGCAAACATATCTTCGCGGAAGATAACAGCCCGGTGGCCGAATCCCTGTTCAAGCTATGCGAACGGCGTCAGGGGATTGGCGGGGTGAAAGGCAACCAGCTGCAGCTGCTGACGGAATCTGACGACGTGATGCAGGCCCTGATCCGCGATATTCAGCTGGCCCGCCACAATATCGAGATGGTCTTTTATATCTGGCAGCCAGGCGGTATGGCCGACAGCGTCGCCGAATCGCTGATGGCCGCCGCCCGTCGCGGGGTTCACTGTCGGTTAATGCTCGACTCTGCGGGCAGCGTGGCCTTTTTCCGCAGCCCGTGGGCGGCGATGATGCGTAACGCCGGTATTGAGGTCGTCGAGGCCCTCAAAGTTAACCTGATGCGTGTGTTCCTGCGCCGGATGGATTTGCGTCAACATCGCAAAATGGTGATGATCGATAACTATATTGCCTATACCGGCAGCATGAATATGGTCGATCCGCGCTACTTTAAGCAAGACTCGGGGGTCGGCCAGTGGATTGACCTGATGGCGCGGATGGAAGGCCCGGTGGCGACCTCGATGGGCATCGTCTACTCCTGCGACTGGGAAATCGAAACCGGAAAGCGCATTCTGCCCCCGCCACCGGACGTCAATATCATGCCGTTCGAAGAAGCCAGCGGGCATACCATCCACACGATCGCCTCCGGCCCGGGCTTTCCGGAAGATCTGATCCATCAGGCGCTCCTCACCGCCGCCTACGCGGCGAAAGAGCATCTGATCATGACGACGCCCTACTTCGTGCCCAGCGACGACCTGCTGCACGCGATCTGTACCGCAGCCCAGCGCGGCGTCGACGTGAGTATTATTTTACCGCGCAAGAACGATTCACTGCTGGTGGGCTGGGCCAGCCGGGCCTTTTTCACCGAGCTGCTGGCAGCCGGGGTCAAAATTTATCAGTTTGAAGGCGGACTGTTGCATACCAAGAGCGTGCTGGTGGATGGCGAACTCAGCCTGGTGGGAACGGTGAATCTGGATATGCGCAGCCTGTGGCTCAATTTTGAGATTACGCTGGTCATTGATGACGCCGGTTTCGGCAGCGATCTGGCGGCGGTCCAGGATGACTATATCTCACGTTCGCGCCTGCTTGACGCCCGTCGTTGGCTAAAACGACCGCTCTGGCAGCGGATCGTCGAGCGACTGTTTTACTTCTTCAGCCCGTTGCTGTAAAACGTGCCCATCAGATACCGAATGAGTAGCAATCATGGATATGGATTTAAACAACCGCCTGACCGAAGACGAAACGCTTGAGCAGGCTTACGATATCTTCCTCGAGCTGGCGGCCGACAACCTCGACCCGGCGGACATCATTCTGTTTAACCTGCAGTTTGAAGAGCGCGGGGGCGCCGAGCTGTTCGACCCGGCAGCAGACTGGGAAGAGCATGTGGATTACGATCTGAATCCGGATTTCTTCGCCGAAGTGGTGATTGGCCTGGCGGATACCGATGGCGGGGAAATCAATGACATTTTCGCCCGTGTTCTGCTGTGCCGCGAAAAAGATCATAAGCTGTGTCATATTCTGTGGCGTGAGTAACGCTCACCAGCTAGTGAAAAGCCTGCCGTGATCCTCCCGGCAGGCTTTTTTTATGCTGGCAGCTTATTTCGGCAACGCATGCCCGCAGGCGTGACAAAAACGGGCGTTATCGTCATGGTCGCCCTGCTGACATTGCGGACACAGGCGACGCTGACGCCGACGATTCAGGGCGCTGGTCATATGGGTAGTGATAAGCCCGGTCGGTATCGCGATAATGGAGTAGCCGATCAGGATGAGGATCGACGCCAGAATGCGGCCCAGTGGGGTATGCGGGGTGATATCGCCATAGCCGACGGTAGTGATGGTCACGATGGCCCAATAGACCGAGGCGTTGAGCGTCGTAAAGCCGTATTCCGGTCCCTCAATCAAATACATTAGCGAGCCGAAAATCACCATCACAATGGCGATAAACGAATAAAACAGAATCAGCTGGTGGCGCGCACTGACGATTGCCCGCCAGAATACGTTGAGCGAAGGCATAAAACGCAACAGTTTGAGAATACGCAGCGCGCGGATCGCCCGCATTGCTCGCCAGGCAAAAACATAATTCAGGCTAATCTCCGGCCACAGCCACATCACATACAGCGGTAAAATCGTCGCCAGGTCAATCAGCCCCCAAAAACTGAAAATATAGTGGAGCGGATTGGGCCAGGTGGCGATACGCAGCAGGTACTCCACGGTAAAAACCGCGGTCACCAGCAGCTCCAGCCAGACGAAAATATGCCATTCATCTAATGTCAGATGATATTGCGTGCCCAGCCCCGACTCGATAAAAATCACCAGCACGCTGAGCAAGGCGAAAAGTCCGCACAGCCCTTCGAAGCGGCGGCCGGAACGTCGGTTCTGATCAAAAAGTAAATGATAAAGCCGCAGACGAGCGGCAGAAAGCATACCCACTTCGTTAACCTCGCAAAAAAAAGGGCTGACCTGCGTCAGCCCCTGAGATTATAACGGGTCTACCTTAAGGCAGGAAACCGCATGGCGGAAACTGCCCTCCAGTACCGGGCGGGTTTTCGCACACTCTGGCCCGGCGAGCGGGCAGCGGGTGCGGAACACGCAGCCCGACGGCGGGTTAATTGGCGAGGGTAATTCGCCCTCCAGCAACTGAATAGTTTTCGCTTTCTCGAGATCAGGATCGGGGATCGGTACCGCCGACATCAGCGCTTTGGTATAAGGATGCAGCGGATTATGGTACACCTCGTCGTAGGTGCCCAGCTCCACCGCATGGCCCAGATACATCACCAGGACGCGATCGGAGATATGTTTAACCACCGCCAGATCGTGGGCGATAAATATCAGCGACAGCCCCATTTCACGCTGCAGCTGCTGCAGCAGGTTGACCACCTGAGCCTGAATCGACACGTCAAGCGCAGATACTGGCTCATCGCAGATAATCAGCTTCGGCTCAAGGATCAACGCCCGCGCGATGCCGATACGCTGGCACTGACCGCCGGAGAACTCGTGCGGATAGCGGTTGATCAGGTTAGGCAGCAACCCGACCTTCATCATCATCGCTTTGACGCGATCGCGAACTTCCTGACGCGACATCTTCGGATGATAGGTGCGCAGCGGTTCGGCGATAATCTCCCCGATGGTCATGCGCGGGTTCAGCGATGCCAGCGGATCCTGGAAGATCATCTGGATATCGCTGCGCACGTCGCGCCACTCTTCCTGCTTCATGCCCAGCAGATCTTTCCCAAGCCAGGCCACTTTGCCATCAGTCGCTTTCACCAGGCCAATAATGGCGCGGGCGAAGGTCGATTTGCCGCAGCCTGACTCCCCTACTACCCCCAGGGTTTCCCCCTCATAGAGACGCAGTGTCACGCCATCCACCGCTTTCAGCGTTTTCGACGGCTGCCAGAACCACTGCTTGCCATCTTTGATATCGAAATGCACCTTCAGGTCGGCAATCTCGAGCAGAACTTTTCGTTGTTCAGTTACGGCGTTCATAGCAGATCCCCCACCGGTTTAAAGCAGGCGCGCAGGCGGCCTGGCGCGAACGACTCCAGCGGCGGTGCGCTGCTACACTGCTCCATGGCGTGCGGACAGCGCGGCTGGAATGGGCAGCCTTTCGGCAATCGCAGCAGGTTTGGCGGGTTGCCAGGGATGGTTAACAACGCATCGCCTTCGGCATCCAGGCGTGGAACCGCATTCAACAGGCCAATAGAGTATGGATGCGACGGCTGATAGAAGACATCGCGCGCCTGACCGTACTCCATGGTGCGCCCGGCATACATCACCAGCACTTTATCGCAGATCCCGGCCACCACTCCGAGGTCGTGGGTGATCATGATGATGGCCGTATTAAATTCGCGTTTAAGCTCATTCAACAGCGTCATGATCTGCGCCTGCACGGTGACGTCCAGCGCGGTAGTGGGTTCATCCGCTATCAGCAGCCGGGGCCGGCACAACAGCGCCATGGCAATCATCACACGCTGGCGCATCCCGCCGGAGAATTCGTGCGGAAACATCTTCATACGCTTGCGCGCTTCCGGCATTTTTACCGCGTCGAGCATCTTCACCGACTCTTCAAACGCTTCGGCTTTGCTCAGTCCTTTATGCAGCATCAGGACTTCCATTAACTGCTCGCCCACCCGCATATACGGATTGAGCGACGTCATCGGGTCCTGGAAAATCATCGAGATTTGCTCGGCGCGCAGTTTGTTCAGCTCGCGTTCGGGCAAATTGAGGATCTGCCGGCCGTTAAAGGTGGCGGAGCCCCCGATACGACCGTTGGCCGCCAGCAGTCCCATCAGGGCGAAGGCGGTTTGCGATTTACCGGAGCCAGATTCCCCCACAATGCCGAGCGTCTCGCCCGCCTGCAGGGTGAAGTTCAGGTCATTGACGGCGGTGACATCGCCATCCGGCGTTTTAAAGGTGACGCGAAGATCTTTCACGTCCAGCAGCAGGCCGCTGTGACTCTGCGCTTGCGGCGCTTTTGCCGTTTCAATCATGGTCATGGCAGCGCTCCTTAGCGGTCTTTCGGGTCGAGGGCATCACGCAGACCATCGCCGATAAAGTTGAAACAGAACAGGGTCACCACCAGGAAACCCGCCGGGAACAGCAGCAGCCAGGGCGAGACCTCCATTGAGTTGGCGCCATCGCTGAGCAATGCTCCCCAGCTGCTGAGCGGCTCCTGGGTTCCCAGCCCGAGGAAGCTGAGGAAGGATTCGAAGAGGATCATGCTGGGGACCAGCAGCGAGGCATACACTACCACCACCCCCAGTACGTTGGGGACGATATGGCGCAGCACGATGCTGGCCGTGGAGACCCCACCGACCTGCGCGGCTTCGATAAACTCTTTGCGCTTCAGGCTCAAGGTCTGTCCGCGAACGATACGGGCCATATCCAGCCAGGAAACCATGCCGATGGCGACGAAGATTAACAGGATATTCTGACCAAAAAAGGTGACCAGCAGGATAACAAAGAACATAAACGGGAAGGAGTTGAGGATCTCCAGCAGACGCATCATCACCGAATCCACTTTGCCGCCGAGATAACCGGAAAGCGAACCGTACAGCGTGCCGAGGATCACCGCCACCAGCGCCGCCGCCACCCCGACCATCAGCGAAATACGCCCGCCGATCGCCACACGCACCAGCAGGTCGCGCCCGGAGGAGTCGGTCCCGAAGTAGTGGCCTGAAGCCATATCCGGCGCGTTGGACATCATGCCCCAGTCGGTATCGAAGTAGGAGAACGACGACACCATCGGCGCAAGGGTGACAAACAGCGCAATAAGCACCAGCATGATCAGGCTGGTCACCGCGGCGCGGTTATGCATAAAGCGGCGACGCGCATCCTGCCAGAGGCTACGCCCCTCCACTTCCAGCTTCTCACTGAAGTTTTCCAGCGCCTCGCTATTTTTCTTACTTAACATCATGGCGAACTCCGGCTTCAGTAGCGAATCTTCGGATCGATAACGGCGTACAGCACGTCAACGATGGCGTTGAACAGGATAGTCAGGGCGCCAACGAGGATCGTCAGGCTCAGCACCAGCGAGTAGTCGCGGTTAAGCGCCCCGTTAACGAACAGCTGACCGATCCCCGGCAGGCCGTAAATGGTTTCAATGACCATTGAGCCCGTGATGATGCCCACAAAAGCTGGCCCCATATAGGAGAGCACCGGCAGCAGCGCCGGCTTCAGCGCATGGCGCAAAATAATGCGGCGCATCGGCAGCCCTTTTGCCCGCGCGGTGCGGATAAAGTTAGAGTGCAGCACTTCAATCATCGAGCCGCGGGTAATACGCGCGATGCTGGCAATATAGGCCAGAGAAAGCGCCACCATCGGCAGGATCATAAACTTCAGCGCTCCCCCGTTCCAGCCGCCCCCCGGCAGCCAGTGCAGGGTAATGGCAAAGATCATCACCAGCAGCGGCGCGACCACAAAGCTCGGAATAACCACGCCGGTCATGGCTACCCCCATCACCGCGTAGTCCCATCGGGTGTTTTGCTTCAGGGCGGCTATCACCCCGGCGGCGACGCCGATCACCACCGCCAGTAAAAAGGCGGCGAAGCCCAGTTTCGCAGAAACCGGGAAGCTGGCAGCCACCAGATCGTTGACCGAATAATCTTTGTATTTAAAAGAGGGACCAAAATCGCCATGCGCCAGCTGCTTCAGATAATTGAAGTACTGCGTCATGATAGGGTCGTTTAAATGGTATTTTGCTTCAATATTCGCCATGACTTCCGGCGGCAGGGTGCGCTCCCCGGTAAAAGGACTTCCCGGCGCCAGACGCATCATGAAGAATGAGATGGTAATAAGAATAAATAGTGTCGGAATCGCTTCCAGACAGCGACGAAAGATAAATTTTAACATTGCCCGTACCTTCTGGCGTGTGCCTTTGCACTGCTCTCAAATAAGACACGATGGAGCGAGCACAGGCCCGCTCCACGTATTGCCATTAATGTTTGATAACGTAGAGATCTTTGGTATAGACGTTATCCATCGGGTCTTTACCGGTATAGCCCCCTACCCACGGTTTCACCAGGCGGGCGTTGACGTAGTAATAGACCGGTACAATCGCGCTGTCTTTATCCAGCTGCTGTTCCGCTTTCGCATAGGCTGCCGTACGCTGCGCTTCATCAGACGCTTTTACGGATTCAGCCATAATCTTGTCGAACGCCGGGCTCTTATAGTGCGCAGTGTTCATTGAGCTGTCAGAGAGCATGGTGTTCAGGAAGGAAGTTGGCTCGTTATAGTCGGCGCACCAGCCCGCGCGTGCCACGTCATAGGTGCCCTGGTGACGGGTATCGAGGAACGTTTTCCACTCCTGGTTAACCAGCTTCACGTCAATGCCCAGGTTTTTACGCCACAGCGAGGCGGCGGCAATCGCCAGCTTCTTGTGCAAATCGGAGGTGTTATACAGCAGGTTAAAGGTTAACGGTTTATCCGCGGTGTAACCGGCTTCGGCCAGCAGTTTCTTCGCTTCTTCGTTACGTTTTTCCTGCGACCAGGTGAACCATTCCGGCTCGCTCAGCTTCGCGCCATCGGTGTAAGGCGGTGTGTAGCCGTAGGCCGGCAGATCGCCCTGTCCTTTCACCTTGTTAGCAATAATGTCGCGATCCAGACCCAGCTTCAGCGCGGTACGGACGCGTACGTCGGTAAACGGCGCTTTCTGGTTGTTGATTTCGTAATAATAGGTACACAGATACGGGTCAACATGCAGCTCGTTCGGGATCTCTTTTTTCAGCTTCTGGAAGAGTTCGATCGGCAGTTGGTTATAAGTCATGTCCAGTTCACCGCTGCGATAGCGGTTAACATAGGTCACTTCAGAAGAGGTCGGCAGCCAGGTGACGGTGTTAATGACGGTTTTAGCATTATCCCAGTAGTGCGGGTTGCGCTCCATCACGATACGTTCGTTGACCACCCAGTCTTTCAGCGTGTAGGCACCGTTGGTGACGATATTGCCAGGCTGTGTCCATTTCTCGCCAAATTTTTCAATGGCCGGTTTGTAGACAGGAGACATCGCCGGGTTAACCAGCAGCTTATAAAAATAAGGGACTGGCTCACTGAGGGTGACTTCCAGCGTGTGGTCGTCAATGGCTTTTACACCCAGTTCGCTCGGGGCTTTCTTGCCGTCAATGATTTCGTCGACGTTAAGGATATGACCATATTGCGGATAGCTGGCATAAGGAGACGCTGTTTTCGGGTCCACCAGACGCTGCCAGCTGTATACGAAGTCCTGGGCGGTAACCGGCTCGCCGTTAGACCATTTCGCATCTTTACGCAGATGGAAGGTCCAGACTTTAAAATCTTTATTATCCCAGCTCTCTGCTACGCCAGGGATCGGGTGGCCATCTTTCGGCGAAGTATTCAGCAACCCTTCGAAGAGGTCGCGGCTAATATTGGCCTCGGGTACCCCTTCAATTTTATTCGGGTCCAGCGATTGCGGCTCAGCGCCGCTATTTCGTACCAGCGTTTGCTTATCCGACAGCTGCACACCGGCCGGGACATCCGCTGCCATAGCCATATTGCCGGCAATGAGTGCGGATAGCACTCCCGCGGCGATCAAACGTTTTTTAGTGATGATGGTCATTGTGTTGTAACTCCAGTCATTATAATTACTGGTTTTTTAACCAGCCTGTTTTTTTCCCGTTTAAGGGGATCTGTCCAACGCAGGAGCGTTTGCGATTGGCAGATTGCTATCACCGACTTATTTATTACGACCGCTCGAACGGCAGTCTTAACGTCGATTCGTTCCCCCTCGCTGGAGGGCAGTTCCGGCGCAGTGAGATTATTAAAAATGATTCTCATTTACGCACATAATTCAGCTGACGATAACGGCGGAAAGTACCAAAAGGTAAACACCTCCGCCAATGCAATTTGCAAATATGTTACCGGATTCTCTTTTATTGCTGATGCTGATCGCGATGCTTAAGGTTTCCGCGAACCAGTGATAAAAAAATATCATTATTAATCATAACGATATGATTACTTTATCGTCTGGCGAACCGAGCATTGCTTGAAAGATGCTTTTTTGTACAAAAATTTAACAACAGGTTACTTTTTAGCACATTCATCTACAGCCTTGTTAAAATTACTAATATCATTTCGATGATCCGACAGCAAGTGCCAGAGAATGATGTGAGGAAAATAACATCACAGGAAGGAAGAGCGTGAGCGGAAAACAATGAACAAAAACAGATATCTTAATGAAAAATATGAAATTACAGATATTATCGCAAAACGTTATCTCAACAGCCGATCTCGCGCTGGTTAATAGGTTTTGCTAATAATCGCGCAAGCGCGAAGTGAAGCCTCCACGCTTGCATGGTGTTCCACTAATTAAGCAGTCCGGGGAACAGCGCTTTAATACCGGTTACGATAAATTCGATCCCCAGGGCCATCAGCAACAAGCCCATGATACGGGTGATGACGTTGATTCCCGTCTGCCCCAGCAGACGAACCAGCCACGGCGCCATTCGGAAAATGCCCCAGCAGCAGAGAGCGAATACCGCTATCGCCAGTGAGAACCCGACCAGGTGCATCCAGGAATGATATCGGGTACCCCAGACGATGGTTGAACTGATTGCCCCCGGTCCGGCCATTAAAGGGAGCGCGAGAGGCACGACGCCGATGCTCTCCCGGACCGCCGTCTCCGACTTCTCCTGCTTGTTCTGCTTATCTTCGCCGAGCTTGCCGCTGATCATCGACATCGCAATGGTGACCACCAGGATGCCGCCGGCAATGCGGAAGGAATCAATCGAGATGCCAAAAATCTGCAGAATGCCATCGCCGAGAAACAACGACGTCAGGAGGATGATCGCCACCGACAGGTTTGCGGTCAGGTTGGTCTTGTTGCGTACCGCTGCCGGTTGGTAGCTGGTCATACTGATGAACACCGGAATGATGCCAACCGGGTTGACCAGGGCAAATAAGCCAATGAAAAACTTGAAATAGGTAGCAAAATCGAACAGTGGTTGAGTCACAATGGGCTCCGCAGCATCATCAAAATTGGCGGTTGACTATTAACAGCATAAAATAACTGCGCGAAACATACGCTTTTTGCATGCAATATTCATTATAAATATGCATAACCCGGTGATATGTATCGAATGTTAGTTATTTGTAACTTTAATGCTAATCGTTTTTTTAATTTCAAAACCCTTCTATTACACTTGATCGAACCGGTTAAAAAGCAGCCAGCTGAAAGGTATCAGCCACGCCAATACTTGATCTAAATCACGTATTTTGTACTCAGAAGTGAGTAATCTTGATGACACCAACAGAGTGGAAGGCAGCAGTACCTGAAAGTTAAAGAGATAAAGCTTTTTTAGTAAATCGGTAAAACAGTGTCCTGATTTTTCTACATAAACATTTACATGCAAGCTGTTAACAGCCTGTCTATAATGTCGAATCGAGCGACTGATTTACTAAAAAAGTTTAACATTATCAGGAGAGCATTATGGCTGTTACTAATATCGCTGAACTGAACGCGCTTGTTGAGCGTGTAAAGAAAGCCCAGCGTGAATATGCCAGTTTCACTCAAGAACAAGTCGACAAAATCTTCCGCGCCGCCGCTCTGGCCGCTGCAGATGCTCGAATCCCTCTCGCCAAAATGGCCGTTGCCGAATCCGGCATGGGTATCGTTGAAGACAAAGTAATCAAAAACCACTTCGCTTCCGAATACATTTACAACGCATATAAAGACGAAAAAACCTGTGGCGTCCTGTCAGAAGACGACACCTTTGGTACCATCACTATCGCTGAACCTATCGGCATCATCTGCGGTATCGTACCGACCACGAACCCGACTTCAACAGCCATCTTCAAATCGCTCATCAGCCTGAAGACACGTAACGCCATCATTTTCTCCCCGCATCCGCGTGCTAAAGAAGCCACCAACAAAGCGGCTGACATCGTACTGCAGGCTGCCATTGCTGCTGGCGCGCCGAAAGACCTGATCGGCTGGATCGATCAGCCGTCCGTAGAACTGTCTAACGCGCTGATGCATCACCCGGACATCAACCTGATCCTTGCGACCGGTGGTCCAGGCATGGTGAAAGCGGCGTACAGCTCCGGTAAACCAGCTATCGGCGTTGGTGCCGGTAATACCCCGGTGGTCATTGATGAAACGGCTGACATCAAACGCGCTGTTGCTTCCGTGCTGATGTCTAAAACCTTCGATAACGGCGTTATCTGTGCTTCTGAGCAGTCCGTTGTTGTCGTTGATTCAGTGTATGACGCAGTTCGCGAACGTTTCGCCAGCCACGGCGGCTACCTGCTGCAGGGGAAAGAGCTGAAAGCGGTTCAGGACATCATCCTGAAAAATGGCGCGCTGAACGCCGCTATCGTTGGTCAGCCAGCGGCAAAAATCGCTGAACTGGCAGGCTTCACCGTTCCTGCTACGACTAAGATCCTGATTGGCGAAGTCACTAACGTTGACGAAAGCGAACCGTTTGCTCACGAAAAACTGTCTCCGACACTGGCGATGTATCGTGCGAAAGATTTCGAAGACGCAGTGATCAAAGCGGAAAAACTGGTCGCCATGGGCGGTATCGGTCATACCTCTTGCTTGTACACCGACCAGGACAACCAGCCGGCTCGCGTGGCTTACTTCGGCCAGATGATGAAAACCGCACGTATCCTGATCAACACCCCGGCTTCTCAGGGTGGTATCGGTGACCTGTACAACTTCAAACTCGCGCCTTCCCTGACTCTGGGTTGTGGTTCCTGGGGTGGTAACTCCATCTCTGAAAACGTTGGTCCGAAACACCTGATCAACAAGAAAACCGTTGCTAAGCGAGCTGAAAACATGTTGTGGCATAAACTTCCGAAATCTATCTACTTCCGTCGTGGCTCTCTGCCTATCGCACTGGATGAAGTGATTACTGATGGTCACAAACGCGCGCTGATCGTGACTGACCGCTTCTTGTTCAACAACGGCTATGCCGATCAGATCACTTCCGTACTGAAAGCAGCGGGTGTTGAAACCGAAGTCTTCTTCGAAGTTGAAGCTGACCCGACCCTGACCATCGTACGTAAAGGTGCCGATCTGGCGAACTCCTTCAAACCAGACGTCATCATCGCGCTGGGCGGCGGTTCCCCGATGGATGCGGCGAAAATCATGTGGGTCATGTACGAGCACCCGGAAACCCACTTCGAAGAACTGGCGCTGCGCTTTATGGATATCCGTAAACGTATCTACAAGTTCCCGAAAATGGGCGTCAAAGCCAAGATGGTGGCGATCACCACCACTTCCGGTACCGGTTCTGAAGTCACTCCGTTCGCCGTGGTGACCGATGACGCGACCGGTCAGAAATATCCGCTGGCAGACTACGCGCTGACCCCAGATATGGCCATCGTCGATGCCAACCTGGTGATGGATATGCCGAAATCGCTGTGTGCGTTCGGTGGTCTGGATGCCGTGACTCACGCCCTGGAAGCTTACGTTTCCGTGCTGGCTTCTGAGTTCTCTGACGGCCAGGCTCTGCAGGCACTGAAACTGCTGAAAGAGTACCTGCCGGCTTCCTACCACGAAGGTTCCAAGAACCCGGTAGCCCGTGAGCGCGTACACAGTGCTGCGACTATCGCCGGTATCGCGTTTGCGAACGCCTTCCTCGGGGTGTGTCACTCCATGGCGCACAAACTGGGCTCCCAGTTCCATATTCCGCACGGTCTGGCCAACGCCCTGCTGATCTGCAACGTTATCCGCTACAACGCGAATGACAACCCGACCAAGCAGACCGCGTTCAGCCAGTACGACCGTCCGCAGGCTCGTCGTCGCTACGCTGAAATCGCCGATCACCTGGGTCTCTCCGCACCGGGCGACCGCACCGCAGCGAAAATCGAGAAACTGCTGGCATGGCTGGAAAGCATCAAAGCTGAGCTGGGTATTCCGAAATCTATCCGCGAAGCTGGCGTTCAGGAAGCTGACTTCCTGGCCAACGTTGATAAGCTGTCTGAAGATGCATTCGATGACCAGTGCACCGGCGCTAACCCGCGCTACCCGCTGATCTCCGAGCTGAAACAGATTCTGCTGGATACCTACTACGGCCGCGAATTCGTCGAAGGCGAAACTGCTGCGAAAACCGAAGCTGCTCCAGTGAAAGCTGAGAAAAAAGCGAAGAAATCCGCTTAATCAACAGCCGTAAACGCTCTGCAAGCCCCGTCAGATGACGGGGCTTTTTTTATGCCTGCCTGTAGCCATCCCTGAGCACAAGGCTTCCTGGATATAAAAAAGGCGCCCACAGGCGCCTGTACGAGCTTCTGAGCGGCTCAGCAGGAGTGACGCTGGTTTTGTACCTGGGTTAAAGAACCCACGCTCAGCGCCTCTTTATAATGCTTACGACAGACGGAGACATACCGCTCATTGCCGCCGATGACGACCTGCTCGCCTTCATTATAAGGTCGCCCCTCTTGATCGAGACGTAGCACCATGCTGGCCTTACGCCCGCAGAAGCAGATGGTTTTCAGCTCCACCAGCTTATCGGACCACGCCAGTAAATACTGGCTTCCGGTAAAGAGCTCGCCGCGAAAATCCGTCCGCAGTCCATAGCAAAGCACCGGAATATCCAGCGTATCGACAACTTCGGACAGCTCATGAACCTGTTCGCGCGTCAGAAACTGGCTTTCGTCCACCAGCACGCAGTGAATCGGCTTGAGCTTGTGCTCTGCCGCAATATCGTTAAAGAGTGACGTCTGCGGATTATACAACCGGGCCGGCGAGGAGAGACCGATACGCGAGCTGACTTTTCCAGCGCCAAAGCGGTCATCTATCTCAGCGGTATAAACGACGGTACGCATCCCCCGCTCCTGGTAATTGTACGAAGATTGCAACAGAGCGGTCGACTTACCTGCATTCATTGCAGAGTAGTAGAAATAAAGTTGTGCCATCGGCTGCGTGACCCCAATCAAAGTGTTTTATCGCGGCGGCGATTGTACCATATTTTATGCGTACAGCCGCCCTTTCAGCAGGGGTATTGTCGCGGCGCTGAAGGGCCTGGAAACAGAAAGGGTTAAGAGGATGAATTGAATTTACAGGGCCATTATTTGTACGCCCCGTTACGCTATCAGCGCGGTAACCATTGTCTTTTCGTGCTTATAGGGCCAGTACCCATGGGCTATAAGCGGTCTTGCGCATTGTTTTATATTAAGGCGCGTAACCAAAAATGCGCTAATACTGACGAGGGTTATTTACCCATGTAAAGGATAATTTTTCTCACCGAACCTCAGAAAAAGCATACGGTCTCAGTGTTTTAGCCAGCCTTCCGCTCATGGCTATAAGGAGGAAAGATGTGAAGCAGCACGAGAATTTTAACTTAAATTAATTAATTCCCGCGACAAATAACCAGTAATTTTGAATTCCTTACATTCTCCCCTATTGCACAACGCATTTTATCGCTCTATTATTACTTCAACAAACCACCCCACAATATAAGTTTGAGATTACTACAATGAGCGAAGCACTTAAAATTTTGAACAACATCCGTACTCTTCGTGCGCAGGCAAGAGAATGCACCCTTGAAACGCTCGAAGAAATGCTGGAAAAATTAGAAGTCGTTGTTAACGAGCGCCGTGAAGAAGAAAACGCCGCCGCGGCAGAAATTGAAGAACGTACGCGTAAGCTGCAGCAATACCGTGAAATGCTGATTGCTGACGGTATTGACCCGAATGAACTGCTGAGCACCATGGCTGCCGTTAAAGCCGGTACCAAAACTAAGCGTGCTGCACGTCCGGCTAAATATAGCTATGTAGACGAAAACGGCGAAACCAAAACCTGGACTGGCCAGGGCCGTACTCCTGCGGTGATCAAAAAAGCAATGGACGAACAAGGTAAATCACTGGACGATTTCCTGATCTAATCTCCGTTGTCGCAATATTAAAAATCCCGCTCCGGCGGGATTTTTTTTGCCCTCAGGCTCGATAAACAAAAACCGGGAGTCGCTGACGCGCTCCCGGTTTCAGGCTTTCAATAGCACTGCGGATTACTTCGTCACCGCGGTTTCCAGCCAGGCTTTAAAATCTTCACCAAGCGTCTTGTGGCGAATGCCATATTCGACAAATGCCTGCATGTAGCCGAGCTTATTGCCGCAGTCATGGCTCTTGCCTTTCATATGATAAGCTTCAACCGTCTCTTTCTCGATCAGCATATCAATTGCGTCAGTCAGCTGAATTTCATCACCGGCGCCCGGAGGGGTCTTCGCCAGCAGCGGCCAAATATCTGCACTGAGGACATAGCGCCCTACTACCGCCAGGTTAGACGGCGCAACGTCAGCTTTTGGCTTCTCGACCACGCCCACCATCGGCACGCTTTCGCCCGGCTTCAGGGATTCACCTTTACAATCGACCACGCCATACGCGGTCACATCCGCGACAGGCTCAACCATAATCTGGCTGGCGCCGGTCTCATCAAAGCGAGAGATCATCTCCGCGAGGTTATCGCGGCTCAGATCGGACTCAAACTCATCCAGAATAACGTCTGGCAGAATAACCGCCACCGGCTCATCACCCACTACCGGATGAGCACAAAGTACCGCGTGGCCAAGGCCTTTCGCCAGGCCCTGGCGAACCTGCATAATTGTCACGTGCGGCGGGCAAATAGACTGCACTTCTTCCAGAAGCTGGCGTTTTACACGTTTTTCCAGCATCGCTTCCAGCTCAAAACTGGTATCGAAATGGTTTTCGATAGAGTTTTTCGACGAGTGCGTTACCAGAACAATTTCAGTAATTCCTGCAGCGATACATTCATTAACAACGTACTGAATTAACGGCTTATCTACCAGCGGCAGCATTTCTTTTGGAATCGCTTTGGTGGCAGGCAGCATCCTGGTGCCTAATCCCGCAACCGGGATAACCGCTTTTCTGACTTTAGAATTAAGGGCAGCCATTGAAATCTCCTGGACTGTTTGTTTTTTAAACTTCTCGTTACAAATAACGTGTCGAGTATATCAGCCAACCGCGTATTCACTGGTCTGAAAAGGTTCCGATAGCCTCGAATTAGGACTTTTACGCATAAAACTGCTCGATGGTACCACCAGTAAAGGGCTACAGGTAATGCCGTCTGCTTAGATATAAACGCAATTGCTCATTCCGCAGACAACATTAAGCGTAAACGCCCTCCGGCCCCCCAAATTTGGCACTGCCATGAGGCGCAGCGCTGGCTAATTTGATTAAGATAGGCATCACCCAGCGTCCCTAAAGGAACGCCATTACTTATCTGAATTTGATGCTCACCGGTATTCAACGTGCCATTGAGGCCTGCTGACACCAGAATTAAATTTTTCAAACCGCTGTGGTAATAACCCACCAGTAAAGGGAACTGACCGGGAAGATTCGCCTGACGCAGCAACTGATTGACCTGTTTTAACAAACTCCCCATTTCAGGTAGCCGTTGCCCCTGATGCGCCAGTTGCTCCTGCAGCAGACTATTGAACAACGCGCGCAGTAATAATGCCGCCAGCACGCCATTATCCCCTGCTCGTGTGACATCCAGACAATAGAAAGCCAAATCATTTTCCGAGAGCGGCGCAATATCGAGCACCAACCCCGGCTTATCCGCCGACACCAGCTGTCGATAATGAATGCGGCAATGCGACATTTCCTGTTGCACTGGAGGTTGCAGCTCCTGCAGCAGCCTCGACGCGGCGGTCGGATTACTGACCAGCGCGTCCCAGTCCTCAAATAAACGCTCTTCCTCTTCCACACGTGAACTAAACATCGCGGGATACAGGCAGGCATAAACGGTTTCACGCAGGCGATCGAAATCTTTCACCGGTTTTAACAGCACATCCTGGACGCCCAGCCGTAACGCTTTGGCAATATCCGCCATGTTTTCGGTGGCGGAAATCATCAGAATCGGCAGCTGCTCGCCGCGGTTACGCAGCGTCTCGACCAGTTCCAGACCGTTCATTCTCGGCATTGAGATGTCGCAAATCATCAGGTCTGGACGCACCTCGGTCATTTTATGCAGGGCATCCATGCCATCTTCCGCCAGCCAGGTTGTTGCTCCCAGCGAGGTCAGCCATCCATGCAAGAGTGAGCGGAAAACGGGTTCGTCTTCAACTATCAGAATCTGTTTCCCCGCCAATGGCTGCGTCATGATATCTCCCCTGGCTGACGATAATTCAATAGTGGCACGCTATTCTCACTATCGCCTGTCAGATTTTACTTAAGTCAGGTACTTGTACGTCAAACCGCTGTACGCACTAAGGGTAATAGTTCATCCATTTTCTTTTCCACGGCCAAATGGCCCGCGGCAATCGCCTCTCCTGCGCGATGGAAGTCGAGCGTCGACACTTGCGGACAGTATGGCTGCAGCAGGATATCCGGCGGGTCACCCGCCATGCGGTTGCGTTTAAGACGGTTCTCCAGAACCTGGATAGACGTGGTCATGATCTCCATCGCCGTCGGCGTCACGGCCGTACGACGGGAGCTCATTTGCGTCAACCGCGCGCGCAGACGAGTATGCCATGGGCCCTCCTTCTCTTCGGCTTCCGGCCGCGGCGTTTCGAGGGAGAATAAATCTTGCTGCATGAGATGGGCATCATGTTGCAGGTCAACGGCAATCACGATATCGGCCCCCATTGCCCGCGTCAGCGACACGGGAACCGGGTTGACCACCGCGCCATCGACCAGCCAGTAACCATTATGCCTTACCGGCGCCATCAATCCTGGCATACTGCAGGAGGCTCGAACGGCTAAGTGCAGGTCGCCTTCAGTAAACCACAGTTCCCGGCCGGTGCTTAAATTGGTCGCGACGGCAGCAAACCGACGTTCGCAGCGTTCGATATCGGTCACCGGCATGATGCGACGGTAATGGTTAAATACCTTTTCACCGCGCAGCAGACCCCCACGTCGCCAGGAGAGGTCCATCAGCTTCAGGACATCCCAGTTGCTAAATGAGCAGATCCATGACTCGAGCGCCGGGAGCCGGTTGCAGGCATACGCCGCCCCTACCAGCGAACCGATAGAGCACCCCGCGACGATATCAATCTCGATACCAGCCTGACGGAGGGCATTGATGACGCCAATGTGCGACCATCCTCGGGCAGCTCCCGCCCCTAACGCCAGACCAATTTTAAGCTTTCTCATTATTACTGATAACTATCCTTCCACTCTGAGCGTGGCAACATTGTCACGGCTCAGTTAACATAAACACCTTTGGCGTTGAAGCGCCGTAACTCTTTCTTCCATGGAGGCAGTCTTGTCGCAATTATGCCCCTGTGGCAGCGCACTGGAGTATAGCTCATGTTGCCAGCGATATCTGTGCGGCGCAGAGCTTGCGCCAGGCCCGTCACAGCTTATGCGCTCCCGCTATAGCGCGTTCGTCATGAAAGACGCCGACTATCTGATTAAAACCTGGCATCCGTCCTGTCAGGCACAGGCGTTTCGCGCCGAACTGGATAAGGGGTTTAGCCAGACCGAGTGGCTTGGCTTAACCCTGTTCGCCAGTGATGAAGGGCGAGCACCACATGAAGGCTTTGTCAGCTTTGTCGCCCGCTTTAATGACAATAACCGTCCGGGCGCCATTATTGAACGTTCCAGATTCTTAAAAGAAAATGGACAGTGGTACTATATCGACGGGACACGACCGCTGATTGGTCGTAATGACCCCTGCCCTTGCGGCTCAGGTAAAAAATTTAAAAAATGCTGCGGCCAGTAACGCTGCCGTAGCGCTAGCAAACACTACAGGATTTTCCTCGCGATGCATTCATTACAACGTAAAGTACTACGCACTATTTGCCCTGATCAGAAAGGCCTCATCGCGCGTATCACCAATATCTGCTACAAGCATGAACTCAACATTGTGCAGAACAATGAATTTGTTGACCACCGTACCGGTCGTTTCTTTATGCGCACCGAACTGGAAGGCATTTTTAACGACGCTATTCTGCTGGCCGATCTCGACAGCGCCCTGCCGGAAGGCTCTATCCGCGAACTGAATCCGGCAGGCCGTCGCCGCGTGGTCATTCTGGTGACGAAAGAGGCGCACTGCCTCGGCGACCTGCTGATGAAAGCCAACTACGGCGGACTGGATGTCGACATCGCCGCGATTATCGGCAACCATGACACGTTGCGCCCGCTGGTAGAGCGCTTTGGTATTCCGTTTGAGCTGGTCAGCCACGAAGGGTTAAGCCGCGAAGAACACGACAAGCAGATGGGAGATGCCATTGCAGCCCACGATCCGGATTACGTGGTACTGGCCAAGTATATGCGCGTCCTCACCCCGGAGTTTGTCGCCCGCTTCCCGAACAAGATCATCAATATTCACCATTCGTTTTTACCGGCGTTTATCGGTGCCCGTCCCTATCATCAGGCCTATGAGCGCGGCGTGAAGATCATTGGCGCCACCGCCCACTACGTGAATGACAATCTGGATGAAGGCCCAATCATCATGCAGGACGTGATTCACGTCGATCATACCTATACCGCAGAAGATATGATGCGCGCTGGGCGCGATGTTGAGAAAAACGTCTTGAGCCGGGCGCTGTATCAGGTACTGGCGCAGCGCGTCTTCGTTTACGGTAACCGGACGATTATTCTTTAATCGACTGAGAAATGAATTGGTTAGCTTTACGGCGTTACGCGTAAAAATCAGGCAACCAGTTTATTTTTGTCAAACGAATGCTTTACAGGGGCGCATCATTTGGTATGATGCGCCCCGCTTCCCGAGAAGGAAGCGGGCCAGTACAAAGCATTACCCCGTGGTGGGGTTCCCGAGCGGCCAAAGGGAGCAGACTGTAAATCTGCCGTCATCGACTTCGAAGGTTCGAATCCTTCCCCCACCACCATTATTCACTACAGTGATATGGTTTCCCCGACAAGCGTAAACGATGTTTGCACTTAGCGGGAAGGGTAAGAACCTTCGACTAAGGTTCGACTCGAGTGCCAGCGAGAGAACGTTGCCACAGGCAACGGCCCGAAGGGCGAGGAGCGATAGCGACGAGTTATCCTTCCCCCACCACCATTCATTTTGCTGAATAGCCTACAATGTGATTTTACCCCTGGTGGGGTTCCCGAGCGGCCAAAGGGAGCAGACTGTAAATCTGCCGTCATCGACTTCGAAGGTTCGAATCCTTCCCCCACCACCATCTCCCCATGTCATGTCCAGCTTAATCTACCTACGATATTCTATATTCTGCCCTACGGGGAAGGATGAGAAGCTTCGACTAAGGTTCGACTCAAGCGTAGCGAGAGAACGTTGCCGCAGGCAACGGCCCGAAGGGCGAGGAGCGATAGCGACGAGTTATCCTTCCCCCACTACTGTTGCACTCTCTTCAGCCACCTGTGCTGCTATCTCCTCGCTCGCGCTTCGCTTAGCGAGGCTACACGCTATATTCTACTCCACGGGGAAGGATGAGAAGCTTTGACCAAGGTTCGACTCGAGCGTAGCGAGAGAACGTTGCCGCAGGCAACGGCCCGAAGGGCGAGGCGCTTTAGCGCCGAGTTATCCTTCCCCCACCATTCTCGCGCTCTCTGCAACCACCTGTACTGCTATCTCCTCGCTCGCGCTTCGCTTAGCGAGGCTACACGCTATATTCTGCCCTACGGGTTGTACTGCTACCTCCTCGCTCGCGCTTCGCTTAGCGAGGCTACAGGTGGTGCCGTTTGGTAGCCCGGACAGGTGCGCAGCACCGTCTCCGGGAAAACTCACAGCGGTGGCAACCGCCTTTTTACCGGCGAGCTTTTCACCACCGAGGTGTTACACTGCGCATACTCGGCCAGACCGTCCAGCAGGGTATCCAGCTGGGCAATATCGCGCACCACGAGGCGCATCACGAAACAATCTTCCCCGGTCACTTTGTCACTTTCAATGCATTCCGGCATCGCCTGGATATATTTATCCACCTTCTGCAGCAGCCCAGGCAGCGGCCGGACCCGCACCAGCGCCTGCAGGCTGTAGCCCAGCGCGGCGAGATTCACCCGCGCCCCATAGCCCTGAATGACGCCCCGCTCCTCCAGGCGCTTCACCCGCTCGGCCGTGCTCGGCGAGGTCAGCCCCACTCGCGCGCTCAATACCTTTAGCGAGACTCTGGCATCCTGAGTCAGGCAAGTGAGGATCGCCCGGTCAATTTCATCAAGTGCGTCATTCATGTTTTTCACCTAATTATAAAAGGCATTCGCCTCTTTCTACCTTAATTCAGCCATATCACCCTGTCAGGGTTTTTCGCACAATAACTGAAAAATTGTGGAGGTGAAAAATGCAACTTACCCGCGGCGTCTGGCAAATGAGCCTGGCAATGATAATCTCCGGCTCGATCGGCGCGTTCGTGCTGCTCTCTGGTTTGCCGGTGATGGATGTGGTGTTCTGGCGCTGCCTGATTGGCGCGCTAACCTTGCTGGTGTTTATCGTGTTAAGCGGCCAGCCCTTCAGCCGGCTAACGCGTTTCACTCTCGCTCTGGCGGTGATTGGCGGCGCGGCGCTGGTCGTCAACTGGCTGCTGCTGTTTGCCGCCTATTCGCGGATCTCAATCGGTATGGCCACCGTGGTCTATAACACCCAGCCGTTTATGCTGGTACTGATGGGGATGGTGCTGGGGGAACGGGTCAGCGCCGTGAAATGGGGATGGCTACTGCTGGCCTTTGGCGGCGTAGTGATCCTGTTGTCAAGCGAGCTGACGTCCGCGCATGGAGAGGGGCTCACTACCGGCGTTTTGCTGGCGCTGGGCGCGGCATTCTTCTATGCCCTGACCGCCATCATCGCGCGCAAATTGCATCCGCTCCCCGCACAGCATATCGCCTTCATTCAGGTGCTCGTTGGCGTCGTGATGCTGCTGCCGCTGGTGCATGCCCCCGAATGGACGGCCAGCTTCCCCTGGCGCTATCTGCTGATCCTCGGCATCGTCCATACCGGGATCATGTATCAGCTTTTATATAGCGCGATACAGAAACTGCCGACGCCCATTACCGGTTCGCTCTCCTTTATTTATCCGCTGGTGGCAATGGTGGTCGACTATCTGGTCTTCCACCATGCGTTGACCCCTGTGCAGTTGATTGGCGGGATGCTTATTCTGTTTGCCGCCGCAGGGAATAACCTCGGCTGGGGCGAAAAAAAACCCCGCCGCGGCGGGGTCAGTGAGCAGTCGCGGGCCAGTTAGCGACGGGCGCGGACAATCTGGTATTTGCGCGTCAGGTATTCGACCGGCGCGCTCCAGATATGAACCAGACGGGAGAACGGGAACAGCAGGAACAGCGTCATCCCCAGCACCAGGTGAACGCGGAAAATAAACGCCACGCCATCCAGATGCTGTGATGCACCGCCGTGGAACGTCACCACCGACTGCGCCCAGCCAACCAGCTTCATCATTTCACTGCCGTCCATATGCTGGGCTGAGAATGGGATCGTCAGCAGGCCGAGCGCACACTGCACCATCAGCAACGAAAGGATCAGAATATCCGCTCCGGTGGTGGTGGCGCGAACGCGCGGGCTGAGCAGACGACGCTTGAGCAGCAGTAACCCGCCCACCAGGGTCATCACGCCGCAGGCGCCGCCGGCGATCATCGCCATCTTCTGCTTGACGTCGATCGGCAGAAAGGACTCATACATCCAGTGCGGGGTCAGCATGCCGAGGAAGTGGCCGGCGAAAATACCCAGGATGCCGATATGGAACAGGTTCGACGCCAGGTTCATCCCCTTACGGTCCAGCATCTGGCTGGAGGCGGCGCGCCAGGTGTACTGGCCATAGTCATAGCGCAGCCAGCTGCCGATCAGAAACACCGAGCCCGCAATGTACGGATAAATGTCAAAGAAGAACATATTCAGGAAGTGCATTATTGCTGTCCTCCGTTAGAGATATTCAGATATTGCGGGGCCACGGCTCCGGCAAAACGACGCTGGTGAGCGGAGATCTCCGACTCGCCGCAGCCCTGGTCGGCAAAGAATTTGACCTGTTCTTCTTCCCAGACCGCGTCCAGCGCCTGCGGCGTATCGTCGCGCGCCTCGTCGGCAATCTTCTCCGCCACCTTCTGACTGTCGACCTGGGTATTGGCCAGCTTCAGCAACAGCTCGAACAGCACCGCATAGCGACTATCGCGCTGCTGCAGGCGTGCGCTGAGCAAGCCGAGGATCGGCGCAACGTCCCGCAGGCCGCGAAGTGCTTCCTCTTCCGGCAGTTGCGCCAGATACTCCAGATACAGCGGCAGGTGATCCGGCAGCTCATGGCTATCCAGCAGCAGTCCGTGGCGCTCATACTGCGCCATCAGGTCCACCATCGCCTGCCCGCGGTCGCGGGATTCGCCGTGCACGTGTTCAAACAGCAGCAGCGAGGTAGCGCGGCCGCGGTCAAACAGTTCGCTATACGCCGACTGGGCGTCCAGCGGATCCTGAGCCACTAAATCGCGCAGGAAAACGCCCAGCGCGTGGGCATCCTCTTTGCTGAGTTTCTCTGATGACGCGAGCGCCTCGAACATCTCTTGCTGATGCTGCCATAAGGCAGCGTCAGGGTATTCGAGCAGACGCGACATAATCACGAGTTCAATCATGCGTGCGGCTCCGTTTTGCTGGTGACGTCAATCGCGTCGATACGACGGCTGTTGAACAGGTTGAACTGGCTATCAGAGCCGTGGCAACCATCGCCGAAGGTAAAGCCGCAGCCGCTCTTCTCCGGGAAGGCATCGCGAGCCTGTTCACGATGGCTGCTCGGCACCACGAAACGATCTTCGTAGTTAGCGATGGCCAGATAGCGGTACATCTCCTGGGCCTGCGCTTCGCTCAGCCCCACCTCTTCCAGCGCGCGGGTATCGACGACGCCGTCAACGGTTTCCGCACGCTTATAGTGGCGCATCGCCAGCATGCGTTTCAGGGCCAGCAGGACCGGCTGGGTATCGCCCGCGGTCAGCAGGTTCGCCAGGTATTGCACCGGAATACGCAGGCTTTCCACGTCCGGCAGGATCCCGTTGCTACCCAGTTCACCGGCATCGGCGGCGGACTGAATCGGCGACAGAGGCGGCACGTACCAGACCATTGGCAAGGTGCGATATTCTGGGTGCAGCGGCAGGGCCAGCTTCCAGTCCATCGCCATTTTGTAGACCGGCGACTGCTGCGCGGCCTCAATAACGCCCTGCGGAACGCCATCTTTTAACGCCTGTTCAATCACTTTCGGATCGTTTGGATCGAGGAATACGTCCAGCTGGCGCTGATACAGATCTTTCTCGTTCTCGGTGCTGGCGGCGTTTTCAATCGCGTCCGCGTCGTACAGCAGGACCCCGAGATAGCGGATACGGCCCACGCAGGTTTCGGAGCACACCGTCGGCATTCCGGATTCAATACGCGGGTAGCAGAAGATGCACTTCTCGGACTTCCCGCTCTTCCAGTTGAAGTAGATCTTCTTGTACGGGCAACCGGTGATACACATCCGCCAGCCGCGGCACTTGTCCTGGTCGATCAGCACGATGCCGTCTTCTTCACGCTTATAGATGGCGCCACTCGGGCAGGTCGCAACGCAGGCCGGGTTCAGGCAGTGCTCGCACAAGCGCGGCAGATACATCATGAAGGTGTTTTCGAACTGACCGTACATCGCCTTCTGCATGTTGTCGAAGTTCTGATCTTTGGCGCGTTTTTCGAACTCGCCGCCGAGGATCTCTTCCCAGTTCGGACCGCTGGTGATCTTGTCCATCCTCTGGCCGGTGATCAGCGAGCGCGGGCGGGCGATCGGCTGATGTTTGCTTTCCGGCGCGTTATGCAGATTCTGGTAGTCATAGTCAAACGGCTCGTAGTAATCATCGATCCCCGGCAGATGTGGGTTGGCGAAGATTTTACCCAGCAGCATCGCGCGGTTGCCCATGCGCGGCTGCAGTTTACCGTTGATTTTGCGGATCCAGCCGCCCTTCCATTTTTCCTGGTTTTCCCAGTCGTTCGGGAAGCCAACGCCAGGTTTGCTCTCCACGTTGTTGAACCAGGCGTATTCCATCCCTTCCCGGCTGGTCCAGACGTTTTTACAGGTCACCGAACAGGTATGGCAGCCGATGCACTTATCGAGATTCAGCACCATGCCGACTTGTGAACGAATTTTCATTTTACGCTCTCCTGTACCTGGTCGTTGCCTTCGCCGTCTAACCAGTTAATGTTCTTCATCTTACGTACCACTACAAACTCATCGCGGTTGGAGCCGACGGTACCGTAGTAGTTAAAGCCATAGGCCAGGTGGCCGTAGCCGCCGATCATGTGGGTCGGTTTTGGCGTAATACGGGTGACGGAGTTGTGGATCCCGCCGCGCTGACCGGTGATTTCAGAGCCCGGCAGGTTCACGATGCGTTCCTGGGCGTGATACATCATGGTCATCCCGGCCGGTACACGCTGGCTCACCACCGCGCGCGCCGTCAGGGCGCCGTTGGCGTTAAACACTTCGATCCAGTCGTTATCTTCGATACCCAGATCTTTCGCATCCGCTTCGCTCATCCAGACAATCGGCCCGCCGCGCGACAGGGTCAGCATCAGCAGGTTATCGCTGTAGGTCGAGTGGATACCCCATTTCTGGTGCGGGGTCAGGAAGTTCAGCGCCTTCTCCGGGTTGCCGTTGGACTTCTCGCCCATCACCGCTTTCACCGAACGGGTGTCGATCGGCGGACGATAGACCAGCAGGCTTTCGCCAAAGTCGCGCATCCACTGATGATCCTGATACAGCGACTGACGGCCGGACAGCGTACGCCAGGGGATCAGCTCGTGAACGTTGGTGTAGCCGGCGTTATAGGAGACATGCTCGTCTTCCAGTCCAGACCAGGTCGGGCTGGAGATAATCTTCCGCGGCTGCGCCTGAATGTCGCGGAAGCGGATCTTCTCATCTTCTTTGTTCAGCGCCAGGTGCGCGTGCTCGCGACCGGTGATCTCGCTCAGCGCTTTCCACGCCTTCACCGCCACCTGACCGTTGGTCTCCGGCGCCAGGGTGAGGATCATTTCCGCGGCGTCGATGGCCGTTTCCAGCTTCGGCTGGCCTTTCGCCGGGCCTTCCGCCTTGGTGTAGTTGAGCTTACGCAGCAGATCCATCTCGCTCTGGGTGTTCCAGGCGATGCCTTTCCCGCCGTTACCGATGGTTTCCAGCAGCGGGCCGATCGAGGTGAAACGCTCGTAAGTCGCCGGATAATCACGCTCAACCGGAATAATATGCGGCGCGGTTTTCCCTGGGATCAGGTCGCATTCGCCTTTTTTCCAGTCTTTTACGTCAAACGGCTGCGCCATTTCCGCGGCGGAATCGTGTTGAATCGGCAGCGTCACGACGTCGGTTTCTTTGCCGAGGTGGCCGACGCAGACTTCGGAAAATTTCTTCGCAATGCCTTTATAGATATCCCAGTCGCTCTTCGATTCCCAGGCGGGGTCAACGGCGGCAGACAGCGGGTGAATAAACGGATGCATGTCCGAAGTATTCATGTCGTCTTTTTCGTACCAGGTGGCGGTCGGCAGCACGATGTCGGAATAGAGACAGGTGCTCGACAGACGGAAGTCGAGGGTCACCACCAGATCCAGTTTGCCGTCGAGGCCGTTATCCCGCCATTCGACTTCTTCCGGCTTCACGCCGCCCTGCTTGCCAAGGTCTTTGCCCTGAATGCCGTTCTCGGTACCCAGCAGGTACTTGAGCATATACTCATGGCCTTTACCGGAGGAGCCAAGCAGGTTGGAGCGCCAGATAAACAGGTTACGCGGGTGGTTTTTGCCGTTTTCCGGCTGTTCGGCCGCAAAGCGAATCGAGCCCTCTTGCAACGATTTCACGGTGTAATCGACCGGCGTCATGCCGGCTTTCTTCGCTTCGTCAGCGATACGCAGCGGGTTCACCCCTAACTGCGGCGCCGACGGCAGCCAGCCCATGCGCTCTGCGCGCACGTTGAAGTCGATCAGGTGACCGCTGTAACGGGATTTATCCGCCATCGGCGACAGCAGTTCCTGCGCGGTGACGGTTTCATAGCGCCACTGGCTGGAGTGGTTATAGAAGTACGATGTACTGTTCATGTGGCGTGCCGGACGCTGCCAGTCGAGGGCGAACGCCAGCGGCTGCCAGCCGGTCTGCGGACGCAGTTTTTCCTGGCCCACATAGTGCGCCCAACCGCCGCCGCTCTGACCGACGCAGCCGCAGAAGATCAGCATGTTGATCAGGCCGCGGTAGTTCATGTCGAGGTGGAACCAGTGGTTGAGGCCCGCCCCGACGATAATCATCGAGCGACCATGGGTCTTATCGGCGTTATCGGCAAATTCGCGTGCAGTGCGGATGATATGCGCGCGGGAGACACCGGTGATCTTCTCCGCCCAGGCGGGGGTGTAGGCTTTCACTTCATCGTAGCCGGTGGCGCAGTTATCATCGTTCAGACCGCGTTCCAGGCCGTAGTTAGCCATGGTCAGATCGTAAACGGTGGTCACCAGGGCGGTAGAGCCGTCGGCCAGTTGCAGGCGTTTGGCCGGCAGTTTGTGCAGCAGAATATTTTCGAGGTCGACTTTATTGAAGTGCTCAGAACCTTCGCCGCCGAAGTACGGGAAGCCGACGTTGGCGACCTCGTCATGGCTGCCCAGCAGGCTCAGACGCAGCTCGATCTCTTCGCCAGTTTTACCGTCGCGCTGTTCGAGGTTCCATTTGCCTTTGTCGCCCCAGCGGAATCCGAGGGAACCGTTCGGTACGGTCATGTCGCCCTTCTCGTCAAAGGCGACGGTTTTCCATTCCGGATTATTCTCCTGACCAAGGGAATCCACGAGGTCGGCCGCGCGCAGCGTGCGGCCGGCGGCGTAATAACCGTCGCGCTCCTCAAGCATCACCAGCATCGGCATGTCGGTATAGCGGCGCACATAATCGGTGAAGTACTGGCTCGGCTTATCGAGATGGAACTCGCGCAGCATCACATGGCCCATCGCCAGCGCCATCGCGGCATCGGTACCCTGCTTCGGCGCCAGCCACAGATCGCAGAGTTTGGCGATTTCGGCGTAGTCCGGAGTGATCGCCACGGTTTTGGTGCCTTTGTAGCGGACTTCGGTAAAGAAGTGGGCATCCGGGGTACGGGTCTGCGGCACGTTGGACCCCCAGGCGATAATGTAGCTGGAGTTATACCAGTCGGCAGATTCCGGCACATCAGTCTGTTCGCCCCAGGTCATCGGCGAGGCTGGCGGCAGGTCGCAGTACCAGTCGTAGAAGCTCAGGCAGGTGCCGCCGATCAGCGACAGATAACGGGCGCCGGACGCATAGGAAACCATCGACATCGCCGGGATCGGCGAGAAGCCGGCCACGCGGTCCGGACCGTAAGTTTTGACGGTATAAACGTTTGAGGCGGCAATCAGCTCATTCACTTCCTGCCAGGAAGAGCGCACAAAACCGCCGCGACCGCGAGCCTGTTTAAAGCTTTTGGCTTTATCGGCGTCTTCAATAATCGAGGCCCATGCCTCAACCGGATCGCTATGCTGCACTTTCGCTTCCCGCCACATCTTCATCAAACGTTTACGCATCAGCGGGTATTTCAGGCGGTTAGCGCTGTACAGATACCAGGAGTAGCTGGCGCCGCGCGGGCAACCGCGTGGTTCGTGGTTCGGCAGGTCCGGACGGGTGCGCGGGTAGTCAGTCTGCTGCGTTTCCCAGGTCACCAGACCGTTTTTCACATAAATCTTCCAGCTGCATGAGCCGGTGCAGTTGACACCGTGAGTGGAACGCACAATTTTGTCATGCTGCCAACGTTGACGGTATCCATCCTCCCAGTCCCGGTTGGTGTTTAGAAGCTGGCCGTGCCCATCGGCAAAGGTTTCACCCTTCTGTTTGAAGTAGCGAAACCGGTCCAGGAATTTACTCATCGGGTTTCTCCTGATATGGAGCCTGACGGCTCTCTGATAAATCGACATTGCTGGATTTGCAGCGAAGGTAACGCTATGAAAGAGGGCGAGAATTGATGGCGATCAATCCGGACTGGCTTGCTAAAGCGGAGGGAAACTGCAATTACCACCAAGGTGGTAGGAAACTCAATTTTTTAACTTTATGTTTTTTAATGGTTTTTAACGAAAAATGGGTCGCGTGGCTCGGGATTGTTAACAAAGGAGGTATTAAGGGGTAGAGCGGTGACGCTGGCAAGCCGTCCCTTCCCGGCTCAGTGGCCAAAACGAATAAAATCGCCCATTAGTATGTTGTAACTAATTAAGCCAGTAAAAAAAGGCGCCTCCTTCGGGAGTACGCCTTTACGAAGCGACATCGACTATGGCGGATTATTGACGCTTACGGCCGTATACCGCCCAGGTGATCACCACGCAGGCAATATAGAAGACGAGGAAGATTTTCATCGCGCCGGCCGGCGAGCCGGTCAGATCCAGCGAAATGCCGAATGCTTTCGGGATAAAGAAGCCGCCGATGGCGCCTATCGCCGAGATAAAGCCCAGCGCTGCCGCGGTATCGGTCGCCGCCTCGCGCATCGCCTGCGCTTCGCTGCCGCCCTGGGCCTTCACGCGGTCCATGGTCAGCTTACGGAAGATCACGGAGATCATCTGGAAGGTGGAGGCGCTCCCCAGCCCGGCGGTCAGGAACAGCACCATGAACACCGCGAAGAAGGCGATGAAGTTGCCGCCCTGGCCGTTAGTCGGCAGGGTCAGGAACAGCAGCGCGCAGAAGACAGCCATCACCACGAAGTTGACCAGCGTCACGCGAGTCCCGCCGAGACGATCGGAGATCGCCCCGCCCATCGAACGCGCCAGCGCGCCAATAAAGGGGCCGAAGAAGGCGTAGTGCAGGATCTGCACGTCCGGGAACTGGGTTTTCGACAGCATGGCGAAGCCGGCGGAGAATCCGATGAAGGAGCCGAAGGTGGCCAGATAGAGCAGCGCCATGATCCACAGGTGCAGGCGTTTCAGCACCGGCAGCTGTTCGCTCAGCGAGGCTTTAGAAGCCGACAGGTCGTTCATAAAGAACCACGCCGCCAGAGTAAAAATAATCAGGAAAGGTACCCAGATCCACGCGGCGTTTTCCAGATACAGCATTGAGCCGTCCGGCTGCTCGCTGCCGGTCCCGCCAAAAATGGCAAACACAGAGACCGACACCACCAGCGGCGCGACCAGCTGCATCACGCTGACGCCCATATTACCGAGGCCGCCGTTGACGCCGAGCGCCCCGCCCTGCTTCGCTTTCGGGAAGAAGAAGCTGATGTTGGCCATACTGGAGGCAAAGTTGGCCCCGGCGAAGCCGCACAGCAGCGAGATAATCACGAAGACGCTAAACGGCGTGGAAGTATCCTGGACCGCAAAGCCCAGCCAGACGCACGGAATAATCATGATCCCGGTGCTGAACGCCGTCCAGCGACGGCCGCCGAACAGCGGCACCATAAAGGCGTAAGGCACGCGCAATAAGGCGCCAGACAGCGCCGGCAGCGCGGTCAGCATAAACAGCTGATCGGTCGTAAACTGAAAGCCCACTTTGTTGAGATTAACGGCGACGGCGCTGAACAGCATCCACACGCAGAACGCCAGTAACAGACAGGGAACGGAGATCCATAGATTACGGCTCGCCACACGGTGACCGCGCTGTTGCCAGAATTCAGGATCTTCAGGGCGCCAGTCGGTAATGACCGAGCGGTTAGCCTTCTCCGGTAGGGAAGATTGACTCATAGATACCTCTGATTATTCATATTTCCTGCCGCTACCTTAGGGGTTGCCCGGGGCGGTAAGTTGATATAAATCAAAGGAAAAGCGCGCACTAATTTGTGCAAAAATAAACCATGCTCCGAAGTGAGTAGAGAATGGTGAGGAAAAAAGTGTGGTTTTTCACGCGGCTGCCGGGTTGCGTATAACCCCACCCCCAATAGCGCCTACCACCGACAATTAAGGAGTAACTCTTTAGGGGTATGGGTATACTCCAGGGGATAGCCGAGAATAAGCGCCACTCCCGGAGAGATCACCGGTCAGGAGCCACGCATTCCATGTTAAAACGTCTTTTTACTCCGCTGACGCTGGTCAATCAACTGGCGTTAATCGTGCTGCTCGCCACCATTATTGGCGTCGCCGGCATGGCGATCTCCGCGCGCCTGGTGAACGGCGTCCAGGGCAGCGCCCACGCGATTAACAAGGCCGGTTCATTGCGTATGCAAAGCTACCGGCTGCTGGCGGCGATCCCGCTGAATGAAAACGATCAAAAGCTGGTGGCGGACATGACTGCCACCGTCTTCAGCCCCGAGCTGCAAAATTCCGCCCGCCGCGACGGCCAGGAACAACAGTTAAAAGCGCTGCAGCAATACTGGCAGCAGGCACTGGCCCCCGGCATGCAGCGTGCGGTTAACCAGGCGGAAGTGGCCCAGGATGTCGCCGACTTTGTCGATCGTATCGACCAGCTGGTCACGGCATTCGACCACACCACCGAGCAGCGTATCGAGCGGGTAGTCTGGATCCATCGCATCCTCGCCATTGGTATGGCGCTGCTGCTGATTTTTACCATCATCTGGTTACGCGCCCGCCTGCTGCGGCCGTGGAAACAGCTGCTGGGCATGGCGCGGGCGGTCAGCCAGCGCGATTTCACCCAGCGGGCGCACATCAGCGGGCGTAACGAAATGGCGACCCTCGGCATGGCGCTGAATAACATGTCGGAAGAGCTGGCGGAAAGCTACGCCGTGCTCGAGCGGCGGGTGCAGGAGAAGACCGCCGGACTGGAACAGAAGAACGAGATCCTCGCTTTCTTATGGCAGGCCAATCGTCGGCTGCATTCCAGCGCCCCGCTCTGCGAGCGGATTTCACCGGTACTGAATGGCCTGCAGGGGCTGACGCTGCTGCGCGATATCGAGGTACGGGTTTACGACCTGGAAGACGAAGATAATCACCAGGAGTTTACCTGCCACTCGGATTATGAATGTGATGATAAAGGCTGCTACCTCTGCCCACGCAATCTGCCGCCGCTGCCGGATGGCGGAACAACGCTGAAGTGGCGGCTGTCGGATGCGCATAATCAGTACGGCATTCTGCTGGCGACGCTGCCGGTTGGCCGCCATCTCAGCCACGATCAGCAGCAACTGGTGGATACCCTGGTGGAACAACTGACCAGTACCCTGGCGCTGGACCGCCATCAGGAGAAACAGCAGCAGCTGATCGTCATGGAAGAGCGGGCTACTATCGCCCGCGAGCTGCACGACTCCATCGCCCAGTCGCTGTCCTGTATGAAGATGCAGGTCAGCTGTCTGCAGATGCAGGGCGACGCCTTACCGGCGGAGAGCCGCCAGCTGCTGGGGCAGATACGCAACGAGCTGAATACCTCCTGGGCCCAGCTGCGGGAGCTGTTAACCACCTTCCGCCTGCAGCTGACCGAGCCGGGCCTGCGCCCGGCGCTGGAGGCCAGCTGTCAGGAGTACAGCGCCCACTTCGGCTTTACGGTACAGCTTGATTATCAGCTTCCGCCGCGCTTTGTACCGTCGCATCAGGCCATTCACCTGCTGCAGATCGCCCGCGAAGCGTTAAGCAACGCCCTGAAGCATGCCAGCGCGACCAAAGTAACCGTGACGGTGTCACAACGCGATAATCAGGTCCGTCTGGTGGTGGCGGATAACGGCCGCGGCGTGCCGGATCACGCCGAGCGGAGTAACCATTACGGTTTAATTATTATGCGGGATCGCGCCCAGAGCTTGCGCGGTGACTGTCAGGTACGACGCCGGGAAACCGGTGGAACCGAAGTGATCGTCACGTTTATCCCGGAAAAAACGTTTTCCATCCAATAAGGAGACCCCCATGAGTCAACAGGAACGGGCAACCATCCTTCTCATTGACGACCATCCGATGCTGCGCACCGGCGTAAAACAATTGATCAGCATGGCACCAGACATCCAGGTGATTGGCGAGGCCAGCAATGGTGCGCAAGGTATCGAGCTGGCGGAGTCGCTGGATCCGGACCTGATCCTGCTCGACCTCAATATGCCGGGCATGAATGGCCTGGAAACGCTGGACAAACTGCGTGAGAAATCGCTTTCTGGCCGGGTGGTGGTCTTCAGCGTCTCCAACCATGAAGAGGACGTTGTCACCGCCCTGAAGCGCGGCGCCGATGGCTATCTGCTGAAAGATATGGAGCCGGAAGATCTGCTGAAAGCCCTGCAGCAGGCCGCCGCCGGAGAGATGGTGTTAAGCGAAGCGTTAACCCCGGTGCTGGCCGCCAGCCTGCGCGCCAACCGCGCCACCTCCGATCGCGACATCAGCCAGTTGACCCCGCGCGAGCGCGACATCCTCAAGCTGATCGCCCAAGGACTGCCGAACAAAATGATCGCCCGTCGCCTGGATATCACCGAAAGCACCGTCAAAGTACACGTGAAGCACATGCTGAAGAAAATGAAGCTCAAATCCCGGGTGGAAGCCGCGGTATGGGTCCACCAGGAGCGAATTTTCTAAGGCGAGTCCGTCCAGGAGACGCCAGGCGTGGTGAACTTGACCAGCGGCTCGGTCAGCGCCAGAGCGATCTCATTGGAGGAGACGCGCTGCCCCTGTTTATCCTCCACCACCACCGACAGGCGCCAGCGGTTCGCGGCGCCCGGTTCACTGTTCCACACCGGCATGATCACGCTCCAGCCATCCGGGCTGGCGCCATCCACCGGCGGCGTCAGGCTAAGCGCCTGGGTGTCACCCTGCCAGTGCAGCGCCTTGATACCGTGCAGGCTATGGATCTGCAGCTTCAGTTGCACCGTCTCTCCGGACTGCAGATCCCAGGGCGGCGTGGCCAGATAGACTGTCAGATTTTTGCGCTGACGATACTCCACCACCGGCAGATTATCCCGCTCCGGACTATCGAAGCGGCTCCCGCGCAGCGAATTGCTGATCGCTACCTCGTCAGCGGCCAGCTGCTGCTTAAGGGGTACGCCGAAGCGGTAGTTTAGCTTCAGGCCCACATTGTTCTGGCTGACGCCATTTTCCCCCTGCTTATGCTTAGCGGTAACGGTGACCAGCGGGACCGGGGTGTAATTGAGCCCAACGGAGACGGCCACCGGATTATGGTAGCCGGTGCCGGTGTGAAAAAGATCGACGCTATCGCCGAAGTACTGTTCGACGCTGACGCTGGTATTAATGTGCTGGTAGAACGGTAGCCGCGCCTGGGCGGTGACGTCATACCCCGCGGCCATCCGCTGCTCCTGAGTCTGATTATCGCGCAGTTGCCAGTCGCCCAGCGGATGGTAGTAGTTTGCCGACAGCCGGAGATATTCTCCCCACGCCTCCGCGCCGACGCTGCCGCGCGCCAGGCTTTCGCTCAGCACTTTGTCGTAAAACGAGTTATAGCCCAGCAGCCAGCCACCGACCCGCCAGCGCTGGCCAAGTCCAATGTTGCCCACCAGATCGTTCTCGCGCCGGGTCACCGAATACTGGTTCCAGGTCAGGTAACGGTCGTTATCCTGCAACGGCACAAACCAGCTCCCTTTACTGCCGGTGAACTTACCCTCTTTATCGACCAGCAGGTCGACATTGGCGTTGCCCCATGGTGACAGCCAGCTCTCCAGCTCATGGCTCACTTCATTGCCGATTTTGCTGATGGCGAACAGCTGCGCCTGCTCGCCCGCCGTCAGTCCGTTATCGCTCATGCTGGCCTCGCCAAACTTCTTCGCCACTTCGGCAAAGTGCCGGGCGTCGTCATCGACCTGGGGAGCAATCCCCATATCGGGCAGCGGATCTTGCGCTTGTGTGGGGCGAGTGGTGTCGCTGGCGGTCAGCGCCCAGACGGGAACGCCCGGCAGCAGCAGGAGACAGGTCAACGTTGGCAACAAACGGAAGGACACAGGCATCAACAGATTTTGAGCAGGCTCACAAAAATGGGAAGAAGTGTTAGTTTATCGTTTTTTCCCTGCTCCCGCAGCCCTGTGGGCAATTCCAGGAATATGCTGAAACCGGTTGGGCAACATATCACCCAACCGGAGCCGTCACTGCGCGCCACCGTTACGCCTGGGTTCGGGTTCGTTGCGCCGCCAGCAGCGCGTTGAGCTCCGGCACGCAGGAACCGCAGTTGGTCCCGCATTTCAGCTTCGCTCCCAACGCCCCGACGCTGGCGCAGCCGCTGGCGATAGCCTCGCTAATTGACCGTTCCCCCACGCCAAAGCAGCTGCAGACGATCCGCCCCCGCGGGGCGACGGCGGCGCCCGGTCGGCCGCTAAGCAACGCATGTCGCTGGACGGCATCGGACGGCGGCGCGGCAAAGGCGGCGCTTATCCATGCGCTATCCACCGCCGGCTCGCGCGCATCGCTCCACCAGCCGAGCATCAGACTCCCCTGATGCCAGGCCAGCAGGTTCCATACCGCGCCGCCGTCAGCCACCTGTAGCTGCCAGCCGCGCTGCGCGCACCACGCGCTGATCCACTGTCGGGCAGACGCCTCCCCGGCCAGCGAATAGTGCAGCACGCCAGGCGCTGCCCGCCGCCGCCAGTGCCAGGCCGCTGGAAACGGCAGCGGTTCGCGACAAAGCAGTTCGCTGTGCCAGGCCGGTTGCCAGGCGGCGATGGCCACCGCCGCCTGTTTACTTTCCGGCTGGCCGGAGTACGGGTCGGTGACGGCGGTCAGCAGATTATTCACCCGCCCCTGGCGGGCAAACTGATTGTTCCAGTGCATCGGAACAAACAGCGAGCCGGGGCGTTGCCCTTCATTGATCGTCACTTTCGCCACCATCACCCCATGCCGCGACCAGATCCGCGCCAGCCCGTCGGCGGGAAGCTGGTAGCGAACGGCATCCTGCGGCGCCACCTCCACCACCGGCTCCGCGATGTGCTGCATCAGCCGCGGCACCGTGCCAGTGCGGGTCATGGTGTGCCACTGATCGCGGATCCGCCCGCTGTTGAGGATCAGCGGATAAAAGACATCGGTTGTCGCCCGGGTCGGTTGAGGCGTCACCGGCACCATCCGCAGCCTGCCATCGCCATGCCAGCCGCGCACGATATCCCAGGCGGCTTCGCTGCGGCTGACCGGCCAGCGCACCGGCGCCATGGCGTCCCACGCCTCACGGCTGAGATCCGCCAGCGCGCCGATATCAAACGCCCGCTGACCGTCGTTTTCGAAACCGGACAGCGCCGCATGCTCGCGGAAGACGTCATGCGGATGCTGCCAGGCAAACGCCTCGCGATACCCCAGCGCCTGCCCCACTCTGGCGATGATCCACCAGTCCGCTTTCGCCTCCCCCGGCGGCGGCAGAAAGCTGCGCTGACGGGAGATCCGCCGCTCCGAGTTGGTGACCGTGCCATTCTTTTCGCCCCAGGCCAGCGCCGGAAAGCGGATGTGGGCGAAATGTCCGGTATCGGTCTCAGCGGCGACATCCGAGACGATCACCAGCGGACAGGCGGCCAGCGCCTGGCTCACCGCGTGGCTGTCAGGGAGCGACACCACCGGGTTGGTACCCATGATCCAGACCGCTTTGACCTCGCCGCGGCCAATGGCGGCAAACAGCTCCACGGCGGTCAGCCCCGGGGTCTGCGCCAGCCGTTCCGTCCCCCAGAAGCGGGCCAGCCGCTGCAGATCGTCTGGCACAAAATCCATGTGCGCCGCCAGCATCGTCGCCAGCCCGCCAACTTCGCGGCCGCCCATGGCGTTGGGTTGACCGGTCAGCGAAAAGGGGCCACAGCCGCGGCGGCTATACTTCCCGCTGGCCAGATGGACGTTGATGATAGCGTTACATTTGTCGCTGCCGCTGGCGGATTGATTGATTCCCATGGTGTAGAGGGTGATCGCCCGCGGGGCGGCGATGAACTCGCGATAGAAGGCCGCCACCTCATCGGCAGCCAGGCCGCAAAAATCCGCCACCTTCGCCACGTCCCAGCCACTCGCCTCGGCCAGCGCCTGCGAGCCATCGCGAAAGCCATCGACGCAGGCTCCGGCTTGCACCAGGGCGTTAAGTAATCCCACAAACAACCCACCGTCGCTTCCCGGGGCCAGCGCCAGATGGCGGTCAGCGATCTCGCAGGTGGCGGTGCGTCGGGGGTCGATCACCACGATCCGCAGTTGGGGATTATCCCGCTTCGCCTGCGCCAGCCGCTGGAACAGCACCGGATGCGCCCAGGCGGCGTTCGAGCCGACCAGCACCACCAGATCGCTGTTTTCCACATCGTCGTAGCTGCAGGGCACCACGTCGGCGCCAAAAGCCCGCTTGTAGCCGGTCACCGCTGACGACATGCACAGCCGTGAATTGGTATCGATGTTCGCCGCGCCGATAAACCCCTTCATCAGCTTATTGGCGGCATAGTAATCCTCCGTTAACAGCTGGCCGGAGGCGTAAAAGGCCACCGCCTGCGGGCCATGCTGGTCGATGACCTGTTGCAGGCGCGCAGCGGTCTCCGCCAGCGCCTGAGGCCAGGCTACCTGCTGGCCGTCGACCTCCGGCGCCAGCAGCCGCCCCGCCAGGCCCGTGGTCTCCCCTAATGCCGCCCCTTTGACGCACAGACGGCCGAGGTTCGCCGGGTGCTGATCGTCGCCGCGCACGCTCACCTGCCCCGCGTCGTCCACGCTCGCCAGTACGCCGCAGCCCACACCACAGTAAGGACAGGTCGTTCGGATGGTCTGCATCAGGAGGCCTCCGCGCGCGCCAGCAGCTGCTGGCTGCCCACCCATACTTTGCCGTTTTCCACTTTTACCGGCCAGGCGCGTACCGCCTGTTCACTGCCGTCGCACGGCCAGCCGTCGCGCAGGCGAATCCGCTGTTTGTACAGTGGGGAGATCACCACCGGCTCGCCGCCGACGTCCCCTAACAGCCCGCGTGACAGCACGTTGGCCGCGCTGCCCGGCTCGCGGTTGTCCAGGGCGTAGACCCGCTCACCGAAGCGGAACAGGGCAATCTGCCGCTCCCCTAAGCGGGCGCCAATCCCCGCCTGCGCCGGGATGGCGTCAAGGTCGCATACCGCCTGCCACGGCCGGGATGGAAGTTCGCCTTCGGGCAACGTCTCAGTCAGCAACAGCTGCGGCTGACCACGCAGCTCGTGGCGCTGCACCGCCTCGTCCGGCTGGTCGCTGTTCACGAAGGAGCGGAACAGCGCCAGACGCTGCGGATCGTTGAGGGTGGTCTGCCACTCGCACTGGTAGCTGTCGACGATCCGGGCCATCTCCTGCTCCAGCTCCTCGCCAAGGCCGAGACTATCCTCCAGCACCACCTGCCGCAGATAGGCGACGCCGCCCTCCAGGTTATCCATCCAGGTGCTGGTCCGCTGCAGGCGATCGGCGGTACGGATATAGAACATCAGCAGACGATCGATGCTGCGGATCAGCGTCGCTTCGTCGAGATCGCTGGCAAACAGGTCGGCGTGACGCGGTTTCATCCCGCCGTTGCCGCAGACGTACAGATTCCAGCCTTTATCGGTGGCAATCACCCCGATATCTTTCCCCTGGGCTTCGGCGCATTCGCGGGTGCAGCCGGAGACCGCCATCTTGATTTTGTGCGGGGCGCGCAGCCCTTTATAGCGATGCTCGAGCCGCACGGCGAGCCCGGTGGAGTCCTGCACGCCGTAGCGACACCAGGTTGAGCCGACGCAGGATTTCACCGTGCGCAGCGACTTGCCGTAGGCGTGGCCGGTTTCAAACCCGGCGTCGGCCAGCTCGCGCCAGATAGCCGGCAGCTGTTCCAGCCGCGCGCCAAACAGATCGATACGCTGGCCGCCGGTCACTTTGCTGTAGAGCTGGTAACGTTTGGCGATCTGCCCGATAGCGATCAGCCCGTCCGGCGTCACTTCCCCTGCCGCCATCCGCGGCACCACCGAATAGGTTCCGTCCTTCTGAATGTTGGCGAAATAGCGGTCGTTGGTATCCTGCAGCGGCAGGTGCGCCGGCTTCAGCAGGTACTCGTTCCAGCAGGAAGCCAGCACCGAGGCCACCAGCGGTTTGCAGACATCACAGCCGTGTCCCTGGCCGTAGCGGCTAATCAGCTGCTCGAAGGTATGGATATGATTGACCCGTACCAGGTGGTAAATCTCCTGGCGCGACCACGGGAAATGCTCGCAGACGTCTTTTTTCACTTCGACGCCCTGCTCCGCCAGCTGGTACTCCATCACCTGTTTCACCAGCGCGCTGCAGCCGCCGCAGCCGGTGGCCGCTCTGGTGCAGCTTTTTATCGCCGCCATATCCCCCGCCCCATTGTTCACCGCCTGGCAGATATCGCCTTTGCTGACATTATGGCAGGAGCAGATCGGCGCGCTGTCGGGCAGCGCCGCGACGCCGAGCGCCTTCGGCGCGGCGCCCTCCAGCGCGGGCAGGATCAGGCTCTCCGGACGCGGCGGCAGCGCCATGCCGTTCAGCATCATCTGCAGCAGCGTGGCATAGTCGCTGGCCTCCCCCACCAGCACGCCGCCAAGCAGGGTTTTGCCGTCCTGACTGACGACGATTTTTTTGTACACCTGCTGCGGACCGTCGGTCCATTGATAGCTCTGGCAGCCCGGCGTGCGCCCCTGCGCATCGCCAAATGAGGCGACGTCTACCCCCAGCAGCTTCAGTTTGGTACTCATGTCGGCGCCGCTAAAGCAGGCGTCTTCTCCCGCGAGGGTGGCCGCGGCGATACGCGCCATCTGGTAGCCCGGCGCCACCAGACCGTAAATTTTATTGTCCCACAGGGCGCATTCGCCTATCGCCAGCACGTCCGGGTCAGAGGTGCGGCACTGGCCGTCGATGTGAATGCCCCCGCGTTCGCCCACCTGCAGCATGCAACCGCGGGCCAGCGCGTCCTGCGGACGGATCCCCGCCGAGAAGACCACCATGTCGGTCCGCAGCGCGCCGCCGTCGGCAAAGTTCAGCCGCAGGCCGTCGGCCTCGCGCACGATGGCGGTGGTCGCTTTGCTGGTATGCACCCCCACGCCGAGGGCGACGATCTTCTCCCGCAGCATCGCCGCCCCGCCGTTATCCAGCTGGACGGCCATCAGGTTTGGGGCAAACTCCACCACGTGCGTGTCCAGCCCCAGCTGTTTCAGGGCGTTGGCCGCCTCCAGCCCGAGCAGGCCGCCGCCGATAACCACCCCGGTCTTCGCCGCGGCGGCATGGGCGGCGATACGGTCAAGATCGTCAAGGGTGCGGTAGACAAAGCACCCGTCGAGATCGTTGCCAGGGATCGGCGGAACAAAGGGATACGAGCCCGTCGCCAGCACCAGTTTATCCCAGTGGGTTTCATGCCCCTCGGCGTCCCGCACCAACCGCGCGTCGCGGTCGATCGTCGCCACCGCCTCGCCGAGGCGGAGTTCGATGCCGTGCTGGTGAAAGAAATCATCGGCCACCAGCGATAGCGATTGAGCGCTGCGCCCGGCGAAATAGTCGGAGAGATGCACCCGGTCGTAGGCGGCGTAACGCTCTTCGCCAAACACCACGATTCGATATTGCTGATGCAGGTTGCGGCTCACGCATTGTTCGAGAAAATGGTGGCCGACCATGCCATGTCCCACCAGCACTAATACAGGTTTCGTCATCGTCATTATTCCTGCAGCCTGCGGCTGCGTTGAAGAGGAGTCAAAAAGCCAGTCCGCGGTGGCAGGCTCGTCGCTTTCCAGGCGCGCGGTGAGCGCGGCGGCGGCGGTGCAGTCGCCCATCAGCAACACGCCGCGCAGGCGGCCGTCGCGCAGCAGCAGGCGACGATAGTGGCGGTCGATGGGGTCCCAACTGGTATAGATGTCATCCTGTTCGCCGGCCTGCTGCTCCCCGACACTAAAGAGTTCAATGCCGGTGACCTTCAGGCGGGTCCCGGCGTCCTGCCAGACAAAGCCCTCGCCGGGGGCGCCGCACAGGCGATCCGCCAGTACTTCAGCCTGGCGCAGGCAGGGAGCCACCAGCCCCCAGGTCTGGCCGTCAATTTCGCAACATTCCCCGATGGCGCTGATCCCCGGCAGCGAGGCGGCCATCTGGCGGTCAACCACGATCCCCCGCTGACACAGCACGCCGCTCTGCGCCGCCAGACGGCTGTTAGGCTGCACGCCGGCGGCCAGCACCACTCTGGCGGCGCGGAAAGCGCGCCCGTCTGCCAGCCGCACGCCATCCTCTTCGATGGCGGCGATCCGGCATTCCAGCACGCAGCGGATGCCGCGCGCTTCAAGCTGCTGCCTGAGCTCATCGGCGGCAAAAGCGTCGGTCAGCGGCGCCATTAATCCGCTGCCGCGATGCAGAAGAGTGACCTCTCCGCCGTGGCGACGTAGCGCCGCCGCCGCTTCCACACCGAGTACTCCGCCGCCAATCACCACCGCCGGGCCGGGTATCGCCAGAATTCGTTCCACGTCCGCCAGAGTGCGGAAGGGGATAACCTGCGGACGATTACTGCCCGGCAGCGGCGGGATAAAAGGCCGCGAACCGGTGGCGAACACCAGCTCGTCCCACGGCAGCCAGGTTTCCGCGATGCGCAGCCGCCGTTGCTCAACATCGACTTCATCGACCGCCTCGCCGGACCGCAGGCACACCCCGTGCCGGGTGTACCACTCCGCCGGCAGCAACGGGAGCTGCGCCGCCGTTTTTTCGCCAGCCAGCAGCGGCGAGAGCTGAATGCGGTTATAGGCCGGCTGCGGCTCGTCGCCGACGACGGTAATGGCAAACCGCGCGGGGTCGCGCTCAACCAGTCGCTGCACCAGTCGGGTGGCCGCCATGCCGTTACCGATCACCACCAGTCGCCGCGTCATGACCGCCCCCTTACGCCGCTTTCGGCTGTTTTTCATACAAAAAATGCAGGATCTGCTGACGCAGATGGTGATACCGGCTGTCGTCCGCCAGCTGAACGCGGTGACGCGGACGCGGCAGATCGACCGCGAGGATCTCGCCGACCGTCGCCGCCGGACCGTTGGTCATCATCAGCACCCGATCCGAGAGCAGCACCGCTTCATCAACGTCGTGGGTGATCATGACGATGGTGGTATTAAGCTCCTGCTGGATATGCATCACCGTGTCCTGAAGATGAGCGCGGGTCAGCGCGTCCAGGGCGCCGAAGGGCTCATCAAGCAACAGCACCTTCGGCTTCATCGCCAGCGCCCGGGCGATACCTACCCGCTGCTTCATGCCGCCGGAGATCTCCCCGGGACGTTTGTGCAGCGCATGCCCCATCTGCACGCGTGCCAGGTTGTGTTCGATCCACTCCCGGCGCTCACTCTTGCTCATGGTGCGACGGAACACCTGATCCACCGCCAGCGCCACATTATCGAAACAGCTCAGCCACGGCAGTAGCGAGTGGTTCTGGAAAACCACCGCCCGCTCCGGCCCGGGCCCGGCGATTTCCCGGTTATCGCACAGCAGTCCGCCCTCGGTGGGCGTCGTGATCCCGGCGATCAGATTCAGCAGGGTCGATTTCCCGCAGCCCGAGTGGCCGATCAGACTGATGGTCTCCCCTTCGACGATATCGAAGGAGACATTCTGCAGCGCCAGGAACTCGCCGCTGGCGGTGTTAAAGCGCTGGCTGACGGCCTGCACCTGAATTAATGGTTTCATGTTGGCTCCTTATTTTTCCTGCCAGCTAAAGCGGCGGGCGAGCAGCATCAGACCCTGCTCCAGCAGCAGGCCGACGACGCCGATAATGACGATGGCGATGATGATGTTTTCCACATTGAGGTTGTTCCACTCGTTCCAGATCCAGAAGCCGATCCCCAGCCCGCCGGTGAGCATTTCCGCCGCCACGATCACCAGCCAGGCGATGCCGATGGAGAGACGCACGCCGGTGAGCACCGCCGGCAGCACTGCCGGAAAGAGAATTTTGCGCATCACCGTCCACTCCGAGAGCTGGAGGACGCGGGCGACATTGAGATAGTCCTGCGGGATCCGCCGTACGCCTTCCGCGGTGTTGATCACCATCGGCCAGATGGAGCAAATAAAAATGGTCCAGCTGGAGGCCGGCTCCGCCTTCTGGAACAGCAGCAGGCCAATCGGCAGCCAGGCCAGCGGGCTGACCGGGCGCAGCAGGGCAATCAGCGGATTAAACATGCGGGCGAAGAACAGCGAACGGCCGATCAAAAACCCCAGCGGAATGCCCGCCAGCGCCGCCAGGCCGAAGCCCACCGCTACGCGCTGCAGGGAGGCCAGCACGTTCCAGCCGATGCCCATGTCATTGGGCCCGTCCTGATAGAACGGATCGGCAAACAGCGTCAGCGCCGAGTCCAGCGTGCTCAGCGGCGTGGGAAAGCCTTTGCTGTGCATCGCCGCCAGCTGCCAGGCCAGCAGCAGCACCCCCAACCCCAACAGCGGGGGCAGCAAGCGCTGAGTGAGCTCACGCAGCCAACGCGTGACGGTTGGCGTGGTACGCCGGACCTGCACCGGCGGCAGGATAATCACTTCGCCAGACGCGTTCTCCACGCTGACGACCGGTTGCTTACGTTGTGCCTGCTTCATCTCATGCCCCCTTACGTTGAATGGCAAAATGGCGGGCGTAGCCTTCCGGGTCGGACCCGTTCCAGACCGTACCGTCCATCAGTGTGCTGCTGCGCATCGTGGCTGCCGGTGCGCTGATCCCGCCGACCGCCTGGGCGGCAGCCTGCCAGACGTCGATGCGGTTAATGCGTGACGCCACCGCGAGGTAATCCGGAGCCTGCTTCAGCAGTCCCCAGCGGCGGAACTGGGTGAGGAACCACATTCCGTCCGACAGCCAGGGGAAACTCACCTCGCCCCCGGCCCAGAAGCGCATCGGATGGGCATCCTGCCAGCGGCGGCCGAGGCCGTTGTCATACTCCCCAAGCATCCGGCCGGTGAGGTACTGCTCCTTGGTATTGAGCCAGCCGCGTCTGGCGAGCAGGCGGGCCGTCTCCTGAGTGTTCTCCGGCGAGGCGGCGATCCAGCGCTGCGCCTCCATCAGGGCCGCCACCAGCGCGCGGGCGGTGTTCGGGTTGCGTTCCACCCAGTCGCGACGGGTGCCCAGCACCTTTTCCGGATGCTCGGGCCAGATATCCTGGGAAGTGGCCGCGGTGAAGCCAATGCGGTCGTTAATGGCGCGGGCGTTCCACGGCTCGCCGACGCAAAAGCCGCTCATATTGCCGATGCGCATGTTCATCACCATCTGCGGCGGCGGCACCACGACGGTGCGCACATCGTTAAAGGGATCGATGCCGGCGCTCGCCAGCCAGTAGTAGAGCCACATGGCATGGGTGCCGGTGGGAAAGGTATGGGCGAAGGTGTAGCTGCCTGGCGCGCTGCGGTCGATCAGCCGTTTCAGCCCGCCGAGGTCGGTTACCCCTTTCTCCTGCAACTCGCCGGATAGGGTAATCGCCTGGCCATTACGGTTGAGGGTCATCAAATTGGCCATCGCCTGCGGCTTGCTGGCGATCCCCAGTTCAAGACCGTACAGCAGGCCGTAGAGAATATGTGCCGCGTCCAGCTCGCCGGCCACCAGCTTGTCGCGCACCGCCGCCCAGCTGGCTTCCTTACTCGCCACCAGGGTGATGCCATACTTTTTGTCAAACCCCTTCGCCGCGGCGATGGCCAGCGGCGCGCAATCGGTCAGCGGAATAAATCCGACCCGCACGCGGGTTTGCTCCGGTTTGTCCGATCCGCCGGCCCATGCGGCCTGCATCACCCCCGGCAGCAGCATCGCGCCGCCCAGCGCGGCCCCTGCCTGCAGCAAGCGCCGCCGGGAAATTGAAAACTTGTCGCTCATATCCGCTCCACCACGCGCAAAAAAAAAGCGTCCGACAGTGCATACGCACTGCAGGACGCCTTTATCCACGGACACCCGAACCGCCATTGGTTCGTTGTCCGGACTTTTATTCACTCAATAAGTAATGCAAACGGGATGCCAGCTTTGGCAATGGCGCACTGGCAGGCTTTTTCCCAACGTTGGCCGGTTTTTCACGTAAAAGTGCACCGCCGGCAGGCAGAGAATGCCCATCGATTGTGCATCTACTCCTTTGGTGTTAGCGGCCAAATCGCCTTCACCATCAGCAGCGCGCGGGCTATCTCAACCATGCGCTGATTTTTGTCCATGGCCATCTTGCGCAGCGTCTGCCAGGCCTGCTCCTCCTGCATTCCCTGGTGCGTCATCAGCAGGCTTTTCGCTTTTTCGATCAGCTTGCGTTCTTCGAGCGCGTCTTTCAGCGAGGCCAACTGGCTGGAGAGCTGCTGTAGCTCATAGGCCTGCTGGCGCACCAGCGGCAGCAGCTGTTTATCCAGATGCGGCGTCAGGGTATCGACTTCCTCGCCGGGCAGCCAGCCAGGCGCGTCGTCCACTAACAGCGCGTCGGTGGCGTTCAGTAGATCGTCGATCAATTGCTCTTCCACTTCGCGCAGGTGTTCAAGCCGCTGGGTTTGCAGGCCAAACCAGCGCAGCGCCGTTTCCCCGCCGTCGGCGGCCGGCTGGCGGGTGCAGGCGATCCGCCGCAGCTGCTCAATGTCCAGGCCGGCCTGGCATTGGGTGATAAACAGCTGGACGGTAGCCGGGCTGCCCAGCGCCTGAAAGCTATCGAAGCAGGGCTGCTGACCGTCAATACGGTCCACCAGCTGCTGGCGCAGGCTGTCGCTGAACTCGCCGCGGGTAAAGCCCAGAGCGCCCAGCGCGCGCTCCTGACCCACCAGCTCTTTACCCTGCATAAAGCTGTACAGCGCGACCATGCGGCCGGCCACCGGCGGATCGTCAATGCTGTCATTGAGCTGCGGGACGATGTTCAGCAGATGGCGGATGACACGGCTGAACTGCTCCGTCGCGGCTTCCGCGGCAATCTGCCGGCGGGCGATCTGCTCGCGCAGCGCCGGAAGCTGCAGCAGATCGCCAACCGCCCTGGCAATGCGCCAGCACAGCGCGCTGCCGGCGACCGTACGTGCCCGTTCGAGACTGGCATAGAACAGCGCTAACCGCTCATCAACCAGCGCCCCGCCCGCCCGACACTCCGCCGCATACAGTTGGCCGCCCGAGCAAAGAAAAATATTCGACGCCCCGCGCTCGCACTGCAGCATATGCACCAGCGCGCTGAGCTGGCTGGCCAGTTCCCCCAGTTGGCTAAGCTGCTGAAGCTGTTGTTTTTGCAGGCGACGCGCCAGCTGCAGCCAGGCCGTCTCATCGTGCGCGTGACCAGTCGTATTATTCATACCCCTCCTCCGGGTTAACGCTTTATACTGCGGTAAAGCAATAACCGTGCCTTTAAGAAGGAGTTTGTATGCAACGTATTGTGATTATCGCCAACGGCGCCGCCTATGGCAGCGAATCCCTGTTCAACAGCCTGCGCCTGGCCATTGCCCTGCGCGAGCAACAGTCCGACCTCGATCTCAGGCTGTTTCTGATGTCCGACGCCGTCACCGCCGGGCTGCGCGGGCAGAAGCCGGCGGAAGGATACAATGTGCAGCAGATGCTGGAGATCCTCACCGCCCAGCAGGTGCCGGTGAAGTTGTGCAAAACCTGCGCGGACGGCCGCGGCGTCAGCGCGCTACCGCTGATTGACGGCGTGGAGGTCGGTACTCTGGTTGAGCTGGCCCAGTGGACGCTGGCGGCAGATAAAGTGCTGACCTTCTGAAGGTAGGCCGTCGAACGGGATGAAATGTCACGTATTGGCGCTTGAAGAGACAAAAAAAACGTTAGCTGAATGCTTTCAGGAACAACGTCATTTTTGTTTAATCTTTATCCCTTTTTTTGATCAAAATCAGCATCCCGGCCCGCGCCGTTTGGTGTGATGCACAGAGCAAAGTGTGAACAATATCACGCGAGGACTGGGTGGGCAGGATGCTGTAGCGGGACAGAAACGGGGTACAAAAATGGCGATGGTTAAAGCAAGTTTGACGTTATTTGGTGGTGACACACTGGTGGTGCGGTGTTCAGAGCGCTGCCATATTCATCTAATGAGCGCGAAGGTCCCGGGCGATAGCCATGCGGATATTCTGAGCGTGCAGGATCGGGATAGCGCCTATCTGACGGTGCCCTACAGCGGCACCTGGAACGTGCTTATCGACAGTCACAGCCAGTCACTGGAGCACTCCATCAGCTACGTTCCGGCCTGACCGTCACTTCCAGAACTTACGCCCGGCCATGCCGGGCGTTTTTCTTTTCCGCGCGCTCAGGCCAGGCCCGGCGTCGGGCTCTCGCCCAACAGCGCGCGTACGCTGGCCACGAGGTCATCAAGACTGGCATCGTGCATACCCAGCGTGCTCAACGCCTGCTCAAGCGAAAAAAGGTACTGGGCGTTGGTGCCGAGCGGCCCGCTGGCCCGGGCGATCAGCGGGGCGATAACCTGGGCGCTGGTATCCGGTTCAAACAGTGGATGGCGCGGATCCATAATAAACACCAGGGCATTCACCGTCCGTCCGTCGTCCAGCTCCAGCTTGCACCAGGTGGGCAGATAGCAGCCGGTGATCATCTCCCGCTTCCACAGCAGGGTCAGCTCTTCTTCCAGCGTGTCGTCAGGCAGACGATAGGCAACGCCGGTGGTTCGGCCGCCCTCTTTGAGAGCCAGCATGCGGCCCGGCTGGCAGGCGCTACCGCGCCCGGCGGTCAACCGCAGGCAAAACGCACGATGCCAGCCCGGCAGCGTACCGGTGCAGGACTCGCGATAATTGAGCGCCGGGTTCCAGATAAGCGAACCGTAGCCAAAGATCCATACTGAGCCATCATCCGGACGACAGGCCAGCGTCGCCGCCAGCGAGGCTGCACGTTGTTCTGCCGACCAGAGTAGCGATTCCTCAATAGCGCCAAACGCTGTCTTACAATCCGCATTCATTAAGAAATCACGAGTTAACACTGTTTACTACCTCCGCCACTGCCCGCTTCCCGGCGTTCGTCTCATGCATCCGTCAATATTGCTGAAATATTATCCAGCTTTATCTTTCAATAAGCAATGCGCGGGGCGCTGGCAAGCATAAAAGCGGCGTCAGCAATTATTTTTTCTTATGCCACTTATCGTCATCGCCTTTCTCGTAGCTGTTTTTCACTGCTGCCCAGGCGACTTTATGCGCCGTCTCTTCGCGGCTGGCGTCATCGCGCCGCTCGTCTTTATCTTTATATTGATCCCAGGCGCTGTTAAACGCTTCTTTATAAATTTCCTGCGCATGGGCAGGCAGAACATGCTGAACGCTGTCGGGGAGCTCTTGTTTACTGTGATAGGGCATAATATTCTCCTGTTTTAGCATAAAACCTAAGTCTGGAACGCAGTGGACAGGCTATCAAGGCGAGGATGAGTGAAAAATGAATTTTAGTAATCATCTGAATAGTAAGTACAAAATAATAGTAATCGAAAATTATAATAAACTAATCAAGATATCTCTCGACACCCGTAAACTTAAGTAAAAAACCAGCGGCAATTTATCAAAATCTGTTACTTTATCGCCCTACGTTTTTATAATTATAACACCTGCATAAATGGAGATGGTTCATGACCCATGCACATGAGGCGGTAAAAACCCGCCATAAGGAGTCTTCCCTCGTCTTTCCGGTGCTGGCGCTGGCGGTGCTGTTTTTCTGGGGAAACAGCCAGTCACTGCCAGTGGTTATCGCGATTAATATCCTCGCGCTGGTCGGTATTTTAAGCAGCGCTTTCAGCGTGGTCCGCCACGCCGACGTCCTCGCCCACCGCCTGGGCGAACCCTATGGCTCCCTGATTTTAAGCCTGTCGGTGGTTATCCTTGAGGTCAGTCTGATCTCCGCCTTAATGGCCACCGGCGACGCCGCGCCGACCCTGATGCGCGATACGCTCTACTCCATTATCATGATCGTCACCGGCGGTCTGGTCGGTTTCTCCCTGCTGCTGGGCGGGCGTAAATTCGCCACCCAATATATGAATCTGTTCGGCATTAAGCAGTATCTTATCGCCCTGTTTCCGCTGGCGATTATCGTGCTGGTGTTTCCGATGGCGCTGCCGGGCGCAAACTTCAGCACCGGGCAATCGCTGCTGGTGGCGGTGATCTCGGCGGCCATGTACGGCGTTTTCCTGCTGATTCAAACCAAAACCCATCAGAGTCTGTTTGTTTATGAGCATGAAGACGACAGCGACGATGACGACCCGCACCACGGTAAACCGTCTGCCCACAGCAGCGGGTGGCATACCGCCTGGCTGCTGGTGCACCTGGTGGCAGTGATCGCGGTCACCAAAATGAACGCCAATCCGCTGGAAACGCTGTTGACCAGCATGAACGCCCCGGTGGCCTTTACCGGCTTCCTGGTGGCCCTGCTGATCCTGTCGCCGGAAGGCCTTGGCGCCCTCAAAGCGGTGCTCAACAACCAGGTACAGCGAGCGATGAACCTGTTTTTCGGCTCCGTACTGGCCACCATCTCGCTGACGGTGCCGGTGGTCACCCTCATCGCCTTCCTGACCGGCAATGAGCTGCGCTTTGGCCTTGGCGCCCCGGAGATGGTGGTGATGGTCGCCTCGCTGGTGCTGTGCCATATCTCCTTCTCCACCGGGCGCACCAATGTGCTGAACGGCGCGGCCCACCTGGCGCTGTTCGCCGCCTATCTGATGACCATTTTCGCCTGACCCCGCTTACCCGCCCGGCGGAGTCCGGGCGAAAAAAAAGCCTGCCGGTGTTAACACCGGCAGGCTTTTTCAGTGATGCGGTCAGGCTTACTTGCTGGTATCCAGCTCGTCGAAGCTTTTCACCAGATCGTCAATCGCTTTCATCTGCTTGAGGAACGGCTCCAGTTTATCCAGCGGCAGCGCGGACGGGCCGTCGCATTTCGCGTGCTCCGGATCCGGATGCGCTTCGATAAACAGACCGGCGATACCTACCGCCATACCGGCGCGAGCCAGTTCGCTCACCTGCGCACGGCGGCCACCGGAAGCAGCGCCAAACGGGTCGCGACACTGCAGCGCGTGGGTGACGTCAAAAATGACCGGCGAGTTGTTGGAGGCTTTCTTCATCACGCCGAAGCCGAGCATATCCACGACCAGGTTGTCGTAACCGAAGTTAGCGCCGCGGTCGCACAGAATCACTTTGTCGTTACCGCCTTCGATAAACTTATCGACGATGTTACCCATCTGGCCCGGGCTGACGAACTGTGGCTTCTTGACGTTGATCACCGCCCCGGTCCTGGCCATCGCTTCCACCAGATCAGTCTGGCGCGCGAGGAAGGCCGGAAGCTGGATCACGTCCACCACGTCAGCCACCGGCTGCGCCTGGCTGGCTTCATGAACGTCGGTGATGATTTTCACGCCAAAGGTCTGCTTCAGCTCCTGGAAAATCTTCATCCCTTCTTCCAGACCCGGACCACGATAGGAGTGGATGGAGGAACGGTTGGCTTTATCAAAGGAGGCTTTGAAGACGTAGGGGATGCCAAGCTTCTGCGTAACGGTGACGTAATGTTCGCAGATGCGCATCGCCAGATCGCGCGACTCCAAGACGTTCATCCCGCCAAACAGCACGAACGGCAGGTCGTTCGCTACGTTGATATCACCAATGCTAACCACTTTTTGTTTCATAAGTTCGCCTTATCAGGGTGTAACCGGAATGGTTCCAGACTAATGCAATGTAATTTGTTTGTGCGAAATCGTGTTGATCTGCGCGCGGATCATCTCACTGATCGGATCCTCCGGGCACTGCTCAACGAAATAGCTCAGATCCAACAGCGCCACGTGATCGCAGTCCAGCTGGGCGTATATCAGCCCGCGGTCGCGGATCTCGTACGGATCTTCCGGGTTAAACTGCAGCAGCGCCTCACTGGCGCGCAGGGCCAGCTCCATCTGCCGCTCTTCCATCAGCGCTGACTTCAGGGTATCCAGCAGTTTGCGGATCACTTCGGCGTTGTCGGCTTCGTCGAGATCTTCATTAAACAGTTCCGCCACCGGCCCGATGTTGCCCTTCAGCCATACCTCCAGGGTATGTTCGTCAAGGGTATCTCCGTTAAACGGATTAATCAGCCACATCTCTTCGCTGGTTTCCGGGTCCGCACGCAGCAGCATCTGGGTCGGGAAGATCACCGGCACCACTGGTAACCCCAGGCGCTGAGCGATCCACAGCAGGATGGCACCTAACGATACCGCGCTGCCCTGGCGGTTGATCAGCACTTTATCCAGCCACAATGCGTCGGAAAGACGATAAATGCCCTGCGAAGCGCCAAAGCCCCACTCTTTGTAAAACAGCGCCAGCAAGCGTTCTATCTGGCGTTCCTGGTCCCACGAAGTCGCAATCTCTTCCTGCGCCAGGCGCAGCAGCCGCTGCAGCTCTTCCTCGACAAAATGCGTCGGAAAATCGTCGCGGACCTGCTCAGAAATGAGGACCATGCCATCACATAATGGCGCTTTGTTAAATTCGAAATCCGCTAATGACCCCATGCCCTACCCCAGTATCGGTATTCTTGTGATGGCGAGTTGAATGATGATAAACAACACCACCAGCGCCAGCAGAAACGCGATAAAGCGGCTCTGCTGACTGCGCGGACGACGGCGGCCCAGCGCGATAAAACCTAATGCGATGTAAATGATAACGCCAAACAGCTTTTCAGTCAGCCATGCGCCGTCTTCGGTGAACGGCAGGTAGTGCGTTATCGCCATTAAACCCGCACCGCTGAGAAACAGCAGCGTATCGCTGCAGTGCGGCGCAATTCGCACCCACCGCTGGTTCAGCAGCGGGCTCTGGTGATACATCCACCAGTAACGTAAAACGAACAATCCTACCGACACCACCACGCTGGCGATGTGCAGGTAGAGGACAGCCGTGAATAAGTTCATCAGCCAACGTTCTCCATGTCGGGTAAGTGTCCGAGAGTCAGACGTTCATTGTCGCCATAGTCGCGACAAGTTGAGACGTCGAGATAGCCCGCTTCGCGGAACAGGGCGCGAACTGCCTCGCCCTGGGTCCAGCCATGCTCCAGCAGCATCCAGCCGCCGGGCTGCAGATACTGCCGCCCCTCGCGGATAATCTGCGCCAGATCGGCCAGCCCCTGGTCGGCAGCGACCAGCGCCGTCAACGGCTCAAAGCGCACATCGCCCTCGGCGAGATGCGGGTCGGCGGCGTCGATATAGGGTGGATTACTGACGATCATGGCGAAACGCTGCCCGGCCAGCGCGCTAAACCAGTCGCTTTGCCGTATCGTCACGTTAGCGATGTCCAGATGGGCGGCATTGCGCAATGCCAGCGCCACGGCGTCCGGCATCACGTCCACCGCGGTGACCTCACAGTCCGGACGCTCGCTGGCCAGCGCCAGGGCAATGGCGCCGGTCCCGGTGCCGAGATCGAGAATACGGCACGGCGCGGCAGGCAGTCGCGCCAGCGCTTGCTCCACCAGACGCTCGGTATCCGGACGGGGGATCAGCGTCGCCGGGGAGACAAACAGCGGCAGCGACCAGAACTCACGCTGCCCAACCAGATGGGCGATAGGTTCCCCGCGCTGGCGACGCTGCAGGAGCGCCTCCAGCGTCGTCGCCTCGTCAGCAGACAGCATCGTTTCGCCGAAGGCCAAAATCCAGGTGCGCGCCCGGCCGGTAACATGTCCCAGCAGGATCTCGGCATCGCGTCGCGGGCTGTCGCTTTCACGTAGCCGGGCGATCGCCTGCTGCAGCCAGGCCTGAAAGGTCATCATTCCTGCTCGGACAGCGCCGCCAGCTGATCGGCCTGATATTCCTGAACAATCGGCTCAATCAGCATATCGAGTTTGCCTTCCATGGTTTCATCCAGACGGTAAAGCGTCAGGTTGATGCGGTGGTCGGTCACGCGCCCCTGTGGGAAGTTGTAAGTACGGTTGCGGTCGCTACGATCGCCGCTGCCCAGCAGGTTACGGCGCGTGGAGGCTTCCGCCTGCTGACGCTTGGCCACTTCGGCGGCGCGGATACGCGCCCCCAGCACTGACAACGCCTTGGCTTTGTTTTTATGCTGGGAACGTTCGTCCTGACACTCCACCACGATGCCGGTCGGCAGGTGAGTAATACGGATAGCCGAGTCGGTGGTGTTGACGTGCTGACCGCCTGCGCCGGAGGAGCGGAAAGTATCGATGCGCAGATCCGCCGGGTTAATGTCCGGCATTTCGGCTTCCGGCAGCTCCGGCATCACCGCCACGGTGCAGGCGGAGGTATGAATACGCCCCTGCGATTCGGTGGCCGGCACACGCTGCACGCGATGGCCGCCAGATTCAAATTTCAGCCGACCGTAAACGCCGTCGCCGCTGAATTTGGCGATCACCTCTTTGAAACCACCGTGTTCACCTTCGTTGGCGCTGAGGATTTCCACCTGCCAGCGGCGCGATTCGGCGTAGCGGCTGTACATGCGGAACAGATCGCCGGCAAACAGCGCCGCTTCGTCACCGCCGGTTCCGGCGCGCACTTCCACGAAAGCGTTACGCTCGTCATCGGGATCTTTCGGCAGCAGCAGTACCTGCAGCTGTTGCTCCAGCTGGTCGCCTTTATCTTTGGCGTCACGCAGCTCTTCCTGCGCCATTTCGCGCATTTCCGGATCGTCGAGCATCATCTGCGCAGTTTCGATATCCTCCTGCACCTGACGCCAGTCGGTATAACAGCGCGCCACATCGCTCAGTTGAGCGTATTCCCGCGACAACGCGCGGAATTTATCCTGATCGGCAATCGTCGCGGCATCGCCGAGCAGCGCCTGCACTTCTTCATGGCGCTCGTACAACGCTTCCAGTTTGGCAACAATAGAAGACTTCATAGGCGTGAATTCACCCTGTCCTGAAAATAAGAGAAAGGTGCGCTATTCCAGCCCGAGGCTGTTGCGCAGAATATGCAGGCGTTCGTCGTCCCCGTCACGGGCGGCCTGCTGAAGAGATTTGGTTGGCGCGTGGATCAGGCGGTTGGTCAGCTTACGCGCCAGATCCTGCATAATTTCCTGGGCATCACCGCCCTGCTCCAGCGCGGCCAGCGCCTTCGCCGTCAGCTCCTCACGGACCTGCTCAGACTGAGAACGGTATTCGCGAATCGTCTCGCTGGCGCTCTGCGCGCGCAGCCAGGCCATAAATTCGCTGGTTTCCTGCTCGACGATCGATTCCGCCTGCACCGCCGCGGCCTTACGCTGCGCCAGGTTATGCTGAATGATGTTTTGCAGATCGTCGACGCTGTAGAGGTAGGCGTTGGCCAGCTTGCCGACCTCCGGTTCGACATCGCGCGGGACGGCGATATCCACCAGCAGCATCGGCTGGTTACGCCGCGCCTTGAGCGCGCGCTCCACCATACCTTTGCCGATGATCGGCAGCGGACTGGCGGTGGAGCTGATAATAATGTCGGCCTCTTTCAGGCGTTCGTCGATATCGCTGAGAGCAATCACCTCGGCGCCTACTTCGTCCGCCAGCACCTGGGCGCGTTCGCGGGTGCGGTTGGCAATGACCATTTTGCGTACGTGATGTTCGCGAAGATGGCGCGCCACCAGTTCGATAGTTTCACCGGCGCCGACCAATAACACGGTGACGCTGGAAAGCGATTCAAAGATTTGCCGCGCCAGGGTACAGGCGGCGAACGCGACAGAAACGGCGCTGGCGCCGATATCGGTTTCGGTACGCACGCGCTTCGCCACCGAGAACGATTTCTGAAACATCCGCTCCAGTTCGCTGACGTTAAGGTGGCCGCGACTGGAGTCGGCAAAGGCCTTTTTCACCTGGCCGAGGATCTGCGGTTCGCCCAGCACCAGCGAATCGAGGCCGCTGGCGACGCGCATCAGATGGCTGACGGCGTCGTTATCCTGGTGCCAGTAGAGGCTCTTACGCAGGTCTTCTTCGTTGAGGCCGTGATAGTTGCACAGCCAGCGGATCAGCGCTTCCTGCAGGTTATCCTGCTCTTCGACGCTGAGATAGAGTTCCGTACGGTTGCAGGTCGACAGCACTACCCCACCCTGCACCATCGGCTGAGCCAGCAAGCTCTCCAGCGCCTGATCGAGCGTTTCCGGCGAAAACGTCACGCGTTCTCGCAGGTCGACCGGCGCTGTTTTGTGATTGATGCCAAGAGCTAAAAGGGTCATTGTGAGGGAGTAGTACCAGCGTTGCTAAGGTTAGTCTGAGTGCATCATACAGGATGCGCGTAATCAATAAAAGAGAGGCTCCCCTTTTGGAGTAATAGCCAAAGCAAGACCGCCATTAACGTTAATTTTTTGATTTCAGACTACTTGAACGTAGACGCTATCGCCCGGCGACGCTAGCATTAAGGGTTATAAATGTAACCTGCTACACAAATCGGCCCGCTGTTCCCCTGCCGCCGTTTTTCCCTGTAGACATCAAGGATTTGTCATCATTATGAATCGACTGTTCCGCCTGCTGCCGCTGGCCAGCCTCGTCCTCACCGCCTGTTCTCTTCATACGCCACAAGGGCCTGGCAAAAGCCCGGATTCGCCGCAGTGGCGTCAGCACCAGCAGGCTGTTCGCAGCCTCAACCAGTTTCAGACTCGCGGGGCGTTTGCCTATCTTTCCGATGAGCAAAAAGTCTATGCCCGCTTCTTCTGGCAACAGACCGGCCAGGACCGCTATCGCCTGCTGCTAACCAACCCACTGGGCAGCACCGAGCTGTCGCTGACCGCGCAGCCGGGCAGCGTGCAGCTGATCGATAACAAAGGCCAGACCTACACCGCCACCGATGCCGAAGAGATGATAGGCCGCCTGACCGGGATGCCAATCCCGCTGAACAGCCTGCGCCAGTGGATCATCGGCCTGCCTGGCGACGCCACCGACTATTCGCTGGACGAACAGTACCGTCTGCGTGAACTTAACTACACGCAAAATGGCAAAACCTGGCACGTCACCTACGGCGGCTACACCAGCGATACCCAGCCAGCCCTGCCGTCTAATCTCGAGTTGAACAATGGCGCTCAGCGCATCAAGCTGAAGATGGATAACTGGATCGTGAAATGATGAGCCGCTGGCCCTCTCCTGCAAAACTGAATCTGTTTTTATATATCACCGGCCAGCGGGCCGATGGCTACCATACCCTGCAGACGCTGTTTCAGTTTCTCGACTATGGCGACACCTTGACCATCGAACCGCGAACTGACGGCCAACTGCGCCTGCTGACGCCGGTGGCCGGCGTGCCGGACGAGGAGAACCTGATCGTTCGCGCCGCGCGTCTGCTGATGCGTGCCGCCAGCGAAAGCGACCGCCTGCCGGCGGGCAGCGGCGCCGATATCAGTGTCGACAAGCGCCTGCCGATGGGCGGTGGTCTGGGCGGCGGCTCATCCAATGCCGCCACCGTGCTGGTGGCGCTCAACCATCTGTGGGGCTGCGGTCTCTCGGAAGAGAAGCTAGCGACCCTGGGCCTTCAGCTGGGGGCCGATGTGCCGGTCTTCGTGCGCGGTCATGCCGCCTTTGCCGAGGGGGTCGGTGAAATTCTGACGCCAGTGGATCCCGAGGAAAAATGGTACCTGGTGGCGCACCCGGGGGTCAGTATTCCGACGCCAGTCATTTTTCGCGACCCGGAGCTACCACGAAATACCCCGCGCCGGTCAATTAATACGTTATTAAATTGTGAATTCAGCAACGATTGCGAGCTTATCGCAAGAAAACGTTTTCGCGAGGTTGATGCAGCGCTTTCCTGGCTGTTAGAATATGCGCCGTCACGCCTGACTGGCACAGGGGCCTGTGTGTTTGCTGAATTTAACACCGAATCCGCTGCCCGCCAGGTGCTGGACACTGCCCCGGCATGGCTAAATGGCTTTGTGGCGCGCGGAGTTAACCTTTCGCCGCTCAAGCAGGCCCTGCTCTGAATCCTGCGCCGTGATGGCGCAACGATAACGAGTCAACCGGGGAAATTGAGTTACGGTGACAACGTCACCCTGTTCCAGACGTTGCATCGTGCTCTTTAAATACACCGACTGGATCGAATGGCGCCAGCCCGCACATTATTGGCCCACTCATCCACCACTGGACGCATGCCTGAGGTTCTTCTCGTGCCTGATATGAAGCTTTTTGCTGGTAACGCCACCCCGGAACTAGCACAACGTATTGCCAACCGCCTGTACACTTCTCTTGGCGACGCCGCTGTAGGTCGTTTTAGCGACGGCGAAGTCAGCGTACAAATCAATGAAAACGTACGCGGTGGTGATATTTTCATCATCCAGTCCACTTGTGCTCCCACCAATGACAACCTGATGGAACTGGTTGTTATGGTTGATGCTCTGCGTCGTGCTTCGGCAGGTCGTATCACCGCCGTTATCCCTTACTTCGGTTATGCTCGCCAGGACCGTCGTGTTCGTTCTGCTCGTGTGCCAATCACCGCGAAAGTGGTGGCAGATTTCCTGTCCAGCGTCGGCGTTGACCGCGTGCTGACCGTTGACCTGCACGCAGAACAGATCCAGGGCTTCTTCGATGTGCCAGTTGATAACGTGTTCGGCAGCCCAATCCTGCTGGAAGATATGCTGCAGCTGAACCTGGACAACCCGATTGTGGTTTCTCCGGACATCGGCGGCGTCGTGCGTGCCCGCGCTATCGCTAAACTGCTGAATGATACCGATATGGCTATCATCGACAAGCGCCGTCCGCGCGCCAACGTCTCCCAAGTGATGCATATCATCGGCGACGTGGCTGGTCGTGACTGCGTGATGGTCGACGATATGATCGACACCGGCGGCACCCTGTGTAAAGCGGCTGAAGCGCTGAAAGAGCGTGGCGCGAAACGCGTATTCGCTTACGCAACGCACCCGATCTTCTCCGGCAACGCTATCCAGAACATCAAAAACTCTGTGATTGATGAATTTGTCGTCTGCGATACCATTCCGCTGGCACCAGAAATTAAAGCGCTGGATAAAGTGCGTACTCTGACGCTTTCCGGTATGCTGGCTGAAGCTATTCGCCGTATCAGCAATGAAGAATCTATCTCTGCTATGTTCGAACATTAATCGAGCCGAGCATAAAAACCCGCTGCGGCGGGTTTTTTTGTCTCTGAATTTTTAATTCTTCCACAAAATCATTCGGCATGCGTCAAGGCGGCAAGTGAATGAATCCCCGGGAGCGTACAGGCAGTACGTGACCGGGGTAAATGAACCCAGCCAACACAGAGGCATCCCGAAGGATGACGTGGAAATGACCAATGCCTCCTTCACCTGCCATTTAGTTGACAGATGATGCGCTCATGGATGAAACATTATTGTGAACAGATTATTTTCCTCACATGTGATGCCTTTCCGCGCCCTCATCGACGCTTGTTGGAAAGAAAAGTACACCACGGCCCGCTTCACGCGTGATCTGATCGCCGGGATCACCGTCGGGATCATTGCGATTCCGCTGGCGATGGCGCTGGCGATTGGCAGTGGTGTGCCGCCGCAGTACGGCCTCTATACCTCCGCGGTGGCAGGGATTGTGATCGCCTTAACCGGCGGGTCGCGCTTTAGCGTTTCCGGCCCAACCGCCGCCTTTGTGGTGATCCTCTATCCGGTCTCACAACAGTTTGGCCTGGCGGGGCTGCTGGTGGCGACGCTAATGTCAGGGATCTTTTTAATCCTCTTTGGCCTGGCGCGCTTTGGTCGTCTGATCGAATATATCCCGCTGTCGGTCACCCTCGGTTTCACCTCCGGGATCGGTATCACCATCGGTACCATGCAGATTAAAGACTTCCTCGGCCTGCAGATGCCCCATGTGCCGGAGCATTACCTGCAGAAAGTGGCAGCGCTGGCGATGGCCCTGCCAACGATTAACCCCGGCGATGCCGCCATCGGCGTCGTCACCCTTGGCACCTTGATCCTCTGGCCGCGACTGGGTATTCGTCTGCCGGGCCACCTTCCGGCGCTGCTGGCCGGCTGCGCGGTGATGCTGGTGGTTAATTTGCTCGGCGGCGATGTCGCCACAATTGGCTCGCAGTTCCACTATCAGCTGGCGGATGGCACTCAGGGCAACGGCATTCCACAGCTGCTGCCGCAGCTGGTACTCCCCTGGGATATGCCGGGCTCAAACTTTACCCTGAGCTGGGCCTCGCTGCAGGCTCTGCTGCCTGCCGCCTTCTCCATGGCGATGCTCGGGGCCATTGAATCTCTGCTGTGCGCGGTGGTGCTCGATGGCATGACCGGTACCAAGCACAAAGCCAACAGCGAGCTGATTGGCCAGGGGCTGGGCAACATTGTCGCGCCGTTCTTCGGCGGGATCACTGCCACCGCGGCGATTGCCCGTTCGGCGGCGAACGTCCGCGCCGGCGCCACATCGCCGGTGGCCGCCGTGATCCACGCCCTGCTGGTGATCCTGGCGCTGCTGATCCTCGCCCCGCTGCTCTCCTGGCTGCCGCTGTCGGCGATGGCCGCCCTGCTGCTGATGGTGGCATGGAACATGAGCGAGGCGCATAAAGTCATCAATCTGCTGCGCCACGCGCCGAAAGACGATATCGTGGTGATGCTGATGTGCATGTCGCTGACGGTGCTGTTTGATATGGTGATTGCTATCAGCGTCGGGATCGTACTGGCCTCGCTGTTGTTTATGCGTCGTATCGCACGCATGACCCATCTGGCGCCAGTCAACGTCGAGGTGCCAGACGATGTGCTGGTGCTGCGGGTGATTGGCCCACTGTTCTTTGCCGCCGCCGAGGGCTTGTTCAACGACCTGGAGACCCGGATCGCCGGCAAGCGCATCGTGGTGCTGAAGTGGGACGCGGTGCCGGTTCTCGACGCCGGCGGCCTGGATGCCTTCCAGCGCTTTGTGAACAAACTGCCGGAAGGCTGTGAGCTGCGCGTATCTAACCTCGAGTTTCAGCCGCTGCGCACCTTAGCGCGCGCCGGCGTCAAGCCGCTGCCCGGACGCCTGAGCTTCTACCCCGATCGTCAGGCCGCGCTGGCTGACCTGTGATCCCCCGACGGCAGGCCTCTGCGCCTGCCGCCGCCTGATATAACGCCATGATCAAGCATAAAACCGGGTGCAATATTTGTCTGCGGGCAACATTGGCAACGACGATATCTGGACAAAACAGGGTGTAAGGCGACGGGAACAAAACGAAGATGAAAGAAACGAAAACATGAAGATGCATCGGCCGTTACCGGCCGATGCGGAAAATCATTTTGCGGTTAGCTGTGGCGATGCTGATTACGACGGCAGCGTTTATCATAGTGGCGCACCCACCAGTAGCGGTCGCTGACCTGCTCGTGGCCGCCAATACGGGCACCGGCCAGCCAGAGCACGGCGCCAACGAAGATGCTTAAGATTGCGCCATGCGCAAAGAATTGCGGCAGGTTAAGCTGCGGAAGCTGGTTCAGAATGGAGTAACCTACCCCCACAACCATCACCACCAACCCTAACCCCATGAGTACGTTACCGAGTAACGAAGCGTTTTTGCGTTTCATGTGTCACCTCCGGACTTTGGGTTGCCAGGGAATATCCCCAAATCTTATAGGTGTAGTATAGACAGGGTCCCTGCCCTGGAGTGCGCCCACGATCACATTAGTGAACACCGATTAGACAAATATTTACAAATAAGCCTCTGAACAATATCAAATTCTAATGATTCAGGTGGGTAATCATCAATGCTGGTATTGTCTCGTGGGCAGAACTTTGTCAAGCGCGCCCGCAGACAGTACACTACGCGGCAGAGAATGCTCCATGCAGGATAGAAAACGTGACCATTAAACTGATTGTCGGCCTGGCCAACCCCGGTGCGGAATATGCCGCCACCCGGCACAACGCTGGCGCCTGGTATGTAGATTTACTGGCGGATCGCCATCGTGCGCCGCTGCGCGAAGAGAGCAAGTTCTTCGGCTACACCTCGCGCATCAATCTGGCGGGCGAAGACGTTCGCCTGCTGGTTCCTACGACGTTTATGAACCTCAGCGGTAAAGCGGTGGCTGCAATGGCGACCTTTTATCGCATTAACCCGGATGAAATTCTGGTCGCCCATGATGAGCTGGATTTGCCGCCGGGGGTGGCGAAATTCAAGCTTGGCGGTGGCCATGGCGGCCACAACGGCCTGAAGGACATCATCAGTAAGCTCGGCAATAACCCGAACTTTCACCGCTTACGCGTCGGGATCGGCCATCCGGGTGACAAAAACAAGGTTGTCGGCTTTGTACTCGGCAAACCGCCGGCCAGCGAGCAGAAACTGATTGATGATGCCGTAGACGAAGCGGCGCGCTGCACGGAAATCTGGTTAAAGGACGGGCTGACCAAAGCCACCAACCGTTTGCATGCCTTTAAGGCGCAATAAGCCGTTGTCGTGCGGCATTTTTGCCGCGCACCGTGTATAATAGGCAAAGCTATTCAATTTTCTGCAATCTGTTGCTTATAACAGGTTGATTATCCAAAGATTAAGGTGATTTAAATCATGGGATTCAAATGCGGTATCGTCGGTTTGCCCAACGTCGGCAAATCCACCCTGTTCAATGCGCTCACCAAAGCGGGTATTGAAGCGGCCAACTTCCCCTTCTGTACCATTGAGCCGAACACCGGTGTCGTACCGATGCCCGATCCGCGTCTGGACAAGCTGGCTGAAATCGTCAAACCGCAGCGCATCCTGCCGACGACGATGGAATTCGTTGATATCGCGGGCCTGGTGAAAGGCGCGTCCAAAGGTGAAGGTCTTGGCAACCAGTTTCTGACCAACATCCGTGAAACCGAAGCCATCGGTCACGTGGTTCGCTGCTTTGAAAACGACAACATTATCCACGTTAACAACAAAGTGGATCCGGCTGACGACATCGACGTTATCAACACCGAGCTGGCACTTTCCGATCTGGACACCTGCGAGCGCGCTATCCACCGTGTGCAGAAGAAAGCTAAAGGCGGCGATAAAGACGCTAAAGCTGAGCTGGCGGCGCTGGAAAAATGCCTGCCGCAGCTGGAAAATGCCGGCATGCTGCGTTCACTGAAAAACCTGACCGACGAAGACAAAGCGGCGATTAAATACCTCAGCTTCCTGACGCTGAAACCGACCATGTATATCGCCAACGTCAATGAAGACGGCTTCGAGAATAACCCTTATCTCGATAAAGTCCGTGAAATTGCCGCCGCCGAAGGTTCTGTGGTCGTCGCCGTTTGCGCCGCCGTTGAGTCCGATATTGCCGAGCTGGACGACGCTGACCGCGACGAGTTTATGGCCGAGCTGGGTCTCGAAGAGCCAGGCCTCAACCGCGTGATCCGCGCCGGTTACGAGCTGCTGAATCTGCAGACCTACTTCACCGCAGGGGTGAAGGAAGTTCGCGCATGGACCATCCCGGTCGGGGCAACCGCGCCGCAGGCAGCCGGTAAGATCCACACCGACTTCGAAAAAGGTTTTATCCGCGCGCAGACCATCGCCTATGAAGACTTTATTACCTACAAAGGCGAACAGGGTGCAAAAGAAGCCGGTAAAATGCGTGCAGAAGGCAAAGACTACATCGTGAAAGATGGCGATGTGATGAACTTCCTGTTCAACGTCTGATCCCGCTGGCTGGCATTTTCGCCACCACCGCGCCATAAAAATCCACGCTCCGGCGTGGATTTTTTTTACCCGGACGGCACGCTACTCCACAATATGGGTCTCTTCAGCCGCCTCATAGCCATCAACGATCTGCACAATTTTCTTTAACTCGCCCTCGATGAAAGCCGGGGTGGCGCTTTCCCCGGAGGCCGGGTGATGAAGCTCGACCGAGATGCCGCTGGCGGCATTGGTCAGTGACAGACTGATCTCCTGCTGGCTCGCCGCTGACGATGGTCGCCCGATTTGCTGCACGATGGCCGCCGCCGCCGCCCGCGTATCAACTTCCGCGAGATGCCCCCACCTCATTTCAACATGTCCCTGCTGCCCTGCCTTTATCACCTGCAGCGTATAGCCGCTTCTTGCCGTTGCCATGTCTTTTCCTCCGGTTTCGTTGCCCGGGCGTCACATTATCAGCCCGGTTTTATCAGCAAAGTTCGTTAACGTGCGCCTTGCCGTTAATGACTCTTTTCCACATAGGTCTGCATGTTTTCTTTGGTCACTAACTCAAACGGGATCCAGACATGAGACTCGACCTTTTCTCCTTTAATCAGCTTCAGCGCTACCGCTAAGGCCGTTTTGCCCTGACCGACGGCGTCCTGGAAGACCGTCACCTGGATCTTATCGCTGGCCAGGGCTTTCAGCCCGTCCGGGGTGGCGTCGATCCCACCGATCAACAGCTTCTTCTGGCTCTTCTCCAGCGCCATCGCCGCGCCAATCGCCATCTCGTCGTTGTTCGCCGCCACAATATCAATCGCTTCCCCGTTGCCTGTCCAGTTCTGCATCAGATCCATTCCCTCGCTGCGGGAATAGTTGGCCGGCTGTTTCTGCACCACTTTCATTGCCGGATACTTGGCCACCACCTGCTCCACGTCTTTGGTGCGCTGCAGCGCGCCGGCGTCAGTGAGATTGCCGATCATGATGGCGACATTGCCTTTGTAGTTCGCCAGCTTCGCCAGCGCCTCCATCTGCAATGTGCCGGACTCCCGCTCGTCCGAACCGACAAACACCACGCCAGGCGGTAACGTTTTATCCCCCGGCGTCCGGTTCACATACACCAGCGGCATTTTGGCCTGCTGCGCCATCTTCGTCAGCTGCGGGGTGCTGGCGGAGTCCACCGGGTCGACGATGATCGCGTCCACGCCGGAGGCGATAAAGCTCTGCACCTGGTCGGCCTGGCGTCCGGTGTCGCCGCGGGCGTCTTCAAACTGCACGTCGACATGACGGGCGCGGGCCTCTTTCTCAATGGACTGGCGGATAATGGTGAGAAAGTTTTGATCGAAGTAGGCCATTGAGACGCCGATCTTCTCCGCCAAAGCCGAGGCGGAACTGGCCAGTAACCCCACTAACAGGATGATTTTACAGTGCTTCATAGCATGCCCTCAGAGGTCGAAATGAAATTTTCAATATAAACACAAATGGTATATTTAAATCATTTTCAGACTACGAAGGGCGTTCGGTTCTTGCAATCATGATGTAAAGAAAATGTTGCCATGCGCACACTTTATTTCACCGCCTCACTCACTGAGGGCTTACCGGTAGGGGGATCTCAGCGGGCGGCGACTGCTTTCGCTTCAGCAGGGCATACTCCACGATCAGCTGTTGCAGATGCAGCTCCGCGAGGCTTCCCCGGGCGGCAGGCCAGGGTTGATCAACGGGAAGCGCGACCAGCTGGCGTAGCTCCTCCTCCAGCGGAACGGCGCGGTTAAACGACTGCATGATGGCAAACACTGCGGTTTTCAGTTCGCTCACCGTGAGGTATCTCCCCTTCTGCTCGTCGAGGGCATTGAGCTGGCCGGCGAGCCGCTGCAGCTGCTGCATTCCCTCGGACCAGCCGGTGAGGTTTTCCGCGGGCAATGCGGCAGCGCTCAACTGCTGCCGCCACTGCTGCGCCAGCGGTTGTGCTTGATCCGGCCAGCGACTCAGGGCCTGCCGGACCAGCTGGTCGCCGTAGCTTACCGCCCAGTCCGGCGCCAGGCGGGCGAGCTCGCCAAGCTGGCGCTGCGTCTGAGGCAGATCCACCGGCATCAGGGGAGATGCCCCCGGCAGGCCCGGTATCACATTTTGGGTCACCGAAATGGGCGGTAAATCGGACTGACGCAACGCCAGCCATCCACCGACGGCGATGCCCGTCACCGCCAGCATGGTGACCATCCCGGCGACAAACGGCTTCCAGCGCGGCGCGGGTGCCGGAGAAGACGCCACCACTGGCGCGGGCCGCTTTGCAGGTAAAGGCGGCGCAAGCGGCTCAGCCTTTGGTCTACGTTTTAGTTCTGGCACGGGTTCAACCTTTGCCGCATCCTCTTCGCTGACCAGAGCGCCGGGAAGTTCCGCGTCAGACACCGCCACCGGCGGCGCGGTGGGGAGCGCTGGCGCAGGGTCGAGATTCTCGAAGCGGCTTACCGTGCTGTGCAACAGCGCCCGCAGGTCGCTCAGCGGGTTTTCAGGCGCGATCTCAAAGCGCTGGAGCACTGCGTCGAAGCTTTGCAGCGAACGTTCAGCCTGATCAAGCGACTCGAGATCCGCCGGGGCGAGACTCAGAGTGCGGATCACCTGCCGCAGCCGCTTACTCAGGGTGCGGAAGATCTCTGCGCGGGCCGGGAGCGCCTGCGGCCACAGGTTTTTACCCTGGTGGGCCAGCAGCGACTCCATTAGCGACAGTCCCTCGTGGATCCCTGCCAGCCCGCCCAGCCGGGCGCGGGCCAGCGTATACCAGGCGACAGTCTGCAGATCCGCGCCGTGATGCTCGAGCAGCGAGCGGGCAAGCTGCTCGGCATACGGCCAGTTAATATCCGGCCGCGCCGGGTGGCTGAGCTTGTTCATTTCCGCACGTAGGGCAATAAAATCAGCCAGCGTGCGCGGGTCGCCGCCGGTTTTATAGTGACGGTCGTGGTGTGTTGTCATCATGATGTCTTTCAGCGAGAGATTAGAGAGCGGAACGGGCGTCAAGGTACTGCTGACGTTTGAGGTGGCGGATCAACACCCTGCCTTCAGGCATAAACTCCGTGCCGTAACGCACCAGGCCAATATCCTTCAGCTCCGCATCAATGGCATAGCGCAGTTCGCCGGGCGCATGCTGATCGAGCATCACCACCGCAATCCGCTGCAGGCGCGGTTCGTATTTCAGCAATACCGCCGACAACGTGCTCATCAGCTGGTGCGCCGACGCCGGCATGCCCTGGAGGATAGCGGTCATATCCGGCAGGCCGTAGTCCGGCAGATGAGCCAGCGTTCCGGCCCGACAGTTAAGGATGCGCTGCATGTTATCGAGCACCGACAGGATGACCTGATCCGTTTCGCTGACAGTATTCAGATCAAGCCCGCCGGCGAAGTTGCCGTACAGGATGTCATACAGGGAGGGACGAGGCATTTTCACTTCTCCTTAAGCGGTTGCAGCGTCAGTTGGTTTTGGCTGGCTTCGATAATGCGCGGCCTGGCCGGGTCAAGATCGTCCCGGGTGAGTACCAGCCGCCAGCTGTTTTGCGTCAGGTCTGGATCGATAAACATGGCCGCCACCGCCACAAACTGCGCGCGGGTTTCCATGGGCATATCGACGGTCACCGATTCGCCCGGACGCAGGCGAACATCTTTTTCCGCCACCCGGTCCGCCTGCAGCGCCTGGCCATCGCCGGCAAACAGCGACGGGTAGTCAGTATTGTCAAACGCCTGCCGGTCCTTAAGCTGGTAAATACGCACCACCGTCGCCAGGGAAGCGCCTTTGGCGTTGTTATTGACGCCTTCCCGGGCGCGAAGATCCAGATGCAGGGTTTTCACCTGGGGGTAAAAAATGGACTGGGTCACGGAAACGGCGCCGTCTTTTACGGTCTGCGTCAGGCCGCAGCCGGTTAAGACGGTAACCATGAGGAATGCCAGCAACCTGGCGGAGGATTTAACTGCGGTAATCGCCATCTTCATCGCTCTCCCTGCGGTGGATATTTTCCCGGACGCGCTGATAGCGCCCCAGATAAATCGTGATCCTGTCGTCAGCCTGCTTTTGCGCATCCAGCGGTTGCAGCACAGCCGTTCTCCCGAGCTGGACGGCACGCGCCTGCTGGCAGCAAAGTTGCGCATCCGGCAGTAAATGGCGGGCGACGCAAAGCTGCAGCCGCACGTCGAGATGAGATCCGAGCCAGACGTGCAGGAGCGCCATCAGGTCGCTGAACAGTTCGCCGCCAGGCAGCCAGCCGCGGACCTCATCAGGCTTTTCCGTCGCCAGCTGCAGCAACACCTGACCGTTCACATCCGTGGCGTGAGTTCCCATCACTGGCCTATGTTGCAGGCTAACCGGCTGGCGGATGCTCATCGTTAACGGCTGCGACAAGGGGATCCGGCAGGGATCGTGGTGGTACACCGTCGCCCGGGTCCCCGGGGCCAGGAGCGCCACCAGCGCCTCCATGCCTTCCCCGGATCTCCCTGGCAGCATCATCACCGGCAGCAACGCCAGAAATCGCGACAGCGGCGCTGCGGCAACGGCGGCACATCCCGGTATGCCCAGCCCCGCCAGGCCCAGCAGATACTGCGAGGTGTTGTCCGTGCCCCCCGCCCGAAAGGTTGCCGGGTAGGAATATTTGCGCCAGATACGGTAATACTGGGCGATCAGCCGATGGTTAAAGATATCGAGAAAATCCTCGGTCGCCTCGACGCCTTCCCGCCGTTGCGCAATGTCATCGCTATAGTGGGTCGGCAGCGGGGATTCCACGCCGTAGAGCCCCATAAAAGCAACGCGAACCGCCGGCGGTCGGGGCGGTTCAGGATCGTCCATTCCGCGGATTTCGCCAGCCGGAAAGCCCATCCCCGGATGCGGGCGAAAGCGTATGGGTTCATCACCTAATAGCCAGCCGCTGCCGATGATCGGCGCCTTCGGATGGTTCTTCTCCAGCAACTGGCAGAAGCGGTAAAAATTCATGTACGGCAACTGAGGCCGGAGCTGCGCCATCAGCCGGGCAGGCGCAGACTGTGATTCTCTTTCCACCGGATACATTTCCCTTCAGGTTGAACAATGAGCGTCAGCTGGTTGAACTGATTCATATCGGCATACAGCGCGAAAAAGTGGTTGAGCATGTCGCCAAACAGGTGGACATCGCCCGCACCGGTAAATCCGCTGCCGTCGAGCGTCACTTCGATATCCAGCCCGCGCAGCAAGAAGCCCTGCTCGAAACGCTGAATTCGGTGATGGCTGACCGCCAGAATGGCGTCCAGACGGCGATTATTGAGCTCATCCTCCCGCCAGTTGTAGAGCGACAGCGTGCCGCGCAGCACCTCGGCGCTGCTCATCATGTTGAGAAAACGGGTGCCCAGATGGCTCATGACCCGCCAGTGATAGCGGTCTTCCGACGGTGGATAGGCCGGCAACGTGGGCTTACAGAGATTGCGCACGGTAAGCGACGTGGCTGATATCGACTCACAGCGATCCAGCAGCGTGCTCTGTAGCGCCCGGCGCGGCAGCTGGCCGTTAGTGCCGGTGATGCGCAAGGAGACCGTTTCCCGCGCCAGCGCCCGGTCGGTCTCCCATTGTTGTCCGCCGAGGATAAGCCAGGTATCGTGCATGCCGGTGACGCCCCGTTTGACGCGGGTGTGGTAGTAGCGCTCCGGCGCATGGCGACGCATCATTCCCCCCTGGTGACGAAAGCGGGTGAAAGGCACATAGCGTGCCTCCCCGGTGCGCCCGGAGCCGGTCACGCTGTCAACAGAATAGATTTCGGTATGCCCGTCCTGCAGGCGCTTCGGACGCAGGAGGTATTCGCTCTCCAGGCCGCTGATGGTCAACGGATCGGCCTCGAGGGTAAACAGGTTAATCACCGGGACACAGTGCAGGCGCAGGCTGCTTGCGCTGACGGGTAAATCGCTTTGCCAGACCTCGCTGAACACCACCTCAAGCGTGAAATGCGATATCCCCGCCGGCAGGGTGATGTTTTCCAGGCCATTTAGCTGCACGAACATAAATTTTTCGCGAAAGGTGAAGTACTCGAGCAGCAACTGATAGCCGCTGAAAGCGCTCTCCCCCTTCGGCCATAAACGATCCTCCTCGCTGAATCCCCCCGGGGAAAAATAGCCGTCGAGGCTTACCCGCTCTGTCTGACCCGGCAGGCGCAGGTACAGCGCGGCCTGGCGTAGGGTCAGCCACAGATGGAGGGCGCTGCCGGTAACGGCGTCTTCCCCCAGGTACAGCGGCAGGCGGCGGAGATCGGTCTGCGACCAGTCCGCCAGCTCGCTACAGGTGAAGCGTAGCCGCAGGACCGAACGTCCGTCCGGCTCTGCCGTCATCACCGCCTCCTCTAACGCCAGCGGGTTAAGCGTCAGATCGCGGGTGGTTCGGTACCGGCACACGGTATTTTTCGGCCCCAGTGGGCGGGAGCTTATCTCAAACCCGGCGGGCACCGTTTCCACCATCTTCATCGCCGGCAGCGTTGGGGTCAGCGCCACGATCGATAGCGACGGAATGGTGCGCAGATAGTGCGGCCACAGCATGCTGACCAGCCCCTCGGTCAGCTCCGGCAGATCATCATCAATTTTTTCGCGCAAGCGACCTACGGAAAAGGCAAAGCCTTCAAACAGGCGCTCAACGTAAGGGTCCGGCGTGCCGGCTTTATCGAGATCCAGCATCGCCGCCCGATCGGGGTGAGCCTGCGCGAACGCTTTTGCAGCCTCGCGCAGGTAGCGCATTTCAGCGTCAAAATATCGCAGGGTTAAATCGTCCATTATGAATATTCCCTTATTCGTCTACAGGGAGACACGCAGCATGGCTGCGCGGTCAGATTAGTTGGCCGCCGGGCGGCCATGAGCAGAGGAGGCCCGGCGTCGCAGGTCAACGCGAATCAGTGAGGGAGGCGGTTTCAGTATCCCTCTTCGCCGGGTATATCGTCGGTCAGCGGAACACGCTCAGCAGGCGCGCGCACGCTGAATATCGTCTCCGGTAGCGTAAAGTTTCGCAGGGCCAAAAGCGCCAGCGGTCCTTCCCCCGCCTCGGTACGCAGGGTGTAGTTCAGCAACAGACCATCCGGCGCTTTCCAGCTCAGGCTCCAGCTGCTGCTCGTTCCGGGATAAGCGCTGACCACCGCCTTATCCAGCAGGCGGATCCAGCCCCAGGCGCCCGGGAAATCGCCATACTGGCGGGTGCCCGCCCGGGTACTGATCCAGTTCAGACTGGCACCCGGCGCTTCGGTGTCGGCGGGCCAGCTGAACCGCCGCCAGGCCGGCATCTGGTTCATATAGACAAGTTTCTGACTGTCAATGACCAGCTCCGTCTGCATCACGCCATCCGCGGTGCCGGGGCGAAGCGCAAAATGCAAACCCGCTTCGCCGTTGGCGAACGCGACGTCGGAGAGATGGCTCAGGGTATTCATCGCCTGCAGAAAGGCCGGGTTAAACATCAGCCCCTGGGCATTGATACTGTCCGCCATCCAGCGGCTCCCCTCTTTATGCAGTACGCCGTTCAGCCGGGTCTGCAGAAAGCGGGCGATGCGCCCGGTCTCGCTATTGAGATATTTTGCCAGCAGCGGCAGAGAGACTTCACTGCTGGTATTTTTAAAGGGGTAGCGGCCGCCAAAAGCGCTATTCCAGTCTTCCACCACCGCGCTGCGCCACTGGGCGTTGAGACTTTCCGCCGCCGGAGCCAGCACCTGCTGCCAGGCCTGCTCCATCGGGCGAACAAACAGCGTCTGTCCAAAACCACTCCACTGCTGGCCCAGTCCCGCCGCCACCAGGCTGCCATAGTCGCGCGTTTCGGTTAAATCCACAGCCTTGCCCTGGAACACCGTCTGCGCAAGCAGGCGGGTCATCGCCTGCGGGTCGGTGGCGTTGGTGACCTGCTGCAGGCGCAGACGCACCTGGGTGACGCGGGTCAGGAAGGTCTGCAGGCTAAGACGGCTGGTGGGCGTCCCGCCGTCGCGATTGTCCAGTAGCGCAAGTACGGGCCCGAAGGTGGCATCCAGAGGACCGCGCGCGCCGGACTGTTGATCGATGGCGGGCGGGTTGTCACGGTTGAACAGCTGCCTGGCCGATTTGACCAGCGAATCGGCGATGGCTTCCCCGGTCTGGCCGGTTCGCCCCTGCACGCTCAGGGTGTTCATCAGCGCCACCAGCGGCGACTGGCGCACATCGGCCATCAGGGTCAGCTGGTCGATGGCATCGGAGAGGGTCGCCGCGCGCTGCCAGCGTAAGCTGTTGAGAAAATCCAGCCAGGCGCCGCTGAAATCAGCGAAATAACGCTCCGCCAGCCGGGCTCGCAAGGCTTCCGGCGACGTCGATTGCGCGGCAGGTTGCTTCGTGTCGCTCAGCACCCAGTCCATTTCATCGCGGCGCTCCGCGACCACTTTCTCAATGGCCGGCTGCACGGTCTGCTCCCAGGCCTGACGGGTAAACATTCCCGGCACCACCTCATCAGTGCTGAACAGACGCGAAGCATCGGTGTCCGCAGTCATATCCGCCAGGCGCATATCGGCATACTGATTCGCCACCTGCGCGAGCATCTTCTGATAAAGCGTGGACTCACTGTTGCGCTGGCCCAGCTGTCGAATTAACCGTGTGCGCGCCTGGCTGACCAGACCGTCATCGACAGGCAGACGCCACTGCGGATGCGACACCAGGCTGGCGGCGTAAAATGCCAGCAGCGAAGGGCCGCTTCCCTGCCAGACGCCGTCCGCCACGCCGGAACGCTGCGGCCACTCGCGCATCAACGCTCCCGCAAACCACGCAGCATCCATTCTCTCCGGGCGGGCCAGCATCAGGTACAGTTTCAACTGGTCGTAAGCGGTCTTCGTCATCTTCTCACGCAGCGGGCTGTCCGGCGGCAGCTGTGCGAAGGCGTTCAGCTGCCGCTGAAGGTGCGCTGCTGCCGCATCGCGCAGCAGCGGCTGCGCCCTCTCTCCGTAGCGCGGAAACAGCGCCGCCAGCAGGTCATCGTTCTGACTGAGGCCAGCGCGGAAGTACCACGGCGCGCCGTGCTGCGAGCGGTATTCCAGTTTAGAAAACGTTTTCTGTAACGCGGAGAGCGCATGCAGGCGTACGGCCAGCGGCTGTTTTCCCGCCGAGGCCTGCTGCACCTGCTGCTGTGCGGTCGCCACCAGCTCGCGGTTGGCGATAAAAGAGACCAGCAGAGTGGCGGCCCAAAGTAACATCAGGGCGGCAGTTGCCACGCTCATCCCACGCATCCAGTTGACTCCCTGTTTGCGCGGACGTAGACCGGCTGGCAACCACAGCACTGAGTCTGGTATCGTTTCCCAGCGGTTATCCCGTCCCCAGTGATGACGGACACTGCGACCAGCCTCTACTGACGCCTCACTAAATACCACTCCGGCCAGCGGCTGCGGGCGGTAAGGATTAAGCAGTACCGATAACGGCTCCGTCACCGTTTCCGGTTTACGGGTCAACTGATCGGCCAGCGCGAGTAAAAAATTGTGCTGTGGTTGCCCGCATATCTGCTGGATGCCCTGCTCTATCAGTAACGGCGCCAGGGCAGTGAACTGTTCGGCAACTATTTGCGGCGTACTACCTGCAGGTAACAGGCAGCCTACAGGCTGAGTGATACGTCCATTTTTTTCGTTGCCCCCCTCATACAGCGACCAGACGTATAGGGGTAGTTTCCAGCCAAGAGCTTCGTAGCGTAGCTTTAGAGAGTGAGACACACTGTCCATTTCATCTGGCGTGAGCCTGGGCTTCGTTCTGTTCATCGTTGTCAAAACGCCGTCAAAGCCCGATGTTACCCACACCATACCATCAGCCGGGCGATAACGCAGTTTACGCAGCGCTGTGAACCAGGCGTTATCTACCGCTGCCCCAGGGTCTCCACCCCACAGCAATAATGTACCCTGATCTTCCTGCCAGAGTTCCTGCGTGAGCTTTGGGGTCAGTTGTTCTACGTCTCTGACTGAGCCAATTATCAGCAGAATACGGACTTTGCGGGACCAGGCGCGTCCATACTGATAGCGTAGAGTCTGGCGAATTTCCCCCACCGTAATATGATGGGGAGGTGTCAGCGCCACGCGCCCTTCTTCGCCGGGTAAGACGCTGGCCTGCTGCGACTGCCGGCGATATAAACTCTCCTTCACACGGCGGGACATTGCAGGAAGGTAAAAAACAAATACCAACGCCAGACAGACCAGGACAAACGCCAGTACCTGCTCGCCCCGCGTATTGATATTCAGCATGCCGCCATAGCGGGTGATCCCCCACCATATTGCAGCCATCCCGGCCAACGTAAGCCCGGCCAGGCCAAACCGGCCCAGGCCATTACCCGGTATATTCATCTTCACTCCCTGGGGTGATGGTACTGATAAAATGTTCCTGTTCGCTGGAAAATAACGCCAGCAGGGGCTGTTTACGGAGGCTGACCAGATCGGCTGCCAGGGCGGCCAGGAGCCAGGGCGCTGCGGGTCCCGGAATACCGCACCATTTTTCCAGCAGCGCGATATCTTCAGCTTTCCATGGGGTATGCATTTTGCCGCCCTGCGTGATAAGCGCGGCGCTTCTTTCCGTCCATTTTTTTGCATCCCCGATAACGGAGGGCGTCTGACAGGCGACAGTCTGGGTTTCCAGAAACAGGGTGATATCGTCTTCAAAGTTCGTCATATCTAAGGGCATAGGACGTAACAGCCGTGATGAGTGCGGCAGATGGTATTTTTGCGCCACATCATCGCTGGTCAGCAGCAGCACGGCCAGCCCGTCGGAGTATGCTGTACCACCGTTGAGCTGGATGACCAGGAGTAAATTGACCGTCAGTACAGGCTGCTTCAGGCGCTCCTCCACTTCCGACAGTGAGAATGAGCCGGTAACGGTAATATCATCAGGCACGGCGCGGCCAGGAATGTGTTCTTTCCAGAGATTACTGAAACTGCTGGTCAGCTCAGGCGAGGGATTATCCGTGATCAGGGTGACATACAGCGGTAGCTCTTCCGGCAGGCACTGCACGCGCTCTTCTATACTGGTCAGCAGCGCATGCATCGCACTCAACTGCACGGGCTCTTCTACCGGAAGGTAATTAATCCTGCGGGTAAGTCCGTATTGCTGAGGCCGCTCACTCCCCCAATGCGCCGCAGAAAAATGATCCGGCAACAGCACTGCACTGCCCAGAACGGCCAGCCAGCGCCCGGCCCAGTCTTCCCACCTCTGCTGTCCGTATTCCGCCTCTTTCAGCAAGAACTGATGCGCTTTCAGATCCCTGTCCCACAGGTAGCAACGCAGACAAAAAATCAGCAACCAGCATCCTGCAGGCATCAGGGATACCCACCAGATATTTATCACTGAGAGAATTTTTACGGTGCCGGAAGCATGGAGGATAAAGAGCAGGACACCGATAATCGCCATCAGTACACCGGCAAACAGCCATCGGGTCAGTGAAGGAGCCGATGGCTGCTCCATGGTCAATGCTTTTGTTCGTACCCAGCCCATTTTTTATCCTATCGCGCATTCCGGCGCGCCGGAAATCACCTGGCAACCGCACTGACATTTGCAGCCATCGACCACGATGGCTTTACCATCGGAAGACCATTCCGGCGCTCCCTCAATAATGGCATTAGTGCCATGTCCCGGAATCGGGCAGCTGACTTTATCCCCCACCAGCGCTACAGGCTTTCCATTTACAATCATGGTGGAGGATGCGGAAATAACAGCACCGCCGTGCGTGGTTTTATCGCCGAGTAATACAAAATCTTTGGACATTGAATTTCCTTTTATATATCAGCGATACAGTAGTTATTAATTAGAATACTCAATCGCATCTATTTCAACCTAAAGAGTGAGGCAATAACATTTAATAACAGACAAAAACCGGCTACTCCTATCAAACAAAGAATAATAAACATAAAATAATATCTGGAATATCTGCACACCTCTCTTTACTTAATATATACTTCTTCCCCAGGTGATATCCCCTACATTAATAACTTTTCACTTCGAACGCCAATTGCCAGACGACCTTATACTCGCGAGATCCGCCTTAATTTCTATTGCATGCTCTATACAATAAAAAATACACTAACAACAAAATAATCAGAATTATAAGCAAATAAAACAGACATTTTCTGATTAGGTGGCAACAGTGGGTATACCTCGCTAATACGACGACTATAGCTCTCTATCGTTTTGCGTTCGCCATAACCTATGGGAAATCCAAAGCGTTCGCGCATCCATCGCTGCGTCATTACTGGTGCAAGACTAAATGGCAGCGGATTAGGAAATAACCAAGCCGTTTTTTTTTCATCTTCTAACCGCAAAGTTACTTCCTCAAGATTTTTTCTGGTTATTGATAAAAGATGAAAATATTCCTTCTCGCCTCATATCCAGCCTGGAAATATCATCACTAACAGTAATCGTTGGTTTTGTTTTGTAGGGAATTAAACCTTGTTCATAAATATCCTGATAAGGTTTACCTAATTGCTTCACAAGTGTTCGATATCAATATTCATTTGCCACCAAGTCGCTTTTTCTCCAGCGCAATATGAATCCCCTTTGCTCGCTTCAGTGGATTAAAAATCACGGTTTCTGCAAATAAATCCTTGTTATAGGTAAATCCGACAGAACTATTTTGATGAGGAACAGGTAAGGTATATATCTCTTCCCCCCCTATAAGCAGTCATAACAATTTTTGCTTCAACATAAACCATCGGAAATCCTAGATAAGCCCGCACTCACTGCTGAGTCATAACTCGTTCCAGACCAAACGGCATAGGATTAGGAAACAGCCAGTCAGTTTTGGCTTCATCTTCAAACCTTAACATCTCTTCTTTCAGATTTTTAATGAGCACCACTTTTTTCCGTCGACAATCATCGTTGATGACGATGAAATAATTTCACTACTGTACATGATTTTACCATCCATTATAAAAAACCTTATATGTTGAACGCCACCGATTTTTTAAAATAAGATATAGCATCACACATTATTTATTAACGACACAACGAAATACATACTGCGGACCAACACCATATTTTTCATAGTCACCATCAACTTCTTCTGGGAGTGGTGAAGCAGATTGTCTAAACATAGTCAATGCGTA